>DAOUJW010000016.1:0-2094 GCA_034422115.1 Dehalococcoidia bacterium | reverse complement strand
CCACGTCCCTACGCTGGCATTACCCAGATCAGGTTCTCGGGGTCGTCCCTCCTTGTCGGGACCTCTCAGCCTGGCCTTTCCAAGCTCCCCCCGGGGCGTATGCAGTTGTTAGGCGTCAAGCGTACAGCGAGGGGAGGGCGGTGTCAACGGGGGTTAGTTCCAATGGCGACTAGACGTGGATCAACTCTTGCTGTACCCCCTCAGCGACTTCCCGAGGAAACGTCACCTCGTCATTGTGGGCTGCGGGCGGAATGTGCACGACTGGCTGCCATTCGATGAATGGCAAAATGCGATGCCAAGGTTTGAGCGCGTCGGTCTCGACAGCCTTCTTGAAATCGGGTATCTCAAAGCCGATGAACTCCAGCGTCTCCGAGTCCGCAAGGACGACCAGGTTTCCCACCAAGAGGGCCATTCCCTCTCGGCGCTCACCGACGGTCACGTAGAGATGGTCATGCTTACGGTCGTACTCGATGAGCACGCCCTCGCGCTCGATCACGCCGGACAGGTCGCCATTCATCTCCATGAAGCGGGCGGCCAGCCCTTCCACGTCGCCTCTTGCGAGTTTCTTCAGATTGTCAAACGCTTGCTCCATGCTCATGCTGTTCGCCTTGGTGCCAGAATCCTTCTGATGGAGAGGGCTTAATTGTCTCTTAACCGATGACTAGCTGGCTAGGTCTAACGAATGTGACCGGCACCGTGTCTCCCATTGTGTAGTGCTGCTGGAACCAGTCGCGTAGACGTGCACGGCCCCTGATGCGGGCTGTGCCATTCCTCTGTACTTTTCTGTCCACGTAGCCCTCTATGGACAAGCCGCCGCCAAGTTGCAGAGTGATGGGTCCATCATCGCTCCTCACTAAGTGGTCGAAGTCACGTTTGATGTTGAAGAACCCCTGGTTGTAATAGGCTTTCTCCAAGCGGAGGAGGAAGACCGTATTTTTGCTCGCGTCGCGGTTCATAAGTCCTCTTTCCTAAGGTAGAATTAGCCTCCCACCAACTCGATGCGGTCTCCGTAGCGCCGAAAGTCTCCTATGTTGAACGTGAGCAGCCTGCGCTCTCCACGCGCGAGCATGGTCGCCACAATATTGGCGTCGTGGATCTGCCGTCCCCCTGCGGGAACCTCCCGGCACAGGGCCACCAGCCGCTCGGTCACCGCGGAGCCGTCTTCAAGTATCTCGAAGCTGCCAATCAGCCTGTCCACGTCTTCGAGAGCTTCCTCGCGGGTGATAGCCACCGGCCAAGTCTGCGGGCGGGTGACCACTGACAGGTACTCGCGTATCACCTGACGACTGATCCTCAGCGGTTCAGGGTCTCGAAAGGCGAGTTCCAGGCTCGCCCTGGCCGCGTCGTGGCCCGGCGCGCCGGGGATACGGGCCTTCACCAGTACGTTGGTGTCTATGAACATTGTGGAGTCACTCCCTCTCCTCGTAGAGGTCCTCTCTCCGGAGGCTCAGGCCCTCCGGCCATACCGCGGTGGGATGGACGGGCCACGCTTCGTCGAGTGGAAGCCTGGGTGCGGGCTTGGGGCCCGTTCGCCGGAACAACAGCGTCTCGCCATCCATGTCCACCTCCGCCGTCTCCCATCCGGCGACGCTCCAGGCGAGGGCGTGGCTGTGGCCACTCCCGCCCTTCTGATTTCCCCACCACGGCCGGTGCAGCCGTGCGGACGGAGGCAGCTCGAATCCGATGACCGCCTCGACTTCGTTGAAGGAGGTCTTCCACTCCGGGACCTGAAGACCGCTCAGGTACGTGTAAAGTCTCTGGTACTTGCCCCGAATCACCATCTCTCGATACTTGTTCTGTTGGTCCACGACCATGTCAGGGCTCCTTCATCTTGGCTTGCCTGGAAATGAGGGGCGTCAAGCATATTGTAGTGAGTTAGTGACTGAAACGCAAGAGGCCTGGGCGGCCTCCAATGCCATTGAGGGCAGGTCCGCGTGATGACCGCGATCACCTCTGCGAGCCCCACCCCCAACACAACGCCGCCGCAATCAGGTACCCTGTGCCGTGCCCGGCGTCGATGACGGCGCCGGCGGGAGGGGGCGCGCATGCGGGAGATCATGACCGGCAACCGACCGCACCTGGTGGCCTTTGGCG
>DAOUJW010000015.1:0-173987 GCA_034422115.1 Dehalococcoidia bacterium | reverse complement strand
ACAGCCTTGAAGCTCCCGCTCACACCCTTCGACAGGCTCAGGGTGAGCGGGAAACAAGGTGTATCAGCAGATGTATGCTGTGGCGAGGAGGAACGCCAACAAACTCCAGGAATACCGCCCGCTCCAGGAGTGTGGCTACTCCTCGTCTTCCAGGTCATCCGGCATTAGCACGAACTCAGGGTACGCCTCTATGCCAAGCTCGCCGACGTCCTGGCCCAGCCGCTCAACCTGGTTTGACACCCGAACGCCAATTGTCAAGGCCATAGCCTTCCACAGCAGCCATGTTGTCCCGAATACGAAGGCTCCAATTGAGACCACGCCCAGCAGCTGAACGTGGAACTGGCCGCCTGCGGTGAAGCTCACCGCAAGGGTACCCCAGATGCCGGCCATCAGGTGAGCGGGTATGGCGCCCACCACGTCGTCCAGCTTGACCTTCTCCAGCAGCTTCAGCCCTGCGGTGCAGATCACCCCGCCAATGGCCCCAACTATGACGGCCCAGTAGTGGTCGGTTATGTCGGGAGCGGCCGTGATGGAGACCAGCCCGGCAATCGCTCCGTTGAGGCCCGCGAAGAGGTCCATGCGACCCAGGATGGGCCGCGAGACCACCAGCGCGGCCATCACGCCCGCCGCGGCCGCCAGGTTGGTGTTGACCAGCACGTGGCTCATGGCCACCACGTCCGCGGCGCTGCCCAGGGCAAGCTGCGACCCGCCGTTGAAGCCGAACCAGCCCAGCCAGAGGATGAATACGCCCAAGGTCACCACCAGCACGTTGGAGGGAGGGGTTGCCCTGACGCTGCCGTCCCGCCGGTACTTGCCAAGCCTGGGGCCGATGAGCCACACGCCCGCCAGGGCCGCCCAGCCCCCGGTGCTGTGCACGATGGTGGAGCCGGCGAAGTCCTTGAACCCCATCTCGTTGAGCCACCCGCCGCCCCACGTCCACGCGCCCACCGTCGGGTAGATGACGGCGGTAAGCACCAGCGTGAAGAGCAGGAACGACCATATCTTTATGCGCTCGGCGATGGCCCCGGACACCACGGAGGCCGCAGTCGCCACGAAAACCATCTGGAAGAACCAGTCGGACATTGTTGAGTAGCCGTTTGCGACCACGTTGGCGGTTGCATCCGCCTGACCGCCCACCAGGGCGACCTCATCCGCGGTTGGCCCGTACATGAACTTGAGGGAGCCAATCACGTCGGCAACGTCCACGTACATGAGGTTGTAGCCAATGAAGAAGTAGGCCAACCCCGCAATGGAGTATATGCCGATGTTCTTCAGGCATATCATGGAGGCGTTCTTGGTGCGCACCGCGCCGGACTCCAGCATGGTGAACCCGGCGCACATCCACATGATGAGCGCGCCCCAGACGAGGAACATGAAGGTGTTGAGGATGAACCGCGTTTCCTGGTCAACTCCCTGCGCGTGGGCGATGTAGGGACGCGCCAGGAAGAACCCAATCACCAGGAGCGCCATTCCCGCCGTGATTGCCGAGCGTCTGTTTCCCGCGAGTACGTTCATGGCTCCTCCTACGAAAGCGGCCCAGCCGGTCTGAGCAGCACGTCCGGATGGCACATATGGTACACCATCTCAGTGTGCCCTGCTAGCCGAGGTAGGACGGGGGTATTCTCAGTGTGTTGGTAATAGCAAATTAGCGTTACCCAAGCGCTAGACCACCCCTGCGCAGCCTGCCCCGTACTCCGATACGGGGGCAGGGGTCTATCCCCTATGTATTACCAGGGATCCTGGATTCCTGCCTTCGGTGATCTTTGCGTAACTCGTGACCAAGCCCTGCACCGTTGTCATTCTGAGCGCAGCGAAGAATCCAAGGTGGTCGATTAAAGGAATCGCAGCTTTGCGGGCAGAGATTTTGGATTCTTCACTCCGCTGCGCTCCGTTCAGAATGACAGAGTCGCGCTTCTGGTGAACCGACACATTAAGTTGTGCAAAGGTTTCCCTTCGCAGGAATGGTCATGGGGGCAGTATTCCAAAGAAGTTGGCAATACCAACACGTACCGGGAACACCTGGGACTGTGGGTAGCCCGGGGGGGGGGGCCGGAACGGCCTTGGTCAGTTACCGCCGGTGGGGTAGGGGTCGTTTTCGCTGATGAAGGCCTGGGACTCCGTTATGGACAGCCCGCTGCGGCTTATCCTGTCGCCCCAGAGGCTTTTGACGTACGTTAGCACGTCGATTATCTCATCGTGGCTGAAGGTCTCTCCAAATGCGGGCATTGCGCTCTTGAAGCCGGGTACGCTGGGGCTTTCCTGTATCTTCCCGCCCTGGCTGACCACCCTGTACAGCCAGCCGTCCGGGTGATGCCAGGTGTGGCCTGTGCCGTTGAGGGGCGGCGCGGGAAGGGTGCCGTCCTCATTGCGAACGTGCCAGTTGGGCTGCCCCTCGCCGGCGGCGCCGTGGCAGGCGGCGCAGGTGGAGGCGAAGATCTCCTGGCCCGTCTTGGGCGGTGGGGTAGGGGAGGCCTCAACGACCGGCGTGGCGACGCTCTCGCCGGGGGACGACGAGCAGGCGGCAATCGCCAAGGGCGCGAGGAGCAGCGCCGCGAGGATCACCGCACACCGGGCGGCGTTAGAAGCGGTCGCCCGGAGTGGATGGACAATCGTAGAAGCTGGTGACTTGAACATTTCTCTATCCGAAGTGTACACATTCTAAGGCCTGCGGGGGTATAGCTCCAGTGGGTAGTTTCGCAATCGTCGGCTGTCCGTCCTCTGCTCCGGTATTCTCATAGTTTGTTGGTAATGGCAATTCCTGAAGTGAACCCCGCCTCTTGCCCGCTCATGGTGAGCCTGTCGAACCATTCGAGCGGGCAAAAACAGCCTTGAAGCTCCCGCTCACACCCTTCGACAGGCTCAGGGTGAGCGGGAAACAAGGTGTATCAGCATATGTATGCTGTGGCGAGGAGGAACGCCAACAAACTCCAGGAATACCCAGGCAAAATTCCCCCTCAGATAAAGGTGAGCGATGGCCTCTCAGCTCTGCCAACGTTCCTGGAAATGCGCTGAGGGTATTCTCATAGTTTGTTGGTAATGGCAACTCCTGAAGTGAACCCCGCCTCTTGCCCGCTCATGGTGAGCCTGTCGAACCATTTGAGCGGGCAAAAACAGCCTTGAAGCTCCCGCTCACACCCTTCGACAGGCTCAGGGTGAGCGGGAAACAAGGTGTATCAGTAGCTGTCTGCTGTGGCGAGGAGGAACACCAACAAGCCCAGAGAATACCGAGAGTGTCCCATTCTATCTTGAGAGCCTAGCGCCTTCGAGTTTGCCTGATTAGTCTCACTGATTCCATAAAGCTCTGCGTCAATTCGATCCGCTCGTCGGCTGCTGACCAAAGCTCCTGAGCATAGTTCGACTCTTCTCTCTTGTCCTTGGTTGGTCCGTGAAAAAGGGTAACTATAACCCCTTCCTGCTTCGCTATCTCAACTGCGGGTATGAAATCACTGTCCCCCGCTACAAGCGCAGCGTGAGTGATCTGACCCTTGCCGCTGAGCAATGCGAAATCCAAGCCGAGTTGTATATCAGTACGTTTCTGTTGGAATATGGGTCTGCCTTCATTGTCGTGTCCGCGGAGAGCTAAACGCCCCTCTCTCACTTGGAATTTATCGAGACGAGACAATGCCTCAAAAAAGGACCGTTTCTTGGCAAATTGGTCTGCCTCGGCGGGTGAGGCAGGTGAACTCTGATAAGGCAGGCAATTGTAATAGTACGTGCGCAATAGATCCAGGGGTTCTGCGTTATTATCAGAAATAGTCTTTGTTATCTCTTTCGCAAACTTGTCGTAGTCAACCCAGAGGAAGAACTCCCTTTCTGCCAGTGCATCGATATATCCGCCGTCGATGAATATAGCTAAACGAGCCAAAGCAACACCTAGCCTTGTTCAGTAGAAACACAAGAAAATTAAAGAGGGGCCAGGAAAGTCTCCTTCCCTAGCCCCGTTTACTCACCTGACATGCGCTCTCTCCCAGAGTCTCTCCTTACCTAACGGCCTTTTGCCATAAGTGGCTGGCCTTGCGGTTGGACAGGGAGCTCGTGGAGTAAAGGGGACGCCAGGGGGCATTCCAATAATCTTTATAACAACGTTCTACCTCGTTGTCAATATTGGGTAGTTGTCGGTATTCTCAGAGTGTGTTGGTAATGGCAATTCCTGAAGTGAACCCCGCCTCTTGCCCGCTCATGGTGAGCCTGTCGAACCATTTGAGCGGGCATAGAACAGCTTCGAGGCTCCCGCTCACACCCTTCGACAGGCTCAGGGTGAGCGGGAAACAAGGTGTATCAGCAGATGTATGCTGTGGCGAGGAGGAACGCCAACAAACTCCAGGAATACCTAGTTGTCCTGCTTTCTTACTAAGGAGATGTTGGCCTTGGTTAGGCTTGACTTTTGGCTCACATCCTTATAAATTCTCTCGGTATGTGATTTCCGTCCCAAGGTGTATACAAGGTATTGCGGGAATGTGTTATCATATATCTTGACTTCCCCATGCAGGGGAAGTTGTTATGTTGCTGTCGGGAGAGGACGCCCGAGTGGCGCAAGGGCAGCGCAACCGATTTGTAATCGGTAGGTTGGCGGGTTCGAATCCCCCCTCGGGCTGTGACAGCCCCGGGGTGAGACGAAATGCGTAGAAAAAGACTTGGCGAGTTCTTTCGAGAGGTGATAAACTAGGCACATCCGGAGGGGTGGGTGAGCGGCTAATACCACCAGACTGTAAATCTGGCGCCCGGAAGGGCTTCGTAGGTTCGAATCCTACCCCCTCCACCAAGGAGAACGGAAAAGAAAACAGGCTTCTGCCCACATAGCTCAGTCGGTAGAGCACGTTCTTGGTAAGAACGAGGTCATCGGTTCAAATCCGATTGTGGGCTCCATGTAAAGAAAACTTGCAAATCTTTAGGAGGTAGAGCATTGGCTAAGCAGAGATTTGAGAGGAACAAGCCCCACTTGAACGTAGGCACCATTGGTCACGTCGACCACGGCAAGACCACCCTGACGTCGGCCATTACCATGGTGTTGAGCAAGCACACGGGAAGCCAGTACCGCGCTTTCGACACCATCGACAACGCGCCTGAGGAGAAGGCCAGAGGCCTGACGATTGCCATTCAGCACGTGGAGTACGAGACGGACAACCGGCACTACGCCCACGTTGACTGCCCCGGCCACGCCGACTACATCAAGAACATGATCACCGGCGCCGCCCAGATGGACGGAGCCATCCTGGTGGTCAGCGCTCCAGACGGCCCCATGCCCCAGACCCGTGAGCACATCCTGCTGGCCCGCCAGGTGCAGGTGCCCAGCATTGTGGTGGCGCTCAACAAGGTGGACGCCATGGACGACCCGGAGCTGCTGGACCTGGTTGAGCTTGAGCTCAGGGAGCTGCTCAGCGCCTACGACTTCCCGGGGGACGACATCCCCATAGTCCGGGTGAGCGCTCTCAAGGCCCTGGAGGATGAGGGCAACCCCGACTCCGAGTGGACGGAGAAGATTCTGGAGCTCATGCAGGCTGTGGACGACTACGTTCCCATGCCGGAGCGCCCGCGCGACATGCCGTTCCTCCTGCCCGTTGAGGACGTGTTCGGCATCAAGGGCAGGGGCACCGTTGTGACCGGTCGAGTGGAGAGAGGGATGGTCAAGACCGGTGACGAGGTGGAGATTGTCGGCATCACTGAAACCAAGAAGACGGTGGTAACCGGCGTGGAGATGTTCCACAAGACCCTGGACGAGGGCGAGCCGGGAGACGCCGTCGGCTGCCTGCTGAGAGGCATTGAGAGAGACGACATCGAGAGGGGCCAGGTGCTGGCAAAGGTCGGCTCCATCAGGCCACACAACGCCGCCGAGGCCGAGGTGTACGTTCTCAGCAAGGAGGAGGGAGGCCGCCACACGCCCTTCTTCAACGGCTACAAGCCCCAGTTCTACATTCGCACTACGGACATTACGGGCGAGATCGCACTCCCCGATGGCGTGGAGATGATTATGCCCGGTGACAACGTGAAGATGGGCATCAAGCTCATCAACCCCGTGGCCCTTGAGGAGGGGCTGCGCTTCGCCATCCGCGAGGGCGGCCGGACCGTGGGCGCGGGCGTCATCACCAAGGTGGAGGCGTAAAATGGCGAGGAAAAGGGGAGAGGTACGGCCGATCATAACCCTGGCCTGCGCCGACTGCCGTGAGCGCAACTACACCACGGTCAAGAACCAGCGCAGTGACCCGCAGCGACTGGAGCTTTCCAAGTACTGCCCGCGTTGCCGTTCTCACAGGGCGCACAGAGAGGTAAGGTAGAGAGGCGTGGCTAGCTCATCGCCATTGAGAAGGACCCTGCGACCCCAGGGTACAGAACGGGCTCGCAGAGGCCCCAGTCTCCAGATATTCCGCGAGACCATTTCAGAGCTGAGGAAGGTGGTCTGGCCCACAAGGGAGCAGACCACCCGCCTCACTATACTGGTGATTATTATCTCCGCATTCGTGGGGGTTATACTTGGCGCTCTGGACCTGGGCTTTGGGCGGCTGTTTGCTTTCTTGACCTGAGGAAGAATCCACCAAAGAGATATACATGAGCACTACTAAAGAACAGGAAGCGCGCTGGTACATCATCCACACCTACTCCGGACAGGAGGAGAGGGTGAAGAAGAACCTGGAGCAGCGCGTCACCACAATGGACGTGAGGGACAGGATTTTCCAGGTAGTCGTGCCTACGGAGGAGGAGATAGAGATACGTGAGGGGAGGAGGAAGTCCGTGCGACGCAAGGTGTTCCCCGGCTACATCCTTGTCCACATGACGATGGACGACAACAGTTGGCACGTGGTGAGGAACACCCCCGGCGTCACCGGATTCGTCTCCGCCGAGGACGAGCAGGAGCGACGTCCCAAGCCGGTGCCCCTGGAGGAGAACGAGGTGGAGAAGATTCTCAGCCAGATGGAGTCCGAGGCCCCCAGGGTCAAGGTGGGCTTCACTCTGGGCCAGAGCGTGCGCATTACCGACGGCCCCTTTACGGACTTCATTGGCGTTGTTGACCAGGTAATGGCGGACAGGGGCAAGGTGCGAATCCTGGTCTCCTTCTTCGGCAGGGAGACGCCCGTTGAGTTGGACTTCCTGCAGGTGGAGAAGCTCTAGGAGGAACCTTGGCAAAGAAAGTCCGGGCAATCGTAAAACTTCAGATAGCCGCCGGCAAGGCCACGCCCGCGCCCCCCGTTGGGCCGGCCCTTGGCCAGCACGGCGTGAACATCATGGCCTTTGTGAAGGAGTACAACGAGCAGACCTCCACGCGTGAAGGCACCATTGTTCCGGTGCACATCACCATATACGAGGACAGGTCGTTTACCTTCGTGACCAGGACGCCCCCGGCCTCCGACATGATACGAAGGGCGGCAGGCGTGGAGAAGGGGAGCGCGGCCGCGAGCCGCCAGCCCGTCGGCGCCATTTCCAGGGACTCGGTGCGTGAAATCGCCCAGGTGAAGCTGGTTGACCTCAACGCCCCCGATTTGGATGCCGCCATCAAGGTGATAGAGGGGACTGCCCGGAGCATGGGTGTCCAGATATCAGACTAAGGACGCGAAGAACATGGTAAAGCGAGGAAAGCAGTACGCGGAGGCCGCCAAGGCGGTTGAGAAGGACAGGCTCTACTCGGCCGGAGAGGCTGTTGATCTGGCCAAGCAGACTTCCAGGGCAAAGTTTGATGAGACGGTGGAGCTGCACCTGCGCACCAACTCGGACCCGCGCCACGCGGACCAGCTGGTGAGGGGCGTTGCCCTGCTGCCACATGGCCTTGGCAAGGAGGTCAGGGTGCTGGTCTTCGCCGTGGGCGAGGCGCAGGCTGCGGCCAGGCAGGCCGGCGCGGACTACGTTGGAGACGACGACCTGGTGCAGAGGATAGAGGAGGGCTGGCTGGAGTTCGACGTGGCCATAGCCACCCCGGACGTGATGGGCCGCATAGGCCGGCTGGGGCGCGTCCTCGGTCGTCGGGGCCTTATGCCGAACCCAAGGGCCGGCACCGTCGTGCAGCCCCAGGACTTCGCCAGGGCCATAGAAGAGGCGAAGATGGGCCGGGTGGAGTTTCGCCTGGACCGCACCGCCATTATCCACGTGCCACTGGGCAAGGTGAGCTTCGAGAGCGAGAAGCTGGTGGAGAACCTCAACGCTCTGGTGGACACGGTGGTCAAGGCGAGGCCGTCCGCGGTGAAGGGGCAGTTCATTCGCACCGCATACCTTACGACAACTATGGGCCCCAGCATAAAGCTGGACGTGCCCCGAATGCTGGCGATGAGGAACTAGCACAGGATAGTCTGTTACAATAGAACCGCATTGCCGTAGAAAGCGGGTGGCCCCAGGCCTTAATCCAAACGCCCGCCGAGGCAGAAAACCCAAGGAATCAATGCGCACTATGAGTGTGTACGGCTCCCCGGCTTTCTGGCTCGGGGAGCTAAAATTTTTGTGAGGAAACACAGTGCCAACTCCCAGAAAAGAAGCGCAGGTTGAGGAGATAAAGGAGAAGCTGAGCCGGTGCACCATTGCCATCACCACCGGCTACCAGGGCCTGAGCGCCTCCGACATGACGGAGCTCAGGCGTCGGCTGCGAGAGCAGGGGATAGAGTACAAGGTAGTCAAGAACACCCTGACTCTCCTGGCCGCCCAGGAGTTGGGCAAGGAGGGAATCGGCGACGTGATGCAGGGCCCCACCGGGCTAGCCTTTGGGTATGGGGATGAGGTGGCCGTGGCCAGGGGCCTCAACACCTACATCACCACCACAAGGTCGCCGCTGGTGATAAACGGAGCGCTGATGGACAGCAGGGTCATCACCGGAGACCAGGTGAGGAGCCTGGCGACGCTGCCCCCGAGGGAGGAGCTTCTGTCAAGGCTATTGGGCCAGATGCAGGCTCCGGTGACAGGGCTGGTCACCGTGCTGAGCGCTCCGCTGCGTAGCCTTGTGACCGTCTTGCAGCGCGCGGCCGAGAGCGGCGGGGAAGCCCAGGCCGGGGCTGCCGTCGCAGACGCGCCGGCGGAACAGGAGGAGGCCCCTGCGTCGGAGGAGGCGGTTGAGGCGGAGGACAGCGCGCCGGTGGAGGCGGAGGCTGCGGTGGAAGAGGAGTCGGCGCCGACCGCAGAGGCGGAAGTCGAGGAAGTCGCAGATGAAGCAGAGCCGCCGGCCGAGGCGGAAGGGGAGGCCGAGACAGAGGAGACCCCCTAGCTGAGGCGGGACGCAATCGACGAGAAGTCAAATCGAGAAGGAGAGGAAAGATGACAAAGGAAGAGGTGCTTGAGGCCGTAAAGGGCATGTCCGTGCTGGAGCTGGCGGACCTGGTGAAGCTGCTGGAGGAGGAGTTTGGGGTGAGCGCCGCCGCGCCTGTGGCAGTGGCCGCTATGCCCGCCGCCGGTGGCGGAGCCGCGGAGGCAGCCGCCGCAGATGACGATGAGAAGACGGAGTTCGACGTAATCCTCCGGGAGATAGGCCCCAACAAGATCAACGTCATCAAGGGCGTGCGCGAGGTGACCACCCTGGGCCTGAAGGAGGCCAAGGACCTGGTGGAGGGCGCTCCCCAGGCCGTGAAGGAGGGCATCTCCAAGGAGGACGCGGAGCAGGTCAAGGAGAAGCTGGAGGCCGCCGGAGCCGTTGTAGCGGTTCAGTAGCTGTTGAAGCTCTGATACCCTACGTCAGATATTTTCGACAGACGCGCAGGCGCCTCTGCGCCGCGTGGCAAAGCTATGAGCCGTCGAAAAGACAGGGAAAGATTCCAGGCGATGAAGCGCCTGGACCCCGACTACCAGGGCTTTCGGGGGCGCGACCAGGAGCCCAGCGAGGGCAACGTGCCCCTTGAACGGGCCACCTGCAGCGTATGCGAACGCACTCGAAACGTGGCCCGGGGAGTGGCCCTGGAGCAGGGAGACGATTTCGTCTGCTCCAGCTGTCTTGAAGAGCAGAAGGCAGAGGCCTAGAGGGCTTCTAAGTTCGATGGGTTCTCAACACTCAGGCCGTGGTATGCGCAAATGACCGATGGCAGGGAGTCGCCGGAATACCGGGTGATGATACGGGACCTCCCCCAGGAGGAGAGGCCCCGCGAGCGGCTGAGGAACTATGGCCCTTCATCACTCAGCAACGCTGAGCTGCTGGCGATCATTCTCAGGACGGGCACACAGTCGGAGAGCGTGCTGAGCCAAAGCACCCGGCTGATGTCCCAGTTCGGCGGGCTGTCCGGGTTGGCGCGGGCCAGCTACGACGAGCTGTGCAGCGTCCACGGCTTCGGCGACGCCAAGACGGCCCAGGTCAAGGCGGCATTCGAGCTGGGGCGGCGCGCCCTGTCCCTCCAGGAAGAGGAGAGGCCGATGATCCACTCTCCCCAGGACGTGGCCAACCTCCTTCAAGGTGAGATGGCGTTCCTGGAGCAGGAGCACATTCGGGTGTTGCTGCTCAACAGCAGGAACCGCGTGCAGTCCATACATGAGGTGTACAAGGGCAGCGTGAACTCCGCCGTGATTCGCGGAGGAGAGATGTTCAGGGATGCGGTCCGGGCCAATGCCCCTGCGGTCATCCTGGTGCACAACCACCCGTCCGGCGACCCTGCGCCCAGCGAGGAGGACGTGGTGATTACGCGGCAGATTATAGACGCGGGCAAGCTGCTGGATATTGAGGTTCTGGACCACGTGATCGTGGCCCAGAGGGGGTTTGTGAGCCTGAAGGAGAGGAAGCTGGCGTTTGATTAGCGAGACGAAGGGTACCACTACACTCCGCCGGGGAGCCGCCGATGGCTGAGAAGCTGTGCGCCAGGTGCGACACGCCCAACCAGGGCAGCGCGAACTTCTGCTACCAGTGCGGCTGGCGGGTCTTCGGAGAGGCCACGGAAGGGGAGAGCGCCGATTCTCCCGGGCCCACAAAGGCGTGTCCCATGTGCGGCGCCAGGAACCCGGAAGTCGCCAGCTTCTGCCCCGAGTGCGGAAACCAGCTCACGGACTCCGGCCCTCAGCAGCAGGGAGGCGGTTACCCCTACATAATGGGGGAGGAGAGCTCCAACGCCATCCTGCTAAGCTCCACACGGCTCATAGTCCTGTCCGTTCTATCCCTTGGGATCTATTACTACTACTGGGGGTACATCACCTGGAAGCAGCTCCAGTCTGAGACGGAGGACGTTCACTACCCGGTGTGGCATGCCCTCTCCCTCCTTGTGCCGGTGTACGGACTCTTCCGCATTCACAAACACGTCCGCGTCATTCGCGACCTTGCCGCCAAGTCGGAGGTGGAGACGTCTCTAAGCCCGGACCTGGCATTCGTGCTGATGGCGCTCAACTTTGTACTTGGGTTTACTCCGCTGGCCTTCGGGGGAGCGGCCACGATACTGACGGTGTTCGCAGCCATTCTCAGCCTTACGATCTCCACCACCGTGATAGTCTGGGCCCAAGCGCCCCTCAACCGCCACTGGACCGGCGCGAGGAGCGATACCCTTTCGTACGCCCCGATTGCGGCGGCGGAGGTGGCAATTGTAATACTGGGGTTGCTCTTGTTTGTGATTGCGCAGCTAGCGCCGGGGCCGCCTGCCGCCTGAGATCACCGCCGGGACCATCGCCAGGGGATACGTCGGACGTCCGGTATGGCTCGTCTCCGGGTGACCGCCAGGTACAGCGACATCACCAGGAACCCGGCAATGAAGCCGCCTATGTGGGCCCAGAAGGCCACGCCGCCGGACTGGGACGCAGTCGTCACCAGAGAGCCGATGCCGGGAAGGACGTTCTGGATGAAGAACCAGAAGCCCAGCAGGAACAGCGCCGGCACCCGTATCACGAAGAGCAGGCCCATCATGACGATGGTGCTTATGCGGTTGTAGGGGTACATGATGATGTATGCGCCCAGGGTCCCGGCCACGGCCCCGCTTGCGCCTATCATGGGCACCGGGCTGTCGGGGTCTATGTAGATTTGGGTGAGCGCGGCGGCCACTCCGCAGGCCAGGTAGAAGACCAGGTACTTCACGTGCCCCAGGCCGTTCTCGATGTTCGCGCCGAAGACCCACAGGTAGACCATGTTGCCGGCGAAGTGCATGAAGCCGCTGTGGATGAACATGGAGCTGAACACCGTGACCCAGACCTCGTTGTGGGCCTCCAGGTCCAGGATGGTCCCCTGGCACACGGCGCCCAGGGGAGTTGAGAACACCAGGCCGTCGCACACCTGGCCGTACTCCCTCAGCCCCTGGGTGAAGTTCGCCGGGATCAGCCCCCAGTTGTAGAAGAACCGGGTGGTCTGAAAGCCGCCCAGGAGGAGCACCTCGTACAGGAATACCACGGAGTTGAGCACGAGGAGCGCGAGGGTAACGTAGGGGTTGATGCGGCGTTGTACGTCCGGGTCTGTCAGAGGGATCATGGTGCTTTGATGAGGCTCATCGGCTTGCCGGTATCGCCGGGCGCTGGAGGGGCCTCTACTGTAATCATAGCACTACGGCGTTGGTAAAGGGGCGGAGGGAGCTGGATTCCTGCCTGCGGAAGGAGAGACCCTTGCGTAACTTGCGTGCAAGCCCCTTGACAATGTCATTCTGAGGAGCAGAGCGACGAAGAATCCAAAGTGGTTCATCAAAGGCATCGCAGACTTGCAGACCGAGTCTCTAGATTCCTGCTTCCGCAGGAATGACTGTCGGCGCGCCCCTTCCAAGATGGCGCGACGGGTTTGCAAAGGTCTCCCTGCGCAGGAATGAGGGAAAAGGAGTTGGCATTCCAGCGCAATAGGCAGAAGCGGCACGCGTCAGGAATAGCGTCCCTTTAGCGCAGTTACTATTGACAATAGTATGTGATAGATTTAGCATTTGGATGAAGTGATACTCTCCAACGCTTTGGGACTGCTGGAGGGGGAATCCCTGAACCATCGGTAGGCCCAGACCTCCGCGGGGGCTGGGTCTATTACGCGTGACTTGGAGGTGACGCACGACACCGCAGAAGACCCGCAAAATGCACGTTTCTTTGTTCATCCCCACAGACATCCGGGGGCTATTCTCCTCGCCCGCAGATAGAGGGGCGTTGGGATGCTGACCCAGGTTGAGACCTTTCCCAAGCTGCTGGACGACTACCGGCCCATCATCGGTGAGAAGAACGCCGATGAGATCAGCAGACTGGCTGAGCCCCTGAAGGGCGCAAAGGTCCTTCACGTCAACGCTACGGCCTTCGGAGGCGGCGTGGCCGAGCTTCTCTACTCCCTTGTCCCCCTGATGAACGACGCCGGGCTGCAGGCCGAGTGGCAGGTGATGCACGGTGACGGGGTGTTCTACAGCGTGAGCAAGCAGCTCCACAACAGCCTGCAGGGGGCCCACGTGGACTGGACGCCGGAGATGTGGAAGACGTGGCGAGACTACAACGTGATGAACGCCGAGCGGTTCGAGGGCGACTACGACTTCGTGGTCGTGCACGACCCTCAGCCTGCCGGCATCCTTAGCTTCCTCCGGGAGAACGGGCTACGCAACGGAGACACGCGCTGGGTATGGCGCTGCCACATCGACTCCACCGACGCCCAGCCCGAGGCTCTGGAGTACATAACGCCGTACCTGGAGTCATACGACGCCGCAATTTTCACCCTGGAGCAGTTTGTCAACAGGGACATCAGGAACTCCGAGATTTGGGTGGCGCCTCCGGCCATAGACCCCCTCAGCCCCAAGAACACGCCCATTACCCGGGAAACCGTGGAAGAGGTGCTGAGCCGCTTCAACATTGACCCTGAGCGGCCGCTGGTCATCCAGGCTTCCAGGATGGACGTGTGGAAGGACCCCATAGGCGTGCTGGAGGCCTATCTTGAGGTCAAGAGGCAAGTGCCTCAGTTGCAGCTGGCCTTTCTCGTGGCAATAGCGAACGACGATCCGGAGGGCTGGGAATACTACAACCAGACCGCGGAGCGGGCCGGGGACGACCCGGACGTCCACATCCTGCCCAACATTGTCCACGGCATAGGCGACGTGGAGATAAACGCCTTCCAGTCCGGCTCCAACGTGGTGATACAGAAGTCCCTCAGAGAGGGCTTTGGCCTTGCGGTTACCGAGGCGCTGTGGAAGGGGCGTCCGGTCATTGGGGGCAGGGCAGGGGGCATACCGCTGCAGGTACTGGACGGAGAGACGGGGTACCTGGTCAGCAGCCCGTCGGAGTGCGCTGAGCGGATGGCCTACCTCCTGGAGCACCCGGAGGCCGCCGACCGCATGGGGCGGCAGGGCAGGGAGCACGCACGGGAGAACTTCCTCATAACCCGTTATCTGCGGGACTACCTCAAGTTGTTCCACTCCCTGAGGCAGAACGGCAGGAAGCCCTACCCCGGCGTGGAGGTCAAATCCGCTTCCGGGCCGTCAAACGGGTCCGATGCACAGCACGTCTCCGTAGTCCCGGAGGCCTTTCTCAGAGCAACAGCCGAGCAGGAGGTTGGGGAGTAGGGTATTGCTATTTCCCGAATCTGTGTTAAGGTATTGAGGTTATGCGAAGCGGGGATGACGTGCGACTAGAGGAAAGACGAGTTTAACGCAACATGTTCGAGCCAGGGGGAGGGCGACAACGCCCTGAGTTCCAGCTAGAGGAAATCCTCAGGAACATCGGCAACGCGATCAGCGGCTTTACCCAGAGGCTGGGCGGCGGCGGCATGAGGATTGTCATTGTCGCTGCTATATTCCTGCTCATCATCGGATGGCTGGCCACCGGCGTCTACCAGGTTGGCCCCCGGGAGCGAGCCGCCCTTCAGCTGTTCGGAGACTTCCAGAGCACAGCAGAACCCGGCCTCCACTGGTACTTTCCATCGCCCATTGGCAAGCGCACCATAGTTGACGTCGACGTAGAGCGGAACATGGAGCTTGGTTTCTTCACGGGAGAGACGGGGGCGAGCGCCGACCAGAACGTTGAGGCCCTCATGATCACGGGAGACCTGAACATCGTCAACGTTCAGATGGTGGTCCAGTACCAGATCTCTGACCTGGAGAGCTTTCTTTTCAGGGTGGACGACCCCGGAGAGGTGCTGCGCAATATCGATCAGGGGAACCCGGAGGGGCGCACTCTGAAGGATGCCGCGGAGGCCGCCCTGCGCCAAGCCGTAGGACAGCGCAGCATTGATGATATCCTTGTGCTGAACAGGCCGGTGGTAGAGGCCCAGACCCAGCAGCTTCTGCAAAGTATCCTGGACCTGTACGGAACGGGCATCCAGGTGAACACCGTGGCGCTGCAGACAACCCGACCTCCTGACCAGGTGCGGGCCGCTTTCGACGACGTTGTAAACGCCCGGGTGGACAGGGAGAGCCGAATCAACGAAGCCAGGGCGTTTGAACAGGACCGGATTCCGAGGGCGGAGGGTGACGCCGCCCAGGTGGTGCAGGCCGCGGAGGCTTTCAAGGCTGAGCGCATAGCCAGGGCCACCGGTGAAGTTAACCGCTTCCGCTCCGTGTTGAGGGAGTACCTGAGCGCCCCGGACGTCACTCGCCAGCGCCTCTACCTGGAGGCTATGGAGGGCATACTGCCGGGCATCAAGAAGTTCATCCTGTCCGAGGAGAACGCGGGCAACCTCCTGCAATTCCTGCCTTTGACCGACGATGAGGTGACTGTGCCATGATGAGATTCCTTGGCATGGCCGTGTTGGTGCTGCTGTTTGTGGCGTTGCTTGCCCAGATATCCGGCTTCGGCGTGGCATACACAGTAGACGAAACCGAGTACGTGGTGATAACACAGTTCGGAGAGGTGCAGAGGGACATTGTCAGTCCCGGCCTGAAGTTCAAGTCCCCCGTTGAGAGCGTGGTGCGCTTCGACAGGCGGCTGCTCCGAATCGACGTGCCGGTACAGAGTATGCCGGACAGGGACAGCCAGTTCCTGGAGATAGACGCCTACGTCCGATACAAGATAACCAATCCAAAGCTATTCTTGGAGAACCTCAGGGATGAGTCCAACGCTGACTCGCGCATTGGAGCCCTGGCCATCTCGGCCATTCGCGACGAGGTTGGCGTGAGGGACAGGCGAGATATTATCGGCGGCGACCCCATCACTCAGGAGGACGGCACAATCCTAGTCAGCCCCAGGCAGACGGAGGACGGCCTTCCCAGCCGCGAAGCGATGATGCAGTTGGCCCTGGCCAGCGTCAAGGAGGATACCGAGGCGCAGTGGGGCGTTGAGATCGTTGACATACGCATAAAGCGCGCCGACTTCCCCGCCGCGGCCGAGGCCAGCGTGTTCGACAGGATGCGCTCGGAGCGGTCGGTGCAGGCGCAGCGGCTCCGGGCCGAGGGCGAGGAGCAGTTTCTCACCATTACGGCTGACGTGAACAGGCGGGTGCGCATCATCAGGGCCAACGCCGACAGGGACGCCAACATCCTCTCCGGTGAGGGTGAGGCCCAGGCGGTACAGATATTCGCCCGGGTGCTTGGCACGGATGCCCTGCGCCCCGAGGCCCTGGATGCCCTGGACGCCCTTGAATCCCTATCGCCAGAGGTGCTGGATGCCATTCAGCAACTGGACGTAGACCTGATAACCGACGAAACTATAGCAGACCTGAGGGCGGGAAATGTCCTGGACCCAGACGTCTTGGAGGACGCAATCAGGGCTATACGAACCCTGGGCCCGGAGGCCCTTGACTCAATGGAGGTGGTCATTGGGTTTGAGGCGGCTAACGCCCTGAGAACCCTGGCGGCATCCGGCCAGGAGGCGCTGCAACCCATAGACTCCGATGCCCTGGCCCAGGCGCTTGAGTTCTTCACCTTCAGGCGAAGTCTTGAGGCGTACACCAACTCGCTGCGTGAAGACACCACAGTGGTGCTCTCGGCGGACAGCGAGCTGTTCCGGTACCTGCAAGGCCCCACGGTGTCCGGCGAGGACGATGACGACGATCCGTTTCTCTCGCTGTTTGGCCAGATCCTCCAGTATGCGGGAGACGAGGCCATGATGATGGAAGAGATGCAGAAGGACGATCAGGACTCCGGCCAGTAGGCTAACGGCGTTCCGTTCTCGCTCCCTGGTAGCTTTGCTCCATTTCCCTCTTTAGACGCCCATCTGAGTCGCGCGCCACGCATGAGTATTCTTGGGGCGTGTTGGTATTGCCAATGTTGGTCGTAAACCACACCTTTCCCGCTCATGGTGAGCCTGTCGAACCATATGAGAGGGAAGATTTTGAGCGTAGTCGTGCCGCTCATTTCCTTCGACAAGCTCAGGATGAGCGGCACCACCCGGTAATGCTAACACATGCTAGGAATACCCACACAGAGATTTCCTTTGCAGGGCAGGGGAGGGGTGGACGGGAGCCCCCGGCCCCCTTACAGGTCGTGGACGGGGAATATGCGGCTCTTGACCTCTCTCACAACCTCCTCAGCGGTCTCGCGAGCCCTTGCCATGACACCGGAGTCTATGGACGGCCCCTCCGGGTCGCGGAGCAGCGTAAGGCCGTAGCGCTCCTGGTAGTCCTGGGGAATCTCGTCGGGCCACTCGTTCTCCAGCATTACGCCGTAGTCCAGCGCCCAGCCCCGGGCCACAGCCCCCACGTCGTAGCCGCCACCGCCAAAGGCCAGCCACCTGGGGCACAGCTTGCCCAGCTCCTCCACCAGCCTGGAGTGTCCCTGCACCGTCAGGCCAAGCTGGGTGATGGGGTCACGGAAGAAAGGGTCCATCCCAAGCTGAGTGGCCAGGATGTCCGGGTTGAAGGCCCGGATAAGGGGCGCGATCGCCTCGTTCAGCACCCACAGGTATATCTCGTCGTTGGTGTAGGGGTAGAGCGGAAAGTTGACCGAGTAGCCGAGGCCGTCGCCGGCGCCCATCTCGTTCACAAAGCCGGTGCCGGGAAACAGGTACATCCCGGACTGGTGGGTGGATATCGTCATAACCTGGTCGGTGTCGTAGAAGGCGTGCTGCACTCCGTCCCCGTGGTGAGCGTCGATGTCCACGTAGACCACCCGCAGGCCCTGCTCCACCAGGTACTTTATGGCGACAACCGGGTCGTTGAAGATGCAGAAGCCGGAGGCCCGGCCTGGCATGGCGTGGTGAAGCCCGCCGGAGCAGTTGAAGGCCACGTCCACATCCCCTTTGTGCACCATCTCCGCTGCCAGCAGGGATCCCCCCGTTGACCAGCAGGCGGCCTCGAACATGCCGGAGTAGACGGGGTTGTCTCCGTGGTCGCTGAAGCCGTAAGCGCCCTGGTTGTACCCGGCCTCCCCGCGGCTCAGGCCCCGGACTGCGTTGACGTACTCCCGGGTGTGGGACGTCAGAAGCTCCTCTTCCGTGGCCAGGCGCGGCTCCACCAGAAGGGCGTTGGGATGCTGGAAAGCGCCGTAGGACTCCAGAAGCTCGTAGGTGTAGCGCAGACGGGTGGGGATCATCACGTGGTCTTCGCGGAGGACGTGGCGGGACAGGAGGTCGTGGTAGATGAAGGCTGCTCTGCGGCTCATTCGGGGTCTCCTTTCACTGTGGACAAGTCCGGGGCAGGGTAGTGGTTCTACTTGTCCATAAGTTTAGGGCATTTACTGGAAATCTTCATCCTCCGGCTGCTCCTGGGAGTCCGTGTACTCCTGTTGCAGCGTTGCGTATATGCGCTGGGCGCGTCTGAGGAACACCGTGCCCAGGGCGTTCCACACGTCCCAGAAGTCGTCCTCGCGCATGAACGCCGCGTCCTCCAGGGAGAGGCCCAGGAACTGGGTTGGTTCCGGCAGAGTCTCCCTCCGGGCGACTGCCGCGCCGGTGGCCTGGGCGCCGGCGGCCTCAGTGTGCTGTGGTGGCCTCTGGGCCGGGCTGCTGCGAGTGGCTCTGCGGCCCTGCTGCGTCCTGCTCCTCATCTCCCGTCTTCTTGGCACGTCCACGGTCGCGAGACCCGCCTCCCGGCAGAGCCCCAGGAAGAGCATGACCTGCCGCGAGTGCTGCGAGCGGGGAGTGTATTTCTGGAAGGCGTTCATGATGACTTCCTGGGGGTCTCTGCCCGGATCGATGATCTCAAAATCGTCGGCGTAGGCGGTGCGAATGGTGCGCTCCAGCAGCTGGCGGTACTCGTCCTCGGTGCTGCCGGCCAGACCCCTGAGTATGTCCGTGGGCTCGTCGCCGTCGGTGATCAGCCCCAGGAACCGCAGGGTAGAGAGAACCCTGGGGACGATGTTCTCTGAAATGCCTATGCCCCTGAGAATCTCCCGGGTCACTCGCGGGGGCATGTTCATGCGGCGGATGCGGTGCAAAAAGGCCTGCATGTTGGCCGGAGGCGCGTACGGACGGAACAGAGGGGCGCTTTCTGTAACCATAGCGTATCACCCGAATCTAATAAGTTATATGTATCTTAACCATAAGCGCAGAAAATGTAAAGCGTGCTTCACATGGCTCTCTGGATATGATACGCCTGAAACTATTGACTATATCTGACAGCTAGCTGAATATAGGAGAAACGAACAGGAGGTGCAACACTAACAGAAGCGTAACACAAGAAACTGCTCAACCCTATAACTGAACCTTCGATGGCCGGGCAGGATTAAGGATTCGATACAAGGGTCGTCCATCCAACCAGGTTCGGGGGGTTTTCCGGTGCAGTGCACGGATCTCCCGGAAAAGGAATGGGGACGCGTCTGTCGGATGTCTTGTTCAGGGCCAAGTTGGTTCCCTAATACTATTGCCTTAACTGCGTAGCTGGATGTCGGAACACTCGCCAGGTGAAAGAAAGGAAATGAGATATCAATGCTAGCAACTCACTCAACCGAAAACAACATAGCCCACGACCAGGAATGGGAAAGGGCCCCTGCGCGAATAAAGGTGGTGGGAATTGGCGGAGGCGGATGCAACTGCGTCCGGCGGATGATGAAGGACCAGGTGCCGGGCGTTAAGTTTGTTATGGTCAATACGGACATCAAATCCCTGGAGCCGTCCGTACCGGGTACGGAGATCGTGCAAATTGGCGCCAGGGCAACGCATGGCTGGGGCGCCGGCGGAGACGCCAAGATGGGCGAGAAGGCCGCCGAGGAGTCGGAGGCCGACCTCCGCGCCTCTCTGAAGAACGCAGAGATGGTCTTCATAACGTCCGGCATGGGCGGCGGCACCGGAACAGGCGCTGCGCCATATATCGCCTCCATTGCCAAGGACATGGGCGCGCTCGTAGTGGGCGTAGTCACCACGCCCTTCAGCTTTGAGGGCAGCCGGAGAATCGGACAGGCGATGAACGGCGTAGCCCGCCTTCGGCCCTTCCTGGACAACCTGATTGTCATACACAACGACAGGCTGCTCAAGTACGTAGACCACGACGCTGAGATGATGGACGCCTTCAGGACCGCCGACGACGTTGTGACCCAGGGCATCCTGAGCGTCTCCGAGCTCATCAACGTCCCGGGCGAGATCAACGTGGACTTCGCCGACGTGCGGACCATCATGGGCTTTCCGGGCGCAGCGCTCATGGCCATTGGCCAGGGCCGCGGCAAAATGGGAGTGGTGGACGCCGCTCGGCAGGCTATGGCCAACCCCCTGCTGAACATGTCCATCAAGGGCGCTCGGGGAGTTCTCTTCTCGGTCAAGGGCGGCCACCTGCTCACCCTTGGTGGGGTGAACGCGGCGGGCGACCTGATAGGCAGGACGGTGAACAAGAACGCGTCCATCTTCTTTGGCATGTCTACGGACGAGACCCTTGAAGATGCCGTGAAGCTCACCCTGATTGCCACGGGGCTGAAGGATAACGGCGGGAACGGAGGCGGCGGCGCCTTCCCCGGGAAGATTCGCAGCATAATCCCCGGTCTATAGGTAACAGCAAAACGTGTTACACAAGTTTAACCATTCAAGAAAACTCTAACCTGGCAAGTTTTCGACGCATGTTGCGCCAATGAGTGCCCCTCCAGAAGGGTTTCCCGCAGGAGGGGCACTCCACTATCTCCTCCTGGGTCCTAAAGACGTAGGGAGGCACTCTGTCCCTGAGCTCCTCTCTGGCGGCCTTTCTCAGAGGTACGTTGCACTCTATGCACAGTGAGAAGCCCCGCTCTGTGTCCAGCCCGCAGACCTGTACGACCTGACGAAGCTGCTCCTCCACGCGGTCGCTTTCCAGCAGGACGGCGCTGACCTCCCCTGACGTAATGACCCTGCGCCTCATGATGTGCCTGTCCCTTGTCAGGAGGACGCGCCCCTCTCCCCGGGCCAGATCCACAAGCCCGCTGTCCTCGATGCCCGGCACGAAGGTGGTGTCGTAGCCCATGATTCTCAGCCACTTCACCAGGCCGCCGGCGTTGAGGTCTACGATGAACTTCGGTTCGGGCACGATTCACCTCTCGGCATCATCTTAACCAGCCGTCGTCGCGAGGTACAGACTCGCGCCGAAATGGGGTACAATTCCACATTGATGCAGGTCGCATTCTAATCTGAAGCGCAGGGAAAAAGGGATGTCCTCAGAAGGCAAGTCAACCGGAGTCGCCGTAACGGGAGTAGAGGTCTCGGATGAGGACGAGTCCATCGCCATCATCTGGGAAGACGGCCACACTGGCGTCTTCTCCTGGGGCTTTCTGCGGGGCGCCTGTCCGTGCGTGCTGTGCAAGCGCAACCACAGGGGCGTGGACATCAGCAGCATAGAGCCGGTTGAGGGGGTCTGGCTTGTTGACTGGATGCCCGTGGGGACCTACGCCGTCCGCCTGCTGTGGAGCGATGCCCATGAGACGGGCATCTACAGCTTTGACTATCTCAGAGAGATATCCAGGTGAAACGAATGTCTGGCGTAGAGGCTTCAGGAGACCTTTGCGTAACTTGTGCCCAAGCCTTCTACCGGTGTCATTCTGAGCCCTTCGGCTACGCTCAGGATAAACTGCGCGAAGAATCCATGGAGGTTTACCAAATACATCGTTGCTATGTGGGCGGAGTCTTTGGATTCTTCACTCCGCTACGCTCCGTTCAGAATGACAATAGGAGGACTTCCTTCTGGGACTACGCTGGGGTTATTCAAAGATCCTCATCTGGCAAGCACCTTGCCTCAATTAACGTCACTATAGGGCACAAGGAGGAGTGACATAGACGCCAAATCTCTGGAGCAGCTACTCCAACGGGTGCAGCAAGGGGAGATGGAGGTAGGTGACGCCTTGGAGAGGCTGCGGACGCTTCCCTTTGAGGACCTGGGGTTTGCCAAGGTCGATCACCACCGCGCCATTCGCACGGGGTTCCCGGAGGTGGTGTACGCCCCCGGCAAGACGCCGGAGCAGCTGGCGCAGATCGCCTGCAGGATTGCGGAGACCTCCTCCAAGCTGCTCATAACCAGGGCGGAGGCCGATGCGTATGCCCAGGTGAAGGCAGCGCTGCCGGAGGCGCACTACAGCGAGGTAGCCAAAGCCATTGTGGTGGACCGGACTTCTGAGGAGGCCGCGCCTGTGGCCGGCGTGCTGACGGTGGCCGCCGGCACGTCCGACCTTCCGGTGGCGGAGGAGGCGGCCCTCACCGCGGAGCTGATGGGCAACTCCGTAGAGCGGCTTTGGGACGTGGGCATAGCCGGAGTCCACAGGCTGCTGGAGAATCTGCCGTTGCTCAGGGAGGCGAGGGTGATAGTGGCCGTGGCGGGCATGGAGGGCGCTCTTCCCAGCCTGGTTGGGGGGCTGGTGTCATCGCCGGTCATTGCCGTGCCCACCAGCGTAGGCTACGGGGCGAACTTCCACGGGCTGTCGGCGCTTCTGACGATGCTGAACTCGTGCAGCCCGGGCATAGCCGTGGTGAACATCGACAACGGGTTCGGGGCGGGCTACATGGCCGGGATGATCAACCTCTTATCGGCGTCCGGTTCCTGAAAAGCAGGGCAGGGGCCCGGCGCTTGGCCGGAACCCCTGCGCATTGCTCTGTTCTGTGTCCTGGTATTCTCAGAGTGTGCTGGTAGTAGCAAATAAGCGTTACCCAAGCGCTAGACCACCCCTGCGCAGGCAGGGGTCTATCCCCTATGTACTACCAGGGATCCTGGATTCCTGCCTTCGGAGACCTTTGAATAATCCTAAATCCCTTCCCCCGCTTGCGGGGGAAGGTCAGGATGGGGGCAAAAAGATGCGTGTACCTGCACGGCTCACCCCCATCTCAATCTTCCCCCTTCAAGGGGGAAGAGGTTTTGAAAAGGTCTCCCTTCGCAGGAATGGTCATGAGGGCAGTATTCCAAAGAAGTTGGCAATACCAACACGCGCCATGAATACCAGCGTCCTGAGATTCCCTGACCTCTAGGGCGTCACCTCAAAGGTACCCCACATGGTTGGGTTGTGGCCTGGGAAGGTGCATACGTACTGGTAGGTCCCGGCCGCCGGGGCGGTAAACGTCACCTGGCCCGACTCTCCGGGGTCAAGCAGACGGATGCTGGCTATCACGTTGGGGTCGTCCGGCATGAGCCAGTTGGTGGTCGGGGCAGCTGCTCCGGCAAGGGCAACGTCGTCCTTGGTGCCGTCCTGCACCAGGACCCAGTTGTGCTGCTGGGTGATGGCGTTGTTGGTGTAGGTCACGGTCACGGTGGTTCCGGCCTTGGCCGTGAGGGATTCCGTGCCGAAGACAAGGTCGTCGCTGTCGACTGAACCCAGCGAAAGGGTTACGCCGTCACCGGACGGCGGCGCGGTAGTAGGCTCGACCATTGCAGGGGTCGTGGCCGTGGGTGCAGGGGCGGGCGTAGGCGTGCTGGTCGGCTCCGGCTCGCTGCCCCCGCCGCAGGCCAGGCCCACAATGGCGATTATGGCAATTCCGATGTACAAGGCCCACTGCTTCTTCATCTTCCCTCCGATTCCTGGATTGCTCCTGAGTTGGGTTGTTTTGCTGATAAACACAGACTACGGTTTCAACTCTTAATTCTAGCGCAAGGGGGTGAGATTGTTCAAGTCTTCACAATCATTTGGGGTTCCCGGAGTTTGTTGGTGATGGCGATTCCTGGAGTGAACCCCGCCTCTTGCCCGCTCATGGCGAGCCTGTCGAACCATTTGAGCGGGCAAAAACAGACTTGAAGCTCCCGCTCATACCCTTCGACATGCTCAGGGTGAGCGGGAAACAGGGTGTGTCAGTAGGTGTCTGCTGTGGCGAGAAGGAACACCAACAAACTCCAGGAATACCCAATCATTTGGCGGGGCCTGACAACGCCGCTCATCCCCGTATCAAGTACGGGGCAGGCTCTGAGCATGTCGAAGGGTGAGCGGTGACCTCACAACTATTGTATGCCCGCTCTGGTTCGACAGGCTCACCATGAGCGGGCATGAGACGGTGTCCCCTTGGCCGTAGTATAACCAACGCGCCCCTGCAATGCCCATCATTGACCACCTTTAGACGGTCCAGGGCCTTTTCGTTATCGTTCGTTATCGAGAGAGAAATCCCCTCCCCCTCAGGGGGAGGGTTATGGTGGGGGTGAATTCCTTGTAGCCATTCCCGCCAAAACTCACCCTCACCCCGACCCTCTCCCTCAAGGGAGAGGGAGAATGAAAAGACCCTGTTAGACGGCCCCGCTTTGTTGACATGCCATATCCGTCTCCATACAATAGCAGCCACGCGAGAGCCAACATGACTGTTGTTCAGCAGCTATACGACCTCCTGGGCGTAGACGAGGAAATAGACCGGCATAACCAGTCCATTGCCTCCATTGATACGGCTCTGGGGGACACGCGGCAGATTGAAGAGACCCGGCAGGCGGTGGACGAGACCAGGGACGCGCTGAGAAAGCAGCAGGCGGAGCGCACGGACCTGGAGCTGACGGCGGAGTCATCCCAGAGCAAGGCCGGAGAGGTGGAGGGGAAGCTCTACGGCGGCACGGTGCGCAACCCCAGAGAGCTGGAGGACCTGCAGGCCGAGCTGAACATGCTCAGGGAGCAGCAGAAGAGGCACGATGAGAGCCTGCTGCAGGCTCTGGAGGCGGTGGAGGAAACGGAGAACAGCCTGAGCGCGCTCGAAGGCTCTCTACAGGAGATGGAGGCCTCCTGGCAGACGGAGAAGGCGCGGATGCTGGGGGAGAGGTCGGGTCTCCAGGAGTCCCTTGTCCAACTGCAGAAGAGGCGGGACGATATGTCCGCGCTCGTAAGCCCCGTCCATCTGAGAATGTACGACGGCCTTCGCTCGACTCGCCAGGGGGTTGCCGTGGTCAAGGTGGAGAGGGGCAGCTGCCAGGGATGTCGCATAACGCTGCCGACCAGAGTGGTGCAGCAGGCCCGCACGTCAGCGGAGCCTGTCAAGTGCCCCAGTTGCAGCCGGATACTGTATGCAAGCTGATTACCAATGAAGGCCATCGGTTATTTCGCTGTCCAGAACGGAGCCCAGGGGCAAGCCGACATACTGGAGGCCTTCTCCGACTACTGCCAGCGCAACGGCCATCAGAGCGTGGAGACCTTTGTGGAGCGGGAGGGGGTGGTGAACGGGCGTCCCCAGTACGGAAACATGCTGGCCTATCTCAAGGAGTCGGACTCCGAGTTCCTGGTGGTCACAGAAGACGTGAACCACTTCGGCGACACGCTGGAGTCCTCCGTCCGACGGCTGCTGGAGCTGGACGCCCTTGGCTCCAGGGTCATCTGCTTTGACGAGGACGTGCCGGACCCGTTCCAGCAAGCCCTGAGACAGTGGCCCGGCGACGGGGGCGCCAGGGGGCAGCGCATCAGGGAAGGCATGATGGCCAAGGCCCTCCGAGGGGAGGGGCTGGGCAAACCGCCCTACGGATACCGGATAGGTTCGGACGGCAAGCTGGAGATTGTGCCGGAAGAGGCCGCCACGGTGAACCTCATCTACTACCTGTACCTCCAGGAAGAGATGGGCATGAGGCGCATAGTGCGCCACCTGAACGAGAAGGAGACACCCACCCGCGGCGGAGGCGGCTGGAGCATTGTCACGGTGAGGGACGTCCTGCGAAACCGCACCTACCTGGGCACCTACGCCCGGTTCGGCATGAGGGTGCCCCGCAGCCATCCGAGGTTGGTCAATCCCGAGGACTTTGAAACGGCCCAAGAGAAGATGTCGCGGGTGACGACTCGACGGACATCCCGCGACTCTGAGCCGTTTCTCCTGTCCGGCGTGGCCTTCTGCGCCTTCTGCGGCCGGAAGATGATCGGCGTCAGCCGCCGCCAAGGGTGGCAGCGCAAGGACGGCTCCAGCGTGGAAGGGCGCTACCGGTACTACCAGTGCCAATCCAGGACGAACCAGGGCACGTGCCGCTACCACACGTGGCGATCGGACTCTCTTGAGAGGGACGTGCTGGGGCAGGTGAAAGAGGCCCTGGAGAGGGGGCAGGCAAGGCTTCAGTCGGTCGATTATCAGCCGGACGCCGAGGGCGCGAGGATGGTGAAGCGGCTTGAGGGCCAGTTCCTCCGGACGCTGGAGAGAGCCGCCGCGGGCGCGATATCCCTGGAGCGGCTCAGGTCGGCTCTTGAGGAGGTGGACGCCCAGAGGGAGACGCTGAAGGCGGACTCCGCTCCCGCCCGGGACCTTGCCGACGCCATCACCAGTGGTGACGCGTCCCGCCTGCTGAGCAGCTGGGACTCGCTGGACAGGGACGCCCTGGGCTACATCATTCGCGCTACGGTCTCCCAAATCTCGGTGGGGGACGACTCTGACCACGTAACATTGACCTTGAAGGAGTGAGTAATGATCCAGTTTACCGACGAGATGCGTGAAGCGATTGACAACGCCCTGGCCAACGGGACGCCCTGCATTGTCGCAACGGCCTCGGCCGACGGCGACCCCAACGTGGGGTTCAAGGGCAGCGTGATGGCCCTTGACGGCAGCCATCTGGCCTACTGGGAGCGAAGCCGCCGCACCATCCTGGAGCACATTGAGGAGAACCCCAAGGTGGTTGTGATGTACCGGGACCCCGCCAGGAGACTCGCATGGCGGTTCTACGGAGACGCCACGGTGCATCGCGACGGGTCGACTAGGGATGACGTGATGGCGCGTGTCGTGCAGCAGGAGCTGGACAGGGACCCGGAGCGGGAGGGGTTCGCCATCGTCATCGACGTGGAGCGCATCACCACGCTGGGCGCAGACGTCGTTCAGGAGAGATAGACGCCCCTCACTTTTGACCGCGCCGTCGGTCGATGCTAAACTGGAAGTGAGTTGATAGGCAGGCTGGGCGATCGCCCCGACGCAGTTGGGGAGGAAAGTCCGAGCTCCACCGGGCAGGGTGCTGGCTAACGGCCAGGCGGGGTAACCCGACAGAAAGTGCCACAGAAAACACACCGCCCCTTGGGGTAAGGTTGAAATGGCGAGGTAAGAGCTCACCGCTCCGATGGCGACACCGGAGGCATGGCAAACCTCACCCGGTGCAAGGCCTAATAGGGGGACCAAGGGCGCCCGGCCCGTCCCCGGGTTGGCCGCTAGAGGCTTTGAGTAATTGAAGTCCCAGATAGATGATCGCCGTCCCGGTTTTCCGGGATACAGGACTCGGCTTACAGGCCTGCCTATCAGCGAAACGCCCGCCCCGGGCTCAAGCGCGGGCATGATCAACCGGAGGGTGACAGGAGTGGAAAATCTCACGACGGAGATGCGCCGAATATGACTAACGACGATGCACTGAGCGGGGAGGCGGTCCGGAGCGCACTGCGCACGTCCGCCCTGGGCAGCAGGGTGGACTTTTTCCAAAGCACGACATCGACCATGGACCAGGCGAGGCAGGCGGCCATGGAGGGCGCGCCGGAGGGAACGCTGGCGCTGGCGGAGGAGCAGACCCGCGGCCGCGGCCGCTTCCAGAGGGTATGGGTGTCTCCGCCCGGGGTGAACATACTGGCGTCTCTGGTGCTCCGCCCCAGCGTCCACGCCTCCTCCCAGCTGAGCATGATGGCCTCGCTGGCCCTTGCCAACGTGCTCCGCAAGCTCATACCTGCGGCCTCTCCGGTCAACATCAAGTGGCCCAACGACGTACTGGTCGGTGGCAGGAAGATAGGGGGCATCCTGATAGAGAGCTCAGTTGGAGAGGAAGGCTCAACGGGATTCTCCATCATCGGGATGGGCGTAAACGTAAACTTTGATCCCTCCGACTACCCGGAAATCAAGGATATAGCAACCAGCCTGAGGCTGGAGCTTGGACAGCCCTACCCGCGAGTGGACCTGCTGGTGGCGATTCTGGATGAGATGGAGGCGCTCTACGCTCACATAAACGCAGGCGGGTCAGTGCGGGACCAGTGGGCGCCACTGCTGGAGACCATTGGCCGCCGCATCCAGGTGACCTCCGGCGGCGCGGTTTACGAGGGGTTTGCCCAGGGAGTGGACGACGACGGGAGCCTGCTGCTGCGCCACGACGACGGCTCCGTGCAGACCCTGCCGGCCGGGGAGGTGTCTCTGCGGCTGTGACCGAGGCGCGGGGCACGGCTCATGCTAAAGATGCCTCTTCCCCATTCAAAGGGGGAAGATTGAGATGGGGGTTATGGGTTGAAGGCACATTAGCTATGTTTGCCCCCATCCTAACCTTCCCCCGCAAGCGGGGGAAGGGACTGTGGATTGCTCCCAGACTACTAAAAGGTCTTGCTACGCCAAGAGCAGGCGGTATATGCCCTCGTTGCGGGAGAGGACGTACAGGTTGCCCTCTGAGTCTTCTCCAAAGGACGTGATCAGGAGGTCGGTGTCCGCCAGCAGCGCCTGCTCCGTGACCGACGAGCCGTCGTAGCGGAGGCCCCATATTTTGCCTGAGCAGTAGTCGGCGTAAAGATAAGCGCCTTCCAGAGCGGGCATCTCGCCGCCGCGGTAGACATATCCGCCTGTGATGGAGCAGCCTTCGGAGCGGCCGTACTCGGCGACGGGCGGCTCAAGGCCGGAGGGGTCGCAGCCGGAACGAGGGGAGAAACACAGGCTTCCCTCCATGACGTTCCATCCGTAGTTCAGTCCCCGGGTTATCAGGTCAACCTCCTCCAACTGGTTCTGTCCCACGTCCCCCGTCCAGAGGTCGCCCGTGTCCCTGTCGAAGGAGAAGCGCCAGGGGTTGCGCAGGCCGTAGGCCCATATCTCGCCGCGCGCGCCGTCGACTCCTGCAAAGGGGTTGTCTCTTGGTATGACGTAGGGGAGATCAGGCGCGGCGTCTCCCACGTCGATGCGCAGAATGGAGCCCAGCAGAGTCCCAAGGTCTTGGCCGTTGCCCCTTGGGTCGCCGCCACTGCCGCCGTCCCCCAGCCCGATGTACAGGTAGCCATCCGGGCCAAAGGCCAGCTGCCCCCCGTTGTGGTTGCCGTAGGGCTGTGGTATCTCCATGACGACAAGCTCGCTGTCCGGGTTCGCGGCGAGGGGGTTGTCCTCGCTTACGGTGAACCGGGAGACAACGGAGCGCCGGGGCGAGGCGGCGGAGTAGTAGACGTAGAAGTGCCCGTTGACGGCGTACTCGGGGTCGAAGGCCAGGCCAAGCAGCCCCTCCTCGTTGTTGTCCTCGCTGACTTTATCTCGGATGTCCAGGAATACGGCGGCTTCGGCTGCGTTTGGGTCGTTGGGGAACACGCGGACGAGCCCGGCCTGCTCCGTGACAAAGAGGGGGTCGCCGGTGTCCGGCGGCTGGACGAGGTTGGTGAGCCGTCGGAAGTCCAGGTTGGGAAAGGCGCGCTCCGCCCGGAGCGTCGGAAGCTCGAGGGATGCAGGGGACACCGTAGGGGTAGCCGTCGGCGTCGCGGTGGGTGGAGGCTGTTGTGCTGTTGTCGGAGTGGGCGTATTGGTTGGAGTAGGGGCAAGGGTTGGTGTCGGCACAGGCTCGCGGGTTGGGGTAGGGGATGGCGCGGCTGTGGGCGCGTCTACAGGCTCTGCGCAGCCCGCAAAGAGGCAGGCCAATAGGAGCAGGCTGAAGAGCGCGGTCCGCTTGAATCGCAGAGTCATGGCGTTGGGGAGCCTCTGAATAAGAAAGAAGTCATTTCACCGTCCCGTGATTCCGGCTTTTGGAGATCTTGCATAGCGTGAGACAAAGCCCCATATGTATGTCATTCTGAGCCCTTCGACTGCGCTCAGGGTAAACTTCGCGAAGAATCCAGAACGATTCACTTAAGGACATCGCAGCTTTGCGCGCAGACGCCCTGGATTCCGGCTTTCGCCGGAATGACGGAAGGCGCGCTTCTGGCATCATGATACCGCAGTTACCAAGAGGTCTGCTATCGCGGGAATGAGGTATTCTCAGAGTTTGTTGGTAATGGCAATTCCTGAAGTGAACTCCGCCTATTGCCCGCTCATGGTGAGCCTGTCGAACCATTTGAGCGGGCAAAAACAGCCTTGAAGCTCCCGCTCACACCCTTCGACAGGCTCAGGGTGAGCGGTAAACAAGGTGTATCAGCAGATGTATGCTGTGGCGAGGAGGAACGCCAACAAACTCCAGGAATACCGGGAATGACGGTCTCTTATAGGTTGCCTAGAAGGGTAGAGGCACGCCTATGCCCTCAGCCTGGGCGCGCTCGTAGACGTGGGCGGCCGCGGCCACGTCCTCCAGCCCGATGCCCTGGGACTCGAAGAGGGTGATGTCCTCCGGCGAGTGGCGGCCCGCCGCCTGCCCCGTCACCACCTGGCCCAGTTCCAGCACCCGGTCCCAGCCCATAAGCCCGGCGTCGATGGGCACGGCGAGGTCGGCGCACTCCAGCCTGGCTTGGTCCACGGCGTCCGCAACTATCACGGAGGACATGGTGACGGCCTTCTCGTCGAGCTCGCGGCGGTTGATGGAGTTCGCGCCCGCGGCGTTGACGTGCATCCCTGGCTCCAGCCAGTCGCCGAACAGGACGGGGTCAAGCGTCCGCACGTTGGTTATGGCGATGACTATATCGGTGCCCTTTACTGCTTCCTCTGCGGAAGGGACGGGGGTGATTTCCACGCCCAGGGACTCGCTCATCCGGCGGCTGAACTCCTCGCGGCGCTCCGGCGTCCGGCTGTAGGCCTTGACGGAACGGACGGGGCGCACGGCGCAGACGGCCTCAAGCTGGGTGATGGCCTGGTTCCCCGTGCCTATGATGCCGACGGTGGAGGAGTCCTCCCGCGCCATATACCGCGTGGCCACGCCCGTGGCCGCGCCGGTGCGTATCTGTCCCAGGCTCCCCGCCTGCATGACCGCCAGGAGGTGGTGTGGCTCGCCGCCGTACAGCAGCGCCAGAGAGCCTCCCGCGCCCATGGCCTTGAACCCGGCCACGCCCCGCTCGCCGAGGACGGAAACCATCATGGTGATGCCGCGACCGCCGGCCTGGGCCCGATGCCTTGGCACGTTGACGCCGGTACCGTTTCCCTGCTCCCGCAGGCCACGCTCGACCGTCTCTATAGCCTCGTCCATTGGCAGAAGGCGGCGGACGTCCTCTTCAGTCAGAAAGATAGCCATAATGCTTATCCCCTCCAGTTGCGTGATTCATTGAGACCATCTGGAATTTCCTGTCTCTGCTGTCTCCCTAGCCCATACCAGGCTGCTCCAGATATTAGGCCCACTGGCCCTCCTATAATGATTGTTAGCATCACCACGGCCCACGGGTGGAAAATAGGGTCAACAGGAGCAGTTACAATAGCGGCCCCAATAGTATATACCGGAAGGGCGAATGCCGTCAGAGCAATCAGGCCGCACCCGCGCCTAATGGCTTGATGACCGGTAGAGGATCTTGCAAGCCAAAAGGCGCAGGCAGCTAAACCAACGATAAATACAGGAAGGCCAACGCTGCCTCCATCCTCCCAGCCTGGCATTACGTATTCCGCCATAGAGCCGATCATCAACGCGGGAGACGAGGCGAGGAAAATCGACATCGGCAAGGCTACAATAAGTCTGATCACAAAGTTTCTGTCGTGCCAGTTGGCCAGGGCCATCGAGATCAATTGGGTGAATATGACCAATCCGACGAAGAAAGGCACATTAAGGGGGGCGGTGCTAGGGTCATCAGTCCGTGACACCCATACGGAAAGAGAGAAGATCGCCAAAGCGACAACGCCGGCCGCGGGAATTGCCAGCAGGAATGCTGCAATATATCTGCCAAATCTCTTCATAGGAGTTGGACGGCGATTCAGGTGGCCACTTTGTCCATTGGCAGTAGGCGGCGGACTTCCTCTTCAGTTAGAAAGATTGCCATTTTGTTTACCCCATCCAGTTGCGTAATTCATTTCCGTTTGCCATTTGCGCATCCTGTCTCCTGAGCACGTGCGCCAGTCCAGCTGAGAACAGACCCAAAGGCACTCCTACAAGCGCAGATAGGAGAGTAAGAGTCAATGGCGTTAAGTACTCCATTCTAATCGGGGGCGCCACCATTACAGTAACAGCGATGCCTATGGGCAAGGCGAATGCCGCCATGGAGAAAATGCCGCACCCTCTACTCATGACGAGCCTGCCGGTGGAAGCCCTTGAAATCCAAAGGCTTGCTGTAGCCCAGCACCCACCAAAGATTATACCTCCATTAGTGAAGTCTTCGGTAAACATCTGCTCAATAAAGTAGTTGATTGTCACATGGAGAAGAATGGACGTGGGGAGAGCAAGAAGGACTGCTGCAATGTTTCTCCGGATGTGTTGGCCAGCGGTCACCAGTGAAACGCAAAGGCCTGATACAATCCAGCCCGCGAAAAAAGCTTCAATGACAAAACCTGTGTTGCTCGCGTCATACGGCGTCGTTCTGGACCGTTCATCAACATAAAAATTGACTATTGAAGAGAGCAGGAAGGCTGCGGGAAGGGACAGTATGGCTGCCGCAATAAATCTGCCAATGGTCTTCATAGAAATAGCCGGATGCTCAGGAGGCCGCCTGATCCATTGGCAGGAGGCGGCGGACGTCCTCTTCAGTCAGAAAGATTGCCATGTTGGTTCTCCGTAGAGTTACGTTACTTTAGCTCGATTGGGGATTCTAGCCGGTACCCCTGAGCGGCCACCGTAGCATTGCGTATACTATGCTCGCGGGAACACCCAAAACAATTGATACCCATATCCAGAATTTTAGTGGGATAATGGGGCTCGGATCAGGGGGAGATATATAAGCGGAACCGATGGCATATATCGGAATGGCGAATGCCGTCAGAGCAATCAGGCCGCACCCGCGACTCGCGGCTTGCCGCCCTTCAGATGATCCTGCAATCCATATGGCCGGGACAGCAAGACTTGCAATGATTACAGGGATACCAACTTCGACTCCAAGCTCCCTGTCGGGCAATAGCCATTTGGCGGCAGAATCAGTTGCGAATACCAGAAAGAGGGAGAGGGGAAGCGACATTGGAAATGCTGTTACTATTCTGTTAACAATGCCGCTGGTATTCCAGCTGACCAAGGCCGTAGACACCAATGGTGTCAAGAGGGCGAGGCCGACTAGGAACGACACAGTAAATATCTTACCAGTGGGGCCTTCACCCCGGGACGCGAACACTGCAAGACCGTAGGTCCCATACGCAAGAAGGCTGGCCGCGGGAACGGCAAGCAGGAATGCTGAAATATATCTGCCAATGGTATTCATTCGTCCAACATGTTGTAAGTGAGCCTCCTCACCCATTGGGTGGAGGAGGCCCACTTGAAGGTCCTACTGCATTCCAGGCCGGGTGTCTAGTCGGGGCTTGTGCCGAAGACGGTCCAGTCGGATGCGCCGGGTGTGAATGCGCCGGCTACGGCGGTCTCTGGGCGGCCGTTCTTTATGGTGACCTGCCGCTGGCCTGCCTGGCCCCGGAGCTGCTGGATGGAGTCGGTGTAGATCCACCAGCGGGTGCGGCCGTTGCCGGAGTTGCCGCCGCTGGAGCTGAAGGGGTGCGGCCCCTCGACCCTGATGTCGCCGGCGTAGAAGTCGTGGGCCTCGCCGCGCTTCACGCCGTGCCAGCCCATGCCCTCAAGGTAGTACTGGGTGAACAGGGTGTAGCCGTCGTAGGGGTTGTAGATGTCGATTTCGCCCGGCGTAAGCCCGGAGCCCTCAAGCACCTTCTTGGCGATGCTGTCGGTGAAGGCCTCGGTCTCCTCCAGGGTCTCAACGTAGCTTCGCACAACGCCCCTCTGGGTGACGTGGTTGAGGATGTAGACGGGCGGCTGCTTCATGTCCTTTGCCCGCTCCGGGGTGGTGTAGAGGTACGCCACCGCCGTCTGGATGGGCAGGTCCGCGTCCCAGATGTTGAGGGGCTTCTGGAGCCAGCGGCCGGCCAGGTAGTCCTCTGCGGTGAAGGGCTCAGGGCGATGCTGGTAGTAGAAGCCCTCCGGGTTCATCATGCCGTTCCTGTGCTGGTTGACGACGAAGGGGGCCATGCGGTCGTGGTTGGAGCCGTACTTGCGGCAGTAGGACTCAAAGCCGAAGCCGATCTGTGGCATGAGGCCCCAACCCCAGGGGTCCATCCACTGGTTGTTGCCGGAGACCTCGTTGGAAGGGTTCTGGTGATATCGACCGGGCATGTTGCCGGTGGCCCTGATGACCAGGCACACCTCCGTCTGGCCGTCTCCCACGGCCTGTGCAGCGACGCACAGGGCGTTGGATATGCAGGCGGGGCCGTGGGACGTGAACTTGACGTTCTTCATGCCCATGTTCTGTACTATCCAGTCCGCGCTCACGCCGCTCAGGCCGTCCTCGGAGTCGTAGGGGGGGTCAAAGTAGGGGCGGGGGGCCCAGACGTCGCCCATGCCCTGGGGGCAGGCGACTACGCCGTCGATGTCGTCTATGGTGATGCCGGCGTCATCCAGGCACTTCTGGACTGCAAGAATCTGCCATGCGCCAAGGCTGGTCTCCAGGCTGCCGTCCCACCGGCGGGCGGTGGGCGCCTGGCCGTATCCTGCGACCGCCACCTTGCCGCGATGCTCCCATACGCCCAGACCTTCGTCTCGCCGGTATACCGATGCAGGCGCCATTTGAGTTGGGGCCATGTTTTCACCTCTTTCTATGTTTGACTTGGTATTGGTTCAGCGTTGAAGGGGTCTAGTCGACCACCCTCCATTCGGCAACCTTCTGGCCGTTGTACGTGGCCTCAAACTCCACCTGCACCGTCGCCCCGACCGGTATCTCGTCGGTGGGAGTGCCCGGAAGGTGAGAGAGCATCTTGATCTCGGGGGCGTCCTCCAGCTCTATCACAGCCAGGTTGAAGGGCTGGATCTCCTGCAGCATCATGACCCGGGAGTCATGGCTGATGAGGTATCCGTGTATCTTCCCGCGCCCCTTCATCTCTCGGAACTCCATGCTGTCTGAGCCGCATGATGCGCACGTCCTCTGGGGTGGGTGCTGCAGCCAGACGCAATCCGTGCAGCTCTGCACCACAAGACGTCCCTCATTGCAGGCGTCCCAGAAGGGCTTGCTTACCTCGTCCGGTACCGGGGATGGTTTCAAAATTCACCTCCGTTCTAGTATTGTGGACTTGTGGGGATGATAGGGTAATGCCCCTTTGGTGTCAATGTTGGGGGGGCCAGGCTCATTCGCCGGTTGCAATGCCGGTTCCTTCCCGCTCATGGTGAGCCTGTCGAACCATTTGAGCGGGTAACATTGGGTGTAGCTGCTCCCGCTCACACCCTTCGACAGGCTCAGGGTGAGCGGTAAACGTTGGGTGTAGCTGCTCCCGCTCATGTCCTTCGACAGGCTCAGGGTGAGCGGGTAAACGTTGGGTGTAGCTACTCCCGCTCATGTCCTTCGACAAGCTCAGGATGAGCGGGAATGAGGCGCCGACGCTAGTGGGTGAGGCCCTCAATAAAGCCGGTGGCCTCCACGCGAGAGGCCCTGCTACTGCCGCGTGAAAAGGGTAGGGGCGGTTCGCGAACCGCCCCTACTGGAACGTCTTCTGACGCCGTCCGGCCTTTAGTCCGGGGTGGAGCCCCAGACTACGAAGTCGCCGCCGCGGGGGTGCGGGCCGCCGGATACGCCGGTCTCCGCCGGTATCCTGATCTGCCGCGCCCCGGCTCGACCCTGGATCTGCTGTATGCAGTCGGTGTGCATCCAGATGCGGGTGCGGCCGCTGCCCGCGTTGCCGCCGCTGGGGGAGACGGGGTTCGGGCCTTCAATGCTGATGTCGGTCTGGTAGAAGTCCAGCCCCTCGCCCTTCTTGACGCCCCTGTAGTTCAAGCCCTCCATCATCAGGTGGTGGAACAGGGTGTAGCCGTCGTACATGTTCTCAAAGGAGAGCTGGTCTGCGGTGATGCCCGCGCCCTCATACAGCCTGCGGCCCAGGCTGGCGGCAGAGTCCTCGCACTCCTCCAGGGTCAGCTCCACGCTTCGGGGCTTCGGCCTGGCCTCGGAGTGGTTGAGGATGTAGACGGGCTTCTGCTTCATGTCCTTGGCTCGCTCGGTGGTGGTGAAGACGTAAGCGACGGCGACGGTGATGGGGATGTCGCAGTCGTACAGGTTCACGGGCTTGACTATCCATCGAGCGGAGAGGTAGTCCTCGACGGTGAGCGGCTCCGGTCGATGCTGCGCCCAGAACCCCTCCGGGAAGAGGAGGCCGTTGCGCTTGGAGTTGACCACGAAGGGGGCCATCATGTCGTGGTTGCCGCCGTACTTGTTGGTGTAGCTGGTGAACCAGTGGGCGGGGTAGTAGGGGCCGGTGGCTCCCCAAGGGTTGCTCCACTGGCCGCTGCCGCCGATGGTGTCCAGGGCGTTGTCTCCGCCCTGGGCGTAGCGTCCCTCAAGGTTGTCCCACGCCTTCAGCACCAAGCAGGTGTTGGTCATGCCGTCGCCGATGGCCTGGGCGGCCACGCAGATGGCGTTGGACATGCAGGTGGTCCCGTACATGGTGAAGTTGATGTTGCTGAGCTCCGGCATATTGGCGACCAGCCACTCGGTGCTCAGGGAGCTGATGCCGTCAACCTTGTTGGCACCCGGCTTGAAGGCCTGGGTGAACTCATCGGGGATGGGCCTGTCCGCAGGCCACATGGCGCCCGTGGTGGTGGACGGGTCCAGCACCAGGCCGTCCACCTGGTCGGGCGTGATGCCAGCGTCCTCCATGGCGTTGCGCAGGGCGATGATGGCGTAAGCGCCAACGCTGGTCTCCGGCCTGAGGTCCCAGCGCCTGTCTGTGGGGGAGTGGCCTATGCCCACGGCCGCCACCTTTCCCTTGTGCTCCCATACGCCAAGGCCCTCTACGCCCCTGTACATGGACCTCGGCGCGTATGGAGTTCTTGAAGTTGTCATTGTGTACCCCTTTCTGAGTATTCGGGTGCTGAATGCGATGGCTGTCAGGCCCTAGCCGACAACTCTCCACTCCGGGACCTTCTGGCCCGTTGTCGGAGTCGTCTCGAACTCCACCTGAACAGAGGCGCCTATGGGCACCTGGTCCACGGGAGTGCCGGGCAGGTGGGAGTAGAACAGGATGCCCGGGTCCTCCTCAAGCTGCACCAGGGCGATGTTGAAGGGCTGGTCCGGCTGAAGGATCCTCACGCGGCAGTCGTGCATGACGCCATAGGAGTAGACCTTGCCCCGGCCGCTGACCTCCTTCCACTCCAGATAGTCACTTGAGTCGCACTGTTCGCAGGATGGCTCAGGCGGGTGCAGAAGCAAGTTGCATTTCGTGCAGTTCTGCAAGACCAGCCGGTCCTCGTTGCAAGCCTCCCAGAAGGGCTTGCTCAGTTCATCCGGAATCGGAGACTGTTTGGGCAATTTCCACCTCCAAGAATGTAGAATGGTACGCCAAGGCGATTCTAAGGGAATGAGGGCAGGCTGTCAACGCAGGGCTGTTTGGCGTTTTGGATAGCATTGTTTGAGGCCGTCTCAGGCATAACACTAAGCCTTCTTTCCCGCTCATGGTGAGCCTGTCGAACCAGAGCGGGATATGGCGGTCGTTTATGTACCGCTCGCCCTTCGACAAGCTCAGGACGAGCGGGCATATCCTTGCTTTGCCAAGGAGGAACACCAGTTCGTGTAGATAGCGCCACGACCTAAGGATACTCTGAACAAGCAACAACCATGACCATTCCTGCGAAGGGAGACCTTTGCGTAACTTGTGACCAAGCCCCGCACTAATGTCATTCTGAGCGCAGCGAAGAATCCAAGGTTTTTGTCTACGGACATCACAGCTTTGCGGACAGAGACTTTGGATTCTTCACTCCGCTGCGCTCCGTTCAGAATGACAGAGGGAGCGCTTCTTTTTGGAACTACGTTGGAGTTTCAAGGGCACACACATTGATGAGTCTGTCGAACCAGAGCGGGATATGGTGGTCGTTTATGTACCGCTCGCCCTTCGACAAGCTCAGGACGAGCGGGCATATCCTTGCTTTGCCAAGGAGGAACACCAACTCGTGTAGATAGCGCCACGACCTAAACCGGGGATGTCTGGTACCATCGAAGAGAGCCGCCAGTTGCGGGAGGGCGTCAAGTGTGGCATATTGAGGGCGCTATAGGGCAAGGCCGGTTTCGGCCTTATTTGTTTGTAACGGGATGCAAGAAAGCTGGAGGTAGCAATGAAGATAGGCATCATCTCCGACACCCGCGCCGGCAGTGGAGAGGAAATACCACAGGAGGTGGCCCGGGCCTTTGAGGGCGTGGACAGGATTTTCCACGCCGGAGGCATCCACTCCAAGGAGGTGCTGGACTGGCTGGAGCGCATTGCGCCGGTGACGGCGGCGGCCAGGCTGGAGGGCGGGCAGGCGGAGCAGCCGCAGCCCTTCATGCTGGAGGTCCCCGGCGACGAGCGCGTGGCTGAGACCCATATCCTGGAGATAGAGGGCAACACCATAGGAATGACCAACGAGATCTGGCTGCCCAGGCTGAGCGATGAGGTCATGCCCGGGGCCATCGGCAGGCAGCGGCTGCCGGATCAGCTTCTGACCCAGATGGTGACGGACTTCTTCGAGAGGCCGGTGGACATTGTGGTGTTCGGGCGCACGCTGTATGCGATGGTGGAGGAGCACGAGGGCATTCTCTTCATCAACCCCGGCAGCCCGTCGCTGCCCAAGAACGTACGCAAGCTGGGCCAGGTGGCTATTCTGGAGCTTGGAGACGGGAAGCGGGAGGCTAAGTTGGTGGAGTTGTCGGAGTTGGGGTAGGGAGGGATCAACAGAAGCGCGACGCTGTCATTCTGAACGGATCCCTTCGTCTACGTTCAGGGTAAACTCCGCGGAGTGAAGAATCCAAAGTCTCTTTCCGAAAAGCCACCATGTAATTGAAAGACCTCCCTGGATTCTTCGCTACGCTCAGAATGACACTGGTGGGAGGCTTGGCGAATAGACCCCTATGCTGACAGGCCCCTCCCCCTAGATTCCCGTTTTCACGGGAATGACGGAGAAAAAGGGCTGCGGTACAAGTGACGTCGATCCCCACGCACCGTTAGCAACACAAACCCAAGGGCCTCCGCTCCAATTGGAGCGGAGGCCCTTCTTTTGCCTGACTGTATCCTCTTGAAGAGGGTTTAGCCGGGGGTGGAGCTCCACACCGTGAAGTCGCCGCCCTGGGGCATGGGGCCACCGGAGATGCCAATCTCCGCCGGCTTGCTGATCTGGCGGTCGCCGGCCCGGCCCTGGAGCTGCTGGATGGTGTCTGTGTGCATCCAGAAGCGGGTCCGGCCGCTGCCGCAGTTGCCGCCGCTGGGGGACACTGGGTGCGGACCGGAGATGCTGATGTCCTCGGACTCGTAGAAGTCCAGGACCTCGCCCCTCTTCATGCCGCCGTAGCGCAGGCCTTCCAGGTAGTGGTTGTGGAAGACCGTGAACCCGTCGTACATGTTCTCAAAGGACAGGTCTGAGGCGGTGATGCCTGCGCCGGAGTAGGACTTGCGGGCAGTGGCCTCGGTGGAGAGCATGGCGTTCTCCAGGCCCTGGTTGAGTCCGAACTTCGGGCGGGTGGTGCAGTGGTTGAGGATGTATACGGGGTTCTGCGCCATGTCCTGGGCCCGCTCTGCGGTGGTGAACAGGTAGGCGGCCGTGGCCATGATGGGGATGTCCATGTCAAAGAGGTTCAGAGGCTTGACGATCCAGCGGGCGTTGATGTAGTCCTCTCTGGTGATTTCGTCAGGCCTGTTCTGGGCAAAGAAGCCCTCAGGGAACATGAGGCCGTTCTTCTTGGAGTTGACAATGAAGTTGGCCATCATGTCGTGGGTCTTGTTGTACTTGTGCAGGTACTCCTGGAAGGTGAAGGCGTCCGTAGTGCCCGCTCGGGTGCCCCACAGCTGACCCCAGGCGTTTCCGGCCACGGTGTCCATGGCAGCTGCGCCGCCCTGGTAGTACCGGCCGGCCAGGTTGTGCCAGCCCTTGAGCACCAGGCAGGTGTGGGCCAGGCCGTCGCCGATTGCCTGTGCGGCTACGACGATGGCGTTGGACATGCAGCCCGGGCCGTACATGGTGAAGTTGATGCCGGATAGCTCAGGCATGTTCTTCAGGATCCACTCGGCGCTGAGCTTTGCGATGCCGTCCAGGGGGTCGTCAGTGGGGTTGAAGGCGTTGACCACGTCCATGGGAATGGGGTCGCCCTCTTCCCAGTGGGCGCCGGTGGTGGTGCCGGGGTCCATTACCAGCCCGTCAACGGCGGAGGGGTCCACGCCGGCGTCGGCGATGGCCTTGCGCAGGGCGTCAATGGCAAGCGCGCCGATGCAGTTCTCGGCGGTGCCGTCCCAGCGCCGGGAGGTGGGGGAGTGGCCGACGCCTACGGCCGCTACCTTGCCGCGGTGCTCCCATATTCCCAAGCCCTCTCTGTTGCGATACATTGAAGCAGGAGCTCTCTGAGTAGTCATCTCTTACCTCTCTCTATGATATTTCTGCTATCCAGGTCCTGGGGCGTCTCTAGCCTACCACCCGCCACTCAGGGACCTTCTGTCCCGTAGCCGGGGTCACTTCGAAGATAACCTCAACGGTTGCGCCAACCGGAATCTCGTCCACCGGGGTGTCCCGCAGGTGGGAGAGCATCTGGCATCGAGGATCTTCCTCAAGGGATATGACAGCCACGTTCAGAGGCTGGTCCGGCTGGAGCTGCCTCTGGGCGGCGTCGTGCAGGATACCGTAGGTATCGATGGTTCCGCGACCGCACACTTCGTACCACTCCAGGACGTCATCACCACCCAAGCCACACCAGACGCACGTGGGTTCCGGAGGGAACTGCAGCACTGTGAGCCCGCGCAAGTCGGTGCAGGGCAAACATCGCTGCACAATCAGACGGTCCTCATTTGCGGCGTCCCAAAAAGGCTTGGTTATGTCACCTTCTGCAGGTGCTGGGGACTGTTTAGGCAAATCTCACCTCCATTCCATATTTGTGCTTCCCCTCTCGCACTGCCCAAAGATTACTGGATAAGGTTTTGCTTGTCAAGGTGTCCCGTTGCGTCACAAATCAGGCCACCGAAGATACGGCTTGGTATGCGGTTTTCCACAGGTCTCAGGCGATTCTGGGTATTGACAGGAGGGAGGGCACATGATACTATATCTCGATTTGCAGCATTGGAAATCGCAAACAACAAGCTGACAAGTTGACAGGAGGGACCTATGAGCAAACGGAACAAGGGAGAGTGGCGGGATAAGGCGCCGGCAAGGTCGCGAATTCACGATGTCGCAATCGTGGGCGCGGGGGCGGCCGGGCTTGGATGCGCGGTTGCTCTCAGGGAGTTTGGCGTCGACGACATCAACATCCTCGATCGCCATGAGGTCGGCGCCTCTTTCCGGCGGTGGCCGCAAGAGATGCGCTTCATCACGCCGTCGTTCACTTCGAACGCGTTTGGGTTGCTCGACCTCAATGCTATCGTCCCCGGCACATCGCCCGCCTTCACGCTCGACCGCGAACACCCCAGCGGAAGCGCTTACGCGAAGTACCTGGACAACGTCGCGAAACACTTCCAGCTCAAGGTGAAGTCCGGCGTCGATGTCTGCTCCGTCGCAGTCGAGGATAACGGAACATTCACGCTCACGACGACCGGCAGGCCGGTGCGGGCGCGACATGTCATCTGGGCGGCCGGGGAGTTCCAGTACCCGGAGCTCAATCCGTTCACGGGCGCAGAATGCTGTTGCCACTCCTCCGCGGTCCGCACGTGGCAGGAACTTGAGGGCGACCGTTTCACGGTGATCGGCGGCTACGAGAGCGCCATAGACGCGACCGTCTCGCTGGTGGACTTGGGGAAGAACGTGACCGTTCTGGCGCGATATGCGACATGGAAGAGGGAAGACCCGGACCCCAGCATCTCCCTCTCCCCGTTTTCCCGCGAGCGTCTGGAAAAGGCCCATTCCACAGGCTCCGTGGACCTCGTTGACAGTGTCGACATCACGTCGGTGCGCGAGGACGGTGACGCGTGGGTCGTCCAGGCCTCGGACGGCCGCGAGTGGGAGAGCGAGACGCGCCCGATTCTTGCCACCGGCTTCAGGGGATCCCTCAGCCACCTTGAAGGCATGATTGAGTACAATGAGGACGGCGCCCCCATCGTCACGGAAGAGGCCGACGAATCCACGCTTGTGCCCGGCCTGTTCATCTCCGGTCCCATACTGGAGCACCGAGGCGTGAACTTCTGCTTCATTTACAAGTTCCGCCAGCGCTTCGCCATCGTCGCCGATGCGATCGCGCAGCGCCTGGGAAAGGACACCACGGAAGCCGTTGAGGCCCGCCGGGCGGCGGGGATGTACCTGGACGACCTCTCCTGCTGCGCGGAGTCCTGTGCGTGCTGACCGAAATGACACCGATGTCGCGGCGCCTCCCACCACTCTGCTCCTCGGACGCGCGAGCGTTGGCAAGTCCTCGCTGGTTCGCGCCTTAACGGGCCAGCCTGCGCGGAGCGTAAACTTCCGCGGCACCTCAGTACCCTGCAGCGAGTACACCACCTCCAGCCGGGTTTTCGTGGACACGGCGGGGCTGCACCGCGCCTCCGATGCCGACACTGTGCGCCGCACGTTGGAGGCGCTAGAGGACGCGGACGAGGCGCTGCTCGTGGCCTCTGCGACCCAGCTCGACGAGGACCTTGACCTGCTACTGCCGTTGGTGCATGGGAGGCGGGCGAGCGTCGCCGTGACGCGCTGGGACCTCGTCGCCGATCATGCCTCCGCTCGCGAAGCGATCGCACGCATGTCGCTGGCGACCGGACTGCCAATCGTGGCGCTTGATGCGCGCCGCCCCGATGCTGCGGCGCTGGAGGAGTTGCAGGCCGCCGTCACTGCGCCCGGCACAGTCCGCCATGAGCGAACGCCGGTGCGAGCGGGATGGCGGATAGAGCCGCGGCGCGGACTCTTCGACCACGCGGTCGCAGGTCCCGCGATAGCTGTCGTCCTCCTTATCCTGCCCGCCGTGCTTGCCGTGCTCGGCGCGAACCAGGCCGCCGCCTGGCTTGATCCGCTGGCCGTGGCTATGACGACACCCGTGGCGGAGAGGGTAGAGGGCTGGCCGGGACCGCTCGGGGCTGTGCTGGCCGGTGACTACGGGCTGCTCACTATGGGGCCGTTGCTGTTCGTGTGGGCGGTCCCCACGGTGCTGGTCTATTCGGTGCTGATCAGCGTCTACAAGGCGAGCGGCCTTGCCGAACGCATAGGGACGGCGCTCCACCCCCTGTTGCGGCCGGTGGGCCTGCACGGGCGCGACGTGACGCGAGTGCTGATGGGCTTTGGCTGCAACGTCCCGGCAATCGTCTCCACACGCTCCTGCTCTGCCTGCACCCGGCCGACGACCGTCGGCGCTATCTCCTTCGGGTCCGCCTGCTCGTACCAACTCGGCGCGACGCTCGCGGTTTTTGCCGCCGCCGACAAGAGCAGCCTAGTTGTGCCGTACCTGGCGCTGCTCGTCGCGGCGACGCTCATCTACACGCGCCTCATCAGCCAGCCTGACGCGCGGTCGAAGCTCAACGCACTCCTCATAGAGCCGCGCACCTTCCTCACCCGGCCGTCCTTCGAGGCAGTTGGGGCGGAGACACGGGGGACGGTTTGGGCATTTTTCCGCACGGCGCTCCCGACCTTCTTCGCGATTGCCATGGTTGCCTCGCTCCTCCACTGGTCGGGCGTGCTCGATGCAGCGGGGGGCTTTCTGGCGCCGGCGATGGCCGTGTTCGCGCTGCCGGCGGAAGCTGCACTGCCCACCGTGCTGGCCGCTGTCCGCAAGGACGGCATACTGCTCCTGGCCGAGGCCGGCACCGTCGCCTCGTTGAGCGCGACCCAGCTGCTGGTTGCAACATTCCTCGCCGGAACGGTGCTGCCATGCCTGGTCACCGCGATCACGATTGGGCGCGAGCTCGGGCTACGGTTCGCGGGCAGGCTTGTAGTGCAGCAGTCCGCTTTCGCAGTCACGGTCGCCGCCGCCGTCGGCTGGGCCTCAGCCGCGTTCGGCGGGTAACGGTCCACGAATCAAGCAGGCCCACAGTACAATGGCGATACTCCGTTCAGGAGACCCTTCTTATATTCCAATATCCCATCGCCGGTCGCCAAGACCTCTTCCACCTCGGTATTCCCGGGGTGTGGTGGTATTGCCAAAGCCGATTGCAATACCACTTCTTGCCCGCTCATGGTGAGCCTGTCGAACCATTTGAGCGGGAATAATTCGGTCATGCGGCTCCCGCTCGCGCCCTTCGACAGGCTCAGGGCGAGCGGTATCACGTGGAATACCAACAAGTGTTGGGAATACCTCCCACTCGCAGGAGGAAGATTGAGATGGGGGTGAACGGTGTAGAGAGAGCAACACTTGGTACCCCCATCCAAAACCTTCCCCCCGGCAAGCGGGGGGAAGGGAATCAAGGCTATTCGAAGGTCTCCATTAGTCCGGGTCGGTGCCCCATATCATGAAGTCGCCGGTCTGGGGCATGGGGCCGCCGGACACGGCTGTCTCCGGCCTGCCGTTCTTGATGTGCACCTGCCGCCGCCCGGCGCGCTGCTGAAGCTGCTGGATGGAGTCCGTGTGCATCCAAATGCGGGTGCGGCCGCTTCCGGCGTTGCCGCCGCTGGAGGAGATGGGGTGCGGCCCCTCAACGCTGATGTCGCCCTGGTAGAAGTGGAGGGCGTCACCCTTGCCCACGCCGTGCCACCGGAGGCTCTCCAGGTAGTAGTTGTGGAAGGTGGTGTAGCCGTCGTACATGTTCTCGATGTCGATGTCCGCGGGCGTGAGGCCGGAGCCTTCGTACAGCTTGCGGGCAGTGCTGTCGGTGGACGCCTCCGCGCCCTCCAGGGTCTGCCAGATGCCGAAGGTCGGCTTTGTGGTCGCGTGGGTGAGCAGGTAGACGGGCTTCTGCTTCATGTCCCTGGCCCGCTCACGGGTGGTGAAGAGGTATGCGACGGACACGCACATGGGGATGTCGCAGTCGTACAGGTTCAGGGGTTTGACTATCCAGCGAGCGGCCAGGTAGTCCTCTATGGAGACGACCTCATCCGGCCTGTGCTGGGCAAAGAACCCCTCCGGGAACATGAGGCCGTTGCGCTTCTCATTGACGACGAAGGGGGCGAACATCTCCTTGCGGACGTTGTACTTGCGGAGGTACTGGGAGAAGGAGAGGGCGTCGCCGGTAGGCCCGGTGGGTCCCCAGGGCGCGGTGAACTGCCCCGCGCCGGATACGGTGTCCGCGGCGTTGGCCCCGTACTGCCCGTAGCGGCCCGCCAGGTTGTTGCGGCCCGTGAGCACCAGGCACGTTTGGGTCATGCCGTCGCCGATGGCCTGGGCCGCCACGCAGATGGCGTTGGACATGCAACCTGGGCCGTACATTGTGAAGTTGACGTTGGTCAGTTCAGGCATGTTCTTCAGCACGAACTCGGCGCTCATCTGGCTGAGGCCGTCGTTGGGGTTGTCCGTAAGCTGGAACATGTTGGCGAAGTCCTCGGGGATCGGCCGCGGCGACCAGGGCTCGCCCAAGCTGCCCGGGCTGATGACCAGGCCGTCGACCTCATCCGGCGATACTCCGGCGTCCTCCATGGCGTTGCGCAGGGCCATTATCGACCACGCGCCCAGGCTGGTCTCAGGCGTCTCGTCCCAGCGGCGAGCGGTGGGGGAGTGGCCTATGCCGACGGCCGCCACCTTGCCGCGATGCTCCCATACCCCAAGGCCCTCCTTGTTCCGATACATGGACAATGGCGCATTCTGGGTTGGTCCCGTAGTCATTTTTCACCTCTCTCTGTGGTTTACGTTCTCCGGGTGACCAGTTAACATCGTCGTTCCTGCGAAGGCAGGAACCTCTTACCCCGCTTCTAGTTTCCTGCTTCCGCAGGAATGACGGGATAGGAGGAGGGTGAGCCTAGCCCACGACCCTCCACTCCGGGACCTTCTGGCCCGTGGCCGGGGTCACCTCGAATATCAGCTCCACTTTGGCCCCAATGGGGACCTGGTCGACCGGCGTTCCGGGCAGGTGGGAGTACATGAGGACGCTGCGGTCCTCCTCAAGCTCTATGCAGGCGATGTTGAATGGCTGGTCTGCTTGGAGCGACCGCGTGCGGCAGTCGTACATGACGCAGTACTCCCTTATGTTGCCGCGACCGCTCATCTCCAGCCACTCCATGGAGTCCGACTCGCCGCACCATACGCACGTGGGCTGGGGCGGGTATTGCAGCACGTTGAGCCCGCGTCTAGCGTCGCATGACTTGCAGTTTTGCAAGATCAGGCGCTCCTCGTTGCAAGCGTCCCAGAAGGGCTTGCTGAAGTCATCGGGGACCGGGGATTGTTTGGGCAAGCGTCACCTCCCGTTCAAAGTTTGAATGCAGGGAGATTATTACAAATGCGCCTTTTGCTGTCAATGTATTGCATAGGGAAGGCAGCGTGGTGACGTATTGCGTTGTGTGTAGCTGCATCCATGACGATATATGTCTCATGCCCTTCATGCTCCACAGGGCACAGGTCTGGCATTGCCTAAAGTGAGTCAATAGTGGCGCATCGTTCCGATTCCCTTTGGGCGTAAGGTTTATCCAGAGGTGCGTTTTCTCAGGCCGACCCATGCCAAACCGGTCAGCAGTCCTACGAACGATATGTCAACCTTGTCAGGCGATAGTCCGCATCCACCGCTCGTCTCGGGCGAATCAGCCGTGGGAGTGTTTGTGGCCTGAGGGGTAGGAGTGAAGGTGGGGTGGGTAGTGGGAGAACTCGTGGCGTGGGGCAGAGGAGTCTTGGTCGGCTGCGCCGTAGGGGTTGTGGTGGCCTGGGACGCGGGATCGTTAGCGCCCAGCGCGGGCGTTTTCCCTTCACCGAGCGCGGCAAGGTCAATCATGGCTCCAGATAGCGGAGTGTTGCGGCTGCACAGACCAGTCCACAATCCGTCAGCATAGTCGGAGTAGTATGCATAAACCAGGTACTCTACTCCCTTGTTGAACTGGTATCCGCAGCTTGCGCCGTGGGCTTGTGATCTGATGTACATCGTCTGGTGGACGGGCCCCTTCCAGAAGGCGCTTACGTAAAACTCCGTCTGGAATAAGTCCCAACTGTTCAAAGATCCGGCTTCACTCACGGATACGACTCTGCCGATAAAGACCACATCGGACTCTGCCAACATTTCAGAAGGCGAAGGCTCGATGCATGAACAAGCGTAACTTGGCTCCGGATGCGCCGTCAGCGAGAGCCCGATGAAGGTAACTGTCAGAACCAGTCGCATGGTTATGGACCTGGATTTGAAGGCCATGAGCAACCCTCCTGTTCACCGACCGAATACGTAGACAACCAGCGGTCTAATGTTTGGTGAGTCCATATGCCATCCTCTCAGGTCTAGAAAGTCCAATGCGGGTGAACTCGGGATTCTGCCGCCAGGCGCCGTCATCCCGGCACCCCCAAGCCCCAGCAGTCACCGTTACGTTGTGAACGACTCGACCTCTCTGTTGCCTCCTCTTACTCGCCATGGTGTCAACCAGCGTACCCCTTACACCTAAGGCGGCGATAGCTGGTCAAAAGCATCACGCCCCCAGCATACAGGAGAGCCATCGGCGCGGAGGGCACAGGTGTACGTCAAGTCACTGCTGATTGTGGTGAGCCTCTCTTGTAAAGGCGGTGACGCTTGGCCATAAGAATCACTGCCCCAGCAGACAGGTGATCCGTCTGTGCGGAGCGCACAGGTGTGTGTCAAGCCACTGCTGATTGATGTGAACTTTTCGCCTTGTGGTGGTGATGCCATGCCTGCAAAATCATCACCCCAGCAGACTGGAGAGCCGTCGGCGCGGAGCGCGCAGGTATGGTCTCTTCCGCTGCTGATGGAGGTGAACATCTCATCCGTGGGCGGCGATGCCTGGCCTTCCCGATTCCAACCCCAGCAGACTGGAGAGCCGTCAACGCGGAGTGCGCAGGCGTGCCGACTTCCGCTGCTGATTGTGGTGAACCTCTCATCCGTGGGTGGCAATGACTCGCCTTCAGAATTCGAACCCCAGCATATCGGTGAGCCGTCAGAGCGGAGGGCGCAGGTGTGCCGACTTCCGCTGCTTATTGTAGCGAACCTCTCACCCGTAGAGGGCGATGCCTGACCGAGATATGAATGATCAAAACTCAGATTGCTGCCCCAGCATACCGGTGAGCCGTTTGCGCGGAGCGCGCAGGTGTGCCAATCTCCACTGCTAATGACAGTGAATCTCTCACCTGAGGGCGGCGATGCCTGGCCTTCCCAATTCGAACCCCAGCAGACGGGCGAGCCGTCAGCGCGGAGGGCGCAGGTGTGATTACTGCTACTGCTTATGGACGTGAATCTTGTTGGCTCTGGAGTGGCTGTGGGTAGAGGGATGGGTGTACTCGTAGATGTCGGTAGCGGACTAGGGGTCTCAGTAGGCGCTCGGGTAGGTGTATGTAGAGGTGTGGCAACAGGTTCAGGTATGGGCGTTGGGGTTGGTACCGGAGTAGGCGCGGCGGTTGGCATTGCTTCAATTGTGGCGGCTATGGTGGCTTGCGTGTCCGGTGTGCCAGCAGTCTCCACGTCTTCACACGCCAGGGCAGAGACCAGCAGTATGACTGCCAAGATAGCTATGGACGCATTGCGGAAGTGCATATCTTCCCATTCTGACGTGGAGGAGGGTGGATGGGCAGCAGGCTAGCACTGGCCACGGGGGTTGTCAACGGCGCGCGGATGGCCGGGTATGTGCCAACCCCTACCCTGTGTTCTGTCTACGGGGCCACGGCTTCCAGTCCAAGTCCAGCAGCCGGCCGCCGCCGGTCATTCGCTCCGCGCTCTGCCGGTCTATCGGATGTTGGTTCAAATGACGCCCGTTAGGCGATGAGAACTCCGTCTCCCTCCAAGCCTCCATCCCGCCAGGTCCTGTGAAGAGAGTCAAGGGAATTCGAATCCCCTCGCGGAACCTCCCGGCGACTACATCGTCTATCATCTCAATGAGTCGCTCGATCTCACCCTCCGCCGACTCGTCGCACGCGTCGCAGCCACAGCTTGGGAACGGCTCCATGTACCACCGTCCGAACCGAACGTGGAGACCGGGGAAGCTGGAGAACGCCACGCCGATGGGCGCCGCGCCGGAATCGCTCGGGATGAGCCTGACGCCTGGACGAGTGACGTCGAAATGCTTCTCCAACTCCTCGTCGAGGCCATGCCCGTCCTCACGTTCCACGTCGAAGTCCTTCTCCAGCCGGCCGATAATCTCAAGCATGGCCTCATGCAACGGCTGGAAGCGCTCGGCGTTGGTTACACGGCTGTACGCCTCTTCAGGCGGCCCTTCAGGCCCCCACCGACTCCTCGACACTTCTGGAAGTTCCTCCTATATGAGTACAATACCACGGCAAGGCAATAGCAGTTACAACGACAGTATACCCTGCCCGAAGCAGACAATGGGAGGGCAGATGGGCAGCAGGCTAGCACTGGCCGCGGGGGTTGTCAACTTGCGGCAGCACTCCCAACACGCGCTTGGTATACCCTTCTCGTTTCTCGTTGTCGTGAAATAGCTCCCGATGATAAGATGTCATAGATAGGAGAGTGTCTTCAAGACCGGAACACAAGGGAGGCGCAGGACTTGGGCGTTTTCAACTGTCCCATACGTCTGGAGAGCATGGACGGCCAGAGGTCGCTGGACATAGAGGCGATGGTGGACACCGGCGCCAGCTATACCATCGCGCCTGCCCATCTACTGAAGGACCTGGGCGTGTCTCCCATCGACAGGATCGCTCTCACACTGGCCGACGGGCGGCGCGTGGAGTACGACCTGGGGTGGGCTATGGCCACCATCGACGGACGCACTGCGCCCACTATTGTGGTCTTTGGAGAGGAAGAGGCGCATGCCCTGCTGGGAGCATATACGTTGGAAGGGCTGCGCCTGGCTGTGGACCCTATCCATGGCAGGCTGATTCCGCTCACGACCGCTTGGGCTTAACAGAGAACATCGGCAGTGAGTAAGGCTGCCCCGCTCATATCCTTCGACAAGCTCAGGATGAGCGGGTAGGGGAGAGCGCGCTCGCGGCTCCCGCTCATATCCTTCGACAGGCTCAGGATGAGCGGGTAGGGGAGAGCGCGCTGCGGCTCCTGCTCAACTCCTTCGACAGGCTCAGGATGAGCGGGGATATGTAGACGCCCTACGTGATCGTCCCGGTGGAGGCCAGCTCCGCAATCTGGTCATGGTCAAGGCCCAGGATGCCCATGAAGACGTACATGTTGTCCTGGCCCCTGACGGGGTTGGCGTCTCCGGCCCAGCCGGGCGTCTCCGAGAGGTGGACGTTGACGCCCTTGTAGTCGATGACGCCCAGGTCCTTGTGGTCTATGGAGACGATGGCCCCGGGCCGTGAGCGGAGGTGGATGTCGTAGTAGAGGTCCTCGCCGCTGGCCACAATGCCCGCGGGCACGCCGGCCTTCTGCAAGGTGTTCATCAGCAGGCGGGGGGTGAAGCCGCGCGTCCACTCCCCAATGCGGCTGTCCAGGTCTGCCTTGTGCTCAATGCGGCCTGCCAGGGTGGTGAACCGCTCCTCCTGCGCCCACGCCGGGTTGCCCATCGCGGTGACCAAGGCCTGCCACTCATCATCGCTGCCCACCTCGATGGCGCACCAGGCGTCGTGGCCCAGGCAGGGGTATACGTCGTGGGGCGCGTGCGCGTCGCTGAAGTTGCCCGTCGGCTGCGCTATGCGGCCGTTCTGAAGGTAGTCCATGTAGGCCACGCCCATGAGGTGCGCCGTCGCTTCCACCTGCGCTATCTCCATGTACTGCCCTTCGCCCGTGCGCTCGCGCCACTCCAGGGCCGCCGCAACCGCCAGGGAGGTGAAGGAGCCGGCAACGAAGTCCGGGTAGGGCATCTTGATGCGGGTGTCCAGGGACGACTCAGGGTGCCCCCAGATGTGGGTGAGGCCGGTGAGACCCATGACCTGCTGGCCGTAGGCCAGGTAGTCGCGGATGGGGCCGGAGTTGCCCATGCCCGGCATGGCGATCATTATCAGGTCCGGCTTGCCCTTGCACAGGTCCTCGTAGCCGATGCCCAGCTTGTCCGAGACGCCGGGCTTGAAGTTCTCGACAACCACGTCGCTTACGTTGACCAGGTTGTGAATGAGCTCCTTGCCGCCGGGCCTGCGGGCGTCGGCGATGCAGCTCAGCTTGCAGCGGTTCAGCTCCTGCGGCTCCTGGGCCGGGGGCGCTCCCGCCTCCTCTATCTTGATGTCCTCCGCGCCGAAGGTGGCCAGGTAGCGGGTGGCGACGGGCCCGGCCACGGCCCTGGTCAGGTCTGCTACCCGGACGCCGGTGAGGGGCTGGAAGCGCGGCGGGGCGGGGGAGTCGCCCGACGCGCCGACTGCCTCTTCTCGGCGGGGCGGTATGGCCGCTATCTCCTGAAGCACCTCGTCTGTGTGCTGGCCCAGCAGAGGGGCGGGTCGAGTCGGCTGCCAAGGGGACGCGCCCATGCGCACGGGAGGGCCGGGGGCGCGGTGCGCGCCTATGACGGGGTGGTCCATCTCCACGAAGAACTCCCGGGCCTCCGTCTGGGGATGTTGCACAAAGCCGTCGACGGTCAGCACGGGAGTGACGGGGATGCCGATGCGCTGGCCCCGCTCCACAAGCTCGTCGCACTCCACGGTCTCGGTGTACTCCTGGACGTAGGTGTCGATGAGCTCGCGGTTGTCTCGCCGGACGCCCCGGTTCAGCCACATCTCGTCGGAGAGAATGGGGTGGTCCATAATCTCGCGGGCCAGACGGGCGAAGTGCCCATCGTTATAGACGGAGATGTTGGCGTAGCCGCCGTCTGCGCACAGGTAGGTGTTGACCGCGCCAAAGGGGGAGTGCTTGCCCTCCCTGCGGGTGATGACCTTCTCATGGGAGTAGCGGAAGATGTAGGGGTGCTCCGACGATATGGTGGCCTCCTGAAGGGAGACGTCCACGCGCTGGCCCCTGCCGGTGGTCCTGCGGGCGCGTATGGCCAGGAGCGCGCCGAAGGCCGCCTGCACGCAGCCGACCTGCGCCGTGATCTCGTAGGGCGCCATGCAGGGGCGCATACCGTCGTCGCCGTTGGCTATCATCATGCCGGAGGTCGACTGCGACACGAGGTCGCCGCCGCGGTAGCGGGCGTGAGGGCCTGTCTGGCCGAAGGGCGTGATGGAGACGTAGACCAGGGCGGGGTTCAGGTCTCGCAGCCTCTCGTAGCCCAGGCCGAGACGAGCAAGGTAGCCGGGCGTCCGGTCCTCCACCAGTATGTCGGAGCGCTCCGCCAGGGAGCGCACGATGTCGCGGCCCTCCGCCGTGTTCAGGTCTATGACGGCGCTGCGCTTGCTGCGGTTGGCGTGGATGAAGCGCAGGCTGCGCTCGGGGCCGGGCTCGTCGCCGGCGAAGGGCGCCATGCGGCGGGTGGGGTCGCCCTCCGGGGGCTCAACCTTGATGACGTCAGCGCCCAGGTCGCCCAGGGCGCGGGGGCACATCTGGCCCAGGCCGTTGGTGAGGTCGAGAACGCGGAGGTGGTCAAGGGCTGCGGCCGGCTGCGGTTGGGTCATGGGGCGTCCTCCGCTCTAGGCGCTTCCTGGCTCAGAGGAGCCGCTGAGCATATCCTTTATGAACTGAATGTCAACTGAGTGCTCAAGGAGTATGCGGGTGTGCTCGTTCTGGATGGTAATGATGGAGCGTATAGCATCGGAATGCTCAGCGAGAATCCGAGAGTGCTCAATAAGCAGTTGAGTTTGCTCACTCTGGATTGTCATGATGGTCTGGAGGGCGGCAGAGTGCTCATCCTGCTTAGCTGCGATGCCGCGAAGCGCCTGGGTAACCTGTTCAAGCGCGCCTACGATTGCGCCAACATTAGTCTCCAGGTTACTGACCCTGTCCTCCAGCGTCATGGTGCCTCCTCTGCGACTTCATCCTTGGGCAATACAGCGTCAATCATACCATAACGCGGGGCGCTGCCCCTCTTTATAATATAATGCGGTCTCTTTTTGTCCAAGAAAGGAGCGGGTGTTTCAGGCGGATGGCGCGGTGTCAACGAGGGGTAGGGCAGGGCATGCACTATGGTGGTGACGCTTGACCTTCTGTGTTATCACCCCAACAGATGGGAGAGCCGTCGACGCGGAGGGCACAGGTATGGATTGCTCCGCTGCTGATGGAAAGAAGCTTGTCGGCAGGAGGGTGTGATGGCTGGATGGCGGAGTCGTCTACGAGTGGGTTAGAACCCCAGCAGACAGGTGAACCATCCGCGCGAATGGCGCAGGTATGGAATGCTCCACTGCTGATGGAGGTGAACTCCTCGCCAGCGGGCGGTGATGCTTGGCCTATGTATTCGCCTAAGAACACATTAGATCCCCAGCAGACGGGAGAGCCGTCGGCGCGTAGTGCACAGGTGTGGAAATCTCCGCTGCTGATAACGGTGAACTTCTCGCCGGGCGGGGGTGATGCCTGACCCATGTATTCGCCTAAGAACACATTAGACCCCCAGCAGATAGGATAGCCATCTGCGCGTAATGCGCAGGTGTGGATATCTCCGCTGCTGATGGAAATGAACTTCTCGTCAGGGGGTGGAGATGCCTGGCCTACATAGGTGTCAAGGAGTAGATTAGACCCCCAGCAGACGGGAGAGCCGTCGGCACGAAGGGCACAAGTGTGTCGAGTTCCGCTACTGATGGTAGTAAATCTCTCGCCCTGTGGGGGCGACGCCTGCCCGACGTAGGCATCAAAGTAGAAATTGGACCCCCAGCAGACTGGAGAACCGTCCGCGCGGAGTGCGCAAGTGTGCTGAACTCCGCTGCTAATGGCGGTAAATTTCTCGTCCTGTGGCGGCGATGCCCGGCCATCTACATCCAAACCCCAGCAGACTGGAGAACCGTCTGCGCGGAGCGCGCAGGTATGTCCAGCGCTGCTACTAATCGAAACGAGCTTTGTCAGGTCGGGAGTCACTGAGGGTGTGTTGGTAGGTTCAGGCGTAGGTTCTGGCACAGTGGTCTGCATTGCTTCAAGCGTCGCGTCTACGCCGGCGGTGATGGTGGCTTGGGTGTCTTGCGAACCGGTAGGCTCTTCGTCTTGACATGCCGGGGCGGCAGCCAGCATTGCAAGCGCCAAAGCCGCTGTAGTCAGCTTGAACATAGCCCCGCATCGAAATGCCATATCTTCACGTATTTATTGCGGGTAGCCCTCACCCCGACGTCTCCACCACAAGCGGCGTGTGGTCGCGGTTGGCCCATTCGCCCATGGAGCCGTCGTAGTTGCGAACGCGGTCGTAGCCCAGCAGGGTCAGGATGAACGCTCCGTGCGCCGCACGGATGCCGCCCTGTCAATATGTGATGACCTGCTTGTCCGGCGTAACGCCCCGCTCCTCCAGCATGGCCCGCAACTCTGCGGCAGGCTTGACGGTCTGGCGCCTGTCGCTTGTGACGAAGTTTAGCCACTCCAGGTGCACGGCCCCGGGCACGTGGCCGGCGCGCTTGTTGCCCCGGGCGCCTGCCCCGGTCCACTCGTCGTCCGAGCGCACGTCAAGGAACACCGTGTCAGGGTCCCCGACGCGCGAGACGCCGTAGTCCAGCAGGCAGTTGAGGTCAGGGTTCTCGGTGGACGTGAAGGAGGTCTCGGTTGGCCTGAGCGCGTCCGTAGACGTGGGGCGGCCCTCGTCGTGCCACTTCTTCCAACCGCCGTTGAGCATCTTCGCCTTCGTGTGGCCGTAGTAGTTGAGCACCCACCACAGGCGGGCGGCGCGGGTACCGCCACCGGCGTCGTAGGAGACCACCGTGGTGTCGTTGCTTATGCCCATCCGGCCCATGAGCCGCGCAAAGTCCTCCGCCGACGCCACGAGGGGGTAGTTGGTGGGATCGCCGGGGTAGTTGGGGTTCTTGATGAAGTTGTGCTCCGGGATGCCCACGGCGTTGGCGATGTGGGCGCGCTGGTACAGATCGTAGTTGTCGCAGTCGACAATGCGGATGTCGGGGTCGTTCAGGTGCGCCTCAAGCCAGTCGGTCTCCACCAGAATCTCCGGGCGGGCGTAGCCTTGGGTTGTCATAACTCACCTCCTAGAGTTGCTGTGTTCGCCCCCATCCTGACCTTCCCCCGCAAGCGAGGGAAGGGAATAGGGTGTGGTCTTCTTCGCTACTGGTCTACGAACTCGATGGCGAAGGAGATGGGCAGCACGGCCCAGCCGATGCGGGCGTTGTCCACGTACACGGTGAAGGTGTACATGCCGTCCTCCTCAACTTCCATCTCCAGGTTGGCGATGCAGCGATGCACCGACTCGTCAGGGGGAAGCTCAAAGCTCTCCAGGTCAACGGTGGTGGAGATGCCGCCCGAGGGCCGGGTGATCTCCAGCTTGGCGCTGTGGTAGCCCTGGGGCGCGTTGATGCCCAGCACCAGCTTCAGGGGAAAGACCTTGCGGGGGATGGGCTGGCCACGAGGGATTGTGCCCCTGACGTCCACGCCGTCCAGGACGCCGAGGATGGACGCCTGCCCGGCGCTCTCCACGAACTCCGAGCAGAAGATGGCGTATTGCAGGTTGGGCTGGATGGGCTGTTGCATAGGGGTCTATTGTACCATTATTGTTCCCTTCAGGGACGGGAGGGCAGCCGTGATATTGCCGCTCATACCCTTCGACAGGCTCAGGGTGAGCGGCAATATGGTCACTATATACACGCTCAAATGGTTCGACAAGCTCAGGATGAGCGGGCTTGGCCGCTACCACGCGACGACCCCAAGACACTTCATGGGAGACACTGGCATTGCAGACATAGGCTTTAGATTCTTCACTTCGCTGCGCTCCGTTCAGAATGACAGTGAAAGCATCTACTCCAGCGCCTCCGCCAGGACCTCCGCCAGGTGCCTGGGCGTCCGGCCCGTGCCGTGCTGCACCTGCTGGCGGCAGGATATGCCGGAGATGACGACCTCTGTGTCCCGGTCAAGGTCGGCCACCTTGGGGAAGAGGCGCTGCCCGCCGATGGTCATGGAGAGGTCGTAGTGCTCCTTCTCGTAGCCGAAGGCCCCGGCCATGCCGCAGCACCCGGCGTTGCTCTCCTCGACCTCGTGGCCGGGGGCCAGGCGCAGGGCCGCCAGCGACGGCGCGGTTCCCACCAGGGCGCGCGAATGGCAGTGGCTGTGGAAGAGCATCTTCTTTTGGGTGTCCTTGAAGCTGAGGTTGAGCCGACCCTCGCGGCTGAGCATATCAAGGAACTCCTCCAGGAGCATGGCTTTGTCCGCGACCTCTCTGGACTTGTCGTCGTTGAGGAGGTTGGGGTACTCATCCCGCAGGGTCAGGAGGCAGCTTGGCTCGCAGCCCACGATGTACGCGCCCTGCTCAACGTAGGGGTGGAGCAGATCGACATTGTAACGGGCGTTGTCGTGGGCGGCGTCCAGCATCCCCTTGGAGATCATGGGCCGCCCGCAGCACTTGCGCTCCACAACCTCCACCTGGAAGCCCGCAGCCTCCAGTATCCTGGTCGCGGCCATGCCGACGGAGGGGTAGTTGAAGTTCATAAAGGTGTCGTTGAAGAGCACCACGCGCCCCAGGCTCTGCCCGTCGTCCGCGGCCTTCTCCCTGGAGCGGAACCAGTCGGAGAAGCTGCGCCGTGCGAAGGGCAGCAGGGGCCTGCGCTTGTCCACGCCCAGAAAGCGGTCCATGGCCCAACGAGTCAGCGGCAGGCCGGAGGCCCAGTTGGTCAGGGGAGCCATCGCCGAGCCCACGCTGCTCAGGGCTGAGATGTGGGCGAAGATGCGCTCACGCATGGAGTAGCCGTGCCTCTGGTGGTAGGCGTTCAGGAACTCGTACTTCATCTTTGCCATGTCCACCTGGGAGGGGCACTCCGCCTTGCACGCCTTGCACTCCAGGCAAAGGTCAAGCACGTCGTGCATACGCTTGCTGGTGAACTCGTCCTGGGGCAGGAGACCGGAGATGGCGGCCCTGAGCGCGTTGGCGCGGCCCCGGGTGGAGTGCTCCTCCTCGCGGGTTGCCATGTACGAAGGGCACATCGTCCCTTCGAGAGTTCTGCGGCACAGCCCCACGCCGTTGCACATCTCCACGGCGCGGTTGAACCCGCCCTCGGACTCGAAGCTGAGCCTGGTGTTGAGGTTGAGGGTGCGGTAGGCAGGGCCGTAGCGAAGGTTCTCCACCATTCGAGGGGAGTCCACGATCTTGCCAGGGTTCATAATGCCGTTGGGGTCGAAGGAGCGCTTCACGTCCCGGAAGGCGTTGTAGAGGCGGGAGCCAAAGACCTTCTCGTTCCACATGCTGCGCACAAGGCCGTCGCCGTGCTCGCCGCTCATGGCGCCGCCCATCTCCATCACCAGCTCACTGGCCTCCCTGGAGATGTTGTACATGCGGTCAATGTCCGCCTGCTGCTTCATGTTGATGAAGGGGCGCACGTGGATGCACCCGACGCTGGCGTGGCCGTAGTAGGCGGCGACCGTGCCGTTCTCGCGGATTAGCTGGTCGACTCGGCGGATGTACTCAGGCAGCTTATCCGTCGATACGGAGCAGTCCTCGATGAAGGGGATGGGCTTGGCGTCGCCGCTGACGCCCATCATCAGTCCGATGCCGGCGCGCCGAACCTCCCAGACGTTGGCCTGCTCCTCGCGGCTTGTCATCTTGACGAAGGCGTAGCCCATGCCCGCGCGCCTCAGGCTGCCCTCTATCCGGTCGATCCTCGCCTCCAGCTCCGACTCGGAATCGCCGGAGACCTCTATCAGCAGCACCGCCTCCGGGTCGCCCTGCAAGAAGGAGCTTCTGCGGGAGTAGCCGACGGATATGCGCATCTGCTCCAGGATGACACGTCCCATAAGCTCCACAGCAGACGGGTTGTGGTCCAGGGTCGCGACCGTGGCCTCCATAGCCGCGTTCAGCTCGTGGAAGTGGGCCACCAGCAGGGCGGTGGCCTTGGGGCGCGGCACAAGGTTCAGCTTGGCCTCCGTCACGGCCGCAAGGGTGCCCTCTGAGCCGACTATCAGCTTGGCGAGGTTGAATGGGGAGCCCTCGGTGAACTGCTCGAAGTTGTATCCGCCCACGCGCCGCATTATCTTGGGGAACCGCTCCTCCACGTCGCCCGCCGTGCGCCTGAGGATGTCGGTCACGTCCCTGTATATCTGGCCCTCCAGGTCGTCCCTGAGTAACCTGGACTCCAGCTCGGAGGAGGTCAGCGGGCCCAGGTGGGCCAGGTCGCCACTGGACAGAACAGTCTCAAGCTCCCGCACCTGGTCAACGGTCTTGCCGTAGACGATGGAGTGTGAGCCGCAGGAGTTGTTGCCGATGGCGCCACCCACGTTGGAGCGGTTGCTTGTGGCGGGGTCCGGCGTGAAGAAGAGGCCCGTGTCCCTGATGCGATGGTTCAACTCCTCCAGGACGATGCCGGGCTGGACGCGCGCCCATCGCTCCTCTGCGTTCACCTCAAGAACGTTGTTCATGTACTTGGACATGTCGATGACTATGGCCTTACCGACGGTCTGGCCGGCCAGGCTGGTGCCGCCGCCACGGGGCAGTATGGGGACTCCGTACTGTCGAGCAAGCTCAACGGTGGCTATCACGTCCTCTTTGCTGCGGGGCGTCACAACCCCCAGAGGCTCTATCTGATAGATGCTGGCGTCCGTGCTGTACATGGCGCGAGAGTAGGGGTCGAACTTTACCTCCCCCGATACTCTCTTGCCCAACTCCTGCTGTAGCTCTGCCGTCTCCATTGGACTTTCCCCGCCTTATTGTTTAGACTGGTGCGCCGGATTATATAGGCAAAAAAATAGGGCCAAAGAAGTCCTTTGACCCTCTAATCGTCAGAGACCTGGCAGTCTCCCCATCCTCGCAAGCCGACTGTATCAAGCGTATGCAATGTCATCAGTTTCATTGCCCTGGGTGGCCGTCTGTGCCGGTTCACAGGGATTGGGATAGAAGGGCTACTCTCTGGCCTGTATGACGACGCGGCCGCCGTCCTCAACGTCAATGTTCAGGTTGTGTCCGTCCAGCAGGCGCATACCCACCAGGGGCGTGGCGTCTGCGGCGTCTGCCTCTATGTACCGCGCCTGACCGTCCCAGAGTACGGCAACTCCGTAGCAGGGAAAGGTTGCCTCGCTGCCATCGGCGAGAGTGGCCCGGTTCATGCTCCGGAAGCGCAATCCCAACTCCGTGGCCAACGCCGGGGTCACGGTCAGGAATCCGGTGAAGCCGGTGTCTATGACGGCCTCAATTTCCCTTGTCTGCCCTCTATGGCCTTGTACTGCAAGAGTTACCACAGGCTCATAGGCAGCGTTTACCACGCCCTCGATCACTCGGCTCTCCGTAGGGGACGGCCCCCAAAGTGGTATAGCGCCTGATACCCCACCCGCTCACTCAAGATATTGATGGCCTCCGGGAGCTTCTCCCACAAACGGTCCGTCGCATCAATAACGTTGTCGCCGATGGCCCAGGCGCCGGTGTCCACGTCGATAGCGACGACCTCCCCCACATGACTGGACTCGACCTGCTCACGGATGTCACGCTCGTAGATCTCCTTGCCCAGGCGGGCAATCTCTTCACCGGGACGGGTAGGCGCGGTGGGCCCGCGTGACTGCGCGGGCGCCGGAGTGTCTGCGTCTCTCATACGTACCCTTTCAGGCGTGTTTTGCCTTAGCTATTTTACCACTGCGCAGGAGTGTGAGACAACGAAAAAGGCGGCTGGCTCTGCCGTCTCCATTGGACTTTCCCCGCCTTATTGTTTAGACTGGCGCGCTGGATTATATTTAGGTAATTATACTCCAAATCTCAAGCTCTGCTTGGGAAACATCGACAAAAATCTGTACAGGTTCCGGTCACGGAAGTTACCATAAGAAACAGAGGTCAAACACATGGCAATGCGCGGTCAAGGTAGAGTAGAACGCCGTAGGGGGGAGCGTCGAGTACGCAAGTTCACCCGAAAGATGTGGCTCGGCATCGGCGGGTCAATGATGATTCTGCTGCTGTTCCTGGGCTTCCTGATATGGGCATCCTCCGGCGACGACGGCAGCGGTCAGCGGTATCCCCAGATAGGCGACCACTGGCACGCGCCGTACACGGTCGTCATCTGCGGCGAGGACCTGCCCACGGACGCAGAGTCCGCCGGCCAGGTGCACTCCCACGGCGACGGGCGCATCCACATCCACCCGCAGTCGGCCGTGGACGTGGGGCGCAACGCCACGCTGCAACGCTACTTCGCCAGCGTCGGATTCGAGCTGGACGACGACCGGATAAAGCTGCCCAATGGCGAGGAGTACTCCAACAATGACGAGTGCCCGGAGGGAGGAACGGGCGAGGTGTTCCTGCGGGTGAACGGCATCCGGCTGAGCGACATCTCCACCTACGTGCCTAGAGACGACGACATAATTGAGGTGGGGTTCGGGGTTCAGTAGCCGGGCGCCGTTAGAGTACAGCGCGCTGGAGCGAGATCAAGCACAAGAGGTCTATGAATGCAGGGGCTGGCAGAATTCAATGACTGGTCTCGTAAGCAGAGAAGCCAGCAGGGAGTGCTTGCACTGTAGAACGTCAGCGACTACGATGGGGCCTAAGGATGTTCTTTCACTTCTTGAAAATCATCAGTCTGGTCGCCGTCCTGCTCCTTTCTGCCTGCGACCAGACTCCTGAACACGAGTACCTAAAGGAGGAGATACCGCCATGCACGGTGGCACCCGGCTCAACAGTGGACCCGTGCGACCCAGATGCGAAGCGATTCTCCTTCAGCTTAGGGCACCCTGAGTTGTGGGGCGTCGACGCCCCTACGAGTGCGCGTGAGATGTTAGACGACTCACCTGCTCACGCCTGGGTCACCCACTTCGTGGTGCGCGGCACGTATCTACCCGGTACGGGGCGCTGCACTGCCGGAGACCCATTCCGCCCGCCTGCCTACCTACACGGTGAGCTTGGCTATGCGTCAGATACGCCAAGCGAGTGGTCCATCAAGTGCTACATGGATGTACGGGCGAATGCCTACATTGTTGGCTCCGGTCCACCCAGCTTCACGGCTCTGGTTCTTAGTTGGCTCGAGTCGGGAGACACCCGCACTGAGGAGGTGAGGGAGTACATGGAGTCGTTGAGGAACCAGTTTGAGTATCCCCTCAACGCCGCGTTTCCTGGCAGGGAGCACGTGATGTTCTTCGGTCCACCAGTGGACCTCTCATCTGAGGTGTGGCGTCACTTGGGCTATTGGGACGTGCAGCGACAGCGGGACGGAGCGGTGATAGTTGAGCACCCCGAAATTGAACTGTGGGAGTCTCAAAGACCTGAAGACGCCCAGACCCACCGCCTTAAGCTGGTAATGGAGTTGCCCGCGTTAACGAAGGAGGTGACCAAAGCCCACCAGGAGCGCGTAACCGAGTACCAGGGTCGCATCGGTGCAGACGCCAGCCTGCCCATGCTGGTCACTGACGTGTACCGGCTACGTGATTATTACAACGAGGTCGGAGCCTATGCCTCCGGCACTCCCACTCCCGCGCAGCCCCCACCACCCTATCCCAAGGCGGAGATTGGTAAGAAATACCCCTACGAGGTCTTTGCCAACTGCGCGCTGTTTGATGGACGGTTCTGGATAGCTGCCCCGTCCCTCGATGATGGCAACGGCAACCTGCCGACGGAGTGGGATAACCCCACAACCAAGGGTGTCATGGCGCTGGTGCGGGAGGACCAGGCCGTGTTCACCGCTAAGAGCGGCCAGATAGCCGAGTTCGTCCCGTGGCCGCCGGGAGTTGAGTTGAGTGACGATGCGTGCGGGTGGTCGTGAGACTTGACCAATGCTCCCCTAGGGTTTTGAATCAACCGCGGCTTTGTACCAAAGCCGCGACGATAGGTGATTGGCCCTTCCGTAACGCCTATAGTCCTTCGAATATCTGACGAGTGTCCGGACGGTGGCGCCGGCGAGGTGTTCCTGCGGGTGAACGGCATCAGGATACTTGACATTGTGTCCTACGTGCCCAGAAACGACGACATTATTGAGATGGGCTTCGGGGCGCCGTAGAGTGCGGAGCTGGCAACCCACGCGTTGACACATCCATATCGCTGCTCTAGGATTTACCAGAGGCCGTGCTACACGGGGAGCTAGCGGTGCCCTGCACCCGCAATCCGCTACAGCGGGGTGGAACTCCCTCCCCAGGCCTGAATCCAAGGCCACTACCCTTCGAGTGGATGCAGAGAGCTGGGTCCTGGGCGGCGGAAGCCCGTGAACCCCGTCAGGTCCGGAAGGAAGCAGCGGTAAGCGGAAGCTTACGGGTGCTCCAGGGAAGCCTGGCTCGAGTCCCTCGGCGGGGCATGTCTTGGGTATCCGGTCAAAGGAGGGTGCACGGCTTCTTTTTTGTCGACTGGCTGTGCCAACGGAGTACGCTGTCTTGACTCACAACGCGGTCATGGAGTGGGAGCCTGCCCATCGAGCGCCCAGGAAGTCCCTGGGCCAGAACTTCCTCGTCGACCAGGGGGCCTTGCGCCGCGTGCTCGCGGCCGCGGACATACGGCCAACCGACGTGGTGGTGGAGGTGGGGCCGGGCACGGGGCTGCTCACAAAGCTGCTGGCCGAGACGGGGGCAAGGGTAATCGCCGTCGAGCTTGACAACCACCTGGCAGCCCGCCTCAGCCACGACCTTGGCGGCCTCCCCAACGTCGAGATCGTTCACGCCGACGCCCGGGAGTGGGACCTGGCTGAGGTTGACGCTCCGTACAAGGTTGTGGCCAACCTGCCGTACTACGCCGCCACCCCCATCGTCAGGCGGTTCCTGGAGAGCAAACGGCCGCCCTCTCTCATGGTGGTCACGGTGCAGAGGGAGGTGGCCCAATCCATGACGGCTGTGCCGGGCAAGATGAAGCTGCTGTCCGTGGGCGTGCAGCTCTACGGTAGCCCCCGCATCATGGGCTACATCAGGCCCGGCTCATTCAACCCGCCCCCAAAGGTGACCTCGGCCATTGTCAGGATTGACGTGTACCCCAAGCCGGCGCTGGCGCTTGAGGATACGGAGTCTTTCTTTCGGGTGGTCAGGGCCGGGTTCAGCGGCCCTCGCAAGCAGCTGCGGAACTCCCTTGGCCGCGCCTTTGAGCTTACGGGCGTGCGAACCGAGGAGCTTCTGCTGGAGGCGGGCATTGACTACAGCCTGAGGGCGGAGGCGCTGAGCCTGGAGGAGTGGGGCCGCATCCACGCCGTCTTCAGTGAGCAGGGTCTGTGCTGACGGCCAAGGCGTACGCCAAGGTGAACCTCACGCTGGAGGCGCTGTCCAGGCGGGACGACGGCTTCCACGAAATCGCCTCGGTGGTGCAGACCATAGACCTGAGCGACGAGCTTCGTTTTGCTCTTTCTGACCAGCTTACCCTGCGGTGCAGCGAGCCGTCACTGGAGACGCCGGACAACCTGGCGCTCAGGGCGGCCGCGCTCCTCAAGGAGCGCACCGGATACCCTGGGGGCGCGGAGATACACCTGGACAAGTCAATCCCGATGGCCGCGGGCCTGGGCGGCGGCAGCAGCGACGCCGCAGCCACGCTGAAGGCCCTGAGCAAGCTTTGGGAACTGCGCCTTAGCCACGACGACCTGCTGCCCCTGGCCGCCGCCCTCGGCTCAGACGTGCCCTTCTTTCTTACGGGCGGCACGGCGATGATGGAGGGCAGGGGAGAGGTGGTGCGCCCCCTTCCATCCATGCCGACGACTCACATGGCGCTGCTGGTTCCCCCGGATGACGTTCACACAAAGACCGCCACCCTGTACCGCAGCCTGGAGCCGTCCCACTACACGGATGGCTCGGCCTCCGCGCGGCTGGCCGCGTGCATAGAGAGAGGCGAACGGCCCGACGCCAAGCTGCTCTTCAACGTGTTCGAGGCCGTCGCAACCCAGGTCTTCCCAAGCCTTGAGGCGCACCGCCGCGCCCTGCACGAGGCCGGGGCGGGATCGGCGCACCTGTCCGGCAGCGGCCCCACGCTGTACGCCCTGTGCGGCTCCGAGGGCGAAGCGCTGTCCCTGGCGGAGAGGCTGAGGGCCGTCGGCTACGAGCCTTACGTTGCCCGCACCGTTGACGGCTCGTAAGGGATTTCCGGAGTGTTGGTGTTAGCAGTCAAAGCCGCTCACCCCCGTATCAAGTACGGGGCAGGCTATGAGCGGGAAGGGGTATGCTAACTGACGTTGGCACACTAAGGATGGCCTGAATAAGTCTAATCCACTCCCCGAAGGCGGGAGTCCACATTCCGCCCCTCCTGGATTCCTGCCTACGCAGGAATGGTCGTAAAGGTGTCATTAGGCGGAATAGTCTTTGTTATAACTTGTTCAGAGGTTTCCTAAAACTAGTGGGGAATAACGGCCTAAGGGTATTTTCGGGGCTTGTTGGTATTGCCAATGCCCCCAGGGAGTGCCATATCATGCCCGCTCATGGTGAGCCTGTCGAACCATTTGAGCGGGCATAGAACAGCCTCGAGGCTCCCGCTCACACCCTTCGACAGGCTCAGGGTGAGCGGGCAACAAGGCGTATCAGTACATGTCTGTTATGCCGCTAAGGAACACCAACACATATAGAGAATACCGGCCTAAGGGATAGGTAGCCTGTAAGCCGCCGCTTCTGTATACTTGGGTCTGCTATGAGAATTCTGGGCAAAGTCATTTCGTGGGTGCTCATCGGCGGCTTCCTCGCTATTCTGCTGGCCTTCACGGCCCTGTTCTTCTACAACAACCTGACTTTTCTCCTGTCGCCATCCGTCTTCCCGTGGAATCTCTTCATCATAGCGGCCATTGCTGCGTTGTTCTTCATATCGTGGAAACGCAGCCGGTAAGCCCGACTTTTTCCAATTGACGCCCCCTTCTACAAACAACTAAAATCGAGGAGACCCCTCCAGAAAGGCCGTGCCTCTTGCACCTCCCAGACGAGCGCTCCGGACTCCATGACGCAATCCGCTAGCCCCATGTTGCCCCAGACGGAGGAGACGTGCGTCTCTCTGGACCTGGAGACAACCGGCATCAACCCCGACTCCGACGAGATAATCGAGGTGGGCGCCGTCAAGTTCCAGGGCGACCGCATCCTGGACACCTTTCAGACCCTGGTGAACCCCTACAGGCCGCTGTCCCAGTTCATCCGCGAGCTGACCGGCATAACCCAGTCTGAGGTGGACGCCGCCACCGCCTTCTCCTCCGTTGCGCCCGGCCTGGAGTCCTTCATCGGCGACTGCCCCATAGTGGGACAGAACATCGCCTTTGACATAGAGTTTCTGGCGAAGAAGGGCCTGCCTCTGGCCAACCCCCGCTACGACACCCGGGAGATGGCCTCCATATTCCTGCCCCGGCTGCGGGAGTACTCCCTGGCGTCGCTGGCCTCATCCCTGGGCATCAGGCACCCACGGCCTCACCGCGCCGTGCCCGACGCCGAGGTCACCTTCCGCGTGTTCGACGCCCTGAAGGACGTGGCCCTTGAGCTGGACGATACGGTACTCTCCGAAATTTACTCGCTGCACTCCAGGGCCGGGACGGACCTGGCCGCGCTGCTGCTCAGGATGGTGGGGGCGGGAAGGGTGCGACAGGCCGCAAGCCCGCCGGCCGTTGAGCCGGATGTCGCCGATGAGCCGCAGGCGCAGGCTGAACACCCCGCCGCGCCCAAGGCCACGTACGACGAGGAAGATCCCATTGCCGGGTTCTTTGACAAGGACGGCCCGCTGGCCTCGGTCATGGACAGCTATCGCTACCGGCCGCAGCAGGTGGAGATGGCCCGCGCCGTCGCCGTCGCTCTGGAGGAGGGGCGTCACCTGGTGGTCGAGGGCGGGACGGGAGTCGGCAAGTCGATGGCGTACCTGCTCCCGGCGGCGCTCTTCGCCCAGGCCAACGGCGCGCGGGTCGTGGTGTCCACCAACACCATCAACCTCCAGGAGCAGCTCATATCCAAGGACCTGCCGACCCTGTGCGACGCCCTTGGCGGGTGGACGCCGTCGCTTCGAGACATCTCCTTCGCCCTTCTGAAGGGGAGGGACAACTACCTGTGCCTGCGACGCTGGGGCCAACTGCGGGGCGAGGCGTCCATCACCCCCGAAGAGGCGCTGCTGGCCTCCAAGGTGCTGGTGTGGAGCCGGGACACGGCCACGGGCGACAGGGCGGAGATGAACATGACGCCCAGGGACGCCTCCCAGTGGAGCCGCATATCCGCCGCCGAGTGCCCAGACTGGCGGGAGCGGGGCTGCTTCCTGAGGGCCGCCCGGAGCAGGGCGGAGGCCGCCGACGTGGTTGTGGTGAACCACGCCCTTCTGCTGAGAGACCTGGCGGAGGGCGCCGGCAGCATCCCCGACTACGACTACCTGATTGTGGACGAGGCCCACCACCTGGAGGAGGAGGCCACGCGCCAGTTCGGGTACAGGCTGTCCCAAGGGATGGTGGAGCAGCGCCTGGAGCGTCTTGAGGGCAACCGGGGGCTGTACGGCATGGTGAGGGCTGCCCTGGGACAGCTATTCGCCTCGCCAAGGGCGGAGGTGCTGGAACCCCTTGCAGCCGAGGGCGAGACGCTTCTGCCCCGCGTGAGGGAACGCGTCGGGGAGCTGTGGGCCGCGCTTGGGCGCTTCCTTGCCAATCACCAGCAGGAGGGAGACGCCCGCCAGCTTACTCTGCAGATCACCCGCGGCTCCCGCGCGCAGCCGGACTGGTCGCAGTTGGAGGTCGCCTGGGAGAACGCCGACCTTGCTCTCGCAGACCTGTCCAGGAACCTGGAGAGGGTGGCCGTCGGGCTGTCCGGGCTGGACGAGACCCAGGTGGCCGGGCTGGATACCCTGCTGATGGAGGTCTCCACCTCCACGGGCGCAGTCGGCGACGTGCGGGAGAAGCTCATGTCCTTCATTGCCCACCCGGAGGACAACCGCATCTACTGGATGACCCAGGACAGCAGGGCAGGGGAGATAGCCCTGAACGCCGCGCCCCTGGAGGTGGGGGAGCTTCTCCAGGAGCGCCTCTTTTCGCAGAAGGAGGCGGTCGTACTCACCAGCGCGACAATGAGCACCCAGGGCAACTTTAGGCACATCACCGAGCGGCTGGGCCTTGAGGACGTGGACGAGCTTCTGGTGGACTCGCCCTTCGATTACCCCAGGTCCGTGCTGCTGTGCATACCGCCGGACATGCCGGACCCCACCAACGGCGGCTACCGAGGGGCGCTGGAGCAGGCGTTGATGGACATCTGCCGCGCGGCGGACGGACGGACGATGGGCCTGTTCACGTCTCACGCCTCGCTACAGGCCGCACGCTCCGGCATAAGGGAGACCCTGGAGCGGGACGGGTACAGGGTGCTGGCACAGGGCGTGGACGGCACGCCGCGGGCGCTGCTTGAGGCCTTCCTGAACGAGCCGAAGTCTGTGCTGCTGGGCACGGCCAGCTTCTGGGAGGGCGTGGACATTCCCGGCGGCGCGCTGAAGGCGCTGGTGGTCGCCCGATTGCCGTTCAACGTGCCGACGGAGCCGGTGTTCGCCGCCCGCTCCGAGCTGTTCCAGGACCCCTTCAACCAGTACGCCGTGCCGCAGTCGGTGCTGCGCTTCCGGCAGGGGTTCGGTCGGCTCATCCGGGGCGAGGAGGACAGGGGAGTGGTGATAGTGCTTGACCAGCGCATCATATCCCGGCGGTACGGCCGCGTGTTCCTGGAGTCCATACCGGAGTGCACCACGTCCAGGGGCAATCTCCGGGAGCTTCGTAGAGAAGTGGAGCGATGGCTGGCGGCCACACGCTGACCCTCCACGTCCCAGAACCCCTTGACCTGGTGGTCACCCTTGAGAGCGGCCAGGCCTTCCGCTGGCACCGGCAAGGGGATTGGTCATACGGCGTCGTTCAGGGCAACCTGGTGGGTTTGAGGCAGGACGGCTCCCGGCTGGAGGCGCGAAGCTCGCTGCCTTCTCAGGAGCGCGTTGAGTCGCTGGTTCGGGACTACCTGCGGCTGGACGACGACCTGGAGGCCATCTGCTCGGCGATTGGCGCCGACCCGCACCTGGCCGGCTCCATCGACCGGTACCCGGGGCTGCGCATCCTGCGCCAGGAGCCCTGGGAGTGCCTGGTGTCCTTCATCTGCTCCGCCAACTCCAACATCCCGCGCATCGCCTGGACGATGAACGCGCTGGCCCGGGAGTACGGCGAGCCCCTGGAGCTTGACGGTTACGTGCATCACGCCTTTCCCACGCCTGAGACCCTCGTTGAGGCGGGAGAGTCGAGCCTGCGGGCGCTGAAGATGGGGTTCCGGGCAAAGTACGTGGCAGAGGCGGCTCAGAAGGTGGCCGCGGGAGACATAGAGCTTGCGCCTCTACGCAGCCAGTCCTACGACGCAGCCAAGGCTGTGCTGATGTCCCTGAACGGCATAGGGGAGAAGGTGGCCGACTGCATTCTGCTCTTCTCCCTGGACAAGATGAGCGCCTTCCCCATAGACCGGTGGATACGCCGGGCTATGGAGGAGTGGTACCTGGATGGAGCTAAACTAAACTACAAAAACGGCCGCGCGTGGTCTGTGGAGAGGTGGGGGGAGTACGCAGGCTACGCCAATCAGTACCTGTTCCAGCTGAAGCGTCTTGAGGGCAAGGGGTAGGGTGGGGGCGCGGACTCCTGCGTAGCAGGGAGTGACGGTAGACTCATCCAGACCATTCCCCGCGGCCCCTGGATTCCTGCCTCCGCAGGAATGGTTAAGGGGTGTCCCTTTACTCGTCATTCCCGTGAAAACGGGAATCCAGGTGGGTGAGGGCGCGGACTCCTGCGTAGCAGGAAGTGACGGTAGGCTCATCCAGACCATTCCCCGCGGCCCCTGGATTCCTGCCTCCGCAGGAATGGTTAAGGGGTGTCCCTTTACTCGTCATTCCCGTGAAAGGAGACCTTTGAATAACCCGTGGTTGAGGTCCTCTCTCTTCGTCACCCCTGCGAAAGCAGGGGTCTAGGGCACTCGGAATAGGGGGAATTAGATTCCCGCTTTCGCGGGAATGACGAAAAGCGTACTCCCTGCGGGATGACGCCGTAGTTGTGCAAAGGTCTCCCTACGCGGGAGTGACGGTAGGCTCATCCAGACCATTCCTGAGGCTCCTGGATTCCTGCCTCCGCAGGAATGGTCTCCAGAGCGTCGTTGCTCCCGCTCATTTCCTTCGACAGGCTCAGGATGAGCGGGGATGGAGACCGCGCGCTATCCCGGAAACTCCTCCACGTCATAGCGGTAGCTCTCAATGACGGGGTTGGCCAGCAGCTTGTCGCACATCTCCTCCACCTGCGCCTCCGCTAGGGCGCGCTCATCGCCGTCCAGCTTGATCTCCAGGTACTTGCCGGCCCGCACGTCGCTGGCGAGGTCGAAGCCCAGGGCCTTCAGCCCGCCCAGGATGGTCTTGCCCTGGGGGTCGTTAACGGTGGGCTTGAGGGTCACGTACACTCTTGCCAGAAACATAGATGCCCCTATCGGAAGTCGTCCGGCCCCTGGCCTATGTGCGTCAGAATGAAGTCGTTGACCCTGGCTTCGCTGAACTCGTCCTCCTCAAAGGCGTCAATCCAGCCCCAGGCTGTCAGAGCCACCGTCGAGGGCATGTTCTCGTACGGGGCCAGTATCACGGCCTCCCGGTAGTTGTCCACCACGCGCTCCAGGTTCCTCACAAGGCTTGGGCACTCGATGGCGCAGTTGTACTGCACCAGAACAGCGCCGCGCACCAGGTAGGAGACCTGCTCCTCCTCCACAATGGGCTCGTCCCGGACGCCCCAGGCTATATCATCTGTGGGTATGGCGTAGTACCAGCCCGACGTGGGCGGGAAGGAGTTGTAGGGCTGGTGAGACTCGCCCCGCTCAATCTCGAACTTGCCCTGTATCTGCACCTGGCCGCCCTCTTCAGCGGAGGTTGCGCTACCGGCGCCGCCAAGGGCGCTGAGGTCCAGGTTGGGGGGTATTATCAGGGAGATGACTATAATCAGGAACACCACGCCGACAAATCCGCCGACAACCCACCTGAGGACACGGCGACGCCCCCGCCTCCTTTCACGACGCTCCTCACGGTGCTGGGCCCGCTCGTGGGCCCTGCGCCTGCGCTCTCGCTGCCTGGCGGCCATCAGCCCCCTGTCCCCGCGGCCGCCTCCCACCCCTGGCCGGTGATGCGCTCGTAGGCCTCTATGTAGCGGGTGCGGGTCCTCTCGACCACGTCCGGGGGAAGCTCCGGCGCGGGAGGCTCACGGTCCCAGCCGCTGGCGGACAGCCAGTCTCGGACGTACTGCTTGTCAAAGTTGGGCTGGGACTTGCCCGGCTCGTACAGGGCGGCGTCCCAGAAGCGGCTGGAGTCCGGCGTCAGAAGCTCGTCTATCAGAATCAGCTCGTCGCCCAGTGTCCCGAACTCCAGCTTGGTGTCGGCGATGATAATGCCCTTGGCCCTGGCGTCGTCCCTGGCGTACTCGTAGACGCGGCGGGTGGCGTCCTCCAGCCTAGTCGCCATCTCGCTGCCCACCATGTCGCGCACCTCCTGGAGGCTCATGGGCATGTCGTGGCCGGTCTCCGCCTTGGTGGTGGGGGTGAAGAGGGGTTCCGGGAAGGTGTCGCCTTCGCGCATACCCGTCGGCATTGCGCCGCCGCCCACGGTGCCCTCCGCCTGGTACTCCGCCCACGCAGACCCGGTGATGTACCCCCGCACAACGCACTCGATGTCGATTCGATTGGCTCGTTTCACCACCATCGCGCGGGCAGCGACCTCGGCTGGCAGGTTGTCCGGGACGGCCTGATTGCCGGTGTCGTACGCCATAGCGACCAGGTGATTGGGCACGATGTGGCCCGTCTTCTCAAACCAGTACGCCGACAACCGGGACAGCACCATGCCCTTCTGGGGAATGGCCGTGGGCAGGACGACGTCAAAGGCGGAGATGCGGTCCGTGGCCACCATTAGAAGGAGGCCGTCACCCATGTCGTAGGTGTCCCGCACCTTGCCGGTGTAGAGGCGGTTGGGCAGGCTGGTATCTCTTACAGGCTCTAGCGACGTACTCATTGCTCACTCCTCGATGTTCAGCCGCATGAAGGATGTTTCCACGAACCTCATGTAGTAGTTGTAGTCGAATATGGACTCCAGCGACTCGCCGGGCAGGCGCTCCGTAACGTCAGGCTCGTCACGCAGAAGCTGGCGGAAGTCCAGGGACTCCTCCCACGACCGCATGGCACAGCGCTGGGTGATCTCGTAGGCGCGCTCACGGCTGAGGCCGCTTTCGACAAGGGCCAGCATCACCCTCTGGGAGAACACCAGGCCCCTGGTCATCTCAATGTTCTGCTTCATCCTGTCCGGGTACACGCGGAGGCCGCGCATCACGCCCGTGAAGATGTCCAGGATGTAGTCCAGCGCCATGCAGGAGTCTGGCAGGATGAGGCGCTCAGCCGAGGAGTGGCTGATGTCCCGCTCGTGCCACAGGGCCACGTTCTCCAGGGCAGTCACGGCGTGGCCCCGGATGAGCCGCGCCAGGCCGCACACCCTCTCCGAAAGCTCAGGGTTGCGCTTGTGGGGCATTGCCGAGGAGCCGGTCTGTCCCTCGCCGAAGGGCTCCTCCGCCTCACGCACCTCCGTCTTCTGGAGGCCCCTGATCTCCGTTGCGAACTTCTCAAGGGAGGCGGCAATCATCGCCAATGTGGTCACGAACTGGGCGTGGCGGTCTCGCTGAACTATCTGGTTGGATATGGTCTCTACTCCCAGGCCAAGCCTGGAGCACACACGCTCCTCTATCTGTGGCGGGACCGTGGCGTAGGTGCCGACCGCGCCGGATATCTTGCCAACGCCGGCGTTGCTCCTGGCCTCCTCCAGGCGATGCCTGTGGCGGCGCATCTCGTCCCACCACATGGCCAGCTTCAGTCCGAGGGTGGTGGGTTCGGCGTGGACGCCGTGGGTGCGGCCCATCATGGGCGTGTACTTGTGCTCAACGGCCCGTCGCTGGAGCGCCTCCAGCAGGCAGTCGACGTCCTCCAGCAGGATGTCGGAGGCCTCCATTAGCTGAAGGCCCTGGGCGGTGTCCTGCACGTCGTTGGAGGTCAGCCCCATGTGTATCCAGCGGCCCTCCTCGCCAAGTCCGGCCGTCACCGATTGGAGGAAGGCGGTCATGTCGTGGCGGGTGCGCTGGAACACCTCCTGGAGTCGCACGGGGTCGTACTGGGCCTTCCGCAGCCTGGCCATGTCCTCGGATGGGATGACGCCCTCCTCGGTCCACGCCTCGCACACGGCCAACTCCACCTGGAGCCACTTGCTGTTCTTGTTCTCCTCCGACCAGACCATCTTCATGGCGGGCCGGGCGTACCTGTCTATCAACCTTCACCTCTGCGGACTTGTGATTCCACGATATAAAATCATACCCCGTCTTTGGGCTGGTAACAAGATGATTTCACACCTGAAAGAGGCCAAAATCTGGCGCTTGATGAAGCAGCGTTGGGAAGCCAGACGCCCGGGTATCGGGTAGACCTGTAATCGGTGAGTCAAGCATCTTTTGTGTGTTTGCGAGCGCCCAATGTAGTAAGCGAATAGCCATCTGAAGGCGGGTATTCAGAGTGAAGCGCCAGGCTGCATCTCAATGTGACCTGGAGAACTCATCGTTTTTCGGTATCTAGTCTCAAATGCAGGTTGTCCTCTCATCCGAAACTCTCCATCTTGAAGCTTGGCGCCGCGCTTGGCTGCAAGAGCAGGCCGGGGCTTGGGCAAACGGCGCTTGATGATATATGTTATCATTGTGTCTCCCAATGTTCCCTTATCTTGACCGGATAGATGCAAGCCAACCTCAAGCGTCAGGCGTGGTAGCAGTGAACGCTGCTGTAATCGAAACTCCACGGCCGAGGAGATGACCCGGAATGAGTTGGAGACCGGAATGGGCTATTTTTCTGGCGCCTCTGGCGATCATAGTCATAATTGTCGCTGGAATACTGGCCCTGCTGAACTTCCGGTCCGGCGAGGCCTTTGAACCCACACTGGGCTTGACAGCGGCAGCCGAGCTAGAATCGCCGGATGGCGCTTCCATGGGAACCGTTACATTCCGGCAAGCGGCCACCGGCGTCCTTGTGATGGCCGACTTGGAGGGACTGACGCCGGGCGGCCATGCCTTCATTATCCACGAAAACGGCGCCTGTACGCCTGACTTCAGCGCTGCCGGTGATCACTTCAACCCCACTGACGCGGAACACGGTTTTATCCATCAGGCCTGGAAGGGTGGCGGGTCGGGTGGAGGACACGGCGGCGACCTGCCCAACATCTACGCCGCCTCAGACGGCTCTGCGCGCGCCGATTTCTTTACCGTTGGCATCACGCTGGACATCGGCGTGGGGCACTCGATATTCGATGCCGACGGCTCTGCAATCATCGTTCACGAAAAGCCAGATTCCTATGGAGAAAGTGAGTCGGACACCGGCAACCGCGTGGCCTGCGGTGTCATTACACGCCCATAGGGTTATTCTGAGCAAGTTAGAAACAAGACTATTCCGCCTAAGGACATACCTTCACCACGATTCCTGCGCAGGCAGACCTTTGAATAACCTCTTCCCCCTTCAAGGGGGAAGATTGAGATGGGGGTGAGCCGTGCGTGGACTCGCCTCTTTTTTGCCCCCATCCTGACCCTCCCCCGCAAGCGGGGGAAGGGGTTTGGGATTATTCAAAGGTCTGCGTAGGCAGGAATCCAGGAGGGGCGGGATGTGGACTCCCGCCCCCGTATCAGGTACGGGGCAGGCTTCGCGGGAGTGGATTGGACTTATTCAGGCCTTTCTTAGCTCTTCCAGAAAGCCCTCCAGCACCGGGAGGCCTTTGTCCAGCCCCGTGATGATCCAGCCGCCGTCTGCGCCCTTCCACAGCGTGAAGACAAGCTGCTCCTCCAGGGCAGGCTCACTGCTGCGGTCAACTGCCAGGTTGACCTCCACCGTAGCCACGTTTGCCTCGCCCTCGTCCTCCGTGAGGTTGGCAATGCCGTCACGGATGTCGTAGAGGGTCAGGCCGCTACGCTCCCATCGGAGGGTGTCGCCGGCCGCGCTCAGGGCCTCTGTCAACGCCTCTGCCAGCTCACGGCGCGCCTCCAGCCGGATGCTCTGCTGTCCCGGGTCCAGATCAAGGGGCGCAGGCCCAAGCTCCGACAGCTCCCATCGCTCAAGGGCGGTCCGGGCGTCTCCGCGCATCGTGTCGGACAGGTAGGCGTCCACGACCTCCTCAGGCGGCGTCGAGGCTGCGCAAGCCGCCAGGAGAAGGGCAAGGGCCAGCGTCGGAAAGAGGAAGAGAGGGCGGAGGCTAGCCGGCCGCAAGTCGTTCGCGATACGCCTCATACTTCTCTCTGATGTCCTCGTGCTTGAGGCCGAGGATGGACGCGGCCAGGTAGGCGGCGTTGCGCGCCCCCCAGGAGCCGATGGACACGCAGGCCACTGGCACTCCGGGCGGCATCTGGGCTATGGAGTGAAGGGAGTCCACGCCTCCCAGCGCGCTGGAGGTCAGGGGTATGCCTATGACGGGCAGGGTGGTCCAGGAGGCCATAACCCCGGGCAGCGCCGCAGAGCCTCCGGCCGCTGCTATTATCACCTCCACGCCCCGCTCCTTTGCGCCCTTTGCGTACTCCCTGGCCCTCTCCGGGGAGCGGTGCGCGGATATGGCCGACACCTCGTTGGAGATTCCCATCTCATCCAGCACCGTCACGGTGTCCTGTATCACCGACTCGTCTGACCGACTGCCTATTACTACGCCTACCAGTGGCATTACTCAACTCCTGTTCTCGCTGCAATGTCTCTTCGATAGAAGCCGCCTGCAAAGCTGACCTTCTCTACGCTGCCGTAGGCCCGATTCGCGGCCTCCGCCAGGCTCGCGCCCCTGCCCACGACGGTCAGCACCCGGCCGCCGGAGGTCACCGGCCCGACGCCGTCGTCCGCCGGGCGGGTCCCGGCGTGGAACACCTCCGCCGTCTCCTGGGCCTGGGGGATCCCGGATATGGCGAACCCGGTCTCGTAGCTTGCGGGATACCCGCCGGAGGCCATCACCACCCCCACGCAGGCGTCGCTGCTCCACTCAATGGCCGTCTCGCTCAAACGGCCTTCCAGGACGGCGAGGAGTATCTCCACCAGGTCTGACGACAGGCGCGGCAAAATGACCTGCGCCTCCGGGTCTCCCAGCCGGCAGTTGAACTCGATGACCTTGGGGCCGTCGTCGGTCAGAATCAGGCCGCCGTAGAGGACGCCACTGTAGGGGCATCCCTCGCTGACAAGGGCGCGGGCCGTTGGCTCCATGATGGCGTCGCGGACCTCCCGCTCCAGGTCGGCGGTCCAGAACTCCGGGGGGCTGTAGGCTCCCATGCCGCCGGTGTTGGGGCCGCGGTCGCTGTCGTGGACGCGCTTGTAGTCGCAGGCGGCGACCATCGGCGACACCGTCTCGCCATCCACAAACGCGAACACGCTCACCTCTCTGCCAGTAAGGCGCTCCTCCACCAGCACGCGGTCGCCGGACGCGCCAAACACCCGCTCCACCATGCACTCCCGCAGGGCGTTGAGGGCCGCCTGCCGGGTGTCAGCCACCGTGACGCCCTTGCCCGCCGCCAGGCCGTCCGCCTTGACCACAAGGGCAGAGGAGTGGCTCTTGACGTAGCGCTCAGCCTCATCGTAGGAGTCGAAGACCTCCGCGCTTCCCGTCGGGACGCCGTGCTTGAGCATAAGCTCCTTGGCGAAGACCTTGCTGCTCTCGATGCGGGCCGCCGCCTGCGTAGGGCCGAAGACGGTCAGGCCCGCGGCCTGGAACCGGTCCACAATGCCCATGTCCAGGGGCACCTCCGGCCCCACGACTGTCAGGTCTACGCCGTGACTAAGCGCCGCCTGCGCCAGCCCCTCCAGGTCGGTGTCGGCGACGGGCAGGTTGGTTGCTATGGCCGCCGTCCCTGCGTTGCCGGGTGCCACGAACAGCTCATCCACCAGTGGGCTTTGGCGCAGCTTCCAGGCGATGGCGTGCTCTCTCGCGCCACCTCCAACCACCAGCGCCTTCATCCCTTTCTCCCGGAGGCCTTCCGACCCTTGGGCGGCGTCACCTGGACGTACTCAAAGGCCTTTTGAAGCCAGGGCAGTAGCGCTTCTACTCCGCCGGATTCTTCCACGGAGAACTCAACCCAGTCGCCGAAGGGTCTGCCAGGGTGTGGCGTGAATGGCCTGGCGCGGCCGTCGTCCAGGGCCTGGGTGCGGTCGGGGTCGGGGAGCTTGGTTGCCACTGCGCCCTTGTGGTAGACGGCGAAGAGCCGGTCGCCCACAAAGTACCCGTGCCCTCCGAACATCCTGCGCGCCGACACCTCGCTCCAGGGGAGGAGCATGGCGTCCAGGTCGTTCTGTACGGAGGGTTGGTTGGTCATGTGGGGCTTTTTGTATATTCAGGTGTTCAATTGCCTTGCTGCCTTGCCAATTGCCGATTATATCACAGGGGCGCTGGATTCCTGGGCAGGGAGGCCTTTGAACAACTCCAGCGTTGTCCCAAAAGAAGTGCCCCAACTGTCATTCTGAACGGAGCGTAGCGAAGTGAAGAATCCAAAGTCTCTGTACGCAAAGCTGCGATGTAGTTGGTGGACGCCCTTGGATTCTTCGCTTCGCTCAGAATGACACTGTATGGGGCTTGGTGGCAAGTTACGCAAATGTCTCCTTGCGCGGGAATGACGATCAGGGGCAGATTCAGGAATCCCTTATCGCCCCCCAAACAGGTCGCTGGCGTCACGCTCCATCTCCCGCCGTATCTCCGACGCCTCCCGGAAGCCCAGCTCCCGGTAGGACTCGTTGGTGCCGTAGTCCCGCACCCTGACCACTATCGGCATCGGCACCGAGTGACCGAATATCAGCGACTGCTGCTTGCTCTCCAGCTTGCTCAGCACAGACCGCAGCTCCCTGGCCCCGGAGACGCCCGCCGTCACCGCGTCCACGTCCCGCTCGTTGTCCAGCAGGCAGGACAGCTTTGTCCCAAGCTGGCTCATCACCTCCTCCTCAATCCCGCTGGGCCGCTGGTCCACCACCAGCAGCGTCACGTTGTACTTGCGCATCTCCCGGGCGATGTTTCCGAAAGTCGTCTGCGAAGCGATGCTGGGGCTGAGGAACCTGTGCGCCTCCTCGATGGTGATGACCAGCGGCCGGGGCTCCCTGGACGAGTCGCCCATAGCCTCCTCCTTGCGCCTCACGTACCGGTCGTGTATACGACGGGTCAGCAGGTTGGCTACCAGCATGTAGGCCGATAGCTCGTGCCTGTACCGCCCGAACTCCACCACCACGTGAATGCCCCTGTCCAGGTTGCGCAGTATCTCCTCCACCGACTCCTCGGACTCCCGCTCAGTGATGAAGTGGAAGCGGCGGAGCCTGCCCAGCCGGTTGTGCAGGGTGGACAGCGCTCTCTCGTTGACGTTGATGGCGGATGCCAGGTCTCGCAGATCCTGGCCGCCAAGCTCCAGGAAGCTCCGCAGCCATCGATCCTGCCCGAAGTGGCCCGCCAGGTTGTAGGCGGCGTCCGCGGCCACCTCCGAAAGGCCCAGGGTCTCCCGCAGCAGCTCGACGTCCTCCGGCGTGATCTGGTTGTATCCCACGCGTATCAGGTAGTCGGGGGAGACGCCGCGCCTGCGGCTGTGCTCATCGTCCAGGGAGAAGACGCTCACCTGGGACGGGAAGAGCTGCTTGATGCCCTTGACCATGCCCGCGCCCTCGGACGTGCCCATCCAGCCGTACTCGCTCTCCATGTCAAACACCAGGTTCACCGCCGCGCTCTTCTGCAGAATGCCCACCAGCAGCAGGCGGGTGAGGAAGCTCTTGCCGGTGCCGCTCTTGCCGAAGACGCCGTTGGAGCGCTTGACGAACTCCTCCAGGTCCAGGCACACGCGGGTCTCCATATCCAGGGGGTTGCCGACCCAGAAGTGCCTGTGGTCCTCCGCTCCGAACACCATCTGGATGTCCTCCTCCGACGCCAGGTGCACGGGGGCGAAGTGGGACGGCACGGTCTTGGCGGGCGTCGGGCCGTCCACGGCGGCCAGCGCTCCCTCCAGCGCAAGCATCGGCAGGACGCGGAGGGTCGCGTAGGTCGCGGTGTTGGCGACCACCTGCGCGACGATGGGGTTTGACAGATCGGGCGGGCTTCCGCGCAGGGACTCGTCCGAGGACTCCAGGGCTATGTCAGTTATCACCCCGAAGAAGCGACGGCTGCTGCCCTGTATCACAACGTGCTGCCCCAGGGCCATCTCCTCGACCTGGGACTGCGCGTCCAGCCTCACGTCCACGCCACGGCTGAGGGAGCCGCCGACAACCACGCCCAGGTACTTGCCGGGGCCGTGCGAGTTTGTCATCGCGTCGCCCTCTGTAGAATGGCCTCCACCCGGCGGAACTCGCCGGGGAGGATGCCCATAAGCTGCTTGCCCGCCTCCACGAGGAAGCCGTTGGAGTCGGACTGGGCTTGGGCGGCTAGGCTCAGGCACGCCGCCACAACCTCCTCCAGGGCAGCTATGCCGGACGTGGCCAGTGGCCGCAGGAAGGCGACGTTTGAGGTGAAGCGTCGTATCTCCTCCGGGCCGCAGGCGTAGACGAAGGCGTAGATGGGCGGCGGCGACGGCGGCAGATGGTAGCGTGGGTCTCCCTCAACGCTGTGCCCAACCACGACGGCCTGGAACTCGGTGCGGAGAAGCTGGGAGAGCTGGGGGTTGCTCAGGTAGACGTCTTGCTCAGTGGCTGCGTCTGCGCCCCTGGCCACGGGCCTGCGGGAGGCGTCTATGCCCTGGGTGGACACGTGGTGCACAACTGCGTAGGCGGGGTAGGGGCCGCCGGTGCGCACCAGCGCGCCGAGGGCCGGCGCTTCGTACAGCCGGTAGCACTGGGCCCAGAAGCCGGTGGTCGTCGTCTCCACGACCTCCCCCAGGCGCGTCTCGTCTACAGCCATTTTGTCCTCTTGGAGCGGTCCTTCTCCGACGTGTACACAGGCAGGCGCCGCCTCTGCAGGGCGTCCTCCACGATGAGCCGGAACTCCTCACGATCGCCCACTGTGACTACGGCCTGCTCGTGGGCCTCGGATATGGCGACGGGGTAGCCGTGCCCCTTGCGGCACTGGTCGACGATCAGGGCGTGGGTAAGCTCCAGCAGGCTGCTGTCCTCGGCCACCCACTTGGGTATCTCAACGCGGGCCAGCTCAGAGCCTGCGTTGAGGTAGTAGAAGTACACGAGGTGGTCTCCGTAGCGTCCCTCCACGATGGTGGAGCTGCTGGCGAAGAGGTCTGATCGCTCATTCACCTTCAGCCACTCTTCAAAAAGCTCGCGATCCAACACGCCGGACACGCCGTCGCAGGGGCGCTGCCCCGGGCGCAGCGTGCGGCAGTGCATGTCGCAGTTGGCGGCCTCGTAGTGGCACAGGCTCGCGTCCAGGCGCAGGGCGTTGACCACCTCCGTGCTGCGGGGAAGGCTGATGTAGGAGGCCAGGGCCAGGGGCCTGGAGCGAGCAAGCTCCCTCAGATCCTCCATAGCCGGCAGAAAAAGGTCATCCAGCAGCGCCTCGCGGACGAACTCGGGGTGGGCCTGGCCTGCCAGCCCCCAAAGTATGAGTGATCCGTCGATGAGGGCGATGGTTGGTATGTCCGGGTCGGACTGCCTTGCCAGGTTTGCCAGGGCCCGCAGCTCCTCGACGGCGCGCATGGCTCCCAGGAGAGGCCCCTCCAGTGGCCTGGAACGGCTGCCACCCGGCTCGAATACGTGCAGGCTGTCCTCGTCCGCGTAGAGCCGCGGGTCGCTGTCCAGCCAAGCGCCGGGGTCGTCGCCGTACCGGATGCGCACCCTGCCGATGTTTATGAGAAAGCACTGGACGGGGAGATGCCTGTCCACGTCTATGTGGGAGCCGTCGACGGCCAGGGCGGTGTAGCTTGCGGGGAGGGCAGGGCAGGGGTGTCGCCCGGCCATCGACCCCACGAGGCCGGGGATGAGGAAGGTGGCCCTGCTGAGCTGTCGCTTCTCCTCCAGGTCGTCCGGCCTGGCGTTGGCGAGAACGCCCAGCGCACGGTCCAGCCTGTCGGCCCTGTCTGTGCCCTGGGCGTTGAGAGCGGAGGCCGCCGCCTCAATCTGGCCGGCTACTTTATGCAGGTCAAGGGACATCGGCTGCTCTTGCAATCACTATGGCCTTGAGGCCGCGCATATCGGGTGAGATGTGTCTGTCTTGTGCCCGCTCATGGTGAGCCTGTCGAACCATTTGAGCGGGCACGCTGCCAATCATGTTGCTCCCGCTCATATCCTTCGACAAGCTCAGGATGAGCGGGAATGCGGCCGTCAAGCCTGTGGGCCATTTGGTCATCGGAACGCCGTCTATCTCAGCACCCGGTCGTCGCCGACGCGGCGGGTGATGCGCTGCTGGTCAAGGTGCTCCAGGAGGGACAGGGCGTACTTGCGGCTGGTCTGGAACATGTCCCGCACCTGGGCCACGTTTATCTTGCCCTCCTCATCGATGGCGGTCACAATGAGGCCCACCATCTCCTCGTATGCGCCGGTGTCGTAGACCACCGAGTCGTTCAGCTTGACCACGCGGCCCTCGTCGACCAGGAGGCTCAGGAGGTCATCTGGAAGCGCCGCGTCCGTGGGAGGGGAGTAGGGGTTGGAGCGCAGGGAGGCCAGGTACGCCTCTATTGTGGACTGCTGCCTGTCGCTCAGGGCTATGGTGTGACCGGGCAGCCGGATTAGGCTGTTCTCCTCCGCCACCACATCGTCCTCGACGAGGCGAGCCAGGACGACCGCGGACTGCTGCGCCGTCAGGTTCAACCGGCTCCGCAGCTCCTCCTTCTGGACGCCGACACGTAGCGGGTGATCTCCGTGGTAGGCCTCCAGCACGCCGCGCGCCCTGGCCGACAGCGACGCCCAGCCTTCCGCGGAGTAGAGGAGCGCCCTGGGCGCGGAGGCCGGGTCGCCGAGGGCTACGGCCCGCTTCTCGGTGACCAGCCTCTCAACGAGAGCCTGAACGTCCGCTTGGGGCTGTCCGGCCCGGTTCGCAAGAGTCTGGAGGTCGCACGGCTCGGCGGACTGCATCGTCTGAAGAAGAACCTCATCCTCGGAGCCGCGCTCCATCACCTCCAGGCGCTCAAGGGTTGGGGCGTGGCGGCGTCGGTGGCGCTTGGCGTGGGGCTCCACCACGGTGCCGCCGCCCATTGTGGCGTCCGAGGAGCGTATGACAAAGTAGTCCCCCTTCACCAGGGTCATCGGGCTGTCCAGCCTCACCTGTGCCCACGTCTCCTCGCCGGGCTGAACCTCCTCAACTTCAAGTAGCCGCACCTTTGCGCCTGCCTCCATGGACCCTGAGTGAAAGCTGACCGGCCTGTTGTGCTTGAGGGGCCTGGGAGCGTCCGGCAGAAGCTGGAGGCGCACGTCCAGGGCGATGGTGGGTCTGAGCCAGCGGGGGATGGTCAGCACCTCGCCGCGCTCTATGTCGTCGTGGGAGACGCCCGACAGGTTCACGGCCAGCCGCCTTCCGGGCGCGGCCGTCTCCACCTTCTGTCGATGGCTCTGCAAGCCCCGGATGCGGGACATCCTGCCGGAGGGTAATATCTGGACCTCCTGGCCCACGGACAGGGAGCCGTCGATTAGGGTGCCGGTGACCACCGTCCCGAAGCCCGGCATCGTAAAGGAGCGGTCGATGGACAGGCGCGGTCGTCCGGAGTCCTTGCGGGTCTCCGTCGCCTCCAGCATCTCGTCCAGGGTAGCCAGAAGCTCAGGCAGGCCGTCTCCCGTCATCGCCGATACGGGAACCATCGGCGCGCCCTCCAGGGTTGTGCCATTGAGAACGTCCTCAACCTCCGCCATCACAAGCTCCACCATCTCATCGTCCACCAGGTCCTTCTTGGTGATGACGGCCAGGCCCTTCTTGATGCGCAGCAGGTCCAGGATGGCCAGGTGCTCCCTGGTCTGGGGCATGACGGACTCGTTGGCTGCGACCACCAGCATCGCCAGGTCAATAGCGCCGACGCCTGCCAGCATGTTCTTGATGAACCGCTCGTGGCCGGGCACGTCCACAATGCTGACCTCGCGGCCGCTGGGCAGGGTGAGCCAGGCGAAGCCAAGCTCAATGGTGAGGCCGCGCTCCTTCTCCTCCCGCAGGCGGTCGGGGTCTATCCCGGTGAGGGCCTGAACGAGGGTTGATTTGCCGTGGTCTACGTGTCCTGCGGTGCCTGCAACGTACATCTGGAGGAACTCCGGGGGCTATTGGAGAAGGATAGCACAAGGGCAGGGCAGGGGCAATTTGGCCTGATGGCGCAAGCAGGTTCGTGGCTTTCCCTGTTCTTAAGGAAATTACACCTTTGACTCCGCAGGCAGTAAGGACTCTATATCAAATATCTCCGCAGCTTGTTCATCAATGTCTCTACTCGTCGCAGTTGTAAAGCCACAACAAAGGGTGTAACACTGCCCTCGTAAAAAGTACGATGCAAGGTTTGCGCTGCTGAATAGCATAAGACAAGCTCCTCGTCTTTGCTCTCAGTTGCTAACTCCGATACAACTGCCGTCAGATACCGATGCTCATCGTGGCGCCAATTTCTTTGCTGCGCTACAGCCTTGATCATCTGCGACGCCGCGCCCCAGCCCTTCTCCGAGGCCTGGCGCAGATCATTATTGGCTAACTCTTCTTGCGCTTGCCTGAAGAAGATACCTGATTGTTCTGTGTACGGCCTGGTTTCGGACATCATCCGGACTTTCCTCTTCTCTGTAGATTCTGTGGGCATCCAGTTTCATGGCTGCTCTCAATTTAGCACAAGAGCAGGGCAGGGGCAATTTGGGGGTGGAGGGCTGTTCAGGCGGCCGTTGCCGTTCACACGGTCACAAGGACCGATTCTCTTCCGTCCGCCACGGCGGCCTTCTCGACGCTCACGGGCTTGCCTTCTTCCAGGAGCTCCTCCACTATCATGGAGAGGACTTCCCGGATGTTGTCCAGCGCCTCTTTTCGGGTGTAGCCCCAGGTGGAGGCGCCGATGCCGGACCAGGGTGGGTAGAAGACATGCCAGCCGTCTTCGTCCGTTTCCAGCTTTACTTCAAACTCGTAGGTCTTTGCCCCGGGCTCGCCGCCGGGCGAGGCCTGGTTCCGGCTTGACCTGGATGCGAAATGATGGGCGGACATCGCTGTATCCCTCCATCTATTCTGGTGTCCCCGAAAGCCCGAATGGTCATTCAACTCTATCTGAAAGCCCGCTTGCTGTCAAAGCAACGTAGCGCCTGGTCTCCCCAAAGCGTGTTGGCAATGCCACGCTGGTTGTAGTACTACTTCTTTCCCGCTCATGGTGAGCTTGTCGAACCAGAGCGGGAAGACAGCGGGCGTAGTGTGCAAACCCCGCTCACCCTGAGCCTGTCGAAGGGTGAGCGGGAAACAAGGCGTATCAGTGCATGTCTGTTATGCCGATAAGGAACACCAACACATATAGAGAACACCTGGCCCCTAGTAATTCGTCCACGCCTCCTGGAAGACGGCATTCCAGGCCTCGAAAGCCTCCTGGTGGATGTTGAACAGACGGATGTACTCGTCGTACAGCCTGTCCAACTCAGCAACGCGCGCCGGGTCCAGGGAGCAGGCGTCCGGGCTGTGCCCGCAGTATGCCTGGTATCGCTGGTTGTACGTCTCCTCAGCGGCCTTGTACGTCGCAAAGGTCTCGTCTCTCTTTGCTTTGGCGGAGTTCACCCTGTTTCGGAGGGCTGTGTTCTGCGGGTGCGTGTCCTTGTGCAGCTCAACCATGTACCCGTACACGTTGGTGTCGGGTATCCAGCACCCGTCGGCGTCGGGATTGGCGTCCCCCTTGGGCCAGAAGTAGTAGGTCCCCTCAACCTCTCTGATGTCCAGGACGCGATGTGACACGGTGCCTTGACCGATCTCGCACTCAGCGGTTGGAGTGAATACGATGACAGACCCCACTGTCACGTCTTCAGGATTGAAGTTGCGCAGCCAGCTTGCAGAGTCCAGGCAGGTTATCTTGGGCTCCATGCTTCCGGTACACCTGAACCCCTGGGTCTGGGAGTGGACGATGAGGGGGATTCTCTGCCTCTCCAACTCCCTTATCGAGCTTCTCAGCGCCTCTATCTCGCTCAGTAGGGTGTCTTTATCTGCTCTCAGGTCTTCCAGGGTTCCCGCCTCATGCAGCAGGGTGTCATAGTCCGCCGACTTATCGGCCAGTTGCCGCGTGACGGTTTCAAGATTGGTGGCAAGAGCCTTGTTCTCCGCCGTATTTCTTCCCAGTTCTTCACTGGACTCCAGTAGGTCGGCGGTCAGCGTTTCGTTCCTGCTTGTCTGAGCGTCCAGCTGTTCTGTCGTCACACCGAGTTCGGCCTTCAGGCCTGCATTCTCCGCGATAGCGCCGGCAAGCCGAGAATTGGCTGCTTCAAAGCTGGCCGTCTCTTCATTCAGCCGCTGTGTCACCGCTCCGAGGTCTGTGGTGAGCTGCTCTATGCGTACCTGACTGGCCTCCACCCGGCTCTTGCTGGCGTTTAGCTCCGAGTTGGTTCGTACCAGCAGGACCAGCAGGACCGCAGCGACGACTACTCCCAGGGTCGTGGATGCAAAGACTAGGACACGCATGGTTCTCCTTTGGTATAAACACTATGGCCGTGGCGGTGCTGTGTGAGCAAAAAATCCGTCGAGTGGTGAGTTCCGCTCACCCAGAGCATGTCGAAGGGTGAGCGGAGGCTGCAAGACCTCAAAACTCCCGCTCATATTGTTCGACAGGCTCACCCCCGTATCAAGTACGGGGCAGGCTATGAGCGGGCAATAGGTTTTTCTCCCCACGAGGATAGTTGAGACCAACTCACCCCAGGAATGTCCTCATGCGAGGCCTGCCCTAACCGGACTCCCTTTCCCTCTGGCTGGACGCCATCTCCGACTCCAGGAACTCCAGCAGCTGCATGGTGGTCATGGCGGAGCGCTGGGCCTGCGCCGACCAGATGTAGCGGTCGTCGTCGTGGGCGGTGTAAAGGCGGTTGAATATCTGCTGGACGGACTTCACAAAGTTCTCCACGTCCCCCTTACGCAGGGTCGCGTCGTCAAATGGGTTTCCGCCCAGCTGGTGAATGTGCTGCTCCCTAGCGCGCAGCAGGGCGTCGAGCGCGCGCTCCTGCTGGGATGCCTGCTCCATCATGTCGGCAAGCTCCCTCTCCGTGGCGTGAGGCGCGAGGGCCTCTCTGTCGTCTGCGGCGGCTTGGAGCATCGACGGCAGGTCGGGTATCTCGCTCTCCCTGTACATGACGTTTGAGAAGCGCATTAGCACGGTCTCGAACAGCGCGCCGCGCACAGGGGCCGCGAAGTTCCTGAGCCTGTCGATGATCCTGACGGTCTCATCCGTGGGCCACAGGGCCTCCCACACGGAGTAGTACACCAGGCCCCGGGATATCTCCGATCCAAGCTGGTTCAACTGCTGCTTGTAGTTGCTGCTAGTCATCTGCTCATGCCTGTCCCGTGCCTATTCCGACTCCGTCTAAAGAACCTCTACGAAACGCAAAAAAACCTCATTGCCCAGCGGACGGCCCTGCGCCGTCAGGCGCAGAGCGCCGTCTCTCTGCTCGATAAGTCCCAGGCCGGTCAGCTCGTCCACCTGCTTGCGGTATACCGACGTGACGGCCTCGCCAAACCTGTCCTGAAAGGCGTCCAGCCGCACGCCATCCTCCAGCCTCATCCCCAGCATCATAGTCTCCGCCATCTCAAGCCTTCTGTCTATGGCCTCTATCGACCCCACGCACGGGAACGTCCGTATCGCTTCCTCAGAGATGGCCTCAACTGGGGATGAACCGGGAGCCGCGTCTCGAAGGCGGCCTATGTACTCCCGGGGCGAGTTGATGTTCCAGAAACGCCACCGGCCCAGGTAGGAGTGCGCCCCCGGCCCCACGCCCAGGTACGGCCTGTTGAGCCAGTAGGTCAGGTTGTGGCGACTCTCCATGCCCGGCCTGGCCCAGTTGCTTATCTCGTAGTGGCGGTAGCCGGCCGCCGCCAGCGACTCTTCCGCCAGGGTGTACATGTCCGCCGCCAGGTTCGGGTCCGGTTGGGGCATCTCGCCCTGGGTGACCTGCCGCTCCATTGGCGTGCCGCCCTCCAGGGTCAGGCAGTAGAGGGACATGTGCTCCGGCGACAGCTCCAGCGCTCGCTCCAGGGTGTCCCGCCACTGCTCAAGGCCCTGGTGCGGCAGGCCGTACATCAGGTCGATGCTTACGTTGTCGAAGCCTGCCTGCCGCACTGCCTGGTATGCCGACAAGGCTTCCTGCGCCGTGTGCCTTCTGCCCAGGACCTCCAGCAGCCCGTCGTCCAGGCTCTGAACGCCTATGCTCAGCCGGTTGACGCCGGCATCCCGGAGGGAGGCCGCCCCATCTTCGAGGAGGTCGCCGGGGTTGGCTTCAATGGTTATCTCGGCGTCGGGCGCGACGCGGAAGACGTCATGGACGGATGCCAGAACGTCGGCAAGGGCCTGTCTTGGGACGTATGAAGGCGTGCCGCCCCCGAAGAAGACGGTGTTCACCTGCGGCGCGCCCAGTAGAGCGCCCCAGCAGCGTATCTCCTGCGCCAGGGCCTCCATGTAGCCGGGTATGAGGGTCTCTATTCCCGCGTAGGTGTTGAAGTCGCAGTAGGGGCACTTGGTGTGGCAGAAGGGGATGTGGACGTAGAGGCCCATCTCCCGGGGTGGGTCACTTGAACCATCACTTACGGCGTACACCCCCTCTCTGACTCTCCCCCTCAAGGGGGAGAGAACAACCCCTTCCTCCGCAGGCGGGGAAAGGTAGGGATGGGAGTTAGCTGAGAGCTCTGGAGAGCTATGCAATGGTCTCCCTTGACGGGGCGCGAGGCATCCAGACCATTCCCGCGAAGGGAGACCTTTGAATAACCCTTAGTTGGGGCGCTCTCTCTTCGTCACCCCTGCGAAAGCAGGGGTCTAGGGCACTCGGAATAGAAGGAACTAGATTCCCGCTTTCGCGGGAATGACGAAAAGCGTACTCCCTGCGGGATGACGCCGTAGTTGTGCAAAGGTCTCCGAAGGCGGGAATCCAGGGGCGGGGCGTGGCCGTAATCTTAGATTCCTGCTTTCGCAGGAATGACAAAAACCTGCGCATTTCCATTCCCTTACGCGGCCTCTGTAAGGCCATAGCGATTCAGACGTTGAAGAGGAAGGTCACCACGTCGCCGTCCTGTACCTGGTAGGTCTTGCCCTCCAGGCGCAACAGCCCTCTCTTCTTGCTCTCGGCTACATTACCACATTGGGCCAGGTCGTCAAAGGAGATGACCTCAGCGCGGATGAAACCCCGCTCCATGTCCGAGTGTATCTTGCCGGCGGCCTTGACCGCGGCCGTGTTCCGGGGCAGGGTCCACGCCCGCACCTCCTTGGGGCCGACGGTGAAGAATGAGATGAGGTCAAGAATCTCGTAGGAGGCGCGTATGCTGCGGCTCAGTCCCGACTCCCCGATGCCCATTTCAGCGCGAAACTCATCCTCTTCCTCCTCGTCCATGCCCGCCAGGTCCATCTCCAGCTTGCCGCACAGGACTATCACGTCCACTCCGGGCCTGGCGTACCGGCCTCCAAGCTCGTTGCCAAGCTCCGACGCCCGGGGCGCGTCCTCCTCTCCGATGTTCCAGGCTATCAGCAGCGGCTTGGCCGTGAGGAACTGGAAGTTCTCCAGCAGCCTGGCCTCGTCCGCCGATAACGCCTGCTCTCGTATGGGGGTCTCCGCCTCCAGGCCGGCGCGTATCCTGTCCAGCAGGGCGTGCTCCTGGGCGCGGGCCTCCCGCTCGCTGGCCCTTGCGCCCTTGAGCTCGTTCTCAAGACGCTCCACCCTTCGCTCCAGGATGGCCAGGTCGGCGAAGGCCATCTCCAGGTCCATCGCCACCAGGTCCCGGTGGGGGTCAACGCTGCCCTCAACGTGTGGCACGGACGGGTCGTCAAAGGCCCTGACCACGTGGAGGAGGGCGTCCGCGCTCTCCAGCATGTTGAGGTACTCTCCCGCGATGCCCTTTGAGCGGGTGATGTCCTCTGCGCCTCTTGGGAAGTCGATGTACCTGACCTCAGCGTTCACGACCCGCTGGGGGTTGAACATCTCCTCCAGTGGCTTGAGCCGCGAGTCGGGGACCTTGGCGACGCCCAGGTTGGGTTTGGAGGCGAGGGCAGGGGAGGGGGTTACGTCTGCGCGGCCCCTGCTCAGGGCGTTGAACACGGTGGTCTTTCCACACTGGGGGAGGCCGACAATCCCGAACTCCATTCAGGGCCTCACTCCAGGGCGTAGAGCTTGCCGTCCTTGGAGGCCAGGTAGAGGACGCCTTCCGCGACAACCGGCGTGGAGATGCTGTGCCCGGCGACGGGCAGCGTCCATAGCCCCTCGCCCGTGGAGGAATCGACGGCGTGGAGGACTCCGTCGCGGTCGCCCACGAGGATCAGGTTGTCAACAATGGTCGGCGTGGAGAGACTCTTGCCGATGGCTCCCCTGTACAGCCACAAAGAGCTTCCCGTGTGCCGGTCGATGGCCATGAGCCTGCCCTCCTGGGAGGTGATGAACAGGGCGTCTCCGTCGGTCGCCGGGGTGGTCAGGATGGTCTGGCGCGTTCGCGAGGACCAGTTGAAGCCCTTGGGCATCCCCGGATGGCCCATGAGGGCCCAGACGTAGAGCTGCGTCTTGACCGTGTACCACTTCTGGGCCAGAGGGAACTCCTCCTCGTTGAGGTTGAGGGAGATGAGTTGTCCGTTGCGATACACCACGTATATGGAGTCCTCAACGATTATGGGAGAGCCTTCTATGCCGTGGTTGATGGCCCTGGAGGCGAACCGCCTCTTGCCGGTGTCCGTATCATAGACCCTTGCGCGGCCGTCCAGGGAGGCAACAACGAGCTTGTCGTCCGACAGGGTAGGGGTGTTGGTGATCCAGGCCGTCGTCTCGGAGCGCCACATCTCCTCTCCGGTGAGGGCGTCCAGGGCGTAAACGTTCCCGTCGCCGGAGCCTACGTAGGCCACTCCGTCCTTCACTATTGCTGATCCATAGGTGGGATTCGCCTCCGTCACGAACTCCCACCGGTACTCTCCCGTATATGCGTCCAGGGCTATGACCCGCCTTCCCCGGGAGCCGTAGATCACCAGGTCCTCCGTCACGGCAGGTGACGAATCTATGGGCGCAACATCCCTGTGCTCCCAGATGACGTCTCCCGTCCCTGCGTCCAGGGCCACCACGCGGCGGTCGTGGGTGGTCACGTACACCCGGTCTCCCTTGACTGCGGGAACGGAGGTTATCTCGGCCTCGGTGCTGAAGGTCCACTTCACCTGGGCGTTGCTGAAGTCGCTGCGCTCGCCCGATATGGGCACGGGGCCGCTGTAGCTACGATGCTCCATGGCCCACTCACCGGGGTCGGAATCGGAGCTCATGTCCGATGAGGGCGTTGCGAGGGGCGCCCTGATGTCCAGGATCTGCACCGCTGTGAAGAGGGCAACCGCCGCCGCAACCGAGGCCAGGGCTGCCTGGGCAAGCCGGATGTTCCGCTTCCACCTGCGCTGCCTCTCCTCCGTGGGGACAACCACCTGTCCAGGCGCTGCCGCCACGCGCCCCAGGACGCCCCAGCAATCCCGGCACCACTCGGAGCCGGGCGGGTTGCTCCGGCCGCAGGCCGCGCACACGATGGGCGGCCCCTCCTCCTCCAGGTCCGGAGAAGCAGGCGGAGGCTCCATTCCCGGGAAGCTGGGCTGAAGCTCCGCGCTATCTATGACCGCAAAGGGAGCGGAGGGCGCGTCGGCCACCGGCGACGCCTCAACCAGCGCCCTTATGAACTGCTGAGGACTGTCGTAGCGACCCTCGGAGTGGGGCGTCAGTGCCCTGAGGATGACGGCGTCCAGGCTGGACGGGACGTTGGGGTTGACCTCGCTGGGGATTGGAGGAGCGGACGACACCTGCTTGGTCTGAACGGCGGTCCTGTCCAGGGCGCTGAAGGGCACCGTGCCGGTCAGCATATCGTACAGGAGGATGCCAAGGGAGTAGATGTCCGAGCGCAGGGTCGGAGGGCCCCCCTGGTTGCGCTCGGGGGCGCTGTAGGTGGGCAGGGGGGTGCTGAGGGCCGTCCTCATGCCGGGAGATGCGCCCTCGCCAAGGATGTGGGTGCCAAAATCGCCCAGCATCACTCTGCCGGTATCGGGGTCCAGGAAGATGTTGCCGGGCTTGATGTCCCCGTGATGGATCCCCTCGGTGTACGCCGTATCCACGGCCTCTGCGATCTGTCTGAAGATCATCAGGGCCTGGGCGACGGGGATGGGCTGCTGGAGCCACTGCCTAAGAGTGGGCCACGACACGTGCTGCATGGCGACCCAGTACACGCCGTCCTCGTTCTCGACGGCGTACACGGGAAGGATGCTGGGGTGGTCCAGCGCGGCCACCCGCTCCACCTCCTCCGTAAATCGCTCCATAAGGGCGGTGTCGGCGCACAGGTAGGGGCGGAGTACCTTGAGGGCAACTTCCCGCTCCTTCTGAGGCTCCTGGGCGCGGTAGATGGTGGCAAGGCCGGTGCTTCCAACCTGCTCCAGGAGCACGTAGCGGCTGAGGGTTCTCTGCACTTACGGGGTCCTTCCGGTGTTCAAGACGCTCTCCAATTCATGTCATTCCCGTGAAAACGGGAATCTAAGAATAGTCTGAACAAGTTCAGTCCACTCCCGCGAAGGCGGGAGTCCACGCCCCGCCCCTCCTGGATTCCTGCCTACGCAGGAATGGTCATTGAAGGTGTCGTTAGGCGGGATGGTCATGTTTGCTACTTGTTCAGAGGTTTCCTAAAGTGTTTTTCTCAAGTCAGCGTAACTTTGAACCGGCGTTTTCAGATTCCTGCTTTCGCAGGAATGACAAACGTCGGATCTATTTCGGAGGCTCGTCATCGACTATCTTGTAGCTGCCGTCCACCACATTGTCGGGGTCTTTCCTGGCCTGCCCGGGGTCGCGGCTCCTCCTTGCAGACGACTTCATTGCCGCCATGACCAAGCCCACAATGACCGACACAAGAAGGGGCAGGAGCAGAGTCCGGAAGACCGTGGCTGAGGCCACGGCAAGTATGATGGGAATAGCCACTCTCAACATCTGAACTTCTCCAAACCTCCGGGGGCGCTACGCACTATACGCTGTTGAAACTATATTATACTTTAGGCTAGACCCAATTGGAATCTACTAATAGGCCAAATCTATGCTACATATCCTCTACGGCGCGGACGACTTCTCCATTCGCGAGGCGCTGGACGAACTCAAGGCGCAGGTTGGCCCTGTGGACGTCCTGGACGCCAACGTGACCGTGTCCCAGGCCGCCGACATATCGCCGGCGGAGCTCATTGCCCTGAGCAGCACCGTGCCCTTCCTGGCGGAGCGTCGCATGACCGTTGTGGAGGGACTTCTGGCGCAGTTCGAGGGCCAGAGGGCTCCCAGGAGGGGCCGCGGGCGCAACGCAGACGCCGATTCATCGCCCTGGCTGTCCATTGTCGAGCACGTACCCGTTATGCCGCCGACCTCCGACCTGGTGCTGGTGGACGGCGCAGTCAGAAGGGACAACGCGCTGCTGGCACGGCTCGCGCCCCTGGGCCTGGTCAGGGAGTTCCCTCAGATGAGGGGCGCTGAGCTTACCCGCTGGATCGAGCAGAGGGCCGCGGAGCGGGGCTGCGCCATATCCAGGGCCGGAGTGAGGCTGCTGGCGGAGCTTGTGGGCGGCAACCTGTGGGCATTGAGCAATGAGGTGGAGAAGCTGTCCCTCTACTGCCAGGGCCGCACGGTGGAGGAGGAGGACGTGGAGCTTCTGGTGCCCCTGGCAAGGGAGATGAGCATATTCAACGCTGTGGACGCCGTTATGGAAGGCCGCTACGCCGACGCCCTCCGCACGATAAAGCGACTCATGGAGGAGGGGGCCGGCGGCCAGTACGTCATTGTGATGGTGGCCCGGCAGGTGAGGCTGTTGCTGCTGGCTAAGGACCTGGCCGCCAACGGCGTGCCGCAGCAGCAGATGGGGCGACGCCTGGGGCTGAACAGCGACTGGGTGCTGAGGAAGACTATGGACCAGGGACGGCGGCACTCCAGGGATGCGCTGGAGGCCCTTCACAGGGGGCTGCTGGAGACGGACAGGGCCGTCAAGACGGGCCGCATAACGGAGAACTCAATTGGCGAGTTCCTGGTGGAGGTCTTCGCCCGGGTCTCCTGAAACCTGTTTCTCGTCATTCCTGCGCAAGCAGGAATCTAGTGGCCTGGGGCGCAGAGGTCCCTGCTTTCGCAGGGACGACGACTCTTGAGAGGTCTCCTAGCTATCCGGCCAGATGCGGTCTACGGCCGCGTCCAGGGCCATCCGTGAGCCGTCGGACAGCACAACGGCGACTGTGGAGGCCAGCTGGGGGCTGCGCCGTGACCAGCGCAATATCTCACGGGCCGCCGCGTCTCCGTGCTTGGGGTGCTTCTTGGAGAAGTAGTGGGGCACGTCAAAGTGGTCCAGCAGCAGACCGGCGTTCTTGAACCTCATGCCGGCCGCCTCGTAGTGGTGCTTGCCGAGGTCAGTTATGCTGACACGGCCGCCGGGCGCGCCGGCGGAGGCGACAGGCTGCGCAGGAGCCTCGGGAGCGGGCACAGGCTCCTGGGGAGTGTCCTGGCTCAGCCTTGAGAGCAGATGGCGCTTCTCCTCCAGCCGGGCGTCGCAGACGGCCTTCTGAAGCTCCAGGCCGCGTATCTCCTCCTCAAGTTCTGTCCGGAGTTTCTCAAGGTCAATTGCCATAAGTCTCTCCTCAGGCGTCAGGCGGTTGCCATAAGGCATTGCCAGAACGCTACCATAAGGCAAAAGCCTTGTCAAGCCTATGGCAAATGGCTCTGCCTTAGAAATGCCATAAGGCAGACGGAAGCGAAGTAAGGCTTGCCATATATGGCAGATATGGCGCGGCAATATGGCAACGGCAGGCTGGCGGCTCTGTTGAATGTCATTCTGAGCCGAAGGCGAAGAATCCAAAGGGGTTCAGAAAAAGGCGGCGCAGCTTTGTGGGCAAAGGCTTTGGATTCTTCACTCCGCTGCGCTCCGTTCAGAATGACGGACGGCGCGGACGCGCCAACCATTCCTGCGAAGGCAGGAATCCAGGGGGGAGGCCCGGGCTGGCCGTAAGACCACCTCTTTCCGGCTCACTCCTGCATCAAGCGCGGGGCAGGCTCTTAGCTTGTCGCAGGATGAGCGGATGGCAGACGGCGTTTGTCTCTTCGCTCGTGGTTCGTCAGGCTCACCATGAGCGGAACGACGTAGGCTATGGGCGGAGGGAGGGCGGCCACCCCATGTCTCTGGATTCCTGCTTCCGCAGGAATGGTCCGGGGGCTAGGCGGGGGCTTCCTGGTCTTCGTACTCTATCTTGTTGTAGCAGGCGACAAAGTGCCCCGGCTCCACCTCCTCCAACGGAGGCTTGGGGTTGAGCCGGCAGAAGTTGGTGGCCTTGGGACACCTGGACATGTAGGGGCACTGGTCAGGCAGGTCTATGAGGTCCGGGGACGAGCCGGTTATGGGCTGCAGGGTGCGCCTGGGGTCGTCCAGGCGGGGTATCGACTGGAGAAGCGCCCAGGTGTAGGGGTGATACGGCCGCCGGAAGATGGTCGCAGTGTCGCTGTACTCGACGACTGAGCCTGCGTACATGACCGCCACCTCGTTGGCCACCTTGGCGATGACACCCATGTCGTGGGTGATGAGGAGTATGGCGGAGTGCTTTTCGGCCTGGAGACGCTTGAGCCTGTCCAGCACGTCGGCCTGCAGGGTGACGTCCAGGTTGGACGTGATCTCGTCGGCTATGAGCACCTGTGGGTCCCATATCATGGCCATGGCAATCATCACCCTCTGCGCCTGGCCGCCGCTGAGCTGGAAGGGGTACTGCCTGAGGATGTGGGCCGGCGCGGGCAGGTCCATCTCCCGGAGAAGCTGCAACGACCTCTCTCTGGCCTGCTGCTTGGACATGTTGCTGTGGGCCAGGAGTATCTCCTCCATGTGGGTGCCCACGTTCAGCAGAGGGTTGAGGGCGGAGGTTGGCTCCTGGAAGATCATGGCAATGTCCTTGCCGCGAATCCGCCGGAGCCGCTCGTCGCTTATCCTGAGCAGGTCAACGCCTCTGAAGTAGACCGATCCCTTGGTGATCTTTCCGGGCTGGGGCACCAGGCGCAGCATGGAAAGGGCGGTAACCGACTTCCCGGAGCCGCTCTCTCCAACAACGCCCAGAATGCGGTCCTCTTTGAGGGACAGGTTGACCCCGTTGACCGCTTTGACCTCGCCCTCTCTGGTGTAGAAGGAGGTGTGGAGGTCCTCTATGCGGATAATCTCTTCGTTAGCCTGCGTCTCCGTTGCCATGCGCGTCCTGTCTCTGGAACTTCATCCCGCTCAATTATGTCTCCCGGCAAATGGGGAAAGGCCCATTGACTTGAGCCCGGGGAGACAAGGGGCGGGAATTCAAGTAACGAGTCTGGCACTCTTTACGGGTAAAGTCAATAAGCGGCCGTCAAGGGTTTTCTCTATACGTGTTGGTAACGCCACTGTCTTTCCGCTCATACTTCGACAAGCTCAACATGAGCGGTGACGTTCACCATAGCCAACGCCTGTAGAGAATACCCCGTTAAGGGAAGAGCCACATAACCTTATGCGCTCACGTTATGTAAAGTAGGGCTGTGAATCCGTCCCTATAAATGGACATAACAAATATAGGGCGAAGTTTTATAACTGGCGCACTACCCCTCACGAAACAGGTATGTACCCCAGACCCTCGTTCCGGTCTTCAAGGTCCGACAGGAGATGAATCATGTTGATTACTTCAACTCTGCCGAACGGCACGAAGATTAGCATTGAACTCGAAGACAAATACCTGGTCGACATTGTCATTGCCCTCTGGAAGGATTCAGATGATAGCGAGACCAATGGACGCATTCAAGCCATTGGCGGAATCCTGGGCCTCAGCACCCTAGACACTGAAAGCAAGCAGATCAAGCGGCTCTACTAGGATTGCCGGAGGTTCCTGCCCCATTAATGGAGTACACCAATGAGAAGCTGGGTGTGTTCCGGTTGACCTGCACCAACTGCGGTAAGAGGCTCCACCTGAGCTACAGGCTGGATGAGAACGGCAAGCTCGTGATGGTAAAATCAAGAGGCAGCTGTTTGGAGGGTGATCTAGGAGATGTATTATGCCTAGCTCGTAGCCCCTACGGGGTTATCGCCTATCTTTGCTATTGAGAAAGCAAAGGATCCCCGACACTATGCTAGCGACGAAAGCTAGGAAGGCAATTACCAGATCAAGGCTGTGGCTCAAGGTGCGGAGGATGTGACTCCAGTGGCTGTGATCCGAGAACATAAGCCGTCAGCGAGAGGACAGCACTAGTGACAAAACAAAAGAGGGACACTTGGCAAAGGACATTGTTGCCTATTCGGGCGGATACTGCCCTGGCCTAGGCCGCAGCAGCGGGTTGAAATGGACGACTCCGGGGTTGTGGATGGTTAGGGTTGCCTGAAGATTTCATGTCCATTGCAATTGCGGAATATTATGGTCGAGCCGTCGTCGCCATATTCGAAGGTAATTCGTCGAGACATATCCACGGATGCTTCCCAAATCTCCTCTCCCTTGCCGACTCCACGAACTCTCTTCACGCGTAGCCAAGGATTCGAAGGATTGGTATACAACTGCACTACCGCCTCGTCAACAGCCTCACGCTGCTCCTTAGACTTGCGCTTATAGGAGCGGTCGAATCGTGGGGTGAATCGAACCGCCTTAATGGTACTCTGGCCACCAGCCATGGACAGCTATTATAGGTCGGAGAGATGCTGCCTTATCTCTTCCACACCAAAAAGAGGCTTGGAGAGTTGCCCTCTCTGGATTTCCAACGTAGCTTCACCCTCTTCTTCTTGCCATGCAGAAGTCCAGAACCACGACTGGTCATCCGGCTCAGTTGAATGCTCAGCGATTGATCGCCAAGTATAACCTTCGACTTCTAGCGCTGCTGTAACAGCAACGAAGTTCTCTGCTGTTGTCGTAACTGTTGCCATCATCATCTGATTTCTTCCTCCAATCCCCATTGGTGTACCAATTCATTAGGGAGTAGGATGGGACCGCCAGTTTTCGCCTCGAAATCCCGCACGTGCTTGGCCGTAAGCAGGCTAATTGCCTTTAGCATGTGAGGACTAACCCGAATGCGCGCACGTAGAATCCCTGGGTCGTTGCCCCGTAATTCCCCGAAGGATAGAGTGGCCGTATAAAGCCCGGAGTTTATTGTCATGTTGTCGGCGTAGAATTCCTGCAAATCTTCAGCAGGCTCGGCCGCTGGTAGAGTATTCTTAGGCTCTGGTCCCTCCTGCATTTCCATACTCTTAGTGGATTCCCTTCATAGATAGTCTTTGGTACCTGTAGCATAAATATACCACAAAGTATTGACACTAGCACCGATTCCCTTACCTGGTGCTTCTTTCGAGAAACCGACCTCCCTTGGGGGTGACGAGAACCGGGGGCCACTGAGTGAATGATCTGCCCCGCTACTGCTAAGACACAGGGATGTACCCCAGGCCCTCGTTCCGGTCCTCAAGGCCGCCCATGTAGACGAACTCGCCCTGGGCCGTGACCTTCTTTGCCCGCCCGTCCTCGAAGTCGATGTGGACCGTGCCGCCCTCGCACTCAACCGTCACCTGGCCGGGCTTGGAGCTGGCGGCCTTGCGCGGCCTTGAGTCGATGACGTTCCTGTCACCCAGCTCAAACCTGATCTTCGGCTCAATCGCGTCCAGGCGCGCCGCGCCGCTCATCTCTCTGGAATCCAGAATATCCAGCCCCTCGGGGGTGCAGTTGAAGAAAGGCCTGGAAGGCAGACCCTCTATTTCCATTGTCATGACCGGTTCTCCTTTTCCTGATCTTGATAGCGGTGGTTCGCCCAGAACCCCGCTGCATTATGAGGCCCGGTTATCTGGCCTTTTATAAGATTATCAACCGCTTCCAGCAGGCTGTCCAGCCCCCAGCCCCTGGCCGCAGACACAGCCACAACGCTTTCCTCGCCTCTCCGGGCCTCCAGGAGGCCTATCTGCTCCTCTATCTGCGACTCGTCCATCAGCAGGTCCATCTTGTTCATGGCCCAGATGCGGGGCTTCTCGTCCAGGTCGAGCTCCGTCAGGAGGTCGTCCACCACCTGCACCTGCTCCGCGGCGTTGGGATGCGTTATGTCCACGGCGTGCAGAATGCCGTCGGCCTCCTGCAGCTCCTCCAGGGTCGCTCTGAACGCCGCCAGGAGGCTCGGAGGCAGCTTCTGGATGAACCCGACGGTGTCCGTTAGCAGGAAGAAGCCTTCGCCCGGCAGCTTTATCCTCCTGGTCACCGGGTCAAGCGTCGAGAACAGCTTGTCCTCCGCCACCACGCCGGCGTCGCTCAGGGCGTTGAGGAGCGTGCTCTTTCCCGCGTTTGTGTAGCCCACCAGGGACACCACGGGAATGCCCTGTCGCTTCCGACGATTGCGGTACAGGTCTCTCTGCTGCCGCACGTCGTCGAGCTCCCTCTTGAGCCTTTGGATCTTGGTCCGAATTAACCGACGGTCCGTCTCAAGCTGCGTCTCGCCTGGGCCCCGGGTGCCTATGCCGCCGCCCAGGCGCTCCAGGTGCGTCCACTGGCCTGCCAGGCGCGGCAAGATGTACTCGTGCTGTGCCAGCTCCACCTGAAGTCGCCCCTCCCGCGTCCGCGCCCTACGCGCAAACACGTCCAGGATGAGCGCAGTGCGGTCGATTACCTTGACCTTGAGGGCGTCCTCCAGGTTGCGCTGCTGGGACGGCGTAAGCTCGTCGTCGAAAATCACAACGTCGGCTTCCAGGTCCTCTCTGAGCGCCTGCACCTCCCCCAGCTTGCCCTTGCCCACGTAGGAGTGAGTGGGCTTCTCCAGGCGTTGAGAGACGGCGCCAACCACCTCCGCACCCGCGGTGTTCGCGAGGAGTCCCAACTCCTCCAGGGAGTCCTCTATTGTCCACAGGTGGGGCGAGCTTCTGGCATCCACTCCCACCACCACGGCCCTCTCGGGCCGGACTTTCGTGGATATCGGGGTCTTTGGCGTGGCGGAGTCCTCCTTGCGTCTATGCGGTTGGAGCCGGTATGCGCCATGACGCCAGGCGCTCCAGCCCCTTCTCAAGCTGCTCGTCTGCGATGGTCAGGGACAGGCGTATGTACCCCTCGCCGTATCTGCCGTAGCCTGCGCCCGGGGTCACAACTATGTCCTTCTCCTCGATGAGCTTGGCGGCGAAGTCCGCGGACTTCCATCCCGGCGGCAGCTTGGCCCATACGTAGAGGCTGGCCTTGGGCACGACCACCTCCAGCCCGATCTGCCTCAGGGTCGACACCAGCCTGTCCCGACGCCTCTGGTAGATGACGTTGTGCTCATCGATGCAGTCCTGGGGGCCAAGCAGCGCCTCTATTGCGGCGTACTGGATGGCCTGGGGTATCCCGGAGTCCAGGTTTGACTTCACCCTCATCAGGGCGTTTATCATTTCTGCGTTGCCCACGGCCATGCCTATGCGCCACCCCGTCATGTTGTAGCTCTTGGAGAGGGAGTGAAACTCGATTCCCACGTCCATAGCCCCATCCACCTCAAGGAAGCTCATGGGCTTGTAGCCGTCGTAGGCCACCTCCGTGTACGGGGCGTCGTGGAGCACGGGCATATCGTGCTCCTTGGCAAAGGCCACCACCTTCTCAAAGAAGTCGCTCTCGGCTATAGCTCCGGTCGGGTTGTTGGGATAGTTGACCCACAGCGCCTTTGCGTTGTGGATGACTCCGGGCGGTATGGCGTCCAGGTCCGGCAGCCAGTCGTTCTCCTCCAGCAGGGGCATCCAGTAGCACTCGCCGCCGGCGAATAGCGTGCCTATTGAGTAGACGGGATAGCCCGGGTCGGGTACCAGCGCCACGTCTCCTGGGTCGATGAAGCAGAGAGCGGCGTGCCCGATGCCCTCCTTGGCCCCAATCAGCGGAAGCACCTCCGTCACGGGGTCCAGCTTTACGCCGAACCTGCCCTCGTACCACTGGGCAATGGCCTGTCGCAGCTCCAGAAGGCCCTCCGACTCAGGGTAGCGATGATTGGGCGGGTCCTGGCTTGCCTCGTGCAGGCGGTCAAGGATGTGTGTGGGCGTGGGGATGTCCGGGTCGCCTATGGCGAAGGTGACCACGTCCGCGCCCTCGGCTCGCCTCTGGGCTATCTTGCGGCTTATCTCAACAAAAAGGTACGGCGGAAGCTGCTCTATGCGATTGGCAAATTTCATTCATCGTCTCCTGGCTATTAGCGCCACTCTCCGTCAAATACGTCCTCGGCCGGGCCTTCCATGTACACCTGGCTCCTGGTGTCCCAGGAAATGTTGAGGACGCCTCCCGGTAACGTTATGTCAACCTGGTCTCCGGTGTAGCCCTGCAGACGGGCTGCCACCGCTATGGCGCAGGCCCCTGTGCCGCACGCCATGGTCTCCCCCGCTCCCCTCTCCCACACCCGCGCCGATAGCCTGCCCTCCTCCTTGACGTTCACTATGGAGAAGTTGACCTTGTTGGGAAACAGGCTGTTGGTCTCCACCTGCGGCCCGATTCTATGCAGAGGGAACCTCTCCACGGGCGTCTCTATGAAGGCCACGGCATGGGGGTTGCCCATCGAAACGAAGGTCAATGCCAGGTCCACGTCGTCAATGCTCAGCGGAAAGTCCAGCACCGGTCCTCCGGCCATGTCCTCGGTGAGGGCCACGGGAATCCGCTCGGGGCGCAGCTCCGGCTCTCCCATGTCCACCTGGGAGCTGGTGACCCTGTTGTCGCTCCAGTGCGGCTCCAGCCTGCGTATTCCGGCCAGGGTCTCCACGTCCAGAGAGCCGTTGGCTGCGCCGGCGATCCCACGCTCCAGGACGTACTTCACCAGGCAGCGGATGCCGTTGCCGCACATCTCCGCCTCCGAGCCGTCCGGGTTGAACATCCTCATACGCACGTCCGCGCTCTCCGATGGCAGGACAAGCAGCAGGCCGTCTGCGCCAACGCCGAAGCGACGGTGGCACATGTACCTGGCCAGGCTGTGCCAGTCGGCGTCAATGGCGCGCGCGTCTATGATTACGTAGTCGTTGCCTGCGCCGTGCATTTTTGTGAATTTCAAAGGCGCTCCTTCTGCTTCTGATGTGCTAGTATCGGAACTGGCTAGATTCTATCATAGTTCGCTGCCGCTTGCGTCGTACTCTGCCTTTGGCTCGGCTATTGAGAATCCCGTTGCAAGGCCGCCAATCCTGGGCCGTACCCGCTCTGCAATGTCCGCGCCCGCCTCTATCTCCGCCACGCGCAGCTCGTAGGTCTTCTGAAGGTTCATCCACAGCTCAGGCGTGGTGCCGAAGTAGCGGGACAGGCGCAGAGCCGTGTTGGCTGTCATTCCCCTCTGGCCGTTCAGAATTGCGGTAATCCGGTTGGTGGGGACGCCCAGGGCCTTTGCCAACGCGTTTGCAGACATACCAAGCTCTTCAAGCTCCTCTCCCAGTATCTCCCCGGGATGCACCGGCTTCATTCCGTTTCTGATGTTCATGCTCATCTCAGACTCCTCATCAGTGGTAGTCCACTATCTCCACGTCATACGGCCCGTCTTCTCCCCAGCGGAAGCACACGCGCCACTGGCGGTTGATCCGTATGCTGTGCTGGCCTGCCCTGCCACCGGAGAGCAGTTCCAGCCTGTTGCTTGGCAGACCGGCCAAGTCTCTCAGCGATGACGCGTTGTCCAGCACCGTCAGCCGCCGCGTTGCCTGAGCTTCAAAGCCGCGAAACTCTCTGACGTCATGCCCCTCAAAGAACCTTTGTGTATCCCTGTCCTTGAATCCTCTAATCATTATAATGCATTACGTAACAAATAACAAGCCTTTCTACTCCATAATATTTTGCTTTGTATAGCAACGGTGTCAAGCCTCAAGGCATGGGTCGGCTTCTCTAGGAAATCACACGCGCTGCGGGACAGACAATTGCGCCTCAAAGTGCTATGCTATGTTGCTAACAGCAGCCTATGGGTTGAGAGTCTTCGCAAGGAGGTAACGCGTGGAAGAGCAATTGGAGCCACAACCTCTATCCGACCTTCGTGTCATAGATCTGACTCACGGCGTAGCCGGGCCATACTGCACCAAGATGCTGGCCGACTACGGCGCCGACGTGATTAAGGTGGAACGCCCCGGGTCCGGCGACTACGCCCGCAGCATGGGGCCCTTCCCCGGCGACGTTCCCCATCCCGAGAAGAGCGGCATGTTCCTGGCGTTGAACGTCAACAAGCGGAGCATTGTGCTTGACCTCAAGACGCCTGAGGGTCTGGCGACTCTCAAGGAGATGATAGCGGGAGCCGACGTCCTTGTGGAGAACTTCCGGCCGGGGGTGATGGACAGGCTGGGCCTGGACTACAAGACCCTTGAGAGCATCAACCCCAACCTCATAATGACCTCCGTCTCCAACTACGGGCAGTACGGCCCCTACCGGGACTATCTGGCGTCGGAGATCACGCTTTTTGCCATGGGCGGACGAATGAACGCATCCGGCCTACCCGATAGATACCCCCTCAAGCTGGGCGGCAATCACGTCCAGTTTCAGGCCGGCAACGTGGCGGCCATGGCCACCCTCTTCGCATGGTACGGCCAGCGGTACGCCGGGATGTCCGGGCAGCAGGTGGACGTGTCCATATTCGAGACCCAGCTGGCCTCCTATAACACCCGTATGCCCTCTCTCCTTGCCTACCAGTACACGGGCGAGCGCGTAACGCGCCTGGGTGGAGCCAGGATGGGCTTCCCCTCCGGGTTCTATCCCTGCGCGGACGGCTACATAAACATTCAGGGAGGCGGCCCGTTCTGGCCTCGGACTGTGGCTATGCTCGGCATGCCTGAGCTGCTGGAGGACTCCCCCTTCTCGCCTCCTCTGGGTCAGCTGGACCTGGACCGCAGGGAAGAGTTTGAGGCCGAAATCTGGCTGCCCTGGGTCCTGCAGAGGACAATGCTGGAGGTGCTGGAGGAGTGCCAGGAGAACGAAATCCTCTCCGGCGCGGTCTACTCCATCAATGACGTGATGGACAACAACCCGCAGTTCCAGTTCAGGGAGTACTGGACGGAGATAGACCATCCAGAGGTTGGAAAGGTCAGGTACACCGGCGCTCCCATCTACACCAAGGAGCGATGGTGGCGCGTTCGCCGCCCGGTACCCACGCTGGGCCAGCACACTGAGGAGGTCAAGAAGGAGGCCGCTGTTCCCAGGAGCGCCTCCCCTGCCACGGCCGCGCCTGCCAGAACTTCCTCCAACGGCAGCAAGAAGCTGCCCCTCGAAGGCATCCGCGTCATCGATATGACCCTGGTCTTTGCGGGGCCGTACGGCGCCATGTTCCTGGCGGACATGGGCGCGGAAGTGATTCGCGTTGAGTCCATTAACGTCTTCCCTACCTCGACGCGAGGCCAGTTCGCACGACCCAGCAAAGAGGCCGAGCAGAGGGCGGCCCAGTCCCGGTACCCCAACCGCGACCCGGGCGAGCGGCCGTGGAACAGGGCTGCGCAGTTCAACGCCCATGCACGCAACAAGTTGTCCATGACGGCGGACCTGCACACCCCGGAGGGCCGGGACGTGTTCCGCAGACTGGTGGAGGTCAGCGACGTCTTTGTTGAGAACATCGCCCTGGGGGCCATGGAGCGCCTGGGACTGGACTACCCTGTGCTCAAGGAGTGGAACCCTCGTCTCATCATGGTCTCCTCCATAGGCATGGGCCAGACGGGGCCGTGGGCGCACTTCCGGGGCTACGGCTCCCACTTCGAGGCCCTCTACGGCCACGCATCGGTGACCGGCTACCCGGACATGGACCCGGAGGGCGCGCCTGCGTCGGTTGCCGCCGACGCCGCCACGGGCGTTGGCATCGGCTTCGCCACGGTAATGGCCCTTCACCAGCGGGAGAGGACCGGCAGGGGCACCCACGTCGACCTCTCTCAGGGAGAGAACTTTGTGCCTCATCTGGCGGAGCTGTTCATGGACTACGAGCTCAACGGGCGCGTGGCCGGCCCCACCGGCAACCGCGACCCCCTGCTGGTGCAGGGCGCTTACCCCTGCGCAGGAGACGACGAGTGGATGACCCTGTCCATCGGGAAGATAGAGGACTGGCACACTCTTTGCCGGCTCATGGAGAGGCAGGAGCTTGTGGAGGACGAGCGTTTCGAGGATATGAACGGCCTCCGCGCCAACCACGACGAGGTAGACCAGATCATCGGCGTCTGGACGGCGGACAAGGACCCCATAGAGCTGTTCCACCTGCTCCAGAAAGAGGGCGTAGTCGCCGGGCCGATATACCACGAGCCCCACGCCTACGCCGACCCCCACCTGAAGGAGCGGAACTTCTTCGTGCCAATCGACCATCCAGAGATAGGCGTTCACCAGTATCCAAGCACCACCTTCCAGATGTCCAGGACGCCATTCCTGGTCAGGAAGCCGCCCGTCAGGCTTGGCGAGGACAACGACTACATCTATCGGGACGTGCTGAAGCTCACGGAGGCGGAGTACGACCATCTGAAGGCGCTGGGCCAGATTGGAATGGACTATGCCCCTCACATCAAGTAGTGGGCGACTGTATTGAAGAAGGAAAAGGAGGACTGATATGCCTTTTGCAGATGTCAACGGCGTTCGGATCAACTACAGGGAGCACGGCTCCGGCTTTCCACTGGTGCTCAACCACGGCGGCTACTCGGACATGTCCGTCTGGGACGACCACGTGGCAGCCCTTTCGGCGCGCTATCGCTTGATTGTCTGGGACAGGCGCAACTGCGGGGAGTCCAGCGCGTCGGATGAGGACACCTACGACTGCTGGGTGGAAGACCTGCGACAGCTGCTGGGCCACCTGGGAATCGACCGCGCCTACGTGGGTGGAAGCTCCCTGGGCGCGTTGCTGAGCCTAGAGTTCACCCTGGCCCACCCGGATATGGTGGAGGCGGCCATGTGCATAGCCGGCACAACCGCGGGCTTTGAGCCTACGGAGAGGCTCGTGGCGCACTTCCCCAACCGCCAGGGGCAGGTGGGCTATGTCACGACCCCTGTGCTCATCCTCAACGGCGCCAACGATGAAGGGCCCACATTTGTGCCCGCCAACGCGCAGAAGGCCGCAGAGGAGCTTCCCAACTCCGAACTGGTTATCCTCTACGGCATAGGCCACAGCGTCAGCCGCGAGGCCCCGGACGTCTTCAAGAGCGTGGTCCTGGGCTACCTGGCCAAGCAGGACGCCCGCCGCGGCGCTCCGCAGGTTGCCACGGCGTAATCAGCGCGGTATCCGGCATAGCATAGTAAGAAGAAGCCCCGCTCCAAGTGAGCGGGGCTTTCTTTTGCTCTATGCAACGCACTCATTACACCTGCGATTTAAGAATGGTCTGAACAAGTCCAATCCACTCCCGCGAAGGCGGGAGTCCACACCCCGCCGCCCCTGGATTCCTGCCTACGCAGGAATGGTGGTGAAGGTGTCGTTAGGCGGGATGGTCATGTTTCTGACTTGTTCGGACCATTCTTGAGGAAATCCTGAACCTGACGGGCCGCTTGCTCCACAAGCCCCTCGTCGTCGGCATCCAGCCAGCGGATGCGCGGGTCCTTCAGCCGGAACCAGGCGTACTGGCTCCTGGCGTACCGGTGAGTGGCAGTCTTGATGCGCTCCACTGCCTCCTCCAGTGACAACTCTCTGCTCAGGTACGCCGCCATCTCCCGATACCCCAGGCTGGACATGGAAGGCAGCCCCGGGGTGTATCCCATCTCCAGGAGCCGCGCCACCTCCTGCGGCCATCCGCGCTTCACCATCGTCTCCACGCGACGGTCTATGCGGTCGTACAGAGCCTTACGCTCCAGCGTCAGGCCAAGGATCAGGCTGTTGTACGGCGGCTTATCCCGCCTCCGGGCCTGGGAGAAGGGAACGCCCGTCTCCAGATACACCTCCAGGGCGCGCACCACCCGACGCACGTTCCGGTGGTCTATGCGGGCCGCTGACTCTTGGTCTACCTCCTGGAGCCGTCCCCACAGAGCCTCGCTGCCCTCTGCCTCGGCCTGGCCCTCCAGCTCGGCCCTCAGCCTGGGGTTCGGGGCCACCTGCGGGGCTGAGAACCCTTCCAGCAGCGCCCACACGTACTGCCCTGTCCCTCCCACAAGAAATGGCAGCCTTCCGCGGCTGTGGATGTCCTGAACGGCCCGGCTCGCCTGGTCAAGGTACAGCGCAAGGCTGTAGGTATCGTCGGGGTTGGCGATGTTTACCAGGTGGTGAGGGACTTGGCTCAACTCCTCCGGCGACGGCTTACCTGTACCGACGTTCATGTGCCGGTACACCAGCCGGCTGTCGCAGTTGACTACCTCCCCGCCGAAGCGCTGCGCCAGTTGAAGAGCCAGGCCGCTCTTGCCCGCGGCCGTAGGCCCAACAATGGCGATGAGGGGAATGCGCGGAGTAGGATTCAAGAGTCCCAGGTTGGCAGGTGAACTGCAATAATAGGTTGGATGATTTGAGAGGCTAATGAAGTTAGGGAGCTATCTGGGTTCCCAAGTGTCCGGGTCCACTTCACGGTTGAAGACGTAGTAGTCCTCGCCTCCAAGCTCTCTGACTTCAACTGCCTCTGTGTTTGCCAATGCCTTCAACGCTTGCAGAACCTGGTCTTTGCGGCTACCATCGTTGCCCTTACAAATCTCAAGCAACTCCGCCTCGCTGTAGGCAAGATGCTTCTGTAAGGATAGGACAAGATATATCATATGCTTGAGGCTCTCCATCTCGTCGTAGATTTCAAGCTCAAACTGGCGTCTTGTTACCGGCATCTTCCCTAACCTCCCGCCCTAAATCCAAGCCTTCTTGGTGGCTCGGTTTCGATTATAGCATACCATCTGCTACCCGCGAAGTCTCTGGCCTCAGCGCTGCCTTCAGACACCAGTTGTTCCAAGGCGTCGACCACTTCCTGACTTGAAGCGTATCTCACTCCCGTATGCGCCAGCGCATCCCTGACATCTTCTGCGTTTAAGCCGTGGTCTGGGAAGCTCTCCAGAATATCGCGAATGCGCGCTACAAGATCAATTCGTTCTGCACGAAACTCCTCGCGGCTGACGGGCATCGGTCACCCCCTACCCTGCCGCCATCCCCCGCGCTATCTGGACAAAGCTCTCTGCGTTGAGGCTCGCGCCGCCCACAAGCGCCCCGTTGACGTTGGGCTGACTTGCGTACTCGGCGACGTTGTCCGGCGTGACGCTGCCTCCGTACAGGAGCGGCACGTCACCCGCCGCGCCCTCGCCGTACAGGCCCGCAAGGGCCTGGCGTATTGCGGCCATCATCGCCTCCGCGATCTCGCCGGTCGCGGCCACCCCCGTGCCTATGGCCCACACCGGCTCGTAGGCCACTGCTACGGTGGCAACGGACGAGACGCCCTCCAGCCCTCCGCGCAGCTGCTGCGTAACTACCTCCTCGGCCTTGCCAGCCTCCCGCTCATCCAGGCGCTCTCCGACACATAGAATGGGCCTGAGGCCCGCCTCAATAGCCGCATGCACCTTTTGGTTAACCGTTTCGTCCGTCTCCCCAAAAAGCTGGCGGCGCTCCGAGTGGCCCAGGATGACGTACTGGCACAGTCCGGTCAGCATTACCGGCGACACCTCGCCGGTGAATGCGCCCTTCTCGGCGTGGTGCATGTTCTGGGCCCCCATCTTGATGGACGTGCCGTCCAGGAGGCCCTGAACCGCCATCAGAGAGACAAATGGCGGGCATACCACCTTCTCCACGCCGCTCACGGCGTCAAGGGCGTCCCGCATCTGGGCCGCGAGGACAATGGCCTCCGGCACTACGGTGTTCATCTTCCAGTTTCCGGCTACTATGGTCGTGGGCATTGGGGGACCTCCTCAAGTCTGTTTTTCAGTTTTGTTTAGGTTCTAGCGACGCCTGAAAAGTGTTAAACCTCTACCCTTCCCGTCATTCCCGTGAAAACGGGAATCTAGGCGGGGCCGGGGCACCCTCCCCTCCGTCCAGGGATGGATTCCTGCTTCCGCAGGAATGACGGTGGGGCGTCTTCTTAGGAGAGATATCGGCTTGCGCAAAGGTCTCTCTTTCATAGGTAGGAAGAGACGGCACTCCCGACGAGCAAAGCCCCTATGGCCCGAACTTGACCAGCTTGCCGGCGTGGGCCAGGGCCAGGAGCATGACCTGCGTCGCGGGTATACGGCCAATGGAGCCCAGGGCGCAGTTCCGCTCGTCAAAGGCTGCTATGCCTTCGCCCAGGGTCAGGTTGGAGTGAATGAGCAGCGGCACAGGATGCCAGCCGTGGGCGGCGAGAATGGACGGAGTAGCGTGGTCGCCGGCCACTATGAGCGCGTCCGGGTTCAGGTCAAGCAGCGCCGGTATGAACTCGTCCACCTCCTCCAGAGTGTGGACCTTGGCGTCGAAGTCGCCGTCCTCGCCGGCGGCGTCGGCGTGCTTGTAGTGCAGGTAGAAGAAATCGTGGTCCTGGAAGCTGCTGCGCAGCGTGTCCACCTCGTCCCGGAACGTCATACCTGTGGGAATTACCTCCATGCCGCAGACCTGGGCCAGACCCCTGTACATGGGGTAGGCGGCGATGGCGGCCGGGTTGAGCCGGTAGGTCTCACCGAAGCCGGGCAGGCTTGGCAGCTGCGAAAAGCCCCGCAGCATGACCATGTTGGCCCGGTCCCTGTCCGCCAGTATCTCCCTTGCGCCTTCGATGAGGGCGTTGGCGGCGACCGCGGTCTTCTCTGCGCCCGGATCCAGCGCCTCGACCCTTCTGGGCGGCACGCCGGTCACCTGGGGGTCGGTCTCCGTGACGTTCTCGCTCAGGCCCTGGCCGCGGAAGAGGGCCACGAAGCGATAGTCCTTCACCGGAAAGATCCTGGCCTCCAGGCCCGGCACCTCTATCTGGTCCATCTGCTCGCAGAGGGGAGCGCTCTCCTCCGAGCTTATGCGCCCCGCCCGTCTGTCCAGCAGCTTGCCGTCCCTGTCCAGGGTGCAGAAGTTGCCGCGGGCGGCCACGTCGCCCTCCTGCATGTCTATGTCGATGCCCAGCGCCTCCAGCACGCCCCGGCCAATCAGGTATTTCACCGGGTCGTAGCCGAAGAGCGAAAGGTGCCCGGGCCCGCTGCCCGGGGTTATGCCCGGCAGCACCGGAGTCGTGAGGCCGCAGGCGCTCTGCGAGGCCAGCCGGTCCAGGTTCGGGGTCCTTGCCGCCTCAAGCTCCGACTTGCCAGTTTCGGGATGAGCCGCTCCGCCAAGGCCGTCGATGACCAGCATGAGCACCTTGGAGTCCGTGGGCGTGCATATCTCGCTGATGTGGGGGAAATCAATCATGGCGTCAGGCCTCCTTGTCCAGCAGGGCGGCAACCCCCGGCAGCGTCCGTCCCTCAAGGAACTCCAGGGAGGCGCCCCCGCCTGTAGATACGTGGGTGAGTCTTTCGGACAGCCCAAGGGTGTCCACGGCCTCTGCGGTGGAGCCGCCGCCCACAACGGTCACGGCGTCGTCCAGGCTTGCCAGGGCCGCGGCCAGCTCCCGGGTGCCGGTGGCGAAGGCCGGGAACTCGAAGACGCCCATCGGGCCGTTCCAGAGTACCGTCCTGCCGCGGGCAACCTCCCGTTTGAATGCGTCCAGGGTCTTGTGGCCGATGTCCAGGATGAGCCAGCCGTCCGGGACGTGCTCTACGTCCACGGTGCGGACGGCGGCGTCTGCGCTGAAGGAGTCGGCGACCACCACGTCGGCAGGGATGATGAACTCAACGCCCTTCTCCCGGGCGCGCCCAAAGACCTCCCGCACGAAGTCCAGCCGGTCCTCCTCGACCTGCGAGCCGCCCACGTCCAGGCCTCTGGCCTTGAGGAAGGTGGCGGCCATCCCGCCGCCGATGAGCAGCGCGTTCACCTTGTCCAGGAAGTTCTCTATCACGCCTATCTTGTCCGTCACCTTGGCCCCGCCCAGCACCACCACCAGCGGCTCCTGCGGAGACTCCAACAGCGAGCCAAGCACGTCAATCTCCCGCTCCATCAGGAAGCCCGCCACCGATGGCAGGTACCGGGTCACGCCCTCCGTTGAGGCGTGGGCCCTGTGCGCTACGCCGAATCCGTCGCTCACGAACACGTCCGCCAGTGAAGCCAGCGCCTTTGCGAACTCCGGGTCGTTCTTCTCCTCCTCCTCGTGGAAGCGGAGGTTCTCCAGCAGGAGCACGTCGCCGGGCGCGAGGCTGTTCACGGCGGCCTCCACGTCGGGACCAACGCAGTCGTCGGCGGAGCGCACCCCGGTCTCCAGCAGCTCAGACAGCCGATGCAGGACGGGCGTCAGTCGCATATCCTCCACCACCTTGCCGCCGGGACGGCCCAGGTGGGAGCACAGGACAACCCTGGCCCCCTGCTCCTGGAGGTAGCGGATGGTGGGAACTGCGGCTCGGATGCGGCTGTCGTCCGTAATGCGGCCGTCCTCCACCGTCACGTTGAAGTCAGCCCTCATCAGGACTCGCTTCCCGCCAACCTCTATGTCCCGCACGCTCTTCTTCTGCATGGCTCCTCCGGGCTAGGTGTCCCTGGCCACCATGAACCTGGCCACGGCCTCAAGCTCCTCCGTCTGCTGGAGTGTCAATCCCGCTTCCCGGAGCGACTGGACGGCCTCATCGCACAGGGTGTTCGCCTTCTCCTGGGAGAACTCCTTAGCGCCCAGGGTCTCCAGCACCCCGATTATCTTTTCGATGTCCTCCGGCTCCATGACCCGCTTGAAATAGACGTCGCCCAGGGTGCGCCTCTCTGCGCCGCTGGCGTTCTCGATGGCGTAGACAATGGGCAGGGACTTCTTCTTGTTCAGGATGTCCCCCGCCAGGGGCTTGCCGGTGTCCTGCTGACCCCACAGGTCAAGGATGTCGTCCCGTATCTGGAAGGCCAGCCCCAGCTTTGTGCCGAACTCGGCCATTGCCTGGGCGGCCGGCTCCTCAACCGACGACATGACGGCCCCAAGTTCCGCCGCGCAGCTGATGAGGGCGGCGGACTTTCCCTCAATCATCTTGAAGTAGGCGTCCTGGGAGATGTCCACGCGCTCCTGGTAGGTCAGGTCAAGGTACTGCCCCTCGCAGAGGCGCAGGCAGGCCTGGTCCAAGAGGCCCACCGCCCTCAGGGTGCGCTCAGGCGACATGCCCTTGTCCGTCTGGCGCAGCAGGGCCAGGCGCGCCAGGGCGTGCATTCCGTCGCCGGCGTTGATGGCCTGCGCGGGGCCCCACACCCACCACACCGTCGGCCTGTTGTGACGCTCCGAGTTGCCGTCCTGGATGTCGTCGTGAATAAGGGAGAAGTTGTGCACCAGCTCTACGGCTGCCGCCGCTGGCAGCGCCGCCTTCACGTCGCCGCCAAGGGCTTCACAGGCTAGGAGGCAGAGGGTGGGTCGTATTCGCTTGCCGGACTCCCCTTCTGCGGCCTCCCCGTACTCGTCCAGCCAACCCATGTGGTAGCCCATCATGCGGTAGAGAGGGAAGTCCTCCTCAAGGACCAGAGACTTGATCTCCGTCTCTATCTGGTCCCGAAAGCGGGTGAAGGCAGAGGGAAGGGTCATGGTCTCACCCGGAGTGAGGTGTGGTTGAGGTCTCCATCTGGGGCGTCTTCTCCAGGGAGTTGATCTTGCCCACCCTGCGGGCGTGGCGGCCTCCCTCGAACTCACCTTCCAGGTATGCCCTCACTATCTTCCGGGCCGTTTCATTGTCTACCGACCATCCGGAGAGGCAGAGTACGTTGGCGTCGTTGTGCTCGCGGGCGCGGCTGGCGGATAGGGGGTCCTGGCAGAGGGCTGCGCGGATTCCGGGCACCTTGTTGGCGGCGATGCTCATTCCGATGCCTGTGCCACAGATGAGGATGCCCTGGTCGAAGTCGCTTTCCCCGACCGCAATCGCCACCTCCTGCGCCACGTCCGGGTAGTCGACGGAGTTGGTATCGTAGCAGCCGAAGTCCCGGGACTCGTGGCCCAGCTCCTTCAGCAGGTTAATCAAATGGAGCTTCAACTCCACGCCGTTGTGATCACACCCTACGGCTATCCTCAACTCTCGCTCCTCCTCTTTTGCAAGATCGTCGTTCCTGCGAAAGCAGGAACCTCCGCCCTCACCTTCTAGATTCCTGCTTCCGCAGGAATGACGGGCTGGTGGAGTAGCGCCGTAATTATTCAGAGATTTCCTATATGTCCGTCTCCGGTCAGCCCTCCATGATTCCGGGACACACCCGCTCCAGTTCCGACTTGGCGACGGCGCCGGCCCGCAAGATTCGCGGCGGCTCTGCCGTCATGTCCACGATGGTCGAGCCCACCGCCAGAGAGCAAGGCCCTTCGTCCAGCACCACGTCCACCGAGTCTCCCAGGTGCTCCCGCACCACCTCTGCGCTGACCGGGTCGGGCCCTCCCGACCTGTTGGCGCTGGTGCCCGTCAGCGGAGTGCCCACCTTCCGTATCAGTGCCAAGGCCGTTGGGTGACTGGGCACTCTTACGGCGACCGTGTCCCTCCCGCCAGTAATTGTAGTCGAAACCGAGGGCGCTTTGTAAAGCACCAGGGTGACGGCCCCGGGCCAGAATCGCTCGGCCAGGTCCCAAGCCGCCTGCGGAACGTCGACGGCCACCCTCTCGATGTCCTCAGGGCCGCCCAGCAGCAGGGGCAGCGCCATGCCCTGGGGCCTGCCCTTCGCTTCGTACACCCTGCTCACACCCTCTTCAATGAAGGCGTGGGCGCCCAAGGCGTACAGGGTGTCTGTCGGGAACGCCACCAGCCCGCCCCGGTTGAGGGCGGACACGGCCTTTTCCAGCATGTGCGCGGGGGTCAAAACACCTTTGTGAGTGCCCATTTTTGCCTTGACTGAGTATAGCACAGATGCTAATCTGAAATCACCGTCGCACAAGCTCAGGAGAGAATGGCCTCAGAAAATAACGGCTCCACCAATCGGCGAATAGCAGCCAGCGGCGATGTAGAGGTTTCCACCTACCTGGAGATCGCCGAGGAGCGCGGCGGGCTGCGGCCCGCTCCTGAGACCCCCACCAAGGCCGAGGGCGAGTCCGTCGTGGTCGTCGACTTCGGGTCCCAGTACAGCCGTCTGATAGCCCGCCGCGTCCGGGAGTCCAGGGTCTACTGCGAGATTGTCCCCCACGACGCCTCCTGGGAGCAGGTGGCCGCTCTCAACCCCAGGGGCGTTATCCTGTCCGGCGGCCCCGCCAGCGTCTACGAGGACGACGCGCCTATGGCCCCTATGTGGGTCTACGAGAGGCGTCTGCCCGTCCTGGGCATCTGCTACGGCCTGCAGGTGCTGGCGCACCAGCTAGGGGGCAAGGTGGTGCCGGGCAGCAGGCGGGAGTACGGCCACGCAGTCCTTCACCAGAACGCGGCGGACAGCCTCATCTTTGCAGATATGCCCTCCTCCACAACCGTGTGGATGAGCCACGGAGACCAGGTGCTGGAGATGCCGCCGGGCTTCCACTCCCTGGCCTACACGGACAACTCGCCCATAGCCGTTATGGGCAACGACGAGGGCGTGCTCGGCCTCCAGTTTCACCCGGAGGTTGTGCACACGCCGGAGGGCAAGAGGATAATCGAGAACTTCCTGTACCACATCTGCCGCTGCCGGGGCGCGTGGACCGCCAGCAACTTCGTTGAGGAGAGCGTTGGGCGCATCCGCGAGCAGGTTGGCGACGGCAAGGTGGTATGCGCCCTGTCCGGTGGCGTCGACTCCGCCGTGGCCGCCACGCTGGTGCACAGGGCCGTGGGAGACCAGCTGACCTGCGTCTTCGTCGACAACGGCCTTCTGCGCAAGGAGGAGTCCAACAGAGTCATGGACACCTTTGGGCGCAACCTGAAGATGAACGTAGTCCGCGCCGACGCCACGGAGGTCTTCCTGACCCGCCTCGCAGGCGTGACCGACCCGGAGGAGAAGCGCATCGCCATCGGTGAAGAGTTCATACGCGTATTCGAGGAGCAGGCGACCAGCCTTGGCCGCGTCGACTTTCTGGCCCAGGGCACCCTCTATCCCGACGTAATTGAGAGCCAGACACCTGAGAACAAGGCGTCGGCCAAGATCAAGACCCACCACAACGTGGGCGGCCTGCCGGAGGACATGACCTTCTCCCTGGTGGAGCCGCTACGCTACCTCTTCAAGGACGAGGTGCGAGAGGTGGGGCTGGAGTTGGGACTGCCTGAGGAGATGGTGTACCGCCAGCCCTTCCCCGGCCCCGGCCTGGCCATCCGCATCATCGGAGAGGTCACTTGGGAGAAGCTGGAGATGCTGCGCGCCTGCGACTGGATAGTCATGGACGAGATAAGCGCCGCAGGGCTGTACAACGAGCTCTGGCAGAGCTTCGCCGTGCTAACGGACACCCGCAGCGTGGGCGTGATGGGCGACTTTCGCACCTACGGGCACATGGTGGCCATTCGCGCCGTCACCAGTGAGGACGCCATGACCGCCGACTGGGCCCGCCTCCCCTACGACGTGCTTGCAAGGATTTCCAACCGCATTGTCAACGAGGTGCCCCAGGTGAACCGCGTGGTCTATGACATCACCTCCAAGCCTCCGGGCACCATAGAGTGGGAGTGAGGTATGGGTTTGCTTCACCCCCTCTCTGACTCTCCCCCTCAAGGGGGAGAGAAATGTCCCTTCCCATGCTTGCGGGGGAAGGCTAGGATGTGGGTATGACGACCCGGAAGCCTCGCGCTACCCGGAGTAACCTTACGGATGCAGAGCGCAAGCTCTGGTCTCGCCTACGTGTCCGGCAGGTACACGGCTTCAGTTTTCGTCGCCAGCGGCCCGTAAGCCCCTTTATCGTTGACTTCGTTTGCCAGGAGGGACGCCTCATCGTAGAGGTAGAGGGCAGCCAATACGCTCAGAAAGCAGCTCAGGTTGCCTATCGAGATGATTACCTGACGGACCTTGGCTTCAAGGTGCTCCGCTTCTGGGACAACTCTGTGCTTGATGATATAGATGCGGTCATTGAGGTGATTGCACAGGCTTTGGAGGAACAGAGAGCCCCCCATCCCGACCTTCCCCCGCAAGCGGGGGAAGGGGCAACTGGCTCTTCAATCAGGAGATTCCAGGAACAACCATGAACGTCACAGAGTACATGGAGGCAGAGGGCCACGAGCAGCTGTGCGTCTACGTGGACAAGAGCGTTGGGCTCAGGGCCTTCATCGCCATTCACGACACCACCCTGGGCCCCGCCCTGGGTGGCGTGCGCATCTGGCCCCACAAGACGGAGGACGACGCCATACTGGACGTGCTGAGGCTGGCCAAGGGCATGACCTACAAGGCGGCCGCCTCCGGGCTGGACTTTGGCGGCGGCAAGGCTCTGATAATGGCCTCTCCCCAGGACAAGACGGAGGCCATGATGAGGGCCTATGGCCACTCTGTGGACTCCCTGGGGGGCCGGTACGTCACCACGGAGGACGTGGGCGCCGACGACCAGGACCTGGAGTGGATTGCGCTGGAGACGTCCCACGTCACGGGGCTGCCCATCAGCCAGGGAGGCAGCGGCGGCCCGGCCACGGCCACAGCATACGGCATCTACAAGGCGATGAAGGCGTGCGCCGCTCGTCTGTGGGACAACGACTCCCTGGAGGGCCGCGTCGTCGCCGTGCAGGGATTTGGCAAGGTGGCGTCGACTATGGCGCATCACCTGCGGGAGGAGGGCGCGCGGCTGGTCGTCGCCGAAATCAACCCGGCAGCGCTGGCTATGGCCCGCGAGCAGGGGCTTGAAGTCCTGGACGACCCGTCCCGCATCTACGACGTGGAGTGCGACATCTTCTCGCCGTGCGCCCTGGGCGGCATCCTCAACGACGAAACAATTCCGCGCCTGAAGTGCCGGGCGGTGGTCGGCAGCGCCAACAACCAGCTATTGCAAGTGCGTCACGGCGAGGCGTTGCAGCAGCGAGGCGTCCTCTACGCCCCGGACTACATTGTCAACGCCGGAGGCATCATCAACATCTCCATGGAGGTGGGTCAGCCCTACGACGAGCAGGCCGCTATGGAGCGGGTGGCCCGCATATACGACACCATGACGCGGGTGATTGAGACCTCAGAAAGCCAAGGCATAGCCACCGCGCTGGCGGCGGACCGCATCGCGGAGGAGCGCATCAGCGCCAAGCGCAAGGCGAAGGGCGTCTAACTCTAAGAAACTTCTGATAAGCCGTCGTCCCTGCGAAAGCAGGGACCTCTATCCCCAGGCCATTAGATTCCTGCTTGCGCAGGAATGACGGGATTAGGAATAACCATCCGGTAGTTCGTAGGTTACTTGGGCCTTCCCTCCCCTGGCATCACCCAAGCCCCATCTCATCCAGTCGCTCGTCGTCAATGCCGAAGTGGTGCGCAATCTCGTGGGCTACGGTGTCCCTGACCTCACTGGCTATCTCCTCCGGCGTGTGGCAGATGGCCTCCAGCGGCCCCTGGAAGATGGTAATCTTGTCCGGCAGCACCAGGTTGTAGCCCTCCCTGTGGGTGAGCGGTATGCCCTCGTACAGCCCCAGCAGATCGCCCCTATGCTCAAGACCGGCCTCGTCCAGCTGGTCTCTGGTCGGCCACTGCTGGACGACAATCGCCACGTTGGAGAGGTGCGCCAGCAGCTCCTGGGGCAGCTCCTGGATGGCGTCCAGCACCAACTCTTCGAAATCCTCCTGATTCACGGCGTCTTGTCCTCCTTCAGGGCTCGTCGAGGGCGGCGGCGTTTTTCCGCAAGGTTACCGCTCTCCTCGTCTGTTTTCAGATGGGCGTCAGTATGTACGCGATTATACCATTCGCCCCGCGTCCGAGGTGGTCTTGTACGAATTCAGCCAAATCGGTACAATACCCACGTTTCTTGTCGCGAAATAGCGCCACGCAGGGTGAAGGTCGGCAGGCTGCCGGGTCCTCCAGTGTGGACGCTCAAAGTTGGGCTTGCGTTGTAGTGGCAAGCCCGTAGAGGAGGGAAATGCGCTTCAGAGGCCTCCATGCAGTTGCCCTGTCCGCGCTCTTGTGCCTGCTCATTCTGAGCATAGCCGCCTGCACCGACGGCGCCGGGGAAGCCTCTCCGACGCCCGGTCAAGTCGCAACGCCCACGGCGACTTCAGCCCCATCCCCAACGCCCTCCCCGGCTCCCACGCCAACGGCGGTTCCGACGCCGGTCCCCACCGCTGCGCACCCACCGACTGCCATCCCAACGCCGGCGCCCACGGTTGCGCCGACGGCAACTCCCGCGCCAACGGCGGCCCCAACGCAGGTTCCCACAGTTGACCCGACGCCGGCTGACACGCCAACGGCGGCTCCTCCCCCGACCCAGCCGCCGCCCATTGCTCCAATGGATACTCCCGTCCCAACCCCAACGCCGGTCCCCACGGCTACGCCTACGCCGCTCAGCTTCACCCTCATCAGCAGCGGGGGTTGGCACACGTGCGCCCTGCGCGCTGACGGCTCCCCGGTCTGCTGGGGCGACGATGAAGTAGGCCAGGCGTCTCCGCCCACGGGCGAGAGCTTCACCGCCATAAGCAGCGGCTACTTTCACACCTGCGCCCTCCGCGCTGACGGCTCGCCGGTGTGCTGGGGCGACGATGAAGTTGGCCAGGCGTCGCCGCCCACGGGCGAGAGCTTCACCGCCATAAGCAGTGGTGACTTTCACACCTGCGCCCTGCGCGCCGACGGCACGCCGGTCTGCTGGGGCGAAGACGGAAACGGCCAGGCGTCGCCCCCCGCCGGGCGCAGCTTCGCGTCCATTAGCAGCGGTGACATTCACACCTGCGCCCTCCGCGCCGACGGCTCCCCGGTCTGCTGGGGCCGCGACGATGTCGGCCAAGCGTCGCCCCCATCTGGAAGCATTTTTGCCTCCATGAGCAGCGGCTTCGGCCACACGTGCGCCCTTCGGCCCAACGGGTCACCGGTCTGCTGGGGCCACGACGAAGAAGGCCAGGCTTCGCCTGCCTCCGGTAGGAGCTTGGTCGCCATCAGCAGCGGAGGCTGGCACACCTGCGCCCTCAGCGCCCAGAACTACCCGGTGTGCTGGGGTGACAACCAGTACGACCAGGCGTCACCTCCCCCCGGTGCGCTCTCCGCCATCAGCAGCGGCGTAAATCACACCTGCGCCCTCCACTTTGACGGCTCGCCGGTCTGCTGGGGCCACGATGGGTTTGGTCAGGCGTCGCCTCTTGCCATACTCTCTCCAACCGCGACGCCGACTCCGACGGCGGTTCCCACGGTCGTGCAGACGCCGGATGCCACGCCTCCGCATCCTCTCGTGGTTTCCGGCTTCATTGCCATCAGCAGCGGCGACACCCACACCTGTGCCCTCCACCCGGACGGCTCACCCGCCTGCTGGGGCGACAACCAGTACGGCCAGTCATCGCTTCCCCTTGACGAGCATTTCATCGACATCAGCAGCGGTTGGAACCACACCTGCGCGCTACGCCCGGACGGCTTGCCCGCCTGCTGGGGCGATGACGAGTACGGCCAGTCATCGCCTCCACCAAACGAGCAGTTCATTGACATCAGCAGCGGCAGGTATCACACCTGTGCCCTGCGCCCCAACGGTTCACCGGTCTGCTGGGGCGACGACAGATATGGTCGAACAACGCCTCCATCCGGCGGAAGGTTTGTCTCAATCAGCAGCAGCGAGGGCTATACCTGCGCCCTTCGCTCCAACGGCCTGACGTCTTGTTGGGGCCCTGACAGGCATGGTCGCGCGTCGCCGCCCTCTTTCGAAAGGCTCAAGTCTATCAGCAGCGGTGGCGCCCACACGTGCGGCCTTCACCAGGACGGCTCGCCGGTGTGCTGGGGTGACAACCAGCACCGGCAGACGTGGCCCCCCTTCGGCGAAAATTTCACGTCCATTTCCAGCGGCAGCCGTCACACGTGCGCTCTCCGCGACGACGGCTCGCCGGTGTGCTGGGGCTTGGATGCGGACGGCCAGGCGTCGGCGCCCTTCGACGAGCATTTCGACGCCATCAGCAGCGGGGGCGCTCACACCTGTGCGCTGCGATCCAACGGCTCACCCGTCTGCTGGGGTTCGGATAGTTCAGGTCAGGTATCGATACCGGAACCCGCAGACGAGGACTTTGTCACAGTCAGCAGCGGCGGCACCCACACCTGCGCCCTCCGCCCTGATGGAACTCCGGCTTGCTGGGGTGACAACCAGTACGGCCAGGCAGTGTCACCATTCGGTGAAACCTTCGCCGCCATCAGCGCCGGTGGCACTCATACCTGCGCCCTCCACCTCAACGGGACACCGGTATGCTGGGGCCGCGACGACGTCCACCAATCGTTTCCGCCCTCCAGGGAGAGATTCACTACCATCAGCAGCGGGAGCTTTCACGCCTGCGCCCTCCGCGCCAACGGCTCTGCGGTCTGCTGGGGCGACAACGAGGTGGGCGAAGCGTTGCCGCCATCAGGCGAAACGTTCACCGCTATCAGCAGCGGCTGGTACCACACCTGCGCCCTTCGCTCCGACGGCTCGCCTGTCTGCTGGGGCGCCAATGCGTTCCGCCAAGCGTCACCTCCCCCGGGTGAGAGTTTCACGGCCATCAGCAGCGGGCATTGGCATACGTGCGCTCTCCGCACCGACGGGACCCCGGTATGCTGGGGCCACAACGATGACGGCCAGGCGTCGACGCCATCCAGTGAAACGTTCACCGCCATCAGCAGCGGGGGGTATCACACCTGCGCTCTCCGCGCCAATGGCTCCCTGGCCTGCTGGGGCAGAGACGCCGACGGCCAGGCGTCGCCGCCCTCCGGGGAGACGTTTGTCGCCGTAAGCAGCGGAGAGTCTCACACTTGCGCCCTGAGCCAGGATGGTTCACTGACCTGCTGGGGCGGCAACTCGTTCGGACAAGCGTCACCCCCTCTGGTTTAGAGGTCCATCGCCAAGGGAAGACCTAGCGCTCCTGTCCACGCTGTTTTCCCAAGATCCCAGATTCCGAAGGATGCCGGGTGACGGTCTCCCGCTCTATCCATTCCCCTGGATGGTTTCGGCTGGGGTGATGGTGCGAATGCGATTATTGCGTCCGCTTTTGACTTAAGGGATTCGTAGCCAAACTCTGCTTTATAGTCCAGATTATTGGCAATTCCTGGTTTGGGGTGTGCCAACCTGCGATTTGTGCTATTATGTGCCGTGAAGTGAGCGTTCTCGCCATACCCATCCGCAAGCCAAAGATTTTCTACGGCTGGTACATAGTTGCCGCAGCCGCCGCAATCAACGTGTACGGCGCGGGGGTCTGGTTCTACGGATTCCCCATCTTCTACAGAGCCCTACTGGAGGAGTTCGGGTGGGCCGCCGCGGCGGGCGCCGCCATATTCTCCCTCTCCCGCCTTGAGGGAGGCATTGAGGGACCGATCATCGGGTGGGCCGTTGACAAGTTCGGTCCCAGAAAGATGGCCGTTCTCGGAGCTGTGATAGCGGGTACCGGCTTCATGGCCATGAGCTCCGTAAACGCCTTCAACGTCGGCCCCATACACGTCAACGCGCTTATTGCCTTTGGCCTGCTCTACGCCGGCTGGATGTCCATAGGCTACAACACCGGCTTCGGGCACGCCAGCATGGCCTCCGTCAACGCCTGGTTCATTCGAAAGCGCTCCCGCGCCTTTGCCGTCTTCTCCCTGGGCGCGGGCGGCAGTGGCATCACGGTGTTTGTAGTGGGTTACCTGGTGGACCTCTACGGGTGGCGGGTCGCGGCATTGCTGGCCGGGTTCGGCATCTTTGCGATAATCATACCCCTGTCCCTGCTTCTGCGGCACAAGCCTGAGCAGCACGGCTACCTGCCGGATGGCGACGACCCGCACACGGCCGCCGTCCAGGCGTCCTCAGCCCCGGCCCAGGGGAAACGCGGGCCTTCATCGATGAAGGTGGCGTGGTCCGAGTACGATTTCAGCGTCAAGGAGGCATTGTCGACGAGGGCGTTCTGGATGCTCATCATGGGCACCGGCGCCAGGTCCTTTGCCATGACCTCCGTGGTTTTGCACCTGGTTGTCTACCTCACCGCCGTGAGAGACATTTCCGAGGTGGCGGCAGCCGGAGCGCTGGGGGCGACGGTGAGCATCAGTTGCATCGGCCGCCTGGGATTCGGAGTGCTGGGCGACTACATCGACAAGCGACACATAATGATCGGCACACTCCTGCTCCAGACGGTGGGTATATTCATACTGATGAACGCCACGACGATAACGCAGGTGTGGCTATTCGTAATCGTCTATGGAATCGCCTATGGGGGCGCTATCCCGGTCTATATGGCCATAGTCGGAGAGTACTTTGGCAGGCAGAACTACGCCACCATACGCGGGTTCAACCAGTTGTTTCACATCCCGACAACCGTTTCTGGCCCGGTCTTCGCCGGGTGGATATACGACACCACCGGCAGCTACGGCGTGGCCTTCACCAGCTTCATTATCGCTATGCTGATAGGCGTTGGCTTCCTCTTCTTCGCCCAACGGCCCAATCCGCCGAAGTCCGCCCTCCTTCAGGACGACGACGCCCCGGTCTCCGAAGCGCGGGGCTAGGGCGTCTGCCAGGGTCGCCCTAGTATCCTTCCCCTGTCCTTCTCCCCTTTGCGGTTGAATTCCCTCAAGGCGGGATGTATTCTACTAGCGCCTTGGGTGATTGTTGGGGATACAGTCAAGGAGGTGTTCCTATGGAGACGCAAATGCCGGGCGGTTACACCGGAAGAATCCTGCGCATTGATCTGACTACTGAGCGGGTCTGGACGGAGACGCTGACCCCGGAGGAGTGTCGATACTACCTTGGAGCCGTGGGCATCGGGTACAAGATACTGTGGGAGGAGGTGCCGCCGGAGGTCGCGTGGGACGACCCTGAGAACAGGCTGTTCCTCGGCTCCGGGCCTCTGGCCGGCACGCCCGTCTGGGGCACCGGCAGCCTGACTGTCGTGACCAAGGGCGCTATGACCGGCGGCGCAGTCGTGACCAACGCCCAGGGCTTCTTCGGGGCCAACCTCAAGTACTGCGGCTACGACGGCATCGTTCTCCAGGGCCAGGCCAGCAGGTGGGTCTACGTCCACGTCAACGACGACGTTGTGGAGCTTCGGGACGCGTCGCACCTGCTCGGCAAGGACACCTGGGACATGCAGGACGCGCTCCAGGCGGAGTACGGCCTCAGCGGCCACCAGATGAGCGTGTACGGCGTTGGGCCTGCGGGCGAAAACCTGGTCAGATGGGCCATCATCGAGGGCGACTACGGCCACGTGGCGAGCAAGAACGGCTGCGGCGCGGTCATGGGCGTGAAGGGCGTGAAGTGCATCGCCATTGTTCGCGGGAGCAAGGGCGTCGGCGTCCACGACCCGGTGGGCCTGCTCCAGGCGTCGGACGTGATTAGCCACGAGGTCAAGGCCACGCCCACCTACGAGTACGGGACCTTGAGCGGCCCGCTGCGCAACAACCGCTCCGGGGCGCTGTCGATAAAGAACCTCACTACCAACATCTACCCTGTCGTGGAGCGGCTGGACGAGCTTGAGCCTGCGACCCTTCGCGCCAAGTTCCCGCATCGCGGACACCAGTGCAGCGGCTGCGGGATGAAGGGCCACTGCCACATCCTTGTGGTGCCTGAGGGCAGCTACGAGGGCACTCTGGTGGACGAGGCGGAGTCCGAGGGCATTGCCATGTGCGGCCCGCAGATAGGCAGCCTGGACACCGCCGAGATGATGTGGCTCAACACCCAGGTGGACAAGGCCGGCGTGGACGTGAACGAGTTCGGCTGGGTCATTGGCTGGGTCATGGAGTGCTACGAGAAGGGGTACATCACAAAGGAGCAGCTTGGCGGGCTGGAGATGAAGTGGGGCGACTCGGAGGCCGCCAACGCTCTGCTCCAGATGATAACCCGTCGGGAGGGCTTCGGCGACCTGCTGGCGGAGGGCGTCAAGCGGGCTGCGGAGCGCCTGGGCGGCGAGGCCTACGAATGCGCGGTGTTCGTTCACAAGGGCACCACGCCCCGGGGCCACGACCATCGCGGTCGCTGGTCGGAGATGCTGGACGGGTGCGTGACCAACATCGGCACCATTGAGGGAGGCGGACAGCAGACCCAGGAGTTCGGGCTGCCGGAGACCCACGACCCCTTCGACCCGGAGGCCGTGGCCCACGTGCTGGCGGCCATGCTGGGCAAGCGCAACTTTGTGGACGCCCTGGGCGTGTGCAGCTTCACGGTCAACACCTACGTGGAGCTTATTTGCCGGGCGCTGAACGCCCTGACCGGGTGGGACTACACCAAGGAGGAGGCCATGGAGTTCGGCAAGCGGAGCGCGGCCATGTTTCGCCTGTTCAATCTCAGGTGCGGCATTGGCGTGGACCTGGAGAGGCCGTCGGAGCGATACTGGTCTACGCCCATCGACGGGCCGGCGGCGGGAACCAGCGCCAAGGCCAACTGGGAGACGATGGTGTCGACCTACTACAGGACGGCGGGCTGGGACAGGGAGACGGGCAAGCCGCTGCCGGAGACGATGCGAGAGTTGGGCTTGCAGCACCTCATGCCGGAGGTGTGGGGCGTGGAGGAGGCGAAGGTCGGCTCCTGAGGCTCGCAGATGTCTACATTTCCATACGTACGATAGGAGTACAGCGCTATTCCTCTATCCCGTCATTCCTGCGAAAGCAGGAATCTAGGAGTGGGGGCAGAGGTTCCTGCTTTCGCAGGAACGACGTTCATTTACAGGCTTCTGGCCACCACGTTCTGGATGATTATCAGGATGAAGATGGCCACCATTGGGCTGAGGTCTATCATCCCGACCCGGGCGTAGCGGCGTATGGGCGCCAGAAACGGCTCAGTGATGTTGATCAGGGCGTAGCGAATGGGGTTGTCTGGCCGCATCACGTTGCCGATGATGAGCCAGTCCAGGATGACCCGCCCCAGTATCGCCAGGTAGAGCACCGTGATAATGGCGTTGATCAGGTTGGGTATCACTTCTCCTCCCCCAGTTCCATTGCCTTCTCGTGGGCGGCGATCACGCCGTTGATGATGGCGCTCCTCAGCCCGTCGTCCTCCATGGACAGGAGCGCCTCTGCCGTAGTGCCTCCCGGAGAGGTCACCATGTTTCGCAGCTCCGCCGGGTGCCTGCCGGAGCTCTTTGCCAGGGCCGCACTTCCCAGGACGGTCTGAAGGGCCAGGGCCTGCGCCATGTCCCTTGTTAGGCCCAGGTACACCCCGGCGTCAATCAGCGACTCCAGGAAGAGGAAGACGTATGCGGGGCCGCTGGCGCTGAGGGCCGTTGCCATGTCCAGGTACTTCTCCTCGGAGACGTACATCTCCTCGCCCAGGGATCGCAGAATCGTCCGGGCCGCGTCCTCGTGGCTGGTGGAAACCTCCGGCGACGCCGTCCATACGCTCATCCCCTGCCCCACCTGGGCGGGCGTGTTGGGCATGACCCTTATGACGGCCCGGTGGTCAAGGCCCCTGGCTATGCTCTTCATGGTGGCCCCGGCGACGATGGACAGCGCAGCCTGGGATGAGGTGAGCCGCCCGCGCAACTCGGCGAACACGTCTCCAAGCTGCTGGGGCTTGACGGCAAGAACGACCAGTTCTGCCGTCTCCACGGCGTGGGAGTTGTCCGAGGTGGTCTGCACCCCGTAAAGCTCGCTCAGGTACTCCCTCCGCCCGCTTACAGGCTCTCCAACGCAGATTGAGCCGGGGGCCGCCAGCCCCTTGTCCAGCACGCCGGACAGGATGGCCTCCGCCATTGTGCCGCCGCCGATGAACGCCAGTGTCAGATTGTCAGTCATAGATCGTCGTCCAGACGTACATTATAGCATCTGTTCTGGGTTGCGAAGGTGGCGCAGAGTTTCTGGTATTCCAGATATGGGTTAGAAATGCCAATGCCATCCAGGATTCCACTTCCTTTCCGCTCATGGTGAGCCTTGTCGAACCATATGAGCGGAAAGAGTGCGGTGTAGCCCCCCGCTCATATCCTTCGACAAGCTCAGGATGAGCGGGTGTGGGGTCATGGCGGGCAACGCGCCTACTCCTTTGGCAGGCATCCGGTGTTCGCCATGATTGTGGCTGCCTGGATGGAGTTCTCCATCCCCCTGGCACTGGCTATGCCCTTACCCGCAATGTCGAAGGCCGTGCCGTGATCCACCGACGTCCTGATGAATGGCAGCCCCAGGTTTATGCTCACGCTGCCTTCGAAGTCCTTCATCTTGATGGGGATGTGACCCTGGTCGTGGAAGAGGGCCAGCACAGCGTCGTAGCGGCCCTCAGCCGCCTGCGGAAAGACGGAGTCCGCCGGCACAGGGCCCGTTGCATCGATGCCCTGGGCGCGGGCGGCCTCCACCGCCGGGGCTATCTCATCAATCTCCTCGCGGCCCAGCAGCCCGCCGTCGCCGCCGTGGGGGTTCAGGGCGGCCACGGCAATGCGCGGCGAGTCGAATCCCCACTCCCGGAAGCAGTTGTGAGTAAGCTCCACCTTGGCCAGCACGTTCTCCCTGGTTACGAACTCCACCGCCCGGGCCAGGGACCTGTGGGTCGTCAGGTGCACAACGCGCAGGCTGCCCGCCGTGAGCATTGTGGCCACCTGCTTGGCCTCGCTCAGCTTCTGAAGAAGCTCCAGATGGCCGATGTCCTGGTAGCCGGCGGCCTGGGCCGCCTCCTTGTTGATGGGAGCCGTGGCCATCGCCTGCACGTCGCCGGAAAGCGCCAGCTCGCCCGCTCGCAGTATCCACTCCACGCACGCCCTGCCCGCCCCCGCGCTGATCTGCCCCGGCGTAACGTCCTCCGGTCGCAGGTTGCCCGGGTCCAGTATGGAGATGGCGTTGTCCGACGCCTGGGCCGCGGAGGACACGGGCGTTATGTCCAGGGCAAGGCCCAGGTCAGAAGCCGTCTTTCGGAGCAGCGGCGCGTTGCCTATCACAAGCGGGTGGCACTCAGCGGTAATCTCCGGGATGGCCAGGGCCTTGGCCACCACCTCCGGGCCGATGCCGCACGGGTCTCCCATGGTGATGGCGATGATTGACTTGCTGCTCATATTTTGACTTCTCCTGTGCCTCTTCTATGAAGGCTGTTTCCGCTCATGGTGAGCCTGTCGAACCATTTGAGCGGGAACAGCAAAGACGGGCGGCCCCCGCTCATTTCCTTCGACAAGCTCAGGATGAGCGGTATCGTCCGCCTCTATTGACGCTCGCCGTGTGTGCCATTGAAAGCATTATATTGGGAGTTCCGAGATGGTACAATAGAAAAGGCCCCGATGTATCGGGGCCTTGGGCGCACGCTCTCTCAAGGAGAGCGCCGTTCGGGATATCTGCAGACGCAGAGCGTCCTACCCGCCGCGCCGCTCCCGCCGCTCTCTATGCCGGGTCGGCGCGTATTATACATAGTTAGCCTCCTCAGTAGCCCATGAGGGGCTCCACGTCCCTCAGAACGTTGATCAGGGTGTGCTCAAAGGATGGAGGCTGCCCCGCCAGGACAAAGGGCACGGGCGGCTGATAGACCGGCCTGCGTCGCTTGAAGGGCTTCACGTAGCTCAGTCCCCGGAAGTGGCCCCTTACGCGGACCACCCGCGGCCTGGTGCGCCAGTGGCCCTTTACCATGTTTCCCTTGCGGTTCAGGTGGGGCTTGACCCATATGGCATCCACCTCTGGTCGTCCTTCCCTTTGCATATCTGTAAAGCCTCCTATGGTCGTATGAATGGGCTAGGAGAACTCTCCGAACTTATCCGCATCTCTCGTACCCGCAGGCTGGGTCTGAACACCTCTCGCAACCCTCCTGGTGAATCAGGAACGCGTAGCAGTCCGGGCACTGGCTCTTGCTGCCGTTGCCGTTGGCCTCCGCCTTCAGGAAGAGCTCCTGCTGCACCGCAAAGGCGCTCACGGGTTGAGGCTGCGGCGCCTGGACTATCGCCTCCGGGGCCGGCGCCGACGTCTGGCGGCTGAGGGCCAGGGCCACCGCGTCCGGGGCGGAGCGCACCATCGTGCCGTCGTCCCAGGCGGGGCAGCAGGTGATGCCCCTGAGCTGCTCAATAATCTGCTCCGTTGGAATGCCGGAGCGCAGGGCCAGGGACGCCAGGCGTGATATGGCCTCCAACTGCGCCGAGTCGCAACCCCCGGCCTTGCCAAGAGTGGAGAACACCTCGAAGGGGTGGCCGTCGTAGTAGGTGATGTTGACGTACATGTTGCCGTGGCCGGTGCGCACCCTCTCGGTCACGCCCTGCACGCTCCTGGGCCTCTCCCTGGTTGCTCGCGGCATTGCCGGCAGGCCCATCGGCGCGTCATCGGCCACGTCGACGTCTCCCCTGCCCGCAGCGCCGGACGTGAGCACCTCCGCCTCGCGGCTGCCTGCGCGGTAGACCGTGATGCCCTTGCAGCCCAGCTGCCACGCCAGGAGGTACGCAGTCCGCACGTCATCCCTTGTGGCGGAGTTGGGGAAGTTGATGGTCTTGGATATTCCGGCGTCCACGCTATCCTGGAAGGCCGCCTGCATCCGCACGTGGTCCTGGGGCGAAATGTCCGCCGCAGTCACAAAGACCTCCCTCACCCACTCCGGCACGTCGTCCTCCCGGTCCTGAATGGAGCCGCCGTCGGCCAGGTACTCCATCAGGTCGTCGCTGTAGAAGTCGTCCTGGCGCGCCACCTGCTCAAAGTTGGCGTCTATGTACAGCAGGCTCTGGCCCTCCAGGATGTTGTGCTTGTGATAGCAGAGCGAAAAGAGGGGCTCAATGCCGCTGGAGCACCCGGCGATCATGGAGATGGTGCCCGTAGGGGCGACGGTCAGGCGACAGGCGTTGCGCATCGGGCGGCCCTGCTTGTCGTAGGCGCTGCCTTCGTAGGCGGGGAAGACGCCCCGCTCCTTCGCCAGCTCTTCGGAGGTGATGTCCGACTCGTCCCGCACGAACTTCATCAGCTTGCGGCCCAGGTCGAGGCCCTCCTGGGAGTCGTAGGGAATGCCCAGGGTCACCAGCATGTCTGCGAAGCCCATGACGCCCAGGCCTATCTTGCGGGTCAGCTTGGTCATGCGCTCTATCTCAGGCACGGAGTAGCGGTTGGCGTCGATGACGTTATCCAGGAAGCGGGTGGCGACGTGCACAACCTCACGCAGCCCGTCCCAGTCCACCACGGGCTGGCGGTTCTCCTCAACCACAAACTTGGCCAGGTTGATGGAACCCAGGTTGCACGACTCGTATGGCAGCAGGGGCTGCTCTCCGCACGGGTTGGTGGCCGTCATGCGTCCCACGTGGAGCGTGGGGTTGTCGCGGTTGACCTGGTCAAGGAAGATGGCGCCGGGCTCGCCGTTGAGCCACGCCCCATCGATCATCTTGCTGAAGACGTCCGCGGCGTTCAGCTTGCCCACCACCTCGCCGGTGCGCGGGTCTCTAAGCTCGTAGTCCTCTCCCTTTTCAACCGCCTGCATGAACTCCTCGCTGGCCCCAACGGAGATGTTGAAGTTGTGTATCTGGCCCTCTGTGGTCTTGCAGGTGATGAAGTCCAGAATGTCCGGGTGGTGCACGTCCATCACCGCCATGTTTGCGCCGTCCCGCTTTCCGCCCTGGGTCACCAGCGTGGAGACGGAGGACAGGTGGCGAAGCACCGCCACGGGGCCGCAGGCCCTGCCGTGGGTGGTGGATATGGGCGCGCCCTTGGGCCGGATGTTGGAGAGGGCGAAGCCTGTGCCGCCGCCGAACTTCTGCACCAGGGCGGCCTCCTTGGCCGTCTCCATTATGCCGTCCATGCTGTCCTCAAGCCCTATGACAAAGCAGGCGGACAGCGTCCCCGCGCCTGTGCCGGCGTTCATCAGCGTGGGCGAGTTGGGCACGAACTCCATTTTGGCCATTGGCTCGTAGAAGGCGTCCTCCCAGTGGGCCACGTCGGCCTTGGGGTTGTAGAGAAGCTCCGCCTCTGCGATGGCGCGGGCCACCCGCCTGAACATCTGCGACGGGTTCTCTATGATCTCTCCGTCGTCGTTCTTGCGCAGGTAGCGCTTCTCCAGAACGACCATGGCGTTCTCCGAGATGGCGGGTTCGGTTCCCCTGGTCTCAACAGCTCCCACGCCGTTTTTTGACGTTTCGGTTGGCTTTTCGGAGTGGCCGTTGGGCTTGGCCAGGTTCTCGGCTATCTGCCTGACCACCGAGGGATCCGTGACCCCGGCAGCCTTCACGGCAGCCAGGACCTCCTCGGCTGCAATGGTCTGTTCGTTGCCGGTGGTCTCCTTGCTGTCAGCTTCTCCTGCGATGGTCATGGCTGTCTCCTCTCTCAGTTCCTCTTTGCTGTACGCCAAGCCTTGGGGGGACTCTGGCGTAGGTTCTTCTGCTATGTAGGCGTTGCTCCGCCGCCCAGGTCCATTGGCATCCCGGGGGCGACTCGCGGCCGCCTGCCTCGACGCCTGCGGGTCGGCGGCTCGTCCGGTATCAAGGGCAGCTGCGGGCTGGGAACCTCCCGCTCAAGGGCCTCCTGCAGCGCCTCCACCTCCTCCTTGAAGCTCTCTATGTCTGCGAAGTCACGGTACACGCTGGCAAAGCGCATGTAGGCGACCCTGTCCAGGGCCCGGAGCCGCTCCATGACCATCTCACCGATTTGAGAGCTCTGGATCTCCGCCCTCCCCAGCTGCTGAAGCTCGGTCTCAATCTCGTCAACCAGCTTCTCAATGCGGCCGGTGGGAAGGGGCCGCTTGACGCAGGCCTTGAGTATGCTGTTTATCAGCTTGTCCCGGTTGTACTCTTCTCTCCTGGTATCGCGCTTGGCCACCATGAGGGCCGTTGTCTGGATGCGCTCATAGGTGGTGTAGCGCAGCCCGCACTGCATGCACTCCCGCCTCCGGCGGACGCCCTCCGTGGAGTCCCTGGAGTCGATGACCTTTGATTCCGGGTGGTTGCAGTATGGGCAGCGCATTGCACTCTGTACTCAGATCTGAATCCCGTATACCTTGAATCAAGACGGGACAAAACCACAAGATGATGTGCATCTCCCTTTCTTGGCGACAATATGGGGATGATATAAAACGAAGTGTTAGCCTGTCAAGTGTTTTCTACCCTAGTTTGTGCCTTTCTATAAGAGGTACACAATATGTTGGTGTCGCAGTCCAATGTTCCCGTCATTCCCGCCCCCGTATCGAGGTACGGGGCAGGCCCCGAGCGGGAATCCAGGTGGCGTAGGGCGTGGACTCCCGCCTACGCAGACCTTTTTGGAACCCGTGACCAAGCCCCGCACACTGTCATTCTGAGCCCTTCGGCTGTGCTCAGGGTAAACTTCGCGAAGAATCCAGGGTTTTCGCCTACGGACATCGCAGCATTGCGACAGAGACTTTGGATTCTTCACTCCGCTGCGCTGCGTTCAGAATGACAGTGAGTGAAGGTCCTTGGGATAAACCTGTAGAGTGGTCTTACAGCAGCCGTCTGGCAAGCGCAAGGGCCTCTTCACGGGTGGAGATATCCCCTGCCCCCTGCGCCTCCTCTATGGCCTCCAGAAGGCGTCCCAAGGCGCGCCCGGGGTTCAGGCCCAGGGCCTCCATGAGCGCATGGCCGTCCACCAGCCGCGGGGCCTTCTGCAGGTCTTGGCGCTCTCCCAGCCCCTGGTGGAGGATGTGGCCTATCAGGGCGCAGTGTCCCTGCCAGTCGTCCTTGTCTACAACCCTGGGGCCCTTGGCCGACAGGTAGTCCGCCAGGTTGAGGTATAGAGTGTCTACGGCCGCGGTCTCCAGGTCGCGGAAGAACCGGTAGACGGCCCGTTGTGTGGGAAGCTCCACACCCTGCCTCATCTGCGTTGGGCGCAGGTGGTGCTTCACCATCGCGCTCACCAGGTGGGTGGCCCGGCTGCTGAAGCGCAGGCGGCGGAGCACCGTATCGCACACCTCCGCGCCCTGGGCGTCGTGACCTATGAACCGTATGCGGCCCGTAGGCTCGACGGTCTTGGTGGCGGGCTTGGATATGTCGTGGAGGAGGCACCCCAGCTTGATAATGGTGCGGCGCGTGTGGCCGTCGCTGAACTCCTCGTCGAAGTAGTTGTCCAGGGAGGAGTGCCAGGGCACACAGGCGAGGACCTCGCTGTTTGCCATGCCTTCCCTGTCCGTGACCTGCTCCAGGGCGCTGGGGGCCTCTACGCAGTGGTAGAAGACGTTCCAGTAGTGCTCCGGGGGCTGCTCCACGTCCCGGGCCTCCTCCAGCTCAGGGATGAGCCTGCACAGCAGACCCAGGTCGTCCATTAGCCGCAGGTGGCGGGACGCCCCCGGCTCTGCCAGGGTCTTCAGAAACTCGTCCCGCAGGCGTTCAGGTGACACGGTGGTCAGCAGGTGGGCGTCCCGCCTTATGAGCCGCGCGGCGTCGTCCAGCGTGAAGCCCAACTGAGCCGCCAGCCGCACGCCTCGCAGAAGCCGTGCGGGATCGTCCTGGAAGGCGCGCTCCGACGCAGGCCTGAGCGTTGCGGCTTCCAGGTCGGCCAGGCCGCCAAGGGGGTCTATCAGCCTCTCCGCTGGCGATTCGCCCAGGGCGTCGTCCAGGGAGAGGGCCAAGGCGTCTATGGTGAAGTCCCTGCGAGCCAGGTCCCGGGCGATGTCCTGCCCGTATGCCGTCAGGTCCACCTGCACTCTCGCGGACTGCCCAACCTTTGCGCTCCACTCCTCCGGCAGCACCACCCTGGCCGCGGCGTGGGCCTCGTTCAGGGAGACGAAGCTGCCGCCCGTTGCCTCGGCAAGATCACGGGCCAGGGACGCGGCGTCTCCGCCGACGGCAACGTCAATGTCTACGGGCTGCCGTCCAAGGAGCGCGTCTCTGATAGACCCGCCGGCCAGGTAAGCCGTCACGGAGCGGCTGGCAAAGAACTCCGCAAGGGCGCGGAGCAAGGGCAGAGTATCGGGGGATACCGGTGAGCCGGTGATTCTGGCAGGGCTGCGGGGGTTCAAGTCGCCTCGGTGTGGGATCAGGCCTCCTGCGGCTCCAGCTTCCAGAGCTTGTCCGAGCTCTCAAGGTGGTCGATGTAGAGGGTCCCGTTGATGTGGTCCGTCTCGTGCTCCAGGGCCTGCGCCAGGAGGCCCTCCGCCCTGATTCGCACAGTGTTGCCGTCGCGGTCAAGGGCACGCGCCCGCACCTTCAAAGAGCGGGTCAGCTCGCCCCGGTAGCCCGGAATGCTCAGGCACCCCTCCTCAACCACCCTCTCCCCTTCCCTGCGGGTTATCTCCGGGTTGATGAGCACCCGCACCTCTTCCTCCTCCGGTATCTCGATGACCACTACCCTCTGGAGCACGCCCACCTGGTTGGCCGCCAGCCCTACGCCGGAGGCCGCCCGCATGGTGTCTATCATGTCGTCTATGAGCTTCTGAAGAGTGTCGTCTATCCTTGTGACCCGTCTCGCCTTCTGTCGCAGGACGGGGTCAGGCAGTGTGCGAAGGTTCAATACAGTCAACTGCTGCCTCCTGGCGATTTATCGCTTTCCTCGCCAATTATAGTAGCGGGTATAGCGCGTGTAAATGCGATTGGCCGTCTTATGCGACCGAAATCGGGTCTACGTCCACGGCCCAGCCCTGGGGGATCTGCGCCTTCTCCAGCAGCGACCGGGGATCGCGTCCCCTGAGGATGATGTGCCAGCGATACCGACCCCTCAGACGGGGCGGAAAGGCGGGAGCCGGGCCCAGGATGTCGGTGTCCGTGAGGCCCCAGGCGAGGCGCTGCCGCTTCAGCTCATCGCCCAGGCGATCCGCCTCCCGCTGGCATACGTCCTGGCTGATGTCGGCGTAAACCAGGCGGATGAGGCGCGAAGTTGGAGGCAGCATCTGCTCGCGGCGGTAGGCCATTTCGTCGTCGTAGAAGCTGGTGTAGTCCTGGGCCGACGCAGAGGTGACGGCGTAGTGGCCGGGCGAGTACGTCTGGAGAATGACCTGCCCGCCCAGAGGCCCCCTGCCCGTCCGCCCCGACACCTGGCAGAGAAGCTGGAAGACCCGCTCACCGGCGTGAAAGTCCGGGATAAAGAGGCCGATATCCGCGCACAGCACGCCCACAAGGGTCACGTTGGGGAAATGGAGGCCCTTGGCAATCATCTGCGTGCCCACCAGCGCCTGGGCTTCTCCCTGGCGAAAGCTCTCCATAATCCTCTCGTGTGCGCCCTTTGCGGACGCAGCGTCCCTGTCCCAGCGAAGCGTAGTGACGCCGGGATACTCCTTTTCCAGCTCCTCCACCACGCGCTGCGTCCCAAGGCCCAGGTAGCGAATCTGGCGGCTGCGGCACTTGGGGCACTGGCCCGGCGGGTTGCGACGATAGTTGCACTGGTGGCAGATAAGCCTGTCCGCCTGGGCGTGGTGGGTCAGGGTGAAGTCGCACCGGCTGCAACGCATCACGTGTCCGCAGTCGCGGCACTGCACCATGCCGCCGCTCCCCCTGCGGTTCAGGTAGAGCATCACCTGTTCGCCGGCCTCTATGGCGCGGCCCATAGCCCCGCTCAGGGCGCGGCTGAAGATGCTCCGGTTGCCCTCCTCCAGCTCACGGCGCAGGTCTACGACCTGTACCGAGGGCTGAGCGGCCATCCCGTTGGAACGCTGAGCCGTCGCAGCCGCTATGCGGTCCGGCAGGGTCAGCAGCCTGTAGCGACCGTTGACTGCGCGTGTGTAGGTGACAACGTCCGGCGTGGCGGTGCCGAGAATGACTACGGCCCCGGTCAACTCCGCCAGCTTCAGGGCCGCCTCCCGCGCGTGATAGCGGGGCGCGTCGTCCTGCTTGTAGCTCGGCTCGTGCTCCTCGTCGATTACTATCAGCCCAAGGTCGGGCTGCGGCGCGAATACGGCGCTGCGCGCGCCTATCGCCACCCCGTATGCGCCCTCCTTTATGCGCCACCACTGGTCGAAGCGCTCCCCCGGGGACAGGCCGCTGTGCTGGACCGCCACCTGCCCCGGAAACCGACTGCTGAACCGCTCTATGGTCTGGGGTGTCAGGGACAGCTCCGGCACAATCACAATGCCCCGCTTCCCGCTGCTCATGGCGTGGGCCAGGGCCCGGAGGTACACCTCCGTCTTGCCGCTTCCGGTGACGCCGTGGAGGAGGAACGCTTCAGAGGAGGGGCTGTCTATTGCGGCCTCTATGACGCTGACGGCCCGCTGCTGCTCCGGCGTGAGGTTGGGCGGCTCGTCCGGCGTAAAGACGCGCCCTCTGAGAGGGTCCCGCTCCACGTGAACTTGCACGCGGCGCACCAGGCCCTTCTTCTCCAGAGCACTTACAGCGTACTGCCCGAACTCCCTGGTGGCCTCGGCGCGGGGAACAGGCCCCCCCTGCTCCCGGACGTAGTCGAGCAGCGCCGCCTGCAAGGGGCTCAGGCTCTCCTCTGCGCCGTCGGCGGACGGGGCAGGCTCAAGGTGGGTTACGTACCTGGGCCTCACGGTCGGCTTCTGCCACTCCGAGGACACCTCCACCAGGCCGCGCCGCTCCAGGGTTCTCAGGGTAGACTCAATCCTTGGCCCCATCGCCCTGAGCAAGGCGCCGCGCTCCACCCTATCTCTGGAGGCCAGGTAGTCCATCACCCGGCTCTGGGCCGGAGACAGCTTCTGCCCGGAAGTGGCCTCGGCGGCTAGGGAGTAGTAGCTGCGTATGCGCTCCAGAATGCCCGGCTGCATCATCAGCGCGGCGCACTCGTAGAGGGGCGCCATGTAGTAGTCGCTTATCCAGCGGGCCAGGGACAGATGATCGGGCGAAAGAACGGGCTGGTCGCGGGACGCGCCCGTTATCTCTCTGGTCTCCTGTACGGGAGACTCGTTGCTCAGACGGAACACAATGCCGGGCAGCACCCTGGGGCCAAAGGGCGCGTGCACCAGATGGCCCGGCTTGAGGGTCAGGCCGGAGGGTATGGAGTACGTGAAGGTGCGGTCATACCCCGTGGGGGCGTCTACGGCCACCTCGGCGTACTTCATCATCTTGCGGAGGGGTTATGGCTGTACGTGGGAATGTGGGGAGGCAGCCCTACCCCCTGGAGCGGCTTCTGTCTTCCTTGATGCGGGCGGCCCGCCCGTGGCGGCCTCGCAGGTAGTACAGCCGCGCGCGGCGGACTTTGCCCCGTCGCATGACCTCTACGGAATCGACCACCGGAGAGTAGTAGGCAAAGGTGCGCTCGACGCCAATGCCGTGGGACACGCGTCGCACGGTGAAGGTGGAACCCGGCCCGCCGCCTCTCCTGCGGATAACCGCTCCCTGGAACGCCTGGAGCCGCTCCCGCTCCCCTTCCCTCACCCGGATGGTGACCTTCACGGTGTCTCCCGGCCTGAACGCCTCAATCTTGGGGTTTTCCTCAAGGGGGATGATGGTGTCTACGTCCATGATGTGCCCTTCTGCGTCTGCTTCGCTCTCTATGTCTTGAAGAAATTCGACTGGTATTGTACAGGCAGCGTGCTTCAAGGGCAAGGGCGTTTGGGGCGAATTCGGGCGATTCCGTCGCTTTCCCGTCGATGCCTATGCCTCAGGACTCAGCGTGCGCACCTGCCGATTGCCGATGCCCATCGCAACGGCGTACACGATGACCGCCGCGCCTCCGACGGCGACCGCGAGGGGCGCGCTGGTGTACTCGGCGATCGCGCCCGCCTGCATAGCGCCCACCGGCAGGAGGCTCCACGTCATGCCGTAGATGCCCATGACCCGGCCTCGCAGGTGGTCGGGGACCATAAGCTGGAGGGTGCTCATTATGGTGATCATGTACATCGACGTGCTCACGCCCACGCAGAATATGAAGACCAGGCTGAGTGGGAAGAGAACGAATATCGATCCTGCGGCTGCAAAGAGTATGAGGAATGCGCCGAACAGCACTGCGCCCCCCAGCACCAGCAGCCCCTTGTGCCGGAAGTTGCCCAGGGACGCCGTTATCAGGGTGCCCAGCACCGCGCCCACGCCTGAGACTGCGTGCAGAACTCCCAGCCCGGCGCTGCCCACTTCAAAGATGTCCCTGGCAAAGACGGGGAGCATGAAGATGTAGGACATGCCGAAGATGCTGTTGAAGAAGGTCATGCTGATGAGAAAGGCGAAGATGGTGTTGGTGCGCACGAAGTTGATGCCCTGGGCCATGTCGTGGAGGAAGGACCCTCCCTCCGCCCGCTTGATGGGTGGCAGCCGCAGGGTGGATACCATCACCGCCATCATCAGGAACCCCAGGAAGGGAGCGAAGAAGCCGGGAGACACCCCCAGCCTGGTCCCGATTATGACGCCGCCGATGGCCGGCCCAATGACCCGCGTCCCCTGCCACACCATGGAGTTGAGGGCAACGGCGTTCAGCATGTCCTCCCGGTCTATCAGGTGCGGGAACAACGCCTGCCGCGTGGGGGTGTCGAAGGCCTGGACTGAGCCTATGAGGAATGCGCTTGCGATAATGTGCCACGGCTCCACCAGCCCCGCAAGGGTGAGCATTGCCAGTGCAAGCATGACCACGCTTGAGAAGACCTGTGTGGCGATGAGCAGGCGGCGCTGGTTCACCTTGTCGGCAATCACCCCGCCGAACAGGTTCAGGACAATTGCGGGCAGCCCCGCCGCCAGCCCCACGTATCCCAGGTAGAACTTGGAGTCCGTCAGGTCGTAAATGAGCCACGCCTGGGCCACGGTCATTATCTGGAAGCCCATGACTGAGGCGACCATGCCCAGCCAGAAGCGCCGGAAGCCCCCGTGTTTGAGGGCCGTGAACACCTGGAGGCGCGGGCGGCGTTGAGTGGTGGTGGTCTGCATACTAGACTCGTTTCCTAATTGGAGACCTCTGAATAACTGTGGGATGGCACAGGATAAGCGCGCCAACTGTCATTCTGAACGCAGCGCAGCGAAGTGAAGAATCTAAAGCCTCTGCCCGCAAAATTGCGATGTACACAAGAGGAACGCTCTGGATTCTTCGCTTCGCTCAGAATGACATGATTTGGGGCTTCATCTAAAGTTGTGCAAAGGCCTCCTAATGGGGGACACTCAGGGCATCCCGCCAATAGGATACACCCTTACTATGGCGGCATGTCCAGAGGCAAAAAGAAGAGGGAAGTTTAAGCGCCACTCCCTTGTTCCGGGAGCGGCGCTTGGTAAGTTGCTATCTGCTCTAATTGGGCTTCTGCTACTGGCTCTGGAGCGCCCGTACGTGATGGACCAGCGCCCACCGATCCTTCTCGTTCAGGAGCTTCCAGAAGACCGGCATGGAGATGGTGTTGCCGACGATGTTGGAGTCCTGACCGGCCTCGGCCAGCGCCAGCTTTGTCGGGCCGCCTTCCGAGATGAGGTCGAACAGCATCTCGTCTGTCCTCTCAACGGTGGCCGCGGCTGTGAGGTCTGTAGGCGCAACTGCGCCCCACTTGAGCAGGAACGGGCTCATGGAGCCGTCGCCCTTGCCGGCCATGCCGTGGCAAACGGCGCAGTTGACGGCGTACAGGCTCTCGCCCATGGCCGCGCTCTGGTCGCTCATCTCCATAGCCATCATCTGATGCACTTCAAGGGACCCGTCGCCGACCAGCTGGAAGGGAACGGAGTCTTCCGGCGGATAGAGACGGGGCGGCTCCTGGGAGCGGTGCACCTGGGTGTAGTGCATCTCTCCGAAGACGTCAACCTGGTAGGCGCCCCTGCCCCACGGCAGACAGCCGATGGCGGCGACGGCCAGCACAAGGGCGGCCAGCGTAAGGCCCGGCATGGGCCTTCTCAGGATTGAGCGCGTCTTACCGCGCTGCCTGGCTACGGCATCCAAAACGGCCTACCTTTTTCGTGGATTACGTCCACCGCGTTGCCCCGGCGCAGGGCCTGGTCAACGGTGTCCAGTCTCTCTTCAGGGCACTTCACAATCAGTCCGATGTATCCTTCCGTTATGCGCGGGTCATAGGGGTCCAGCCTTGGCCTTGGCAGCCGGGACTCGAAGATGATGCCCAGAATGGTAAACAGCACCGCGCCGAGAAGGGTCGCTTCGTAGGAAATGATGGTCATTGCGGGAATGGCCAGGATGGGCTTGCCGCCCGTGACCAGCGGATAGGCTATCTGGGTGCCAGACGTGAGGAGCACGGCCACCGTCAGGCCCATCAGAGCGCCCACAATCGGAAAAACGTAGACGTGATGGGTCGGTGTCTTCTCTCCGAATGCTCCATCAGGGTAGGGGCTGCCGGTGAGGACGTCGTAGTCCTCCTGGGCGCATCCCGCCTCCAGAAGAACGTCGGTGGCGTCTGCGGCCGTCTCCGCGTTGTCAAAAAGTCCTAGAATGTGTCTATCGGCCATAAGTGACCTCCCGTGGGTTTAATCCTCCCGCATTATGGCGGGAACTTTTACCTTTCCTACTTGTATGGAGTCCTCCAGGACTACGCCCTCCTTGGTGTCCCCAATGGGGATGAGAGGGAATATCTTGGCGAAGAGCAGCACCAGCATACAGACCAGCGCAAAGGTGGCTCCGATGATGATCACCTCTACAGCGCTGGGCGTGTAGCCTCCCCAGGTGAAGCTGAAGTTCTGCTTCCTCGCCAAGCCGGGCACGATGATGATGAATCGCTCCAGCCACATGCCGACGTTGACCAGTATGGTGGTGAACAGCATCCACCCCACGCTGCGTCTAACTTTCTTGAACAGCCATAAGGGCACAGGTATGAAATAGGACGCAATCAGGAACGTGACAAAGTATATCGACCAAGGCGCCTGGAAGACCTGCATCTCCCTCAAGGCTATCTCCGGAGCCTCCAGGCTGTACAGCCCAAAGAAGAACTCCAACAGGAAGAAGAAGAACCAGGCGGTTGCTACCACAATCAGCAGCTTGGCCAGGGCGTCCAGGTGTTCGTGGCGGATGTAGTCCTGCCACTGGAAGAAGTACCGCAGCACAATCATCACCGTCACCACGCCGGACACTCCGGAGTGGACTGCGCCGATAACGAAGTAGGGAGCGAAGACGGTGCTATGCCATCCCTCCACGGATACGGCCATACCGAAGTCCCATGACACAATGCTGTGCACAGAGACGAAGATGGGCAGGATGATGGCGGATAGGAGTATGCCGGCGATGAGTTGGAGCTTCCATTGCCGTACGCTGCCCCTCCAGCCCAGGGCCAGAATGGTGTACAGGACGTGCCGCCAGCCGGTGGTCCTGTCCCGGGCCACGGCTATGTCCGGCACCAGGGCAATGTAGACGAACAGGATGCTGCTGGTCAGGTAGGTGAACACCGCAGCGGGGTCCCACACCAGCGCGGAGCGGACGTTGGGGTACACTCCCCTGGCCCAGTCGAAGGGGAACACCCAGTAGGCCACTCTCCAGGGCCTTCCGGCGTGGATGAGCGGCATGAGCATGGCCGTCATCAGGGAGAAGACCGTGAGCACCTCTGCGGCCCTGGTGGCGGGACGCCGCCATTCGGCCTGAGCCAGTCTGAGGATGGCCGAAAGCATCACGCCCGCGTGGCTGATGCCGATCCAGAACACGAAGTTGGTGATGAAGAAGCCCCACATGACCGGCCGGTTGAGGCCGGTGACGCCCAGTCCCTTGTTGAACATGAAGCCTGCCGCGCCAAAGGCGACCACCACTATCGTGCCCAAGGCGCCCACGAGCAGCCAGTACCACAGAGGATTCTCCATAGTGGAGCGGAGAAGGTCTCGGTTAATTTCGGCGTCTGTGAGCCTGAATCTTTCCTGCATCCTCTAAACTCCTAGTCTCTCTCGGGCCATATGGGTTCAGGACTAGCCTATGCCCTACTCGGGCTTGGCCAGCACCCTGACCTCCGTCTTCAGTAGCGTACGTACCCTTTGGAGGAGCAGACCCTCCTTCATCTCCCAGATGTTTGTTATGGGGATTATCCTGGTGGCCAGCATGTAGAACAGCACCGCGCCTCCCAGAGCTCCGGCCACGACCAGCACGTCGGTCAGTCCCGGCAGGTTCGCCGCAGGCACGTGCTCCAGGGCGTGCTCCGTAAGGTCTTCCACGGAGTAGCCGGGGACGTACAGGCGAATCATGTTGAAGAACGTCCCCACGAGGACGATGCTTCCGGCCAGGGACGGGCCCCAGTCGGTCTTCCGGACTACGTTCCACATGAGTATCAGGAACGGTACAGGGAAGCACAGGAGGAACGCCGTGAAGAAGGCCGGCCTGTAGCTTTCGAACATGATGTATTCCAGCACACTCTGCTCCGCCGGCGTGCGTCCGTACCAGTAGGTGAAGAAGCTGGCCCACCAGAAGTAGAACCACAGCAGGGACAGCGCCAGAAGCAGCTTGCTCAGGCCCCAGAACTGGTCCACTTCAATGAAGTCTCTAAGCCCGCCCCACCTCCGCAGGATGAACATGGTCACCAGCACCACCGCAACCCCAGACTGCAGCCCGCTCAGGCCGTGGTAGGCCGGGTAGATGGCGTCCTTCCAGCCCGGAATCAGGCTCATGGAGAAGTCGGTGCTTATCATCATGTGCACAAAGATGAGGAACATGAAGTAGAAGCCGCCCAGCGTGCCGATGCCCGCGTGCAGCATCTTCCACTGCTTGCGGGAGCCTGACCAGCTGAGGGAGAGCATCCTGTAGAGGCCCTGGCGCCTGCCTCCGTTGTCCCGGAGGGTTGCCAGGTCAGGCACGGCGGCGAAGTACAGCAGCGCTAGGCCGTTGACCACCAGCAGGCCCATCGCAATGGTGTCCCAAACGTGGGGGCTGTAGCCCGGCGCATCGAACCACAGGCTCCTCCGCCCTTCGATGGAGGGCAGCACCCAGAGCAGTGGAAGCATCATGAGGAACGCCAGAATGCCCACTGCCGAGAACATCTCCGATACCCTGGACAGCGGCCTCCGCCAGTGGGCCTTGGCCATTCGCAGCGCCACCGACACCAGCACCGCAGACTGGGACACCGAGAAGATGTAGGCGAAGATGGCCGCGTAGTAGCCCCATGCGGAGCGGTCCTCAAAGCCCTCGCCCAGGAGCATGAAGAAGCCGACTATGCCCAGCAAGAAGAGCACCGCCGCTCCGGCCATTACCAGGCGGAATTTACCGCCGCCCGACGAATGCCTGGTCAGGACGTCGTCCGTTATCCCCTGAGACGTCATACTCAGGAGAGCCGGAGTCGGCATACGGTGAAGCTCATGCATGTCCGTCACCCGTGTCTGTAGCGTATGGGTCCACCTTGCTCAGGTAGATCACGTTTGGCTCCGTGCCAAGGAAGTCCAGGAGCTTGTAGCCCCTGCCGCCTTCGTGCAGGTGCTCCTCCTTCATCCTGGAGACCTTGCTGTCGGGGTCGTTGAAGTCCCCGAACACCAGCGTGTTGGTGGGGCAAGCCTGGACGCAGGCCGGAAGATAGTTGCCCATCGACAGGTCCTCGTCCGTTATCCTGCCTCCCTCCTGCCTTTCGATGATGCGCTCAGCCCTCCGAAGGCGCTGCACGTTGAAGCTGCACTTCTCCATGATGCCCCGGCTGCGAATGGTGACATCGGGGTTGAGCTGGTTTCTCAGGGACTCCGGCCAGACGGGCTCCCAGAAGTTGAAGAAGCGCACCTGGTAGGGGCAGTTGTTGGCGCAGTATCGAGTGCCCACGCAGCGGTTGTACACCTGTACGTTCAGTCCCTGGTTGTTGTGGTAGGTGGCGTACACGGGGCAAACCGGCTCGCAGGGGGCGTTCTCGCAGTGCTGGCACAGAATCGGGATGAACCGGGCCTTGACATCTGGATATTCGCCCTCCCAGTACCGCTCTATGTGGATCCACTGGATGGCTCTGCGCTGGCGGAACAGGTCCTCGGTGTTCAGGGGAATGTTGTTCTCGGCCTGGCACGCAACAACGCACGCCTGGCACCCCGTGCACCGGTCTATGTCCACCACCATGCCCCATTTGTGATCTATGCGATTCTGGACCATGCTTCTCCTAAAGCCCTCCTGCCTAGCTGGGGCCCGTGACTTTGATGATAGTTCCCTTGTGCGGCTCCTCCGCAAACTGGTTGCCGGCAAACTTGGGTATGTCTATGCTGTGGCCGTGGCTGGCCTTTCTGACCCGTACCTTTGTAGCGGCCCACGCCAGCGCCCCCGTGTCTTTGTCGATGTTCGACTCCAGCAGGGACAGCGTGTTGTAGTTGTAGTCGCCAATCTCTTCCGCGTACCGTCCCATTGCCGTGTGCCCCTGCCCTATCGGAATCGACACCGTGGTCGGCGGCACGCCTGGGTGCGGGAAAGCGGGAGCCTCCACCCTTCCGGCGCCGGAACTCACCTCCAGAATATCGCCCTCAGAGATGCCCATCTCCTCTGCGACTCTGGAGTTTATCTCGACCCAGTTGTGCCAGACCACCGTTGTGATGGGGTCCGGCGTTGCCTGGAGCCACGGCAGATGGGCCAACTGCCCGTCTCCGATGGAGTTGGAGAGGAACGGGACAAGGCTGAACATGCCCGAGCCCGGATCGCCGAGTCCCGAGCCGTCCCACGCGGTGTCAAGGGGCTTTATCTCTGATACGCCGGAATCGCCCGTGGCCTGGGTATCCCACCAGCCGCCTCGCTGGAGCACGCCGTTCCAGAAGCCCTCAAAGCTGGCGGCCGTGACGGAACCGCGGTTCTCGGACCAGAGCTTCTCCACCCCGGCCTTGACCACGTCCTGCATCCTGGCGTCGGGCGGCAGCTCAAGCCTGCCCTCCAGCCCAAGGTCAAGCTCCCTGCCCAGAACCAGCAGCTCGTCTCCGAAGCCGCTTGTGCCCTCCAGGAAGGGCCTGACCACCGGCTGCTGTATGCCCAGGGTCTGGTAGTGGGGGCCGGGGCTTGGAACGTTGTCGCCCCAGTCCTCCAGGTAGGTGTACTCAGGGAGGACAAGGTTGGCCATGTCGGCGGTCTCGTCCATGAAGCTGGAGAAGACCACCACAAAGTTTGCTTCGTTTGCCACTCTGGCGAAGTCTGCGCCCGGTGGCAGCCCGTAAACCGGATTGGCTCCGCGCACCATAAGCACGTCCACGGAGCCGGAACCCGCCAGCTCCTGCCACTGGTAGTAGGAGGCCGGCATCCCCATGCCGGCCACGTCTTCCCTGGACAGCTCCTCCAACGGCGGGGCCGGGTTGAACATCACGCCGCCCTTCTTGCCGACGTTGTCCACAAGAAGGTTCAGAGCGTAGATTGCCTTCAGGTTGAACAGCCCGCTCCTGTGAGCGCCGGCCGTGCCTCCGCCTATGGCCAGGCTGGGCTGGTGGCCCTCGTCTGCGAAGGAGTGGGCCAGGTCCTCAATCTTGCCGCTATCCAGGCCGGTGGCGTCCCTCACCATCGCGCTGTCCGGAGCGAAGGCGTTGAGCGCCTCGTGGCCCCGTCCGTCGGTCAAGGCTGAGGCGGCGTCGCCGTTGCCCATGCCGTCCCTGATGATGACGTAGGCCATGCTCATCGCCAGGACGCCCTCGCCGCCCGGCTTGACGGGGACCCACTTGTCGGCGTTGGCGGCGGTCATGGAGAAGCGTGAGTCGATCTGGTAGTGAACGCCCCTCTTCCTGTCGCCCTGCCGGAACTCCCCGTAGCCCCTGGAGTACCGCACGGGCGAAAGCCAGGTGGAGAGGAAATCCGCGCCAAAGGAGAAGAGGTACTTGGTGTTCTCAATGTCAAAGTCCGGCAGCCTGTCCTGCCCGAAGACCTCCTTGACAGCCCTGTGGAGGTTGATCTGCTCAAGCGACTGGAAGGCCATGTGTCTTCCGCCGAGCGCCTGCACGAACTCGCTGGTCAGCAGGGCCAGGTGGCCTCGCAGAGGCTCCGTGACAAGAAGGAACCTGCTCCTGTCCGAGAGGCTGTTCATGCCCGCGTTCAGAATCTCGCGGGCGCGGTCCCAGGAGATGGGCAGGAAATCGTCGTTGCGGCTGGCCCTGAACATTGGGGTCTGCAGCCTGTCCGGGTGGTAGAGAGTCTGCAGGCCGGCCTCGCTCCGGGCGCTGTGCTTGCCACGGTTGATCGGGAAGTCCGGGTTGCCCTCCACCTTCTTGGCTCTCCCCTCCACTACCCTGACTATGACGCCGCACCCGGGATCCTGCTGGCAGCTGGTGGCGTACCAGTTGTCTATGCCCGTTACAAGGTCTTCCGGTAGATTTACGGGGCTTTCAATCTGCAGCTCCTCTTCAGGTATGCGGCAGCCGTTGAACACCACGGCTCCAAGAGCCGTTACGCCCGTCCATCTCAAGAATTGTCTTCTGGTTATACCCATGACTTAGCGCTCATCCTAGTAGTGACAGGTTGTACAGTCCGTAGGCGCATTGTAGTCCCTGTGGCAGTCCACGCAGTCTCCCATCTTCAGGCTGCGCACCTGGTTGACCTCCGCCATAGCTGCCACGTCCCCGTGGCACGTTGAGCAGACGTCCGCGGCCACGAGCGCGGGTTCGCCCGAAGGCGTCTCGCCCTGCGCGAGGAAGTAGCGAATGTGGGCCTCGTGCACAAAGCGCACGTGGTCGGGCACGCGATGCACCCTCTCCCAGGCGACCGGCTCCTTGTTCTGCCAGGCATCGACCAGCTTGGCCACCTCCTCCAGCTCATCACCCTGTACGGAGGCGTGGCAGAAGAGGCACTGCTCCACCGGCGGGACGCCGGCCGTTGCGCCTATGTCCACGTTCCTGTGGCAGAAGGTGCAGTCTAGGCCAAGGCCGGTCATCTCGTTGCCGTCGGCGTCCAGCTTGGGGCTGCCGTCCGGGTACGTCCACACGTCGATGCCTGCGTGGATGGTATGGGGAAAAGCTATCGGCTGCTCAGGCGCCGCTCCGAAACCCAGCACTTCAAAGGGGGTTGTCCACCAAGCCCTTACCACGAAAGCTCCTGCCAGCAAAAGGACAAGGCCGGTAGCGCTTGCGCCCACCGACACCACCAGCAGCAACGCTATTCGCTTTATCAGCACCGGGTCTTGATTCTCCTTCCAGACCTTATATCCAGAATCTGGGCCAGAAATTCTCAATGAGGCCGGCTCTTGCTACAAGCCTGGTCAGGGCAAATACCACCAGACCCAGTGCCAGGACGGCGCCTCCGTAGAACACGGGGCGCGACTTGTCAAGCCTGGCCGGGAGGTGTCCTGAACCTATGAGGGAGGGAATGATGGCGTGGGCCATCAGGAAGTTGAAACCGAATCCCACTGCGGAGAAGAATAGAACCCAAAGAAAGGTGAGAAAGCCGCCGATAGCGCCCCAGTCGCTGTTGTTTATGTATCCTGGATCCATTGTTACTCTCTACTCAATTAGACCCACCTCTACCAGCCGATTCATCCCCTTCTTCATATTTCCTGCGCAAGTCCTGCAAGGGACTTTGAAATAAACTTCACGTAGTGTACAATCAGCTTTGGGGTTAGTCAATAGGATTTTTAAGAGATTCGTAACACAATTCACACTCACTCTCAGGAGGGAACCATGACCGACAGGGCGGAGAAGGCGTCAACATCTCTGAGCCGACGGGATTTCTTGACCAAGGCATCAATTGCAATGGCGGGGGCTGCCGCGCTGGCGGTCATGACCAGGAACCTCTCAACCTTCCGCAGAGGCTCAGGGGACGCGCCCGGAGGAGACTCCATGTTCACGCCTCGCCCCGGCTCCAAGCTGAGATACTGGGGCAGCCGGCTCAGCCGCTTCCGGCTGCGATAGCCCAGGCCCCTTGCGCATTGCTCGGTTCCAGGTGCGCAAGGATTGACGCATCTGGGCGTTCCTGTGCTATACTCCCTTCCGTTGCAGGCTGCGCACGTAGCCGCAATTTGTTCCCCAAAACGGATCAGTTGACTGCGAGACCCATAATGCTTAAAACAGAGAGAGTGAATTGCTGAACAGGTCCGTACGTCGCTGGTCGCTGGTTGGCCTCCTGGTCGTCGCCCTGGCGTTGGCAGGAGGCTGCGTCACGGAAGAGTACGCGGAGGAGACCGACTACGTTCTCGCAGAGCTTGGGAAGGACTCCGCGCCCTCCGGCCCCCTGTCCTTCGACGGCGAGGTCGTCGTTTACCCCGCAGACGTTGCTGACCTGATGGCCGACGTCCGCTCCGCCCCGCTGGAAGCCGACAAGCGAGAGGTGGTGGGCGACTACTTTACCCTTCAGAGCCGCATCGACTGCATTCTGGAGGACATAGAGGAGTCCGCGGAGGGCGAGACCGACCTGGCCTGCCAGGGAACCATCCTTGTGCAGGATGTGGGAGAACACGGCCTGCCGGGCGTGACCGAGGTCCTGGACGCCATCAACACCCGCGAGGACGAACCCACCAAGAGGGGCTACCTCTCCGACTACATTGGCAACTGGAGCGATAACCAGCGCATAGAGCGGGTGGGAGAGAGCCTGGAGCAGATGAAACGGACCAAGGGCATTCCGGTCTTTGGCGCTCTGGTGTCCGCCATACACAACTTCCCCATCATGTTTGAGGGAGAGGTCCTGGTCCCCGAGGAAGACATCTCTGAGCTGATCGACGAGTACCACTCCCACGACACCGAAGAGGCCAGAAGGCAGACGGTGTCTGACTACCTCAACAGGTAGCCGGAGGCTATCGCCGCCGAACGCCTCCGGCCAGTCCATTCTTGAGTCCCCCTATCGTCGTTGCTATGAAAGTAGCTGGCTCAATACGGGATGCCCGTTTCCCGCTCATGGTGAGCCTGTCGAACCATATGAGCGGGAAGACTGCAAACGAGCTTTCCCCCGCTCATTTCCTTCGACAAGCTCAGGATGAGCGGGAAAAACACCTCCATCTTCATCCTCCTACGTGGCCATAGCGAGGCCATAGGAAACGGACGCAGTGCAAGAAGGCGCTCCCCTCTCTGAACAGGCTCCCCGGCGCGCCGGGCTATCGCGCCTGCTGCTCTCCTTTGAGGTAGTCCAGTTCCGGTGGCTCTGGTGCAGCATATTCTTCTCGTCCATGTCTATGGGCATTCGAATGCTCAGCCAGGGTTGGCTGGTGCTGGAGCTCACCGACTCCCCCTTCTGGGTCGGCCTTGTCGCCGGCGTGCAGGGGATCGGCCTGGTGGGTTTCGGGGCCTTTGGCGGGACAATCGTGGACCGGTTCGACAACCGCAAGGTGCTGGCCCTGGTGCACTTCGGCAGCGGCGCGGCAGCCATTGCGGTGGGCGTCCTGTTCGTCACCGGCAGCATACAGCTGTGGCACATCATACTGGCCTCCTTTGCCCAGGGCCTGCTCATGGCCACACAGCTGCCCGCCTCCAACTCCCTGGCGTACCAGCTTGTGGGCCCCGACCGCCTGCTGAACGCGATGGCAACCCGGCTGGCGGGCATGAACTTCACCCGGATTATCGGGTCGCTCATAGCCGGGGCGCTCATCTCCCGGTACGACGTCGGCAGCAGCTACCTCTTCGCCGGGGGCTGCTCGGTGGTCGGCATGGGGCTGCTCTGGTTCATCAAGGGGAGCTTCCAGGCCGCAACGGAGCGGGAGCCCTTCTGGCAGTCCGTTTCCCAGGGTATCAGATACGCCTGGAGGACCGGGGACATACGCAGACTGCTGCTGCTCAGCCTCATCATTGAAGCCTTTGGCTTCTCCCACTTTGTGATGATGCCGGTCATAGCCCGGGACGTGCTCCACGTGGGCGCAGCCGGGCTGGGGTATCTCTCCGCCGCCAGCGGGGTTGGCTCCACCCTCAGCACGATTATGGTGTCCAGCCTTGGCGATTTCAGGCACAAGGGCGCGCTGCTCGTGAGCACGGCCTTTGGCGCCGGCCTGACCCTGGTGCTGTTCGCCTTCTCCACGGTGTTCAACGCCTCCCTGGCGCTGGTGGCGCTGGTCGGCGGCTGCCTCATGGCATACGACGTGACTATGGGCACGATGCTCCAGCTCCTGTCCCGGGACGACATGCGGGGCCGCGTGCTGGGCATCTACGGCCTGACCTTCGGCTTCACGCCCGTGGGCGGGTTCTTCGTCGGGGCCGTTGCGACGGCGCTGACCGCCTCCGTCGCCGTGGCGATGGGCGGCGTCTTCATAATGGTCTACGTCGCGGCCATAGCCCGCTCGTCGCTGCGCATCACCCAGAGGGACTAGCCGAAGGGCGTCAGGCGCCGAACTCCTGGATCGACTGCTGTAGCACCAGGAACGAGACCAGCACCAGCACCGCGCCGATGAGCATCCTCAGGGTCGCCTGGCTGACCATGCCCGTCGTCCTGGCTCCCAGGTACGCCCCCAGGCTGGCCGAGACCCCCATAATGCCAAGCACCGTGTAGTCCACCTGCCCGTAGTACAGCCTGCCCACGATGGCGAACAGGGCCGATATGAAGTTGATGGCCAGGTTGGTACCCGCGGCTACGGGAGGGCGCACTTTCAGTAGCTGAACCATAGCCGGAAGCCGTATGACTCCAAGGGCCAGTCCAACCAGCGACCCCAGGAACCCGATGCCCATGCCCAACCCTATCTCAAGGGGCAGACTCCTTCTGGGAGCGGAATCCTCTGAAAGGTCTCCGCCCTGCATCAGCTCGCGACGACCCTGGATGAGGAACACCACTCCCTGCCAGAGCACGGCTGCCGCTACGGCCGCCAGAATGGCCCACGCAGGGATTGCCGTGCCCAGGAACCCTCCGGCAAATGAGCCAATCACGGAGGGCACTCCTATGGTGATCATCAGCCTGCGGTCGAGCCTGCCCTCCCGGAAGTGCTGCCAACCGCCCACCGCGGAGCTCACCGCCGTCACGCCGACGTTGGTCCCCGCCGCCACGGCCGGCGAAAGGCCAATAAGGTAGATTATCGGAAGGCGCACCACGCCCAGCACAAGGCCGACCAGGGTCCCCACGTAGGCGATGACGAAACTGGCAAAGGCGTATAGCGCTAGGTCCAGCATATCGTGCCGCCGCGGGAGGCGCAGACGCCCCTCCCTAGCGTCTTCCGAACTCCCGCTCCAGGTGGGCGGCGCTCAGGTGCACCATCGTCGGGCGGCCGTGGGGACATGTGTTGGGCTGTTCGGTGGCCTCAAGCTGCGCAAGTAGGTGCGCCATCTCCTGATGCGCCAGGCTCTTCCCTGCCCTGACCGCCGAGTGGCAGGCAATGGAGCTCACCATGCGATCCTCCAGGTCGCTGGAAGCGCTTCCCTCGCCCATGTCCTCCAGCACCGACAGAAAGGCCTCCAGAGGGTCTGCATCCGCGAGGAAGGACGGGAGGCCGCGCAGCAGGAGGGAGTGCTGCCCGAAGGCCTCAAGCTGGAAGCCGTACCTGGCCCACTCCGCGCTATGCGCCTCGAAAGCCTCCTCCTGGGCGGGGGTCAGATCCACGACCACAGGCTCAAGCAGGCCCTGCGCCTCCAGCCCTGCGTCCCTCATCTCCTCCCGGACGGCCTCGTATAAAACGCGCTCGTGGGCGGCGTGCTGGTCCACCAGGTACACGCCGCCGGGCCCCTCGGCCACTATGTACAGGTTCTGCACCTGTCCCAGCACTCGCAGCGACGGCACAACCTCTCTAGGTGTCTGAGCGTATCCGGCGTCCTCCTCCGGCGCGAAGAGGGACAGCGCCTGCTCGGTCGTCCCGGTCTGCGGCGCGATGGGAGTAGCGGACGGCGCGCCTCTGGCCTGCAGCACGTCGGGTCGCACCGTGGGTACCGGGGCGTGGGCCACCAGCGCGCTGCGGACGGCCCTTTGCAGGGTTGAGAACACCTCCCGCTCCTGGCGGAAGCGCACCTCCAGCTTGGCGGGGTGCACGTTCACGTCCACATCCTCGGTTGGAACGGAAATGTGGACCACGGCCAGGGGATGGCGGCGCTCCATGAGGAAGCCCTGGTACGCCTCCTCCAGGGCGAAGGTCAGCGTGCGGCTCTGTATCCAGCGCCGGTTCACGATTATGTTGATGCTGGTTCGTGTGGAGCGGCTGACGTCCGGCGGGCTGATGAGGCCGCGCACGGCTGTCACTCCTTTTTCCGATGTCTCCGGGTACGCCACGTCCAGCAGTGCCCTCGCCGTCTTGGGGCCGTAGACGGCGGAGCAGGCGTCCCGGAGGTCTCCGCTGCCTGAGCAGGAGAAGGCTCTGCGTCCGTCCACGTCCAGGTGGAACGCCACCTCCGGGTAGGCTAGGGCCAACTGGTGCAGGAGGTTCCGCACCCTGGAGGCCTCGACGGAGGGTGATTTCAGGAACTTGAGGCGGGCGGGCACGTTGCGAAAGAGGCCGCGCACCGTCACGGACGTGCCGGGCGGGCTGGCCTGGGGCCCGGCGCGGACGATATCGCCCTGTGCGGCCTCCACCAGTACGCCCCCGGGCTTATCGGCCTGCCGCGAGAGCAGGGACATCGTGGAGACGGCGGCTATGCTGGGCAGCGCCTCTCCCCTGAAGCCCAGGGTTGTGATGCGCTCCAGGTCGTCGGACGGCGACAGCTTGCTGGTGGCGAAACGCTGGAGGGCAAGCTCAACCTCGTCCGGGGGTATGCCCTCCCCGTCGTCCACCACGCGAATGGTCTCCAGCCCGCCGCCGCTTATCTGAACTGAGACGTGGGTTGCGCCGGCGTCCAGGGAGTTCTCTACCAGCTCCTTGACAACGGATGCGGGGCGCTCCACCACCTCGCCTGCGGCGATTCTGGCTGCCAGCTGTGGAGCGAGTACCCGTATCGGCATGACAGCGGCTCTATGCGTCGTCCGTACAACAGCAGGGTTCTTCGATGTCGTCCGGCCGGCTGCCGTTGGCGCACAGGGAGGAGATCACGTGGTACAGCTTGTACATCTCCCTGTCGTTCGGCCGCTCGTAGACGTAGGGCTTGACCCTCACGCCGCCCAGCGTGCTGACAATCTCCGGGTAGTCGTCGATGACCAGGTCCGGCCAGGGGCTGAGGCCCGCGGCTACCATCCTGCGCTTGAAGTCTGAGATGGGCTTGTGGAAGCAGTCGGTGACGTACTGCTCAAGGCCGTGCTTGCGCACCTCGTACCAGCGAATGCCCACGCCTGACCAGACGTACAGCGTGTGGCCGTCGTCCTTGAGGGCCTTGAAAAGCTCCCTTACGCCGGGCCGGAGCCTGCCGTCCCACGCGATGAGGGTGTAGTCGCAATCGAAGAAGATATTCACGGTTTGTTGCCCAAGCCATTATATGGGGCGCGCTCAGATTGGGGCAAGCGCGGGGCGCGCGGCATTTGCCGGCAAGTGGTATAATTAAGCCAGCAGAAAGCCATGAGGGAGAGAGATGTGGCTGGCAGAAAAGCTCAAAGAGGCGTACAGGCAGGAGGGGTTTGAGGAGGGCTACGCCGAAGGCTACGCTGAGGGGTTCGCGCAGGGCTACGCCGAAGGTTATGCGATGGGCTACGCTGAGGGTTGCACTGGGGACTACGCGCTAAGGTACGCCGAAGGCTATGCCAAAGGCTACGCCAAGGCCGTTGAGGATATGAAGAAGCGGGAGAACGGCGCCGATAACAAGCCCCCCGACCGCGAGCCGCCTGACCGCAGTTAGTAGACTGTGCCGCTCTTTCCTACGCCTCTTCCCCCTCCTGCGCCCTCTTCTGAAGGCCGTACAGGGCGTTGATGGCCTCCAGGGGCGTCATGGATGACACGTCTAGCCCCAGAAGCTCCTGCACGACCGGATGCGGCAATGTGAACAGGGGTCGCTGCCGGGGGCTGGCAGGCCGCTTCTCGCCGCCCTCAAGCTCCGAGAGCAGCTCCCAGGCGCGGCTCACCACCGGCGGGGGCAGCCCCGCCAGCTGCGCCACGTTGATGCCGTAGCTGCGGTCTGCGCCCCCGGGCACTATGCGGTGCAGGAACACCACGTTGCCGTCGCTCTCCACCGCCGCCACGTTGAAGTTGCGCACCCTGGGCAGCGTCTGGGTCAGCTCCGTCAGCTCGTGGTAGTGGGTGGCGAAGAGGGTCTTGCAACCCAGCCGAGGGCTTGTGTGGATGTGCTCCGCAGTCGCCCTGGCGATTGCCAGGCCGTCGTAGGTGCTTGTGCCGCGGCCTATCTCATCCAGCACCACCAGGGAGCGCGGCGTGGCGTGGTGCAGGATGGACGCCGTCTCCACCATCTCCACCATGAAGGTTGACTGCCCCGTGTACAGGTCGTCCTGGAGGCCCACGCGGGTGAAGACACGGTCCACCAGCCCGATGGTGGCGGACCTGGCGGGCACAAAGCTGCCGATCTGGGCCATCAGCACTATGAGCGCCACCTGCCTTATGTAGGTGGACTTGCCGGCCATGTTGGGGCCGGTCAGCAGCATCACCTGGGCGTCCTCGTTGCTCAGGTAGGCGTCGTTGGGCACGAAGGTCCCGGCGGGCATGGTGCGCTCAACCACCGGATGCCTGCCCTCCTTGATGTCGATGACGCTGCTGTTGTCGAGACGCGGCCGCACGTAGCCGTGGCGCGAAGCGCCCTCGGCCAGGGCAGCGTACACGTCGATGTGCCCCACGCCCGACGCCGTCGCCGCAATGCGCTGTCCATCGCCGGCTATCTGCCTGCACACCTGCTGGAACAGCGACTGCTCAAGCTCCTCCATGCGCTCCTGGGCGTTGAGCAATATCGACTCGTACTCCTTCAGCTCAGGGGTGAAGAACCGCTCGCCGCCCACCAGCGTCTGGCGGCGCACGTAGTCGCCGGGAACCTGCGGCAGGTTGGGGTTGCTCACCTCAATGTAGTAGCCGAAGACCCGGTTGTAGCCCACCTTCAGGGACCTGATCCCCGTGCGCTCCCTCTCCTTGCGCTCCAGGTTGGCGATGTACTCCCTGCCGTTCCTGGACACGTCCCGCAGCTCGTCCAGCTCAGGCGAGAAGCTACGCCGTATGATCCCGCCCTCTCCCGGGGAGTCCTCGATGGACGTGCTCACCAGCGCGACCACCTCGTCGCACGGGTCCAGGCGCTCTCCCAGCGCCGAGATATACCCGGTTGCGCCTTGCAGCAGAGACTTGAGGCGCGCAACCGACTCCAGGCCGTCCTTGAGGGACGCGACCTCCCTTGGCACGGCCGCTCCGACGGCGATGCGGTTCAGGAGCCGCTCCAGGTCCGGCACGCCCTTGAGCACGTCGATTATCTCCTCACGGCGTATCTGGTCTCTCAGGAGAGCCTCCACGGCCTCCTGGCGCTGCTCCAGCAGGCTCAGGTCAAGGAGAGGCTGCCCCACCCACCTCCTGAGCAGTCGTCCGCCCATTGAGGTGCTGGTCACGTCCAGGGTTGCCAGAAGCGAGTGGGTAGTCCTGCCCCACCGACCTCCCTGGAACAGCTCCAGGTTGCTGCGGGTCTGGTGGTCCAGCAGCATGAACGCCCTGGGCGAGTAGGTGTGAAGCCCCTGCAGACGCTCCAACCCGGCCCTCTGAGTCCTCTGGACGTAGTCGACTATGGCACCGGCCGCGCCCGTCGCCAGGGGCATCCCGTGGCAGCCGTACGCCTCCAGCGTCGCCACGCCAAAGCGCTCCTTCAGCGCCTCCTCCGCCTCTCCGGGGCGGAAAAGCGTCTCCTCAAGGGCTGTGACGTGGCGCATGGACATGAAATCAGGAATCTCCCGGCCCTGGGGGTAGAGCACCTCAGCGGGGTCGAGGCGCTCAAGCTCCAGGGGCAGGTCGTCCAGGGGCAACTGGGTGGTGGCGAACTCGCTGGTGGTTATGTCCACGTACGCAAGGCCCGCTTCCTCATCTTGGACTATCACGGCGGCCAGGTAGTTGTTGGCGCCCTGGTCAAGCAGCGACGGCTCGGTCACGGTTCCGGGGGTCACCACCCGCACCACCTCCCGCTCCACCGGGCCTTTGGAGGATACCTCTCCAGTCTGCTCGCAGATGGCGACTTTGTAGCCGCGCTTGACCAGTCGGGCCAGGTAGCTGTCCAGGGCGTGATAGGGAATCCCCGCCAGCGGCACGCGCTGCCCCTTGCCCATCTCCCGCGACGTCAGGGCTATCTCAAGCTCTCGGGCCGTTATCCGCGCGTCCTCATCGAAGGTCTCGTAGAAGTCGCCCATGCGGAACAGGAGGATGGCGTCCGGGTGCTCCTCCTTCATCTTCAGGTATTGCCTGCGCGCGGGCGTGGTTGAGGCCATAGATTGATTCTTCCTGTGGGTGGTTGCAAGGAGATTTTACAGGACGGGCAGTCTCAGAGGAATAGGATTAACGGGGTCTCCGTTGGCAAATTTTGTGCCTGTCGGTATGCTATCCGAAACTACATAACAAACTTTTCCGGTAGACTATGGACGGACAGATAGTACACCGGCGAGAGAGACGGAAAGGGTTTATGCTATAATTATCCGGTTAGAATGACAGGTTGGAGGTGAGGCCATGCGAGAAATTCAGGCTACTGAAGCCAAGGCGCGTCTGGCTGAGCTCCTTCGGAACGTGGAGCACGGCGAGACCATCGCCATCACCCGTCACGGCAAGATTGTCGCTCACCTGACACCGGCCCACGCTCAAGACCGAACTGAGCGCGAAGCGGCCGTGGATCGCTTCCTGCAAAGACGAACCTCCTGGAGTAGCGCTGGCATGTCCCTGGAAGAGATACTGGCCCTTCGCCATGAGGGACACAGCGTATGAGCCGCCTGGTTCTGGACGCGTCGGTCACCGCAAACTGGCTTCTGGGCGACGAGTTGGACCCAAGAGCTTCATACGCGCTAGACTGGCTTCGACGAGATGAGGCGGTAGTGCCCCAACTCTGGCACTATGAGGTGCGCAACGCCCTGCTGATGGCGGAGCGTCGGGGACGCGTGCCAAGGGGTGAGACCACAGAGCGGCTGGACTCCCTGAGAGGGCTGCCAATTCTCACAGACCAGGAGGCCGATCTCCAAGCAGCTTTTGATTTGGCAAGGGCCCACGGCCTGTCCTTCTACGATGCCTTGTACCTGGAGCTGGCCAAGAGGCGAGAGGCGCCGCTGGCCACCCTGTACGCATTGCTGGCCCAAGCCGCCATTGCAGAGGGTCTGGAGGTCCAGTAGGCGTAACAGGGTGCAAAAAAGGTAGAGGCGGTTCGCGAACCGCCTCTACCTACGTTGGACTCGTATATTGATGGGGCTTAGCCCTACGCCTTGACCACCCTCACCGGCGTCATGTCCAGGGTCGGGACCTTGGACATGGGGTCCGGGTCGTCGCTCTCCTCCAGGCTTGTGGCCAAGTCGCCGAAGAGGAACGTGGCGGACACCGTCCTGGGCGTGGTCGCCTCCGAGATGTGGGCCACGGCCCTGACCGTCTCCCGTGCCGAGACCGCCTCCACCCACTCCCCTTCCCCAATGCCCAGCGCGGCGGCGTCCGAGGGGTGTATCTCAAGCACCTCGTCCCGCTGGATGTGGTTCTTCTCCCCGATCACCTCTATCTCAATGCCTCTCTGGGGCTGCTGGAGCACACGCCCCGGCAGGAACAGGAGGGGGTAATCCGAAGTGGTCATGGCGGGCACGTCCTTAAGCTCCATGGGCAGCAGCTTGTGCTTTCTGGACTGGGAGCCCTGGGCGTAGAGTATGCCGACGCCCTCGTCGTCCGGCGAGGCGCTGGGCCACTGCACGCCGAAGTTCTGTCCGCCCTCGGTGGGAAGCAGCTGGCTGGGAATTGGATAGCTGGGCATTCCGGCGGGCTGGAGCACGCTCTCCCTGGAGAGCAGGCGCTGGTAGGACATTCCGGCGTACATGGGAACTACGCGGGAGATTTCGTCAAGGATCTGGGCCGGGCAGTGGTAGTCGAACCCCTGGGCGTTCATGGCCCGGGCTATCTGGCTCAGCGTCCACCAGTCGGGCATCGCCTGGGTGTTGCCGACCTCCAGGACCTTTCTCAGGGGTTGCACCCGGCGCTCCAGGTTGGTGAAGGTGCCCTCCTTCTCGGCGAAGGTGACCGAAGGCAGCACCACGTCGGCGGCCTGGGCTATCTCCGAGAGGAAGGTGTCCTGCACCACAAGGAAGTCCAGCTGCGAGGCGGCCTGCACCGCGTCTCCAAGCTGGCCGTTGGTGAAGTTGGGGCTGTCGCCGACAACCATCATGGCCTTAACGCGCCCGTCGGCGGCTGCCTGGAAGACCTCGTTGATTCCCAGGCCGGGGGCCGACGGCAGCTCCGCGCCCCAAGCCTCCCGGATGCCTGCCGAATCGTCCAGTGAGCGGTAGCCGGGCAGCAGGCCGGGCACGCAGCCCACGTCCCAGGAGCCCTGGTCGTTGGTTCCCGGCCGCAGGGGGTACAGGCCCGCATGGGGCTTGCCTATGTTGCCAGTCATCAGGGCCAGGTTGGACAGCGCCTGCACCAGGTCAACCCTGGACGAGGCGGATACGGTGTCCAGCGCGTAGAGGATTGCGGCGGGGCCGTTCTGGGCGAAGGTGCGGGCGGCCTGGCGAATCTCCTCCTCGGATATGCCGGTTACGTCCTGGACCTTCTTGAGGTCGAAGTGCCACAGGGAGTTCTTGAGGGCGTCCAGGTTCTCGCACGAATCTCTCAGGAAGTCCTCGTCCTCCAGCACCTCGTCCATGATAACTCTCAGCATCCCGCCCACCAGCACGGCGTCCGTCCCGGGCTCCGGGCGCACCCACATGGTGGCGTAGCGGGTAAGCTCAACCTCTCGCGGGTCTATGACCACGAGCTTGGCCCCGTTCCTCACGGCGCGCTTCACCGGCACCGCCGCCACGTTGTGCTCCTCCGTGGCGTTGGCCCCGACCACCAGAATGCTCTTGGCGTTATCCAGGTCCCAAATCGGGTTGGTGGCTGCCTGGTATCCCAGGCTCTCCTCCAGGGGCTGGGCAATCTCCGGCCTTGTGTTGGAGGAGTGGTCGACGTTGTTTGTGCCCATGACCGTGCGGGCAAACTTCTGTAGCAGGTAGTTCTCCTCGTTGGTGCCGCGGTAGGATGCGACGGCGGCGAACTGGTCGCCCTTGTACTGGCTGAGCCTCTCGGCCACCAGAGCGACCGCCTCCTCCCAGGAGGCCTCCTCCAGTACGCCGTTGCGCTTTATCAGGGGCGTCTTGAGCCTGGCGCGGCTGTTCACGAACTCGAAGCCGAACTTGCCCTTGAAGCAGGCCTGGCCGTGGTTGGCCTCCGCCTCCAGGTCCGGGATGGCGCGGATCACCTTGCCCCGCTTGTTCACCTCCAGCTTCAGCTGGCACCCCACCGGGCAGTGTGGGCAGGTGGTGGACACCCGCTCTACAGCCTTCTCCCACTTGTAGTCGGACTCAACCAGTGCGCCCACGGGACATACGTCGATGCAGGAGCCGCAGAACTCGCAGCCGGACTCCAGAAGCGAGGAGCCCTGGGCGGGACCCACCAGCGAAATGCCGGCCCGCTCCGTGAAGGTTATGGCGCTGTCGACCCGTATCTCCTCGCAGGCCCTCACGCAGCGCCCGCACACGATGCACAGGTTGTAGTCCAAGTCGTAGAAGGGGTCTTTGCTCTCCACGGGCAGGGTGCGGTACTTGTAGTCCAGGGGCGTGGTCAGGCCCGTGCCCACGTAGAGGGTGGTGTCCTTGAGCTCGCACCGGTCGTTCTTGGGACAGGCCACGCACCGGTCGGTTACGGACACGTGGCGAAGGCAGATGTCCTGGGGCCCGCACAGCTCGATTCGATGACAGGTCAGGCAGCCGTGGGGGTGCTCCGAGATGACAAGCTCCGTGATGCCCTTGCGAAGCTCCTGAATCTGCTCCGTGTTTGTCCACACCACCATGCCGTCGGCGGCGGGCGTGGTGCAGGAGGCGGGAGTGCCGCGCGTGTTCTCTATCTCCACCACGCACATACGGCACGCGCCGTAGGGCTTCATTCCGGGGTAGTAGCACAGGTAGGGGATGTACAGCCCGGCGTCCATGGCCGCCTGAATGACCGTCTTCCCCGCCTCGGTCCTTACCTCTTTGCCGTCTATGACCAGACTGAGCTCAGCGACCATAGTTCTCCTTAAATCCTGATTTCCAGCGGCTGCCGGGAGGTCCACCTGGGCCTCGTGCGCTGGGGAGTGAATACCGGGCCGAGACACTGGCCCGTGGGGCACCGGCCCTCCTCAATGTGTGCAGCGAAGTCCTCAGGGAAGTATTGAAGGGCCGACTGGACGGGGTTCCATCCAAGCTGCCCGTGTCCGCAGAGGGACGCCGATGCCATGTTCTGCCCGACGGTGCGCATAAGCTCCATGTCTCCCGGACGGGTCTGGAACCTGGTTATGCGCTCCAGTATCTCCAGCAGGTTTGTCATTCCCAGGCGGCAGGGGAAGCACTTCCCGCACGACTCGTACTGGCAGAAGGCGATGAGCAGGCGTGTCATGTCCACGGCGCACGCCCGGTCGTCGGCGACTATGATGCCGCCGGAGCCAAGGATCGCGCCCGCCCTCTGCATGGCGTCGAAGTCCAGGGGGATGTCCACTTCCTCCGCCGACAGCAGGCCGCCAAGGGGGCCGCCCGTCTGGAGGAACTTGGCCCGCCTTCCGCCCGGGACGCCTCCCACCACCTCGTCGATGACCTCACGGAGGGTGATGCCCATTGGCACCTCAACCATGCCGGGCAGCGCGATGTTGCCGGACAGGCACAGAATGGCCGTGCCCTTGCTGCTCTCAGTCCCTATGCCCGCGAACCACTCCCCGCCCCTGGCTATGATCTCCGGCACGTAGGCGAGGGTCTTGATGTTGTTGATGTTGCTGGGAAGCTGCCAGACTCCCGCCTGCGCCGGGAACGGCGGGCGGTAGCGTGGCATGGCGCGCTTCCCCTCGATGGACTCCATGAGCGCCGTCTCCTCCCCGGAGACGTAGGACTCGCCGGTCAGGGAGACCTCCACGTCAAAGCTGAAGGAGGAGCCAAGGATGTTCTCGCCCAGCAGCCCCAGCTCGTAGGCCTGCTCGATGGCGCGCTCCGTCCTCTCTATCGGCGCGTGGTGGCCGTGACGTATGAAGACAATGCCGTTGCTCGCGCCGGAAGCGTACCCCGCCAGGATTGTGCCCTCAATCAGCGAGTGGGGGTCGCTCTCCAGAATGCCCTTGTCGTTGTAGGCTCCCGGGTCTCCCTCCTCGCAGTTGCAGAGGATGTACTTCACCGGGCCGGGCGAGCGGGCAATGAAGCTCCACTTGGTGCCCGTGGGGAAGGCCGCCCCTCCCCTGCCCCGCAGACCGGAGGTCTGCACCTCCTGGATTACGTCCTGGGGCTCCATACTGGAGACGGCCTTGGCAAGAGCCGCGTAGCCGCCGTTGGCGATGTACTGGTGAATGTCCAGGGGGTCTATGTGGCCGCAGTTGCGCAGGGCCACCCGCACCTGGCGATTCCACACCGGCAGGTCTTCCAGCGACGGAATGCCCTGCACAGGCCCGTCGCCGAGGTAGCCCAGGGCCAGGTCCGGCCGGGGGTCGTCCCCGACCACGCAAGACTCAATAAGCTCCGAGACCTGCTCCGGCGAAATGTTCCTGTAGAAGATCCTGGGCCCTCCGGGCTTCTGGATGTCCACCAGGGGCTCGGCGTAGCTCAGCCCCAGGCAGCCGACGGGGCTGACGCTGGCGGCTATTCTCCTGCTCTCAAGCTGGGAGCGGAAGGCCTCCAACACCTCCATGGCGCCCGCGGCCTCTCCGTTGATGCCGGTTCCCACGCGAATCCAGGGCCGCGCCTCCAACTCCTGATAGCGGCGCTGCGCCTCTTGCAGTATCTCGTCGTAGCTTGCCATAGCGTTTCGGGGCTAGCTCCCGTTCCTGAGGTTGGTAATCATTCCTGAGATGCTCTGGGACATAGGGGTCTCATTCCTGTCGGGAAGGGCTTGAGGCCCGATTATCTTCTCGTCTATGCGGACCACCGGCCCCTGAGCGCAGGCCCCCAGGCAGGTGTTGTACTTCAGGGACACCTTGCCGTCCGGTGTGTCGCCCTCTTCGGACAGGCCAAGGGTCTCAAGGACTGACTTCAGCAGCTCCATCGCCCCCAGCAGGTGGCAGGTCGGCCCCCAGCACACCTCGACGATGTGCTCTCCCGGGGGCGTGAAGCGGAAGTTGGTGTAGAAGGAGGCCACGCCCCACACGTCGTTGACGGTGGCGTCGGTGAAGGTGGCCACCTCTTCAATGGCCTCCTGGGGGATGTAGCCCATCTCATCCTCGATCGCCAGGAGAGATGACAGAACTGTGATGGTCCTGGCCGTCTGGTTAGCCAGGGCGCCTCTTACCTGCTCTCTCAGGGCGTCGCTAGTGGTCACGATAACTCTGAACCTCGTGATTTTTCTAACTAAGCGGATGTTAGCACAAGGCGGGTGATGGTTCAATAGTCTGCCATCGTCTTGAAGCGTAGCTATCGCGGGAGTAAAATGACCCCTGCCCGCTTGAGGGATTGGTCGACATCGACTGCGTCGCTCCGGGCCGCAACAGACTTGAACACAGGAGAGGGACATGTACAGCGATGCGGCAACAGTCGAAGAGTATCTGGACGGACTTGACGACGACAGGCGCGCCTCGATGGAGGCCGTGCGCAAGGTGGTCCTGGACAACCTGCCGGGCGGCTACGAGGAGACCATGCAGTTCGGCATGATAAGCTGGGTGATTCCCCTGGAGAGGTATCCGGAGACGTACAACAAGCAGGCGCTGGGCGTGGCCTCCCTCTGCTCCCAGAAGAACTACATGTCCCTGTACCTGATGAACATCTACGGCGACCGGAGCCTCCAGGAGTGGTTTGAGGGCGAGTACCACGCCAGCGGCAAGAAGCTGAACATGGGCAAGGCGTGCATCCGGTTCAAGAAGGCGGACGACCTGCCCATAGACCTCATAGCAGAGGCCGTTGCCAAGACCACCCCTGATCAGTTCATAGAGATCTACGAGGCGGCCAGGGCCAACACAAGCAAGCCCGCCAAGCGCTCAAAGTAGGGAGGCGGCTTAAGTCTATAGTGCATCGATCCCAGGAACGGCGTTTTCGATGAAATTGACCAATTGATCGGTGACCGTGTCCATGTCTCGCAACTGACATTCCCACACGGTCATCACTGCCCACCCGCTTCCTTTCAATAAACCGATGTTGCGTTCATCCCTAGTCTTGTTGCGGCTCAACTTAGACAGCCAGTAACTACGGTTTGCAGCGGGGACGCGTACGCGAGGGCAACCTGAGTGATTGTGCCAAAAGCATCCGTTGACAAACACTACCTTGCGTCGGGACGGAAAGACGAGGTCGGGTTGCCCAGGCAAATCAGGCCTATGCAAGCGATACCGGTAGCCAAGTCCGTGCAGCAACCGGCGCACTCTCATTTCCGGCTTCATGCCCTTGGACTTGACGCGCGCCATAATCTGGCTGCGGGTCTCTGGTGGTACATTGTCAGCCACAGCTTGGAATCCCTACAAGCGCGGGCGTAATTTGTCAGTCAACGGACGCAAGACCTCCCTCGCCAGCCATGCAACTACAGGCACGCAAACTGCGTCCCCGAAAGCATTGAGGGACTGTCGTTCGGTATCTGCCACAATCGGGAGAAAATCAGGTACCCCCTGTAGTCGGGCGTATTCCCGGGCTGTCAGCGTTCGCATCCGAATTGTGCCGTTTCCAGCAGTAACCATAAACTGCTTGCCACTGCCACCTACGGCAGTTCGCAGGCATCCTGCTATATCATCAGAGCGAACTTCAGCGCGTTGTCCCTCTTTACGGCGACGACGGAAGAAAGTTTTGGAAGATTCCCTTTCCCGCTGTGCCATGTCTTCCACCATGGCACGGTGATACGTGGGCATCATAGCAAGGTGCTTTTTGACCTTTTGCTCTGGCCACCAGCGAATGTCGTCGGGGGTTAGAGCTTCAACTACGTCATCGGAGAATCCCGTACTTCTGTAAGCTGGCGGCTCCGGGACATCAAAGCAGGCCCATTGGATACCACTGTCTTGCATCATCAACTCTTTCAATCGCAAAGGCATCAATCGTTTAGACCTGGAAGCTAAGGAGAGATCATTGTCGCGTATCGGGACATCTTTTGCTCCGATCACGAAGACACGCGGGCGACTTTGCGGAACGAACGATCTGGCATTTAAAACGAAGGCATCGCAGATGTAACCGATTTGGTTAAGGGATCTTATAGTCTCGTAGAAATCCCTGCCGTCATTGGAGTACAGCCATCCAGTAACATTTTCCAGCACGATGAGCGGAGGCGCTTCCGACGCTTGTTCCCGCAACTTATCATGGAATCCCCAAAAGGCGCTGGAGTGTTTGCCGTTAATGCCCACCCCCTTGCCTGCCAACGACAGGTCAACACATGGAAAAGAGCACGTGGCGAGCGTGGCTTGGGGAATATGGTTTGAGTCAACAGCGAAAATGTCCTTTACCTCGTAGTCTTCCCCAAAAAATCCCTTATACATCTGCGCGCGTTCTGCGCTCCAGTCGTTCGCGTACAGGAGTTGCCATCCGGCCAACTCTAGTCCCATACGAAACAGCCCGATACCGGCAAAGTATTCAACGAAAGTCAATGGAATCCTTTGCGCTTCAATAGGGGAAGTCCCGGTCCATTCTGTTGATACGGTGGAAAACATCTACTTGTCCATTGCAGGGGGAATTATTATTTGTAGAGACAGATCCGATTCCACCCTTGATATTCTTTCATTGTATGTCTCTAGAAGCAATCTCATATTCTGGGAAACCTTCTCACTTGAGAATTCAGACAACTCTTCTATGTTCTGAGAGACGAAAGACTCTATAGACTCAACGGATACGCGGCCGTCAGTAGCTAATTCTGCGTTTTGCCGCGCTCCGGCTAGAATCCTATCCGGGACAAGTAGAAACACCCTAAAGCCATTAGCAAGATTACTCTGGCACTTATTGTAATGTCCGCTATTGGGCGCGACGGTCACGTGAAATACGCAATCATTGATCTCGAAGTCTCCACGCTCGTCAGTTTGCTCATCGGCAGCGCTGGCTGCTGAGTTCCTTATGTCGTGACCGGGGAAACGTAGCGCCAGTTTAGCGCCGACCAGATATTCCGCCACATCGCCAGACTTTCGCCGTTTGTCCGCTGATTCCAGAATCGCTCCAATCAGTTCTCTTGACGTGGTATCCCTGCTGTATTCAAAGGACAGCTTCTCGGCATTGAATTTATCTCTTGCCCTTTCGACCAAGAAGATTTGCATCTTTTCGAGTTCGACTTCTCGATCCTCTGTGGGCACCTGATCCAATCCGGCAGCGGACAAACTATTCAAGAGAGACGCAAGGTTCCTCATCAAGCCACGATTCGTCCGCCCTCCCTCTTTCAACAAGACTCTCTCTTCGTCAAAGCGGGCAAGGATTCTCTGGACAGTCGAGCGGGTTGCGTTCTTCAGTTGGTCGCTGCCTGAAGCTTTGTGAGACTCGACATCAAGGTCGAAATTGTCCCGCAGGTTTTCAAGAAGGACGAGTCCGCCTGCAATGTTGCCACGCGACATGGACCTTGGCGGAAAAGACATCCACCAGTCCTCTAAAGCCTTTAGGAATGGCGATTCTTCAGGCACGCTTCCACTCCGGCGCTTGTCATTCCTCAGAACGCTTAGACCTGTATTCAGCCGCCGTTCTCAGCTAGTGCACTCCTTAGGAGATTCGTGAAGTAGACCGAGGATCAACTGAGTAAATCCTCCAGTTACGCCATAATATCATATCAAGAATATCCTGTTGCCGTCGTGAAGTATGAGGTCTACTCCCTTGAGAGCCGGGCCATTTGCGGTGGCACCTCCGACGCCCCTACCCCATCTCCCTTAGCTCCACCACCCATGCCTCCCTGCCATCTGCCGTAAGCTCCAGAATTGCCACAGTGCCCAGCCTGCGCATCTGCCTGGGCAGCGAGGGGCTTCCGGGATTGACGAACAGCAGTCCCTGGTGCTCCTCAATCAGGGCGTGAAGCGTGCGGCCAAACACCACGACGTCCAGCGCCGCGCCAAAGTAGTCCTCGACCATAGCGGGCAGCGAGCCCTCCGGCAGGTTGTGGGCCGCGATGACGCCGGGCAGAAGCTCGTCGCTAAAGCCGTCCATGAGCAGGTTGTTCACCACCCCTATCCTGTGGCCCTCAAGCTCCATGACCTGCTGCTGGGCCACCCGCGGGTCGCCGGCGCACTCCATTGCGTGGGCTGTTGGAGTCTCCATGCGGTCGCCGTAAATGGCGCCCGCCGCCCTCACCGGGGCGATGCGCTCCAGCCAGTCCAGGGTGTCCGGCCTGTAGATGTTCCCGGCGTGGAGTATGAGATCGACGCCCTCAAAGGCGGTGACAACCTGCGGTGGCACGTCCGGCGCGCCGCCCGGGACGTGGGTGTCCGATATGAGGCCAATTCGCAAGACGGTCTGCCCTGCCCTACGCCAGGTCCGACATTATCATGTCGGCCACCTGCTTGCCCATGCGGACGCTGTAGTTGGTGCCCCGGTCCTCCGGGTACACCTGGGTCGTGTTCGCCAGGTACAGGTCTTTGATGGGCGTCCGGTGGTCGGGTATCTGCTGGGAGTAGTTGGTGCCGATTATCGGCTGGGCCGCCGCCACCTTGTGGTAGTGCCACTCCTCAATCCAGGAGGGGTCAAAGCGGGGGTTGATCTTCTTCAGGTGCGGCGTGTACTCATCAAGCAGCTCCTGCTCGGACATGTGGAACAGGGGGCTGTCCTCCCCCAGGTAGTTGGAGATGTACAGGATGTGCTTGCCCCCGTACAGCGACGGGTCGACGAAGTTGGTCTGCTCAATGAGGCCCACAAATGGGATTGAGCGGTCGGCTATGTTCAGCCAGTAGATGTTCGACAGCGGCTCTTTGAGCACCAGGATGACCAGCACCGCTGACAGGTACGTCACGTTCTGGAGCTTCTCCAGGTAGTCCTGCGGCAGCGACGGCACCAGCCTTGGGAAGACGTAGGACGGCGTTGTGGCCAGCACGGCATCGAAGCGACGTACCTCTGTCCCGCCGTCGGACGTAGGCACCTCCAGGCCGATGGCCCGGTTGTCCTCTACGGCGATGGACCTGACGGGCGTGGAGAGGCGCACCTCGCTGCCCTGCTCCTCGATGCGTTCCGCCAGCACCTCGAATATCTCCGCGAAGCTGCCCATCGGGTAGCCCAGGCGCTCCCGCTGCATCCCCTTCAGCCCCTTGCCGCGTGAGGCGAAGCGCGTCTGTATCTTGCCCCAGAACCAGGGCATCCCCACCTTGTCGAAGTGCGCGCCGAACTTGCCCCTCAGCAGCGGGCCCCAAACAACATCGTAGACGCCTCTGCCGGCGTACTTGCGGATCCAATCCGAAGCTACAAAAGGCTCCAGCTTGCGCCAGTCCTTGTACCTGCGCAGGTAGAGGGTGACCAGCCCCAGCCTGAAGCGGTCGATAAGGCTCAGGGGCGTGAACTTCAGCAGGTCTGTGGGCGTGACGAAGTTGTATATCCTGTCGCCGTAGAAGATGCCCACCTTGGACTCTATCCACGCCATCTGGTGGCCCAGGCCTATCTCGTGGACGAGATCGACTATGTCCGTGTCGCTGGTGAAGAGGTGGTGGTATCCCCTCTCCAGCCGCCCGCCGCCCACGTCGAAGGTGGACGCCTGCCCGCCCAGGAAGGGCGCGCCCTCGTACACCTCCGCCTGGTGCCCGGCCTTGCCCAGGGTGTAGGCCGCCGCCAGTCCGGCCGCGCCCGCCCCGATTATGCCCACTTTCATCGCGACTCCTCTGCTTCCGTTGCCGGTAACGGCACCGGCGAGGTCTGCATACGGCTATCCCGCGCCAGCTGGCCAAAGGACACCTTCTCAGCCCACAGGAACACGAACCCCAGCAGCGTCACCGGTATGAGCAGCGCCGCGTGCACTACGATGGTGTACGCGCCGGCCGCGGACGCCTCCGCGCCCAGCAGCGTCAGGGTGGTGGCCGCCGCCACCTCGAATGCGCCGACACCCCCGCCGGCCGCGGGTATGGCCGTTGCCAGGTTGGAGACGGCGGTGACCAGCAGGATGACGCCCGCCAGCTCCGCCATGCCGAAGGACTTGTCCAGGTCAAAGGAGAAGGCCACTATGTAGTACATCAGGGCCTCTGCCAACCACACAGGCAGGGAGAGCAGGAAAACCAAAGCCAGTCGTCGGGGGTCTTTCAGGGAAGCAAGCCCGTCGATGAAGCCGTTTACCAGCGCTCTTACCCTGTCCCTGACACGGCCGGGCAGCATTCCCGTCGTCCTGTCCAGCAAGACCACGAACCAGGTCGGCGACGTCGCTGCCGCCACCATGAACACAAGTACCCCGACAAAGGGCATGGACATCGCAAGGGCCAGCAGCGCCCAGGGCACGCCCGCCTCCTCCGCCAGCCCTTGCAGCAGGCCCACTATAGGCAGAAACAGGCCCACGACCGCGGCGAAGAACAGCAGCGTCAGGCCGTCGAACACCCGCTCCACGGCTATGGTGGCCAGGGCGGAGACCTTGCTCACCTTCTCACGTTCCCCCACGTAGTAGGCCCTCACCACCTCGCCCAGGCGCACAGGGAGGATGTTGTTCGCCATGTAGCCGACTACAACCACGGGATACAGGCGCGGGACGCTCAGCCTCTTCACCGGCGCCATCAGGTACTGCCATCGCAGAGTGCGGAAGTAGACGGAGCCGAAGTAGACCACAACGGCGGGGACTATCAGGAGGTAGTTGGCGTCCGCCATCAGCTCCCACGTCTCGCGGAGGTCCAGGCGGGACAGGAAGATGCCCAGGAAGACTACGCTTACCCCTATGGCCAGCCAGAAGCGAAAGGACTTGTGCAAGAGCAATGCTCCACGTTTACAGGTTTGATTGCAGTTGCACCAGTATACCTACACACACGGGCAAGGACAATACGAGAGGCGCAATATCCCAAACTCACCGCCGGCTGCGTGCCCCGCTCAAATAGTTCGACAAAGCTCACCTGAATGTCATTCTGAGCCGAAGGCGAAGAATCCAAGGGGTTTCATGTCAAGACGGAGCAGTTTTGCGGGTACTGTTGCATTCGCGGGGTAGTCGCTACAATCGATGGTCTTTAGGCTGGCCGATTGCAGGTACGGCATACCCTACCACCAACGCCTTAGAGGGGGATAAATCTCCTCGGCTGGTCGGTTGTACTCCCTCCACCAATGAACTCCCCACACCAAAGGAAGGCCGAATACCAGCGAGCCGCCTACGATCGCTGTTGGCGCGGTGAGTAGGGCTGTGCTCACACCATACTCTTCTACTAAGTCAGCCATGAACCAAAACACGCCCGCCCATAAGCCAGTATCTATACACCACCACATTGCCTTTTGCCAAGCATACACCCTTGTGTACTGCCTTTTGGCACATCTATACATTAACAATAATCCCCACGCCAGTAGCACAAAGGGCCACAGTGAAGAAATATACCTTTCAACGGTGGCGTCGCTCCCTCTGACAGCATTTTGGAATTCTGGAGTGGCGAACATCCAAGTGGCGAAGCCTGTAAGGACTCCAAAAGCACCTATGACTCCCACACCTGCGCCCAATCCGTAGTGTAGCTTGGTCAATTTGACCAATTGCTGTATCCTGCGCCGCATCCTTCAGTCCTCCTTCACCCTAACGCTGGAGAGACACACCCTAATTGGGTCCTTTTTATACTCAACTACCCCGTGAATGCAACAGAACCATTGTAGCAACTGCCCCGCGAATGTAACAGAACCGTTTTGCTAGTGAGGGCTTTGGATTCTTCACTCCGCTGCGCTCCGTTCAGAATGACAGCGTCGCGCTTCTGGCGAAATGATACCTTAAGTTAAGCAAAGGTCTCTGAAAACGGGAATCCAGGTGGGGTGGGTGTGGTGTGGACTCCCGACCCCGTATCAGGTACGGGGCAGGCCATGAGCGGCTGAATAACATACCCGCTCACTCCCTTCGACAGGCTCAGGGTGAGCGGGTTCTTTGACGGAGGCTGATCTTACCCTTCCCCTGAATAATCACGGCCCTGAGTAGTCCTTCGGGAAGTAGACAACGGCCCTGTGATACAGGTGGTCCCCGTCCGTCTTGCGATAGATGTAGTAGTCCAGGAACCCGCGCCACTTGTCCCGGCTGACCATGCTGCTCGCGGCCTCGCTGAGGCCCAGGCACGGCTCGTCCCGCCTGTCGCTGCACGGCTTGTACCCCTCCGCGGGCCAGTACAGGTACAGGAACTCCCTGCCGGGGCCGTAGTTGCCCACGTACCGTGACATCCTGCCCTCGTTGCGCTCGCTGATGAGCAGCACCCTGCCCTCCGGCTCCTGGGTCGCAGTGCCGGCGTCGAAGTAGTCTATGGTCTCGTAGTCCCGTATGTACCAGACGAGCCCCCAGTAGATGTCCTTGTCCACCGTGAGGCGCATCTCTTCGCCCTCTCCGGTTCTATCGGCCACCTCTTGTATCTCGGCAATGACGCCGGGCACCTCCCGGGAGTCCTGGGCGTACATCAGCATCTCACCCGGCCAGTCGCCGTTGAGGAAGCTGGCGTGCCAGCCCGACCTGACGGACACCAGCGTGAGCACGAGGGCGAAGGACAGGGCCACTATCCGCAGCCCGTTGCCCGCTCCCGACCTCAGGACAAGGTGCGCCCCGAACCCCACCACCACCAGCGCGACCAGGAACAGGGCCCAGAACTCGGCGAAGTTGAACAGCCTGCCCCGCTCGATGTCGAAGAGGGCCAGCCTCACCACCAGGTACAGCAGAACCGCCGTCAGGGGCAGCAGGACCAGCCCGCCCGACCGCACGACTCGTCGCCACTGCACAGCCGAAATCATGTCCCCAATGACCTTGCCGGCCAACACAATCATCGGCAGCGCAATGCTCACCAGCAGCCAGGGCATCTTCTCCCCTGCCCACGTGTAGAGGAGGACCGTTATTATCAGCCAGAAGGACAGGAACCTGGTGAAGGCGTTGCCCCGGAAGGCGTAGTACACCACTCCCGCCACGGAGAGGATGAGGGGCAGCGTCTCGTACAGGGGCGCGATGACAAAGTAGTAGTACCAGGGCTGGTCTCCCCTGTTCACGTCCTGCTGCACTATCCAGTATCCCAGGGACTGCCATGCCCCGCTTGCCACGCCCACCCAGTTGGTGAAGAAGGTGGTGTACAGCAGCAGCCACACGCCATAGAAGACGGCGGCGCATCTCAGCCAGACGCTCCTGTTCCAGGACATTCCCACAAGGGTGGAGAACCACACTGCGGCGAAAACCAGCAGCCCGGCAAGAACCATGCCCTTGGTGACGTCTAACACGTCCGGGAATCTCAAGAGCACGTCCCCGGCGGGAGCGCCCACCGGCGGACTGCTGCCGGCCAGTACGACACCGAACCTCTCCAGCCAACCCTGGACCCAGCTGACCATGGCCATGGCCTGGGGCAGGAACAGGGTGGACAGCACTATCAGGAACGCCCCAGGGCGGGAGAACATCGCCAGCGTGGTACGGGACCGGGCCCGCCCGTAGCCATACCCGAAGCCTGGTATGTAGCGGTACTCCGCTTGCTGCTCGTCTACGACGGCGCGGGAGGCGGCGGGCCGTCGCAGCAGCCACGAGACCCAGTCCCCCGCCGCCGTGACCAGCAGGTAGATGCCCAGGATGCCCACGACGAAGAAGGTAGTCTCCTTGGTGGCAAAGGCCAGGGCGAGAAGCAGGGCGCTCAGGTACAGGTAGCGGGGCTTGCCTTCGTCCATGTATCGCCACAGCAGGACGATAAGCCCCAGAGTCCACACGGCCATGAAGATGTCGTTGCGGGAGTAGCGGCTGTAGAACAGCATCATTGGCGAGAAGGCCAGCAGCACGGCCGTCGCCAGGGCCCCTGCCCTGCCCAGGCGCGAGCGGAGGAAGTACGGCAGGACGACCAGCGCGGTGCCGAAAATGGCGTTCATCAGACGCCCCGTGTACTCGCTGTCCCCGAAGAGGAAGAACGCTGCGCCCGTGGCGTGGTAGAGGAAGGGGCCGTGAGAGAGGGGGTTGTGCTGGAAGCCGAACCCCTCCGCCAGGCGGTAGCTGTAGTACAGGTGGAGGCTCTCGTCGTAGCCGATGGCCCTTCCGCCCAGGTCCCAGAAGCGCATGGCCGCGGTCACGACTATCAGGAGCGCGTAGGCCGCTATCTCCCAGCGGAAACCCGGCAGCGAGAGCAGCCCGCCCCCTGGCTCCGTCCCGGAGGCGACGCCTGACTCTCTCATACTTGTTGTGTCACTCTGATACACGGTAAATCGTCACGTCCTGGCTCTCAAACACCGCCTCGCCGACCTGGGAGAACTTGGACAGCCCGGCCGCGCCGTAGGACGCCCTCTCCCGGGGGCCTGCCACCACGTACTGCACGTCGTACTTCTCCAGGAGCCGCGCCGCTTCCGAGGCGTCCGTAGTCGTGTAGATGGCTCTCACGTCCTCCTCCCTGCCCCCGAATGGCTCGCGGGAGCCGCGCCACTGGTGCTCGTGCCACGGCCAGCCCAGGACGGTCGGCAGCCCAGTGCTGGAGGACACCCGGCCGTAGGGGCTCCAGCTGTCCCCAACGGCCTCCACAATCCCTTCGCCTTCCTCCGCGTTGTCCCGCAGCCACCGGATGGCGGCGTACTCGCCGGGACTGGAGCGGGAGATGTAGGCGATGCCGTCAAGGGTCGTCTCGCCGCCGTTGCCGCCCTTCGTCAGGGTCGCCTCCACCGGGTAGTAGAGCGATGCCAGAAAGAGACCTCCTGCAAGCGCCCACCAGCCCCGCATCGCCCATTTGTAGACGCTGCCGGACGGGGGCGTTGTCGAATTCAAGAAGTATAGGCCAAAGGCGGAAGCGATAGCAAGGAGCGTCCAGGCCTGGTAGTACAGCTTGAAGATGGTGTTCATGCGGTTGTGGAAGAGGTCGTCCACGCGCAGGAACTCAGGGCCGAGCAGCAGCAGCAGGGCCAGCGACACCAGGGAGAGCACAAAGGCGACGGCGGACGACCTGCCGGACTCGGCGTACAGGATGAGGCTGTACAGGGTCACGAAGAGCAGCAGGGCCAGGGGCGCGGTGTTCAGGAAGCGCTCCCCTACCACCACTATGGGGTCCGTCGACCACGTGAGGGTACTCCATGCCAGCTGCCAGGTTGCCCACACAAAGAGCGGGGCCAAGACCACCCCCAGCGCGATGGTCGCCCGGGGCCAGAAGTCCCTTGTGGCGCGATCCCCTTCCCCCTCTTGGGGGGGAAGGCTGGGATGGGGGGAACCCGGACGGCCCCCGCCTAGAACCGGCGGAATCTGCCTGAGCAGGAAGGGCAGGAGCATCGCCAGGAACAGGCCCCAGATGATGAGGAAGTGCACCGGCCGCGTGCCTATCTCCCCGACAGGCAGTACGCCCATTGCCTGGCTCTCCAGGCTCAGGTAGTAGGGCAGGTACAGCGCTATCGCCAGGAAGAGGGTCACCGCGGCGGGCAGCCACGCCTGGCGCAGAGCGTTGGCCCACGCGCCCTCCGCTCCCTCGTCTTGTTGCCTGACGGCCTTGAGCGCAAGCAGCGCCGCCCAGAGCGCGGCAAAAGTGACGATGTCCCAGGCGTTGATGAAGGCGAGCGCGCCCAGCAGCAACCCGGCCGCAAGCACAACGCCCGGCCTCTCAATCACCCACCGCGCGCTCACCTTGGCGGGAGACAGAAAGACGCCGAGGCCGAATGCCACGAACAGCAGTACAAAGGGGATGGACATAGCGTGGGGGTGCAGGTCGCCCAGGAGGAAGCTGAAGAAGGGGAACTCGGTTATGGTGTAGTCCAGGCTTCCGCCCTGCTCGTTGAGGGTGTCTATGACCCTCGTGCTGCGCCACCACCACAGGTGCTCCGTCGGACGCCAGGCGGCGGTCTCAAGATAGCCGACGTCCTTGACGGCCAGCCACTCCCAGAAGGACGCGGGGAGCCACTGTCGCAGCCTTATGAACTCCAGCGCGCCCAGCAGGTTGCTCACCATCAGCAGCAGCGCCGGCGCAACGAGCGCGAAGCCCATCCCTCTTGACACGGAAGACCCGTGGGAGCGCGCCAGGTTGTACACCAGGCCGTAGGCGGCCGTGCCCGCCATCGCCGGAACGAGGGCCAGGGCCAGGTTGTAGGATATGCGGGACGGGATGAAGGTCAGCTCCGTCAGGTTGCCCATCATCAGGTAGCCGAAGTAGTAGTACGGGAGGTCGTGGCCCCTGAGCCAGGGGTCCTCCGGCGGGAAGTAGCTCGCCAGGATGGAGGCGTTGAGAAAGGCGAAGTCCATGGGCTTCTCCGTGGAGTCTATGGAGGGATCGAAGAAGCGGTAGGCGACCCAGATCACGTACAGAAACAGGAACACGCCCTCTGCCAGGAGAATGGCGCGCCTCTCGCGGCGGACGAACTCCAGCATCTCAGCGCGCCGTCGCACGGCAATCCACCCGGAGACTGCCGCAAGCAGGCCCAACGCCGCCCACAGGGTGAGGGGCGTGGTGGGCACAAGGCGCAGGGATCCCAGCATCCAGAGGGGCCAGGACAGCATGACGAGGCCCAGGGGCTTGGCTACGGAGTACCCCCTGTCCTTGAGGCCGGGCAGCAGGACAAATGCCAGTGGGAAGGCAATGAGGCCGATAAGCTCTGCGGCCAGGAGCCAGGTGATGGCGTTTGCCACGGCGTAAGTACCCTATTTCCCTCTAGCTCAGGGGCCTTCGCGCAACTTGCTCCCAAGCTTCACCCTCTGTCATTCCGAGCGCAGCGAGGAATCCAAGATGGTAGATTAAATGCATTGTAGCTTTGCGGACGGAGACTTTGGATTCTTCACTCCGCTATGCTCCGTTCAGAATGACAGTTGGAGCGCTTCTCTGTCATTCCGGCGGAAGCCGGAATCCAGGACTCCTGTGGCAAAGAGGGATGGATTCCCGTGAGAACGGAAATGACAGGAAGTGGAGCTTCGTTGCCAGTTACGCAAAGCTCTCTTAGCTGACGGGAGAGAACAGCTCCTCCACGAACTCTGCCGGGTGGAAGGGAGCCATGTCCTCCACACCCTCGCCTGTGCCGATGAAGAGCACCGGCAGCCCAAGCTCCTGGACAATGGCGACCACCGTCCCGCCCTTGGCGGTGCCGTCCAGCTTTGCCAGGAACACCCCAGTGCACCCCATCGCCTCCGTGAATGAGCGGGCCTGCGCAAGCCCGTTCTGCCCCGTCGTGGCGTCCAGCACCAGAATGGTCTCGTGGGGCGCGGCGGGGTCCAGGCGGGCCAGCACCCGGGAGATCTTCTTCATCTCCTCCATCAGGTTCTGCTTGGTGTGGAGCCTTCCGGCGGTGTCGACTATGACGATGTCCATGCCCCGCGCTCTGGCGGCTTCAAGGGCGTCGTAGGCAATGGCCGCGGGGTCGCCGCCCGCCCTGTGCGCGATGACGTCGACGCCGAGCCGTCCGCCCCACGTCTGAAGCTGCTCGATGGCCCCCGCCCGGAAGGTGTCGGAAGCGGCCAGCAGGACTTTGTTCCCCTGCTCTGTCAGATAGTGGGCCAGCTTGGCGATGCTGGTTGTCTTCCCCACCCCATTGACGCCTATGGCCAGGATCACCCTGGGCTGGCCCGCAGCGAGCGGCTGCTCACGGCTGCCTGCACCATCCGCGGCCGTCAGCATGGCAACAAGCTCAGACTTCAGCAGGTCAACCACCTCCTCCGCCTCCTTCAGGTTCCGGGACGATGCCTCCTCCCTGACCCGCTCAATGAGGCTCATTGACGTGGCGACGCCCACGTCGGCGGATATTAGAAGCTCCTCAAGCTCCTCCCACAGGGCCTCGTCCAGCTGGCGTCGCTGGACGATCTGCACCATGCGGGAGAACCAGGACTCCCGGCTCTTCTTCAGGCCCTCCTGGACCTTCTCTCGCCTACCAAGCAGCCTGCTGAACATTTGAATTCATCATAGCACGGGCATATGGCGGTAGCAACGCGGGCCGAGGCGTCTTTCTGATGCCCCCATCCTGACCTTCCCCCGCAGAGCGGGGGAAGGGATTCCTCTCCTCCTGAAGGGGGGAGAGTCAGAGAAGGGGTGACCTCCACCCTACTCCCGCGCCGGCGGTTCCTCAGTAGTCTCCTCCTGGGACGGCTCTATGACCTCCCTGTCAAACCTGCGGCGGCTGATAGACGGGTCAAGCCTGTTCAGGAAGCGGCGCAGCAGCAGGAGCGCGCCCATGCCCACGGCGATGACCGGCAGGAAGACCACCAGCCATATGGACAGCCTCACAAGCTCCCTGACAAGGGTCGAGAGCGCCCGCACAGCCGATTTGAAGGTTGCGCCCACGTCCCATCCGCCTACCAGGTAGCGTTCGGCCTCCGTAACATGCACCTCAATGGTGTCTGAGCCGGACACCTCGCCGCCGTCGCTCATGGCGCTGACCGTCAGCACCGCCGTGTACGAGAAGGGACGGTGGTCGGCAAAGGCGTGCTCCGTCTCTATCCTAGTGCTTCCCTCCTCCGGGCTGCCCGTGACCGTGGGAGAGCCGTCGCCGAAGTCCCACTGGTACTGGTAGTCCCAAAGCTCCCCTGGCCTTGTGAAGGATGCGCTGTACTCCGTGGTCGCGCCCTCCTCCACCGTCCGGCTCTCACCCGCGAACACTGAAATGGTGGGCACGCGCCTCACGGCCACCTCAAGGGAGTCCGACCCCTCTGCTATGCCGCCCTCTCCGGTCCCCTCAAGCGTGATGGTGGCTATGTACTCCGAGTCCAGGTCTTCGATGTAGCTGTGGGTGATGGTGGCCGTCAGCCGCTCACCGCTCTGGGTCGGGATGGTGCCGCTGCCGAAGGCCGACGTCCCGTCGCCGAAGTCCCACACGTAGGTGTAGTGATCTATGTCTTGCGGCGCGACGAATGAAGCCCGGAACTTCACGGCCTGGCCCACCCGCGCCGATGTGTCCTCTCCGGCGTTCACGGCCAGGGTCTGGGGGGCCAGTCTCAGGCTGACCTCTATGAGAGAGAAGGCCGCCGTCTGGGACAGGAAGTTCAGACGTCCCTGGGTCTCCTCTATCCGAAGCTGGAGATCAGCAAGTTCCCTCTGCACATTCAGGGCGTCCTCCACGCTCTGGGCCTGCTCCAGGAAGGAGAGCAGCCGCTGCTCCGTGGCCCTCATGCTGACCAGCCGCGACTGGCTGTCCACGTACTCGTCGGTCACGTCCTGGCTGGTGATGGTGCGCGCCTCCACCTCGGCCATCTCCCCTATCCGGTTAAGGGCCTCGTCCAGGGACGCGGCGGGCACCCTGACGGCGATGGAGCCGTTGTGCTTTGACGTGCGCTCCGAGCTCACCACCCAGCCGCCAAGCCGGTCGGCCAGGTCTCCCACCCGGCCTATGGTGTTGGCTACGTCCTCGGTGACCAGGGACATGAACGCCGTGTGCACGATGATGCGCTCCTGGGCCGGGAGCGACGGCTGCACCTTCATGTCGCTGACGGGAGCCGAGTCCTGGGAGTCCGCCTCCATCATCATTGCGGGAGTGGCCTGCGGCGCAGGTGTGGGGCCAAGATCTACGCCCATCCACGTTGCGTCCTCTTGTAGTGCATCTGCATCAGCAGCATCAATGGACTGCAGAGGACCTGATTCATCTGCAGCGCACGCCGCGAGCAGGACCAGCAGCAACACCACGCAGGCTATACCGGTTGTCTTGATAATGCGTTCCATATCATTGCCTCCCTTCTTTCTGTCCGTTGTGGACGACTCCAGTGTGACAAGGAGGCGTGTACGATACAGACTACAATTGTGTTACATTTGGTGTGCATTTCACATCAGAGATGTAACATTTGTCAACTCACGCAAGCGTCAGGAATTCCCTGTGTGTTGGTAATGGCAATTCCTGAAGTGAACCCCGCCTCTTGCCCGCTCATGGTGAGCCTGTCGAACCATTTGAGCGGGCAAAAACAGCCTTGAAGCTCCCGCTCACACCCT
>DAOUJW010000014.1:0-29702 GCA_034422115.1 Dehalococcoidia bacterium | reverse complement strand
ACAGCCTTGAAGCTCCCGCTCACACCCTTCGACAGGCTCAGGGTGAGCGGGAAACAAGGTGTATCAGCAGATGTATGCTGTGGCGAGGAGGAACGCCAACAAACTCCAGGAATTCCAGTGGGTAGTTTCGCAATCGTCGGCTGTCCGTCCTCCCCTCCGGCGCGGTTGCTGTACGTATCTGGATACTCTATAATAAGAGGTGTAGCGAGATTCGTAAGCGCATAAAATACATTAGGGAGGGCAAGGGATATGCTGAGATTCGCTGAAGAGATGACCCTGCTTCTACTTGACGACGACGGCAGGTTCCAGCGAGTACCCACCTGGTCGCTCAACTACGCCCTCGCGGGCGGCGTGCTGATGGACCTGGCACTGGAGTACCGGATAGACACCGACCTGGATAAACTCACGCTGATCGACTCCACGCCCCTGGGAGACAACCTCCTGGACTCAGTGCTTGCCGACATTGCGGCGAGCGAAGAGGAGCAGAACGCCCGGTACTGGATAGAGCGGACGGCCGCTCGCGGCGAGGCCATACTCCAGGAGTCCCTCTCCCGGCTTATGAACGTGGGCATTCTGGAGTCCAGGGACGACCGCTTCATGTGGGTGTTCCGCTCCAGGCGCTACCCGGCCATCGACGGGAAGGTGGAGCGGGAGGTGAAGCTGCGCATCATGGAGGTGCTGTTCAGCGATGAGGTGCCTGACCCTCGCGATATCGTGATCATCTCCCTTGCGCACGCATGCGGCATCTTCACTGAGCTGCTGTCCAGCAGGGAGCTGGAGACGGCGGCCCCGCGCATCGACCAGGTGCGCAAGCTGGACCTGATTGGCCAGGCCATGACCAAGGCCATACGCGACATTGAGATGTCGATAGCCACGTCCCTGCACCCGCAGCTCTACTAGGGCGATCACCGCCTGCCGGACGATAAGCAAGCGCGATGGGCCTGTGCGCTAACCCGCCACTCGGGTGCGCACAGGCCCATTGATTTATGCGGATATGGTATGCTGATACTGAGTACCAACTTCATACCCGTGCGCGGAGAGCAAAGGAGACGCTTATGGCTGCACTGAAGAGACTGATTGGGGCCTACATGGTGCTGGCGGGAGTGGCGGTAGCGGTCTACTTCATCATCAACAACTTCCTGGTCGATTCCATTGACGTGCAGTCTGTCTGGTACGTCCTGGATGCGCTCATGGCCGTAGGGCTGGGACTGGCGCTGGTCTTCAACTACGCCCACAAGCGGGAGCAGACCAACGGCGACGTGGACGGGCCAGTCACACGCCGGTACCTGGAGGCCACCGCTCTCTTCCACCTGACCGTGGTGGTTACCATCCTGTTCCTGCACAACTGGCTCTCTCTGCTGGCCCTTGGCGGGGACAGCCTGGAGGGCAACGATCCGGCGTGGAACATCTGGGCAGTTGTGGACACCCTGGTGCCCGTCACCCTGGGCCTCACGGGCTGCCGCCTCTGGTGCGAGGCGGACCGGTAGCTACGCGCAGGATATAGCCCACCAAGCCCCGGGGAGAGGTGGGCAGCGCCTCACTTGAGGGCATTCTCCATACGTGTTGGTAATGCCAGCGCCGGTTGTAGCACCACTTCTTTCCCGCTCGTGGTGAGCTTGTCGAACCAGAGCGGGCAAAAACAGCCTTGAAGCTCCCGCTCACACCCTTCGGCAGGCTCAGGGTGAGCGGGAAACAAGGTGTATCAGCAGATGTATGCTGTGTCGAGGAGGAACGCCAACAAACTCCAGGAATGCCAACTTGAGGTGAAGGCAAACGGGGACGTGGTTCATTGCTATAATGGACCATGGGGCGTCAACAGTCGGGAGAGGCCATGAGCAATTTGCGTACCCACACAGTGACCGGAGCCACCGGATATACCGGACGATACATCACCGGACTGCTGCTCAAAAGGGGAGACCTGGTACAGTCAATCACCGGCCACCCCGACCGCTACAATCCATTTGGAGACAGTGTAAAGCTCCACCCGTTTAACTTTGACCGACCGGACCTGCTGGAGCAGACCCTGGCTGGCACGGACACGCTGTTCAACACCTACTGGATCCGTTTCAACCTGGGAGAACGCACATTTGAACGCTGTGTGGAGGAGACGCTGACTCTGTTCAAGGCCGCCAAGGCCGCGGGGGTGCGACGCATTGTCCACATCAGCATTATCAATCCCGACTCGCGTTCTTCGCTGCCCTACTTCCGCGGCAAGGGACTCGTGGAGGACGCACTGCGCGCATCCGGCGTCTCCTACGCCATTCTGAGGCCCACCGTCCTGTACAGCACGGAGGACGTCCTGCTCAACAACATTGCATGGGCCCTCCGCAGGTTCCCGGTGTTTCTACTGCCGGGCACGGGCCGCTACAATATTCAGCCCGTGTTCGTGGAGGACCTGGCCGAGCTTGCGGTAGCGGCTGTGGATGAGGAGCGGAACACCGAGATCGACGCCGTGGGGCCCGAGGTCTTCACCTATGCCGAGATGGTCAGGCTGATCAGGGACAAGGTCCAAACCCGATGCCTGGCGCTGCCGGCGCCCGGGCTGGTGACCTATGCCGTAGGCCGGATTCTCGGCGTGTTTCTCAAGGACATTATCCTCACCAGGGATGAGATCAAGGGGCTTTCCGCGGGTCTGCTGGAATCAAGGTCGGGCGCTCCGCCGCCGGCGAAGACCAAGCTCTCCGAGTGGCTGGACCGCAACGGGTCCGAGCTTGGGCGGCGCTACGCGTCGGAGGTCAACCGGCACTACCGGTAGGAGACCTTTGCGCAACTTGCTAGTTGGCGCTCTTTCTCGTTATTCCCGTGAAAAGAGACCTTTGCGTAACTTGTGACCAAGCCCCGCACTAATGTCATTCTGAGCGCAGCGAAGAATCCAAGGTTCTTGTCTACGGACATCACAGCTTTGCGGACAGAGACTTTGGATTCTTCACTCCGCTGCGCTCCGTTCAGAATGACAGAGGGAGCGCTTCTTTCGAGGGTCTCTGAAAACGGGAATCTATTCCTCTCTTGCACAGGCGTCCTGGATTCCGGCTTCCGCCGGAATGACGGTGAAAAGCGCCTCTTCGGGACAACGCTGGAGTTAATCAAAGGTCACAGGTAGCCTGGTGGACCGGGGTATTCTCGGGGCGTGTTGGTATTGCCAACACTGGTCATAATACCCCCTTTCCCGCTCATGGTGAGCCTGTCGAACCATATGAGCGGGAAGATTTTGAGCGTAGTCGCGCCGCTCATTTCCTTCGACAAGCTCAGGATGAGCGGCACCATCCGGTAATACCAACACATGCCAGGAATACCGGAACCGGCGGTACGGTCTATATCCCGCCCCTGGCGCGAAGCGGAGGCTAGACCGTCGGGCTGCCGAGGCCGCCGGAGGAGGCCGGCTGCGCCTCGTCCTCTCCGGGCCACGGGGGCGTGGTGAAGCAGAGGAAGGTCAGCGCCGACTCCCCCGCCGTGAACTGGAAGCTCCACCCGGTGGGGATTACCAGCGCATCCCCTGGGCCGACGGCCACGGGCTCCACGCTGGCGGGGTCGTGGCCGGGGGGACAGCGCCACACTCTGCCGGAGCCCTCAAGCACGTACCACAGCTCCTCCACGCTGCGGTGCCACACCGGGCGGGAGACCTGCCCGGCGCCCAGCGTCACCTCGACCAGGGACGCTTTGGTCGCGGCCTCAGTCGCGCCCAGCAGCAGGCGTATCTCGGAGCCGTCCGGGGCAAGGGTGTCCGGGGCCTCGCCGCGCCTGCCGACCGCGGGAATCACGTTGTCTTCTGTCACTTACGCCACCTCCTCGTCGAACACGGTGTCTTGCTTGTCCGAAAGAGTAACCCGCGGCTGACGCAACGGTGCAGTTGGCCTGTTGTTATCAATCCAGAAGAATGACCGCCTCTTTAGGCACGCCCAAGTTGGATAACCATTCCTCCAGCTCTTCTTCGGCTACGCTTTTGTTGGCGCTTCCTGTAACTTCAAAGGTGATGCGGTTCAGCCTGGGGTCCACTTCACATGGGAACGCCGCCAGACCCTCCCAAGTCCCATTCAGGATCAGGCGCCACCATTCTTGCAACTGTTCCCAGGTGTACTGGCCGCGCACTGCTTTCACCATTCCGGTTTCCGCAATGATCTTGCGCCCATATTGAGCCAAAGCCAACTCCCAGGCCAGCCTTCGGGAAGGCCTCAACAGATATACGTTTATGGAGTCGGAGTCGAAATACATCCCTCCAAACCCGGGCGAGGACGACCCCGCGGCCCGGTCCGGGACCTCCGGTGGTAAACACTCGTAGGTGAACGGCTCAGCCGGTTTAATCAGAATCTCCAATCGTCCGCTCACTTCAAACATAACCGCGTCTTGGGGGATGCCGTGGGACGGCAATCGTTCCCGGATCGAGCGTTCCACCGGCTCCAGCATAGTCCCGCAAGCAACGCCTACCGAGACACGGTTTTCTAGGATGGAGACACCCATACCTGTGACCTCCGGGAACTCCTCCCATAACCCCATGTCGTCGCTAATCGTCTGAAACCAGGTGTCCAACCGGCTCTTGGGGTATTTGACCTTGATAGCTCGGACTTCCCGGATTCCCTGCCAACGAAGTGGATCCAGGTGCTGCTCGGCAAGGGCTTCCGCCCCTTCTTGAGATGGGTTCACCATGTGGATGTTTACAATGCTGTTATCGTTAGGCCCCAGGGACAGACCCCCGTAGTTGCTTTCCGGCCGGGATTGGGTCGCTGTGGATGCAGGACTGGGCTCTGAAGCGCAACCAACGGCAAAAGCCATAGTCAGAGCGATTGCTATTTGCGTCCATTGATTCGGCATTTCGCGAATCCTGCAGGTTATTGTGCTGGCCATTCGCCCTCCGGCATGGTCGGACTACTCCAGCAGGGTCACGTCTACGCGGCGCGCCTGCCGACCGCGGGAATCACGTTGTATTCTGTCACTTACGCCGCCTCCTCGTCGAAGACGGTGTCCTGCTTTCCTGGAATGGAGAGGTTCTGGATTCGCCGGTCTTCAATGGGAGGCGTCTCGGCCTGGTCGAAGGGTGTGTCGGCGTAGAACAGGGCCAGGTACTCCGCCAGGGCGTCCTGCTCGGAGCCGGTCCTGGCAAAACTGGAGAGTCCCGGGTCCGTCTGAACAGGCTCGTCCAGGACGCCGTTGCCGTTGGTGTCCGGGAAGCCCGTGTCCGGGGCGTTGAACTGACCGGCCTCGCCTCCCAGGTCAACACGACCGGCGACGGGGACCGGGAAGGGGTAGCTGTCGCCGCCGTTGGCCAGGAAGTCCAGGGTGACAACCTTGATAATCCGCTCCGGGTCGCCCGCCAGCGCGCCTTCTTCCACCACGCGGTCTATAACTGATCCATCATCGTCCACAATTGCCAGGGAGCGCACCCGCTCGTCCGCGGGGGCAGTTGGGTCAAAGCTGAAGCGCACACCTCCGACCTGCGGGAACCCTCCTTCGGTTACCTCTCCCACGCCCTCAAAGCCAATGCAGTGCTCAAACAGCGCCGCCAGCTGCTGCGCCGTCACCGGGACGATGACCAGCCCGTTGTTGAAGCGAACCGCGCCCTGTATCTCGTACTGGGAGACATCGCCCTCCGCCTTGCCGGAGTCCGGGTTGGCCTGCGGCGGCAGGAGCTCCACGTCCGCCGGGTCGGTGGTCCCGGGCGGCTGTATCTTGAGGCCAATGCTGCTGCGGATGCCGCCGCCGTTCTTGATGGAGACCGCCACCTCGGGGTCGTACTGGCGGGCGTACCACAGGTTGGCGTCGGCGGTGAGGTTGCCCAGGTTGGTCTCCTGGGTGCGCACGTCCTGCCTGTCCCCGGCCAGGTACACGCCGGTCTTGCCAAGAATATTGCCGTCTCGCTCCCTGAGCACGCTGCGAAGCGACTCGACGATGCGGCTGACCTCCGGAATGGGCTGCCCGGCGAAGGCCTGGCCTCCCTGCGTATCCGTGGCGTAGGCGCCGCTCACGTATGGGTCGATGGTGTCCGGGAGCGCAAGGCCGTCTGCGTCGAAGCCGACCACCAGACGCCCCAGGTATCGATAGTCGCCGTCCGTGTTGACAAGGAGCACAGGGTCGCCGCCGGCTGACTCGAAGAGCAGGGGATAGGCGTCAGCGGCTTCGTCGCCGGTGCGAAGGCGGTCGGTATCGTCTGCGAGGATGGCGTTGGAGCCGCCTGCAACGATGATGTCCACGTCTGCCAGCTTCGTTGCCAGCTCCTTCTCAACGTCAATGAGCTGCATGTGGGCCAGCAGGATGACCTTGTTGATGCCCTGGGCCACAAGCGCGTCAACCTCCTGCTGGATGACGGCGGCCAGCCCGTCTATGTCATTTTCGTCAGTTGGAAGCACGTCCACGCCGATGGCGGCGGTCAGGCTCTTCAGGGCGGGCGTGGTTGCGCCCACCACTCCGACCCGCTCTCCGCCGACGGTTATGACCGCGCTCCTGGCGAGACTGCCTCCCGCCAGCGCGGCCTCCTGCCCGCCGGCTACGACAAGCCCCGCCAGGAGCTCGTCGGCGGCAAACACCACGTTGGTGGAAAGGAAGGGGAACATTGCGCCCGGGTAGAGCGCGCCGTTTAGGCTTTCGGAGCTTATGGTCGCAGCGAAGGCCGCCGCGCCGCGGTCGAACTCGTGGTTGCCCACGGCGGACGCCTGAAAGCCCATTGCGTTGAGAAGGGCGATGTCCCCGCGGCCGGCGGCCGGCACTCCCAGCACGGGCGCGGTGGCGGGGTCATCGGCGGCGTAGTAGCGCGGCCCGGGGATGTAGTTTTCCCCGGAGCTGAGGACAAGGGTGTTGTTGGGGAACTGACGCCGGAAGCCGTGCAGGATGGCGGAGAAGTTCTCCACGTCCGCCAGCGCGCCGGTGGAGCCGTCCATGTCTGAGACGTGCAGCAACTGGAGGGTAAAGGTCTCCGAATCCGCCTGTTTCAAGTCGGCTGCGATGGCGTCAAGCTGCGCCTCCAGGTCAGCGATTCGGGCAAGCTGCTCGTCCACCGTCCCGCCGAGGGCGTCCACGCTACTCTCCAGGCCTTCGGCTGCCTGGGCCACCCGGCCCACGGCTTCGGTCAGGGCCGAGACCTGGTCCGGCGCGTCTCCCGCCGGTTGGCCGGCATCCGCCGCCATCCGGGTCAGTTCGGCTCTGAGGTTGTCAACCTCCATTTGCAGGGAGTCCACTGCGGTTCGCAGCTGCGCCAGCTCCTCCGAGTTCCCGCCTTCGCAGGACATGGCGAACAGGGCTACAATGGCGGCCAGGCAGAGTATCAGGATGCGTTTCTTTGACATTGGCACTTCTCCTCTGAGATGTTGGAGACTGAATGAGGTTAGAGGTCAGGCGAAGGGCTGTCAAGAGTGGGAGCCATGCGGTATTCTCAGAGTTTGTTGGTAATGGCAATTCCTGAAGTGAACCCCGCCTCTTGCCCGCTCATGGTGAGCCTGTCGAACCATTTGAGCGGGCAAAAACAGCCTTGAAGCTCCCGCTCACCCTTCGACAGGCTCAGGGTGAGCGGGAAACAAGGTGTATCAGCAGATGTATGCTGTGGCGAGGAGGAACGTCAACAAACTCCGGGAATACCAGCCATACGCTCCGCTCGACGGGCTATAGACTTGATGAGCCCGCCGAAGATCCAGGCGTGGAACGGGTACAGGGCGTACCAGTAGGTCAGCCCGGCCAGGCCCCTGGGGATGAACATTGCCGTCTGCTCCAGCCGGGCCGTATTGTCCGGGTTCTCGTGGACTTCAAACTGAAGCCATGCGTTTCCGGGCAGCTTCATCTCCGCTCTCAGGCGGACGAGGCGGTCGGCTTCCAGCGATTCCACGCGCCAGAAGTCTACGGCATCGCCGACGCGCAGGTCGTCGGGGTGGCGTCGCCCCCTGCGCAGGCCTGCGCCTCCCAGCAGGCGGTCCAGCATCCCGCGCAGTCGCCAGGTCCAGTTGGCGAAATACCAGCCTCTGGCCGCGCCGATGCCGGTGAACGCCCGGAAGACGCTGGCGGGCGGCGCGGCGACTTCAAGGCGTCGGCGCTCAATTATCATGCCTTCGCGGGACTCCAGGCTTGTCGACTCCTGGGGCGTCGTTGACGCGCCGCCTGCGTCGCTCCAGGAAGTGTCTATTCGCCCCTCGTCCAGGTCCCTGATGACGCTGCTGATGGCAGAGGCGTAGTCCTGGGGCTTGATGTGCGGGAAGAGCGTCTGTGCCAGGTCATCGGTCACGACCACGTCGTTGCGCAGCCCTTCGACGAGGGCCTGGCTGATTCCGGCGGGAATGGGGGTTGTCCAGTGCACCCAGTAGGATGAGAGGCGCGGGGTCAGGACGGGGACGGGTATCATCAGCCGCCTGAGGCCCCTTGCCCTGGCGTAGCCGAGAATGAGCCCCCTGTAGGTGGTTACGTCCGCACCGCCCACCTCGATGGTGCGCCCCATGCTTTCCGGGACGCCCAGAGCGGATACGAGGTAGTCCAGGAGGTCGTCAATGGCGATGGGCTGAATGCGGGAGTATATCCACCTGGGGCACACCATGACGGGCAGACGCTCGGCCAGGTAGCGGATCATTTCGAAGGAGATGCTGCCAGATCCGACTATCACGGCGGCGCGGAACTCGGTGACGGGGACGCCGCCCTCGCGGAGCGCGTGGCCGGTCTCCTGCCGGGAGCGAAGGTGGCGGGACAGCCTGGCCTCCGGGTCTCCCAGTCCGCCCAAGTAGATGATGCGCCCCACGCCCGCTTCGCCGGCGGCCTGGCCAAAGGCGCGGGCAACCTGGATGTCCAGCTCGTGGAAACTGCGGCTGCTGGACATGCTGTGAATCATGTAGTAGGCGGTGTCCACGCCCTCCAGGGCCTGGGACAGGGCCTGCGGGTCAAGGGCGTCCCCGACCACCACCTCCACCTGTCCGAACCAGGGGCGGGAGGCCACCCGCGACCGGCTGCGCACCAGGACGCGGACGCGGTGCCCCTCCTCAATCAGCCGCGGGACCAGCCTACCGCCGATGTATCCCGTGGCCCCGGTTACAAGAATTGTCTGAACGCCAGGCATTATTCTGCTTTCGTTGCGCATATCGAGGGGAAAACAAGGGTGGCGTCAGCCCCGGAGCGAGGAGACGCGCCGTTTGTGCCCTCACTTCTAATTTACCACATCACGGGTGGCGCGGCGGGCGGCCCGGGTCTGCCCGCGCCACGCGCCTTGGCCTGGGATATGCGCAGAAATTGAGACTCCCTCAATTGACCTTCATGGCTGAATTCGGTTACACTCCGCGACAATCAGGGTGCTAAGAGGCGCTGGCCCGCAGCTGGACTCAGGGCTAAGGAGACAGCTTGGCAAAGACCGATTCCAAGACAGCAATTCCGCGGTTGATCAAGCGGAACACGGCGTATCTGGCCTCCTCACAGGCGTTCAACGGCGCAGGCGCTCAGATGGTGCCGACGCTGGGCCCGGTGCTGGTTACCCAGATGATCGGGTCGGCTACACTTGCCGGGATCGGTTCCAGTATCACCGGGTTCAGCAGGCTGGTTGTGGCCTATCCCATAGGCAAGTTCACCGATGCTTACGGCAGAAGGGCAGGGGTCATTGTGGGGCTGCTCCTAGTGGGGTCCGGCGCTACCATTACGGGCATTGCCGCCGTATTGCAGTCGTTCCCGGTTTTCGTTCTGGGCATACTGGTGCTGGGACTGGGCACGGGCTCCGTGCAGCAGCTACGGGTGGCAGCGGCGGACATGTACCCGCCCCATCGTAGAGCAGAAGGGTTGGGCTTGGTGCTCACCGGGTCGCTGGTGGGCGCTCTTGCCAGTCCGATTCTCATCAAGACCTCAGAGACGGTGGCCGATGATTTCGGCATGGAGCCCATTGCCCTTGCGTGGTTCTTCATACCCTTTGTGGTGGTAGCCAGCATGGTCATGGTGCTGCGAGTCCGCCCCGACCCCAAGGAGATAGCCTCCAACCTTTCAGACTACTATCCCGACTACCGACCAACGGATGCGCCGCAGCCGGCCGCGGGCAAGGTCGGAATCCTCTACTTCCTCAACCACTACCCAAAGCTGACCGCCTTTGTGTCCATGTTCTCCGCACAGGGCAACATGAACATGATGATGGTCATGACCTCCATCGCCCTGCATCACCACCACTACCCCCTGACCGGGATTTCTATCTCCGTTGCCATTCACGTCGTCGGGATGTTCGGGTTCTCCCTGCCGCTGGGCAAGCTTGCCGACAGGGTTGGCAGGAGGAACATGATGATCCTGGGGCTGGTACTGGCGTCGGCCGGCTCGTGGTTTATCGTGGCTACGTCCGTCTACGTGGTTATCACCACAGGCACCTTTCTTGTGGGTCTGGGCTGGTCCTGCGTCAACATTGCCGCGACCGCCCTCTACGCAGACACAACCAGTCCCGCCGAACGCGGCCGCGTGATAGGGGCCAACGATACCTTTACGGCCGCCGCGGCCATCAGCATGCCCATTGTGGGCGGCTTCATAGTAGAATACCTGGGCTTCCGTATGCTGGGCTTCTTTGGCATGGCCCTGATGGTCCCGCCGATCCTTCTGCTGCTCCGACTGCGGGAGTCCTATCCCGGCGTATACCGTAATCAAAGCGAGGTTGAGACAAAGTCGGCGTGAATCGACTGACCCCGGGTCTGCGGCCGGCAAAACCATCACCTGAGCCTTTTGCCAAAATGCTTGCCTCTACTACAAACATTTGGTGGAGTTCCTTCCGGGTAGTCGACGACATATCCGTCTTGTACGTCGACCTGACGCCCCATGCCGACAGAGAGGCAGAGGCGTTTGCGCGGCTCAACGATGAGGAGCGAGACCGCTGTGGCAGATACCTGCATGAGGGGCCGCGCCGGCGCTTCGCCCTGTGCCGAGCGGCGCTCCGGGCCGTTCTCTGCGGACGGCTTGGCTGCGCCAACGAGCGGCTCACCTTTGGGGCGTTTGAGTTCGGGAAGCCCTACGCCGTTCTGCACGGGGCTATGGCCCCCGTCAGCTTCAACGTCAGCCACAGCGGAGACCACGGGCTGATCGCGCTTGCAGCCGAGGGATGGGTGGGCGTGGACGTGGAGGAGCGCGTGGCCAGGCGCAATCTTGACGACCTGATTGAGACTGTGCTCAGCCCGGACGAACAAGCAGAGCTTGAGCTGCCAGACGAGCGTCTCAGGTTGGACGGGTTCTTGAGGTTGTGGACCATCAAAGAGTCGCTGGCCAAGGCCGTGGGGCTTGGCGTCTCACTCAACCTGTCCGACCTGGAGGCGCCCCAGGCCATGCGCCGTGGCGCGACGGGCGGGGTGTTTCAGTTTCCCCAGATGCCGGGCGTAAGTTGGCGAGTGGAGGACCTGAGCACAGAGAGCTTCGCCGCGGCCGTCGCTCACGAACTGGGCGCGGTGTCGGGAGCAGAGGGCTGACGAGTTAGCGGAATCGCCATCGGCTGAATATCATCAGGGGGAAAACCGGGAGCAGATGTCTACTTCAGAAGCGTTGTGGGAGGTGCCCGAACCGCTTTCCACGCATGAGGTCCGTATGGAGGATGACACAGTCGTCACCCTTCGGCGGCACGGGAACCCCGAAGGCCCGCGGCTTGTTCTGTGCCACGGCAACGGCCTTGCCATTGACCTTTACTACCCGTTCTGGTCCCTGCTGGCCGCAGACTACGACCTGATAATCTATGACCTCAGAAATCACGGCTGGAACGACCTCAGCCCCCTTGAGAACCATAACGTTCCAACGCTGGTCCGTGACCACGACCGCATCATCCGGGAGATAGACCGGCGCTTTGGCCCCAAGCCCAAGATAGGCGTGTTCCACTCCGTCTCCGGGTTGGTAAGCCTCCTCTCTCCGGAGAAGGGCGGCGGGTTCTCGGCCCTTGTCCTGTTTGACCCTCCTATCTGCAAGCGAGGGGCCAGCTACGAGGAGTTCGATGCGGCTGCCATCCGCACTGCCGAGCTGACCCGGCGGCGCACTGCCAGGTTCAAGGCCAAGAGCGACCTGGCCGAGTTTCTCCCGTACATGCCGGCCTTTCAACGCGTTGTGGACGGGGTCTGCGACCTGGTGGCCGAGACGACCCTTCGCGAAGATGAGCTTGGCGAAGGCTACGAACTGCGGTGCCCTCGCGAGTACGAGGCGCAGATTGTTGACTACGCCAGCATTTTTGCGGTGGCGGTGGACTTTGGATCATTCCTATGCCCCGTGAAGGTTATCGGTGCCGACCCGACCCTGCCATACTCCTATCTGCCCACCCTGGACCTCAGCGACATATATGGCGTGGACTACGACTTCCTGCCGGAGTCGACGCACCTTCTGCAGCTTGAGCAGCCGGAGGAGTGCGTTGCGACAATGCGCGGGTTTTTTGAGCGGGTCATGAGGGCCTGACAGAGTACCTGGGTCCTCAATAGACAAAGAAAAGGGTGTTCTCCGGGTGTGTTGGTAATGGCAACTTCTGAAGTGAACCCCGCTCTTGCCCGCTCATAGCCCGCCCCGTACTTGATACGGGGGTGAGCCTGTCGAACCATTTGAGCGGGCATACAACAGTCTTGAGGCTCCCGCTCATACCCTTCGACAAGCTCAGAGCCTGCCCCGTACTTGATACGGGGGTGAGCGGGAAACCAGGAATGGTCTGAACAAGTTCAGTCCACTCCCGCGAAGGGAGACCTTTGAATAACCCGTGGCTGGGGTGCTCCCTCTTCGTCACCCCTGCGAAAGCAGGGGTCTATGGCATCCGACGTAAAAGGAACTAGATTCCCGCTTTCGCGGGAATGACGAAAAACGTATTCCTTTCGGGATGGTGCCGTAGTTGTGCAAAGGTCTCCGAAGGCGGGAGTCCATGCCCCGCCCCTCCTGGATTCCTGCCTACGGAGACCTTTGAATAATCCTAACTCTCTTCCCCCGCAAGCGGGGGAAGGTCAGGATGGGGGCAAAAAAGAGGCGAGTCCACGCATGGCTCACCCCCATCTCAATCTTCCCCCTTGAATGGGGAAGAGGTTTTGCAAAGGTCTGCCTACGCAGGAATGGTTGGGAATGTGTCATTAGGAGGGATGGTCAAGATTCTGACTTGTTCAGAGTGTCCCCAGGTGTATCGGTACACGTCTGTTGTGGCTGGGAGGAATACCAACACGCTCCGAAAATACCAAAGGGACGTGGGGGTTGCAGCGCCGTGGCTGTGCTATAATAAGCCACAGGACTTATTTATACGAGGTATATTTTCTATGGCCGACTGTGGGCCGGCGTACACCCAAGTTTAGAGGAGAGCAGCTGACATGACGCGGGACATTGGAGCCTATGTCTCAGAGCCCATAGCCGTCGTGGGCATGGCGTGCCGGTTCCCCGGCTCGGACGGACTTGAGGCGTACTGGAACCTCCTGGAGGCGGGGAGGAGCGCCGTGACGGAGGGCGTTCCGGGTTCCGGCGCAGGTCGAATAGGGCAGATTTTCGCCGACGGCCCCGCGCAGAACAGGGCTAGCCGCTACGCCGCGTTCATTGAAGACGTCGACAGGTTCGATCCGTCGTTCTTCAGGATATCCCCGCTGGAGGCGCAGTTCCTGGACCCTCAGCAACGGCTGATGCTTGAGGTTAGCTGGAAGGCGCTGGAAGACGCGGGCATAGACCCGGAAGGGCTGAGGGGCAGCCGGACCGGGGTTTTCGGCGGTATCACTCACAGCGACTACCGGGAGATTATGGGAGGCATAGGGAATCTGGGCGGCCCAGCCTCCAGCCTGTATGCCGCCACCGGCACTTCTCAGAACACGGCCACGGGGCGCGTTTCCTACGTGCTCGGCCTGCAGGGGCCTGCGGTCTCCGTGGACACCGCCTGCTCCTCGTCTCTCGTGGCGGCGCACCAGGCGGTAACCGCGCTTCGCCAGGATGAGGCTGACATCGCGCTTGCCGGAGGGGTTACCACAATCTTGTCGGCGAACGTGATGGAGGCGCGGGCGGGCGCGGGAATGCTGGCTCCTGACGGACTCTGCAAGACCTTCGACGCCTCAGCCGACGGATACGTACGCGGCGAAGGCTGCGGCATACTGGTTCTAAAGCGACTGCGAGACGCCGAGGCCGACGGCGACCGCATATGGGGCGTAATTCGCAGCTCCGCGCTGAACCAGGACGGCGCAAGCCAGGGGCTGACGGTCCCTAACGGCGAGGCTCAGGCCCTGGTGATAAGGGACGCTCTGCGACGGGCCGGGCTTACGCCCTCTCAGGTGGACTACGTGGAGACTCACGGCACGGGGACGCCTGTGGGAGACCCCCTTGAGCTCCAGGCAATTGCCGAGGTGTTCGGTGGAGAGCGTGCGGCGGAAAGCCCTCTCTACATTGGCTCCGTGAAGACGAACTTCGGCCACCTGGAGTCCGCCGCAGGCATTGCCGCGCTGATCAAGGTCTTTCTCTCGCTGAACAACGGGATGATACCGAAGCACCTTAACTTCCAGAATCCCTCTCCGGCCATTGACTGGGAGGGGCTGCCGATACGCGTGCCGACCTCCACACTCGCATGGCCGGTGTCGGAGGACCGCCCTCGGGTGGCGGGGGTGAGCGGGTACGGGTGGTCCGGCACCAACGCGCACATAGTGGTGGAGAGCTACGGCGCGCCGACACATGAGCCAACCGGACCCTACCGGCTCCGCCTGCCCACAGGTTCCCCCCGGCGTATAGCCGCTTCAGTGGCAGATGCGACGGAGGAGCCGTCCCAGGCTGAAGAGACGGTCGAGCGGCCTGCGCGATTGCTGCCGTTGTCGGGCAAGACGGGGCAGGCGTTGAGGGACCTGGCGGGAAGCTATCAGACGTGGCTGGACGAGCGCGCGGCTGACCTAGAGTCGGATGGGGCTTCCCTCCTGTCGGACATGTCCTGGACGGCGAGCGTTGGGCGGAGCCACTTTGCTCACAGGGCGGGGGTTGTGTTCAGGGACGCCGAATCGCTGCGCGAGGGTCTGTCGGCCGTTGTCGAGGGCGGCAAGGGCGCTGACCTGAAGACGGCGTCCAAGGTCGCATTTGTCTACACCGGCCAGGGCAGCCAGTGGGTTGGCATGGGGAGAGCGCTGTACGAGACCGAGCCTGCGTTCCGGGCGGTCCTGGACAGGTGCGAGCGGGTGGTATTGGGAGAACGGGGCAAGTCGCTGCTGGACGTGATGTTCGGTAACCCAGGAGCGGAGGGCGAACTCATCGACTCCTGGTGGGCGCAACCCGCAATCTACTCCCTGGAGTGCGCGCTCACGGCGTTGTGGGAGAGCGTTGGGGTCAAGCCGGACGTGGTGATTGGACACAGCACAGGGGAGATAGCGGCGGCCCAGGCGGCCGGTGTGTACGGGCTGGAGGACGGGCTGAGATTCATTATGAAGCGCGGAGAGTGTCTCGGGGCCGTCCCGGAAGCGGGCTCCATGGCGGCTGTGTTCGCGCCGCAGGAGCGAGTCGTAGGGGCGATTGGCGAATACAACGCGTCGTCCGACTGCGCGGACCTGAACATAGCCGTGGACAACGGCGTTCACCAGGTAATCAGCGGTCCGACCGTGGCGATTCAGGCCATGGTCGAACTCTTCGAGGCGGAAGAGATCATGGTGAGGCCACTCTATACCGCCCAGGCGTTTCACTGCGTTCTGCTGGAGCCTGCTCTGGACTCGCTGGAGGAGGCCTACCAGAGCGTGGCTGTCTCCCAGCCGTCCGTGGCTCTGGTCAGCAACGTGACCGGCAGCGCCCTTGAGGAGGGCGAGACGCTGGACTCCGGGTACTGGCGACGCCACGCGCGCCAGACGGTGCAGTTCCGCAAGGGCATTGGTGCGCTGGCGGAGCTGGGCGTGGACGTGGCGATTGAGATGGGGCCGCACTCGGTGCTAGGCCCATTGGTGTCGCTGGTGTGGCCCGGCCCGGCCAACCTGCCGGAGCCGCCCGAAGCTCCGGTGGTCCTTCAGAGTATGATACGTCCCCGCAACGACGACGCGTCTCCGGCATCCGAAAGCGCGTTCCTGAACGCGGTCGCCGGAGCGTACGAGGCGGGCCTGGATATCTCCTTCGCCGACCTCTTTGCGAACGAGGCGCGTCGCAAGATAGAGCTGCCGGGCTACCCGTTCCAGCGAGAGCGGTACTGGCTGGATGAGACTCGCCGCAGGCGCGTGGCAGACGGCCATCCGCTCCTGGGGGCCAGGCACGAGTCGCCCCGCGGCGAGGTGATGTTCGAGACGGAGATGCACACCACTGATCCATCGTGGCTGAGCGACCACCGGGTCTTTGAGCGCGTGATAATGCCGGGGGCGATGTACGGCGCTGTGGCGGCGGCGGTCTCGCTGAAGGAGGGCGCAGGGTCGGTGGACGTGGATGACCTGCAACTGCACAGCGCAATGGTGTTCGGGCAGGACAATGCCGGGGACAGCGGAACCCGCACCGGACGGCGTATCCAGGCTGTGCTTTCCGACTCTGAGACCGGGCGGTCGCGCCAACTGGAGGTATTCAGCAAGGGCGACGGAGAGGAAGGCTGGACGCTTCACGCAGAGGCCAAGCTGGCATTCGGAGCGAGAGCGCGCGGAACTGCAAACCAGGTCGACGTGGACTCAATCAAGTCCCGCCTGTCGCCCCAGGATGTGCCGGGCTTCTACCGCGCCAGGGCGGAGGCCAACATCGGCCTTGGGCCGTCATTCAGGACGCTCCAGTCGCTGTGGGCCGCCGGTGGCGAGGCCATCGGTGAGATAGCCCTGCCGGAAGGCGTAGAGCAGGGGAGCGTGGAGCTTCACCCGCTGCTGCTGGACGGGTGCTTCCAGGTTATGTCGGCGGCGCGCCACTCCACCGGAGTCGAGGACGGAGAGACCTATCTGCCCTTTGGATGGGAGCGGCTGTGGGCTGCGGGCCCCCTGCCGGAACGCCTGATTTGCCACGCACAGGTGAGGGATGGGGCCAGGGAGGCCGGCGGCGACGGCTCCGTTGAGGTCAGGGAAGTCCTGGTCGGTGACTTTACCATCTACACTCCTGAGGGGGTTGAGCTTGGCGGGCTGACCGGGTACGCGGTGAAGCGCGCCACGAGGGCCTCGCTGCTCTCGGCGACTGAGGGTATACAGGACCTGCTGTACGAAATCACCTGGCGGGACTCCCCCCTTGCAGAGGGGATGGCGCCCGCGGACTTCCTTGTAAGCCCTGAGACCATTGCCGCCAACTCCTCTCCGTTCACCCGGTATCTGGCGGATGAAGGCGTTGAGGCCGATGAGCGGGCAGGGCTGCTGAACGACCTGGAGCGTCTGTCCTGGTCGTATGCGCTTGCGGCCCTGGAGCGCCTGGGATGGACGCGCAACGTCGGCGATACGGTGGAGCCGGAGGCCCTGCGCCCCAGGCTGAACGTCCTGGACGAGCACAGGCGTCTGTTCCGAAGGCTGTTCGAGCTGCTTGCGAGAGCCGGGATCGTGGAGGAGGCGGGCGAGGAGTTCGTAGTCAAGATTGGGCCGAATGATCCCATGCCTGAGGAGTTCCCAGCCAACCCGGACGAGTTCGCAGACAGGATGAGCGCGCGGTACCAGCACGGCTCAAACGAGACAGGGCTATTCAAACGGAGCGCCGGCGCACTTGCAGATGCGCTCACGGGCGGGGCAGACCCACTGACCCTGCTGTTCAGCAGCGGAGAGCCAACCGCCGCCGACCTGTACCTGAAAGCGCCGGTGGCCCGCGCCGCCAACCGAATGCTGGGAGACGGGATTGCCGCGCTCTTGGCCGGTCTACCGGAGGGCCGCAGGCTCAGGGTGCTGGAAGTCGGGGCGGGAACGGGATCGGCTACGGCCTCCGTTCTCCCTGAGCTTCCGGCCGGGCGTTACGAGTACGTGTATACGGACATATCCGCAGGCTTCTTCTCGGAGGCTGAGGAGCGCTTTGGAGGAAGCGAGAACGCAATCGAATACCGCGTCCTCGACATAGAGCGAGACCCGGTGGAGCAGGGCTTTGCAGCGCACGGCTACGACCTGGTGATTGCGTCCAACGTGCTGCACGCCACACGGTACCTGAGTGAGACCCTGGAGCACTGCCGTGAGCTTCTTGCTCCGTCCGGCCAGCTTGTAATGCTTGAGAACCTTCGGGGCCAGGGCTGGCTGGACCTCACGTTCGGGCAGCTGGACGGCTGGTGGCGGTTTGCCGACGACTACCGCCCTCACCATGCCCTGGCGAGCCCGGCGATATGGCGGCAGGCGCTGAGCGACGCGGGCTTTGGAGAGGTGGCAGTTCTGGGACTCGATAAGGCTGACTCCAACAGTGAGCCCGACCGTGGCGTGATAATGGCGCGAGGGCCGGTGAAAGTCCTTGAGCCCGCAGGCGTCTGGGTCCTGGCCGGGGACCACTCGGAATTTGCTGAGGAGTTGGCCTCAGAGCTGGCGGCGCGTAACCAGGTTGTCGTGCTTGCAGGCCCGGGCGAGAGTTCCGGCGCACAGGCGGAGGGGGAGGACGGCGTTGTAGTCAGGTCGTCCGTCGAGATTGACAATCGGGACTCATGGCGGTCTCTGGTGGAGGCTCTGCCGGATGGCGCGCCATTCAAGGGCGTTGTGCACCTTGTCGCGCTGAACGGACATGGCGAGAACGCCTCTGCTGAAGAGCTGGGTGAGGACGCGAGGCGGATGGGCGGGAGCGCGCTTGCCCTTGTGCAGGGAATAGCCGACGCTGACGCGATACCCGAGAAGGGCGTGTGGTTCTTCACACGCGGGGGGCAGGTGGTGGAGCGCGAGCGTCAAGGTGAGCTTGCCGGCGCCCTGCTGTGGGGAATGGGCAGAGTAATCTCACGGGAAGCGCCACACCTGCGGCCGAGGATGATTGACCTGGACCCCGAACGCACAGCGCCCGTGTCCGCCCTGGTCAACGAGCTTTTGTACCCCGACGCCGAAACCCACGTCGCCTACCGCCTGGGGCTGCGACAGGCGGCTCGTCTTGTGCGCGCGGACTCTTCGACGGAGCGTCTGTCGCTGCCGGATGGCTCAGGCTGGTTCCTTCAACCCGACGAGGGCGGTTCTCTCGACGGGCTTCAAGCGGTGGATATGCCGGAGCGGGCCCTGGAGCCGAGGGAAGTCCGCGTGGCCGTGGACGCCGCCGGCTTGAATTTCTCGGACGTATTGCTCGCGATAGGAGTTGCGGAAGGGGCGAATTTCGGCCTGGAGCTGTGCGGACGCGTCCTTGAAGCTGGAGCAGAGGTGTCCAGCGTCTCCGTTGGTGACCGCGTAGTTGCTCTGGGATTCAACACCTTCGGCTCAGAGGCCATTATGAGAGAGGAGCTTGTGGCCCCGGCGCCGCAGGAAATCTCGACGACAGCGCTAGCCACGATTCCGACCGTATTCGTAACAGCCGAGCTTTCTTTTGAGCTATCCGGTCTCAAGTCGGGGGAGCGCGTACTTATACACGCGGGATCAGGCGGCGTGGGGCTGGCGGCAATCCAGCTGGCGCAGGCTGCGGGGGCGGAGGTTTTCGCCACTGCAAGCGCGCCAAAGCAGGCGTTTCTGCGTTCGATAGGCGTCAAGCACGTATTCGATAGCCGTCAGACCAGCTTTGGGCAGGAGGTCCTTGAGGCCACAGGCGGCGAGGGCGTTCACGTTGTGCTGAACAGCCTGACGGGAGAGGGCTTCATCGAAGCGAGCCTGTCCTGCCTGGCAAACGGCGGCCGGTTCGTAGAGCTGGGCAGGCAGGGCATCCTCAGCAGGGAGGAGATGGCCGCGACGCGTCCGGACGTCAGCTACCACATCCTTGAGGTGGACGTTCTGAAAGAACAGAACCCGGAGATACCCGGAAGGGCGCTCAAGTCCGTTATGGAGCGGGTGGCCGCGGGTGAGCTTGAACCCATAGTCCACAGCAGGTGGTCAGTAAACGAGGCCGGACACGCGCTCAACTTCATGCGCTCTGCACGGCACATTGGCAAGCTGGTCCTTGCGAACTCGCCGCTGGAGGCGGGACGGCTGCGAGAAGACGGAACGTACCTCGTAACGGGCGGGCTCGGCGGCATTGGATGCGCCCTGGCCGGCCGGCTGGCGGACCTTGGGGCGGGCGCTATCGTGCTGAACGGACGCCGAGACCCGGACCCCGAGGCCGTAGAAGCCATCAGCGCGTTGCGGGAGCGCGGCGTAAACGTACAGGTGGAGCTTGCAGACGTCACAGACCCATCCGCCGTTGACGCCATGCTGGAGCGCATTGAGGGTTCGCTGCCGCCCCTGGCGGGCGTCATTCACAGCGTGGGAGTGCTGTCGGACGCCGCCATAACAAATCAGAGTTGGGACAGCTTCAGGCAGGTGCTCTGGCCCAAGATGCTTGGCGCATGGCACCTGCACAGGGCGACCATGCACAGAGACCTGGACATGTTCATCCTGTTCTCCAGCGCGGCGGGCGTAATGGGCAATCCGGGCCAGGCCAACCACGCGGCGGCCAACGCGTTCCTCGACCAGCTTGCGGCGCATCGCCGTGCCCTTGGGCTGCCCGGCCAGGCAATGGCCTGGGGCGCGTGGTCGGAGATAGGCGAGGCGGCGGAGCAGCGCGGGCGCATCGAGGAGCGGCTGGACGCGGGCGGCACGAACTGGATTACGCCTCAACAGGGGTTTCAGGCCTTTGAACGGCTGGCGCGTGAAGACGTTGCGTCCAGCATGGTGGCCGCAATTGACTGGCAGAGGTATACGGAGAGGCAGGTTGAAACTCCACCGTTCTTCGGTGAGGTGCTGCCATCAGCGGAGAGCGACAAGGCCGGAGACCTGGAGTCATCGGACGACCTGCTCTCCCAGCTGGGGGTGTCGCGCCAGGTTGACTCCCTCAGCGTGCTCACGGCGTTCCTGCAGAAGGAGCTTCAGGCGGTAATGAGGCTGCCCACTGCGCCGTCCCCGGCCGTTGGGTTCTTTGACCTGGGAATGGACTCGCTGATGGCCGTGGAGTTCAGGAACCGGCTGAACCGCGCCTTTGCGGGTGAGTACGTGGTCTCCAACACAGCCGTCTTTGATCACCCGGACATCACGCAGCTATCCCTGCACCTGTCGGAGGAGCTGGGCCAGGCCGACACAGGCGGCGAACCGTCGACTGCGCCTGCCAGCGCAGCTCCCGCGCCTCCGGCTGGCACGGGAGTCGATAACGACGGCATAGCGATAGTGGGAATGGCCTGCCGCCTGCCGCGCGCCAGGAACCTGTCCGAGTACTGGGACATGCTGGCGTCGGGCGTTGACGCCGTCACCGATGGCCGACCCAACCACGACTCGCTGAACGCGCCACGCCTGCGCGGGGCGTTCATCGACGACGTTGAGTGGTTCGACTCCAGATTCTTCCGCATCGCCCCGGTGGAAGCGCGCATAATGGACCCGCAACAGCGGTTGATGCTGGAGACGAGCTGGGAGGCGCTGGAGGACGCCGGGATGGACCCGGAGGCGTTGAGGGGCAGCCGCACGGGGATATTTGCCGGGGTTACCGGAAGCGAGTACAGGGACCTGATGGAGGCCAACGGAAAGTCCGGCAGCTACCTGGGCACAACTCCAAGCATAACGGTGGGCCGTGTGGCCTACGCTCTGGGCCTGGAAGGCCCCGCAGTGCCCGTGGACATGGCGTGCGCATCGTCGCTTGCGGCCATACACCAGGCGGTGGGCAGCCTGAGAAGGGGAGAGGTGAACCTGGCCCTTGCCGGTGGCGTGCACCTTGTCCTGTCGGAGGCGGTTACCGGGTTCATGGCAGAGGTGGGAATGCTGTCGCACTCCGGGCAGAGCAGGCCCTTTGACGCATCCGCGGACGGGTATGTCCGGGGCGAGGGCTGCGGCGTCATTGTGCTGAAGCGGCTGAGCGACGCGGAGGCGGACGGCGACCGGATATGGGGCGTGATAAGGGGTTCCGCCGTCAACCAGAACGGAGCGAGCGCGGGCCTGACGGTGCCGAACGGCTCCGCCCAGGAACGCGTTATGGAGGACGCCCTGGCCCAGGCTAATCTCACGGGAGCGGACGTTGACTACCTGGAAGCCCACGCCGTCGGGTCACAGATGGGAGACGCCATAGAGATGCGGGCCGTGGGCGCGGTGTACGGAAAAGGGCGCGAGGCCGGCAGCCCGCTGCTGATGGGCACGGTCAAGTCCAATTTCGGGCACCTGGAGGCGGCCGCGGGAGTGGCCGGGCTGCTCAAGACCGTGCTTGCGATGCAGCACGGCGCGATTCCAAAGCACCTGCACTTTGACAACCCGAACCCCGATATAAACTGGGCCCAACTCCCGGTGCGCGTTACTTCCGAGCCGGTTGAATGGCCCTCCAACGACTCCAGGCCGCCGCGGGCGGCTGTTAGCGCGTTCGGCATCTCAGGCGCAAACGCTCACGTGGTCCTGGAGGGCTATGGGAACCGACCAGGCGGTGGGGCCAGACTCCCGGCCGGCGCGCCATTGTCCATTCCCGCCTCTCCGACTGAAGCGGCCAACGGCGCATCCATACCTGCTGAGGAACCGACCGAACGCAAAACTCGATTCCTTCCTCTGTCGGGCAAGTCTGAAGGCGCGCTCAGAGATCTGGCGAAGCGGTACATGTCGTGGCTTGATGAGCAATCCCCAGGAGACGCAACGACTTCGACGCTTGCCGATATGGCGTGGACTGCGGGGGTTGGCCGAAGCCACTTCGCCCACCGGGCAGGCGTGCCGTTCAAGGACCTGGAATCGCTCCAGGACGGGCTGAGGGCAGTTGTGAACAGGGACACTGACGAGGATGCTCCTGAACCCCGGCCCGCGACCAGAGTTGCGTTCCTGTACGCCGGAGAGGGAAGCCGGTGGCTGGGCATGGGCCAGACGCTCTACGACGCTGAACCCACCGTGCGCGCCATCCTGGACTTCTGCGACTCCGTGGTCCGGCAGGAGCGGGGGGCCTCCCTCCTGGACGTGATGTTCGGACGAGACGGGGCAAAGGGGAGCCCGGATGATCCCTCATGGGCGCAGCCGGCCCTCTACTCGTTGCAGTGCGCGCTGACGGCTCTCTGGTCCGACATTGGAATACGGCCCTTTGCAGCGCTGGGCGATGGCCTGGGCGAGGTCTCCGCGGCGCAGGCGGCAGGTGTGTTCAGCCTGGAGGATGGCTTGCGCTTCGTCATGGCTCGCGGCGAGCTAATGGCGAATGACGATGACCTGGACGCTCTGCAGGCCACTCTCGCCGGTGTCCGGCTGTCCCCGCCGTCGGTGGCTCTTGTAAGCGGTGTTACAGGCGAGATTATAGCGCCCTACGCGCCCAAGGACGTGGTGTACTGGACCAGACAGGCAACCGAGGCCGTGCCCCTGGAGGAGAGGTTAGCGGAGCTTGCCGGGCTGGAGGTGGACGCGGTTATTGAGATTGGCCCCGACTCCGGGCTGGACAGGGGCGTGATTCTCCACCATCTCGACTCGCCGACTCTGCTGTCCAGCATGTCGAGTCCGGCGGATAGCCAGTCGGGGATGCGCTCGCCGGGGTTTGCGGAAGCCGCAGCGGAAGCATACCGGGCGGGCCTTGCAATCTCCTTCGAGGGGTTGTTCACGGGCGAGGCGCGCCGCCGCATTTCGCTCCCAAGCTACCCGTTCCAGCGAAGGAGACACTGGGTCTAAATCAGTATGAAACAGGAGGTTGCCACAAGACCAACATAACACCTACAACCCACTATATGCTATTCTATTGGAACTAACACTTTAGACAGGAGGGAAAACCACATGGCTTCGACAGAAGAACGACTCAGAAAGCTAGTCAGCGAGAACCTGGAAGTGGATGGAAAGCCGCTGAGCGCGGAGTTTGATGTGAACTCAAGCCTGCTTGAGGCCGGCGTGACGTCCATGGAGCTTGTTGCATTCGCGAAGGTGGTCCAGGACGAGTTTGGCATAAAGTTTGAGCCTGAGCAGTGCACTGAGATTCAGAGCCTGTCGGCGTTGATTGAGTTCCTGGACGCCAAGGCGGCCTGAGAAAACCGTTAGGGCAGAGGTCCAAGACTGAGGAGGGCATCGGTTTCCGGTGTCCTCCTTTTGTCACTGCTACTGTGGCCTGCTTCAACTAAACGGTATTCTCGGGGCGTGTTGGTATTGCCAACGCTGGTCGTAATACCACCCTTTTCCCGCTCATGGTGAGCCTGTCGAACCAGAGCGGGAAGACAGCGGGCGTAGTGCGCGGATCCCGCTCACCCTTCGACAAGCTCAGAGCCTGCCCCGTACTTGATACGGGGATGAGCGGTACCATCCTGTAATACCAACACATATAGAGAATACCAACTAAACTGCCTTCCTGCCCATGCGCCTGTGAACAGTATCCTGCGTCATTTCGGATTGATGATGGCCGCGCTCGTGGCGGCCCTTGCCGTGGCCTGCTCGGCGACGGAAGAGCCGACTGATGGCCCGCCAACGGCCTCTCAAAACCAGGCCGCCACCGCGGAAGCTACTACCCAAACTCCGACGGCCGGCCAGCCTCCTGCGTCCGGCTATGACTCCACGGAGAACATGTTCCGGCTCTACTCGCGCCGGAACCACAACCCGGTCGAATCGCACGAGGCCCTCACACTCGCCGTCGAGAATGAGGACAAGTCCATGGTCCCGGTGATGATAGAGACGCTGAGGTTCTTCAGCTTCACGGCTTTGGAGGCGGAGACAAGCAAGGCCATATCGACGATAACGGGCCACGAGCTGAGAGGCGACCGCGGCCCCTGGCATGAGTGGATGGAGTGGCTGGGCAGGAACGCCGACGAGTACCAGCCCCCGGACGGATACGTGGACTGGAAGATAGAGATCATGAACCTGATTGATCCCCGGTTTGAAGAGTTCCTGGCCCCGGCGAAGCAGGGATCGAGGATCAACGTATTCGAGATTGCGTGGGGCGGCGTCCGGCCCGACGGGATACCGGACCTTCAGAGCGCCCCGGTGGTCTCGCCGGACGAGCAGGACTACCTGCGGCCGGACGACCGGGTTTTCGGCGTGTCCATCAACGGGGAGCACAGGGCGTACCCGCTCCGCATTGTGAACGCCCATGAGATGGCCAACGACACGTTGGGAGGCGAACCCATCGCCCTGGCCTATTGAACTCTCTGCGGCACCGGAATCGTGTATTCCGCCAGAATCAACGGACAGCCAACCACCTTCGGCACTTCGGGGATGCTGTACAGAAGCAACAAGGTCATGTACGACAGGCAGACCAACTCCCTCTGGAACCAGTTGACCGGTGAGCCAGTCATAGGGCCGCTATGGGACTCCGGGATAAAGCTGGAATTCTTCCCGGTGGTCATCACTACGTGGGAGGAGTGGCTGGCGCTCCATCCGGACACCACGGTGCTGGACCAGGAGACCAACCTCTACCCCGCCACCTTTTACGTGCCTGAGGACAATCCAAGGGCCATCTACTACGACTACTTCAACGGGCGTGAGACGATGTTCCCGGTACCCGACCGCGACGACCGGCTTGAGCTGAAGGACGTTGTGCTGGGCGTCCGGCTGAACGGCAGCCCCAAGGCCTACGCCTCGGGCGCGCTGCAGAGGAGCCGCATAGTAAACGACGTGGTTGGAGGCGAGGAGATAGTTGTGTTGGCGTCGGCCGCGAGCGAGGGAGCGAGGGCCTACTACCGGGGCGGGAGGACGTTCGCGCTGCCTCGGGGTGACCAGCAACTCGGCATTCCGGCCACGATAGAGGACGCAGAAGGCGGGACGTGGCAGGTGACCGAGGGGTACCTTGTCAACACTGCAGACGGGTCGGAGAGGCTGGAGCGGATACCCACGCACATGTCCTTCTGGTTCGGGTGGTTCCAGTTCCACCCTGACACGGAGCTGTACACGGGGCCCTGACGGGTATTCTCTATACGTGTTGGTAATGCCAACGCTGGTTGTAGTGCCACTTCTTTCCCGCTCATGGTGAGCTTGTCGAACCAGAGCGGGAAGACAGCGGGCGTAGTGTGCGGACCCCGCTCACCCTTCGACAGGCTCAGGATGAGCGGTATGATCTGATAATACCAACACACGCCAGAATACCCCCTGACGCGAGGCCTTGGGTATTCTCTATATGTGTTGGTGTTCCTTATCGGCATAACAGACATGTACTGATACGCCTTGTTGCCCGCTCACCCTGAGCCTGTCGAAGGGTGAGCGGGAGCCTCGAAGCTGTTCTATGCCCGCTCAAATGGTTCGACAGGCTCACCATGAGCGGGCATGATATGGCGCTCCCTGGGGGCATTGGCAATACCAACAAAACCCGAGAATACCAGGACTTGTGGCCTCTTCCAGCTTTGCAATAAACTAGCACTAAGGTTGACCATATCAGCGACGACTACACGTGGTTTCAGACAGAAGAGGAGGGGAGATGCTAGTAGACCTGGTACAAGTTGACACACCTGAGGGGATCAAGCTGTCCGGGGTGTATTTTGCCCCGGCTGACGTGAGCAGGGCCTCCTCTGTCGAGGCCTTTATGTACTTTCACGGCGACGGCGGCCACTTCTACAATCCCCTCTATCTCTGGCTGGGTGAGCGGTTCGCGGAGCGGGGCATTGCCTTCCTGGCGGCCAACCGCCGGGGCCACGACCACGTTGCCGGCGGCGTGAGGGGAGGGCCCCTGGCCGGGTACGCGTTCGAGTCCGTGGATGACTCGCGGGCGGACTACGCCGCCTGGCTGGAGCTGCTGCGGGAGAGGGGACACCAGCGTATAGCCATTGGCGGGCACAGCGGCGGGGCCGCGCGGGCCACCTACGCGCAGGCCAAGGAGCATTTCGCAAACGTGGTGGCGGTCATTCCGGTGTCGCCGGGCGAGTACAACCACGAGGGGGTCATCGCGCTGCACGGGGAGGACTTCCTGGGGCCGTTCCGGGAGTCCGAGCGAAACGTCGCGGAGGGCCGCCCGGACGTGCTGATTCGCCCCGGAGTCCCTTGGGGGTCGACGTGGAGCGCCCGGGCCTACGTGGACTGCTTCAACCAGGACAACCGCTACAGCGTGACCATGCACGCGGCGAACACGGGTGTTCCCACGCACTTCATATTCGGTGGGGAGGAGTGCGCCGTTGGCGGGCCGCAGGAGCTTCCGGTGTGCGGCGCGGCCCGGCGGAGTGTGGCGGCGGCGGGCTACCCGCACGTCCGGGTCACGGAGATTGAGGGCGCCAACCACGGCTACGCGGGGCGCGAGGAGCAGCTGTTCCAGACGATGTTCTCCTGGCTCAGCGGGCTCTAGGGTTACTCTGAACAAGTCAGAAACATGATTATCTTGCCTAATGACACCTTCACAACCATTCCTGCGTAGGGAGACCTTTGCGTAACCCTGAATCCCTTCCCCCGCTAGCGGGGGAAGGTCAGGATGGGGGCAAACAAGAGGGATGTTCACGCACGATTCACCCCCATCTCAATCTTCCCCCTCAAGGGGGAAGAGGCTTTGTGTCCCGACCAATGATTTACGCAAAAGTCTTCGTAGGCAGGAATCTAGGAGGGGTGGGGCGTGGACTCCCGCCTTCGCGGGAGTGGATTGGACTTGTTCAGACCATTCCTAGGAGCCGACCCATTGATAAGCAGAGGCCGGAGGACGGCACCTATGTGAGGCGCCGGCCTCCGGCCTCTATAATTTATTTATGAAACCTCTGAACAAGTAAGGGGTCTTGCAGAAATGCTCCCCAATCCGCTCGTTTAGACCCTTCGACAAGCTCAGGGCGAGCGGATTGGGGTACGCCTATGGACTTGTTCAGAACATTCTTGGGTTGCTGTAGGGCAGCCGTCTAGACTAGCCCTCTGTAATGATGCTCACAAACTGGTCGGCGGCTGACCTGGCCCGTTCCATGAGAATCTCAGGCGGAAGGCTCCCCACCGGGTGGGGCACAACGGCGAACTCCATATCCGGGATTCCCCCCACGCGGGCCATGCCCTTGCAGGTGCTGATGAAGGCATCGGTGGCGATGAGCATTGCGGGAATGCCGTGCTTCTCGATTTCTATGCTGTTGAGCAGACCGCTCGAACTGCACGACCCTCAGTCACCGTGGGTGATGATCACCACGTCACACTCTGACGCCCCCTTCTCCTGCCACTCGCTCCAGGAGTGGTGCTGGCTGGAGCTGTACGTTCCCCGGACAATGCCCTTGAGGTTGTACCGCTCGCCGAGGACCTCCCCAACCATCTCAAGCAACTGGGGAGCGTTGAGCTTACCGTTGTTGAAGAGCCCCAGGACCTTTCCGTCGAGGGTATCGACTCTTGCCGCCCTGGAACCGGCCTCTATCACCGGCTCCGACGTTGGGTCAAGGACCCGTAACCTCTCTGCTACTACCATGTTCGCCTCCTTCCGTGATGCTTCTCTAAGAATAGTCTGAACAAGTCCAGTCCACTCCCGCGAAGGCGGGAGTCCACACCCCGCCCTCCTGGATTCCTGCCTTCGCAGGAATGGTCATAAAGGTGTAGTTAGGTGACTTGGTCATGTTTGTTACTTGTTCAGAGGTTTCCTAACTCTCTCGATCCCAGGCGATGCACACGCCTAGTACATTACCTCTTTCGTCAGAACTGCGCCGCCGTAGGGCAGCATGTAGTGGATGAAGCCGCCCGCCGGCCCGCCTGCCAGCACGACGTGAATGTCGTCTGCGCTTCCCGTAATGGCCATCGTTTGATCGCCGTCGGCTCCTCCCCGGAGCGGCCAGCCCTGGGCGACGAGGGAATCGGCCGTGCGCCTGGTTCCCTCGAACACCGCCTGTCGAAAGTCGGCTTTGGACCAGCCGTCCTTGACCAGGTAGCCCGCGTTCTCGGCAGGGATCACCAGGATGCAGAAGCCGCCCGACGCCACCAGCCTTCCGCTGCCCACAAGGTGCCTGGCAACCGTGTCTGCTATCTTCTGGGCGGAGTCCTCGGAGTGGGCTGAGATCTGCACGTGGCCGCCGGTGGAGAACACGGTGACGGCGCTCCGGTCACGGCTGAATCCCTGCTCAACGTGGACAGGGTTCAGCGACGGGTAATCGTCCTCGTTTTCCACGATGTGGTAGCCGGCGTACTTGCCGGGCTGCCCGACAGTCGCCCTGTCGAACACGGGACGGCCGAGGGGGTCCTCCGTTCCTGCGCCCGGCAGGGAGCCAAGGATGTTGATCTGGCTGAGCCTCACGGCCCGACCGATGGTGGAGTTGGCCCGGTTTCCAGGCCCCAGGACGTTGCCGCGGTAGTTCATGCCCAGCCTGTTCCGGATGGGGCCGTTCACAATGAACCCAATGGCCGCTCCCCCGGTGGTGGAGTTGGGGACGTGGAGGTTGAACCGCGTGTCAAGAATCTGCTCCATTATGGTGAGCACAACCGGGAAGTACTCAGGGAGGCAGCCGGCCATGACGGAGTTGATGGCGACCTTCTCGGCGGTGACCACGCGTTTTCGGGTCTCGTAGGAGCCGACGACGGCGTCGGGCTCAAGGCCCGCGGCATCGAGGAAGGCCCGGACCTTCTCCTCCGTCGGAGGAACGACCGGGAGGCCGTCCGTCCAGCCCTTTTCGTAGTAGAACTCTATAGCGTCCGCGACGCTATCCACTTCGTATTGAGCCGATTGAAGCGCCTTTGTAGTCACCAGGCCTCCCTTGGAACGTGTTTCCAGATGGCTGAAGTGGTCTAACCTGATTATAGCCGAGGGTGAAGAGGTGTCAAGGGGAATGGTAAGGCGGGTATTCTCTGGGTGTGTTGGTAATGGCAATTCCTGAAGTGAACCCCGCCTCTTGCCCGCTCATGGTGAGCCTGTGGAACCATTTGAGCGGGCAAAAACAGACTTGAAGCTCCCGCTCATACCCTTCGACAAGCTCAGCAACTGTCTTAAGTGTCAAGCATTTTGTTGAGCTGGAACAGGGTTCCAGGGTCGACCATGCTTGAGCATGGAGTTCAGTATAATAA
>DAOUJW010000013.1:0-2944 GCA_034422115.1 Dehalococcoidia bacterium | reverse complement strand
CGATCTCCTGCATCGGCGCCCTGGGCCGCTCCAGCGAAGGTGTGTGGTCGCGCCGGCTCGCCGGCAAGAGAGGGGCGCAGCCCATACATCCGTTGATCTGTTCATGCAGGTGGTGGAAAAGCTGGTCTTTGTAGTTCCTGTGTCGTTCTGTTTCCAATTATTCCTCTTCGTGGATTCAAGGTAGCAGGGGACGCCGAAGCTCAGGACTTCCCATCACTAACATCAAGAGGTGTCAAACCATCTGCTGTATCCCGCCATTCTCGGGGGCGTGGCCGTTGGCCCCCGTTGGTATGGCACATTGCGTATGCCACCGGAGGTTGAGTTCTTTCCTTCCACAGCGGCCAAGAGATAGTTGTTATCCCTGGAGATATGTGGCTGCCGCCTCGGTACACCGAGGCTTCTATCCCGATCCTATTATATCCCCTGCCACCTAGCTGGCTGTCCACCATCGAGTGTCATCGAATTGAACCAGCCAAGACTTTATCAGTACCGCGAGTAACAGGGGAGTTCTCCCTCTGAGAGCCGTAGGCTCTCCTTCCCGCAGCGCCATTTGTCACCGGCAGGTCCGTTAGTCAGCTTTCAGCGGGTTCTTGACCCTCCCCCCTGGGCATCCGGTATCCGACGCGAGTCTCGACGAAGGTGCCGTAGGCGTTCCCCTCGCGCCGGACCCACCGCCCCTCATGGGCCGGGACGTTGCTCTCCCTAGCCAGTCGTCCCCTTTCTACGTTGGCACGGGAGACAGCTCTAAGCCCCACACCGGCCGCCGTAGGCGAGGTCCCTAGTGGCCGGTCGTGTTGAAGTGCCCTTTCTCCATCATAGCTTGGACCAGTGCGTTGAACGCCGGTACGAAGATCGCTCCTACCGCCGGAAAGTCCCTTCTCCGCTTGTTCTCGATGTATGAGGGGGCGTCTCGGTTCCTGATTGCCTGCACCAGGTACTTGTGGGCGGGCCAAGGCGTAACGAGTTTGCGAACTTTCCGGTGGGAGGTCAGGCCGTAGGGCCCCGTGCCCCTCCCGCAACGTAGGCTGACGCCCCCATGCGGGGGGCCAACATAGAACGATTGATGAACTTGGCGGACAACGCGGTGCCTCTCGGAGACACCCGTAGCGGAGTGTATTCGAGGAAGAGCATGAGGGCAATTGTCATTCACATTCGGTGTGCCCGAATCGAAGCACGTTGTGCGACTGCTCCCATAAGGTCAACAATTCGTTGTGATACGATGCTGGATAAGCCGGGTCTGTTAATCGAAACATCTCCTCGCCAGTGTCGGTCAGGGTCATTGGTCCGCAGTCGATGGTGACGGTGCCGCCGCTATCGTGAGCGGCTATCAGGCATGGCTTACCATGGAAGTATAAGAGCGTGGCTGGAGGAAGCTCTTCGTCAATGCCCTCTATTGAAATTGTACGTGCATTTGTTATGACGCGCCGGTTACCGGGATGGTGTTTGACCAGGCCGCTGTAACTGAGTCTCTCCGCGCCCATATCCGTTAACCCGTGAGTTAGTGCGCTGGGGAGGATGAGTAGGGGCGTTTCATCCGCCAGCCACACGTAACTACAGACTTCCGTGAATAGTTGGGCTTCTCCTCTGGACAAGGTGTTCATCACCGATAGGGTTCGGAGCGAGAAGGTCCCGGGTTGCTGTATCTCTCCCGCGAGCAGGCGAGCCCACCACGTCCGCCTCTCCTCGTCGTCTGCGCCAACTCTGCCGGCACCGCTTTGCCAGTGGTGTTGCCACGTCGAGTCCACTGGTTCCAAATCTCTCAACTCGAAATCTGGCCCCAGAATCGCCAGGGCTTGACTAACCGTAAGCTCTAAGTTGGCGAGCGTCTGCATGGCGTTGTCCCGCAAGACTTCCAGTCCTACCTCTCTGTGGTCTTTTGGTTCTCTGCCTTTGCGTAGCAGATGCGCGAACAGCCTCCCGATTGGTTTCTCTGTTTGGCCGGCGAGATCGGTGCCGACTTTCAACATTTCGACTATCTGGTCTGGTTCCATCTCCGTTCTCCTCTCCTTCTACTCCCCGTCATTCAAGGCGCACCCGGTGTCGTATTCCCCGAAGGCGAACCAGATGGTATTGCACCACGGCTGGAACTCCGCCGTCCGCTCCCCGCTCACGGAAACCTGGTAGCTGCCGTCGCCGTTCGGGACACCTGGAGGCGAACGCCTCCGCCTATTTCGCGGGTCTCGCCGTCCGGCACGACCGAGAAGTCGTCCCGGCCCCAGTTCACATCGTCGGCGGCATCAGGGTTGCGCTGGTCGTACAGGGCGGGGCCGAAGCGGGCGTTTGTACCCGTACCTGTGGACTGGTCGTACCGGCTCACCAGTACCCCGTCGTAGCGATTCGAGCAGAAGCAGCGCCGCGCCGCACACTTGAGCCAGCCACCAGGGGGAACATCGTCGCCTCAAAATCGCAGACGCCTCCCTGCGAAGCGCGCCTGTCGCCCGGCCCTTGAGAAGGGGTACGTTGGCGGGGTCCATCAGGACGTCCCCTCCTGCTCGCCGGCCTCCCCCAAGCGGTAGCCAACGCGGGGCTCGTTGAAGATGTACCTGGGATTGCCGGCCGTCTCCCCCAGCTTCTGGCGCAGCCGCCTCACGTAGCCCCGGACCACGCTGAAATCGTCAGGCTCCCGCGACGCCCATACCCGGCTCATCAGGTGCTCCCGGCTCAGCAGCCGGCCTGCGTTCACCGCAAGCTCGCAGAGCAGGCGGTACTCCGTATCGGTCAACGCCACCGCCCGGCCGCCCACCGTGACCCGGCGCGTGGCGTAGTCCACGGTCAGCTCTCCCAGTTGGAAGACCCCCTGCTGCGGCGCCCTTTCCGGCGGGTCCCGCCGCCGGAGCGCCGCCCCCACCCGGGCCACCAGCTCGGAGGGCGAGAAGGGCCTGGCGATGTAGTCGTCCGCGCCTGACTCGAAGGCCAGCGCCAGGTCCCGCTCCGGGTTCGCGCC
>DAOUJW010000012.1:0-57128 GCA_034422115.1 Dehalococcoidia bacterium | reverse complement strand
GATCCGGCTCGGACGGGGCCTTTGGCCGTTGCAACGTCCCCTCACCCCAACCCTCTCCCGCAAATGGAAACACTTGTGTAACCCGAAGTTGGGGCGCGCGCTCACCGTCGTTCCGGCGAAGGCATGTCCCGCACTTGATGCGGGGGCCGGAATCCAGGCGGGGCTGTCTTACGACGGCATCCGGCGTGCTGGAAGGGGCCTGGGGCGCGGGCAGGTGGTGGAGACCCCGCTGGAGGCGCGGCCAATCAGCTAGCAGGCCGTCAAGCTGCTAGGAACCTCTGAAGAACCTGGTCACGTAGTCCACGTCCACCGCTGGCGGCGTCATCCCCAGTCCCGGCAGGACTTCGCTGAACCGGCTGACATCGTAGACGCTGGTGTCGGTCAGGTACCCCTCAACGGAGTCCAGGGACTGGACCAGCATCTTCAACTCCAGGTCGCTCTCTCTGTCCGCCAGGTCTCCCAGCTTCGTCAACCACTCCTCAATCGGCACGCGTTCCGCCACGTACCCGTTGCCCTGCATGTAGCCGAAGACCTGGTCGGCAGGCACCGGATTCCCTTGAACGATGTTGTACACACTGCCCAGGTGAGAGGGATCGTCCGAAATCCTGGCGATGGCGCCGACCAGAAAGTCCACCGGGGTCATTTCAAACAGCCAGTCCGGGGCCTGGGGAGCGCATCCGGCCCTGAGGCAGGCCTTCATTATCAACGTCTGAAAGTCGTTGGGGTTGACCACGCCTGTGACGCTGTGGTGCCCAACGTTGCCCGGCCTGAAAACGCATACCGGCAGACCGCGGGACTCGGCAGACCATACCAGCATCTCCGCAACCCACTTGGCCTGGTTGTAACCGCCCTCCATCCTGTTGGCCCAGCCGCCTATCTCCCTGTTCTCCAGGTATGGCGTAGCGTCCCCTCCCGGGAAGATCCCGTTCGACGAGACGTAAATCACCGGTTTGGTCCTTGCATGACAGGCGAACTTGAGCACCTCCTCAGTCCCGCCCACCGTGTGCGGCTTACTTGCTTCATAGTTATAGACGTAGTTGACCGAAGCTGCGCAGTGAAAGATCAGGTCAATGCTTTCAGCGAGCCGGTTGAACTCGCCATCCTCCAGCCCGAACTGGCGCTGAGTCAGGTCGCCGTTCACAGGGACTATGCGATCGCTGAGCGCCTGGCCCGGCAGATCGTAGAACCTCAGCGTGTCCAATACCCGGTTAGTCGTTTGCATTCCCTGTGCAGCCTTGTCCCTCACCAGGCAGTAGAACCTGGTGTCCTGGTTGGTCGAGCGCAGTAGCTCGTCAAGCAGGAAAGCGCCCACGAAACCCGTAGCGCCCGTCACGAATACCGAGGCCGCTTCACTCAAGCTGGTGCAACTCGCCCCGCCGGCCGGCGCAATGCCGGGGTGCAGGCGCGCCTCCTCGGCCAGGGAAATCCCGGAAGCCTCAGAGGAGCTTCTATCGCCGCCCAAATGGGCCGCCAGCCTGTTGATGGTCTGGTAGTCGTAGATTTCGGTCGCCTGGAGCTTGACGCCGAATGCCCGCTCCATAGCCAGGGTCAGCTCCAGGCCGGACAGGGAGTGGCCGCCAAGCTCAAAGAAGCTCCAGTCGTCGTCCAGCGACCCCTTCTCAATGCCCAGGACTTCGGCCCACAGCTCACGCAGCGCCAAGCGAATCTCTGCCGTGGTTGCAAGCTCGGGATTCACGACCCGGCTAAAGGCGCGTACCTCGGTTCTCTCGAAGTTCGGGAGAGACTTGCGGTCAAGCTTGCCCGTCTGCTGGTTGATGGGAAGCTCGTCCAGTTCCATGTACCGGCTTGGCACCATGAAGTGTGGGAGGTATCGCTCCAGCAGATTCCGCAGGTCTTTGCTGGTGCCGCTCCGCGCGTCAAGACGCCAGGCGGCGCCCGGCTTGCGGACGACGTAAGCGATGAGGCGTTTGTTGGTCTCGTCCTCGGCCTCTGTCGTAACCACAGCGTCGAGCACGTCGCAGTGCCTCCTGAGCACCTCCTCGATACCGCTCAGATAGACGCTGTACCCCCTGATCTTGACCATCGAATCGTTGCGGCCGCTTATGGTTACCATCCCCTGATAATCGACCTCGGCAAGGTCCCCCGTGGCGTAGTATCTCTCGCCGCCCATTTGAAGGAACTTCTGCTTGTCCAGGTCTTCTCTCTCCAGATAGCCCCTGGCCAGGCCAGACCCGCTTATGTACAGCTCTCCCACCCCCATAGCAGCCAGTGAGGACTCTCCTTCCGGGAGCACCCGCACCTTCACGCCGTCCATGGGGAGCCCCACCGGGCAGACGTCCCGTCCGTCCCAGTCGCACTCCTTCAGGTCGACAGTGCAGACGTCGTGGGTCTCGCAGATGCTGTAGGTGTTCAGCACGCGGGCGGCGTCTGAAAGCACATTCGAAGCCTGTTCCACAAGGCTGGCCGTTACAACCTCGCCGTTCAGCCAGACAACCCGTAGAGACTCCAGCTGCCTTCGCAGGTCTCCGGCGTCAGCCGAATTCAGGACGCCCTGCAGCAGGGACGGAGTGAACAGGACCTCGGATATGCGGTTTTCGGAGATGAACTCGGTCAGGGCGCGCGGCAGGAAAATAACCTCGTCAGGAATCACGTAGACCGTCCCGCCCCTGAGCAGCGGGCGGAGGAACTCCCAGATAAAGAAGATGTTGCAGGCAACCCTGTCGCCAACCTGATAGGAGCTGAACTTGTACCGCCCTAAGTAGGACGATACGACGGCGCCGTGGGTCTGCATCACTCCCTTGGGATCGCCGGTGGTGCCGGAGGTGTAGGGCACGAACGCCAGGTTCTCGCTCGTGACGACCGGAGTGTCCGACTCGGCCTGGGACGTGCTCCAGGACCGGTCGCTGTCCAGCGCCAGCACGTGGACGTCGGCTCCAAGACCGGAGCGGGAGACGTGCTTCGATTTGGTTATCACGACCTTCGGCTTTGCCTCTGCGACAATGGCCTTCAGCAGATGGTCCGGGGAGTCCAGTTCCAGGGGCACAAAAGCGGCTCCGGCCTTGAGCGCCCCGATGCAGGCAACGACGTAATCCTGGCAGGTCTCCATAAGGACGCCCACGCGGTCATCGGGCGATACCCCGTGATGGCGGAGATAAGCCCCAAGGGAATCGGTTGCCCGGTCAAGCTCCGAGTAGGTTAGCTGCTCGCTGCCGGACACCACCGCGATTGCGTCCGGGGTCTCGGCGGCCTGAGCCTTGAACAAACCGTGTATGCACACATCCGTTGCAATCATGATGGAACGCTCAATCCAGAAAAGCTGGCGGGGGAACCAGTAAGACCCCTAGTATACGATTAGGCGCAGGATAAGTAAACTGCGGGGTTTCGGCTCCCGGCCAAGCCGCCAGCCGAAACCCGAGGCTGAACACTCCCAAAAAGCCTGCTCAATAGATGCCGGGTAGAATCCGGTATTTCACCCGCGCCCGATACTCCGCCCACTTCTCGGCGCCGTACTTCTCGGCGCAGGCGGTGTCGTCCTGACGCTGTCGCCACGTGAACAGAGATGTGATGAACACGAAGTAGGTCCAGGCCCAAGGATTTGTGAAGTAGCCGAATACCAGGCCTATCGAGAAGGAGAGGAACCCCTCGCCCAGGTAGTTGAAGTGCCGGGCGAAACCCCACAGCCCGCTGCACAGGATCTTCCGGTCGCCGGCCTCAATGTACCTGGGCTCTATGAGGCCGAGGAACTTGCGGTCTGGCCATCGCTTGAACGTGTACTTCTGCATGTTGGCGCCGCGCGAGATGCCCCACCCGACCAGGAACAGCGCAACGGACACCGCGAGCCATACATTCGTCCATGCCGACGAGAAGCCGGGGTCCGGGTACGCGGCCATGCCCCACAGCGGGAGGATGTACAGCCAGCCGTAGATCACAAGGCCGCCCCATATCAGCTTCATGCCGAGGCGTTCGTGAATCAGGTCGTAGGTGTACAGCTGGACGCGCTCAAAGACGAAGTAATCCATGACGTAGAAGGTCAGGAACCCCGCGTACAGAAAAACGCCCGGGTTGAAGTCCTCGCCAAAGCGGTCGTAGTGGTACGCAGCCCCGGACAGGGCGTTGAGGGACAACATAGTCCCGCCGACAAGATACAGGTACATCTTCAGGTCAAAGCGCTCGTTGAAGAACGGCAGCTCAAGGGCGCGCCCTTCCCAAAAAGCGAGGAACGGGTTCTTTATGCTGCCTTGCGGCTGGCTGAACACCGCGTAGATTGAGAAGAAAAAGCAGAAGACCGTGCCGCCGGCCACGGCGTAGATGGAGGAGCGGTAGAACCAGTCGCGTGGCATCCCGGTGAACTCGAAGGCCCAGACTATCTGGGCGATTGCAAAGACCAGAATGCCGTTCAGCTTGTAGTTGCGAGGTTGGCCGGTCTCCGGGTTGATGACGTAGCCCGTAACCCGCCTGCCCGGCAGTATGAACTGCACCAGGAAGAAAGCGGCAAAGATCGCGAAGGGCGTGAAGAACCCCGCAATCGCCTCCGTGCGGGAAAGCTCAAAGAGGTGCTCAATGCCAAGCCATTCAATCATGACCGAACTTCCATACCTCCGTTTACGAGGTAATTATAGGTAAGGGCGCTCAGGAGGTCAACAATACGCAGCAAGCGCCGCCCGGGTCACCTCACATACCGCGCCTCACCACCTTGGGCAAGTCGAATGCGCTAGTGCGTTGCCCACCTGCACCGATGCGTGATAGACTTCGGCGAAGCAGAAGAGGTGAAACCGATCATGAATTCATTAGCCAATCCCGGTCTGGTCTGCGTAGTAGTGGATATGCACATCTGCCCGTTATCGGGGAGAACGTAGCTACTCGGCCACTTGCAGTTCCGAGAGCCTCCCCGAAACGGGAGGCTCTTTTGGTTTAGAAGGGGACACTGAACGGTCTGTTTATGGGTGAATCAGGAGGGTACAAATGACGGAGTGGTTTGAGGACGAGAGTTTCTGGAATACGCTGTTTCCGTTTATGTTTTCTGAGAGGAAGTTTGAAGCCGCGAAGGATGAAGTAGCGGGAATTCTAAACCTTGTGAACCTGGTGGATGGTGATGTCCTGGACCTTGGCTGCGGGCCGGGCCGTAATTCCGTAGCGCTTGCAAAGGAGAGGTTCCGTGTTACCGGCTTGGACCTCTCTTCCTCCCTCCTGCAAAAGGCTATGGGTCTAGCCCAGGCGGAGAGCGTCGATGTTGAGTGGGTGCAAGACGACATGCGCCACTTCATTCGTCCGGAGACATTCGACCTGGTCATCAACATATTCACGTCATTCGGTTACTTCGAGGACAAGAACGACGATCTTGCGGTTCTGCGGAACATTCACCAGAGCCTCCGCGAGGGAGGCGCACTTGTCATGGAACTCATGAGCAAGGAGGTGCTGGCCAGGGGATTCCTGCCAACTTCTTCCGAAGAGTTAGCAGACGGCAGGCTGCTCGTCGAGCGGCGTGAGGTATGCGAGGACTGGACTCGCCTCAGGAATCAATGGACCGTCATCGAAAATGATAAGGCCACCACATTCCGGTTCGAGCATACCGTCTACTCCGGCCAGGAGCTGAGGGACAGGCTGGTTGACGCCGGGTTCGGAGACGTAAAGCTCTTCGGCGGCCTTGACGGCAGCGAGTACGGCCTGAACGCGCGCCGGCTGGTGGCCGTGGCTCGGAAATTATGACGGCCTGAATCAGCCCAAGAAAAAGCCGACCGGGAAGGGAGTTACCTCCTTTCCCGGTCATTTAGCCAGTTAGGCGGGACTTCTAGCCAGGGATCCAGGCGCTCCAGACCGACTCGTTGGCGTCAACCCACTCTTGGGCGGCCTGGCGCGGTGTGAGGTCGTTCTCCGTGAGGTTGAGAACCATCTCGTTCTGCTGCTCGTTGGTCATCCGGAACGTGGCCAGGAAATCGTATGCCTCCGGGAACTCGTCCTGGAAACCCGGCCAAGCCAGCTTGGCGACCTCGTCGGTTGGGAAGCCGCAGTTGAAGTTGTCTCCGTCGGGGTAGCAGTCCGAGGTCCACTCAGGCATCTCGATCTGCACCAGGTTGTACTTGGCGTGCGCCCAGTGAGGCTCCCACAGGTACGTGAGGACGGGGTCTCCCCTCTCGAAGGCGGCGTCGATCTCAGCGAGAGCCGCGCCCTCTGACCCTGCGAACACAGGCTCGAACTCGGCGCCAAAGGCCTCAAGCCGCTTCTCGGGCTGCGTGTCCCACGCCGGGGTGAACTCCAGGAGTCTGCCCTTTGCGCCAGTATCGCTCGTCGCAAACACGTCCTTGTACTGGTTCAGGTCGCTAACGGTGCGGAGGTTTGGCGCGACGGCCTCAATGCCGCGGTCGGCGTCGCCGTTGATGACGTAGGAGGGAACGTACCAGCCCGTCTCACCCACTATGCCCACCGGCCCCACGCGCTGCACCGGGGCGTCTCCGGTGTTCACGTATTCATCCAGGAGCTCCGCGCTGTAGGAGGGCCAGTTGCAGCAGACAAAGTGGAACTCGCCCGATTCAAGGCCGATGAAGAGGGGCGCCGAGTCCGCGGGCGCGAACTTGGTCTCGACCATGTAGCCCATCTCCTGCTCCAGCAGGATCTGCGCTACCGCCGTGGTGACCAGCTGGCCGTCCCAGTCCTGGTCGACAAGGTACACGGGGCCTTTGGGAGCCTCCTCTTCCTCCTCGCAGGCCAGCCCGGATACCAGCGTCACAGCCAGCACCGCCGCCATCGCGACACCTATCCATCTATTCTTGACTGCTTTCATTCTCTCTCCCTTCTGCGCTTAGGAGTGCGTTTGACAATCCTCACGGATTGCAGCAAGGCTCTATACTACCATAAAAACGCCCATCTGCGCTTAACGGCGGCTTTGTGGGTATTCTCTATATGTGTTGGTATTCCTACTCGCCACAACAGACATGCACTGATACACCCCGCTTCCCGCTCACCCTGAGCTTGTCGAAGGGTGTGAGCGGAAGCCTCACGGCTGTTGTATGCCCGCTCATACTTCGACAAGCTCAGTATGAGCGGTGTCGTTCACCATAACCAACGCCTGAGAGAGTATCGCTTTGTGCTCAACGCCTTCTACCTCAGCGCCCCCAATGGTATCTCAGAGCCTCTCCTGCCCTGGGTCATGCGGTCCAGAACCATTGCCATGAACACAATGGTCATACCGGCAATCAGCCCTTCGCCAATCTTGAGATATATGGAGTTAACAAACACCTCCTGCCCCAGGCCCCTGCCGCCCACCATTCCGGCGATGATCACCATCGCCAGCACCATGATTATGGTCTGGTTGACGCCCATCATTATGGTCGGGAAGGCCAGGGGCATCTTGACCTGGAGCATGGTCTGAAGGCCCGTCGAGCCGTGGCACTGGGCCGTCTCTATCACCTGCGCCGGAACTTCCTTGATGCCAAGGCTGGTCATGCGGACCACCGGAGGCAGCGCGTACACCGCCGTGGCTATGATGCCTACCAGGGGCCCGATACCCCAGAGCATGATGACCGGTATCAGGTAGACGAATATGGGCATGGTCTGCATGGTATCCAGGAAGGGACGCAGAACCGACTCGAAGGCCCTGCTCTGGGATGCGAGAACCCCCAGCCCAATGCCGACCACCACCGTGAAGAGCGCCGCGGTCATCACCTGGCTCAGGGTGTCCATTGTCACGTCCCACACTCCGCCAACACCGGCGAAGGTCAGCCCGGCCACCGCGAGGAGCGCCACGCGCCACCCGGCAGTGAAGTATGCCAACACCGCCGCTATGACCATCAACGCCGGCCAGGGGAGCCAACGGAGCAGCGTGTAGAAGGGCGAGTAGCCAAGCTCCCTGAACAGGCTGTCCCGTATCCAGCTTGTGATGAAGTGAAGGTTGACGGCCATCCAGTCGAAGACCCCATTGACCTGCTCCGCCATAGAGAAAGTCAGGGCGTCCGGGAAGTCTCTCAGGGACTCGACCAGGACGCCAAGCACCAGCAGCGCGGCTATGAGGACTGCGCCCGCAATGGGCAGCGCGTAGCGGGCGGCCATGTTCTGAAGGCCCAGGCCGCCAGACTCCCCGGCCCGCGGGTCGGTGGAGAGGACTGACGTAGTGGAGTTTGGACCGGACCTGGCGAGGGCGTAGCTGAACCTGTCCAGGATGACGGCCAGTAGCACAATCGCTATGCCGCTCTCCAGGCCGTCCCCTGCGTCCACCTCCCTCAGAGACAGCCATACGTCCCTGCCAAGTCCATCCACACCCACAAAAGCGGTAATTATCACCATTGCAACCGCCATCATTATCGTCTGGTTTACGCCCATCATGATTGAGCTCTTTGCCAGTGGCAGCTGCACCTGGAACAGCGTCTGGAGCGTCGTGGAGCCGTGGGAGTGGGCCGTCTCCAGAGCGGCTTGGGGCACCTGGCGGACTCCCAGGTTGGTGAGCCTGATGACGGGCGGGATGGAGTAGACCACCGTGAGAAAGACGCCCTGAGTGCCGCTCACTCCAAACAGGACGAGGGCGGGTATCAGGTAAACGAAGGCGGGCAGGACCTGCATGGTGTCGAGAACCGGGCGGGCGGCCGCCTCGAAGCGGTTGCTGAAGGCGGCGAGTACGCCAATCGGCACGCCGATTGCGACGGCAAAGACGACCGAAACGCCCACTACGCTCAGGGTGAGCATCGCGGATTCCCAGTACCCGATGAGTCCGACGAACAGGGCGGCCGCGCCACTCAGCAGCCCCAGCCGCCCGCCGCCGAGCCTCAGCCCCAACATAGAGACCGTCACAACGACAACGGGCCAGGGGAGCCAGAGCAGAAACCCGTCCAGCCCGGCAAGGCCCGCGTCAATTACGGTGGAGACCGGGTTGAAGAGCCACGCGAGGGTGTCGCCGAACCACTCAAAGAAGCTGTCTATGGGCTCCTGGATGGGAGGCTCCCAGCTCTTCGGCCAGTCTCCGAACTCGGTGTTTGCGTTGGTGGTCGCCAGGGTATAGGCCAGGACATACGCGGCAATGGCAATGGCTGTCCACAGGATGGCCTTGTACCTGCGCTCCCGGACGGGTTGAAGCGGAAGGGCCTCCGTGCGGATCACGTCGCTACACCATCGTCGCCGACGAGGGCGGCCATTGCCGCCTCCCGGCTGATGGTGCCAACGCACCGGCCGTTGTCCAGGACGGCGATGGGGGCGTCCCCGTTGACGGCGAGAGGGATCAGCTGCTCAAGGCGGGCGCCAGGCTCCACGATGCCGCAGGAGTCCCGCATTACGGAGGCGACGCTGGATTGCGCCGCCGGATTATCGGGAACGTCCGCCAGTTGCACCGTTCCGACGAAGCTCTCCTGCCCGTCGACCACCACCGCGCATTCGCACCCCTGGGCGGCCAGCCTGTTCACCAGGTCGTCAAGTCCCTCGTCTGCCGTGGCGTAGACGCGGGGCGGGGTCATGACGGAACGCGCCGTGAGCACCTTGGAGCGGGGCACGTCACGGGTGAAGTCCCGCACGTAGTCGTTAATGGGGTTGGAGACCAGCTCCTCCGGCGTGCCCGTCTGAACAAACTCGCCGTCCTTCATTATTGCCACACGGTCCCCGACCTTGAGGGCCTCCAGGAAGTCGTGGGTGATGAAAACCATTGTTTTCTGGACCAGCTGCTGCAGCCCGATCAGCTGGTCCTGCATCTCTCGCCGAATGAGGGGATCCAGGGCGCTGAACGGCTCATCGAAGAGGAGAATCTCCGGGTCGACGGCGAGGGCGCGGGCCAGGCCAACTCGCTGCTGCATTCCGCCGCTCAGCTCGTGGGGATATCGAGCCTCCCACCCCGAAAGCCCCACCATCTCAATGACCTCGGCGGCCCGATTATATTGGGTGGCCTTGTCAATGCCCTGTATCTGGAGGCCGTAGACCACATTGTCCAGGACCCGCTTGTGGGGGAAGTTGCCAAAGTGCTGGAAGACCATGCCCATCTTGTGGCGGCGAATGTCCCGCAGCTGCTGCTTGTTCATTGCGAGCAGGTCTTCGCCGTCAATGTAGACCTCTCCGCGCGTGGGCTCTATGAGACGGCCCAGACAACGGACCAGGGTTGACTTTCCGCTGCCGGACAGACCCATGATGACAAAGGTCTCCCCCTCGCGTACGTTGAAGGAGACGTCCTTGACTGCTAGAACGCAGCCAGTCTGGGCCAGCACCTCCTCCCTGGTCAGGGCGGTGTCTACGGAGTCGGCAATCTCCCGAGCGCCGTCCCCATACACCTTCCACAGGTTCCGGCACTCAAGCGTTAAGCCGGCACCTGATTCACCGACCGGCTCTGAAGCGCTGGCTGAGCTGCTTTCCATTGGCTTACCCTTGCTCATTCAACCTCTGGTCGTGGCCCAATGCCAAAGTCTCTTGTGGATCGGTTTGGAGGGAAGAACACCAAATGCGAGGAGTTGGGGCAGGCGCGTCCCGGTTTTACCCGGCTCAATCAGACGCGTGTAGGCCCCAACCTGTTGTCTTGACCCTGCCACTTTACCAATTGTTCCCTGCCCAGGTCAACAACGGGTATAGGGACGGGTATTCTTTATACAGGTTGGTGTTCCTTATCGGCATAACAGATATGTACTGATACACCTTATTTCCCGCTCACCCTGAGCTTGTCGAAGGGTATGAGCGGGAGCCTCGAGGCTGTGGTATGCCTGCTCAAATGGTTCGACAGGCTCACCATGAGCGGGCATGATATGGCGGCTCCCTAGGAGCATTGGCAATACCAACATGCCCCGAGAATACCCGCCACCGGATGCAGTGAGAAGCCGGCCCAGGCCCGCCGTCAGCCCGTCTCTTCCAGGCTCTCTCCTCTATTGGAAGCCCGCCAGTTTGAGCTGCACCGTCTCAGGCTGAACTTGCTTTTCCCGGCGGTCATCGAATCCCGAAACACCCACTCCGACCAGCCTGAACTTTCTCTCCTGGCTCAGCGCCGCGTCAAGCAGGGTTCCGGCCGTGCGCGCTATCTCCTCCGCGGAGTCCACCGGCTCCGAAAGGGTCTTCTGTCTGGTCAGCGTGGTGAAGTCCGCGAGCCGCAGCTTGATCTTCACAGTACGGCCGCGCAGGGCGCTTTCACTCAGCCCACGCGCCACGTCCTGGCTCAGCCTGCTCACCATCTCCATCAGCTCGTCGCGGTCGCCGGTGTCATGGGTAAAGGTGCTCTCCGAGCTTATCGACTTCGTTTCCCTCTCGACCACGACCGCGCTGTCGTCCGCGCCCAGCGCGAGGGAACGTATGCGGCTGCCCGTCCTGCCGAACATGCGAGCAAACCACTCGTCCGTCTGCGACGCCAAGTCCCCGATGGTGTGGATTCCCTCGGCGTTGAGACGCTCCTCCGTCTTGGGCCCCACGCCCCACAGGCGGCCCACCGGCAACGGCGCAAGGAAGTCCCGCTCCGTACCCGGCGGAACGACCGTGAAGCCGTCCGGCTTGTCAAAGTCCGAGGCTATCTTGGCCACAGACTTGCTGGTGGCGACGCCCACGGAAATGGTAAGCCCTAGCTCTTCCTTGACCCGCCTCTTGAGCTGCAATGCTATGTCGTCAGCTAATTGGCCGGCGGCAACCAACGCGGTGACGTCCAGGTACGCCTCGTCCAGGGATAGCGGCTCCACCAGGGGCGTGTACTCTCGAAAGATGGCCTTCACCCGGCGGGACACCTCCCGGTAGCGGCTGAAGTTGGCAGGCGTTCTCACGGCGTCCGGGCAGAGCCTGAGGGCGGTGCGCATGGGCATGGCCGAGCGGACGCCGAATCGCCGCGCCTCGTATGACGCCGAAGCCACCACGCCTCTATCTTCAGGACTGCCACCCACAACCACGGGCCGGCCGCGCAGGTCGGGGTTGTCCAGCTGCTCCACGGAGGCGTAGAAGGCGTCGAAATCGGCGTGAATGATCTGCCGCATGTGCGGACCTCCTGTAGACGCTATTTTACAACAGGCGAGTCATCCAGAGCCGTCTCTCTGCCCTGCCCTTCACCAGCATTACGCCGATGACTACCAGCCACACGAAGAAGGCCACACCTGAGATTCGGTGCATTACGGTTACGGCGTCTACCCATATAAACTGCATCGCGACGCCGGTGATGACAGACGCCAGCGCAATACGCTTTAACGCGCCATCGGCCTTCCACAGCACCGGAGCCGCGGCCACCAGCGCCAGGCCCGCGGCGGCGAACCCCACCTTGCCGGTGAACCACCGCAGAAAGGCCCAGGTCTCCGTTGAGGAGCCAACGGCGTCCAGGGATACGGCCCCAGGCGCGGCCGCGGCCAGCGCGAGGGCGCACGCGCCCGATGCCGCCGTGTACAGGCCCGACGTGGCAAACAGCAGAGGGACAAGGGGCGCGCCAAGCCCTTCCCGGCCCCCTGTCCTCCACAGGAACAGGGCCGCGGCTATCAACGTAAGGCCGGAGATGAGCCGAGCAGTGCCGGTCAAGGTGTACATGGCCTTGTTGGCCTCAATAGCGCGCAGAGACTCCAACAGAGTGGGTTGGTCGGCGTCCGCGGCGACGCGGGAGTAGACCATCACCAAGGTGGCAGCCGCCGTAAGCAGCAGGAACGTCCCTGCCCTGTGAGCCGCGCGGTTTCCCAGGCGGTCTGCTCCGCTCTCTGCCGGTTCGCCTGATCCGTTCATGAAAGGTATGTCCCCCAGCCTCAGTCCACGATTATGACGTCGCCGTCACGGAGGGCCTTGAACGGCATCTTGTTGTCTATGAAGTACTCCACTGCCATATCGATCCGCGCCGACTCCTCGTGGTCTGATTTGTAGTGCGGGGCAATGCAGTAATCGATCAGGGACACCCCATCCCAAATCACCTGGCGCTGATACCCTTCCGGGACCTCGTGCGGGTCGTCGACAAGATCGATGCCTCTCAGAGTAGGGGCCAGCACGCAGACCCCGGCGCTGTAGCCGGCGTAGACAAATGAGTCGTTGTCCCTGTTGTCCACCAGGAATCTATCCAGTCCGCTCTGGGCCATTGCCCTTCTCAGGACAAAGGTGTTGCCGCCAATGACCCAGAGCAAGCCATAGGCTGATGCCTTCTCCCTGAGAAGCTCAGGTTTCTCAAAGTACAGGCGCAGATCAAGCTCCTCAGCCTCCAGCCCCATCTGGTTGAGAGCGTTAATCTCTCTGTTGATGGTCGCCTGCTTTCTCTCGGTGTCGTCGGAGAAATCCAGCGCATTGAATATCACGGCTGCCCGTTTGTTATCCGGGAGCATAGAGACCAGCTTATCGGCCTCATTACCCAGTCCGTTGGAGGAGAGATACAGCTTCATGGCCTTGCCTTATGGCTCATATTCCTTTCTTCTACGAGGACTTGCAGCAGCGGCGTCGGAAATCCTTGCGCCCTCGCCTATTTTAAGAGAAACTAGGCGAGAAAACCAACGGCTCAAGAATCACCATGCTCCATGAATAGAACGCTGGAAGTCCTGGCAGTCGCTTCGCGCCTTGGTGTCACGTCCTTCGGCGGCCCGGTGGCGCACATAGGCTACTTCCGCGACGAGTACGTTGTCAGGCGCGGCTGGCTTGATGAAGAGAGCTTTGCGGAGCTTATCGCCCTCTGCCAGTTTCTGCCAGGCCCGGCCAGCAGCCAGCTTGGGATAGCCGTAGGCATCAGGCGAGCGGGGCTTATCGGCGGGTTCATGGCGTGGCTGGGCTTCACGCTGCCTTCTGCGGTCGCTCTCATCCTGTTCGCGTACGGCGTCCACGAGTTCAGCGGAGAGGTGGGCGACTGGCTGCACGGCCTGAAGATTGTGGCGGCCGCGGTTGTCGCCTTCGCCCTGTGGGGCATGGGGAGAAACCTCACCCCGGACAGACAGCGAATCACCATAGCCGTCGTTGCGGCAGCCGTGGTGCTTTCGACGGGCGGCTTGGCGACGCAGCTGGCCGTAATCGCCGGCGGGGCCGTGCTCGGCCTCATTTTCCTGCGCCCCCCGGAGGTCCAGGTCGGCGGCGAAGCCCCCGCGCAAGGCGGCGCACGCATCGGGGCAGTGGCCCTTGTCCTGTTCTTCATCATCCTGTTTGCCCTGCCCGTAGCCAGCAGCCTCACCGACGATACCCTCATTGCCATCACAGACAGCTTCTACAGGTCGGGATCGCTCGTGTTCGGCGGGGGCCACGTTGTGCTGCCACTGCTGGAGGCGGAGGTCGTGCCGCCGGGCTGGGTCACCAAGGACGAGTTCCTGGCTGGATACGGCGCGGCCCAGGCCGTTCCCGGCCCGCTGTTCACCTTCTCCTCCTACCTGGGCACGGTGATGGACGCGACGAACCCCAGGTGGGTGGGAGGACTGGTGGCGCTCCTGGCGATATACGTGCCGTCCTTCCTGCTGGTCACGGGAGTGCTGCCCTTCTGGGAGCGGCTGAGGGGGTTCACCCTGGTCAGACGCGGGCTTATCGGCGTGAACGCGGCGGTGGTGGGCCTGCTCCTGGCCGCCCTCTACGACCCGGTGTGGACAAGCGCAATCAAGGCGCCGGAGGACTTTGCCCTGGCGGTGGGCGCGTTCGCGCTCCTGGCATTCTGGAGAACCCCGCCGTGGCTGGTCGTGCTGCTGACGGCAGCCATTGGCGCGCTGATTGCGTTGCAGTAGAGCGAGCGGTATCGCCCCCGCTCCCGGCCAGCCTTTGGCGGTTAACGTCGTCTTGAAGGCATGCGGATTCCCAGAAGCAGCAGCGCCCCTGATGCGTTGAGGACAGCCAGCATGAGAAACGCTATCTGGTATGAGCCAATGTTGTCGTATACCAGCGCTGCAACTATGGGAGTGACCACCACGCTCACGCTGCTGATGGGGTCCATGAGCCCGGCAAGTCTGGAGAAGTTCTCCCTGCCGAACACCTCCGCCCTCAGGACGGTCATCAGGGTGCCGCGAGCCCCGAAAGCTACCCCGAATATCGATGCAAACACCATAACCTCGGTCATGGACGTGGCAAAAGCCAGAATCGTAACCGAGACCCCCTGTAGGATGAACGCCACGGCCGTCACCTTGCGGGGCCCCAGCCAGTCGCCCAGGAATCCGCCTATCACCCGACCCGGCGCGGCCACGGCAAGCGTGTAGGTGAGCACGCCTGCCGCCGCCAGCTCATCTATGCCTATGTCAACCAGCGCCGGTATCTGGTGGACCTGGAGCGCGCCCCACGCCGTTATCCCTGCGGAGTGAGACAACGCCAGGAACCAGAAACTGCGGTCTCGCAACGACTGGCCGACGGTGAGGCCCGTCTCGCTTTGCTCCGAGCCACCCGACTCTGAAGCTGCCTCGCCGCCGTCGGCCCGCTTTCCGTCCGGGAGGTATCCATACCTCTCGGGACCTTCTCTCATCACCGCCGCCAGGGGAACGCCGATGAGAATGGTGGCTACTCCCACAACAAATGTGGTTGGGCGCCACCCGTAATAGAGGATAGACCAGGTGAAGGCGGGTATGAGGAGCGCCCCGAAACTCCCGCCCAACTGGTAGATGGAGATGGCTCTCCCGCGCCAGGCGTTGAACCAGTTAATAAGTACGGTGACTATTGGGAGGAATCCGGCTACGCTCTGTCCAAGGGTGATCAGAAGGAATGACGCGTAGAAGTGGTAGATGTTTTGAGAAAAGCTCAGGACTACGAAGCCCGCCCCGAATACGACCCATCCGCCCATCATGTACCTGCGGGGCCCTATCCAGTGAATGAGATAGCCTTCAAGCGGCCCCGTCAGTCCGCCTTCCAGCCTTCTAAGGGAGAACGCGACTGTGATTGCAGTTCGCGTCACGCCAAACTCCCTCTGCAACGGCAGGAACAGCGCCTGCGCGCCAGTGTTGAACACAGCCGACTGGATGGTGCTCGCCAGCGTCGCAGCGGCGACGATCCACCATCCATAGAAGACGCGCGGTCGTGTTGAGGGAGCCGATTCTTCTGAGGTACTAGGCCTTACACCCTGGCTGCCTCTACTTGGAGGGTCGGGGTCCAAAGGTCTTCAATTTCTCCTGTGGAGTCCTCCGGCCTGAAGCCGGAGGGCTGGGATAAGGGCCCGTTGTTTCCTGAACGTAACCCTTGCTTGAAGCAATATACTACATTTTGTATGCTCCTGTCACCTAAGAGATGTCTGAGGCATTTTCTATACGCTCTGGTAATGCCAGTGCTGGTTGTAGTACCACTTCTTTCCCTCTCATGGTGAGCTTGTCGAACCAGAGCGGTAAGACAGAGGACATAGTATGACACCGCTCACCCTTCGACAGGCTCAGGGTGAGCGGGAAGCAAGGTGTATTGCTATATGTCTGTTGTCGTGAGGAGGAATACCAACACTGATTGGGAATACCGTGTCGACTACATCCAGGTGACACATTGACGGCTTCTCACCCATCTCCACCGAATATATAATCAAGCAATGCTCTCCAGTGTTGGCCGTGCGCCCTCCGCGTCCTGGACCACCCGCCTTCCGTTCTTCTACGGGTGGGTCATACTGGTAGTCTGCGCCCTGGGCATGTTCACCTCCGGGCCAGGGCAGACCTATGGCGTCTCAGTCTTCGTAAACCCCATCATCGAGGAGACGGGTTGGTCCAGGACAAGCGTGTCCGGGTTGTACACTGCGGGATCCCTCACGGCGGCAGCAGCCATGTTCCTGGTAGGCCGGCTGCTTGACCAGCACGGCGCGCGGAAGGTGCTGCCGGCCGTTGTAGTCCTCTTTGGATTCGCCTTGATATTCATCAGCCTGGTCTCCCAGCAATGGCACCTCTTCATAGGGTTCGCGCTCATCCGGATCCTGGGCCAGGGGTCACTCACGTTGATTCCAACCACCGTGATTGCCGTCTGGTTTGTACGCCTTCGCGGCAGGGTTATGGCGCTGAACTCCCTTGGGTCGGTGGTGAGCCAGGCCGCGTTTCCTCCACTCATCACCATCCTCATCTCCGCCTACGGCTGGCGCAGCGCCTGGGTGGTCCTTGGCGTGATTGTCTGGCTGCTGATGCTCATGCCGGCCGTTCTGCTGATTCGCAGGACGCCGGAGTCCGTGGGACTCCTGCCGGACGGAGACTCCCTCCAGTCCGAAGGCCAGATGCCGTCAGTCCTTGAGGACGAGGTCAACTTCACCCTGTCCCAAGCGCTCAGGACCCGCGCCTTCTGGCTGCTCATCTTCGCCGGCTCATCCCAGTCGCTGATAGGCACTGCGCTTGTGTTTCACCACGTGTCAGTGATGGACAGCCTGGGGCTGGACGCCGTGGTCGCGGCCTCCGCGCTCAGCGTAATTGCGCCCGGCGCCCTTTCGGGGACTTTCATAGCTGGCTTCTTGTGCGACAGGTTCCCAAACAGGTTCGTTTTGATGGGCGGCCAGCTGGTCCTGATCCTGGCGATGCTGCTGACCTTTGTGATGGCGCTCCCGTGGCACGCGATTGTCTACGGGGTTCTGCTGGGGCTGGCCGGGGGTACCCTAATGACCTCTGCGGCGGTCATCTGGCCCAACTACTACGGGCGCACCCACCTGGGCTCCATACGCGGTGTGGTCACCGCAGGCATGGTGGCGTCCGCCGCCCTTGGCCCCCTGCCCTTCGGGTTCCTCTTCGACATCTCAAGCAGCTACACCCTGGCCGTCACGATTTTCCTGGCCCTCCCCGTGGCGTGTGCGATAGCGGCCCTCGCGGCCACTCCTCCCAGGAAGTGAGAAAGCCGAAAGAGATTACAGCAGGCCAAAAAATCGCGCCAAATTCTTGACATTTTGCCGTTGTTTGCTTATTTTATACTACATAAGGCGATGTATATCCGCCAGTGGCGTGATACACCAGACCCTGACTAATCTTTAAGAAAGGAGATCAGATGCTGCAGCAGCACGACGTCCACGAATGCCACGGCCACGAGCATCACGGCGACGAGCCCGGTCACGTCCACGACGAGCACGAGTGCGACGAGCATGAGCACCACGCGGAAGAGCACGCTCATTCGTCCCATGAGTGCGACACGCACGAGCATCATGGCGATGAGCCCGGCCACGTCCATGACCCGCACGAGTGCGACGACCACGAGCATCACACTCACGCAGCTTAAGCGTGAGCGGTCTCTGATTTAGTTCAGACCCCCAAGCCTCTGGAGCTTCGGGGGTTCTTCTTTTGATACTGAGTACCAGCTTACAGACAGAGCATCGCTTGGAGCAGTCTTACAGAATCGTTAGTCCGTTGAGGAAGCCCGTACTACCTGGCGGATCGCGACGTGGCCACCAGGTGGTCCACGTGATGCTGCTCAGTGCAATCCCCGGCGGACCGCTCCAGCTGAATGGTGACGTGCCCAATGCCGTGGTCGCGCTTGGCTATGTCATGCATGCGGTCCAGGATTTGGTCATCGCTTCCGGTGTAGGAAGGGTCCATGAGTATGTGGGCAGTGAACGCCTCATTTCCGGACGTTATGGTCCAGACGTGGACGTCGTGGATCAAGGTCACGCCTTCAACCTCTTCAAGGTCGCTGCAGAGCTTGTACACGTCAATGTGCTTGGGGACGCCTTCCAGGAGCACGTTCATCACCGTAACCAGTAGCCCCCTGGTGTTCCACACGATAAACAGCGCAATCAGTACGCTGAGAATGGGATCTACCAACACCCAGCCGGTGGTGAGGATTATCACTCCCGATACTATGACGGCTACGGAACCCAGCAGGTCGGCCAGGACGTGCTGGAAAGCCCCCTCCACGTTCACGCTGTGCTCCGACGAACGGTGAAGTATCCACGCGGCCGCAACGTTTATCAGGAAGCCACCCGTACCCACAATCAGCACCACCGATCCCTCCACGTGCACGTCTTCAGTAAAGGCGCGATGGTAAGCCTCAAAGAGAATCCAGCCGGCTATCAGCCATAGTCCAAAGGCGTTGGCCATGGCAGCCAGCACCTCGGTGCGATAGTACCCGAAGGTGCGCTCGGGAGAAGCCTCTCTGCCGCCGATCCACATCGCCACCAGCGCCATGACAATGGCCGCCGCGTCCGTGAGCATGTGCCCGGCGTCGGCCAGCAGAGCCAGGCTGCCCGATACGATGCCACCTATAACCTCGGCCACCATGTAGGAGGATATCAGCACCAGGGCGATAATCAGACTGCGGCGGCTGGCTCCTCGCAGGTCGTGAGCGTGGTCATGGCCTTCGTGGCCGTGACCGGAGTGGTCGTGGCCTGCATGATCGTCGTGGTCATCATGGTCATCATGGTCATCATGGTCATGCCCGGCGTGGGCGTCGTGGTCGTGGCCCGCATGATCGTCGTGATCATCGTGGTCGTCATGGCCGTCATGGTCGTGGCCGGCGTGGGCGTCATGGTCGTGGCCCGCGTGGGCGTCATGGTCATGCCCGGCGTGGGCGTCGTGGTCATGCCCGGCGTGGGCGTCATGGTCGTGCCCGGCGTGGGCATCATGGTCGTGGCCCGCGTGGGCGTCATGGTCATGCTCCGCGTGGGCGTCGTGGTCATGGCCAGCGTGAGCATCGTGGTCATGCTCCTCGTGGTCGTGGCCCTCATGGTCGTGACCAGAATGCCCCGATTCTCTGCGTCCGCTTTCAGGCATACTACAAATCCTCTGGTGAGAAATTATAGCACATCAAATCGCGAAGCACCCACAGTATTCGTGCTAATTCGCCGCGTTCCCGCTTGGCAGGCGGCCTATTCCAGCACACGAAGAGCGCCCGGGACGTACATCCGTCGGAGCTTTCTAACCGTGAATACCGGCGCAATTGAAACGGCAAGAACTCCAACCGCCAGGACGGCGACCATCTGCGGGACGTTTAACGCAAGGCTGATGCCCATGTCCGGATAGCTTTCAGGCACCAGCGCCAGGATCATCCAGAGCAGCAGGCCGTATCCGAGCACCACACCCATCAACGCAGCGAGAACGCCCAGCACCAGGCCCTCCGTGGCAAGGCTTCCAAGCACTCTACGCGCCGTCACGCCGAAGGCGAACATGGTGGCGTGTTCTCGCACCCGCTCATCGGAGTTGATGTTGGCGGTGTTGAAGGCTATCAGCAGCGCCAGGCCCAGCACGAAGCCCTCAATAATCAGGTAGATGGTTGAGGCCTGCTCGAAGAGGTCCTGAACCGCTTTGGTGGACTCGGACAGGCCCTGGACTGTGGCTACCCCGGGCGCTCCGAACATGGCCCGCTTGACGTCGCTCAACCCCCGGCCCTCCGCCGGAGCTGCGGTGACGACGTTGGCCAGCCCATCCAGGCCCGCTATGCCTGCCTGGCCTATGTCCATGTAGGCGTTGAAGCGCAGCGGGTGAGGGTGAATGGCAATCACGGGGATGTCGCTGGTCTGGATGCCGAAGGACCCGGCTGAGGTCCGCAGTGGATGGGTGAGCCTCACCGTGTCGCCGACGCCCACGCCCAGGTCAGAGGCGGCCTTGCCGGCCAGCACGATGCCCGGCTCACCGGCGACAAGCGCCCCCTCCACTGCCGTTGGCCTCCAAAGGGCGCTCTCAAAGTCTATGAACTGGACGCTCAGGTCCAGCGCGCCTTCGCCCAGGCCGAACTCCACTCCCTCCTGGGCGCTCTCAAAGTCGACGAAGCCGGTGGCGGCGTCACCGCCGTCGTCTTGAGAATGGGCCGTTCCAGAAATCATCAGCCCGTGTTCGGCGGCCCTCAGCGCCTCGCTTCCGGCAACGCCGCCAACCACGGACGAGTCCGCGGGATAGAACGAGTCCAGTCGCACCGAGAGTCGATCCGGCTCGTCGCCCAGAAGCTCCTTGTCACCCTCCTCCAGGGTGTAGAGGAACGAGTCCCGGAGGCCAACCACACTTACGAGGATGGCGAGCACGGTCATGAGGGCAAGGAGGGTGAGGAACGTGCGCCTTGGCGCCCTCACCAGGTTGCGTATGGGCATCCGACCAAGGCTGCCGCCGGGCATCGGCAGGCGGCTGATGATGGGGGCAAGCCCGCCGCCACGCGCCGCCAAGTGGCCCGTCCTTATGGCCTCAACGGGCCTGACGCGGGTGGCGCGATAGACGGGCCAGAGGACGGCCACAATCGGCAGCACAAAGCCGATTCCCACCACCCTGGCAAAGATTCCGGTCTGAAAGGGCGTCAGGAATACGGGCAGCGCGACAAAGGTCTCCAACACCCCCGCCATGAGCTCCGATATCAGCAGCCCAACGCCTATGCCAAAGACCACGCCCAGGACGGCAATCTGGATTCCCACGAGAAGGGGCCGCATGGCTATGGACGCAGGAGACACGCCAAGGGCCATCAGGGTGCCAATCTCCCGTCGCTGGGCCTCAACCATGCGGGCGGCAAAGTTCAGCGCCGCAAAGGCGGAGCCTGCAAAGAGAATAACCGCCAGGACGTTGTACACCTGCTGGTCACCCTCCGGGTCCCTGGTGAGAGCAAGGTAGGAGGCGTTGTCCTCTCTGCGACTCAGATTGACGTGGGTGTCCGTATGGCGTTCCAGAATCTCCTGGAGCATCGTCGTCTCCAGGGTGTCCAGGTCGGTCCCGGGTTCGACGGTGAGCACAAGGTCGTTGACCTGGCCGTCACTGCCGGACAGCCTCTGAGCCGTCTCAAGGGACGTGAAGACAACGGCCAGGTTCGCCTGGCCGAAGAAGCTGCCATCCTCCACAACCACAAAGTACTCCGGTGATACGGCATGGCCCACGTACCGGGCAGGCTCACCGCTGCCGCCCAGCCATATGTCGCCCTGCTCCGGCAGATTGTAGAAGACGCCGAAGTTGCGCTCCAGGAGCGCCACCGGCTCCCCGAACTCCGCCTCCTCTATGCTCCGTCCGGCGACGGGCACGACGCCGTTCACGCCGGGGCCACCGTTGGACATGTCCACGCCTACAACCCTGCCCGGCACGAATATGGAGCCGTCCGGGCCAACAACCTCCACCTGCGTCTGGAAGATGAGACGCTCTGCCGCGGCCTCCACTCCGTCGACGCTCTCCGCAATGGCCGCAAGTGAACCCTGGGGAAGGAGGCCGTCTCCGCCGAGCCGGCCGCGGATGTCGTACATGTTGGTCAGCTCAAGGCTGGCGTCGTTGGAGGCGATGCGCCACTGGGTGACGCTGCTGAGTCCGGCAAACAGCCCGGTCCCAATGGCAAGCATAAAGGCAATGCCCGCCACCTGAATCCAGCGGGCCCTCACGTCCCTCAGCGCCCAGCGTAATCGAAGGGCCAACATACCCAATACCTACCAGTGCAGTTCCGAGAGGCTCGTCTTCCCGCCCGGCGGAGGGCCGTCGCTGACCACGTGCCCGCTGCTCATCTCAACCACCCTGTCGGCGATGCGCGATATCTCCCGGTTGTGGGTGACCACCAGCACGGCGCGGTCGGCGGACGCCTGGGCAATGAGAAGCTCCAGTATCTGCGCCCCGGTGCGGAAGTCAAGCTCGCCGGTAGGTTCGTCGGCCAGCAGAATGGGGTTGCCGGTGCCCAGGGCCCTGGCAATGGCGACGCGCTGCTGCTCGCCGCCTGACAGCTCGTGGGGAAAGTGGTTGGTCCGGTGACCCAGGCCCACGGCCTCAAGCACGGACTCCGGCGACGTGACGCCCCGCTTACCGGCCACGTCTATCCCGAACTCTACGTTCTCCAGGGCGGTCAGCCCCGGGAAGAGGTTGAAGCTCTGGAAGATGAAGCTGACCGTCTGACGCCTGAGGGCAAAGAGCTCGGAGCGGGAGGCCGCGGTGATGTCCCGCCCTCCCACGGTGACCTTGCCGGAGGTGGGCGTGTCCAGCGCGCCGATTATGTTCAGCATTGTGGTCTTGCCGCTCCCGGAAGGCCCCAGGACAACCACAAACTCGCCGCCGGCCACCTGCAGGTCCACGCCGTCCAGCGCCCGCACCTCCACGGGGCCAATCTGGTAGTGCTTGGATACTCCGCTCAGCTCTATCAAGACTAAGCTCTCGCCTCTTCAGTAGTAATGGCCAAACGACTTGGACACTATAGCACATCATATAAGGCGCTGGTCAGCCAAAGAGGAAAAGCCATAGACACAGAGAAGGTTCAGAATCTGTGAAGTTCCGCCAAACGGTGTGGCTAAGGTTGGAACTGGGTTGAGAGTTACCGGCCAGTTGCCCCTACACAGCCCGCTGGGGCGTAAATCCCCTCTTAACAACCGCCGCCGCCGCAAACATCGTGGTAGCAACCAGAGCCATGGCGGGGCCGGAGGGCAGGTCGGCGTAGAATGAGAGGTACAGGCCGGTCACCGCCGACGCAGAGCCTACGAGCGCCCCCAAGACCATGACTCCCACAAACCTCCTTGCCAGCAGGTAGGCGGTGGCCGCGGGCGTTATGAGCATCGCCATCACCAGCACAATGCCCGCTGCCTGAATGCCAATGACAATTACAAGCGCAAGAAGCGCCAGGAGCACGTACTCCACCAGCCCGGTCTTGATGCCGACTACGGACGCGCCCACCTCGTCGAAAGTGGTGTAGACAAGCTGGCGGTGAAAAGCGTACAGCCCCAGCAGGACCAGCGCGGTAAGGCCCAGGGAGATATAGACGTCCGTCTGGGACACGCCAAGCACCTGTCCCAGCAGCAGGTCTTCAATGTTGATGGTGATGTTGGTGGCCCTGGAAAGCATGACAAGGCCCAGGGCGAACATGCCGGCAAAGATTATGCCTATGGACGTATCTTCGCTGATGCCGGTCCGACGGCTTACGGTGCCCATCAGCAGCGCAATCAGGATTCCGGCGGGCACGGCCGCAAAGAAGGGGCTGATCCCCAGGAGGAAAGCGACCACCATGCCGGGCAGCACAGAGTGGGCAAGGGCGTCACCCATGAAGGCGCGCCCGCGGGTTATGACGTATGCGCCCAGCACGGGGCACATCACCCCAACAAGCACCGAGACCACCAGCGCCCTCACCATGAACCCGTACTGGAACGGGTCCGTTATGTAGTCCACTACGCTCCTCGCTCGTGGGAGTGCGGGGCATAGTGGTCGGGTGCGAACTCAATCCCGTGGGAGCCGTAGAGCTCCTCAAACACCTCCGCCGTGAACACCTCTCCCGGAGGGCCGCAGGCGCAAACGTGGTGGTTGATGCACAGGCACTGGTCAAAGCGCTGCGCCAGATTGGTGAGATCGTGGGTTGCCAGCATCACCACTTTGCCCTCGTCTCGCAGCGACTGAAGCACCTCCACAATCCCCTCCTGGGCGCCCACGTCCACGCCGCTGAACGCCTCGTCCAGCAGGATGACGCTGGCCTCCTGCGCCAGGGCCCGGGCGATGAACACCCTCTGGCGCTGGCCGCCAGAGAGCTCGGTAATCCGGTCAGAGCGATGTTCCCACATCCCCACGCGCTCCAGGCACGTCCTGACCATCTCTTTGTCTTTTCTACCCGGTTGGCGGAACCACCTTATGTTCAAGGTGCGCCCCATTGTCACCACGTCCAGGACTGTGGCCGGAAAGGTCCAGTTAATCCTGTCGCGCTGTGGCACGTAGGCCAGCGCGCCCTTCGCGGACGCCGCACCCATCAGCCTTACGCTGCCACTGGCTATGGGCAGCGTACCGGCAATGGCGCCGAACAGCGTGCTCTTGCCCGCCCCGTTGGGGCCGAGGACCCCCATCAGAGTGCCCTCGGCCACGTCAAAGGTCACGTCCGTCAAGGCAACGTGCCCACCGCGCACGACGGTCAAGTCTTCAACGGTTATGCACGGTTCCGGGGTAGCCATTTCCAGTCCTCTCCTACGGGGTTGTCTTTGAACGCCTGATGTGCAATCCCTTTAGCTCAGCGCCTCCACTATACGCTCCACGTTGGTCCGAAACATCCCGACGTAGGTCCCGGCGCCGCTGCCCTCGTCGCCCAGGGAGCCTGAGTAGAGCCTCACGAGCGCGGTCCCGGTCTCAGAAGCTACGGTCTGGGCCAGCCGCTCGCTCACCGTTGTCTCCCCAAAGATAACCTTTGCTCCGGACTCCTCTATTTCGTGTATCAGCTCAATCAGGTCCTCAGCCGAAGGCTCAACCTCTGTGGTTATGCCCAGGATTACGCCCACAACCTCAAAGCCGTACAGCAGAGCAAAGTAGCCAAGGCTGTCGTGAGAGGTCACCAGCAGCCTGTCGGCCTCGGGTATGGCTTCCACCTGCGACTGGGTCCAGGCGTGAAGCTCGTCAAGCTGCCGTTCGTAGTCGGCGGCGTTCTGGAAGTAGAGGCTTGCGCCGTCAGGGTCTATGGTCGAAAGGCGAGTGGCTATGTCATCCACCGCCACCTTGACGCGAATGGGGTCAAACCAGAAGTGGGGGTCTTCAAGGCCGTGGCCGTGGCCCTCGTGCGCCTCCTCGCCCTCACCGAGAATGTGTTCAATCTCCTCTATGGCTTCCGCGGCGTCAATCTCACCGGCCTCGACCTGTTCCACTATTTCGTGCACCATGGCAGAAGGCTCCTCCGCCTCTTCTCCCTCGTCGTGATGCTCAATGCCTTCCAGCAGTTCCTTAACTTCCTCAAGACCCTCCTCCGGGGTTATCTCTCCCTCCTCCACCTCGTGGACTATGTGATCCAGCTCCTCCAGAAACTCCACGTCTTCAATGTGGGTCTCTGCGAACTCTATGGGGTCGATGAGCTCGGCCATCTCAACAATGCTCTCCTCGTCACGGGCCGCGTTCTCCAGCAGCTCGTGGAGCCACGCCTCTTCAAGGCCCAAGCCGATGCTGAGCACCAGTTGCGCGTCGGCAACCCTGGCAACGTCCTGAGCGCCCGGCTGGTAGCCATGAGGATCGGCTCCAACCGGCAGCAGGCTGAAGACTTCAACACGATCACCGCCGATCTCTCGTACCCAGTCAGCCACGATGTTGGTGGTGGTAACCACTGGTATGGGTTCAGCCGGAGGCGCCATAGTCTCGGCTGTGGGTGTAGCAGGCATTGCCGCGGCTGTAGGCGTAGGGTCAGCAGGCATTGACGCCGTGGTAGCAGTGGCCGCAGGCGCCATTGACTCCGCAGTGGGCGTAGGGTCAGGGGCCATCGCCGCCGTGGTAGCCGTAGGGTCAGGGGCCATGGACGCCGTGGTAGGCGTGGCCGCAGGCGCGGTGGTTGGCGTGTCAGTGTCTGCGTCGTCGCCGCAAGCAACGACGGCCAGGAGCAGCGCTACGGCCAGCAAAGAAGTTTTGGCTATTCCCCACATACCTTTACTCAGTCTCATATCTGTACAGACCCTTTCTTTCTTGGAGTTTCTGAGCCTCTTAATCCCTCCGGGAGTAATCTCTGGACTACTTTTTGATATTCAATCTCATTCAATGGCGCGCCGTTTCGGGATTTGGCTCAACTGCTCAGTCGAGATGCGCGACACCTGATCCGGGCTGCGCCACTTCCCCTCTTGCGTGCTCAGGAAGGCCGGATTCAGGGAGTGGGAAGGTCAGGGCTTTCATTATGATACTCAGTCTTAGAAACCTCCCCGACTCATGGCGGCCAGTGTCAAGAATGGCTCAATTCTTGCAGGTTTGGTGTGGCTTGTCAACCTACAGCCCTGCAAATGGCCCCTCTAACGCGGGATAGCCAAATTGAGATTTAATAGCAGAAACAAAGCCCGGGCGAGTCAGTATTCGGTATTCTCTATATGTGTTGGTATTGCCAATGCTCCCCGGGAGAGTAGCATATCATGCCCGCTCATGGTGAGCCTGTCGAACCATTTGAGCGGGCATAGAACAGCCTCGAGGCTCCCGCTCATACCCTTCGACAAGCTCAGGGTGAGCGGGAAACAAGGCGTATCAGTACATGTCTGTTATGCCGATAAGGAACACCAAACATGTAGAGAATACCCAGTATCGCGGGAGTTGATAAAATCGGCCTGTTGTGCCAACATATCACCATGAATATCGGAGCGTTTGAAGTCCAGGATCCCTTCCCGGAACTCAGAGACCCCCACGTCCTTTCGCTGCTTTCGCCCTGGGTGGACGCCGGGAGCGTCGGCACCCTTGCGCTGAGCAAGCTGGAGACCCACTTTGACTCCCACGAGCTCGGAAAGCTCAGCACGCCCGGGTCGTATTTCGACTTCACGCGCTATCGCCCCATCACCCACGTGTACGAAGGCGAGCGCACGCTGACCATCCCCAACAGCCACGTCTTCTACTCGCGCCGTGAGGACGGGCCGGACTTCGTGTTTCTCCACCTGTTGGAGCCTCACGCCAACGCAGAGGAGTACGTTGAGTCCGTGGTGGAAATCCTGAGGCGGCTTAAAGTCAAGCGGTACACGCGCATCGGCGGAATGTACAGTTCCGTGCCCCACACCCGGCCCCTGCGGGTCACCGGGTCTCCCGGCACGGAGAAAATGGAGCAGCTGAAGGGCCTCATAACGCCCCGGATGTCCAACAACTACTCGGGGCCAATGAGCATCATGGGCCTGATCAACGACGAGCTTGAGCGGGACGGCGTGGAGACCCACAGCCTGATGGTGAACCTGCCTCACTACCTGGAGGTGGAGGAGGACCACGCTGGCGCGGCCCGCATGCTCCAAGTCATCTGCGCCATGTACAATCTCCCCGACTACCTGGCCGACCCAGAGGCCGGACGTCAGCAGTACAAGGAGCTCAACGAGGAGATAGAGGAGGACCCGGACGTCCGCGAGATGGTGGTGCAGATGGAGGCCGCCTACGACGCGCGAGTCCGGCAGATGGCCGAGGACGCGCCACAGGCTCCCCTACCGCCGCAGGTCGACCAGTTCCTCCGTGACCTTGACCGACGCTTTGACGACCGCTAGGAATGGTCTGAACAAGTCCAATCCACTCCCGCGAAGCCTGCCCCGTACTCCGATACGGGGGCGGGAGTCCACGCCACGCCCCTCCTGGATTCCTGCCTACGCAGGAATGGTCATAGAGGTGTCATTAGGCGGGATGGTCATGTTTCTGACTCGTTCAAAGGTCCCCTAGACCACGCCTCCTTCGCTGAGGACCGCCAGCTCCGCCCTGCTCAGTCCAAGCTCGCCGCACAGCACCTCCTCGTTGTGCTCGCCCACCAGGGGCGCTCTCCTGGAGATACGCCACGGCGAGCCGTTGAAAATGCCCGCAGGCCCCGGGTGCCTGAGCTTCGCGCCAACCTCCGGGTACTCCACCTCAGCCCAGAAGCCGCGGTCCTCCAGGTGCGGGTCGGCCAGCACCTCCTCCGGCGACCGCACGGCGCCCATATTGAAGCCCCGCTTCTGCCCGCCATGGTAAACGTCGTCCCGGCTCATGTTTGCAATGAAGTAGAGGAAAAGCTCGTTGTCCGTTATGGATTCCGGGTTGCGGAGCTTCTCCTCAAGGATGTCGCCGGCCAGGCCTTCGTCCTTCATCCAGTCGCCAAGGATCTGGAGCCTCTCCGGGGTCAGCCGGTTGAGTATCTGCGCGGCGACGTTGATGTACTTGCCGTCGGCGCAGGGGTGCTGGCTCTTGTCCGTGGGCGTGGGCGAGGCGTGGCGGCCCGTCTGCCGCCTGACGATCTGCCCGGTGTAGATATAGCGAGTCACGGCCGCCTCGGTGGTCAGGGCGCAGGCCTCGTGCACGGAGGCGTCGATGTACTGCCCTGTGCCGGTGACAGTCCTGTTCAGCAGAGCCGCGCCAATTGCAATCATCGAGAAGTGGCTGCCCATGTGCCATGCCTGCCCTCCGCCGGGAGCGATGGGCGGCGCGTCCGGCTCCTCATCCTCCGTGTAGCCGCAGCCGGCCATCTGACCGCCCGCCGCCAGGTGCAGCAGGTCGCTGGTGGCGTAGTCCCTCCACGGCCCGTCCTGCCCGAAGGGGGTCAGGGAGCACATAACCAGGCGGGGGTTGTCCTTCTTCAGGTCCTCGTAGCCCAGCCCAAGGGAGGCCATGTAGCCGGGCTGGAAGGTCTCCAGCACCACGTCGGCCTGGGCCGCGAGGCGACGGAACAGACTCCTACCGTCCTCCGTCTCCAGCGACAGCGTAATGCCGCGCTTGGAGGTGTTGTAGTGCCAGAAGGAGAGGCTCCTCTCCCTGTTGGGCACGTCCTCGAAGAACGGGCCGACGGTCCGGGTATCCTGGCCGCCCGGCGGCTCGATCTTTACGACGTCCGCTCCCATGTCGGCCAGCAGCTTGCCGCACCACTGCCCCTTCTCGTCTGCCAGCTCCAGAACGCGAACCCCGGAGAACGGCCCCTCCGGCTCAGCGCCGGGCGTCTGAACAGGCACAGGCGGAGGGTTCGGTCGCGGGTCGTTGCCGGTCCACTCTGCAGGCTCGTCCGAGTCTATCATCTCCTGCAGGTACGGATAGTCGTCACGGCTCATGGTCTTGGGCCAGAAGGTGCCGTCCTCAAAGCCGTCCACAAGCTCCTGGTGGCTGATGCCCAGCAAACCCTCGAACACTTCCTTGTTGTGACCGCCAATCAGCGGGCCGGAGAGCTTGTTGAAGACGGGGGTCTCCGACATCTTAAAGGGGGCGTTCTGGTGCGGCCAGACGCCAATGGCGGGGTGCTCGATGTCCAGGTACATGTCCCGATGCTTCAGGTGGGGGTCGTTGTCGAAGCGGTCCTGGCTGCTCTGCACGGGCATTGCGCGGACGCCAGCCGCCTGGCAAAGCTCCATGATCTCGTACTTGCCAAGGGTCTTTGTCCACGCCTCAATGCCCTGGTCAAGCTCCTCCTGGTTGGACAGCCGGCCGTTCAGGGTGGCGAACTTCTCGCCGACGGCCCAGGCGGGGGAACCCATGACTCCCACCAACCTGCGCCACTCGTCATCGGAGAAGCAGGCGATGGCGCACCAGTCGTTGTAGTCGCCGGGCGCGGTGCGGTAGGCGTTGTGGGGCGCGACCGTCCGCCCACGGTAGTTGTGCGCCAGGGGTGTGCCGGGCCAGTGGGTGCGGTTGCCCGCCGGGTAGCCCTCCCGATACGTGGTGCGGCCATTGGCCTGGATGTCCAGGAACACGGGGCCGTTGAGCGCGACGCCCGTTATCCACTGGGACTTGTCGACGTGCTGCCCCAGGCCGGTGACGTTTCGTCGATACAGGGCGCTGAGGGCGTAGATGGCCCCGTACATGCCTCCGGTGTCGTCCATGTAGGACCAGCCCCACCCGGCGGGGGGCTTGTCGGGTAGACCGGACAGGTAGGTGAGGCCGGACAGCGCCTGGGCGATGGGCCCCATCGTCTGATAGTCCCTGTTCCGACCCGTATGGCCGAAGCCGGACATGGAGAGGTACACGATGTCCGGGCGCAGCTTCTTCATCTCCTCATAGCCGATGCCCCAGTTGTTGAGAACGCCAAAGGCGAAGTTCTCAATGACGATGTCCGAGATGGACACCAGACGGCGGATGAGGTCAATGCCGCGCTCCGTGCGGGTGTTGAGGGTGACGCTCAGCTTGTTGGCGTTGGTGTCGCTGAAGTGACCGTTGGTGTTGAGGTTGAAGGGAAAGCCCTCCGGCGTCCCCTGGCCGGAGGCAATGTTTTCGCCCCGGGTGCTTGGGTTCTGGGGCCACTCCACCTTGATGACCTCCGCGCCCAGCGCGCCCAGCCAGCGTGTGCACCAGGGGCCTGCCCTCACCCAGGTGAAGTCCAGTACACGTATCCCCGCCAGGGCTCCCGCTTTGGTGGTTGTCGGTTCGGCTTGGGTCTGTACCATCTCTAACCTCCTGTCAAGGCTCCGTCTAACGACGATTTCATCTCTGCCAGCGGGCTATGCTACGCTGAACAGGTGATGAAGGTTGCCCTATTTTAGCGCGATTGGGGGCTGGTAGTCGAGAGGAGTTTCTTGGGAATGATGGCCTGGCAACCCTCGTGCTTTACGTTTGCAGAGTTGGACTTCATAATTGAGGATGACGCCAAGCTAAGTAAAGGCGAGAGAGATGCAAACAAGGATGCCAGGGAGGCCAAGATGGAATTATACCAGTTGGACTATGTTCTACATGAACCCCATCAAGACCAGGGTTGGCTTTACATGGCAGAAATACCGGAACTACCCGGATGCCGAGCGTGGGGGGAGAGCGCCGATGAAGCTCTGACAGAGCTGTCCAAGGTGGCCAAGCAGTTCATCCTCTCCTACAAGGACCGGGGCAAGACGCTTCCTACTGGGATAGCCCTGTCAGAGACTGGACGGGGCAGGATATCCGTCGCTGTATGACTTACAGAGAGCTAACGAGAAAACTCGGAAGGCTTGGATGCGTCTTCGACCGCCAAGCAGGAGGTTCACACGAAATCTGGATCAACCCAGCCAACAACCAGGAAACTACCGTTCCAAGACACGGCAATAGGGATCTGGCGACAGGAACAGTCCACGGAATCCGAAGAGATCTGGGCATCAGCCGAGAGAAGTTTGACCAGGCATGAAACTTCATTACTATCCGGAGACGGACAGCCTGTACGTTGAGTTCAAGGCCCGGCCAGGGGCGGAAACTATAGAGGTCACTGAGGGACTAAACGTCGATATAGACGCCGACGGCGAGGTGGTCGGCTTCGACATTGACCAGGCATCCCGGCGCCTGGACCTGCACACGCTGGAAGCCCACGCCCTGCCTCTTCGCAGCATCAAGGCGGGCTGACCCGCTATTATGAACGCGCCCGCCCCACCCCGGTCTTTGCCATCAGCTCTATGGCAGATTCCGCCATGTGCCTCCCGCCTATCGCCTGGGGCTGCACGACCACGTCCGCGCCGGCCCGCATGAGCTTGGCCTCCGCGTCCTCCCTGGTCGCCCGGGCAACGATTCGCAGGTTGGGATTCAGGCCCCGGGCCGTCAGCGTGATGTAGACGTTGTCGGTGTCGCCGCCGGCCGCGGCCACAAGGCCGTACGCTTCCCTGACGCGCACTGTCAGCAGGTCTTCGTCCCTGGTTGGGTCGCCCTCAATGCCCAGGATTCCCAACTCGTCCGCCTCCGACAGCACCTGCGGGTCTCTGTCCATGACCACCAGGGGCACAGACTCCCGCTGAAGGGTCAGCGCAACCTCCCTGCCCACGCGGCCAAAGCCGCACACAATGTAGTGATTCCTCAGTTTAGCAAGCTGCGTTCTCATTCTACGCCTCCGAAACAGGATACCCAGTATCTCCTCCTCCACCACAATCTGCACCACGCTGGTCAGTATGTACAGCATTATGCCAACACCGACCACCATCATGAACATATTGAAGACGCGGCCGGCGGACGACAGCGGGCGCACCTCGTCGTAGCCCACGGTGGTGAAGGTGAGGATGGTCATATAGGCCGCGTCCAGCAGCGACCATCCTTCTATGCGCATGTAGCCCAGGATGCCCAGGCCCATGAGGGCCGTCAGCCCCAGCAGGCTTCTGATGAGGTGCTTGCCTATCAGCCCCAATACAATCCCCCTGTCCAGATATACCACGCCCTATTGTGAGAGATAACGGGGCTGCGGTCTAGACCTGTAGCCAGGAGAAGTGGTTGTCGGTGGTTGATGGGCGGCTTCAGCAGAAGGGCACGTCTTGCAGGTCTGAGCGTCCCATGTCCAACTGAGACTCCAATGCAGCCGGTATGCAACCGCTTAGCGCATAGGCGCCATCGATCCTCAGTTCTTTCAGATTGGACAGGTCACCAAGCTGCGGCGGCACGTCTCCGCTCAGATTGTTGTATATCAGATACAAGGAACGCAGCATCGACAGGTTGCCTAGCTCAGAGGGTATCTCTCCGCTCAACTCATTTCGGGATAGGTCGAGCATTCTCAGGTTGGAGAGGCCGCCCAACCCTGCCGGTATCTCTCCACTCAGGTTGTTCCAGTAGAGAGCCAGCCATGCCAGGCTGGAGAGATTACCCAATTCGGGGGGTATCATCCCGCTCAACTGATTTCGGCTGAGGTCCAGCACAACCAGGTTTTCCAGGCTGCCCAACTCAGAGGGTATCTCTCCACTCAAGTTGTTTCCGATGAGATTCAGGGCGACCACGCGCCCTTCGTCGTCCGTCTCTACGCCGTCCCACATGAACAAAGGCAGATCGCTGAGCCAGTTCTGCTTGAAGTGCCAGTGGTCCCCGCCCGTGGCGTTGTACAGGGCGACCAGCGCCTCCCTGTCCATAATCGCGTCCGGCGAAAGGGTGGGATAGGGCGTGGCCGTCGCCGCCGGGCCGGGTGTGGATCGATGGGGGCGCGTCGGCGCAGGCGTAGCAGTAGCCAGGTTAGGGTGTCCACAGACCAGCAAGTCCACCAGGTCCCCGGAATCGCTCTGTCGCCGGGCCAGTTGATCTTCAGGCACACAGAAGCTGCCCTGGTTAGAGCCTAGACCCAAGTGTGTATTGGTCAGATCCCACAGCTGGGACGGTATCTCCCCGCTCAGCTGATTCCAATTGAGGCTCAGCCACTCAAGGCCGGAGAGGTTGCCCAACTCCGCCGGTATCTCTCCGCCAAGCCGGTTGTAGCTGAGATTCAGCACGCGGAGGTTAGCAAGATTGCCCAGTTCCCGGGGAATCGGCCCACTCAATCGATTGTCCCGAAGGCTCAAGAGGTCAAGGTTTGAAAGCCTGCCCAACTCAGGCGGTATCTCCCCGCTCAGAAGATGCTGGTCCAGCCGCAGCGTCTCCAACATGGAAAGGTTGCCCAGCTCCGCAGGCAGCTCTCCCCGAAGCCCTTCGCCCATCGCTCCCAGCCCTGTCAGGCTCAGCCCCCTTACCCGACCGTTGTCATCGGTCCAGACGCCGGCCCACATTTCAAGTGGCAGATTGCTTCCCCAGTTTGAGAAACCCTGGCTGGAGTTGCCGGCAGCATTGGCGAGGGCAACAAGCGCTTCCCGGTCCGTTTCCGGTGATCCTTCAAATGCCCCATCGCCTGTGGAGGATGTCAAGGGATCTTCGGTTTTGAACGGTCCCTCCGCCGTTGGCGCTGCCTGGCCGCCGGGAGTGGACTCTGAGGAGCCGCCGATTTCGCAGCCGGGAGAACCACCCGTGAGCACCGCCGGAATGACTACGGCCACCAGGACCAGCCACATGACCCTTCGGGGCATTGCGTTCACCTCCCAACACCTGCCGGCAACGGGAATCCACATCACTATAGAGACAAGGAGGGGCTTTGACAACCTGCTTGGCCAGACGGGTATTGTCTACACGTGTTGGTTATGCAAACGCCAGTTGGCGTATCCTTTAATTCCGGCTCATAGCCTGCCCCGTACTTGATACGGGGGTGAGCTTGGTCGAACCAGAGCGGGAAGACAGAGGACATAGTATGACACCGCTCACCCTTCGACAGGCTCAGGATGAGCGGTGTTGTCCCCTAACACCAACACAACCCGGGAATACTGTCGCCGGGGACACGCCCAGCGCTGCGCTAGACGTTGAGCAGCCTCTTGCAGATATCCCTCGCCTCGTCCAGGTCAGCGGCGTACTGGTCTTCGGGCACGCGCTTCAGGGCGTTGAGCGCCTGGAGAGCGGAGGCGGGCGCGCCGGACAGCCCCATCACAATGCAGTCGGTGTCCTCTGCTATGGCGGTGTCAATCATCTGCTCCACCACAAGAGCGGCGCTGTCGTCTATGAACACGGTGCCGGAGAAGTCCAGGATAACTATCTCATGCTCCTGGATGTCCACGCTGATGGCGTTGATCAGCTTGACGGACGACGCCACGGAGAAGCTCCCTCTGAGGCCCACCAGGCCGACCCTGGCGGCAAACTCGTCGGCGTCGTCGCCGTCCTCCTCAATCATCAGGAAGTTCCGGTCGCTCAGGGGCGCGGACACCACGTTGTCCAGCTCAAGACGCTCAAGCTGTCGGGAGTAGGCCATGCCTGCGGATATGAGGCCAATCGCCACCGCGGTCACAAGGTCTACGAAGACCGTGAGGCCCATGGTGATAACCATCACCAGGAGGTGCTCACGCTGGACGCGGTGGATGCGGGTGATGAAGCGCCAGTCTATGATGTCCCATCCCACTTTCATCAGAATGCCCGCGAGGACGGCGTGGGGAATCACCTCCACGTACTTCCCAAGGCCCAGGACCAGGGCCAGCAGGATACCCGCCCGTATGGCTCCCGAAATCTGGGTACGGCCACCGGCTCTGATATTGACCACTGTGCCCATAGTTGCCCCAGCGCCCGGAAGGCCCCAGATGAACCCGGCAATGGTGTTGCCAATGCCCTGCCCTATCAGCTCGCGGTCGGGGTTGTGGCGAGTGCGGGTGATCGAGTCCGCTATCAGGGATGTCAGCAGGCTGTCGATGGAGCCAAGGAGCGCAAGGGTGAGGGCCGGCTGGATTGCGCCCGTCAGGAGTCCAACGGAGACCTCGGGCAACCTCAACTCCGGCAGGCCGGTTGGCACGTCGCCTATTACCGGCGTGTTGGTCAGCCACAGCACGCCCAGGGCGGTTCCGGCCACAAGCGCCGCCAGGGTGGGCGGCAAGACCCTGCGGAGCCTGGCAGGCCACAGTATGCCCACGGCCAGGGTGACCGCGGCAATTGCGAATGAGTTTGGATTGATGTCTCGAATGACGTCCGGCCAGGAGCGCACCGCCCCCATCGGCCCGCCCTCGGCGACGGCCGCGCCAAGAAAGGGGAGGGTCTGCAGCAGGATGATGATCACGCCAATGCCGGACATGAACCCGGATATGACGGAGTACGGCGTGAAGGACACGAACCGCCCGACCTTCATCACACCCAGGAGGATCTGGATGACGCCGGCCAGGATAACAATCGTGAACGCCTCGGCAAAGTTGTTGGCGTGGGACGTTACTATGACCGCCATGGCCACGGCCATGGGGCCGGTGGGACCGGAAATCTGAGACTTGGTGCCCCCGAACACCGCGGCGAAAAAGCCCACGGCGATGGCTCCGTAGAGACCGGCCAGCGCTCCAACGCCAGACGCCACGCCGAAGGCCAGCGCCACCGGCAGGCCCACCACCGCCGACGTGATGCCGCCAAAGACGTCCCCGCGGAAAGTCTGCAGACTGTAGCTAAACTTGAATGGCATTCAGCGTCTGTTCGCTATCACTTTTGCCGTCTCGCACGGTATGAATCAGGGCAATCCCGGCACAAAGTTCAGACCTGAAACCGGATTGCAGCGTTGCTCACGGAAGACCAGGAAACCCGTGAGAGCTTTATGACGCCGTCCAATGGGACTGATACAAATGCACCGAGTATCATAGACTCTTAGCGAGGTATCATCAAGAGAAGTCCTTGCGAAAATTGCGTAAAATATGGTACAAAAACCGCGGCCCTACTCGCACACCCCGGTAATTCATCCCGGGGCCCTCCAGTAGCGGCCCGCTCACATTCCCACCCGAACCCGTCCAGGAGGCTTGCATGGCTCAAACCAGTGAAGTTCAATCAAATGCCGAGACGGAGTTTTCAAGCAGCGCTCCGGAACATGTACAGATCATCTACCGATGGGCCATCGGCTTTGCTATAGTCGCGGTAGTGCTGCTGGCAAGCCTGCTGATTTGGGGTTCCGAGATGCGTTTCCCCACCACGCTGTCCTACGAGACCTCCAGAGACGGCTCAGTGGAACTTGAAAGGACTGTGCGGGACGTCACCGCAGACACCATTGACGACACGGTGGGCTGGATGACCATTGAGGGCGCCTGGCTCTTCGACAGGATACGCAACGCCGTCAACTTCGCTCTGGTTCGCATTGAAGGGGTCCTCAAGTGGGCGCCGTGGCCCGCCCTCGTGGTCGCTCTTGCCCTGTTTTCCTACAAGATAGGGCGATGGAGCCTGCTGGCCTTCACCTGCATTTCCCTGCTCTTTATGGGGTTCATGGACATGTGGGCAAACACCATTGGCACAGTCGCACTCATGATTGTGGCAGTCGCCATAGCGGTGTCAATCGGCTTTCCCCTCGGCATTCTTGGGGCCCGCAGCCGCATGGCCGACAACCTGATGCGGCCCATACTCGACGGGATGCAGACCATGCCCAGCTTCGTCTACCTGCTTCCGGGCATCCTCTTCTTCGGCCTGGGCAAGCCCGCGGGCATATTCGCCACCATAATCTACGCAGTCCCGCCGGTAATCCGCCTCACCAACCTCGGCATACGCCAGGTGTCGCCGCAGGCCCTGGAAGTAGCCAGAGCCTACGGCGCGTCTCCCCGCCAAATCCTGGCCAAGGTGCAGATTCCAATGGCACTGCCCACAATCATGGCCGGCATCAACCAGACCACGATGATGGCCCTGGCGATGGTGACCATCGCCAGCCTGGTGGCCGCGGGAGGCCTGGGCGACAACGTCAACCGCGCGCTCCAGAAGAACGAGCCGGGCAACGGCCTGATAGCGGGACTGGCTATAGTGTTCCTCGCCATCATAATCGACAGGTTCACGCAGTCGGTGGCGCGCGGCCGGCAGGAGGTCCTGAGGAGGGCGGCGGGGTAGCATCTCGACCAATATAGTGTCATAATAGGCGCGCCCGTGTCCTTCAACGGGCGATACAATGAGACCATTGGAAGGGGGATTGCAGCTATGAAAATCAAGTACAGAGTGTTCGCGCTGATAGCGTCTATGGTGGTGGTCCTGGCCGCCCTGGCCTGCGAAGAGGAAAAGGAGCCAATTGTCTTCAGCGACCTCAACTGGACCAGCGCCCAGGTGCAGAACCGCATTGCCCAGTACATCGTCGAAGAGGGGTACGGCTATCCCACGGACGTCGTTTTCGGCGCAACGCTGCCTCTGCTCCAAGGCCTTCGCAACGGTGACACCCAGGTGACGATGGAGATATGGCTGCCCAACCAGCTGGAGGCTTGGACTACGGCTGTCGACAACGGCGAGGTGGAGCCCATAGGCGAGAGCCTTGGGAAGGACTGGCAGTCATCCTTTGTCATTCCGGCCTATCTCCAGGAGCAGTACCCGGACTTGGACAGCATCGAGGACCTCAAGGACGACCAGTACAAGGAGCTGTTCGCGACCTCTGAGACAGGGGGCAAGGCTCGCCTGGTGTCCTGCGTCATCGGCTGGGCCTGCGAGGAGGTCAATGCACAGCAGATTGAGTCCTACGGGCTGTCCGACCACGTCCACATAATCAACCCCGGTGACGGCGCAGCGGCCAACGCCGACCTGTACGGTGCCTACGAGAAGCAGGAGCCGTGGCTTGGCTACCAGTGGGGCACCAACGACCCCGCTCTGCTCCTGGACCTGGTGCGCCTTGAGGAGCCCGCTTACAGCGACGAGTGCTGGGCCACCGACAAGGCCTGCGCATACGAGGACGCCACGATTCTGATTGGAATAAATACCGAGATAAACGACCGGGCGCCCGACGTAGTTGACATGCTGGGCAAGTGGGGATTCAACATCGACCGCTTCAAGACGGTCGCCGCCTGGCAGGACGAGAACAAGGACACAAGCATCAACGACGCCGCTCTCTGGTGGCTGAACAACAACGCCAGCGTCTGGAGCGGCTGGGTGACCAATGACGCCGCAGACGCCATTCAGGAGGCCCTGGACGCCAACGAGATCCCGGAGGGCTGGCCGGAGGCGTAGGCTCGTCTCGCTTCCATAAACAGATCATCGTAGGGGCGGTTCTCGAACCGCCCCTACAGGTATATTTCTGCGATCCTCCGGAGAGGCCAAATGAACCGGCACTACAGTCCGGATATCCACCGCCGAAGGTCCATACGCCTGAAGGCGTACGACTATTCCCAACCCGGGGCATATTCCGTAACCGTCGTCACCCAGAACCGCATACCTCTCTTCGGGGAGATTGTGGACGGCGAAATGGTGCTTAACAATACGGGGCAATCGATTGGAGACGCCTGGGAATGGTTGGGTACTCGCTACCCGCACGTACATCTAGACGAATACGTAGTTATGCCAAACCATTTGCACGGGATCATCGTCATATCTGATGAAGGTAAGGGCGGTTCGCGAACCGCCCCTACAGCGCACAAACCCCTAGGTCGCTTGGTAGCGGCATTCAAGACGGTAACCACCAAGCAGTTCAACCTTGCTCATGGTACGCCAGGACAGCTATTGTGGCAGCGCAACTACTACGAGCACGTCATCCGAAATGATGACGAAATGGAACGTGTCAGGGAGTACATATCCATGAATCCGATGCAGTGGGAAACGGATTCAGAGAATCCCGGTGTCTTTCATCACCAAAACTGAGGCTAGGCGCAATCGTAGGGGCGGTTCGCGAACCGCCCCTACAGGTCGCAACAATCAACGAGCGCCTAATATGAGCGGACAGGCATTTCCCAAAGTCCGCGCCCACCCCCCTATGCCCCGCGCTCCCCTGACCCCCGCCCCCACATGGGGTGGCGGAAGGACGGGTTCGCCGCCGTATGCCACGACCTCTGAGCGGGCGCGGCCACTGTCTCCGTAGTCTCCATTACAGGCTGAGCCGCCTGCCTGCGGACGGGCCACATCGTAGCCAGGCCGTTCAGGTGGCGCGCCAGGTCCAGCAGCGCGGCCAGGTTGTGCACCGGCAGCAGGTCGTCGACGTAGGGCGCGGCGGCCTTCATCCCCTGGGTCAGCGGCTCGTAGTCCTCGGCTCCGGCCAGGGGATTCAGCCATATCAGCCGTCGGCAGCTGCGCTGCAGGCGCGCCATCTCCTCGCTCAGGGCCTCCGGCTCTCCCCTGTCCCAGCCGTCCGACACAATCAGCACTATGGATCCCCACCCCAGCGTGCGGCGCGCCCACCTGAAGTTGAACTCCCTGAGCACCTCGCCTATGCGCGTCCCGCCCGACCAGTCCGGCACTGCCCTGGACACCTCGCTCACGGCCTGGTCTATGTCCCGACGCTCCAGCTGCCTGGTGATGCGCGTCAGGCGGGTGGCGAACAGGAACGCCTCAACCTGGCTCTCCAGGCCGGAGTAGAGGCTGTGGATGAAGTGGAGCAGCATACGGGTGTAACGCTCCATAGAGCCGCTCACGTCGCAGATGACCACCAAGCGGCGGGCTTTCTCCTTCCGCCGGCGGGTCCTCAGGCGGAGCATCTCGCCGCCGTACTGCGCGCTGTGCCGCAGCGTCCTTCTCACGTCCAGCGCCGGGCCTCTGCCCCGCTCCCTGCGCCGCGTGCGCCTCATTCCGGGGTTCCATTGAAGCTCCGCCATGAGCTGCCTGGCCTGCAGCGTCTCCTCCGGCGTGAAGTCCGCGAAGTCCTTTTCTCTCAGCACCTCGCGGGCGCTGAACGTCCTGGTCAGGTCGATGCGGTCGTACTGCTCATCAGGGTCCTGGTCACGCAGGTCGGAGCCGTCCGCCAACTGCCCTGGCGGAGGCGGGCCCGCCTCCACTCGTCGATAGCGACGCTGCTCGCCCATAGAGCGCAGGTCCAGGGACGACATCCGGGCCTTGCACTGACGCCAGAACACCTCGAACGCCTCGTCGAATACCGGTAGGTCGTCCTTGCGATGAACCAGCAGAGTGCGCAGCGCCGACCACACGTCCGCCCGCCGCTCCACGCCGATGTCCTCCAGAACGCGGACGGCGTCCACCATGCGCCCCTCGTGGACGTTGAGGCCGAGACGCCTCAGCAGGTGGCCGAAGAGGAGCAGGTTGTGGAGCAGGTGGCCGGCTTCGCCGCTAGCCACGCCTGCCACCGCGCCGGGTCCCGCGCTGCATGGCCCGGTTGAGCAGGGCGCGGGTCTGCTCTCCCCTCACCATCTGCACGTCCTCACGGTACTTCAGCATGACGCCCAGGGTGTCGTCTATGACGGAGGGGCTTAGCTCGTTCTCGTTCAGGCTCACCAGCGCCGCCGTCCAGTCCAGGGTCTCCGCGACCCCGGGCACCTTGTAAAGCTCCGTGCTCCGCAGCTCCTGTACAAAGGACGTCACCTGCTCGGCCAGGTTCTGCGACGCCCCCGGCACCTTACTTCGAACAATCTGCATCTCCTTGTCCAAGTCCGGGTAGTCAATCCAGTAGTAAAGGCAGCGACGCTTCAGAGCGTCGTGGATCTCGCGGGTGCGGTTGGAGGTGATGACCACCACCGGCGGCTCGTCGGCCTTGTAAGTGCCAACCTCCGGGATGGTTATCTGGAAGTCCGACAGCATCTCCAGAAGGTAGCCCTCGAACTCCTCGTCGGCGCGGTCAAGTTCGTCTATAAGGAGCACCGTAGGCTCCGAGCCCTCAAGCGCCTGGAGGAGTGGTCGCTTTATCAGGAACTCCTCGCTGAACAGCTCCCGCTCAGCGTCCTGCCTGTCAACCCCGCCGGACGCCTCCAGCAGCCGGATGTGCAGCAGCTGGCGTGAGTAGTTCCACTCGTAGACGGCCTGGCTCACGTCCAGTCCCTCGTAGCATTGCAGCCGTATCAGCCGCGCGCCCAAGGCAGATGACAGCGCCTTTGCCACCTCCGTCTTGCCAACGCCCGCCTCCCCCTCCAGGAACAGCGGGCGTCTCAGCTGCAACGCCAAGTATATGGACATCGCCAGGGCCCGGTCGGCGACGTACAGCTCGCTGCGAAGCGCGGCCTGCAACTCGTCAACCGATGCAGGCATGGAGGCTGCTGTGGTCTGCTCCAACTTGCGCCTTCTCCCTGGGCCTGGGCCGGGTTAGCCCTAGCCCGCCCGCGACGCGGCGATTCCCAGGGCGCGTCGCAGGTATACCGACGCCATAGCCTTCCGGTACTCGTCGGAGGCAAAGATGTCGCTCATGGGGTCGCCGGTGAAGTCACTCGCTACGGCAGCCGCGGCCGCGTCCAGCGCGCCGTCGCCCAGGTCTGACCCAACCAGCGCCGCCTCAACGGACGACGCCCTGGTGGGCGTTGTCTCCACGCCACCCACGACCACGCTCGCAGAGGAGCACCTTCCGCCCTGTGTCGTGACTACGACGGCCGCGCCGACCACGGCGTAGCGAGAGGCGGGATGCGGGAACTTGACGTACGCCGAGCCGGAGCCGGCCGCAGGGCCGGGAACGGACACGCTGGTCAGAATCTCGTTCTCTCCCAGGACGTTCTCCAGTAGCCCCGTCGCAAAGTCGGAGGCGGCAATGCTGCGCTCTCCGCCGAGCCCGGCCACGTTGAAGGTCGCGCCTAGGGCCGTCAGCGCCGTCGGCGGGTCCGACGCAGGGTCGCCGTGGGACACGTTGCCGCCGATGGTGCCCCGGTTGCGCACAGCCGGGTCGCCCACCACGCCCGTCGCCTCTGCCAGAAGCGGGGCGCGCTGCCTCACCAGGTCGCTGGACGCTATCTCCGCGAAGGTGGTCAGCGCGCCGATGGACAGCCCGTCGCCGCTCGCGGATATGCCCTTGAGCGCCGCAATGTGGCCGATGTCCACCAGCGCTTCGGGCATCGCCAAGCGCAGCTTCATTGCCGGAATCAGGCTGTGGCCCCCGGCCAACACCTTCGCGCCCTCGTTGCCGGCCAGCAGCTGCACCGCCTCGGATACGGAACTCGCTCGATGGTATCTTGTGTTTGCTGGATACATGACTGGCCTCCGTTCTAGGCGTCCTGGATAGCCCGCCACACCTTCTCAGGCGTAAGCGGCATATCGATTCGGGTGATTCCCAGGGGCCGCAGGGCGTCCATCACCGCGTTGTACACCGTGGGCGTGGAGGCGATGGTCCCCGCCTCACCCACGCCCTTCACCCCCAGCGGGTGGTGGGGCGACGCCGTTGTGTTGGACTGCACCACTATGTCAGGCAGGCCGTCGGCCCGCGGCAGGGCGTAGTCCAGCATGGTACCCGTCAAGGGCTGGCCTTCGTCATCGTAGACGACGCCCTCCCACAGCACCGGCCCCACGCCCTGGACGACGCCGCCGTGCACCTGGCCCTCGACTATCATGGGGTTAATCTGCACGCCGCAGTCGTCCACGGCGTAGTACCTCTGCAGGTCTATCTGGCCGGTGGCCGGGTCGACCTCAACCACCGCCAGGTGCGCCCCGAAGGGATAGGTGAAGTTGGGCGGGTCGTAGAAGGCGCTGGCCTCAAGGCCCGGCTCCATGCCATCCGGCATGTCCCAGGCCACGTTGGCCATGAGCGCAATGTCCTGAATGGTCTTGTGCTGGTCGGGCGACCCCCTCACAAAGAAGCGGCCGTCCTCGTACTCGATGTCCTCAGTCGCCGCCTCCAGCAGGTGCGCCGCCAGCGCCTTGGACTTCTCTTTGATCTTGCGCGTCGCCAGGGTCACCGCTGCCCCGGAGACCGCCGTCGTCCGGCTGCCGTACGTGCCCCAGCCCATCGGCGTGATGTCGGTGTCCCCGTGGATGACCTCAACGTCATCGACGTCGACGCCCACCTCCTCAGCCACAATCTGGGCGAAGGTGGTCTCCTCCCCCTGTCCGTGGGGCGACGAGCCGACCATCACGTTCACCTTGCCCGTGGGGTGGAAGCGAACGATGGCGCTCTCCCACAGACCGCCCTGGAAGCCGACCGCTCCCGCCACCTGTGAAGGCCCAAGGCCGCATATCTCCACGTACGTGGATACGCCGATGCCGACGTAGCGGCCCTCCTGCCGCGCCCGCTCCTGCTCAGCCCTGAGGGACGAGTAGCCCGCGGCGTTGAGGCAGGCGTCCAGCGTGGCCTCATAGTCGCCGCTGTCGTAGGTGAGGCCGGTGGCTACGTCGTGGCCGTTCTCGAACCTGGGTATCAGGTTTTTCCGGCGCACCTCCGCCGCGTCCATTCCCAGCCTGGCGGCCAGAAGGTCAACCAGGCGCTCAATCAGCATGGTCGCCTCCGGGCGGCCCGCGCCGCGGTAGGCGTCAACCGGCGTGCCGTTGTTGAACACGCCGTAGATTGTGCCGCTGATGTTGGGTATGTCGTAGGCGCCGGAGTACATCAGGCCGTGCAGGATCGTCGGGACACCCGGGCTCGCGGTCGAGAGGTAAGCGCCCAGCCCTGCGTACACCGTCGTGCGCAGGCCGGTTATCTTCCCGTCCGCCGTCGCCGCCATCTCAACCTCTTCAATGTGGTCGCGGCCCTGGGTCGTAACCAGGTAGTTTTCGCTCCGTGTCTCCGTCCATTTCACCGGCGCTCCCAGGCGCATTGAGCAGAACGCCGCAATCGCCTCATCCGGGTAGAAGGGAATCTTGCTGCCGAATCCGCCGCCGACTTCAGGGGCGATGACGCGCACCTTGTGCTCAGGGACGCCCGTGACAACCGACGTGAGGAAGCGGGCGATGTGGGGGTTCTGCGACGTGTTCCATAGCGTAAGCTCGCCCGTTGCGCCGACCCACTGGGCGATGGCCGAGCGCGGCTCCATGGGGTTGGCGATGAGCCTGGGCAGCGTGATGACGTCGCTGACGGTGACCTCCGCCTCTGCGAAGGCCGCGTCCGTGTCGCCGCCGGCCACGGCCCAGGTGAACGCGATGTTGTTGGGAGCGTCGTCGTGGAGCTGCGGAGCGCCGTCCTGGGCGGCCTCCTTGGGGTTGATGACCACGTCCAGAGGCTCGTAGTCCACCACAATGTGCTCAAGGGCGTCCTCCGCCTGGTAGCGGGTCTCCGCAACCACCACCGCAACGGCGTCGCCCACGTAACGCACCCTGTCCCTGGCAATGGCGGGGTGGGCCGGGGTCTTGAGGTCCGAGTTGGGAATCAGCCACGCGCAGGGAAGCCCGCCCAGGGCCCCCTCCGTGTCCGCGCCCGTGTAGACGGCGATGACGCCCGGCTGGCTGGCGGCCCCGCTGGTGTCGATGGACCTGATGTTGGCGTGGGCGTACATGCTGCGAAGAATCGCCGCGTGAACCATGCCGGGCAGCTTGATATCGTCCGTGTAAGACGCCCGGCCCGTGATGAGCCTGGGGTCCTCACGACGACGAATGCCTGAGCTGAATACTCGTGTAGTCATGGCTTAACCGCCTCTCATCGCGCTTGCGGCGTCTTCCACCGCCAGCACAATATTCTGATAGCCGGTGCACCGGCAGATGTTGCCCTCCAGCCCGTGGCGAATCTCCTCGCGCGTGGGCGAAGGGTTGGTGCGAAGAAGCTCGTCCGCCGCCATAATCATGCCTGGCGTGCAGAACCCGCACTGCAGGGCGTGGTTGTTCCAGAAGGCCTCCTGGAGCGGGTGCAGGTCCGTCCCGTCCGATAGCCCTTCGATGGTCTTGACGGAGCAGCCCGACGCCTGGGCGGTGAGCACCGTGCACGCCTTGGCCGCTACGCCGTCAAGCTGCACCGTGCATGAGCCGCACTGGCTGGTGTCGCACCCGACCTTGGTGCCCGTCAGCCCCGCGTTCTCCCGGATGAAGTGGACAAGCAGCTGGCGGGGTTCAACCTCGCCGGTGTAGGACTTGCCGTTGATGGTGATTTCCACTGGGACATTCACAATGCATCACCCCCTTTTGACTCTCTTGCCGGGCGCTCGCGCACGTGTGCCCCGGTCGCGGGAAGTGTAGCAAATGCCGCCTGCATTGACAAGGGAAACCACGCCTGCCGCCCCAACCGTCATTCCCGCCCCCGAGCGGGAATCCAGGCGGGGCAGGGTGTGGACTCCCGCCTGCGCGGGAGTGGTCTTAAAGTGTGCATTACGCCCCTCGCACAGCGCACGCGCTCCGTGCTATATTTCCCCCATGAAAGTCAACGGCACATACCGCTTTGAGGCCGACCGCGAGCGCGTCTGGCAGGCCCTCCTGGACCCCGACGTGGTGAGCGAGTGCATCCCGGGCGTCCAGAAGTTCACCACCGTCTCGCCGGACAGCTACGAGATAGAGATTGGCGTAAAGGTGGGCGTCTTCTCAGGCTCCTTCAACGGCAAGATGGCGATCTCGGAGAAGGACGCCCCGTCCTCCTACCGGATGGCCGTATCGGGCGCGGGGCCCATGACCAACCTAACGGGCGAGGCCTTGGTCTCTCTCACGGCGGAGGGCGACGCCACCTCCGTCACCTTTGACGGCGACGTAAGCGTGACCGGCGCCCTGGCGCGGGTGGGCCAGCGCTTCATGAGCAGCGCGGCCAAGGCCCAGTTCGACCGCTTCTTTGAGCGCATGCGGGAGAAGGTGGGGTGAGGGACCTCTCCTCATGGTGGCATATCATCTGAGGACACCAGGTCAGAAACCGATTATAGTTTGCCTTGGTGGGCACTCAAGTACCTTGGTGAAGACCGCCTCGTCTGTGTGGCCATCCCAGTAAGCGAGATTCAATTCGACGATGGTCAGCCACTCGTAGTTGGTGCAAGAGCCCTCCATCTCAATTAGGAACAAGCCATTCATTCCTACGACGTCGATCGCGCCAAAAGGGTTAGGTCTTAGCTGGTGTCCCGTTGCCGTTACGATTCCAGTGTAGCCTCGATTGGGGAGGACAGCCAATCCGGATTCGTCACTTGTCACTTCAAATTCAGGCGTTGCGTCCACCACAGGACGTCCCCTTACTGGCTCGGATTGATGGAACCTCAGCGTCACATCCGGCATCAGAGTACCATTCTTATCGACTACCATGACGGTCGTTTGCGCAGGGGTATCGTACAGATATTCGCCGTAGAATCCCCTGCGCTGACCGGTGTTTGTCCTTAGCCCGCCGGCGGTATGGGTACCGAGGAAAGGCTGCCCCGACGTCATGAGGTCATCGATGTCTTTTGGGAACCGGAAACACACTTCCTCTTCACCCCAGTATACGATGCCACACCCAGCCTTGTAACCATGTCTGTTGACGTCGGGCACACGGACTTGATTCGTTTTCAAATGCATTCTGTAGATATCTATCACGCCCAGTTGGTGCATCAACTCGTGAAGCAGACCCCAATCTATGCTGGGCCGCTCTGTGTAGTTCTTCAAGTTGAAGTAGGTGTGTTTGTGATGCCATATACCCCACCAACCATCCATATGCCATTGGAGGTCATTCTTATATCGCAGATGTTCTTCCTCGGTAATCCAGAGCAGTTCAGCCCGCACCCTATCCTGAAGCCCGGCTCTGGCCAGCAGCCCATTCAGATAGCCCATGTTGGAATGCACCCAATACTCCGGTGACTGGATTAGACTGCCTTGATGGCTAGACAGCCTGAGAGACTCATAGGCTTCAGGGCTGAAGAAGACCCCCAGTGTGTAACCCTTTACCCAGTCGGCTAGGGTGTTGTTGTGCTCGATGAGTTCGCCGATCTGATCTTGCGTGTCCACAGCGAAAGTTAGCATTGGGTTGGCGGCATCGTCCGGCCATTCCATGGTCAATGCAAACTGTGCGCTCTCCCCAGACTCCAGACCCTCGTGGAGGCCCTTCATAAGCGTGCGATCGTCACTCTTCCACTCAAAGTCAAACGGCCCAGATGCCGTGTCTCCGAAGTTCCACACGTGGGCAATCAGTTCGACAGCCTCCCCCGGATCGGGCCATCGCTTGACGCCGGATTGGTCGGGGCAAACAGTTGCGCCCTGAAACTCCTCAAACGGATAAGGACAGTCTCCACTGGAAAAGTATGCGATTCTGTATCTCTCAAAACGCGGGAGGCGCTCAATGTAGGCAACCCCAAGGTCAACACCACCCTCAAACGTAGGCCTATCCTGCCAAATCGGCAGCGGATCTCCGCAGAATCTCATCGTCCCGATTTCAGTATCGAGCTCTCTAAAGGCATCCGGAACGCACCCGCTTAGTCTATTGTGTATGATGTGGAACGTTTGCAAGTTGGTGAGTTGTGTCAGCTCAACCGGGACCTCTCCGGTCAGATAGTTTAAGGCCAGGTACAGCCTCTGCAAGTTGGGCAAATCTGCAAGTTCGCGTGGGATTTCACCGGTTAGCTGGTTCCTGCCCAGATCCAGCGTCTCTATGCCAGTTAGATTGCCAAACTCGACAGGGATGCCGTCCGACAGCATATTGACGCTGAGCCGAAGGAATCTGACATTTGATAGATTCCCCAATTGTGGGGGTATCGCGCCCGTTAGCTGATTGTGACTAAGGTCGAGAAATTCCAGCTCAGTCAGCATGCCTAGCTCTGGCGGGATCACGCCTGATAGGCTGTTACCGGGGAGGCGCAGCTCTCGGACACTCGATAGATTGCCCAGCTCTGGAGGAATGGCGCCCGTCAAGCCGTTGTGACTTAGTGCAAGGTATTCCAGCCCAGTCAGCATGCCTAGTTCTGGCGGGATCACGCCTGATAGGCTATTGTGGTCCAGGCGCATGTCCCGGACATCCCTTAGATTTCCCAACTCCGGGGGAATGACGCCAGTCAAGCCGTTTAGACTTAGTGCAAGGTATTCCAGCCCAGTCAGCATGCCTAGCTCTGGCGGGATCACGCCATTCAACCCGCGGCTGTCGACGTTCAAAACCGCAACCCTTTCTGGATAGCCTCCGCCTTTAACGCCATCCCATGTCCTTATAGAAATTGACTCGCTCCAGTTGAGATTGCCTTCGCCTGCCAGGACATCCCTTGCCGCCAACAGAACGTCACAATCCGCCACCAGCGCGGGGTTGGACCCGGGATCAGGCACTGCTATGCCGTTGGCGCACGGAGTGGGCGGAGGGGTGGGTGTTGGCGTGAACGCCGGCGTCGGCGTTGGGGTAGGTGTTGGTACGGGAGATGGCGTCGGCGTAAGAGTAGCCGTTGGCACGGGCGTTGGCGTTAGTCTCGGAGTAGCTGTCGGCTTTGGGGTCGAGGATGGAGTCGACATTGGCTCCGGCGCCGGGATGAGAGTCGCAGTTGGGTCGAGAGCTTGACCGGGTTGCGTAGGTCCTGCAGACTGAGATCCATTGTCACATGCCGCCAGGAGTGCAGTAACCAGAATGGCCAGCAGGCCCACTCTTGCGGCCCGTGGCACTCCCCCCCACAATCTTAAGAAGCCATGGCGCGAGTCACTCAAAGAACGTCCTTCCATATTGGCAGTACCTCCGATTCTTCTCCCAAAACGTCAGTCCAAGCCTGGCTATATGGATTCTTGATGCTGTCAAGTTGTGGGTCAGCGCAGATTCGAACCACGGGCCTCAGCCTATCAGGCCTGCGCCCTAACCTCCTGAACTACTGGCCCGTTGTAGAAACAAAGAGGAGCCGGAGAAGCATCAACGCCAATTGCCACATTATCATAACAGCCCCTCGCATTTGTACCAGCCCTCTGTAATGTGATACCATCTGCCCTTGGTTTGGCCTAAGTCTGAGACAGATTGTACTGAGAGTCCCTACGCTCCACATAGACCGGGGACTTCCCGAAAGGTTGTAGAGATGTCGCTCAGCACAAAGAGATTTCGCCTGCTGGGGGCCTTGGCCCTGGTCTTCGCGCTCACGGCGCTGGTTGTCGCCTGCGGCTCCGATCCCACGCCAACGCCCACGGCCACTGATGCGCCGCCTCCTACCCAATCTCCCACTGAGCCGCCTGCGCCCACTCCGGAACCAACCGCAGCGCCGACCTCAACCCCTGAACCCACGCCAACAACCCCGCCGGCCCCGACCGCTACCACGGCTCCAACGGCAACCGCAATGGCTATGCCCACGGAAGCCCCCGCTCCCTCCATGACCCTGGCGGACCTGCAGCTTACCCAGGCCACCGTCGGCAAGGACCTCATGGACCTGCTCTCCGAGGAGGAGACCTCCTGCATACAGGGGGCCGTGGGAGAGCAGGTGTACAATATAATCCTGGCCACTCCGATCATGATGGCCGCCGGAGACGCCTCCAGCGCGGCATTCCTGTTCAACTGCCTCACAATGGAGAACGTGGTGCACCTGGGAGTTGCATTCCTCTCCGCCCAGGCGGGCGGCTGGGCCGACGATAGCCGTGCGTGCATTGCCAACGTCGGCCTGGAGCACCCGGGCGCTGTCTTCGTCAGGCTCGGACTGGACCTGGGACAGGGTCCTATCGACTCCGCCGAAACCCTTGCCTACAACGTGCAGATCTACGAGTGTCTGAACAACGAGGAGAAGAAGGCCTTCACCCTGAGCCTCTGGATAGGCCTTGACACCATCACCCCCGCCACGGGCGCTGACATCTACGCCCTTCTGTCGGAGACCGAGGCGGCCTGCGTTCGCGAGGGCCTCTCCGGGGAGCAGTTCGCGGCCATGAACAGCGCCCAGCCTCTGCAGGCCGTTTCCATTGGCGCACAGGTCGGCCACTGCATCGACCCGGAGACCAACATCAAGATATTCGTCAGCGGCATAGACTGGGCCCTGGGCGGTGTGACCGATGAGACCCTGAGCTGCATCGAGAGCTTCGCCCGGGAGAACCCCGCTTACGTCGCCCTGCTCTCCACCGGGATAGCCGGCATCACGGCAATGCCGGCAGACCAGTTCCTGGAGATTGCCGCAGTCGGCAACGACCAGTACGCCTGCATGACGGAGGAGGAGCTGCTGCGAGTGCAGCAGAACGCCACGCTGGCGATGCAGTCGCAGTAGAGGGGCAGGGCGGGTTGCCAACGTTGGCCTTAAGGCCGCCCCATTCCCGCTCGTGGTGAGCCTGTCGAACCAGAGCGGTCAGACAACAGCCATGAGCCTCCCGCTCGTACTTCGACAAGCTCAGTATGAGCGGTACCATTCGCTAACGCCGCCGGCCGCCCGGGTTTCATCTCTACTGATATCTCGACTTATTCTCCTCCCACTGACGCTCCCATAACGCTCTCGCGTCGTAGCAGGCGATCCCGCACATCATGCCGCCTTGCCAGGTGTCCGGATTGGGCACCGGGTCGCCGACCTGGTGCCTGTAGGGGTTGTAGTACTCCCGGGACCAGTCTTTTTCGCCCTGCGTCCCCGTAGCCGTGACCACGACCCTGGCGCGCTCCTCGGCCGTGGTGACCCCGCTCACCCGCCGCCGCACCTCGAAGTCGTACCACGTGTGCCCTTCCCCGGGCAGATCGCTCAGCGTATGGCCCGAGCTCAGCGTGTTCCAGGCGCTCCAGGAGGGAGACGTGGGCTCGTGCCACCAGTAGTAGTAGGGACCGTGGCCGGGCGCGCGGTAGCGGAACTCGTAGACGCAGCCCGAACCGCAGGCAGTGGTGTCGGTCCACGCCAGGGTCACGCTGCTGTCGCCGGGGGTGGCCGTGAACCCGGCGATGAGGTCGGGCGTGTCCACCATGTGGCTGCTCTGGGCGCCGAGCGCATCGTGGGTCAGGGTCGCCGCTCCCCGGTTGAAGTAGTTGTAGATGCGGTTGGCCTCGCTGACCTGTATGGGATTCGCCGGGGTGGAGATGCCGTCGGTGTCCCGGTCGCCGTGGCGCACGACGTACTCGAAGATGAGCCGGTTGCCCTCACTCCTCCTGGTGTACTCCGCGTCGCGTGTCTCGGAACCCATCGCGAAGCGCAGGCGGGGCGTGCCATGCACCGAGAAGTCCGTGTCGAAGTCCGCTGCTATAGAGATCGTCTGGCCCACGCCGTAGGTATCGCCGGAGGCGGGCCGGGATAGCACCTGGATGCCGGTCAGCGCCGGTATCTCCTCCAGCTTCTTCTGGTTCTTGAATTTCCCGGTGTACCTCCGTCCGTTCACCTTGTGATTGCGGTCGTCGCTCACCCCGTCGTGCGTGGTGAGGGCGGCCTGACCGTTCTCCGGGTTCCAGACGTCTGTGTCGTCGAAATCGGGAAAGGGGAACAGGAAGGCATCCCGTGGGATCGCGATGCCGTCTTTGTCATAGTCGCCGAACGCCACCAGGTACTCGAAGATGACCTTGTTGCCCTCCGACACGCGGGCGAAGTCGGCGTATCTCACATACGGCCCATCGGTCGTGCCTCCGACGTTCAGCTCCAGCACCGGCCTCCCGCTGACGCTGATCCGTTCGCTGCTGAAGGTCACCGTCACCTCGATGACCTGACCGCCGCCGTACACCCTGCCTTCGGCGGGGGTCGAGGTGATCTCGACCCCGGTGATCGTGGGGAGCAGTGTGGCGCTGGGCGTGGCGGTGGCCGCAGCGGACGCCTCACTGCTGCCGCCGGCGTTGACCGCCCTGACGTGGAAGGTGTAGGGCGTGCCGTTCATTAGGCCGGTGACGTCGTATTGCGTGGTGGACGGGCCGCTGCCGGGCACGTCCTTCCAGGTGGTTCCCCCGTCCTGGCTGTACTGCCACTTGGTGATGGTGGGATCGCCGGGGTCGGTCCAGGTGAGCCGCGCTCTGCCGCTGCCGGGGGCCGCGTTAAGTCCCTGCGGCTGGTCCGGCGCGGCGCTGGCGCTGGGCGTGGCGGTGACGGGGTCCGACTCCGCGCCGTTGCCCACGGCGTTGACCGCGCGAACCTTGAAGCTGTAGGCCGTGCCGTCGACCAGCCCGGTGACGGTATGGCGCTTGGTGGACGCGCCGCTGCCGGGCACGTTTTGCCAGGTCCCGCCGTCCTGGCTGTATTGCCACCCGGTGATGCTGGAATCCATCGGGTCGGCCCAGGTGAGGATCACCCGGCCCTGGCCGACCCGGGCCGTGAGGCCCGCCGGCTTGGCCGGCGCCGGGTCCGGGCGCGGCGTCGCGGTGACCTCCGAGCTCGGGCCGGCGCCGTTGGCGTTCACCGCCCGTACCTGGAAGGTATAGGTCACGCCGTTGGTCAGGCCGCTAGCCATAATTCTCCGCGCGCGCACGTCGGTCGATATCCAGGCGCCGTATGCGCCGGTCCCTGCTTTCCACCGGCCCTCCCAGGTTGTGATGGACGAGTCCCCGGGGTCCCGCCACGTCAGGGCAACGCTCTTGTCTCCGACCTGGGCCTTGAGGCCCACGGGTTGGGCCGGCGCCGCGCCCGCGACCCTGGCGGTGGTGGTCGCCGATACGCTGCCCCGGGCCAGGACGGAGACGGCGCCCACCCGTTGCACGAAGAACTCATACTCGGTGCTGGGGGTCAGCCCCGTCACCGTGTGGGAGATCCGGGAGTCCGAATTATCCCAGGAGCTCAGGCTGCCGCCCTTCGCCCGGTAGCGCACGCTGTAATCGCACGTCGGCGCGGAACAGGACGCCGGATCGGTCCAGCTCAGGGTCACCTGGTTGGCGCCCGGCGTCGCGGTGATGCCGGGCAGATCGGGAGGAATGGGCACGGCGGTCACCTCGCCGGACACCGCGCCGTTCCCGGCGCTGCTCACCGCCCGGAGCACGAAGCTGTAACTCACGCCTGTGCTCGTCACCCGAAGACCCGTCACGGTGTAGGTCGTGGTGGAGCTGCCACTGCCGGGGATGTTCGTCCACCGTCCGAACGAGCCGGTGCTCTTGACCCGGTACTGCCACCTGGTGATGGTGTTGTCGCCGGGGTCGGTCCAGCTCAGCTTGACCCCGCCCGCGACGCCGGTGGCTGTCAGGCCCGCGGGCTTGGCCGGCCCGGTGGTGGTGGCCGTCACCGACCCCTGGGCCAGCGTCGAGCCTTCCTGCCGGCGGCGCACCTGGAACTCGTAGGCCGTTGCCGGGCTCAGGTTTATCGCGAACGCCGTCGTCAGCCGCGAGGCTCCCGTAGCCGCGGCCCAGGCGCTCCACGTGCTGCCCGCAATGCGGTAGCGGTACTGGTAGCTGCAGGCCGGGGCGGCGCTGGTGCAGGTCGCGGGGTTGGTCCAGGTCAGCCTGACCTGGGTGTTGCTGGGCGTCGCCGTCAGCCCGGCGATGGCGGTGGGCGCCGGAGGCGGCCCCGTCAGCGACAGCGAGACCGTCTGCCCCTCGACCCAGTCCGTGGCCGGGTCGAAGTCCCAATCCAAGGTTTCGACATCTGGTTCGCTGTCGCTTACGGCGAACGCATTGCCGTCAACATTCAGCGTCAGCGAACCGAGGGCGGATTTCGCAGCGGCGCCTGAGAGGCCGGCAATCCTTATATAGATAACATCGTCTTCGCTGTCCCAAATGATAGCATTGAACGTATACGTCGTGCCTCTATAGGTGAAGTCATCGTCCGTGAGGACGGCCGCCGATGAGCAGTTGTCCTGCTCATCATCGCAGCCGTGAAACTCTTCGTCCTTATCCACCGTCAGCGTGGCGGACCAGTAGGTCTGGCTGCCGGCCGCGGCGGCGATTGCCGCGCTCCAGAGCGCGCTGGCGGTGTTGCCGGCGCCGTCCTCGGCGTAGACGCACACCTTCCTGCCCTCAGAGCCGGCGGCAGGGGTGTAGGTAAGGTTAAGCTGAGCGAGGGCGGGAGTCAGTTCAGACGGATTAGACACCGTAGCGCAGCCTGATGCCGCCCCGCTGCTGCCGTCCACGAGGATTCTTTGGTACTTCTTCACCCCGGCGCCGGCGTCGGTGAGCGTGATGGTGGACACACTGCCCACCTGCGGCGCGGTCGTCGGGAACTGGATCCTGGGCTTCACGCCGTCCACCTTGTGCCCGCCCTGGTTGCCCAGGGGGGTGTAGGTCAGGATGGCGTTGTTGTTGTCGGAGTCCTTGATCGTGCCGGCAAGCTTGCCCGCCGCGACGCTTATGCCGTCGGCGTCGGCGTCGCCCTCCGCCACGTCGTAGGTGCAATCCAGCTTCCTGGCAGGGTCACCGGTTGCGCCCAGGCGGGCGCAGTCCGCCGTCTTCTCCGCGCTGCCCACCATGATCTTCAGCGTGGGGGTCCCGGTCAGCGTGATGGCTTCGCTGAACGTGAATTCCACCATGATTTCATCATCGATCGCGTAGGTGTTGTCGTCCCCGGGAACGGAGGTGATGGCGACGCTCGTTACGACAGGCACCGCCTGCACCGTCAGCAGCGGCGAAATGGCGTACATCCGGTAGCCGTTGGCCTGGGGTTGGTCGTTGCCGGGATCGTGCAGCTCTTCGCCCAGCGTGTTCGGCTTGCCGACGCCCGGCGTATTGTTGCCCAGCTGGAAGTTCGGCACGTTGGCGCCCGTCCCGAACGTGCCGGACCAGACCAGAATATCGCTAGTGGTCTGGAACCCCTGCTGGTCGGTGGGCCACTGGCCCGCCTGGGAGTTATGGTCCCAGCTTTCGTCGTACAGGTCTGCGTAGTTGTCGGCCACCTTGGGCCCCTTGACCCAGTAGATGGGGGCGGACGCGCCCAGGTCGCCGCTGCGGGTCCGGGTGTTCGGCCGGGCGTGGACGTCCCAGGCGCTGGCCAGGGCGCGGAAGCTGGAGCTGAACGAGTGCAGGAACGGGCTGCGCGCAGCCCAGCCCTGCACAAAGGTGTTGTAGCTGGCGATAGCCCGGCTGCCGCCCTGGCTCGTGCCGGAGGTGATGAACATCAGCCGGAAGCTGTCGCCGGGGTTGATGCCAGAGGGAATCAACGCCCAGTCCATCGCAACTTCGCACTCCTGGCCGGTGGCCGTGTTCCCCGCGCATGTCACCACTGTCTTGGGCGTGGCTTTGGCCTCGTCCGACGCCGGGCCGGCGGCCGCGTCGAAGGCCCGCACCTGGAAGGTGTACTCCACCTTGCGCAGCCCACTGACGATGGCGAAGGCGCTGCCCGCCCCGGTGCCCGGCAGGTCCGTCCACGCGCCGTAGCCGCTCTGGCTGCTGCTCCTCGGCTTGTGCCGGTACTGGTACTTGACGATGGTGGCGTCGCCGGGGTTGTTCCAGACGAGGACGACGGAGTCGGCCGAGTACGGGTGTGCGGCGAACCCGGTCGGCTTGACCGGCCGGGTCCCGTCCACCGTGATCACCTGCGTCAGGCCGTAGAGGCGACGGGAAGCGGTTTTCACGCGATTATTGCCGCTGATCGGATCGTTGCTGCCGCCAGAGATGAGTCCCGTGCGCACGTTGGCGCCACTCGTGCCGGCGTGCTCGCTCGCGTGTTTCGTGCCGTCCGCATTGGAGCCGGTCCATATTTCGCGCTGACCGATGCCCGGTGTGCTGCCATTGGCCCACCTCACCTGGGTGGAGTCCCACGTGTTGTCCCAGAAGTCGGCGTAGTTGTCGGCGGCCTTGGCGCCGCCCACCCAGTAGATGGGCACGCCCTCTCCGGTGGTGTAGGAGGACCCGTTGGCGGGAGCGGTGCCGGTGTGGTCCCGGGCGTTCACCGCGCTGGTCGATATCACCGCCTGGATCGAGTTGCGGATCGCGTTCAGGGCGGCAGAGATCTGCGCGGACTCCCGGACGACCTCGTCGTAGGAGCCGATGTTGGCTGAGGTGGCCTTGGTGGGGCTTCCTGAGAGGAACAGCAGCCGGAAGCTCTGGCCGTCGGTGAAGCGCGGGTTCTCGCCGTCCTTGGGTATGTTGAACCAGTTTGGCAGCACGCGAACCGGGCCGCCCGGTCCGCCGCTGGTCTGCGCCTGGACCTCCGGCTGTTGGACAGTGACGACTTCCGCCACCGGCCCGGCCGCCGCCGAGACGGCGCTCTTGCCGGAGCCGTGCCCGTCGGTATAGGCGGCGGTGGCCCGCAGGTAGTGACCCGCGTCGTCCTGGGTCGCCGTGTAGGACGCCCCGCTCGCGCCGCTGATGTCCGCCCAGGTGGTTCCGTCGGCGGAGCGCGCCCACGTCCAGGCCGCGTCGCCCACCACCCCGTCCGCGTCCAGCAGGGTGGCGCTCAGCTCGTCGCCCACCGCGGGCGGGTCGTACTCCGACTCCAGGGACACCACGCCCACCCGGTCTGCGGCGGGTTCTGATTGGGCGGGTGGTTCGACAGGCTCACCATGAGCGGGCTTCTTGGAGCCGTCCACCTTGTGGCCGGACTGGGCCGACAGGGCCGCGTGCTCCAGGACGGCGGCGTTGCCGTCGGCGTCGACGATGCTCCCGCCCTTGAGCTGCAGCTGGTCCGCCCCGATGCTGACGCCGTCGTCATCCCGGTCGCTGCCCTTGACCTTGTAGGCGAAGACCAGGACCGCGCCGTCCTGCCGGGCATGGTCGTACCGGGCCCAGCGCTGGCGCTCGCCAACGGCGATGCGCACGCGAACGTCCCCGGTGGCCGTCACCGCCTCGCCGAAGGTCACGGCGACGGCGATGGCCTCGCCCTCGCCGTAGGTGTCGCCGCTCTGCGGGCTGCTGACGATGACGGGGCCGGAGGTGACGGCCGGCGGCCCGGATTCAGTCTCCGGCGCAGGCGTCGGTGTTGGGGTAGGCGTGGGAGTGGGAGTCGGTGTCGGAGTGGGTTCAGGCTCCGGCTCGGCCACGGTGAAGACCGGCGAGAGGGCGTACAGAGGGTAGGACTCAGAGGAGGCCGCGGCCTGCGGCGAGGACAACGGCAGGGTGGCGTCGCTCAGGTCGCCCAGGCGCACCTCGGCGGCCCCGGCATACTTCTTGCCCGACTTCCCGCCTGTCTTGTTGCCGCCGGTCCACACCAGGCCGGTGTAGGCGCTTCCCGTCTCCGTCTTTCCGCTAACGGAGTCCCAGGTCTTGTCGTAGAGGTCGGCGTAGTCGTCGGCCACCTGCTCGCCGCCCAGCCAGTGGACGGGCACGCCCGCGCCGGTGGTGGCGGTGTTGTCCTTTGCGTCCACGCTGTCGGTGGATATGAGCGCGGTGAAGCCGTCCTTGAAGGGCTTCAGGTGAGTGTTGCAGTTGGCCGCCGTCTGAACAAAGACGTTGTAGTCGGCGATGTTGGCGGAGGAGGCGTCGCGTGTGGCGGAGGTGACGAAGAGGAGCCGGAAGCTGTCGCCGGGTTCTGCGCCGTCAGGAATCAGCGCCCAGCCCGACGGGACGGTCTGCCCGTCCGAAGCGGAGATCGTGTCAGTGGAGGGAAGCCACAGCAGGGCCGCGGCCAGGGCCAGAATGACCATGGCCGGCAGGGACAGTCTGGGGAGCCTCCACAGCGGCGCGGCCCGCATCAGGCCCTCAGCCCCGGAAAATCGGGGGGGGGGGGGGAGGGG
>DAOUJW010000011.1:0-14994 GCA_034422115.1 Dehalococcoidia bacterium | reverse complement strand
GTGGCGGATTATCCAGAGGTACACCGTCAATTGCCCCGCCGTCCTGGGGTTGGGCCACAAGTACTTGAACCAGTGGCCTTCCTCGGTGGCGCTGAGAAGCGATTCGCCAATTGGCTCTCCGGCCACAATCCCCCGGAACATGCTGGCATCAAATCCAACCAGCGCTTGCTCCGCGCCCGCTACGACTATGACGCCCTGGGGATCAACCATCATCAGCCAGTAGGAGCCGTCTATGCTCTCAGGGCTGTTGTAATGGGCAACCGTGGCATCCAGGCCCTGGCTGTCGTAGTAGTCCATAGCCGTCTGGACGTAGGCTTGGGTGTAGGCCGCCGGGTCCGTGACGCTTGGATAGTAGCCCGATGCGAAGATCATCCCGTCCCGTCGCACGGCGTACCCAACCTTTGGCACTTCCTTGAGGGTTACAGGGTGCGGCCACAGGTACTCCACCCACACGCCCTCTCCCTCCCCGGCCTTGGCCAGCTCCTTGCCCAGCTCGTAGCCGTCGGAGCCCACCACGTCATTGATGTCCGTGCCTACCAGGTGGGGCAGCAGAGGGTGTACGTGATAGATGTCGTTCTCGTCGGTGGCAAAGAGATACCACTCGCCCTCAAAGCTGGCGACGCTGTTGTAGTAGTTGAGCATGGATTCCAGGCCGTCCCGCTCGTAACGCGCTATCGCCCGCTCCACGTACTCCACGGTGTACTCGCGCGGGTCCGCGCCCTGCCAGGCGGGCGGCTCCGGCGTTTCGCCCAGGGTGTAGTAGCCGGACGCAAAGATGAGGCCATTGTGGCGGATGGCCCAGGTGGTCTTTGGCTCCTCCGCCCGCGTGACCGGGTTGGGCCACAGGTACTCCACCCAGATGCCTTCCCCGGTTGCAAGGGCTATCTCCTTGCCCAGTTCCTGCCCGTCGGAGCCAATCACGTCCTTGATGTCTGTCCCTATCAGGTGCGGAAAAATGGGATGAGCCAGGTAGTTGTCATCCGCGCCAATCAGGAACAGGTAGAAGTTCCCCTCCAGGCTGTTGGGGTCGTTATAGTGAGCAATCGTCGCTTCAAGCCCCTCACTCTCGTACAGGGCTATTGCGCGGCTCACGTAGTCCCTGGTGGCCTCCGCCACGTTCTCCTGGAGGGTGGAGTGGCCGGATATGAAGATGAGGCCATTGTGCAGGACAAGGTAGTTCCGCACCGGCCCCTGTATGGTTGAGCTGCCGGTGGCCGTCTCCACTACATGGATACCCTGTCCCTCATACCAGAAGCCGTCCTCTGTAGCGATTCCCAGTAAGAACGCGGCAGATTCGTGCTTGCTTCCCAGGAAATGATGATAGAACGGCATTGCCAGCAGGGTGCCTTCATCCTTGTCGATTATGTACAGATACCGGCCTCCCTCAATGCTCTCTTGGCTCTTGTAGTGTTCGAGCGTCGCGTCCCGGCCGTTGGCGTCGTAGTAGGCGATGGCCTTCTCCACGTAGGCGCGTGTCAGAGCGTCGTCTTCATTTACGGGTTCGGGTTCTGGGGTTGCCGTCGGCGCGGCGGTGGGCGCGGGGGTTGCAGTGGGCGCAGGGGTCGCCGTTGGCGCGGCTGTAGTGGCAGTGGGTTCCGGCGTCGGATCCGGCATTGGAGTGCTCGTGGGATCCGGAGCCACAGTGTCAACGGGCTCCGGTGTTGGGGTAGCGTCTTCGCCGCAGGCAACCAGAAGGGCTGCAGTGGAGACCAGGATAAGAAGTAAGAATAGTGCTCTCACGCCGGCTGGTGAGCGCCGGGACCCAGGCCCTGCGCAGTCCGCCTGCGGGTTTTTCTCTTGCTTGGTTCGCATCATAGCTTATCCCCCTTTTGTTCGCGCTGCACGCTCTAATTTGGCCGAAGCGCCTTTGGCAAGGAAATTTACTGACCCAGTATATCAGGATACGATGTCTCATTCTATGTATCCGTATGAATTATCGCGTATAATGCGTCTGTATTCATAATCTCGTTTCTGTTGGGCAACGTCTGCAAGTGCCCGCCGGGCTGGTGCGACCAGGGAACTAACCTATATGTTCAGAAAAGCCCAGGGGCAACACGGAATCCAGTACGAACCGGATGAGAAGTGTCCGCCGCTACTGGCGATATCCTCGGCTTTACAGATATTCATACCAAACACCATCAGCCTAGTCATGCTGGCGGCGCTGGTGGTGCGGGCATCCGGCGAGTCGGAAGAGTACCTGTCATGGGTGACGTTTACAGCGCTGGCAGTCACGGGAGCCAGCATGGTCCTGCAGACCCTGCGGCTGCGACATCTGGGTTCTGGCCGGCTCATCGTCGCCAACTTCAACGTACCTTTCCTGGCGGTCAGCGCCCTGGCGCTCCACGTCGGCGGGCCTGGTCTGCTGGCCAGCCTGGTGGTGGTTTCCACCCTGGTCCAGTCTGTTTTGACCCTGCGCCTGGCCTCCCTCCGCCGGATATTTACACAGACCGTGAGCGGAGTGGTGGTCATGCTGGTGGCGGTTTCGGCATTGCCTTTCATCATCAGCAGGGCCGTCGGTCCACCGGAAGGGGAATCGGTGGTCCTTTTCCTGGCGCCGGGAATAGTCGCTCTTGCCGCCGGCGTCCTAATATCCCTGCAAGACGCGCCGGTCTGGCGAATCTGGATTTTGCCTGTAACCGTCGCCGTCGGCCTGATAGTAGCCGTTCCACTGGGCTATTACGACACCGACATAATAGCCAGCGCCCCGTGGCTGAGCCTGCCTGAAGTCGGATGGCAGGGGCTGGACCTGGCCCTCAGCGCCGATTTCTGGGCGTTGCTTCCGGTCTTCATGTTTGTGAATCTCACCGCCTTCATGAAGGCCGTGGGAGACCTGTCGGTGGTCTACCGCGCTTCCTATCGGGATCAAAGGGCCGTTGACTTTCGCACTGTGCAGGGCGGCCTGAACGTCTACGGGCTGGGCACTCTTGTTTCCGGCCTGTTGGGAACGCTGCCTGTCGCCGCGCCATGGGCGGCCACCGCGGTCTATATGAGCTTTACCGGCGTCTCCGCGAGGAGCGCCGGGATATACCTGGGACTGTTGACCCTGCTAGTCGCCTCCTTTTCCAAGCTGCTCTCCATTCTGGTCGCCATCCCCAGCACTGTGGTCATCGCGGTGTACGTCATCATCTTCGGTATGCTCTTTGTGGAGGGGGCGAAGACGGTCTTTACGGGGCAGGTTGACCAGAAAAAGGCCACAATTGCGGGGGTCTCCATGGTACTGGGCCTGTCCGCGGGGGCTCTCAGCGGATTGTTCGAAGGGGTCACCACCCATCTGGTGAGCAATACCATCGTGATAGGCGGTATGGCAGCCATAGCCATGACGGCATTCACCGAAATATCAGGTTTCCGCGCCAGGAAGCTACGGATTGACTTGTCCCAGTCTTCCGTGCCTTCAATGGACGAGTTTCTCTGCCAGTTTGCCGATGGACATAAATGGACAGAGGAGGGGAAGAACCGGCTGCGTCTGGTAGGAGAAGAGGTCATATTGAGCCTAGTCAATGAGGAGAGCGACGCCCCGTTAGAGCAGAAGCGCAGTTTGGTTGCCACCATTCGCCCTGACAGCGGATCGGCAGAGCTTGAAATCGTGGTCGCGTCGGACGATGCCATACAGGGGAATATCGAGAACCGCATAGCTTATCTGGGCCAGGACCAAGCGCTGGAAGACGAACAGCAACTGTCCGTCCGAATCCTGCGCCACTTTGCCTCATCGGTACACCACCGCAAGTACTACGGCATTGACATCATCAGTTGCCGCGTGGACAAGTAGGCGGCAGGGCTAATGGGAGCCAGCATGGCCGGAACGTGCAGGGATTACTGTGCGGCGCTCGCCCTTGCTGGTGTCGGCGGCCTCTGATAGTATACTCGCCAGCGCTCAGGGACTCGTGACCCAGGGACTTTTGCGTGGCTTGTAACAGAACCCCATTCTTATGTCATTCCGAGCGCAGCGAGGAATCCAAGGTGTTTCATCCAAGAAAATCTTAGCTTTGTGGGCAAAGACTTTGGATTCTTCACTACGCGGAGTTTATCCTGAGCGTAGCCGAAGGGCTTCGTTCAGAATGACAGTAGGCGCGCCTTTTAACAGATGACACCGGAGCTACGCAAGTGTCTCCCCTGCGCGGGAAGGTTAGAGTCTGCCCCATCCTTGATAAGGTATGGAGGCGCCTGAGGCACTGCCTCCGATTGTGAAGCCATGACAAAGACCAGACCGAGGATATTCTACGGCTACTGGGTGCTCTCCGCCGGCTCCCTGGTGATGGTGCTACTGGGGATTGCGGGACTGCACGGCCTGGGGGTGTTCTTCTCCGCCCTGCAGCGGGAGTACATGTGGAGCAGCGCGCTGCTGTCCGGGGCCTTTGCCCTCTCCAGGGCCGAGTCCGGCTTCCTGGGCCCCGTGGAGGGCTACCTTGTGGACAGGATTGGCCCCCGCAAGATGGTGGCCATTGGCCTGGTCATCCTGGGCGTGGGGTTTGTCCTGCTCAGCCGCGTGGACAGCCTTCCTTCCTTCTACATCGCCCTTGTGGTGATTGCCCTGGGCACCGGCATCGGCGGCTTCCTGGCGATTATGGCATCCCTGACCAACTGGTTCTATCGAATGCGGGCGCGGGCAATGGCCGTGGCGACTGTGGGCGTGAACGTAGGCGGGCTGCTCATTGTGCTGCTGACCTGGGCCGTCGACAACTACGGCTGGCGGGCCGCCGCCTTCATCTGCGCCCTCATTGTCTGGGCCCTCATCCCGCCCATCATAATGGTGCTGCGAGACCGCCCGGAGGACATGGGCCTGCTGCCGGACGGGGATCAAGCACCTCCCGCCAGCGAGGAGACCCCGGACGCCCAGGACGCGCCCGGAGACGACGATGACGACATGACGGTCAGAGAGGCCCTCTACAGCCAGGCCTTCTGGCTGGTGTCCCTGGTGCACGGGATAGCGGTGATGTCCCTCTCGGCGCTGGCCGTCCACCAGATAGAGCGGATGGTGCAGGCGGGCGTCTCGCTGCAAATGGCCGGACTGGTGGTGACCATATACACAGGCGTCGGAATATTCTTCCGCATCTTCAGCGGCTACATAGCCGACATATTCGATAAGCGGTACGTCATAGCCGGGTTCCTTCTCTTCCAGACGGCGGCCCTGTTCGTCTTTGCCGTGGGGAACACCGTCTTCATGTTCGTGCTCTTTGGCCTGCTGTTCGCCCCGGGCTGGAGCGGCCGGGGCGCGGCCCTCACCGCCTACCGGGGCGAGCTTTTCGGCAGAAGGCGATTTGCCAGCATCACGGGCGTATCTATGGTGGTCACCAACTCGCTGTCCCTCATCGGGCCGGTCTTCGCCGGGTTCCTGTTCGACGTGACGGGCAGCTACGCCAGCCCGTTTCTTGCGCTGTCGGTCCTGAGCCTCGTGGCCGCCTTCCTGATACTGCTGGTGCGAAAGCCCAGGAAAGCGTCGAGGAGCGCGGCCGCGTAATCGAGTCGGATAACCCTCCGGGAAGTGGTACAATGCCACTATCCGATAGATGGGAGGATGATATGCCGCACTACATTGTCCTGGGCAACTTTACCGACGAAGGGGCGAGGAACGTCCGCGACCTGCCAAGGCTGAGGGATGAGACCAACAAGCAGCTTGAGGCGGCGGGAATCAAGATACAGCGCTTCTACACCCTGGGCCAGTACGACGTGGTTGCCATTATCGAGGCCCCCAGCGACGAGGCCATGGCCACCGCATCCCTGGCCGCCAGCGACCAGGGGCACGTCCGCATCACCACCCTCAAGGCCTTCCCGGAAGCGGAGTTCTACAAGCTGATAGAGGGCCTGCCCAGCCCGTAGGCAACCTCTAGAAGGTAAAGCATTATCCACCTACACCGTCATTCCCGTGAAAACGGGAATCCAGGGGTGTGGAGTCGGGGGTTCCTGGTAGCCGGCCCTTAGCGGCCGCTCAGCCCCATCAGTATCTTCTCCTGGGGCGACAGCGCCGAGAGGTCCGGGGCCGAGCGCGCCGGAACGCCCGGGGGCGTCCGCTCCAGGGAGGCCTGAGCCTCCAGCCGCGTGCGCACCTGCGCCACCATCTGCCGCGCCCGCTCCAGGGACTCCTGCACGGCCTCGACGGTGGCGCCTTGCACTATGTCCTCCGGCAGGTCCGGCTCCGCCGCCAGCAGGGAAGCGCGGTAAAGCTCAACAGCCTGGACCAGCCGTGCGCTGACGGCTTCTATCTCCTCGACGCGGCTCTGCACGGCGCTTTGCGCCTCGCTCAGGGTGGCCTCAAGCTGCGCTATGCGGGCGTCCCGCTCGGAGAGGGCGGTGGTAAGCGCGTCCAGCTGGGAGTCTTGCGGGGACTCGGCGTTCTCCGCTTCCTCAGTGGTTGCCTCCCCAATGTCCGGGCCTGATTCCATCTCTGTGATCTGTTCAGTTTCTTCAGCCATGATCACTCCTGAATAGGGTTGACTGGCCACAGAATAGATGTGCTAACATTGGTTGTGCAAGAGGCGGATGGCGGAGGTTCATTCGTGCCTTAGAGAGATAACTGCAGAGTACATTCGTCTGGACACTTAGGAATGGTCTGAACAAGTCCAACCACTCCCGCGAAGGCGGGAGTCCACGCCCCACCACTCCTGGATTCCTGCCTACGCAGGAATGGTGGTGAAGGTGTCATTAGGCGAGATGATCATGTTTCTGACTTGTAAAGAGTATCCTTAGGTACAGTTTTGCCCGGAGGTAAAGAATGCAACTGAAGCCAGAACTGGTGCGAGAGGTTTTGCTAACTGTAGAAGAGTACCTGCCTGATAAGGAATCTGAAATCGTCTGGCCGTCGGACGTCTCGGAGGAAGAGTTGGATTATCATTGCATGATCCTTATTGATGCGGGCCTATTGAAGGGCAAGTACTCGCGTACGGTCGGAGGCCGCTATTTCGTTTACGTAGAGCGGTTGACGCCATATGGCCACGAGTACGTAGACACCCTGCGCAATGAAACCGTATTTAGGGAAGTGCAAGAGCACTTGAACGTGCACAAGGTAGCATCCGTTTCGATTGACGTGTTGATGCAATTGGCGAAGAAGGTGATGCAGGAGGCGGTAGGGCTAGGGTGACCTAGAGTTGGTCGGGCGATACTGTATATGAACCCTTAAGTTCAGGCAGTATGGCATCCAAGTTCGCGGAGCCGTCTCTTTACTTCTTCAAGGGTGGAGTAGCGTCCTTCGTCTATATCCCGAAGGCCGCGCTCCACGCCCTCTAAGAATTTCTTGTCCTGCACCATTTTGGCGATTAGGTCTTTGCCCGTTTCTGCGCCCATAACTTCACCTTGGGAAGAGTGTACCACATCATTAGGGGACGATTTACACAGGCCGCTCTGTCCCCTCCCCCCTTATCCTCTCCCATTCCGCCTCCGGGTCCTCTATGCCAAGGTTCTCCATTGCCCGCCGACGGCTCTGGATGCCCGTCTCCACCAGCGTCTGCTGCTCCCTCACCAGACGGCTCCGGTCCTGGGGCAGCAGCGGCCCCCAGAGAATGCGCTGCTTCACCGGCAGGTAGCCGACCCCAGTCCGCTTTTCCAGCAGGCGCAGTATCATCTCGTTGCGGGCCTTGTACACCGCCGTGCGAATGAGCCGCTTGCGCCGCACGCGCTGTAGCAGGGGGCTTAGCTCCATCTCCAGGGCCACGCCCGACAGGCTGCGTGGGTTGTCGCCAAAGCTGATACGGGGCGCCTCCGAGATGTCGTGCAGGGAGCGGTATATCAGGTCGATGAAGTCCACGTGGAGCTTGATGCCCCCACCCTGGAGCAGGTCAAGGAGGTAAGCCCTGGCCTGCTCCGGCAGCTCCCACACCGCGCCGGGCTGCACGGCGATGTCCTCCGCGCGCTCCACGCCCTCCAGCACCGCAATGGGGTTGCCGGAAAGCTCCAGGATCATGGAAAGCTGGGAGATGGCGCGGTTCAGCTCCCGTGACGGCTCCACCAGGGGCGGGACGTCCGAGAGGCCCCAGAACTTCTTTGGCTCCCTGAGATTGGGGAAGATGATGAAGGGGATGAAGCCGTAGGGGTTGGGCTTCTCCTGTACCAGGGCGTCGCCGACCCACAGCCGCAGGTCTCCGGCGGTCCACTCCTCAACCACCGTCACCCGCTGCTCCCCGCTGCCAGTCCGCGCGCCCCCGACGCCGTAGAGCATCTGCGCCTCCTCCGATGACAGCGTGTAGCGGCTGGCCACCCGCCAGACGCGCCCAACGTCGTCGGCCACCCACCAGGCGTAGAGGCCCTGCACGTCCGGCGCGGTCACCCTCACCCGTCGCTCCTCCGCGTCCCACGTCACCTTGTAGCAGCCGTCGCCCAGGATGGCGGCGTCCAGCTCCGTATCGAAGTCCAGCTGCTCAAGGTGGTTGGCGTCGTACGCCTGGCGGAGGGCGTCTTCGGCCCTGTCGGCCCGCTCCCTGGCCTCGGTTGAGGAATCCCAGGGGTCGATGACGAAGGACATCCCTGTCATCACGTAGGAGGTTATCTTGTCCACGAAGGCGCGGGCGTAGTTGAAGGTGAGCCGCCGCTCCCGGCGATGGGGCGCGCCCGCCCACTGCGACCCGTTGTAGAAGGCCAGGTTCTCCCGGTAGGCCCTCAGCCTGTCGGCGTCCATCCGGGCTATGTTCTGGTGCAGAGATGCGTCTTGCATAGTTGCTCCTAAAGGAAGTTGGCCCTGGCCCGCTCCAGGACGCGGTGAATGGTGCGCTGGCTCAGGCCAAAGTGGTCTGCTATCTGTGGCACGCTCTTGCCCTGGACGCTCTTGGCGTCCACTATCTCCCGGTCGCGGCTCTCCCTTATCTGGCGGTGGTAGGCCGCGGGGTCGTCGTACTTGCACGCCGGAAGGGGGCACTCAAGGCAGGAGGGGGACACCTCGCAGCCGTTGTCCCGGTAGGGGAACTGCTCCGGCAGGGAGTCAATACTGGACACGCTCTTTCTTGGACTCACGTACTCTCACCTCTGCGTAATTTGCTCATCAACTCACGTATCCGTGCGTCCTCGCGCCAGGCGGGGCCTGTACTCCGCCGCCTTCACCAGCAGCGACAGGCTCGCCAGGTAGTCGTCGTGGCCCTGGGACGGGTCGACGTAGAAGTTCATGGTCTGGTTGGCTCTGAAGTGGCCGCGCGCCCTCTCCATCTGCGCGTGGAACTCCTGCGACTCCGATGAACCGTCGGCGGCGTACATCTTCAGTCGCCCCGCGTTCACGGCCGCCAGCAGGTCGAAGGCCAGCCGCGACTTGCTCTGGGCCGTGAACACAAAGGGGTGCGCCACACCCTTGCCCAGGGCCTTCTCCAGGAAGCTGGCGACCCCCTGCCCCAGGCCCGTGGCGTCCACCACCACCCGGCGGCAGCCCCACGCGTCACGCAGCGCGTCCACCAGCCTTGGGAAGAGGGCCGCGTGGCTCTCCCCCGTCCACCTGTAGTGCTCAACAATCCTGACCACCGGCTCCGGCGAGAGGTCGTCGCACTGGGAGAAGTCAAGCTCGCCGATGGTGACCACCGTGGAGTCACGCCCGGCCCCGCGGCCCTCCGCCTCCGACGCCTCCCCGGCCACGTCTATCCCCGCCACGTACACCTGGCCCTGCTCCCGGCGGGACAGCCGGCTGTGCCGGCCCTGCATCTGCGCAAGCTGCTCCCGGGAGAACAACCCGCCGCTCCCGTTCAGCGGTTCCAGGAGGTACTGGGTGCGGAACAGCGGATGGCTCTCGCCCAGGCGCTGCCGCTCGCCCTCCACGTACGCCTGGTACTGGGGGTTGTACCTCGCCACCTCCTGCCAGTCCAGCCGGAAGTGCCGCCTCACGCCGTCGGCCCGCTCCGCCTCCAGGTTGGCCTGCTTGGTCTCCTCCAGCAGCGAGTCGCCCATCCAGGGGGTGCCGTACAGCACGATGGTGACGTTGGTGGACGCGCCCATTGGCCTGAACTCCTTGTGGAACTTCTCCCGGTCCACGTCCTGCGCCTCGTCCATCTCTAGGAGGATGTGCGCCGTTGCCCCAACCACGTTGCTGGAAGGCTCCGCGCTGAGGAACATCTGCCGGGTCCGACCCAGGCGAATGGCGCTTCCGGCCTCCGTCTGCCACAGCCCGCCAAGCCCGGCGTCCCGCAGACGCTCCTTGAGCCGCGATATGCTGATCCGAACCTGCGGATCGAAGGTGGGCGCGGCCTTGACCAGGTTCCCGCCCTTTACGGAGAAGAGCACCATGAGCAGCATCTCCATCTGCGCCGAAAGCTCGTTCTTCCCGCCCTGGCGCGCTATCTCCACGGTGAAGGTGCGCCCCCTGCCGTGGAGCACGCTGTCCAGGATTGTCCTGCCTATCTCCGCTTGGTACGGCCTCAGTCCAACAAGATTGCTCACAGTCTCACCTCGTTTCCCCAGATGCTCAGCACCACCTGCGCCACGACCGCGCCTATGACCAGGAACACCAGCCCGTTTATCCGCGCCTTCAGCTCATCCACCTGGCGCTCAAGGTGGCCGAGCCTCTGATCCAGGAGCGCGTCGAACGTGGACGCGGGCGACACGTCGACCTCCGGCGGCCGCGGCCGCCGCAGCTTCCGAAGGGCGTCCTTCAGCGGGTCACTCTCCATCGTCCGCCTCCGGCAGCAGGACGCTGCCCACGCCTTGGAGCACACCCAGCAGGCTCTGGTACAGGTCCTCCTCCGCCTTGTGGGACAGCTTGTACTTGGCCGACACCGCCCGCACCAGCATCCCGATTCCCTTTATCAGAAGCTCCAGGTTCTCCGGCTGCTCCTCCGTCAGGCGGCTCAGGCGCAGTCGGAGCAGCGCGATCTCCTCGTCCAGGCCCTGTATCTGCTTGGCGCGGGAGAGCCGGACGCGCTCCGCCTTGGACAGTGCCTCTTCGTAGAAGTCCTGGGGTCTCTCCGGTGGCCTGCTACCTCTGCGGGGCGCCATTCTCTCCCTCCAGGGCCTCCAGCAGGTCTCGCAGGGTCTCCGGCTGCAACGCCGACGACGCCTGCACCAGCCCCCGCAGGAGGCATACGGCCACCACCCTCCAGTCCTGCCTCTCGATTGCCAACTCCATTGTTTTCATGCGTCCTCCTGAGGATGTCCTGAATAAGTCCATCGGCGCTCCTCAACCCGCTCGCCCTGAGCTTGTCGAAGGGTCTAACCGAGCGGATTGGGGAGCATTTCTGCAAGAGACCTCAACTTACTCAGAGGTTTCCCAAATCAGCCGTTGCGCCCGCCGCCGGCCCTGTGCCTGAGTATCAGCGTCGTTATCGCCAGCGACGCAGCCAGGGTTATCAGCTCCACGACCAGGGCGTTGCCGTTCTCCGGGGGCTGGCGGTACCCCGACCGGAGGGGCATCGCCGCCCAGTACAGACCCTGGAGCATGAAGCTCAGGTTGACCAGGGACAGCACCAGCGCGCCCACCCGCCTGCGGGCCTGCGTTGCGGAGTAGTTGGCGAAGAATGCGGCGTTGAAGCCCCCGGACACGACAGTGAGCGCCCCGGGGACGGCCGCCAGGCTCAGCGATAGCTCTATCAACAACTCCTCCTGTAACCATCGGCGTTCTCCTTACCGAAGGATGGCTGGGGGAGAAGAATAGAAGATATGTTCTATATTGTCAACAAGGGTATGGCGGGGGCGCGGCGCTGTCATTCTGAACGGAGCCCCGCGGAGTGAGGAATCCAAGGTCTCTGTCTGCAAGTCTGCGATGTCCGTAGGCAAAGACCTTGGATTCTTCGCCTTCGGCTCAGAATGACGGAGAGGGTGTTTACCGCTCACCCCCGTATCGGAGTACGGGGCGGCCTCCGCAGGAATGGTCGGCGCTGCGCATGACTGGTTGACGCGTTGTAGGGGCGGTTCGCGAACCGCCCCTACGGGATGATCTCACAGTTCCCGCTCACACCCCGCCCCTGGATTCCTGCCTGCGCAGGAATGGTTGGCGGGAGCGGGCAGGAGGCGCTTGTCTACCGGCAGCTGCCGCCTGTAGAGTCGTACTGGAGCGACAGGCCAATCTGGTCCAGGCCGCCCCGGCCGTCGATCACCTCAAGGTCTATGATAATGAAGCCATCGTCGGGACTGAGGTCCGCGGGGAGAGTCCGGGACACCCGCACCACGCCATAATCCACGTTTCCGCTGGTGACCGTAGTCACCGTGAAGTAGGTGTCCGCTATCTCCTCAAAACCCGTCCTTTGGAAGTACTGAAGCGAGTCTCCATCCGGGTCGGTGGCGCTGAACCGCGCCACCTCCGTGCCGCGGCGGGCGCCGGCGTTCGCGCACCAGGGCGTCTCCGGGTACCATACGGAGTCCCGGTCGAACTCCGGCGGGTTGTTCGGCCCGGAGGGCGGCGGCGCCTGGCCGGGAGGCGGTGGGGACTGCTGTCCCAGCGTCGCCGTGGGCGTGGCCCGCGCCAGGCCGGAGGGAGTCCCGGCCACAAAGCCGCCGTCTGCCGCCGTGTGCGTCATCCGTATCGAGAAGATGTACGTGACGCCGTTCTCCAGCTCAGTTACCGTGTAGCCCCGGTTGGAGGACCCCACGGACCTGGGGAAGATGTCCCGCCAGGTCGGGTCGTCATTGCGCCAGAGCTGCCAGACAACCTCCCCGTCGGACCGGCCGGCGCGCCACTCCAGGTCAACGTAGCCGTCCCCGGGCGTGGCGGTCAGGCCGGTTGTGGGGTCCGGCTTTGGCGGTGGCGAGTCCCGTTTGGGGTCTGTGCCCACGGATTTTTCCTCCGGGATCACCTTGGACCACGGCCCTGGGACTCCCCAGTTGTTCACCGCCCGCACCCGGTACCGGTAGAAGCCGGTCCGCCCGTCCTTGTCCAGGTAGACGGTCCCGGTCACGTCCGCCGCGTGCCTCCAGGCCCGGTCCAAACGCTGCACCTCGTAGTGGGTCACCTGAAAACCGTTCACCGTCTCCACCGGCTGCCAGTGCACAAAGTGGCCCACGGACGTGCCCACCCCGGTCAGCCCGGTGGGCGCGCCGGGGTAGCTCCCCGTCCCGGCGTGCGCCGCGATCTGTGCGGAGTTGTTGCCGGGCCGGTGGTCATAGTACTTGGTGGTGTGCTCCGTGTAGCCGGACGGGAGAGACCCCCGGCATTCCTGATCGTTGAGGTTATTGAAGTCGCCCGTCTTGATGCGGACGCAGTAGTCCCGGGCGTTCCCGATGGTTGCGGTTATCCGGCCGCCTCCGGAGGCGGTGACGAGGGTCAGCGTTGGGCCTTCTCCTGCATGGCCGGAGGCGCGGTAGGCCTCGCTGGCGATCAGCTCGCCTATGTCCCAGACGCCCTGGCAGAGGCCGCCCTCGCAGGTCCCCCGGGTGTAGCTCCCCTCGCTGGCGATGGCCTCCGCATCCTCCGGCACACCGGTCAGCGTCATCCTGGCGGCCGGGGCGACGTCCGGCCCGTTGTTAACCGCCATTATGGTGTAGGCCCGCTGGTCTGGACCAAGGCCCGGGCTGGCCCCGGCGTCCCGCGCCTCCAGCTCAGATATGGGCCCAACGTGGAAGATCGCGCGGCCTGTGCCGGTGTAGGTAACGTCGTCGGTTGTTGCGGTGGTCCCGCCGTCGTGCAGCGCCGCCACAGTGTAGTCAACAACGTAGGCGCCCAACGTGCTGAACTCGGCAAACGCAAGACTATCAAGATAATCGGGGAAGACATCGACGAGATCGAACGGAGAATTTTCATCCGAGGGGTTGGGATCGAAGTACACGCTCCCAGTTCTGGGAAGGCGAATCTTCATACGCCCAGGCGCAGGGTTCTCATTCAGTCCCTTAACAGATACGGCTTCTGTAATATTATCCCAAACTGCAATCTGACCTTCGCCGAACGGTGCGAGAAAGAAGCCGATTTGGACACCCTCCACCTTGATGGGGTTGTGATCATCGTCCCTCGCCGTGTGCCACGAGGGCGCGCCGCCGCTGGTGACGCTGGCGGAGTGCGCGTCTGTTCTGCGCCCCAATGGGTCGCTGACCTGGATTACAACGGTGGGGTTGTCCGGGGTGGAACGATAAGTCTGCCCGCTACCCCGGCTACGGCCTTTATGGAGCAGTTGATGGACTGCAGCGACCTCCACTGTGTCCCCGGTGGGGCATGGGTACACGGCCGTGCTGACACAGGGATACGCGGTGAAAGTGCCAACCTGCCCATCGCGGAACAGGCGCGGCTGATCGCCCAGGCAGAACCGCTGCGCGTGGAGGGTCTGGGGCGCATCCGAGGTCCATTCAATGACCACGCACTGCTCGTCGCCAGGCGATGTTGGGGTGACCGCGAGCGTTATTCTTTGGGACCTCTCGCCTGAATAACTGCTTCCCAACAGGTCTCCCACGTCCCAAAGCAACGCGTTTCCTTGCGCGGTGACCCTCGTCCCGGACGGCGGGATTGATGCCGCCAGCCGCAGCCCTGGGGCCGGCTCGAACCGCACCCGGACCCCAAAGACACTGCTTCTTCGGGTTCCGGGCCTGCCCGCAACATCACCGCTCGTGCGTTCGTTAATCAGGTAGAACTCGATATTGGCAGTCTCCCGAGGCCCGGGATAGGGGTTGTCCAGTGTACTGACATATCCTTTCAGTTCTACGTTGGTCTCGTGGAGTCGGCCGGTTCTGTCAAAGTGTCCCCATGCTTTGGCTTCGTTGTTGTGCGGGACAACATCGCGCCAGCCCCGGACTGTGCTCCTGATAGTCGCACGCGCAGGAAGGTTGGCAGGCAGGTCAGCTCCTGAAGTGGGGCTAGACTGCAAAGTCAAAGTGGCCGACTCACCGGCCGCCAATCTTCCGATTCGCCAGACGCCGTCCTTGGGGGGGGGTCTCTTCTAAAAGCGCTTATCGGCTCATGATCACCGATGAACTCAATGTCCACCACGACGCCAAATGCTTCCGCAGCCCCGCGATTGGAGGCGGTAAATACCCAGTCGTTATCAAAAACTTCTACATCAACGGCGAGGTCGGAGGGTGGTTGCTGCGCCTGGACGCCTTCAGCCCCGGAGACGGCCGCCAGCGCGACCAGCGCAACGGCCAGTAAGAATATTCGGGGGGGGGGGGGGGGGGGGGGGG
>DAOUJW010000010.1:0-87841 GCA_034422115.1 Dehalococcoidia bacterium | reverse complement strand
TCTTGGGGTCGATCTCCAGCACCTCTGCCGCGCCCTTGTAGCCCTTCTTCCGCACCAGCTCTTGCAGCAACGCCATGAGCCGCATGTGATAGAAGTTCTCCACGTATCTGCTGTCCACGATGCCGTGTTCTGTCGTTTTCATGTCAGCCGATCCTCCTTCGATTTCGTAGAGGGATTGATCCAGCGTCGGAAGGCAGGTCCCGCCAACACCGTCTGAACGTGAGGAACCTCAGGACCTGCCTCACACGCCAGCGCCAGAACCAAGCCTTTCGCGTGTCGGAGAGCGCGGTCCTGCGCCAGGTGATCTGCCCGCTCCGGTCGAGGCCCCGCAGCGGCTGCTTCTCCGGGGGAAGCGTCATCCCGTGCTCTTCGAGCAGCGTCAACTCCACCGCCAACAGACGCTTCTGCATCGTCAGCCACTTGAAGCCCTTGCCATTGTGGGGGTGAGTGTTCTCTATCTCCCGCCACTGGGCGATCAGCGGCCAGGCGTCACCGAAGACCTCCTCGTCGTCGTCGGCAGGCTCCAACGTCACGAGGTCGGGGTACTCCCTCCGCACCCTGGGCTTCGAGGGAGGCTTTACGCCCTGCGCCGTCTCACCGACTTCCGAGCCGTCCACCTTCACCCGCCCAGGACCGACGCCGAAGCCATCGTCACGGCGCAGGGCCGCGACCGCACCCTCGATGCCGGCAAGACGCCTGCGCACCTCCCTGGCCAAGCCTTCCACCGCACCCTCCATGTCCGTCAACCGCTCCTCCAGCTTGTCGTTGCGTTCCCGCTGCTCTTCCGCGGCGGAGCCCAGGCCCGACTGGAGAGCCCTATCCAGCGCTCTCCTCATGCGCCTCGACAGCACGCCCTCGTCCAAACCGGCGTCCAGTGTGCTGCGGTCCACCCCCAGCATGGCCGTCGCCTTCTTTCGTCCGTGGTCTCGCGCCAGCTCCCGCAGGAACGCCAGGAGACGCATGTCCACGACCTCCCTGTCTTCGACGACTGGTCCTTCTTGTCTCATCCGGTTGCTCCTCTCTTCTCTGTGGCCTGCCAACAAGCCCGACTCTCTGAACTCAAGGGTGACTCCTCCGTGCCGGCCATACCTGTCACGTCCGGTAGGGGGGCTTTCCGCCACGGCAGCCTGTCCGGCTACCCCACCTGGCGCCGTCCCCCGCTTCCCGATTCACCATCGCCGGGAGTCTCGGCTCCGGGCTGTGACATCGACTGCGCCTCTTCCAACGCCTCCACTCGCAGGGTGAGCCCTTCGACCAGGTCTTCCACTTCGGCCATCGACTCCATCAGAGACCCGACCTGGGACTCCATCCGGTCCAAAGGCATGGCTTCCCGAGCCTCGGGGTCGTCCACCCCGGCCATGAGGGTCTGGACTGCGTAGGTCATCGTGGGCGTCAGCCGTTCCCGTCGCAGGGCCAGGGCCACAGTCTTGCGGTCCACTCCCAGCAGACTCGCCGCTCGACGCTGCCCTCTCCGCTTGACCAGCCACTCCACAGCCCACTTCAAGTCGGGGTCATCTGCCCGCGCCCCGGTCTGCCGACCGCCGTTCCTCCCTGCCGTCTTGCTACTCATCTCTACCCTCCTGTAGGGGGTCCTGTAGGGTGGCCCAGTCCTGCAACGTGGGCCTTCTTTTCACCAGAACCCGCCCTTTCAAGAAAGTGTTCACTGGAATGGGCCTGAACCCCCCGAAATTCACCTGTTTTCCTAGCTAGATTGGCCCAGATTGTCCATATCTCCCCCAAGTCGCTTTTCCCTGTACAGCCCCTTCACTGGTATTTGCTGCCAAACAGTTGGGCCAACCTGGGCCACCGCCTGCGCCAGCCTTATCCCCTGAGAGTGCTTGTTTTGGATCGCTTGACCTCGTCCTGGACGGCCCGGCCGCCGCGAAATCGCCGCCGGTGTCCGGTGGTCGGCGTGGAGCGGTGAAGGTCAGGTTGGGACGGACATTCCGGGGCATCAGGTTGCCCGCCATTAGGCCCACATCCCCGACCCCCACACCCCTTATGACAGCACAGGGGAGGGACCATTCCAACCGCTTGAAAGGTGCAACATTTGTTACACCTTTCAAGCAGTTTCCATCCCCTTTCCGACCGTTCACACTTGCATCGGGGCCGCCGAGGACCCGGCTGAGGACTCCGCCAATGAGAGCACAGAAGAAGGGGCCTGGATACTACCTGCGAGGTGCATCACGCATGATGCACCTTCCCGGTAGTTTCCCGTCGCATTTCAATCGCTCACACTTGCACCGAGTCACCCTGGACAGTGCCGATGCCCACGAGATGGGCGACCGCAACGACCATGACCGTCTTCGGGAGAAGACAGCGGCGACTAGACGATATGGAAGATACGAAGACACAGAACGGACGGGTGAGGCCCGAAGGGGAGGCCTCCGAGTTCGGCGTCGTCAGGGTCATCTCCAAGCCCGCACCCGACGCCGAGGATAGGCTGCGTCGTCTCTTCACCCTGCTGCTCGGGTCCTCAGCCGGTGACGGTCAGGAGGAGTCCGAGAAGGACCCGCCCCCGGACGACCAGCCCGTGGACGGCCACCAGGAGACGGAAGCCTGATGCGGTCCGAGTCGTCCGGAGACCGAAATCAACTGTTGTTGAGGCCCGCAGCTCTCAGCCAGGACGTCCCGTACCAGGCCGTTTTCGGAGATGTGTCGAAGATCATCGACGCGGCCAGGGAGTCGGCCGCCCGCTCGGTGAACGCCGCCATGACGACCGCCTACTGGCTCATCGGCCGGCGCATCATCGAGTTCGAGCAGTCGGGAGAGGAGCGGGCCGAGTACGGAGCGGCGCTCATCGAGAGGTTGGCTGAGGACCTGACCGTGCAGTTCGGTCGGGGCTTCTCACTTCGGAACATCTACAACATGCGCCTGTTCTACCTGGCCCATCCGACCGACCGAATTCTCCAGACGCCGTCTGCAAAATTGGCTACGCTCCCTCGACGGCAGATTCTCCAGACGCCGTCTGCAAGATTCGAGACCCCCACCGCCGAGGTGGACTTCGACGACCTTCTGACTGCCTTTCCACTGCCTTGGTCGGCCTACGTGCGGCTGCTTTCGGTCAAGGATGAGAGCGCCCGCGAGTTCTACGAGACGGAGGCGCTGAGGGGAGGATGGTCGGTCCGCCAACTCGACCGGCAGATAGGCTCCCAGTTCTACGAGCGCACAGCCCTCTCGAAGAACAAGGCCGCCATGCTGATCAGCGGACAGGAGCAGCGTCGCCAAGACCTCGCAGTGCCCCAGGAGCAGTTCAAGGACCCCTTCGTCCTAGAGTTCCTAGACCTCAGGGACGAGTACTCGGAGAGCGACCTCGAAGAGGCGCTGATACGCCACCTGGAGACCTTCCTCATGGAGCTGGGGGACGACTTCTGCTTCATGGGCAGGCAGAAACGTCTCCGCATCGGCAACAGGTGGTACAGGGTTGACCTGCTGTTCTATCACCGGGGCCTGCGATGTCTCGTGGTCATCGACCTGAAGATCGGGGCGTTCACCCACGCCGACGCCGGGCAGATGCACGTCTACCTGAACTACGCTCGGGAGCACTGGGTGCGCGAAGGCGAGAACCCGCCCGTCGGACTCATCCTCTGCTCCGAGAGGGACGAGGTGTTGGCGCGGTACGCCCTGGACGGCCTACCCAACAACGTGATGGCCGGAGAGTATAGAATCACCTTGCCCGATGAGGAGCTTCTTGCATCAGAACTCGACCGGACCAGACAGGCGGTGGAGCTGCGAGGCTCGACGACATCGGAGGCGCTGAGAACAAACGCCACGCTGTCAGCTAAAAAGCCCAACGATTGAGCGCGGCCAACAATATGACGGCTTTGCCTACGGGCTATTGAAACCCAAGATGAGGTGAAGAACATGACAGAACGACACGGGGCACGTCTCAATCTGCTAGGCGATCCAAGCGACAGGAACAAGGTCGTCTACGTCGCCCAAACCATCAAGGGCGGCACCGAGCATAATGCCCCTTATCACATAGAGCGACGGGAGAATGGTAAGGCTATTGAGGCCTTTATCGACTATGAGGACGACACAGCCTTGTTGAAGGCGATCCGAGACGCATTGAACGGAAATCTCTAGAGCACGGCTACTACGGGCGGCGGCATGGCCAGTTAGCTAGGAATATTCGTGAGACCAGTCGTCCTCAATGCCAAGGGATCTGCACATTGCAATCCGCATTGCGTTGATCATAACGCGGCAACGGTCAAGACGTTTCTCGATTCCTACCAACTCGGATAGCAATCCTAAACGTCCTTCGGTTGATTCGAGCTGAGAATCCCGCTCCAAGAAGAAGCGGTGAATCAGAAAGTTCCTCTCCGCCACAGCAGCCGAGAAACCTTCCTCAACTGAGTTGTCTTTGATCGTAACGTGTTGTCCGACTCTCTTGAGAAGTTGTCCCATCGTCAGCTTCTGTCCGATGTCATCGACGCTCACCGAGTCCGAGGCAATCCTGTTGTACATGACCAAGAATCTGGTTAGCCCTTGCTCGAATAGCTGAGCATGTTGAACAGCAGACCCAAAGCACGCGAACACTGCATTGAGCTGTCCCTCTTCGCTCTCCAACATCTTGAGGGACTCGCTGGTGTATCCATGGTCCGCACCCTCGGTTTGCTCATTCATGCTTAGTATTCCTTCCGCTCAGAAGTGACTTATCTAAGACAGTTACATTGTAAAGCCAACTGGTGAGAGGCGGCATATCAGAAGTGCACTGGACGGCCGAGGTTCTTTGACGGACCAGCTTCAATCGCGGTATCATGGGGGCAGAAGTTGGCCCGGCGATGCTGCAAACACCCCGGGCCGTGGCGCCACCTGCGTGAACAGGTGATGCGAGATGATTGTACTACTCGCAGACCCGCTCCCGACAGGAGGCGGGTCTTCTTCATTTGAGGGAATACGAGAGGAGGCAGATATGGCGAGAAGCGCCTATAGAAGGATGGAATCGAAGCGGGCGGCCATCTACGCCCGAGTGTCGGACAAGAGCCAGGACACCGAGGATAAGACCTCTATCTCCGAGCAGATATCTGACATGGAGGCTCACTGCGAGCGCAGGGGGCTGACCATCACCGCACGCTACCAGGAGGTGGGCAGGGGATGGTCCAAGAAGCGCCCCGAGTTCCAGCGGATGCTGGCCGACGCCAGGCAGGGGCATTTCGACACCATCGTCTGCTGGAAGTCCGACCGCCTCAGCCGGGGCATGTATCCCGCAGCCGCCCTAATGGAGGTCATCGAGGCGCACCGCATCAACCTCGAAGCCGTCATGGACGCCATCGACATGAAGACATTCGGCCTCATGGCGGCAGTCGGCAAGATCGAGCTGGACAACTTCAGGGAGCGCGCGTCGATGGGCAAGCGCGGCAACGCAAAGCAGGGCCGCATACCAATCGGTAACGTCCCCTACGGCTATCGCGTCAACGAAGACGGCAGGCCGGAGGTTGTCGAGTCCGAGGCTGAAATCGTGCGCCGGGTCTACAGAATGTATGTCCGCGAGGGCAAGGGAGCGCCCGCCATCACCCGGCAGCTGAACGCCGACGGCGTGCCGTTGGCGAAGGAAGGCAAGCGGTGGTACGACGGCACGGTCTGGCGCATCCTGAGCAACGAGACCTACAAGGGCACGTGGTGGTACGGCAAGGCCCGCTACGTCTCCACCGAGGAGGGAATCCAGGTCCACGAGCAGCCGGAGGACGAGTGGATCGGGGTTCCGTTTCCCCCTCTGGTGGATGAGGAGACCTGGGAAAAGGCCAGGATTCTCCGCAGGAGTCGCTTTACCAGAGCCAAGCGCAACACCAAGGTGTTCTACCTGTTGCAGCACATGATGAGGTGCTCGGAGTGCGGGTTCCTCATGGGTGGCTCGGCGAACACCAAGAAGGAGGTCAAGCGCAACGGCAAGCTCTACAAGTACGAGATGGACCCTCCCCGCCGGTACTACAGGTGCTACGGCTACCAGCAGATGCGTCTCCAGTGCCGTCCAAAGCCCATGATACGGGCTGAGAGGCTGGAGAGCCTCATCTGGGACGAGGTCAAGAATACGCTGGAGAACCCCGGCCTCATCGTTGCCGGCATCGAGGCCATGAGCGACCAGGAAGACGGCGGCGGCCTCGCCGAGGAGATTGCCGGAGCGGAGCGCGACCTTCAGAGCGTCCAGATGGAGGAGGACCGGGCCATCAGGCTGTACGTGTCGGGGAAGATCACCGAAGGGCAGTTGGACCGTCAGCGCAGGTTCATCACGGAGCGATTGGAAACGCTGCGGGTGAGGCTGGACGAGTACCGCTCTCAGCAGACGGCGCTGACCGAGAAGCGCATCCTGATGGAGAACATCGTGGAGTGGGCCGAGAGGATGGGCGATAGGCTGGACGACCTGACCGACGAGCGACGCCGCGAGGTGTTGGAGCTTCTCCTCGACGGGGTGACCATCGACGGCGACAACAACGTGGAGATCACGCTGTCTGTACCAACGGAAGAGTTTGTTCCGATTGAACCATCGGTATCAAGTTCTCGCTGTAGAACTCGTCCACGCTCTCGATGATTGCCTCCATGAGCTTACCTGTTGGAGTGTCGTCGGCATGCTCCGTTATGGAGACGACCTTGATGCCTCTTCTCCTAAGCATGGACTTGAAGGCGACCGCGTGCTCTCTCTTCCTGGTGAAACGGGAGAACTTCCATACGAGGATCTCTTGGAACGGAGAATTGGGTTTGCTGCCCTCGTCAATCATCCGGCTGAACTGGGGCCTATCGGCTATGCGCCCGCTTTCAGCTTCGTCAATGTACTCTCTGACGATGGTGTAGCCGTTGGCCTCGGCGTAGGCTCTCAGTGCCCTCATCTGTGCTGCCACTGACAGGTCAACGTCCTGCCTGTCGCTAGATACCCTGGCGTAAAGGGCTGCGGGTGTTTGAGTTTGTGTTTGCTCGTTCATGTTTCCCTCCTACAGGTACTCCTGCCATCGTATTGCCGCGGCTACCTAGTCTGCAAGAGGCTGTTGGCTCAGTTCACAGACTTGAATCTGACCAAAAATATGGGGTTCTCCATTATACCCCAGTTGGCTCGTACTGACCTTTAAGAGAGAAGTCCGTGATGGAAGTAGTAACCGATGCATTGAGGGAATTCTTGTACTCCATATTGCCCTGGACGCCGGTTCTTGGCCTGGCCTCGTTTGTAGTCGGGGCGTCATTGGCCTCCGCGAACACTATCGTTTGCGCACCCTGAGACACTATCTAGAACCGTACTGGCTGAGGGGATTTAGTCGTTAGATCAGCCTAAGGTCAAACCCTTCGATATGGTACACATGTTCCTAGATACCAATGTGAAGATGGTGCTAGGGCGCTGTGTGTAGATGACAAGAGAGTGGGTTAAAGCCGAACTGCCGGCTCCCTGCCTCGGTCAGTCCTCAACTTCATCTCCAGCAGTCGGTTCTGGTACGGCCGCGGAAGGAATATTCTGCCTCTGAAGATGCCGGGCAATGATCCTGGCCAGGATTCGCAGCCCTCTCTGAAGCGTCTCATAATCCTCTGGAGAGTACACTGGTGACACCCGGTCCTGAGGCGTCCTCTGGCTTGATGTGATCCTGAGACGAGCAGCCGATTGATTATTCTTGTTGTCCCTTCTCATGCATTTCCTTTCGTTGTGTCTAACCCGATTCTCTGGTTCAGCTTCCTTAGTAAGTTGGAGGCCGGCGTGTGGTCGTTGCATCCCCAATCTCTAATATTCTGCCAAGCAGACCTCTTGAAATTGCTGCCCCCTGCAATCCCGGCGACACCGATCAGTCTGAACCTCCTGCCGGTTGGGCGTAATCCCCCGCAAGTGATTACATCCGCGAAGTTCCTTCCGAATGGATTTCACGGAGGCAGTCCTTGGAATTCGGGGGTCACAGCGAAACTCGTTTCTCTGCAAGTCGCGTGTCGGCAGGTAGGCATATCCCGAATTGGAGAACAGGGATGCAAGTGGTGAGATGCCCCTGTTAACCCTTCTCCCAGAATTTCCACCAGGGGCGATTCCTCTCCTCTCCCGATGGGTTGATCCTTCCCACCTCTAGGTCCCTGAGTAGTTCGGCCTCCCTTCGTCGCTCCAAGCGGAGCTGCTCCTCCAGCCCGCGTATACGTCCCCGAACCGCGGCCAGCGAGGAGTCACCATTTGTGTTCCTCGCTGTATGGTCGTCAATAACGATGTACACGCGGTGCCTCTGTCCGTGCGGCTCGTTCCTGGTCTTCAATTGTCCAGAGGCGATCCGACGGTCCAGGGTGGAAAGCGACACCCCGAACTCCCTGCACGCCTCAGCTTTGGTCAACAGTCTCATCCACAACCTCCCTTGCTTCTTGTGACGCATCACTCACCTCAATACGTGTCAGGGATGACACGTCAGGCGATGTATGCCGCTCCGGGGCCGGAAATCCGGCTTCAGACGCGGGTTCCTCGATAGGCTCTCTGAGGGCAATCTACTGCAACATTTGTCCATTTTCGGTAGCGGGGGGTCTGACAAGGTAGGTAACAGTCTCAGCAGGTATGCTGGGACACCCCCTATAGGAAGTGTGCAGGACAGATTCACTTGCAAGTTGCATTTCTGTCCAGGGATAGTAGTGCCCACCTGCCGGGAGGACTAAGAGGCGGTAGACGCCATGCGTCACCCAACACGTCAGTGTGAGCGAGTGTCTCAAGGTTGGTGCTGGAGATGGGGACACGTTCCAGTCTGGAGGCGACGTGAAGGAAGGTCTCCTCGCCAGAGGGTGTCTCGAACACGAAGAGCACTCTGGGCAGTGTCCCGCCGTGGTCCCGGCTGGCCCATCCGCTACGGAAGTATCGGCGGTATGACTCCAGCTTGGCTGGAACACGCTTGGGCGTAGTGGCACGACGCTCGTACTCCAAGAGGTAGTGATGCCACTGGCCTTCGTATCCCAGCTGGAAGGATGCGTCGGGATGGACGACGTAGTTGGCCCCCATGTACCAGTAGCCGGCTGAGGAGCGGGACGTGGGCATGAGGTCCAGCAGCTCGTAGCCGGACTTGCGGGCTACCTCTGCGGTCAGGGCAGAGGCGAATTCGGTGATGCCGGCGTGATGCTCCATCTGCGAGGCCATGACCCTCAGCGACGTGCCGTAGTAGACGGGAGTCCTGCCCCTGCCCTGCTTGTGGCGTCGGTCGTCGGTCCTAGCGCTCCATCGGGACAGGGTGAGTGACACGGATGCACGGTCACGGCGGGCCAGAAAAGTCAGCCCCTCGTCAGTGAGTACGTGAAGCCGACCATCGGCTCTCACGAGGCCACGGCCGGTCAGCGAGCTGAGGACTTGGTCTGCCCTCCGGCGGGTGACTCCTCCCATGAGCCCTGACAGCTGCTCCCTGGTGCAGAGGGGCCAGGCCGCCAGCAGGTCAAGGACGTCCTTCTCACCACGGCCCAACTGCACTGAGAGGGACGACTCCAGTTGTCTGGACGGCTCAGGCATGGATGCCCTGAGCCTGGACCGGTAAAGGGCGTCGGGATCTGGCCTGGGTGGATCGCCACTGGGTACCGGATAGGTTTCCGCAAGGCGCTGCGTCCAAGCGACGACGATGGACAGGGGGACATCGGGAGAGATACCGACTGGCGGGCTGTTGCCCAAGCCGGAACCACACTGCTGCCAGACCAAGGCCTCGACGTCCCCAGCAATGACCTCCCCCTCGGTTGCCACGAACATCCTGTGGTGCCTGGAAGGGTCTCCCAGGGAGCGTATTGCGCGGCGGGTGGCCTGGTCTGACGGCGTCAGGACCAGCGTGACCTGTGGCCTGTCCTTGTAGTCCAGCCTAAACAAGCTCCTCAGCAGAAAGCGGAGGTTTGAGGTCGGCAGCGTAGGTCCTTGGCGGAGAAGTCCGATAGAACGCCCGTCGGACAGAGTAAGCAGCGCGTCGCATGGACCCTGGCGATAGTGGTCCACTCTCATTGGCTTTGCTAGGGGGTCGGCTTCTGCGACCAGGCTGGCAACGTGATACAGCACGGCCACGGCGTCCAGCCGCTCGGACAGCAGCCGGAACCACTGCCGGGAAACGGGGTAAGTTTGCAGATAGTGCAATTGGCTCTCGTCGGTAGCGCCCCCTGCAACAATACCTTCTTTCGTCGGGAAGTAGCGGCGTTGCGGGCGAGGTCCCAGGGCGCTCAGGCGGTGGGAAATGGAGTCAATTAGTCCGCGTTTGGTGAGCCTCCCCAGGCGGTCCCGCATGGTAGAGGCGGGGATGCGCCCGAAGAGAGACAGCTCCTCCGCAGATGCAAGGGGAGTGGCACATACCAGGAGAAGAGTGTGCTCAAGGTCGTCGGACAAGGGCAATTCTGACACATCCAACTCAGGCAAAGGCCGCTCTCTGATGAGACTCAGCCAGGCCTCCTCAAGCCCCTTGATGCTCCCGCCGACGGTTCTCATTACGGCGCTGGGGACAGTGCTCCCATCGTGGCCATACTCCAGGTAACGCCACAGGGTCTGGCGGGAGATGCCAAATGCTTCCGCCGTCCGCTGGCGTCCGCGCCGCCTTACGTGGTACAACACGAAGTCCCGGATGTAGCGGACCAACTCGGGGTGCATCCCTTTTCTCTTTGGTTGTCTTTTGGTTCCCGTCGTTCCCAAATCTCGTCCTCCAATGCCAGTGGCTCAAAACTCCATTGTGAAGGGGAAATTGGTTCAATGTAATGGCTTATAAGCCATTGTGTAGAAGGCGATTTTGTGGTATGGAGCGCCGACAAACGGGCCTGACAAAGACCCCGCTTCCCGTTGCTCCAGAACAAAGAAAACATATGTTAAAATGGTGCGCAAGAGGCGGATGTCATGACCACGGCGCGTAGAAGACGAGCGAGTTCTCAGGGAGACGGCAGCGAAGCCGCGGACTACAGGTCCGAGCTCTGGCGCATGGCCGACGCCCTGCGGGGAAGCATGGACGCCGCGGAGTACAAGCACGTTGTCCTGGGTCTCATATTCCTGAAGTACATCTCGGACGCCTTCGAGGAGGCCCACGTCAGGCTGGAGGCGGAGCGCAACCAAGGGGCTGACCCCGAGGACCCGGACGAGTACCGCGCCCAGAGCATCTTCTGGGTGCCGCCGGAGGCTCGCTGGTCGGTGCTGCGATCCCAGGCGCGCCAGCCCTCCATAGGCCGCGCCGTGGACGACGCCATGACCGCCATCGAGCGAGACAACCCGGCTCTAAGGGACGTGCTGCCCAAGGACTACGCCCGCCCCGCGCTGGACAAGACACGCCTGGGGCAGGTCGTCGATCTCGTGAGCAACATCAAGGTGGGAGGCGCAGACGCCCGCGCCACCGACGTGCTGGGCAGCGTCTACGAGTACTTCCTTGAGCAGTTCGCCCTGGCGGAGGGCAGGAAGGGCGGCGAGTTCTACACCCCGCGCTCCGTCGTGCGGCTCCTGGTGGAGATGCTGGAGCCCTACCAGGGCCGGGTGTACGACCCGTGCTGCGGCTCGTCGGGCATGTTCGTGCAGTCGGCGGAGTTCGTTCGCGCCCACGCCAGCGGCAACGGCAACGGCGGCAGAGCTAGGGGTGACATCTCCATCTTCGGCCAGGAGTCCAACTACACCACCTGGCGCATGGCCCGGATGAACCTGGCTATCCGTGGGATTGAAGGCCGCATCGAGCACGGTGACAGCTTTCACAACGACCGCCATCCCGACCTGCGGGCCGACTACATCCTGGCCAATCCACCGTTCAACGTCTCCGACTGGGGCGGCGAGCGGTTGCGTGACGACAGGCGGTGGGAGTACGGCGTCCCGCCGGCGGGCAATGCCAACTTCGCATGGGTGCAGCACTTCCTGCACCACCTGGCGCCTCGCGGCACGGCGGGCTTCGTCCTTGCCAACGGTTCCATGTCGTCCAACCAGTCCGGCGAGGGAGACATACGGAAGAACATCATAGAGGCGGACCTGGTGGACTGCATAGTCGCTCTGCCGGGCCAACTGTTCCGGTCCACCCAGATACCCGCCTGCCTCTGGTTCCTGTCCCGGGGCCGTCGCAACGGGGAGCACAGGGACCGGCGGGGAGAGACCCTGTTCGTCGATGCCCGCAGCCTGGGGCACTTGGCGGACAGGACGCATCGAGACTTGGCGCCGGAGGACATCGCCCGCGTTGCAGACGCCTACCACGCCTGGCGCGGAGAGGAGGGTCGCGGCGAATACGCCGACGTTCCCGGCTTCTGCAAGAGCGCATCGCTGGAGGAGATTCGCAGGCACGGCCATGTCCTGACGCCCGGCCGATACGTGGGCACCGCCCCCCAGGAGGACGACGGCGAACCCTTCCAGGAGAAGATGGCTCGCCTGACGGCCCAGTGGCGCGAGCAGCAGGCGGAGGCGCAGAGGCTGGACGCGGAGATAGAGGCAAACTTGAGGAGGCTGGGATTTGGAGACCTGGGAGGCGCGGGATGAGGCTAGATCTGTCGCCGCTCGAAAACGCCGTGGCCCAGCTGGAGGATGGGCTGGTACAATTCGATTCGCACATCGTACGCGAGTTCCCGCAAATCCGAAACCAGATGAGGGCGGGGGCAATCCAGGCGTTCGAGTTCACGTACGAGCTCAGCGTCGGGATGATCAAGCGGTACTTGGAGCAAGTGTCAGCAAACCCTGAGGAGGTTGACGGACTTTCCTTCCAGGATCTGATAAGAAGGGCGGGACAACAGGGATTGGTGCGCTCTGAACTGGAGGCCTGGATGAGGCACCGCGCCAATCGCGGCACTACCAGTCACACATACAACGAGGAGAGGGCGGAAAGAGTTTTTCAAGGCATCCCGGAGTTTCTGGAGGAGGTCCGTCATCTTCTGAAGGAGTTGCAGGCAAAGAATGAACTCCTCGACTAGCCCAGTTGACATCCGGGACGACCACCTTGCCATGGTGCAGGACATCCTGTACAAGCATTTGCCGAGGGATGTCAAGGTCTGGGTGTTCGGAAGCCGCGCCAACTGGACGACGAAAGACTCTTCAGACCTAGACTTGGCCCTGGAAGGCACTGCCAACCTGGACCATAAGGTCATGGTCGGTCTGGAGGCCGCCTTCGAGGAATCTGAGCTTCCCTACACTGTTGACGTGGTGGATCTAAATGCTGTCAGCCATACCTTCAAGCAGATTGTGAAGGAGCAAAGGGTACCATTGCCTTTGGGCGGAAATGCAATCAGGCAGCAGAAATACGTGGCCGTGCAGAAGGAAGCCAGTCTAAATGCTGATTTGGCAAGTGAGTGGCAGAATACCGACTACGGCGCGTTTCGGCATGACTTTCAGATAGATTCTCTGTCTAATCTTTGTGACCAAGACGGTGGCATTCAAACCGGGCCCTTCGGAAGCCAACTCCATCAGAAAGACTATGTGTCGGTTGGAACTCCAATTATCACCGTAGAGCACTTGGACGAGAATAGAATTATCAATAGTAATATACCCTACGTTTCCGACTCCGACCGAGACAGACTTTCCAAGTATTCTCTTCGCCGGGGAGACATTGTGTTCAGCCGAGTAGGGTCGGTGGATAGGCGTGCTTTGGTCCGTGAGGCAGAAGAGGGCTGGCTGTTTTCGGGCCGTTGTTTACGAGTACGTCCAGACCCTGAGAAGATTGACCCAGCTTACCTATCATACTTCTTCGGCTTACCGGCATTTCAGGAACACATCAGGTCAATCGCAGTTGGGGCAACAATGCCTTCTCTAAATACTCAGATCCTGGGTAGTGTGGCTATAGCCTACCCGCCCCTACGGGAGCAACGCGCCATTGCCCATGTGCTTGGCACACTGGACGACAAGATAGAGATGAACCGCCGGATGAACCAGACGCTGGAGCAGATGGCGCGGGCCCTGTTCAAATCCTGGTTTGTGGATTTTGACCCGGTGCGGGCCAAGATGGAGGGCAGGAATACCGGCCTGCCCCCGGACATCGCAGCGCTTTTCCCGGACCGCCTTGTGCCTTCTGAGCTTGGGGAGATACCGGAGGGCTGGGAGGTGAAGTCGCTGGGCGAGGTGGTGAAAGTGGTAGGTGGCACTACGCCCAGCACTAAAGTGAAGGATTATTGGGAGGGAGGCACGCACTGCTGGGCGACACCCAAGGACCTATCAGGTCTTTCCTCTCCGGTTTTGCTTGATACCGAACGGAAGATAACCGATGCTGGTCTAGAACAGATTGGCTCAGGGCTTCTTCCCATTGGCACGGTTCTCATGTCCTCAAGAGCGCCTATTGGCTATCTGGCACTAAGTGAAATACCAGTTGCTGTCAATCAAGGTTTCATTGCCATGCCGCCTCGTAAGGGAATCTCCAACCATTTCCTGCTCCAGTGGTGCAAGGCATCATTAGAAGAAATAGTGAACTTTGCTAATGGGTCAACTTTCTTGGAAATAAGCAAGGGCAATTTCCGTCAGATACCCCTGACTATGCCTGACGCACTCATTATGAAGGCTTTTCATGGACTTGCGACTAAACTACACGACAAGCTCGTTTCCAACGAACGGGGTAAGCGCCTGCTCCATTGGAAAAGAGAATCCCTTTTGTCCAAATTAGTATCGGGTGAATTGCGAGTAGGAGATGTACTTCAAGGCTCTCGATAATCTATTAAAGACCATATGTAGGAAATCACGTTCGGGGCCATCAGGCCAAGTCGACGATGATAGGGCCCGGTTCTCCAAGGAGCGCGATGCCCAGAGGAACGCAGATACTACGCCTCCAGAAGACGAGATCATCAATATAGGCTGTGTCTGGGCAGTGGAATACTACACGCCTTCCCATATGAGGAGTTTAGTCAATGGCTTCCGCAACCTCGGGTGGGGACCCGGTGACCAAGGCTCGGGATCGAGAGATCCTGCAGTTTGGCTAAGCGGATTGACACGCCAACACAGGGGTGGGGGATGGATGAATCTGGGATACCTGATTCCGAAGGGGTCAAATCTGTTCCCATTCGGGGCTAGACATCAGGTTTCATTGCCAAGCGGTGTCAAGTATGCGAGTGCTTGGATGTATTCCATCACACCGTCACTTATCTGCGTGGTCGTCGGCTTTGTATTTGAAGACGACCTCTCCGAGGAATTCGACATGGCTCTACGAACAGATAGGCATACATACACGACCCATGACGCCGACGGGAGTGAGAGCATCCATTTGCCAGAGTTCCAAAAGACCCATCACATTTGCAACATTCGCAAGAGGTTGAAGGGAAGCGCCGCTACGTGGTTCAAGGATAACATTCCCGGCTTGTTCTCAGACGGCCTTCCTGAAAGCGATATGCCAACATGCGAGTTTGTTACTTTGCGTGGGACTGAGCCCTTCCCTTCGCGGACAGATAGCGAGCACAATGTGCCGGAATACCTAAACCTACTAGATATGGGGCACAACTACAACGTATGGCAAAGCAAACGAATCCCTGCACTAAAATTCAGGCCGCAGAGTGCTATGCGAGGGATGCCGCCAAACCATTCAGTGGTTGCTATTAGAGAGAAGGCGTCCATAGATAGGTCTAACAGTGACTATGGCGGCCAAGAAATGCAAGACATTCTGGCCTATGTAGACACAACGTTTCCCTCCTTGCTCAGTGTGTGGGGCATCTTGCCGTTATTGGAACGTTACACGCAACACGTTAGGGAAGTTCGTGATTCAGCAATGTTAAGGCCGACGGCGAGACGAAACACTATCGATGTACTTGAGACCTTGCAGTGCCACATCTCGAATGGAGTTGATATCGCGGCTGTTGCATCGGAGTTAGTCGTGGGTAGTGAGAGTCGAATACCCTTTCCTCACTTCGACGAATCTTTCGTATATTGGAATAATCGGCAGGGTGAAGAGCAGATACTGCGCAAAGAACTGAACGACGCTATCGGAATGCGCTCAAATTGGCTTCAACAGACGGAGAGATCTATCCGCGATCATCTTACCCAATTTGGCACAGTCTTAGGCGCGGCAGAAAATGTGCGCGTCCAGAGTAGAATAAAGTATCTGACTTGGGTGCTGGTCATACTTACCGTAGTTATCTTGTTCGCCGCACTTGTACCTGAAGATCTAAAACAGGAAATTCTGTCCTTTGTCAAGAGATTCTTACCTATGTAGCATTCGATGAGCACCTATCTGTTTGGAAGCTGCATTACGACCACCATTACGGAGTGAAATGTTGAGGATATCGCTCTGGCCTAGCTGTAGCCCATCGGTTGGCGGGTGACTCATTGCCCGGAGATTGGTCTGGGCGGACCAAAGACTGAATTCGTGGACTACTTCCAGGTTGTGTTGGAGCGCCGGCTGTGGGATGTTAAACTACCAATGCTGGTTCAAAGAAAGTTGCGAGTAGTTGAACATCAACGGTCTGGCTGGGAGTGTAGTGTGACGACAACGGTGACCCTTGATACAAATGTGGTGCAAGAATACTGGCGTCGGCGGACGCGAGTTGCCATTGTAGAAGCGTTGATTGACCTAGCAGAAGACGAACTTATTAGTTTGGCGATTACACGACGCATTCATGAGGACATTCCTCACCCACCTCTCGCGGACCAAATCAGCAGGTTGAATGAAATAGGGGTCAAACTGACCGGGTCGGCTTTTAGGCTAGATAGGTCTGCACTAGGTAGCGGGGATATGCTTGGCAGTGACATTGCCATTGATGTCTTCGAGTCTGTCGCAGACAATCTCGCTCATCAAGGACAGCCAGCACCGGATTGGCGAGATTGGGATCATTTGCACGGTCACTACCTCTCCGGGCGCGACGTTTTTTTGACTTGGGACAAAGACATCCTCAGGGCTGCGCCTCAACTGAAAGAACAACTCCAAATTACTATAATGAAGCCAGAAGAATTTATTGCCAAACTGTCTGCACGGGGAGTCCAGTGACGACTATCACCCAAACAGACGCTGTGCATGCCGCGCTGGGAGGAGATACTAATGACTACCAAGAGCGTATTCATCAGCTTTGACTTCGATAACGATAACGAACTCCGAGGAGCATTGGTGGCCCAGGCCAAGGATCCTGAGTCACCTTTCAGTATCACGGACTGGTCGGTGAAGTATAGGATAGACGAGGCGTGGAAAAAGGAGGTCGGAGACCGCATTCGAAGAGCGGACCTCACCATCGTCATCTGTGGGGAGCATACCCACCAAGCAAAGGGTGTAGAAGCGGAAGTCACGATGGTGCAGCAGGCTGGAAGACCGTACTTCCTGCTGAAGGGCCGAAGCGAAAAGACCTGTACTCGTCCAAAGTCAGCGCCAAAGAGGAAGAAAATACACCCTTGGACATGGCCAACCTTGAAGGAACTCATTGAGAATCCGAGATAGGTATGGACGAGAAGGCGCACGAATCCTTGATTCGACAGAGCGAAGATGATTACGGTGAGTCCTTTAAGGCTGACCTACTAGAGCAGTATAAGCTCTACGTGCAGTCGGCTGACAACGCGAGTGGGCGCCGTATTGCATCCAACCGCTATCTGCTCACGCTCAACGCTGCGCTAGTGGCTGCGTATGGTTTCCAGTCCGCGTTCACAGAGCAGGTGATTTTTGTTATTCCTATAGCTGTTGCGGGCATTGTACTCTCTGCGTTGTGGTTCAGCATTATCAAGTCCTTTCGAGACTTGAACGCCATAAAGTTCAAGATCATCCATGAACTGGAGACACATTTGCCTGCTGCGCTGTATGCATACGAATGGCAGTTGGCCCAAGCAGGACAGGGCAAGTCTTACTGGCCTACGACACATATTGAAAAATGGATGCCCATACTCTTTCTTATGCTCCATGTCACGGCGTTAGCAATGAGCATTGCTTTAGCAGTTTCTGGCCTGCCGGATTGGGCAAAGTAGGAGGCCGCCATGACCACCGTTACCAAAGCCGACGTTGAGCAGGCCGCGGTGCTGCCAAAGCTGGTGTCGGCGAGGGAGTCCAGGGCGCTAAGGGGGTGACAAATTGAGTGGCACATGTCCAACACTTGACTCACTGATTGAGCTTGGCTTTGAGCGAGTGGCCGATGCCGTAACCGAAACCGTCCGGTACAAATTTGAGAATCTCCAACTGGACGCTAGCGCGGTGTGGTGGTGGGGAGAAGAAAAGGTTATGTTGAGTGGCCTTGGCCACTACAAGGGCAACCATTTGGTGATTGACCCAGGCGATATGTGGAGCGCCAAAGTGATTCCTAACAACTTGGGAACCGCCTCTGAAGCTGCTGCTTGGATCAGTTTCATGCTTCAGACTTGGAGAGAAGAGCTAGGATCCCTACCAGATTGGTTCATCGAAGGCGAGCGTAACTGGGACCTCGTGCCACCTGCACGGGAGCAACTCGCTGCCCAGGAGAGGCAGCGGGCTTACGAGGCCGCTCCTAAGTGCGTTATCGACAGGGACTATGCCCGACCTCTTCGGCGCAATCTGATGGAAGAGATTTCCCGGCTAGAGGAGGGTGAAGCGGCGGAGATGACATTCAGTTTCGACGGGCGCGCTCTTGTTGTCGACTTCCACGGCCGCGTACATGAAGTCATAGCGTCTGGCGAGGGTTGGCCAAGCTCATACCGCGCCCTTGTAACCGTGAAGTCGAGTTTTCCTGCCCGGTTTGAGAGCCCGTGGGTTGAAGTAAGCGTTTACGAAGGTTACATCTGTGTGAACAGATTACGACTGGGTCCCTGCGAGGCAGTCGCGTGAGTTTCACAGAAGCCGAAGTTGAACAGGCGGCCTTTGAGCGGCTGGAGGGCTGTGAAGGGAGCCGACAAGCAGGGCGATAATTGGCCTATAATGGAGCATAAGTCGCACCCCGGAGGTGGTACGAACATGAACTGGCAAGAGTACATATCCGTGGACCCGGACATCTGCCACGGCAGGGCCTGCATCACCGGCACGCGGGTGATGGTTACGGTTATCCTAGACAGCCTGGCGGAGGGATTGGGGGCGGAGGAGATCATGGAGCACTACCCGTCCGTCTCGCGTGAGGCCGTTCAGGCTGCGCTGCTCTACGCCGCCGAACTGGCCAAAGAACGCGTCATGCCCCTTACCGGGTAGAGGGCTCCGTGCGGTTCAAACTGGACGAGAATCTCTCGGACAAGCTTACCGGGCTCTTCGTTGAGGCAGGGCACGATGCAGTCACAGTTGCGGAGCAGGGGATGGCCGGCAATGGCGACGCAGACGTTGCAACTGTGTGCGCCACTGAAGGCCGTGCGTTGGTGACACTGGACACGGACTTTGCGGATATCCGGCTTTATCCCCCCAGGCGCTACCCCGGCCTCGTGGTCCTTCGCCTCAGCAGTCAGGGGCCTCGTCATCAAGCAGAAGTAGTCTCGCGGTTTCTGCGACAGTTGGATGGTCCTTCTCTGCAAGGTCAGCTCTGGATTGTGGAAGATGCGCGGGTGCGTATCAGGGAGTGACCAATGACCACTCTTACCGAATCAGACGTTGAGCAGGCTGCCCTCGACTGGCTGGAGAGCCTGGGCTGGCAGGTGGCGCACGGACCTGATATTGCGCCTGACACTCCCAACGCGGAGCGCTCCGACTTCGGCCAGGTTGTGCTGGAGCGCCGTCTGCGGGACTCCCTGGCAGAGCTGAACCCCGGTATGCCCGTGGATGCGCTGGAGGACGCCCTTCGCAGGCTGACCCGCCCGGAGGGTTCGACCCTGGAGGCCCGCAACCGCGCATTCCACCGGATGCTGGTCAACGGCGTGGAGGTGGAGTACCGCGAGTCGGAGGGCAGGGTGCGCGGCGACCACGTCCGGGTGTTGGACTTCGACACCCCCGCCAACAACAGCTGGCTTGCGGTCAACCAGCTCATCGTCGTTGAAAACGGCAACAATCGCAGAGCGGACGTCGTGCTGTTCGTCAACGGCCTGCCCTTGGCGGTAATCGAGCTGAAGAACCCCGCGGACGAGGACGCCACCATCTGGATGGCGTGGCAGCAGCTTCAGACCTACAAGGCGGACCTGCCCACCCTGTTCTCCATGAACGAGGCGCTGGTGGTCTCCGACGGGACGCAGGCGCGCATTGGCTCCCTCACCGCAGGGCGGGAGTGGTTCAAGCCCTGGCGCACAGTATCGGGCGAAACCCTGGCGGACCCGCGCATGACGGAGCTCCAGGTGATGCTGGAGGGCGTCTTTGAGCCGGGCCGCTTCCTATCGCTGCTCCGCGACTTCACCGTCTTTGAGGACGACGGCAGCGGCGCGCTGGTCAAGAAGATGTCGGGCTATCACCAGTTCCACGCCGTGCGGGTGGCCGTGGAGGAGACGCTGCGGGCTGCGGAGCTGCAACGCGGCCCCTCAAGGTTTGCCGAGGTTGGCTGGCGATACGAGGCGGGCAGGAAGCCCGGCGGCGCGCCGGGGGACAGGCGAATTGGCGTCGTGTGGCACACCCAGGGCTCCGGCAAGAGCCTCACTATGGCCTTCTACGCCGGAGCCATCGTGCGGGAGCAGGCAATGGAGAACCCCACCATCGTGGTCCTCACTGACCGCAACGACCTAGACGACCAGCTATTCGGCACCTTCTCCCGATGCCATGACCTGCTGCGCCAGACTCCAACCCAGACTGAGAGCCGCGCCGACCTGCGAAGCAAACTCTCGGTGAACGTCGGCGGCGTGGTCTTCACCACCATCCAGAAGTTCTTCCCGGAGACCCAGGGCGATACACACCCCACCCTGTCGAAGCGACGGAATATCGTGGTCATAGCGGACGAGGCCCATCGCAGCCAGTACGACTTCATCGACGGCTACGCCCGCCACATGAGGGACGCCCTGCCAAACGCCTCCTTCGTCGGCTTCACGGGCACGCCTATCGAGCTTCAGGACGCGAACACCCGCGCCGTGTTTGGGGACTACATCAGCATCTATGACATCCAGCGCTCCGTTGAGGACGGGGCCACCGTGCCAATCTACTACGAGAGCCGCCTGGCAAGGCTGGCCCTGGACCAGGACGAGAAGCCCAACATAGACCCGGACTTTGAGGAGGCCACGGAGGGAGAGGAGATCGAGCGCAGGGAGCGACTCAAGACGAAGTGGGCGCAGCTGGAGGCCGTGGTAGGCGCGGACAAGCGGGTGAAGCAGATAGCCGAGGATATCGTGGCCCACCTGGAGCAGCGACTGGAGGCCATCGACGGCAAGGCGATGGTGGTGTGCATGAGCCGCCGCATCTGCATCGACCTCTACCGGGAGCTAGTGCGCCTGCGCCCCGGCTGGCATGACGATGACGACGCCGGTGGAGCAATCAAGGTTGTGATGACAGGCTCGGCATCGGACCCCTTGGAGTGGCAGCCTCACATAAGGAACAAGGCTCGCAGAGAGGCACTGGCCCAGAGGTTCCGGGACCCGGACGATTCGCTGAGGGTTGTGCTGGTGAGGGACATGTGGCTGACCGGCTTCGACGCCCCCAGCCTCCACACCATGTACGTGGACAAGCCCATGCGGGGCCACGGGCTGATGCAGGCCATAGCAAGGGTGAACCGGGTGTTCAGGGACAAGCCCGGCGGTCTGGTGGTGGACTACCTGGGGCTGGCTCACGAGCTCAGACAGGCCCTGTCCGCATACACGGAGAGCGGGGGCAAGGGGCAAACGGCTATCCAGCAGGACGAAGCGGTCGCTGTGATGCTGGAGAAGTACGACGTGTGTTGCACCCTGTTCCACGGCTTCGACTGGTCTCACTGGACGACCGGCTCGCCGCAGGAGCGATTGGGGCTGCTGCCGGCGGCTCAAGAGCACGTCCTGGCCCAGGAGAACGGCAAGGAGCGGTGTCTCCAGGCCGTGCTGGAGCTGTCGCAGGCCTTCGCTTTAGCGGTCCCTCACGAGGAAGCTCTCCGCATACGCGACGACGTCGGCTTCTTCCAGGCAGTGCGCTCGGCGCTGTCCAAGCGTGCGGAGGGAGAGACCCGCCCGGAGGAGGACCTGGACCTGGCGGTGCGCCAGATCATCTCGCGGGCTGTGGCCTCAGAGGGTGTGATGGACATCTTCGCGGCGGCCGGCCTGGACAAGCCTGACATCTCAGTGCTGTCGGACGAGTTCCTGGCAGAGGTTCGAGGGATGAGACACCGCAACCTGGCCGTGGAGCTTCTCCAGAAGCTGCTCAGGGGCGAGGTGTCCGCGAGGCGGCGAAAGAACGTGGTGCAGGCCCGCTCCTTCGCCGAGATGCTGGAGCAGACCCTTCGGCGTTACCAGAACCGGGCAATAGAGGCGGCCCAGGTCATTGAGGAGTTGATACAGCTTGCCGGTGACATGCGAGAGGCCAACGCACGGGGCGAGCGCCTGGGGCTGACCGAGGACGAACTGGCCTTCTACGACGCTCTTGAGACCAATGACAGCGCAGTACAGGTCATGGGAGATGAGGCGCTGCAAAACATAGCGCGGGAGTTGGTGGATACCGTCCGCCGGAACGTCACAATAGACTGGACTATGAGGGAGAACGTAAGGGCGCAACTCCGCGTGCTGGTCCGCCGCATCCTGCGAAAGCACGGCTACCCACCGGACAAGCAGGAGAAAGCCACACTCACTGTGCTGGAGCAAGCTGAGGTGCTGTCTGAGGGTTGGGCCATCGAGTGACGCGCCAATAAGTCAAGTTACAATCAACACCAGACAGAAGCCCCGGCGGAAACTCTTCCTCTCTGATCCAGATCGTCAAATTGTCACATCATTCAAAATCAGGAACGTACAGTCACAGAGGTAGCTGGTCAATTGGGCGAATCCAGCTTGGAATTTTTCCTATGCGTCAGATGTGGTTCTGGAAAGAAGTCACGATTCGGCATGATGAAGCAATATCTCTACCTGAGACTACCTCATTGCTTCGATAATAAGGTCTACAACATCCCTCATTTTGTATGCACCCACGACCGACGCTGCTAGACCAGAGAGCCACCTTACCGCCGTTCTCTGGAGATTATGCTTCATGGCTGACAGTTGCAGTAGGTCATATTTGTTTAGGTTACTTCTCCTTAATTGGGGAGAGAGTTCTCCAATTAGCCAAGTTCCAACTACAACGCACAATGCAGATACTACTAGCAGGAATATTCCCTCGGACAAGATAAAGCGGCACCTCCAGCACAACTCTTCAGAATTCGTGCGGGTATTCCCGCGGGGGCGGAGCCTTGCGATGCTCTTCCTTAGCTCCCGTCAGAAGTATCGTTAATCCCAACACATCTCTCATTATACTTCTTATGAAGTTGCGTGGTATGGTCGCCTCTGGCCAAAGCTCTACAGTCGTCTCACTGGTTGGCGTGGGACGGTCGCTTACACCTCGACCGCGCCGGCTATGACTTAAAGAGGCCCTTCGCCGTCAGCAAGGACTACGGCAGAGACCGCTCAGCCTTTCTTCAGGCTCAACAGAACGTTAGGCAGACGGATTTGGATATGACCGACTGGACCGATCGCTTCGCGATTGGGCTTGCGGCGCAACTTCACGAGGTAAAGAGAAGAGACGAGGTAGCGATTCGGAGGGATACACTTGCTAGGCGCTTTGGTCTGACGGGGAGACAAGCAATCGCCCTTGGGCATATACTAGAGCATGCAAGCTTACGATTGACGAATTTCAAGAACCTGGCCTGAGACATCGCGCCGCACACTTCAGAGAGACATCAGGGTTCTTACGGAGAAGGGCCTGCTACTCCGCCAGGGAAGCACAAGCCGGCTGGAATACGTGCTCGCGAGCGGAGTGACCTAGTCTTGCGACACACTTGTGACATGGCTTGCGACAGGTTTCAAGTCTTCACGAGGCCCTCTAGACAACTTTATTGCACTGGTTCCCTTACAGGTTGAGGATTTTGGTTGAAGCACCGAATCAATACCCAATTGTGTGATCAATTCCGCTGTGTCAAGACTACCATAGGCGTTATAGGATTCCTTACGCTCGCTCTAACCCAAATGATCCTTGGCACAATCTACTGCCTCTCTCGTCTGACCTCACAATTCAAACTGGTTTCCAGTAGGAGAATTCTCTCACTCAGCAGTCTTGCCGGGAACAATATCTGACCGATTCAACGATGTTCTATTGATACGTCCGCTCGTACCTTGAAGTCCATAGTTGTCACTAAGGACTAAATGGCAATCTAACTTTATACTTGTCGGCAGGATGCGAACTGCAATTCCATCTGATATCGCAAATATCACAGGTTCTTGCATCTGGAATGTCATTCCCAGTAGGGGCATCCCATACCCTTGTCTGTTTCCTCGAAATGATTTCAGTGGCAGTCAAGTCGAAGGCTTCTAGACCCTTCTTGACCAGCGTAGGAGTTCCATCTGTTTCTATGCCGTCCCTCATGAAATCCACTTCTCGGATAGCTGGAATGGGCCGCGTTACGATCGGTGGGTCTCCTTCTTCATGTCTGAGTTCATTAAGAAAATATAGCACCGCCCGAGCAGGGTAATGTCCAGACTTTACCCTATAGAGTTCAGCGTAGACACTCATTTGCCATTCATAATCACGGAATTCGCTTGATGACAGGTCGGGAGTATTGGTACCCTTGTAGTCCCAAATCTCAGGGTTACCTTCCTCGTCAGTGGCAAGTACATCTACTACACCACGGAGAATAAAGTCCTTCCTGTCGGATTCTAGACGGTATTCTGTGTCAATTACTCTTGGGTAAAGACTGGGGCCCTCCAAGTTGTTGAAAGTCTTCAAGACCTGTTTGGCCTGCCTTGTTACGCTTGGCGAGGCGGGCCTGATTCCTTGAGCACGCAAGGCTTTATCGACCTCGTCAAAGTACTGCTCGACATCATTGTCAGTGGGAATAGAGCCGACGGTATGGCCAAAAAGGCCAGAGTAATGTCGATGGCAACGATCCAATACCTGATGAATGATCTGCCCGAAAAAGATCTGTACCGCCTGAGCAGGAACGAATCCATCGGTTCCGAAGTAGCCGTACTGGCGTTGACATTTCCTGAAGCTCAGAATATCGGACGTCAAACTAAACCTTGGACGCAGCACCTGTGGGGGCTCCGGTGGTACAAGTCCAGAGGGGAATATCTGCTGATTTGCCATTCGAATACCTATCGCGTAATTTAGAGGGGACTTAAGCGCCGTCTAGCCCACAATTTTGATGCTCCGAGAGGAACTCTTTGCTGACGGAAGTGGGACTGAAGTCCCAACAGAATTAGGGCGTACTGGGCCCTTGAGTAGGCGACATAGTACTGCCGAACTAGATCCATTTCGGCCCTCTCATCATCTGGCAATACGTTCGTTCCTCGTGCGGGGTTAAGTGTATGAGAAGAAAATAGAGATTCTAGACGATGGCTGGGTCCCACTTGGGCGTTTTCTAGAAGACCCCCTACGAAGACGATAGGGAATTGTAACCCCTTAGCTTGGTGAATAGTCATAACCGGGAACATTCTCGGCGGTACGATTATGTCCTCGTCTTCTTCATCGTCGAATCCGGATTCCAACACACGTCCCAGGAACAGGTGATAGAATGCTCTCAGCCATTCCTCTTGGATCTCTCCTGGATGCGACGACGACGCTCGCATCCTCCCCCGGGTTACATTTTCTCTGGCAACGCCAGTAGTAGGATCCAAGACAGGCATGGAGCTGTAGGCTTCCAAGAGGGAAGTCAGTTTTCCCAATCGAACCCTTCGAACAGGGTCTTCCTGCCAAGAACTGAATGGTTCCACACTAATCAAATAGTAGACGAGTTCCTGTAGGCTCGGATCAAGATATTTGCCGGTGTTGGCTTGAATGCTCGCCCTCGCCCGGTTGACGTAGTCTCGAAGTTCAGTATTCGAGGCGGCAAGTCGGTCAAAAACCTCCCTAACTGAACTCTCTCCTCTCGGAACCCCCCGATTGGAAGGATCCAGAGCGATTCGACGGTCGGGATCAAATACAGCCAACATTGTACCCAGCAGACCCTGTACTTCCTCCTGTTCCGCAAAGGCTTTGTTGCGAGGATTGTAAACGGGAATTCCCCGGCTCTGTAAAGCATCGACGTAGATTCCAGCATTTTGTGGGGATTCTCTCGTACTCTTCAAAAGCAGACAGCACTCGCTCAAGTCATTTATCACGTGGTCATTTAAGAGCGACTCAACTTGATCGGCGAACTTTCCTCCAAGTTCTGCCTGAGATCTGCCCTCTAACCTAACAACCGCCGGGTATCGAGTATCATTTGGCCGTTGGGGCTGGATAGCGGGCTTTGGTGCTCTAGCGTCAGGAGAATTCATGACATTGAAGTCGGAGATGTAGTTGTTGCAAAACTCAACGATAGAAGGATGTGAACGAAAATTGTCAACTAGATTGTAACGCGATACACTCCCGTTCGGAGTACTAAGAAAAACCTGACAAGCATGATCAAAGGTGACCATACACTCGACAGACGCACCTCGAAACCGGTACATAGCCTGGTCATCATCGCCAACTACCACTAGGTTTTTGCACGACTTTGCGAGTTCGAAGTAGATTTCCTCTTGTACAGGATTTGTATCTTGATACTCATCAACAAGTACCCACTTTATGCCTTGGCTAGAGGCTGTGCCTACCCCATCTCGGAAGGACTCGCCAATCGGGCTCCGTAAGAAGTCAAGGAACCTCACCTGAAGTTGAGCAAAGTCACATCTAAAATTGGCTTGAAGAAGGCCAACGTATTCATCGTAAAGATCTGCCAGAACGGCCAACTGACGGTCTACAGATCGCAATTGGGTTGTCGAAATACGGTCATCTGCAAGTCGGTTCAGTAAGATTACCATTGCGCCTGTACTCAGCCAACGATTCGGGGGGTAAGGACTAGCGGACGACCACTGATACGGCTTGAACATCCACTCAAATTTACTCCAAAAGGCTATTTCGATTTGGGAATCTGGCTGCTTGATCAGACTAAGGTGTTCCCTGACAAATAGAGATTGCTCAAAATCATCCATGAGCCTTACGTTCCGGTAATTCGGCGAACGAAATTCTTGCAGAACGTCATTGCAAAGACCATGTAGCGTGCCTATTCGCAATTTGGAGACGTCTATATCCTCTAGCTCTGGATACCGTGACACCAGCCTTGACCTGTAGAGGTATATTCTATCTTGTAGATTGCGGGCAGCCTTCTTGGTGAAGGTTGTGACGAAGACAGACTCTGGGGACACCCTCTCTTCTTGAACTGAGTCGCCACTAACGTACAGCAATCGAAGAACCAAGAGGGCCAGCATCTGAGTCTTCCCTGACCCGGGACCAGCTAGCACCCAAGCTGGTCCTTCTTTGTGGCGCAAGATATCTTTTTGATCTGGAGTTAATTGTTCCGGAGAACCTGGAGGAAAAACTGTGTCAATCAACTCGGTAGTATTCAAAACATGCCCCAGCAGTTATTGTCATAAATCGGATATGTCTCCACGTGTCCTAGTGCATACTGTTTCAGCAAGGACATCTGAGAAGCAGATAACCTGAACCTAGTGTCAGTGGAAGCATACATTAAACAGCTCCAAGTCTTCAACTATGGAAGCACTCTTGCCACATATGTTAAAATGGTCGCACTTGGATCGTGTCAAGACTGGTAAGTTATCCACTTGAATCGATGCTCTAGGCATGCTTCCATCGCCTCTGTCACTCTATGCGGCATTTGGGAGATTTCGTATGCCATTGGTACTGCTTGCGATGACCTTTGTCACCTTGCTTGTTGTCGCAAACATAGTAGCAGTCAAGCTAGTCTCAATAGGCGGGTGGACCCTACCCGCCGGAGTCATTGCCTACCCTTTCACCTTTCTCATAACAGATACCATTTCCGAATTGTACGGCCGAAGAATTGCATCACGGGTAGTGTGGTACGGGTTCGGATTGAGTGTAGTTATGGTGTTGCTGATTTACGTGGCCAGGATACTGCCTCCTGCTAGCTACTGGGAGGGCCAGGATGCCTACGATTCTATCTTTGGGTCTGTACCACGAATTGTATTGGGATCTATGGCTGCCTACCTTGTGAGCCAGCATAGCGATGTGCTCTTGTTTCATCACTTTCGCCGTGTTACAACGGACCGCCACTTGTGGATGAGAAACAATGGCTCAACCGTGCTTTCGCAAGCTATCGACACAGCAATCTTTATATCGGTTGCATTTGCCGGAAGCGTTCCTACGGCCACACTTTGGAACATGATCGCAACGCAATATGTGGTTAAGGTGTGCATAGCAGTACTGGACACCCCTTTTGTGTATGCGCTTGTCGGTGCTATCCGGGCAACTCAGAGACACGATATCGAAACTTTAGGACCGAATAGGGCTTCATGAGGTTACTTTGGTGCTGGCCTGTATCGATAGTCCCCTCTGCTCTTAGCCAAGATAGCTTGTTTGTATGAACACTAGGACATCTCAAAGGCAGGGAGGTCGGATAGATTGAACAAGAGGCTGCTTGTACTGGGGTGTGCGGACCGCAAGAGAGAGTCTGAAGGACTGCTACCGGCCCTAGATCGATACGACGGACCGGCTTACCGTGTACTACGGAAATTCTTACGCGAATACCAGTGGCCTGAGGATGTATCTATAGCTGTTCTTTCGGCCGAATATGGACTAATTGGCATCCTCAAGGAAATCCAGCACTATGATAGAAGGATGGATTTGGCCACTGCTAGAGCGAAGGCCCCTGAATGTTCCGCACTCTTAACGGAATGGGCTACCTCCCACCGCTCCGTGCATTTGTCTCTTGGCGTTCAATACCTTACGGCACTTCAACCTGCCTTGGAAGTACTCAACCACAGACCAGAAGTATTCAACGGAGGAATAGGGGAGAAACTTCAAAGCATTAAGACTTTTCTAGCCCACACACCATCGCCCCAACGAAAGAAGGCCGAGGTTGAGGGTGGCACCGGCAAATACAGCTACTTCCTTCCGGACTGGGATGACTTACTTGACCCGGCCTTTGACTTCGCTGGAGATTCCTTTTCGGGTCCTTCCAGACTAGAAAGAGAAGACAAGCATTGTTCCGTTCTAATGGAACCCAAGATGTCAGACGGCATCCTAGTCAGTCTCGGGCAACAGGGAACCCAGAAGGGTCCCTTAAAACGACTTAGAGGAACCGAAGTTGGCGCCCTATCGCCACCGCCTCTGCGGGGTCACTTTGGACTTTCGACAGATCAGTACTTGTTTGGGGACTGTGGAGCGTTCAGTTACGTTAATGAGGAGAATCCCACAATCACTGTTGATCAGGCCGTAGCCTTGTATGAAACATATGGCTTTGACTTTGGAGCTTCCGTGGACCACATTCCAGTAATGAGTGTCCTGCAAGACGGCGAAAGGGTAGCCTTACCCGAATGCCTGCGACAAGAGAGGGTAGACATTACCAGAAGGAATGCCCAGCAGTTTCTAGAATCTGCGAAACAACGCAAAGTACAGTTCAATCCGGTTGGCACTATTCAAGGTCTCAGCCCCGAGCAATATGCTCAATTCGTAAAAGATTATTATGACATGGGTTATCGTCACCTGGCAATTGGTGGACTAGTCCCGCTAAGGGACGTACAGATTGAGAGTATTGTTAAGGCCGTTATGGAGTCTGCCGTCAAACTCAAAGAGCGTCCCTGGATACACCTATTTGGGATCTATCGACCGAGATTGCAAGGGCTCTTTAGGCAATTGAAGGTGGATAGCTTTGATAGTGCCTCGTACTTCCGGAAGGCTTGGCTACGATCTGATCAGAACTACCTTGGCACTAATGGTAGTTGGTACGCGGCATTACGTGTCCCAATGACCAGCGACGGCCGAACTCGTATCCGGTTGGAGGCCGCAAACGGAGAAATTGAGAAGCTACGATCTCAGGAGCAAGAAGTGCTCAGTCTCCTAGCTCGATATGACAGCGGCGAAGGCAAGGTTGAGGAAGTACTTGATGCCGTCTTGGAATATGATCGCCACTTGACAAGGTCAAGCGAGACGGAATCAATGAGGGTAAAGTACCGTCGAACACTTGAGGATAAGCCTTGGAAAGCCTGCGATTGCAGCTTTTGCAGACAACTGGGTATCCACATGCTCATTTTTCGTGGGGCCAATAGAAACAAGCGCCGCGGCGCGCACAATACTCTGATGCTATATGGCAATATTTTATGAAGTCAAAGTGAACAACAGTGAATATCCACCTGATTTGGTGTGCCAACTCCTAGTGTGATCTACGAAACCAACTGGTCTCAGTCTGGAACATCTCTATTCCTCTCTGAATTTCACCCTTCTCCCTGACCTACTTTAGCTGGAGGTAAATTGTCCAGAGCATGCTAGTCCAATGCCGGGCATAGTCAAGCCCTGCCAAGACTGACAAGGAGAGGATCTGGGAAACCCGCTTCGGCGAATCCCTTGGCACGAAGGATGCAACTGTCGCACATGTCGCAGGGAGCCTCGCCGCCCTCGTAGCAACTCCAGGTGTGCTCCAACGGGGCGCCTAGCCTCATGCCAAGCGCAGCGATCTCGGCCTTCGACAGGTCTATAATCGGGGTTTCGATCTTGATAGGTACCGAGTACTCTGCCCAGAGCTTGCTGCCGAGTTCCAATGTACGCCCCATATTTTCGTAGAACTCGGGGCGGCAGTCTGGGTAGCCGCTGTAGTCAAGCGCGTTAGGGGCCATGTAGATGGTGGCTGCTGCATCCGAGGCGTCGAGTCCCTCGACCTCAATTGCGTATAGTACAAGACTCTCCAAGTAAGCGGCGGACAGCGCTAAGAATATCGTGTTGCGCATAGGTACATAGGTTATAGGAATACCCTGTCCGATCTTCTCCTTGGAGCGTCCCGATGGCACTAGGAAGCGATCGGATTTGGTCAGAGCAGAGTACCAGGAAACGTCCGAAAGAAAGGAAATGTCGAGAATCCTGTGTTCGATGCCCAAAATGCCGGCGACCTGCGCCGCGCAGTAGACCTCCTTTGAGTGGCTCTGACCGTAATGGAACGTAATGGCCGACATGTTGTCGACGCGGCCCATTGCATAGGCCGCAACAGTGGTGGAGTCGAGTCCACCCGACAGGAGAATGACACCATAACTGGCCATGGTAGAATTATAGCAGATCGCCAAATCCCCACCCTGTTTGCGTAGGAGCATTAAACGCCCTCTACTCCAATAGGGCCAACCAGCCACAAACCGTAAGCCGTCAGCCAGATTGGAACGCAAGAGTGAGGGAAACCTAGATCTGTCAAGGATGGAGTGGGATCAAAGGACGCGCCATTCGCCGTTTTGCTTACAAACCTATGGTCAATTCAAACATGGTACTCCCTTCGGTCAGCCTTGGCCCACATTTTCCGGCCTAAACTTACTGAAGGCAGTACCTTAGCTATCAACCTTTCTCCCTAAAGTCTACCGATGTCCCCACGTATGTGGTACAAATATTGGGCGTGGGGCATTTGTAGTCGAATCCAGGCAGGCGATGTGAAGATAACCGTTATTGGCTTGGGACATGTGGGACTCGTGGCAGCAGCCGGGCTGGCTGCATCCGGGCATGATGTCCTGGCGGCCGACACGGATCGCTCAAGACTTGACGTTCTGAAGAGTGGAGAGCTTCCGTTTTTTGAACCCGGTTTATCCGATTGGGTCTCCTGCGGTTTGCAGAGGGGGAAACTCAGCTATTTGCATCCCAGCGAATTCAGTAGAGACCTTGGCGAAATAGCTTTGGTGGCGGTGGGAACTCCCGCAGACCAAAAATACAACGTAGACTTGAAAGAGGTGTGGTCGACCATCTCATGGCTAAAGGGGGTGGATCCGGGAGATTTGGTGGTCGTTATGAAAAGCACAGTGCCGCCGGGCACCGGACAGGAAATTGTGCAACGAGAGTTGGAGGGCAGCGGTATCGCATATGTCGCTAACCCCGAGTTCCTCAGGCAAGGTCAGGCGGTTATGGACTGGCAGGCTCCAGACAGGATTGTCGTTGGCGCCCCGAAAGGCGACCTACGCTCGGTCGATGTTGTGTCCAGGATGTACGCCGGGACCCAGGCTCCGATAATGGTAACTGACGTCACCAGCGCGGAGATGATCAAGTACGCCAGCAATGCCTTTCTGGCCACTCGTATTTCGTTCATCAATGAGATTGCCGCCCTGTGCGATCTTCTCGGCGCCTCAACGGACGACGTTAGCGAGGGCCTGGCTTTGGACTCCAGAGTTGGGTCAAGGATCTACGCAGGCGTAGGTTACGGAGGCTCCTGCTTACCCAAGGATACCAGGATACTGGAAGCCCTGGCGCTCAACAACGGCCTGGACGCCGGTTTGCTCAGAGCCGTAACCAGTACCAACAACCGTCAGCGGATGCTACCTCTCCATGCCCTCCGCCGGAGGCTCGGTGGCTCTCTGGCAAGAGTGCGTGTAGGCGTTCTGGGACTGGCTTACAAACCGCGAACTGATGACGTAAGAGATGCCCCGGCCTTGGATCTTCTGCGAGTTCTGGATGAAGAAGGGGCGAACATTGCTGCGTATGACCCTGAGGCTATTGACTCCACCCGTCGGGAGCTAAAGGACGTTTCAGTTGAGTTTGCTACCGACGTGGAGGAGGCTTCTAATAAAGCCCAGGCCCTGGTACTGATGACCGATTGGCCGGAATTCACAGACCAGGACTGGACGGCTATAGCACGGAAGATGGCCCCACCTCGCTTCATCTTTGACGGTAGAAATGTTCTTGACCCGGTTAGAATGAGGGAACTGGGCTTCGAGTATATGGGTGTAGGACGGCCAATCCCGGGCCAGGAAACCCTTAACGACTACATTGAGGGGCCGTCCCATGCGTGAAGAAAGGGTCCTGATTACTGGAGCGGCCGGTTTTGCAGGCTCCTCCCTCGCAAGACATCTGCTCAGCTTGGGTTATAGCGTGACAGGGCTTGATATAACCGCACCGAATCATGCTGGACTGCTGCAAAGCGAATTCTCCCATCCCAGCTTTAGCTATATTTGGAAGAGCGTTCAGGACATCCGCCCTTCAGACGTGGCCGGACATTCGGTTGTGGCTCACTTGGCAGCGCAACCCGACACCCCTATGGCATTTGACTCGCCCAGGTACACCGTGTCACAGAATGTCATGGGTACTGTGGAGCTCCTGGAGGCAGTGCGTCTGGCAGGTGGCGTGTCCAAGCTCTTGTTCGCTGCTTCCGGCAATGAACTGGGCCGGCCCCTATATCTGCCCATGGATGAGAACCACCCTCTCACGCCGCACAACCCCTACGGCTATTCTAAAGCCGCCGCTGAACTCGCTGTCTGGGCCTGGCACAGGGCCTACGGTATCCCTTCGATAGTGCTGTCAACTGGCGTGGTAGTCGGTCCGAATATGAGACGCGAGGTCTTCATATTCAAATGGCTGTGGCGGGCGCTGCATGGCGAACCGATTGTGGTCGAAGGTGGTAAGCAGACACGGGATCTCACCTACATTGACGATGTGGTGGAGGCTTGGACCATTGCGATAAAGGCATCGGACGATAGCGTGGTTGGGCAGAAGATATACGTGGGTTATGGAGAGGAACGCTCCATAGAAGAACTCGCCGAGATGTGCCAATCCGTCACCGGCTCAGAGTCACCCATCGAATACACAAACTACCGTCCGGGCGAGGAGGGCCAACGAGAGGCCTTCAGCACGGAAAAGGCGAAGAAAGTGCTGGGGTACACCCCCAAGGTGGCGCCCAGAGAGGCAATCGCGCTAACGGCCGAGTGGGTAAGGGGCCTGCTGCAAGCCCCTCCAAGCAAAGTTGAGTCGCCCTGTGCTACGCCACAATAAGAGCCCGTCCAGGTATTCTGGCCAACCGATATCGTCCACGGATAACCTGTAAAGATGGGCCACTAGAACAGCCAGGATGGCGTCGTGAGTGACGTAGACGTTGAGGCGACCGCTATTCCCAAGTTCCTTTGCCGTCAAATCCAGCAGGAGGCCCACGCCCTCTGACGTCCCTCTCATGCCCGGAGGAGGCTCAACATCACTGAGCTGTCGTCTTGTTATTTCCAGGATGCCCGTTTCAAGGAATAACGCCCCGCTGGTCTCCGTGTCTACTACAAAGGGACCGGGGTCTCCGAGTCGCCAGTCGACGGCGGCTTCTTTTTCAAAGCCGCCACCACGAAGAATAGCCGCAGCAGTCTGAACGCACCTTGGGACAGGGCTGGAGGTAACCCCAACCGGCGGCCTGATTTCCGAGAGTGCAGATCCCAGCCTCTCTGCGGATTCAACTCCGACCGCCGTCAACGGAACATCAACGCCAAAAGTTCCTGAAGGAATTTCTTCCCGCTCGGCGTGCCTCAGGACCAGCGCGACGTCTGTATCGGCTGGCAAATGCCCGAGGTTCTCCTTGATCCAGGATTGATCCCTGGGCTCACTCATTTGGCCTCTCGGCAGAATGCTGGATTCGTAGGGGTAGACCCCCCCAAATGGTGCCGGCATAATGCGCCCGCGTCAGAACGGAAACGCACTACTGACATGTGCACTTGCCAGTCCGGGCCAACGTGAGCAACAACGGATTCCAGACACACTATTCGGTGGGATACCAGCCGCATTCAGAGCCGTCCGTTTCTTACCCGATACTCTATTTCTTGTCGTTGCCCCGACCACCGCCTGACGGGTTGCCAGTGGTGCTGGGGTAGTTGGGGTTGCTGTTGCCGCCACCACCCTTACCGCCACCCCCTTTTCCGCCTCCTCCCTTGCCGCCACCACCTCGCGCCATCGCTGAGCCATGCAGTTTGTTCATAACTCTTCCTCCTTACGAACTAATGGCCCTCCCGCGAGTCTGGTATCCCACCAACTCTGGACGAACCTCGCAAGGATGCTGAGCGTCAGGTGGCAAAACAAAAGCCTACAACGCACGTTGCAGGCCCCGAGCAAGTGGCAGACGGAAATCGCTTCTTCCAGTCTTACCGGATGAGGGTACTCCCTAGCCAAATTGTCACCTCCGACCCCTTGGAACGGGCTTTCAGTCTCAGCAACAAGACCAAATGAAAGTCTCGAGGTCCAGCCTGTATGCTACTATTTCACCACCAAGAAAGCAAGCCGGCTATTTCAATTGGATCCGCTGGCCGGCCTGGCGCGGATGACTGAACTCACGAAATCAGTATCGGTAACGTCAAGCAAGGTAAAGCCGGCCCGGTCAAGGAGGTCCCGATACTGCGCCTCTGTGCGTTCAGCCCCACCCGTCATGACAAGCATATTCAGGTCAAGCAGACCGCCCATGCCTCTTGTGTCGTCCAGGACCAACTCCACCAGGTAAAGCGTAGCCTCTGCGGACATCGATTCACGGGCGCGCACCAGGATGCGCAGAGCTTCATCGTCGGGCCAGTCGTGGAGGACTCTTGCGAGGATAACCCCGTCCCCGGTGACGGGCCATTTCTGGAACAGGTCTCCCGCGACAAAACTGCAGCGCCCTCCGATGTCCCCGGGCGGTGTGACAGCTTCAACCACCTCCACCCTATCCATGACAATGGCCTTCAGTGAGGGGCAGGAGCGCAGGAGCGCGAATGACAACTCTCCGGTGCCGCCACCTGCATCAACAATTCTCTCATGCATGGAGAAATCCACAGAATCTGCCAGACCTGCATAGTCGTGCCTTGCATACGCCGACATGGCCGAGTGGTACTCCGTCAGGTATTCCGGCCGAGTTTGTATCCAGTCAAAGAAACTCTTTCCGTGAGCCCTCTCAAAGCCGACATCACCGTTCTGAAGCGACTTGGTAATCCCTGACCAGGCTTGGTAGGCCTCCTTGCCCCAGTGTCCAACCGCGTCCGCGAGGGAGAGTGGGTGGGCATGTTGCAGTAGGGAACCCTTTTGTGTGGGGTGGAAGACTCCATCCGCATCCTGCCATACCAGGTCCAGCTCGGTTAGGGCACGCATCAGTCGAATGCCCAGTGAGTCCGCAAGGCGCAGGGATGTCTCAATGTCCTGCGGGGTTGCCGGCAGCATCTCAAACACACCGACGTCGACCGCGGCGCGAATGGTCTGGGTTCTCCACATGCCCACCATGTCTGAGGAGAGTTCCTCAAGGGGTGAACGCAACGCCTGCCTCAACTCCACCAGGATCTCTCCGGACTCACCGACAACCGACAGGGAGCCATCAAATCCTTCAACCCTTGCCTGTCCGTTGTAGAACGGCTCAACGTTGCTGAAGCGTGCACCGTAAAGTGGATTTCCAAGATGGTCAACGTGATGCCAGCCGCCCTCGTCTCGGGCGCGGGCGTAGCCCTTGTGAAACACGTCCAGGTCTAGGAACCAGCGGCCGTGTAGCAAAGCGCCGTTCCGGTCGATGTGGGTATGTCGACCATCCTCCCGCTGCACAACGGAGAAGCCATCTTTGAAATCACCCGCGTAACGGAAGCGTTCAGAGTACGCTAGGGCGCCATCTTCTCCAATGTGGGAGTAGCTATTGTCCGATAGCCGAACCGGACAGCGTCCCTCCTGGAAATTGCCGCACCAGGCGTACCGGTCTGAGTAAACTTCTCTGCCGTCCGGGAGGATGTGAAACCACCCATCGTAGGAATGCACTGCGGCGAGGCCCTCGTAGAAACCAAATGTCCGAATATAGCGCGCATCGTATGCGGGTTGTCCATCGGGGGTGATGTGGTAGGCGCCCGAGTGGTCAATTGCCGGGGCTAGTCCAGGTGCGTGGAATTTCAGTACCTCCAGGAACCTGGAAGGATAGGCTGCACTCCCCTCGTGGATGTGATGGGAGCCGTCCACCGATACGCTGTAGCCTCGCCAGTCGGAAGTCACGGGCCAGTAGGCCTCCTCATGTTGCAGCCCTGGCACAGCGGCTTCTCCAGGTAACTGGACTGGAGTTCCCGGTAGGCACGACTCTGCCAGATGTCGTAGAGGCTGGCGTTGTTCACGTTGCCAAATTCCCCCAGAGTGCGGCGCAGGACGTCAGGGGCGCAGCACGGGTTGAATCTCCCGTCGGAGGCAACCCAGGCTTCCTGGCCCAGGAACGGGCACATTGCTCCCGGGGTTATGTCACCCTTGTCTTCCGGGTCCAGCTTGAAGATGTTGTCCAGCAGCACCCTGCTGCCATCGGGCAGTCGGTGGGTCTCGACGGCTTGGAGCGCCGCGTCAACAGTTGCGTTCCACCTCTCTACGGCATCTGTGCTCCTGCGCAACGACAGGTCCTTGATTTGAGAGAAGTTCACCCACAAATGGTGGCCCTTCACTCGATCTACTCCCAGCTGAGCTGCCAGTTCTACAACATCCGGCAGCTCAGCGTAGTTGACTTCCATGAAGGTGAGCTGGAAGGTGACCCGACACCGGTTGCCCCCGCGGGCGGCATACTCATCACGGACAGAGATGAAGGTGCGAACGTTTTCCAGGACACTCTCCCATTTTGTGCCCAGCATGACCTGTTCCTGGGTGTCCTTGGTGGAGCCGTTCCAGGAGATTTTGACATCGGAAGTAACCGGTACAATGCGCTCTGCCCACGCCCTTGCGCCGCGGCGGGGGAAGGTCCCGTTGGTGGTAAGGTTGAGCATTACCCCATATTGTGCGCACAGGTCCAGAATCTCATCGAAATCTCGGTACAGCAGGGGTTCGCCCATTGTGGACGGGATGATTTCTCGAAGTGGCGTCCCCTTGGACTCGGCCAGGACCTGGCGGATAAGGTCTATGTCCATTCGGCGCTTGGGTCGGCCTGCGCTAATCCGTTCGGACTGCGTGGCGCTGTACGGGGAATGGTCCTCGCACATAATGCAATGCAGATTACAATCGTCGGGGTTGGTGTCGAAGGTAATGCGCCACGGCCCTGGCTTACTGTCCGAATTGGAATGGGCCGCTGCGCTTTGAACGCTGTAAGTCATAGTGACCTCCGTGCCGCAATCAGATTCCGGTAGATCTCCTCCACGGCGAGGGCGTGCGATTGCACGTCAGGCACATTGCCGTCCGCTGATTGCAGATACCCTCTGTCGCCAAGTCTCTGGGCAAAGTCGGGATCGTCGGCCAGTCGCTGCATCTCACGTGCGAGCGAATCGGGGTCACGGTGGGCAAAGAGTAGCCCGTTCTGTTCATGGTGAACGTATTCGGACATGCCCCCGTAGTCTGCGGTGATGACCGGGACACGAGCCTGTTGCGCCTCATGTATCACCAGAGGTGAGTTCTCTGCCCAGATTGATGGGACCACGATGGCGTCGCACCGATTGAACACGTCGGAGACGATGTCCTGGTTCCTGTACTCGCCCATCCACTCAATGCGCTCTCCGGAGGATCCGGGCAGGGAATCAGCTAGAGACTTCAGGCCTTGAGTCTCGACCCCGCGATCTCGACCCCAGATGCGCAACCTGGAATCGCCAGTAAGCCCGCCAAAGGCTTGAATGAGGTGGTCCACACCCTTGGCAGGAATGTGGGTCCCAATGTAACCGAAGGTAAACGGCTCGCCTGCCACCCGCTGGCGTCCGGCCATCCGCTCCCTGTGGAATCCGTAGTCCAGGTAGACCAGCTTCTCCTCGGGGAGTCCAAACTCGTCCCGGAATCGTCGAAGAAGATACATGGCCGGGGCTATGAAGGTGTCTACCGCGTCGCAGACTTGCCGCACGTGTTGCATACGTCGTCCCACCCAACGTGTCCAATAGTCGGCGTCGACCTCGTACTCGCGGTTGTCACCGGAGAAGTACCTGGCGTAGCAGCGCACAGCGCACTTCCGGTCGTCCTGGCCGTCGCAGACTGCCCAGGGGTTGGTCTGGTCCTCGGGGTACATCTGAATGAACTGTCCCCTGGGGCACATAAGCCAGTAGTCGTGCAGGGTGAACACGACAGGCACGCCTCGGTCCCGGGCAGCGAACACCAGAGAGGTCGAGAGGTGGTTGAGGTGCCCCACGTGGACGACGTCCGGTTCAACCTCCTCCAAGATACGTGTGAAGGCGTCATCTACTTGCTGATGGCGATAGCCGTCCCTGGCCCTGGCCATGTTGACAATGTGCAGGGTGATGCTCGGCTTCAGGGGGTCCGCTTCTCTCTGAAAGGAGTATTCAGGGAGAAAGGAGTTCTCCTGCCTGGTGAAGACATGGACTTCGTGGCGCGTTGCCAGAGCGTGGGACAGGTTCTGGGTATAGACTTCCGACCCGGCGTTGTAACGCATCGGATAGCCGTGGATCACCTGGAGAATTCTCAATTGGATGCCCTCGCCGTCTTCGTGGGTCTTCCGACACTACGGCCTGTTGCCGTATCATAATCAACCCGAGGTAACGGGTCAATCGAACTCACCCATATCCTTTTACGTCTTGTCAGGAGAATCGGGGAGTCTTAGTATGGTCTACGTTTGGTCATGGTCTTTTCCATACTCTCCACTTTCTCCTAACTCGGTCAGACTTCACAGAGCCAACACCAGTTCAAACGTGGTACTGCTTTCCGTCAGCCTTGGCCCACTTCCTCCGAGAACCTGGCTCATTGCTGGCGCCTTTCGTCCGGCTACCGGCTTGGCCGCGCGACGCTCCGCAGGCATATCCTTGACTGACAGGCAATAATAGGATAATAAGAGAGAGTATTTCACTACGCGAGGTAGAAGCGTAACGCAATCCGTAGCACAAGGCGTAGCCGGAAAGGTCTGCTACCACAAGTGCTGAGATCCGTTAGGGCCTTTGGGATCAAGAGTGTCTTACTGACTGCCTGGGTTGCTCTGGCAGCCCTGACCGTTCAGACCGACTCCCGGGCGGTTGGGCAAACGCTGCCGGTGGTCAGCCTGAAGAGCGTCAACCCCTCGTCTGAAGTGGTGGAAGGCAACTCTATAGCTGTCACCCTGGAAATCGACGAGCCGGTCAGCGAGGACTACCCTGGCCTCGATGGCGAAAGGCTCATAGGCGGAATCATAGTGTGGGACACCTGGCGAGGTGTGGTGGCCGACCGACTGATCGCCTTCGCCTTCTTCCCGGGCGAAAAAACCGACGATTTGAGCTACACAATTTGCGTGGCCGATGACGACGGAGCCGTGCAGACAAACCGGACAATTCGGATAGCCGTCAACAACGCGTTTGAGGAGTACGCCGTAGGTTCGCAAAGGGAAGCCACGGTGCGGGTACTGGACAAGGATGCTCCCGGAGTGGAAGCGCCCCTTCAGTCAATTTCTCCCTGTCCACAGGGTGAGCAGCCCACTGACCCCCCGATCGACCCTGATCCTCCGCCGCCACCGCCACCGCCACCACCCCCTCCTCCTCCGCCACCCCCACCTGAGCCTGAGCCGGATCCACCCACTCCCACACCTACGCCGACTCCGACAGCCACACCTACGCCTACGCCTACACCAACTTCAACGCCGACGGCTACACCGTTTCAGACGCCTACACCTATTCCTCCGCCCACGTCTACGCCCACTCCTGAGCCTACGTCCACGCCGGAACCCACATCCACCCCAACGCCCAGGCCAACCTCAACCCCCACACCGGCGCCCACTGCCACGCCTACTCCTGCGCCAACTCCAACTCAGACGCCTACGCCTACACCCACATCCACACCAACGCCCACTCCTGCGCCGACACTCGTTCCCGTACCCACCAGCACCCCACCGCCAACGGCCACTCCCACGGCGGAGCCCACCGCTACTCCCACCGCTGTCCTGACCGCACTGGGCACCGCGGAGCCGTCGCTGCGACCCACCAGCCGGGATCTGGAACGTCCTGCCGTCCCCGTATTGGGAGACGCCGTACCCCGCGTCCGCGACACCCTGGGCGGCATCGCCTCCTCCCCACGGCGGCGCGCCACGCTGATCATAATCCAGGCCATCACAAGCGTCCTGGCGGTGAGCGTGTTTACCTACCTGATTCTACGACGGGAATAGCTGGAGCCGGCCATACCAGGCCGGTTAGTCAGAATGGGTGATGCCGCGCTGCAAGCCGCCGGCGCCTGCTTTAGTCGGCGTTTTCCGCGTCTCCGGTCTCCTCTGTTTCCTCGGACTCGGGAGGCGCAGCGCCCGCAACGGGAATGCTCATGGTGAACTCGGTGTACTCCCCGTACACGGTGTCCACTGACAGGTCACCCCCCAACCGCCGCGTCACGTCCGCGGCGATGGTGAGGCCCAGCCCGGCCCCCAAAGTCCCGGAGTGGGTGGTAAAGAAGGGATTATAAATATACGGCAGAACATCGTCCGCAATGCCTGTGCCGTTGTCACGGATACGGATTTGCGCCACGTCATCAGACAGGCGCGTCGAAATAGCCAGCTCCGGCGCGTAGCCGTCGTCGGAGGCTCCTTGTTTACCGTGCATCGCCTGGCAGGCGTTTGAGACCAGGTTCACCATAGCCTCAAGGAAGTCTCCCTCCACCATCGGCACTTCGCCTACCAAAGGGTCCAGTTCAAATGCAGGCTCAACCTCAAAGTCCGGGACCCGGGCGCTGAATGCGGCGCAGGCCGTCTGCACTGACGACTGGACCACTCCGTTCAGGTCCGTCAAAACAGGCTCTCCGCCAACGACACCCAGCGCGCGCATGCGCTCCACAATGGCCAGCGCGCGTCCCCCGTTGGCGAGGACGCGGCCAAGGCTGTCGGTGAGGTCCTGGGTGATGCTGTCCAGCAGCTCCGAGTCCTCGTTTGACATATGCTCCCGGTAGGTGTTCAGCATCTCCGCAAGCTCCTCGTATAGGGAGAGCGAACCCTCGGAGAAGTTGGTGACAAAGTTCAGCGGGTTGCTGATCTCGTGGGCCACGCCGGACACCAGCTCGCCCAGGGCGGCCAGTTTCTGCTGTGCAACCATGCGAGCCTGGGTCCGCTCAAGCTCCGCGTTGGTCTGGCGAAGCTCCTCGTAGAGCCGCTCCACCAGGTTCAGACGCTGCACCTCCAGTGCCTGCTGCCGGAAAACCTCCAGCGCATTGGCCAGCTCGCCTATCTCATCGCGGCCCACCTCAGGCACAGGCGTCTCCAGGTCTCCGTCCGCCATATTCCGCATACGCTGGGACATCCGCGAGAGGCGTCGCACCATCCCGTTGCCAACCCACAGCCAGGCCGCCAAGGTAGCCACAATCACGCTTATCACGCTGATGGCCGTCAGCAGTGTCCGCCCCTCGTCAAAGCTGCCGATGGCCAGCCCCAGGGACTCCTCGGAGTGGGCGCCCGATGCCTCCAACAGGTCCGCCACCGAGTCCACCAGGACCGAGTTTGCAGTGTCAAAGGACGCCGCCAGCTCCCTGATGTTCGCCTCCAGGGCAAGCTGCAGGCGGCGGACGTAAAACACGCCCTCGCCCTCGCCCAGAGCCGCCACCGCCGGGTCGATTCCGGTGGCGTACACGTCTGAGAAGTCGTCCCAGAGTCCGTCCAGCGAGGCTTCGTCGTTTGCCTGGAGCGCCCGTCGCAGCACCGACAGGGCCGCCTCCGACTGGCCCACGCCGGACGTAGCAGAAGCCAGGCGCGACCGGAAGCCGGCGACGGAGTCGTTTGCTATCCGAAGCTCATTGCGGTTAAGGGCAAGCCTGTCGATTACCTCCGCCAGGTCGTAGGCGGCGTCGCTCACGGTGTTGGCGTAAGGCTCCAGCTCAGGAACGCCGCGCACACGGCTCAAAGCCGTCTCAAGCCGTTGCAGGGTACCGGCGGCCGCGCCGGGCCCCGGGTCCTGGAACCCGGAATCGGCGGCGGCCAGCCCAAGTCCCAGGTTTCGCAGACGCTCCGCCTCGCGTGCGGCGTCCCAGGACGCCTCCAGCGCCGGCACAGACTCGGACCGCACCTGGTAGTTGGCGTCGCCGCTCTGCTCAAAGTAGTAGACGCCAACCGCGCCTGACACCAGCGTAAGGATGACTGCAAAGCCCAAGGCCAGGTACAGCTTTGTACCTATCAGCCGCCACCTGTCCACCAGCAAGGTCATGCCGCAAGCTCTCCTCAGGAGCCCGACCCCAAGGGCAAAGGCCCAGGGCGGGTTTATCTGCAAGTAGAATAGCACAGCCTGGGGTTATTCTGTATACTTTGACCGCTGCGTTACGCCTGTGCGCCGCTCCCGGCGCGCCTATAGGTCACGTACGCAGAACATCCACGGGAGTGTTAGATGCGAATAGCGATGCTGGCCTTCCTGGCCCTTGGTCTGCTGGCTGCGGCCTGCGCCAACACCGATACAGCCGAATGCCCCGAAGGGACCGACGCCTTCGTGGAGTACAGGCTGTTCATGGGCCGCAGCAACCAGACCGGTGAGGTCGTAGACGACGCGGCCTGGGCCGCCTTCCTTGAAGACACGGTGACGCCCCGGTTCCCGGACGGCCTGACGGTGGTGGACGCACAGGGCCAGTGGCGCGGCTCAGACGGCGTAATACTCAGGGAGCGTTCCAAGGTCCTGATTGTCCTTGCGCCGCCGGGTGAGGACAGGATGCTCCTGACCCGGGAGATATCGGACGAGTACAAGCGGAGGTTTGATCAAGAAGCCGTGCTGAGGGTTGTGGAGGACGTCTGCGTCACGTTCTCCTGATCAGATCCCAAATCCTCTTACCCTTTGAGTGGTCATTGAATAGTCTAGTTATCTGCACTAAAGAAACACTTGCTATCCATTCCTGCGGAAGCAGGAATCCAGGACACCATTTACAGCTACCTCTAGACCCCTGCCTTCGCAGGGGTGGTCGTTACGTATTGGGAGTTGGGCATAGGTTTCATTGAAGCTGAAGACATTTGATGCCCTGCAGAAGAATTACTGCGGACAGACCTAGACTATGGACTCGCTGTCCAGCAGGGCCTCCGCCTTCTCCCGGTCGTCGGGTATTAAAGCGACCGTGGTGTAGTCGCCGCGGCGGTCTACTATGTGAAGGCTCTGGATGTTGACGCCGCCCTGCTTGAGCTTCTCAGCCATCTTGGCCAGGGCCCCGGGCTCGTCCTTCAGGCTGACCAGCAGCGAGTCGTCCGTGACCGTCTTGAACCCGGCCTCGGTCAGCGCGCGCAGGGCCCCGTCGTAGTCGTCGGCGGTCAGGGTTATGGTACCCTTGTCGTCAAGGGCCTCGGCGCTGATGGTCTCTATGTTGATCTCGTTGTCCGCCAGCACCCGGCTGATGTCGGCGATGACGCCAACCTCGTTCTTTGCCATGACAATGATTCTGGGCATAGGGCGTGCTCCTCCACCTTCTTCTTGAGCTACAGATTCAGGCAGTCGTCCACAACTGCGTCTATTGTTTCGCGCGTCACGTGGGGCATGGTGAGCATGTGGGCGATGTCCTCGTAGGGCGCCAGCTGCCACTTGCGGACGACCTCCGGGGACGGCTTGGGGAAGACAACTGTGACCGAGTTCCTGTTTCTCCACGCCGGTATGCCGCTGTCCCTGAAGCGCGTGACTGCGTACTCGGCCTTGTCCAGACACTCGTTCACAATGCGCTTGAAGCCGCCCATCCCGTGCTTCTCAAGAGCGTACCATATCATTAGCGGCGCGAAGGCGCTGCGGGAACCCGTGAGCGTCGTGTCCAGGACGCCTACGTACTCGATGGAGCGGGCTACGCGAGAAACGTACTCGCGCCTGGTGAGGGCAACGCCGCAGGGCAGCGGAGAGCCTATCATCTTGTGCCCGCTAATCGCCACGCTGTCAAAGCCAGCGTCAAACCCGTAGGGCTGCGGCTCCTCCACAAAAGGGAGAATCATGCCGCTCAGGGCGGCGTCCGCGTGGATGTAGTAGTTGGACACCGCAAGGGCATCCAGGATGGCGCGCACCCGGCTCACGTCGTCTATGGCGCCCTTCATGGTCGTCCCTATGTTGGCCATCATTATCACCGGCGAGTCGCGGTTGATTCGTATGGTCTCGTACAGGTCTTCGTAGTCTATCTCGCCGTTGGGCTGGCTCTTGATCATGATGTTGCGGGCCTTCAGCAGGCGCAGGATCTTCACCACGCTGTAGTGGGTGTCCTGGGAGAAGTACACCACGCCGTCCGGGAAGACCTCCCGCCCCATGTACAGGCCGTACATGTTGCCTTCCGTGCCGCCGGATGTGACGTAGCCCCACGCCTCGCTCCGCTCCAGGCGCATCATGCCGGCGAAGGTGTTGATGACCTCCCGCTCCATCTCGTGGGTGTTGACGCGGAAGTTGCTGTCGTGGAAGGGGTCTCCGACGTTGTTGGCGCTGTACCGGAGGAAGGGCCACAGCTCCGAGTAGTCGAAGTCGTGGTTGCACGGATACCCGACCTGCTCCGCGCTCAACTCCTCCAGGTTTTTCAACAGAACATCAAGACGCTTCCGGCTATCGGCTTCCATCTCAGCCATCCGATCGGCTTTGATCTCGGTATTCCCAAGCCCTCGATTCCAATATAGCACGCAGCCAGCACTGCCAGCAAACGGGGGGCGTCGCTACAGCGAAAGCCCGGGCAGGAGTCTGATGACAACCAGGGCCACTATCCCGGCCAGCAGCACAAGGCCGATTATGTAGGGGATGACAATGCGGAAGATGGACCTCTCTTCGCCGGCAAGGCCGACCACCGCCGCCGCAACAAGCACCTTGGCCGGCGCCATCGAGCTGCCAACGGACGCGCCAATGGACTGGATGCTCGATATGGTTACGGCCCCAATGCCCAACGCCCTGGCCGTCTCCAACTGGAGCAGGCCGAACAGGACGTTGGAGTTGGTGTTGCTGCCGCTCATGAAGGAGCCCAGCAGGCCGATGAACGGGGAGACCAGCGGGAAGAGGGGGCCCGAGACGTCGGCGATGCCTCGGGCCAGGAGCACGGTCATTCCGGTGTCTGCCATGACCACGGCCATTATGACCATTGTGGTCACGCTCAAGGTGGAGCTGTAGCTCTGCCTGTACGTGAGTCTCATCGCCTCCCGCCAAAGGCCCTTGCGCCACCTCCTGGCAAAGACGTAGACCGCCGCGCTGATGAGCGTGGAGAAGAGGACCAGTGGAGCGGGATGGTTGAGCAGCCTTATGGGCGCGTAGTCCTCCTCAGGAGCCACGACGAATCCCTGGCCGGTTGTGAACCCGGGGTAATCGACTGCCAGCTTCAGGCCGCTGACCGCCTCCTTTACGGGGCCAATCTGGGAGATGACGCTTAGGGTAATGAGCAGGAGGTAGGGCATGAGGGCCAGGCCGAGGGGCATAGGGTCTTCGTCGGGGCCGTCCGCCGCGCCGGCTTCAAGCCCTCCGTCGACCGCCGCGGGCTGCGTTTCGGCGGGAAGAAGCGGAGTGCGAGCAAGGGCCGCAAGGGCCACCATGCCCAGGACGCCCGGCACCGTGGACGCTATCTGCACCGCGCCTACCAATGCAAGGGCGTACATCGCCCCAGCCATGATGGCGCCCGTGACGACGACCAGGGGCAGGCTTCGCCTCACGGCGGCCATGCCCCCCTGGATGTGGGCCACAAGCGCGCCGCTGGCCACGACGACGGGCGCAAAGAGCAGGGCCATGTGAGGAGCAATCACGTCGCCCTCTATGCCCGTCACCAGCTGGATGGTGTAGTAGGAGGACGCCATTGAGCCGAAGGTGACGGCCCAGCCGTGTCCCACGAGGGACATCGCGGCGGCCCGGGCGGGCGAGAATCCGAGCATTATCAGCAGTGGAGCGGTAATGGCTACGGGCACGCCGAACCCGGTGACCCCCTGGATGAAGCTGGAGAAGCCCCAGCCTATGACCAAAGCCTGAACAAGCCCGTCCGAGGAGAGCACGGCCATGCTTCGACCAATGGCGGTTATGCCGTTCAGCCTGTCCAGCATGTTGAACAGGTAAACGGACGTCCAGACAATGGTAAGCACGAAGAGGGAGAGGCTGACTCCCTTGGCGCTGGCTATGGCAGCGTGCTCCGGGGCGGCGCCGAACGCGAACAGGGCCAGGACAAGAGCCATCACGCAGGCGACGGCGCCCGCCCGCGGCGTCTTCCAGTTGAGCCACATCAGGACAACCACCAGAAAGACCACCGGCGAGGCCGCCAGCAGCCAGTTGACCAGATTGAGTTCCGGGCCTGTCATGAGAGAGCTATCAAATTCCTTGTTGTGTTTAGCTGACCAAGCATATCACAAGGGGATGCGAATGGTATTGCCGGGGAGAGCGGGTATTCTCTATACGGGTTGGTGTTCCCCCTCGGCAAACAAGAACGGTCGAAAATATAATATGCATCCGCTCGTCCTGAGCTTGTCGAAGGGCGAGCGAAGCTTAAACAACCGCCTTACACCCGCTCATGGTTCGACCAGGCTCACCACGAGCGGGAAGGGAGTATTATCTCAGCAACGTTGGCAAGTACCAACACTTGTAAAGAATACCAAAGAGCGGGTATTCCCAACCCTTGGCTCAAGCGCGGCTGATGAAGTGTATAATGGAGACTGCCCACAATGAGGCTGTAGGAGGAGGCAACGCGTTGGAACCCCAGACCCCTGGAATTATGGAGTTGATAGCGCAAGCCCCCTGGCGGGAGGCGGTCACGTACCGGGACACCTGGCCCCACGAGTACGTTGTGATCAAGAGAGACCGCCAGGAGGAGCTGCTGGCCGCCTTCTGTGCGCGCATAGCGCAGGGAGAAGGCGTCGAGTGCTGGTTCTTCCATGAGAAGCGGAAATACCTCTTCCTGGGAGACTACAAGTACTGGACGATGACCGAGTGCTCAGACATAGACTTGGACGCGGACGACGACGTGCTCAACCGCGCGCGGCTCTACCGCGACCGCCGCGATTTCGTGATTCAGCGCGGCGACACAGGCAGACGAGAGGAGTAAACTGCAATGACAACACCGGAAGGCGGAACTGAGTACGTAGATATCCGCTCCGAATGGCCACATGAGGCCCTGGACTTCACTCCCTGGCTCGCCGAGAACCTGGACCTGCTGAGCAAAGCGATTGGCCTGAATCTGGAGCTGGTCCAAGAGGAGGCGGCCGTAGGCCCGTTCTCCTGTGACATTCTGGCAAAAGAAGTCGGCTCTGGTATAAGCGCAGCAATCGAGAATCAGCTGGAGTGGACCGACCACAGCCACCTGACCCAGCTGCTCACCTACGCGGCGGGACTGGACGCGCGTATTGCAATATGGGTTGCGCCAGAGTTTCGCTACGAGCACGCTGCCACCCTGCACTGGCTCAACGAATGGACGCCCAATGATCTCAGGTTCTACGGCGTTAGGGTGGAGCTCGTCAAGGCGGGAGAATCATCCTACGAACCGAAACTGCAGTGTGTGGTGTTCCCGGGAGGATGGGACAAGGAGATCACGCAGCCGCAGGGGGCGTCCACGTCCCCACTCAACCAGAAGTTCCAGGAATTCTTCCAGCCGCTCATCCGCCCGCTGCTTCAGAAACGCTTTTCAGAAAAGGCAATCCAATACTATGGTCCCAGCGGGAGGTTCTTTCCGTCAGGTCTCAGTCAAAGCACAGGTTACTCCGTATCCTTCGAGGGTAAAGGTGATGCTTGGGTAACCTTTCACATTCGAACAGAAGGCAGAGAACTGACCGAGAGGATTTTCGAGGAGCTTAAAAGTGACCAGAAATTGATCGAAGCTAGCATCACTCCTCCTGACCAGGAATGGCACTGGTACAGACACGATGCCTACGACTTCTGCACAGTAAACGTAAGAAGAGACGGCTCCATATACGATCCACTAGAGAAGCTGGAGGAGATCCGCGCCTGGATGGTGGACATGCTCCTCAAGTTCAAGGAAGTCTTTGAGCCGCGCTTGGAGAAGATACTGCGAGACCCGTCATAGAGGACGGAGCCTGAGCACACCGCCCGCCTCTACTCCTCAGTAAGCGAGTAGCCGGACTCCCGCAGGCGCTCCCGCACCTCCTCCGCGTGGGCGGAGTTCCTGGTCTCCAGTTCAAGCTGCACCTCAACGTGCCCCATCGGGACGGAGGGCCCGTGCCTTAGGTGTCCCACCTGGAGTATGTTCACCCCGGTGCCAGACACAACGGCCAGCAGACGGCTCAGCCGCCCCGGGCGGTCCTCGATAAGCTGCCGCAACACCATGTAGCGTCCTGCGTGGGAGAGGCCGTGCTCCAGCACCCGCGCCACCAGGTTGGAGTCCACGTTGCCGCCGCTGAGCACCACCACCACCCTCTGCCCGTCGACCGGTATCTTGCCGCCCAACAGGGCCGCCAGGCCCACCGCGCCGGCGCCCTCCACCAGGAGCTTGCACCTCTCCAGGAGCAGCGTCATGGCCTGGGTAATCTCCTCCTCGTCCACCGCCACCATATCGTCCACGCAGCGCTCGGCCAGGGGCAGCGTCAGCCGCCCCGGCGTGCCCACGGCAATCCCGTCCGCCACGGTGGGCTCCCCCTTCACGCTGACGCGCCTGTCCGACCTGTACGACTCGACGAAGGCCGTAGACGCGCTGGCCTGGACTCCTATCACCCGGACGCCGGGCATGGTCTCTCGTATCGCCAGACCGATGCCCGCTATCAGCCCTCCGCCTCCGACCGGCACGACGACTGCGTCGATGTCCGGCGCCTGCTCAAGCAGCTCCAGGCCGATGGTGCCCTGCCCGGCTATGACGGCGGGGTCGTCGAAGGCGTGGACAAGGGTCAGCCCGTTCTCTTGCACGAGGCGGTTGGCGTGGCTCATCGCCTCGTCGAAGCTCTCGCCGTGAAGGACCACCTCCGCGCCGTAGCCCTTGGTGGCCTCCACCTTGGGAATGGAGGCGTCCCTTGGCATGACAATGGTGCAGTCTATGCCCAGGTTCCCGGCGGCCAGGGCAACCCCCTGGGCGTGGTTCCCGGCGCTGGCGGCAATGACTCCCCTGGCCTTCTGCTCCGCGCTCAGCCCGGCTATCTTGTTCACCGCGCCCCGCACCTTGAAGGAGCCCGCTCGCTGCAGATTCTCAGCCTTCAGCAGAAGCTCACAGCCTACCATACGCCCCAGGGAGCCTGTGGACAGAACCGGCGTCACGTGAACCTGGCCGGCGATTACGCCGCGGGCCCTCTGGATGTCCTCCAACGTTACAGAAGGGATCATACCCGGTCTCCCGCTCCCGGCAGAGGGTTGTTGACGGTCTATCCCGTGACCGCGCCGGACGACGCGGAGCCGACCAGCTTCGCGTACTTCCAGAGCGTGCCCCTGGTGTGCATCGGTTCCGGGGGCGTTGCCGCCGCCATACGCTCCTGTATCTGGGCGTCGGTGAGGGCCACCTCCAGGACGCGGTTGGGCACGTCCAGGGTCACGGTGTCTCCGTCCTGAAGCGCCCCGATGGGCCCACCGGCCGCAGCTTCCGGCGCGATGTGCCCCACCATCAGGCCGTGGGTCGCGCCTGAGAAACGGCCGTCGGTGATCAGCGCCACGTGTTCGCCAAGCCCCTGGCCCACAATCGCCGCCGTCACCGCAAGCATCTCCTGCATACCGGGGCCGCCCTTCGGCCCCTCGTAGCGGATCACAATCACGTCGCCCTGGTTTATGTCGCCGCCCAGCACCGCCCTATAGGCGTCCTGCTCCCGGTCGAAGACCCTGGCCGGACCCTGGTGGTACAGCTTCTCCTTGCCGGCGATCTTGATGACCGCGCCCTCCGGGGCGATGTTGCCCTTAAGTATCGCAAGCCCACCCGTCGGGCTGAGGGGCGACGACACCGGGGACACCACCTTCTGGTCGTTCTCCTCCTCCACGCCCTCCAGGTTCTCGCGGATGGTCTTGCCCGTCACGGTCATGGCGTCGCCGTGGAGCAGCCCGGCGTCGAGGAGGCGCTTCATCACCTGGGAGACGCCCCCGATTCGGTCGAGGTCGGCCATCACGTACGCGCCGCCTGGCCGCAGACTCGCTATGTACGGAGTATTTCGGCTGATGTAGTCGAAGTCGTCAATCGAAAGGGACACTCCGGCCTCGTAGCTGATGGCCAGAAGGTGAAGCACCGAGTTGGTGGAGCCGCCCATTGCCACCACGACGGTTATGGCGTTCTCAAAGGCCTTGCGGGTGAGGATGTCACGGGGCGTGATGCCCATCTCCAGCAGCCTGACCGCCGCCTCTCCCGCCTGCCTGCACTCCTCCATCTTGCGGGGGTCCACCGCCGGTATGGAGGCGTCTCCGGGGAGACACATGCCCAGGGCCTCTATGGCCGAGGACATGGTGTTGGCCGTAAAGAGGCCCGCGCAGGCCCCCGCGCCGGGGCACGCCACCCGCTCAAGCTCGTCAAGCTCGGCGTCGGAGATGTTGCCCAGGGCGTGCGCGCCAATGGCCTCGTACACGTCCTGGATGTTCACGTCCTTGCCCTGGTATGTGCCCGGCATGATGGTGCCGCCGTAAACGAAGACGGAGGGGATGTTAAGCCGGGCCATGGCCATGAGACAGCCGGGCATGTTCTTGTCGCACGCGCCGACGGTCACCAGGCCGTCGAACCACTCGGCCATTGACACCACCTCAATGGAGTCCGCGATGACCTCGCGGCTGACCAGGGACGCCTTCATGCCCTCCGTGGCCATGGAGACGCCGTCGCTGACGGTGATGGTGCCGAACTCGAAGGGCGTGCCGCTGGCGGAGCGAATGCCCTCCTTGACGCGCGCCGTAAGAGGGCCAAGGTGCACGTTGCAGGGCGTGACGTCGCTGGCCAGGTTGGCCACGCCGATGAATGGGCTGGACAGCGCCGCGTCGTCCAGGCCCGTGGCCCGGAGCATGGAGCGGGACCCGGCCCGCGTGGGGCCCGCGGTTATTGCGTCGCTCTTGTGCTTCGTGTTGTCGTTGCGCGTATATGATTGCATGACGCCTCCTTATGCTGAATGGACGGAGACCAAGTACCTTGTATCATAGTGTAGTCCCCATAGCAGCAAGCTGGCAACTATTGGGGGGAGAGGGGAGAAGACGAAGGAGAGACCTCATACCAGATCCGGAAAGCGTTCTGTCAGGAAAGTGGTGATGAATGTAGAGAAGGGTTTGTCAGGCTGCGTGAAGTCAAGGGCAACCAGAACCATCTGCTCAGGGTCTGCTATGCTGCTAAGACTCTGAATAAGCAAGTTCCGCTGGCGGAGACGCTGGTTCCAAAGATGGGCAGGATGGTTAACTCCCAACCCTCTGTCGTTCAGGTCCATGTCCCAAATGGTGCGTCTGGCCATTGACCACGCCGGCCTGTCAAGCTGTTCAGCAGGCCTGATCTCGCCCGTCTCAACATCGAACTCGAAGTACTTCTCTGCAGGTCTCCGTCTTTCTTCCGCATTGGGACTGACGTACTCCGACACAGGCACGTAACGAGAGTCTGCACCCAGCAACTGATTGGTTTGCTCATCGTCAAAGCCGGGCCAACTGCCGCCTTTGGCTTGGTTGCACCTTTCGCAGGCCAATACCAGGTTTAGCCAGTCGAGCCATTGGTCGGGGAACCGACTGAGCGGACGAAAGTGGTCGATGGTTCCTTGGAATGGCTCCTGGCAGTCCTCCTCGCAGTAGGCGCAAACCAGCCTGAAGTCCTGAGCAAGAGCGCCGCGTATGCGCCGGCGGTCGCCTCCGTCCAATTGATCCCAGTCAGTGTATGCGGCCCGGAACTGCGCGAAAAACGCAGGCTCCGCCGACCGCTCTACCGAGTGCAAGGTCAGCCGTTCTCCTGGTTGAGTTCCTGCGACCGTCGGTATTTCTCAAGAGCCTCTGCAAACTGCCGCTCGAACAGCTCCCGCTGGGCCGCCTCTGCGCCGCCGGCTAACAGCTCCCTGCTCAAGAACCGCCGCAACTCCTCCATCCGCGACTGGCGTTCTGCCTCTTGCTCCGGCTCGCTGCGCGGCCCTTCGTTCCGCAACTGCCGAAACTCCCGCGCCGCCTGCGCCGTTTCGTTGTCCGTTGGGTCCTCAACACCCATCAGGTTGCGGAGTATCTCGTCCGCCGTCCAGCCGACAATGTCTTCCTTGTTGGTGGTGGCGGTAACATTCCCGTTCTCGTCGCGCTTCAGCAGGTGCACCTGTCCCGCCTTCAGCCCGGCCACCACAAAGGGCGAGTGGGTTGTGGCGAATATCTGCAGGCCCGGGAAGTGCTCCAGCAACTCGGGAATGACCCGACGCTGCCATGTGGGGTGCAGGTGGTTCTCTATCTCGTCAATTAGCAGGATGGCAGGGTTTCTTTCCCAGCCATCCGCCCAACCATAATAATGTGCCATCCTAAGGGCCAAGGCCCGGACCCACAGAAGAGTAATCTGTGTTCCTGAACTCAGAGCACCAGCGTACAGCGCGCCAGATACAGAAGAGTCACTAGTACCTATTCCCATGTAGTGATGCACTGTCGTCGGGAACGCAAAGTCTTCGTCGTGCTCTTCCTCCACATACGTGTGCGGAGCATAATCATGCACAACCTCGTTACAAATGCTCTTGGCACAGTTATACCCGTGTAGCACGGCCAACTGCAACCCCCTTCTAGTCCTATGATCCCCCTCTCCTTGAAAGAAGTCTATCACCAATTCTAATTCACGGAGATCCAAGATATTTGGAACGTTGGAGTATAAGCCAAACACATGATCCATGGCATCCATTGGGGAGCCCCGATTCCCCTGTATCTTTTGACCGGAACTGTCCATACCGGGTAGATTGACACGGACTGCAGGTATGTACAGGAAGGGTACCGCATTCCATTTGATTCCGGATGCATCTCGCGGCCAATTATCGCTTGTAGCCAAACCGACGCCAGGATAGGTGAAGGTTAAATTCTCTTCAGGGTTGAAATGGGCCTTACCTTCCAATGCCAAAGAGTGCAACTCCTTGATTGCCCGTAGGGTTGTACTCTTGCCAGAAGCGTTGGAACCGATGAACAGGTTTACCTGGCGGTCTAAATCGAAAGTAGCCCATTTTATCGGTGGCAAACCTTGATACTCTATTCTCGTCAGATGCATGTCAACAACTCCCCAGCAGCCCAACTCTCCCCATTTTATCACAGCCCAATGCCACTCGCGGCCTTCGGCAATGGGGTATAATAGATATGAAGCCCGTGGACAAAGGCACAGGAGGTGCGTATGAAGATACTCGTTCCCCTGGACGGCTCCAAGCTCTCGGAAACTATCATGGGTCGGGTGGCGCAGATGGCGGAGGCCATGGACGCGGAGGTGCATCTGCTGAGCGTGGTGGAGGAGCCACGTATCGGCGGCACGTGGCTGGAGGCCCTGGCCGCGGTCGACGAGACGACGGGTGAGTTCGGCATGGGCGGGACGTCGTATCTCCGACGGCTGCCGCAGCAGACGGACGCGGTCGCCGAGACTCGTGAGCAGGCGCTGGAGCGCACAATCAACGCCTCTGAGCGATACCTGGCCGGAGTCGCCGCAGAGTTCCCTTCGCTCAAGATCTCCACAAACACGGTCCACGGCGACGACCCCGTCACGGAGATAACCGCCTTCTCCCAGGCGGAGGGCGTTGACCTCATAGCCATGTCCACCCGCGGCCACTCCGGGCTGGGCAGGTGGGTGTACGGCAGCAACGCGGACAAGCTGGTGCACTCCACGGCCATCCCTCTGCTTCTGCTGCGACCCGAAGACGCCGGCGATGCCCCCCTGGAGAGGAAGACCATCGACACGCTCCTCGTGCCCCTGGACGGCTCAGCGCTGGCGGAGTCGGCCATGCCCCACGTGGAGGCGCTGGCGAAGTCGATGGGCACGAAGATCTCCCTGGTGCAGGTTATCACTACTCCGACAATGGCCTACCCTGCCGCCGAGGCCTACACCTTCGACCCGCAGATGGCGTCCAACCTGGAGCGGGCCGCCGCCGGCTACCTGAAGGAGAGGAGGACGGAGCTGGAGGAGAAGGGGTTTGAGGTGGAGACCACGGTGAAGAGCGGCTACCCCGCGGCCCACATCATCGACCTTGCGGCGGAGAGCGAGGGGTGCCTGATAGTCATGTCCACCCACGGCCGCTCCGGGCTGGGCCGTTGGATTATGGGCAGCGTCGCCGACCGCGTGCTGAGGGCGTCCTACAGCCCCGTGCTGCTGATACGGCCCACTGGGTAGGGCATGGATGACACCCAGCTTGCAGACACATTTCTGCTCACCCTTCGACAAGCTCAGGATGAGCAGAAGCCGCACGGCCGGTTCATTCCCGCTCATGGTGAGCCTGTCGAACCAGAGCGGGAGCAACTATAGCCAATCTGCAAACCATTCCTGCGCAGGCAGGAATCCAGGAAGGGTGGGGCACACCCCCCATCCCAACCTTCCCCCTGAAGGGGGAAGGGGATTCCTCTCCCCCTGAATGGGGAGAGTCAGAGAGGGGGTGAGACCCTCTTCAACAAGGAGGCATGAATGGACCTGGGAATCAAAGGCCGCGTGGCCCTGGTCACCGGCGGCAGCCGGGGGCTGGGCCGTCAGGCGGCGCTGACACTGGCAAGAGAGGGGTGCCGCGTGTCCATCTGCGGGCGCGGCGCGGATGACCTTGACCAGGCCCTGTCCGAGATGAAGGCGCTGGGCTACGAAGTCCGGGGCACCCGGGCGGACGTGGCCACCGCAGAGGGCGCGGAGACGTTCTTCAATGAGTCGGTGGAGGCCTTTGGGCGGGTGGACATCCTGGTGAACAACGTGGGCGGCACGCGGGGCGGCCGCGACTTCGACTCCACCACGGACCAGGACTGGCACGACACCCTGGACCTGAACCTCATGTCCACCGTGCGCCTCACGCGGCTGGTGACGCCCGGGATGAAGGAGCGCCGGTGGGGCCGCATAGTGAACATTGCCTCCATCTGGGGCCGCGAGTACGGCGGAGGGCTGAGCTACATGACGGCCAAGGCGGCGGTTATCGCCTTCTCCAAGCACGTGGCCCAATCCCTGGCCTCCTACAACGTGCTGGTGAACACAGTAGCGCCGGGGTCGATACAGTTCCCCGGTGGCAGCTGGGACCGCTTTGTGCAGTCCAACAGCCCTGAGGCCGTGGAGCAGTTCATAGAGCGGCAGCTACCGATGGGGAAGTTCGGCTGGCCGGAGCCCCTGGGCGAGACGGTGGCCTTCCTCTGCTCGGAGCGCGCCGACATGATAACCGGCGCGTCCATAACCGTCGACGGCGGGCAGTCCCGCTCGCTTATCTGAGAGCGGGGCGCGCCTGACAGACCTTTGTGTAACTCTTCCTTCACCCCCATCCCAACCTTCCCCCGCCTGCGGGGGAGGGGGTATCTCTCGCCCCCTTCAGGAGGAGAGTCAGAGAGGGGGCGTACCTCTTTACAGCTATGACACAAAGTACCCACCACGCCCTTGAGACGCTTAACCGCTCTGTCATAGACTGCCGGCTGTGCCCTCGGCTGGTGGAGCACAGGGAGCGAATGGCTCGCGAGAAGCGCGCCAGGTACCGGGAAGAGGACTACTGGGGCCGTCCCCTGCCCTCCTTCGGTGACCCCGCGGCGCGTGCGCTGATTATCGGGCTTGCGCCCGCCGCACATGGCGGGAACCGCACGGGGCGTATGTTCACCGGCGACAGCAGCGGCAACTGGCTCTTCGAGACCCTCTACAAGTTCGGCTTTGCCAGCTCGCCAACGTCCACGCGCCGGGACGACGGCCTTACGCTCAAGGACGCCTACATCACTGCGACAGTGCGTTGCGCGCCGCCGGACAACAAGCCCTCGACCTCGGAGAAGGCCGCCTGCCGGCCCTACCTGCTGGGGGAGCTGTCGCTGTTCACCGGGGTCAGGGTTGTGGTGGCCCTGGGAAAGATAGCCTTCGACAGCTATCTGTCGGCGAGGCGGGAGTTGGGCCGGGAGACGCCCAGACCCGCGCCACGCTTCGCGCACGGGGCTGTGCATCAACTGCCGGACGGCGTGACCCTGGCGTCGTCCTATCACCCCAGCCAGCAGAACACCAACACGGGCAGGCTCACACGCGAGATGTTCGAGGGCGTCTTTGCAGGCGTCCGGGAGTTGCTGGACGCCTAGCCGTAGATCGAGTCCGTCTTGGCCGCCATGATGAAGTCGTTGCGGTGAAGGCCACGTATCTTGTGGGTCCACCAGGTGACCGTCACCCTGCCCCACTCCGTCACAATGCGCGGGTGGTGACCTTCGTCCTCGGCGGCCTCTCCCACGCTGTTGCTGAAGGCCAGGGCATCGGCGAAGTTGGGGAAGCTGAAGGTGCGCTTCAGTCGCTGCATGGACTCCTCCTCAAGCAGCTCCCAGTCCGACACCTGGGGATGCAGTTCAGCGACCTCTTCGTCGGTTACCAGGGGCGAGTCCCTGCGACACGCCACGCACTTTTCCCGCATAAGCATAGTTTCACCTCCCTACCTGTCCTGGTGACAGCTTACTATCGCGGCCCAGGGCTTTCAAGGGGGCGAATTGCGGATGTTTGCCCCTTCGGTCTCTCCACTCAGAGAAGAAGCCCCTCATACCATGTGACCAACTCCCAACTACCGTCATTCCGAGCGCAGCGAGGAATCCAAAGTCGCTGTCCTCAATGCCGCTGGACATTAGATGGAAGTCCCTGGATTCCTCACTTCGCTTTGCTTCGTTCGGAATGACGGTGTGTAGCTTATTTCGTGACGATGCCCAAGTTATGTAGAGGTATCCTGAATTGGGAGAGAAACATCGTCCGCAACTCGCGGCGAGCGCCTGAAAATTGATACCACTTTCGCAATTGACTGCCCGTCGCTCGTGTGCTATATTAACGCCTAAATCTCACGGCTAAGCAGCCTTCATGGGAGGGGCCATACCTAGAGACTACCGCGTGAACCAGCAAATACACACTCGGGAGGTCCTGGTGATAGACGACCAGGGCGAGCAGCTCGGCACAATGCCGACCTCCGAGGCAATTCAGCTTGCCCAGGAAAGGGGCCTTGACCTTGTAGAGGTGGCCCCGGGCGCTCAGCCCCCCGTGTGCCGGCTGCTGGACTACGGAAAGTTCCGCTACCTGCAGACCAAGAAGGAGCGGGAGGCCCGTAAGGGCCAGAAGACTACCCTCTTGCGTGAGGTCAGGTTCCGCCCTCGTATCGGCGAGCACGATATGGAGGCCAAGAAACGCCAGGTGAAGAAGCTGCTGGATGAAGGGGCAAAGGTCAAGTTGACTGTAATGTTCAGAGGAAGAGAGATAACCCATCAGGAGATAGGTCTGGACCTCCTGCGGCGAATGGCGGAGGCCTTCAAGGACGAGGCCAAGCCGGAGAAGAACCCCAGCCTGGAGGGGCGCAGGCTCAGCATAGTCATTGCCCCCACCACTCAGAAGGCCAAGGCGGAGAAGGAGCCTGAGAGGGAACCGGAAGAGGTGGCAAATGCCTAAGCTGAAGACCCACAAGGGCGCCAAGGCCCGCTTTCACATCACCGGGTCCGGCAGGATACTGCGCATGAAGGGGCACAGGAGCCACCTGCGGCGCAAGAAGCCAATGAAGGTGCATCGACTATACCATCGTAAGCTCGACACAAGCCCCGCCGACAGGCCGGGCATCAAGCGAGCGCTGCCCTACATGTAAACACTCGGAGTAACAGACGTGCCCAGAATCAAACGCGGCGTAACCACAAGACACAGACACAAGAGACTCCTGCAGATGACCAAGGGTCATCGCGGGGGCAGGCACCGGCTCTACAAGCAGGCCAAGGAGTCCCTCATCAAGGCCCTCAGCCACGCCTACCGGCATCGCAAGGAGCGCAAGGGGGACATGAGGCGTCTCTGGATCACCCGCATCAACGCCGCCGCCCGGGAGAACGGCCTCTCCTACAGCCAGTTCATCCACGGGCTGCACCAGGCGGGCGTTGAGGTGGACCGCAAGATCCTGGCCGACCTGGCCGTCAGGGACTCGGAGGCTTTTGCACAGCTGGCCTCGGCCGCTAAGGAAGGCCTGCCGGCTGCGGCCGCTGCCTAGCGTTCTCGAAGAAAGCCGCCACCCGGTCGACGTACTCCGCAGGACTCGTGTTGTAGCCCTGCGCGTGGCGCGCCTCCGGCACAAGCCATAGCTCCTTGTCGCTCACCGCCGCGTCGTAGAGCCTTTCAGAGTGGGACGGGGCCACCATCATGTCCTCTGCGCCGTGAATGAGCAGCAGGGGGCAGTCCACACTCTTCACGGCCTCCAGCGGCCGCACCAATGACAGGTCCACGCCGTAAAGCACGCGGCCCATCAGCATCATCCCCGGGAGGAGGAAGCTAGGTATGCCTCTGCGACTGGTGGTCTGCTGCGCCATCTCCATCGGGCTGGCGAAGGGGCTGTCCAGCACCAGGCCCGCGAGTCCCCGCTCCTCGGAGGCGGCCATTATTGAGATGACTGCGCCCAGCGAGAAGCCCAGCGCCCCTATGCGGTCCCTGGACACGCCCCTGGCCTCCAGGTAGTCGATTGCGCCCTGGAGGTCGGTGCGCTCCTTGAAGCCGACCGATACCCGGCTGCCCTGTGACCGGCCGTGGGCCCTCAGGTCAAAGGTGAATACGCCGATTCCCCTCCTGACCAGGTCTCTTGTCAGGCCCAGCATATTGACCGCGTTGTGCGCTCGGTTGCCACCGCTGCCGTGTACCAGGATTACCCAGGACTCGGGGCTGCCCTGCCAGACCAGCCATCCCCTCAGCTCCAGCGTCCCGCCCCTGTCATGGAAGACCGCATCCTCGTATTGCAGCCCAAGACTGTCGGGGGTGGTCTCCGGGTAGGTCCTGGGGACGCGGGACATCTGATTGGCCATGTACCCGGACAGCCCGAAATACGCGCCCGCGGCCGCGCCCACCAGCAGTCCCCTGATCAGCATTTGGCCCTCGTAAACACCCGCACATGATACCATATCGTGCGGGCGCGGCTCCCCGCTATTCCTGCCATGCTCTGACAACGCCGACGCCATTCAAAATACTATTTCGTTCCCGCTCATGGTGAGCTTGTCGAACCATTTGAGCGGGAATAGCAACCAATGTCCTGCTCCCGCTCACTCCCTTCGACAGGCTCAGGGTGAGCGGGAGACGGTACGTTTAGGACCGTCGATCAACGCGTAGTTGAGCGCGCCTCTACCTCAACGCTATGATTAGACCAAGGAGGTAGTGTGAGGACTCTCGCCTGGCGTCTCTTGAAAGATGCTTTCCTCGTGACTCTCGTCATCTGGATCTCCTTTGTGATTCTGACCACGAAGGACACCCTGCAGTACGGTCACGCCGTGCCGTACAAGTACTCGCTGGTGCAGTGGGAGGCGGAGAACTTCCTTGCCAAGTGGCTGCACGGGCTGGGGTCTCTTCTTCCCGGCAACTCGCTGGATGACCGGGAGAAGAGAGCGCTGGTTATGGAGTACTTCCGCCTGGTGGAGGAGGAGCAGAGGCTGGAGAGAAGGGTGAGAGAGTTCCTCCTGCCGGTTCACGGAGACTCGCCAGCGGCCCTTGCCGACTTCGAGGAGGAGCTAGAGCTCGTGAAGGAGGCCAGGGGGGCGATAAGGGATGAGGTGGAGGAGACGCTGGAGGCGACACTCGATGCAGCCATCGACGAGGAGGGGCTGTTTCCTGAGGGCCTGGTCGGGGCTATCGGGATTCACTTCCCGCCCGTCGACTTCCGGCTTGCCCCATCCCCAAGGGTGCTCATCATATCGCCGCGGGACCGCATCGAGGTCATCGACGCAACCCTCCTTGACCCAGATATCACAGCGGAGGAGATTGAAGCCCTGGAGGAGCTTATCTTCACAGAGGATGACGTGTCGGCGATTATCGCGGGCACGGGGGGCGTGGCTACGGTGCCCGCCGTGATCAACGCCAGGTACTCCCTGCGGACCACCCTGCACATTGCGGCCCACGAGTGGCTGCACCACTACCTCTTCTTCAGGCCCCTGGGGCAGACCTACGGAAGAAACTCCGACATGACCGCCATAAACGAAACCGTGGCCAACATCTTTGGGCGGGAGATTGGCGAACTGGTGTACCGGGAGTACGAGACGGCGGCCAGACTGCTCGTGTCCTTCACCCCGCACCTCCCGCCACAAACGCAACAGGAGCCCTTTGACTTCCGCCAGGCGATGCGCGAGACGCGCCTGACGACAGAGGAGCTGCTGTCAGAGGGCAGAATTGAGGAGGCCGAGGCGTACATGGAGGAGCGGAGGCTGTTCCTGGCGGAGAACGGCCACTACATCCGCAAGCTCAACCAGGCCTACTTTGCCTTTCACGGCAACTACGCCGACAGCCCGGCGTCCGTCAGCCCCCTGTTCGGCCAGCTGACCGAGCTTCGCGCCGCCAGCCCTACCCTGGGCGACTTCATCCGGGAGGTGGCAACCGTCTCCTCCCAGGAAGAGTTCCTGGAGCTTTACGAGTCCAAGTTGGGGAAGAAGGCCGAAGGGTGAGCGGGGCATGGCGTGGGCGCGTACGTTGGCGAACAACACCGCCCGCCCTTCGACAAGCTCAGGATGAGCGGGCCATAGACCCCTTAAATTCCCGCTCATATGGTTCGACAGGCTCACCATGAGCGGGAATTCGCAATATGCTGACTGGCGTTGGCATATCCAACACATGTAGGGAATACCGGCCAGTCGCCGGCCTCAGGCCCTCGCCTCTTCCTCATCCTCCTCCACCCTGATGTAGGTCCGCCTTGCGGTGGGGCTGGGCTTCTCGGGCCGCTCCAATAGACTGAGGGCGGAGTCCAGGCAGCTCCTGAAGGCCAGCAGCATCTCCTTGCGGGCCTCCTTCAGGTGCTCCTGGGTGTCTTCAGGAAGGAGGCGTATATTCCTGGGGCTGAGGCGCACCACAAAATCGCCGGACTCGTAATCCACCTGAACTATCTTTGCCATTTCTCCCTCCTAGCCGGTCTTGGCTTTCCCGTTCCTTCTCCGGGTTCTCGGAGACTTGTCCTCAAACTTCAGCTTCAGGGACGAACCGTCCATGCGGGCCACCGAGACGGGGAGGTCAACCAGTATCCGCGGCAGGACTATGTTGCGGCGATGCTGCCCCGCCTGGATGACCAGCTCGTCTCCGTGCTGCATGAGGTTGATGTCCTCCCGACCGAGGAAGGGCAGGTTGACGGTCATCACGTGGCCGTCGTCCTCGCGGGTCACGGTCTGGGTGGAGCCTTCGTAGAAGATGGACGCGGGATCGTCTTCGCCGAAGAGGGTAAGGCCCATCTCTCGCAGAGGCTCCAGGCCAACCACCTCCCTATCGAGCAGATGCGACACTCGAATCGGCACCGGCGCAAAGCCCTCTTCGATGAGGTGGAAGTACCTGGCCTGGGAGTCCTTCCACATCTTGAAAAAGCCGTCCTCCACGGTGTCCGGGATGAGGCGGTTGCACACAATGAGGTCCGTATAGTAACCATAGAGGTTAAGATACGTGAAGGTTCGCTGTGTTTCACGAATCACCATCTTCTCCGGGTTCAAAACCAGCCTCACGGAGGACTGCGCCGGGTCTCCCAGGATGCTCCTCATCCTCTCCAGCCCATGAAACAGATCCTGGATTGAATCAAACACCTTGGGGTCCGGGACGGGCAGGTTGAACAGGCCACGGGCCATTGGCCCCAGGGCGGTGGCAACCCTCCGCTCTATGGGGAAGAGCTTGCGCATGTACCAGCGGGCCATCTCCGGGAAGCTCAGGAGCCTCAACGTCTCTCCCGTGGGAGCGCAGTCCACTATGATGGTGTCAAAGTTCCCGCTGTCGTAGTGGTGGGTGATGTTGAGGAGGCCCACCATCTCCTCCATGCCCGGGAGCACGGCCACCTCCTCCGCCACCACCTCGTCCATGCCCTGCCACTGCATGAGAGCGGCAAGCCAGTCCTGCACAATGCTCCAGTGGGTCTGCATCTCCTTCAGTACGTCTATCTCCTGGCCCCAGAGGTTGTCTGTTATCCGGGTGGGTTCGGCCTGCAACTCCATGTCCAGGGAGTCCGCGAGGCTGTGAGCGACATCGGTGCTCATGACCAGCGTTCTGTACCCCAGGTCGGCGGCTCGCAGGGCGGTTGAGGCGGCAACGCTGGTCTTTCCTACGCCGCCCTTGCCAGTGTATAGTATTATCCGCATGTTTTTTGATGACCTCCTAAGCGTCTATTATAGGCATGGGTCGTAATCAATCGCAAGCTGACTGAAGAGGTGTCGAGCTATGGCCCAAGACAGGTGTCTCCTGGCGATATTCGCCCACCCGGACGACGAGTCCTACACCACCGCCGGGACCCTTGCCACCTACGCCGCCCAGGGGGTGGAGGTGTACCTGATCAGCGCCACCAAGGGCGAGGCCGGCACCATCAGCGACCCCAAGCTGGCCTACCGGGACGTGCTGGGGGCGGTGCGGGAGGAGGAGCTCCGGGAGTCCTGCCGGACTATGGGCATACACCAGCCCCACTTCCTGGGCTACAGGGACTCCGGCATGGCGGGCACGGCGGACAACCGGGATCCCATGTCCCTCTACAGGGCCCAGCCGGACGAAGTGCTGGCCAAGGTTGTGCACCTGATACGCCAGATTCGGCCGGACGTCATTGTCACCTATGACCAGGAGGACATCTACGGCCACCCGGACCACGTGGCCATGAGCAGGTACGCGGAGGCGGCCTTCCACGCGGCGGGCGACCCTACCCGGTACCCTGAGCAGCTCAACAGGGGAATCGAACTCCACTCTCCCAAGAGGCTGTTCTACGTCGCCATTCCCTTCAGCCGCATAGAGGCCCTGGCCAAGACCATCCCCGACGAGGACCAGCCGGAGGACGAGCCCCTGGACCCGGACGAGATCGGGACACCGGACGACGCCGTGACGGTGGTGATGGACGTGGCGGCCATGTACGAGACCAAGCTGGAGGTGGTTGGCTGTCACCGCACCCAGCACAAGCCTACGGACTTCTTCAACCGCCTGCCGGAGGACATAAGGCGGGAGTTCTTCTCCCAGGAGCACTTCACCCAGGTGCTGCCCCCCATTGAGCCGGGAGTCAAGTACTCGGACCTGTTTGAAAATCTGGACAACGGCTGAGCCCGGGGGTGCCTCCAAGGAAACCGAAATGCCAGGGCTAATGGAGAATCAAAATGTCTGACGAGGAAATAGTCTTCCAGGTGTGGGAAGCCCCTGAAGGGGGATACACGGCTCGCGCCTTGAACCACAGCATTTTTACGGAGGGTGATGACTGGGAGCATCTGAAGTCGATGCTGCGGGATGCAGTGCTGTGCCACTTTGATGAATGGGAAATGCCCCAGGCAATTCGCGTCCACATGGTGCAAAGCGAGGTCATACCTGTGTGAGAACGCCTCGCAGTCTGTCCGGCGATGAGTTGGTCGCACTGCTGGGGCGCAGTTACGGTTATGTTCTCATCAGGCAAAGGAGCAGCCACATGAGACTCGAGAGCAACTACATGGGCTTCTCACATCGACTTACGATCCCCCGCCACAATCCAATGCGTGTGGGCACACTGAACGGCATACTCGGTGACGTAGCTGAATACTTGGAGATTGGACGGGACGAGTTAATTGAGGAACTGTTCGGTAGGTGACTCATTTGGCATATCCTGAGGGTCGGTTTCAAATCGAATCAGATGGGCGGTGGAGCGCCTGGATTGATGATATCCCCGGATGCGCAACGTGGGGATACACCCAGGAAGAGGCTGCACAGGCCCTCCACGAGGCGGCGGTTCTGATAGTGGAAGATATGCTGGCTAACGGGGAAGATGTCCCAACAGGTGAGTCCAAGAACGAATCTTATTGAACCCGCGCGCCTAGAGACTTATACTCCAACTCAAACAGCGGTAAGGAGGGAGTCATGGCAGAGGTTGAAGTGGGCCGTGTGAGCGACTTCTTTGCCCGTCCCGTGGTCGCCGGGATAGAGCTGACTGACACCCTGAAGGTGGGGGACAGGATACGCATTACCGGCCACACAACGGACCTGGAGATGGTGGTGGAGTCGATGCAGCTGGACAACGCCAGTGCAACCGAGGCCTCGGCGGGCCAGGCGGTGGGCGTGAAGGTCACCGACCGCGTGCGGCGCGGCGACAAGGTGTTCAGGATAACGGACTGAACGTCATTGCCAACTTGCGTTGTTATTTTTGGATGGTACCGCTCGTCCTGAGCTTGTCGAAGGGTGAGCGGTATCACAATACCCCGATGTCTTCCCGCTCTGGTTCGACAGGCTCACCATGAGCGGGAAGTAGTCCTACCCCTTCTCTTCCCTCACCTGGCGGAGCAGGTTCGCCATCTCAATGGCCGTGAGCGCCGCCTCGTAGCCCTTGTTGCCGGCCTTGCCCCCGGCCCTCTCCAGCGCCTGCTCCTCCGTGTCCGTGGTCAGTACGCCAAAGGCTATGGGCACGCCCGTCTCGCGGGCGGCGTCCGCAATGCCTCGTGCCGCCTCTCCGGCCACAAAGTCGAAGTGGGAGGTCTCCCCGCGAATGACGGCGCCCACGCACACCAGGGCGTCCCACCTGCCGGTCCTGGCCATCTCCAGAGCCGCCAAGGGCAACTCGAAAGCGCCCGGGACCCAAGAGACGTAGAGGTCGGTCTCCTCAAAGCCGTGGGCCATTAGGCCCTCGCAGGCCCCCTCGACGAGCCTGGACGTGACAAAGCGGTTGAAGCTGGAGGAGACTATGGCTATCCTGAGGCCGCGCGCGTCCAGCCCGCCCCTGGTGTGGAGCCCCGGGCCTTGAGGCTCATCGTCAAAGGATGGCCCCTTCAACCCTTGGCCTCTTCCACCCCCAGCAGGTGGCCCAGCTTGTCGCGCTTGACCTCCAGGTACTGCTCGTTCTCGGCGGTCGGAGGGACGATGATGGGCACTCGCTCAACCAGCTTGATGCCGTAGGACTCCAGGCCGATGACCTTCTTGGGGTTGTTGGTGAGCAGCCGCATGTTCTTGATGCCCAGGTCGGCCAGTATCTGAGCGCCGATGCCGTAGTGTCGCAGGTCTGGGCTGAAGCCAAGCTGGACGTTGGCCTCCACCGTGTCCAGGCCGCTGTCCTGGAGGGCGTAGGCCCTTATCTTGTTGTGCAGCCCAATGCCCCTGCCCTCCTGGCGCATGTACAGGAAGACCCCCGTGTCCTCCTCGGCGATGAGCTGAAGGGCCAGGTCTATCTGCGCTCCGCAGTCGCACCGCCGGCTGCCGAAGACGTCGCCGGTGAGGCACTCGCTGTGCACCCTGACCATGTGCGGCTTCTCATTGCTAACGTCGCCCTTGATCAGGGCCAGGTGCTCCGCGGCGTCCACGGCGCTCCTGTATGCGACGGCCGTGAACTCGCCGTACCTGGTCGGGAGCCTGGCCTCGGCCACCCTCTCCACCATCTTCTCGTGGAGACGCCTGTAGGCGATGATCTGCGCAACGCTTACGATGTTGATGCCGAAGCGCTCGGTGAAGGTCTCAAGCTCAGGCATGCGGGCCATCGTGCCGTCGTCCGCCATGACCTCGCAGATGACGGCGGCGGGATAGAGACCGGCCAGCTTCGCCAGGTCCACCGACCCCTCGGTCTGGCCCGCCCGCACCAGCACTCCGCCCTCCTGGTAGCGCAGGGGGAAGATGTGGCCCGGCTTGGCCAGGTCCTCTGGCTCCGTCAGGGGGTCTATCAGGGCCTCGATTGTGGCGGAGCGGTCGAAGGCCGAGATGCCGGTTGTCGCGCCCTTCCTCACGTCAACGGAAACCGTGAAGGCGGTGGTGTTGCGCGAGGTGTTGTCGTCCACCATTATGGGCAGCTTGAGCTGCTCCAGGCGAGGGCCAATCATGGGCACACATATGAGGCCGCGGCCGTGAGTGGCCATGAAGTTGATTATCTCAGGCGTGATCTTCTCCGCAGCTACAGAGAGGTCGCCCTCGTTCTCTCGGTCCTCGTCATCAACAATGATGACCATCTTCCCTTCCTGGAAGTCCTTGATTGCCTGCTCAACGCTGACTAGAGCCATTTTCCACCTCCCGATAGACGATTATAGAGTCCCCATCACTGGCGGTCGGCCAGGAGCTTCTCCGCGTACTTGGCCAGGATGTCCACCTCCAGGTTGACCACGTCCCCGGGCTTGCGCCCGCCCAGGTTGGTGTTGTCCTGAGTATATTTTACCACAGACACGCTGAAGGACGATTCGTCCCAGTCCACCACCGTCAGGCTGATGCCGTCCACGGCGATAAAGCCCTTCTCCACGACGTACCTCATCACCTGGGTCGGGGCCTCAAACCGAATCATCAGGGCGTCGCCCTCCGGCTCCACGGAGACGACGGTCCCCGTGCCATCGACGTGGCCCTGGGTTATGTGGCCCCCCAGCGGGGTGTTGAGGGTGAGGGCCTTCTCCAGGTTCACCGGCACGCCGGATTCCAGAAGCCCCAGGTTGGTGCGACGCAGGGTCTCCGGCATGGTGTCTACCGAGAAGCTCTCCGCGTCCATCGACTTCACCGTGAGGCACGTGCCGTTGACGGCTATGCTGTCTCCAAGATTGAGGCCGTCCAGGGAGGCGCTAGCCTCGATGGTGAGGGACGAGCCGTCGTTCTCTTTCGCTCTGCCAACCTCCTGCACGATTCCGGTAAACATAGAGTCCTACCTCACGTACCCCGTCATTATTACGTCCTCTCCAATCACCTCCACCCTGGTGCGCTTGAGGCGCAGGGCCTCCTCCATAGTTGCAGACCCCGCGCCGGCCACCGGCGTCGGCGAGTCCCTGCCTCCAAGGACCACCGGCGCTATGTAGGCAATCACCTTGTCCACTAGCCCCAGGTCAAAGAGAGACCCCACCAGCCTGCCGCCTCCCTCCACCATCACGCTGGTTATCTCCTGCTCTCCCAGGACTTTCAGAAGGGCCTGGAGGTCTACGGAGCCGTCGGCGGCGGCCACGGGGACCACCTGCGCGCCCGCGGCGCACAGCTTCGCGCTCTTCTCCTCAGGGGCGTTGGCGACGGCCACCAGCACCGGGCCGGGCTCCCTGAACAGCTGCGAGTCCGGCGGCGTGCGGGCTGAGCTGTCGATGATGATGCGCAGGGGCTGCCTCTCTACGTTGTTGCCGTCCAAGTCCCGGGCCGTCAGCCGGGGGTCGTCGCTCAGGGCCGTCTCAATGCCGACGGCAACGGCGTCCACTTGGCCCCGCAGCACCCTGGCGTGGCAGCGCGCCTCCTCGGAGGTTATCCACTTGGAGTCGCCGGACGTGGAGGCTATCTTGCCGTCGATGCTCATGGCGAACTTGGCTATCACAAAGGGTAGGCCGGTGGTGACAAAGTGGACAAAAGCCTCCGCCACCTCCGCGGCCTCTTCCCTCTCCTCCAGGCAGGTCTCGATTCCGGCGTCTCTCAACTCGGCCATGCCCATGCCGTTCACCCGGGGATTGGGGTCTATGAGCGCCGCATGCACCTCGGCGACGCCGGCGTCGATGATGGCCCGCGTGCAGGGCGGCGTCCTCCCGAAGTGGCAGCACGGCTCAAGGGTGGTGTAAAGCACAGCGCCCCTGGCCTGTTCACCCGCCTGTCGCAGGGCCACCACCTCGGCGTGGGTCTGGCCGCGTGGCAGTGTGCTGCCCTCCCCAACTATGCGGCCGTCCTTCACTATCACCGCGCCCACCGGAGGGTTGGGGCTGGAACGGCCCACGGCCTCCCGGGCCAGCTCAATTGCCCTTCCCATGTAGTCCATACAGCCTCTAGTCCTTGGAAAAGTCTCGGAAGAAGCGGCTGGCCGTTGGCTCCGTCTGCCCCTGGTACTTGCTGCCCAGGGCCGGTGAGCCGTAGGTGTTGTCGGCGGGAGTGGTCAGCCGCAGGAAGGAAATCTGGCCTATCTTCATCCCGTAGTAGAGGGTCACTGGCAGGTTGGCGACGTTGCTCAGCTCCAGGGTCAGGTGCCCGTTCCATCCCGGGTCCACGTAGCCCGCGGTGGAGTGGATGAGCAGTCCGATCCGCCCCAGGGAGCTCTTGCCCTCCAGCCGGGCGACAACGTCATCCGGCAGGCCGACGACCTCCAGGGTGCTGGCAAGAACGAACTCGCCCGGGTGCAGGATGAAGGGCGAGTCGTCGGGAATCTGCTCTATCTCCGTGAGGTCCGGCATGTCCTTGCGCACGTCTATGTAGGGCTGCCGCGTGTTGCGGAACACCAGCAGCTTGCGGTCCAGGTGAAGGTCAACGCTGGCGGGCTGGATGTCGGAGTAATCCAGGGGGTCAATGATGATTCTCCCCTTCGCGATCTCCTCCTTGATGCTGCGGTCGCTGAGGACCATAAGACCCTCCTCCAAAAATGCAGATTTGGGTGACTTATGGGAATTCTAGCAGTCTCAGACTATGCGCGCAATTGAAGACGCTACACTTCCCTTTCCCATGCCTGCCGTCTGTGGTAGACTCTACGACTGAACAGCCATGACTACCGCACGTAAAAGCGTCTTCTCCGGTATGCGCCCCTCCGGGCGTCTGCACATCGGCAACTACCTGGGCGCGCTCCAGAACTGGGTTGCCCTGCAGGACGAGTACGACTGCATATACTCCGCCGTCGACGTGCACGCCCTCACGGACATGCAGGGCGACGCCACCCAGGACATCCGGCCCAACATCCGGGAGATGGTGCTGGACTGGCTCGCCGCCGGCATCGACCCTGAGAAGAGCATCGTCTTCGTCCAGTCCCACGTGCCGGAGGTGATGATACTGCACACCCTCCTGAGCATGGTGACGCCCTTGGGCTGGCTCATGCGGGTGCCCACCTTCAAGGACAAGGTGCGGCAGATGAATGAGACGGAGGAGTCTGTGAGCTACGGGCTGGTGGGCTACCCCGTGCTGATGACCTCAGACATCATCCTGTACAAGGCGGACACCGTGCCCGTGGGTGAGGACCAGGTGCCGCACCTGGAGCTGGCCCGTGAGATAGCCCGCCGCTTCAACCACCTGTACGGCCAGACCTTCCCGGAGCCCCAGGCCAGGCTCACGGAGTACCCCGTGATAGTTGGGCTGGACGGCAACCACAAGATGAGCAAGAGCCTGGACAACCACATCGAGCTGGCGTCGACGCCGGAGGAGACGGGCGCAAGGGTCGCTACGGCCTTCACCGACCCTCAGCGTCTGCGTCGCTCCGACCCGGGCCGACCCTGGGTGTGCAACGTCTACAGCCTGCACAAGTTCTTCAACCCCGACAGGCTGGACGAGGTGTACCAGAAGTGCACCGCCGCCGAGATGGGCTGCGTGGAGGACAAGCGCCTCCTGGCCGAGGGCGTTAACCGGACGCTGGAGCCACTGAGGGAGCGACGGCGGGAGATCGCGACCCAGCCTGAGTACGTCGGCGAGGTGCTGCGTGAGGGCGCGCGGCGCGCTCAGTCCATCGCCAGGGAGACCCTGGCCGAGGTCAGGGAGAGGATGGGAATCCAGGAGGCGGCGCTCTGAGTATAGGCTCAAAGAGCGGCCTGCCCGTTTCCCAAAGCGGGGCGGACGCCCTGCAGGTGGCCTTGAGAGTGGCGGAGGAGGCCGGCGACCTTCTGCTGGAGAGGTTCCACACCGAGAAAGAGGTCTCATTCAAGGGCCGCGCCGACCTGGTCTCCGACGTGGACAAGCTGGTGGAGAGCCGCGCCATCGAGAGCCTGAGCCGCGAGTACCCGGAAGCGGGCTTTCTTGCGGAGGAGTCTGAGCCGGTTGGCGGCAGCTCCGGCTACACCTGGATCATCGATCCCCTGGACGGCACCCGCAACTACATCCTGGGCATCCCCTTCTTCGGCGTGGTGGTAGCCCTTGCCAGGGGTGACGACCTCCTGCTGGGCCTGACCTACGACCCCGTGCGCCGCGAGATGTTCCAGGCCGTCACGGGACAGGGGGCGTACCTCAACGGCGACCCCATCAGCGTCTCGCAAAAGGGCAGGCTTGAGGACGCGCTGCTGAGCTACGACCTGGGCTACGTGGACGAGACCGCCTCCAGGGCCATTGAGCTTGTGCTCCACCTGTGGCCCAACATACAGGGCACTAGAATGATGGGGTCGGCGGCCCTGGGCCTGGCCTACGCCGCCTGCGGCAGGGTGGACATGTACTTCCACCACAACCTTTCGCCCTGGGACGTGGCAAGCGGCCTGCTGCTGGTCGCAGAGGCGGGGGGCGTTGTCACGGACAAGCGCGCCAACCCCGGAACGCTCTACTCTGAGGGCATTATAGCCTCCGGCGCTGAGCTTCACGCCGAGTTCATCCGCGCCACCGACGGCCTGCCGTGGCGGCGATGACTCGCACTCATACCCAACCAAGCCTCCTCACCGCTCATGGTGAGCTTGTCGAACCATTTGAGCGGGGGCAACAACCATTGCTTTCTATTCCCCGCTCGTTCCCTTCGACAAGCTCAGGACGAGCGGGAGCGCAGAGCTGAAGGAGTATGTCGTGCCCTACGTAGCAGCCAACGGCCTGAACTTCTACTACGAGACCTACGGAGACCCGGGCAGCCCGCCGGTGCTGCTCATATCCGGCCTGGGCGGAGACCACCGGGGCTGGAGGCCCCTGGCTGAACACCTAGCCGCTTCCTTCCGGGTCATCGTCTTCGACAACAGGGACAGCGGGCTGAGCCAGCGGGCGCAGTCCTTCTACGGCATCGCCGACATGACTGAGGACGCCGTCGGTGTGCTCAGGGAGCTGGGCATAGCCAGGACCCACGTCGTCGGGTACTCAATGGGCGGCGCAATAGCCCAGGAGATCGCCATAGAGCATCCCCAGTTCGTGGACCGCCTGGCGCTCCTGGCCACATACGACGCCGGAGACCCCAGGGGGTCGGCCCTGTTCCGTGGGTTCACATCGCTGAGGAGGACCCTACCCCGGGACGAGTACATGAGGCTCACCCTCCCCTGGGTGTACACCCGTGCGGAGTACGCGGACGAGGACTTCATTGAGCAGCTGATCATCTCCGGCATGGAGGACCCCCTCTACCAGGAGGCCGACGCCTACGAGCGACAGGCGGAGGCGACCGTGGCCTTCCACTCCAGGGACAGGCTGCACCGCATCTCATGCCCCACCCTGCTCATCTTCGGAGAAGAGGACATCATGACGCCGATGCGGTTTGCCAGGTCCATGGTGAGGGACATCAAAGGCTCGCGGCTGGTGGTGATGGAGAGCACGGGGCACGCCGTGAGGCGCACCCGCGAGGCGGAGGTCACGGGCCTGATACACGCCTTCCTCAGCGAGGGTTAGGGGCGGACGGCCAGGAATTGAGAGATCTCTGTCATTCCCGTGAAAACGGGAATCTAAAGCGTTGACGGCAAAACTACCCGTCTAAAGTAAGACTCTTCAGATTCCTGCTTCCGCAGGAATGACGAACTCTAGGCTTCCTCATCTCCGGCCAGCTTCTCCAGGAGCCACGTCTTCAGAAGAGGGTACAGCTCCTCACGGCACTCGCGCAGGCTGTGGCCCGCGCCTGGATAGATGACCAGCTTCTTGGGATCCTCCGCAATGTCGTTGATGAGCCTGGAGCAGTGGGGGCCCAGCCTCTCGTCCTCCTCGCCGTGCACCAGAAGCAGCGGCCTTGGCGTAACCAGGTTGGCATACTGCGCGCCGTAGGTCTGGCTGGCAAGGCCCACCACCGTCACCACGGCTTCGCTAAGAGGCGCGGCGGCGATGACCACTGCCCCGCCGAAGGAGTGGCCCACCAGCGCCACTCGCTCGTGGCCCTTGTCCTGGAGGAAGGACACGCCCGCCAGCACGTCCATCATACAGTGCAGGAAGTTGTTGGGCTTCCGGTAGCTCAGTCGCAGAGACGACACCCCGTCCGCGATAAGCTCGTCGGAGAGGATGGAGTATAGGCCGCCGCCACCGCTGAACCCGCCTCCCGCGCCCGATACCCAGATGATGCCCTGGGTCGCCCCCTCCGCTACGTGGTACATGCAGCGAATGGGCCCCCAGTTTGTGCGCACCAGGACGCCCGTGCCGCCCGTGGCCTCCGGCAGTCTCCAGGGCGCAACTCCCTTGTACTCCATGGGGACAGGCGTCCCCTCAAGCAGGCTCTCCCAAGACGGCTCACTGACCATTTCTAACCCTCCCCACAAATCTTCCTATTCTAACCAGGGCCTCCTCAATCTCGTCTGTGGCGACGGCGTAGCAGCAACGAACGTGCCCCTCGCCGCTTGGCCCGAAGGCCGACCCCGGCACCAGCGCAACCTTCTCCTCCATCAGCAGGCGCTCCGCGAACTCCTCCGACGACATGTCCAGGCTCTTGATGGACGGGAAGGTGTAGAAAGCGCCCTGAGGCTCAAGGCAGCTGAGGCCCAGACGATTCAGGCCGCGCACCATCAGATGTCGACGGCGGTTGTACTCCTCCCGGGTCTCCTCAACGGCCCGGTCGCCGGAGCGCAGGGCCTCGATGGCCGCCATCTGCCCCTGGATGGGCGCGCACATCATCGTGTACTGGTGCACCTTCATCATCGCCTCAATGACCTCCGGGCGGCCGCAGGCGTACCCAACGCGCCAGCCCGTCATTGCGTAGGACTTGGAGAAGCCGCTCAGGTGGATGGTGCGGTCGGCCATGTCCGGCAGGGAGGCGAAGCAGGTGTGCTCCGTGCCGTAGACCAGCCGCTCGTATATCTCGTCGGAGACCACCATCAGGTCACGCCTGCGGGCGATGTCCGCTATCTCCTCAAGCTCCCCGCGGGACATCACCGCGCCCGTCGGGTTGTTGGGATAGCCTATGAGGATGGCCTTTGTCCTGCCGGTGACCCTGGCCTCGATGTCCTCCGGCCTCACCCGGAAGCCGTTCTCCATGTGGGTGGGCACCGTGACGGCCGTGCCCCCGGCCAGCGCGACGCATGGGATATAGGAGACGTACGTCGGCTCCGGGATGATGACCTCGTCGCCTGGGTCGATGATGGCGCGCATGGCCAGGTCAAGCGCCTGGCTCACGCCCACCGTCACCAGCACCTGGTTCGCGGGGTCGTAGCTCAGGCCCGTGCGCCTTTCCATGTACCCGCTTATCTCCTGGCGCAGCTCCATCAGCCCATAGTTGGAGGTGTACATGGTGTACCCCTTCTCGATGGAGTAGATGGCGGCCTCCCGTATTCGCCAGGGCGTGACGAAGTCGGGCTCGCCCACGCCCAGGGAGATCACGTCGTCCATGGTGGTCAGCAGGTCGAAGAACTTGCGAATCCCTGATGGCGAGAGGCTCTTCACCCTGCGGGAGACCATGGACGCCGCGCCCTTTTCTTCGTGATAGTAGGTCAAGGTATCCTCCTAAGGCGCGAGGGGAAGGCGCATGGCCCTGTCCTCTCCGTCCAGGTTCTCCCCGTCCTCCTTGAAGCGCTTGAGGAGGAAGTGGGTGGACGTGCCGTGCACCTCCTCCAGGGCCGCCAGCTTCTGGGCGACGAAGTTGCCGACCTCGTTCATGGAGCGACCAACCAGCAGCACGGAGAGGTCGTAGTCCCCCGACATGAGGTACAGTGAGCGCACCTCCGGGAAGCGGGCTATCCGCTGGGCCACGCTGTCGAAGCCCACGTCTCTCTGTGGGGCGACCCGCACCTCGACGTGGGCCATCACCACCTCTTCTCCCAGGGACTCCCAGTTCACCAGGGTCTTGTACTTGACGATGGTGCGGTCGCGCTCCGCCTCGGCGATGATCTGCCTCACCTCTTCCGGCTTGTGGCCCGTCATCTCCGAAATCTCCTCCGGCGTGGCCCTGGCGTTCTGCTCAAGGACTGCCAGGATGTCCTTCATAGCTTCTTGCGTCACTCTACTACCGCCTCCAATTTTCTCTTCTTTACTTTATAGAGCCGGCCTCATCTTGTGCCACTCCGTCGCCTGCTCATAGGCGTAGGCGGCGCGGAGTATCGTCTCTTCACCAAGGGGTCTGCCCATTATCTGCATCCCCACCGGCAGGCCGTCCACAAACCCGGCGGGTATGGACATAGCCGGTATGCCCGCGATGTTAATCGGAATGGTGCATATGTCGCTGAGGTACATCTGCACCGGGTCCTCCACCTTCTCGCCCAGCCTGAAGGCCACCGTCGGCGAGGTCGGGGCCACAAGCACGTCGTACTTCTGGAAGGCCTCCTGGAACTCGCGGCTGATGAGGGTTCGCACCTTCTGCGCCTTCAGGTAGTAGGCGTCGTAGTACCCGGCGGAGAGGGCGTAGGTGCCCAGCATAATGCGCCGCTTCACCTCCGGCCCAAAGCCGTGCTGCTTGGTCTGCTCCATAGCCTCCCACATGCTGCCCGCGTCCCGGCTGGAGAAGCCGTACTTCACGCCGTCGTAGCGCGCGAGGTTGGCCGAGGCCTCCGAGGGGGCGAGGATGTAGTACACCGCAAGGGCGTACATCGTGTGGGGCAGGGAGGTCTCCTCCACCGATGCGCCGAGCGCCTCCAGCTTATCGAGGGCCGTCCTGAGAGTCGCCGCCACCTCGCCGTCGATGCCCTCGCCGTAGTACTCCTTTGGCACGCCCACCCTCATGCCCTTGATGTCGGCGTTCAGCGCGCCGGTGTAGTCGGGCGCTTGCTGCGGGATGGACGTGGAGTCCCGGGGGTCGTGGCCGGCGATGGCGTTGAGCACCAGGGCGCAGTCGGTCACGTCCCTGGTCATGGGGCCTATCTGGTCGAGGGAGCTGGCGAAGGCCACCAGCCCGTAGCGGCTCACCAGGCCGTAGGTGGGTTTCATGCCGACGATACCGCACAGGGCGGCGGGCTGCCGTATGCTGCCGCCGGTGTCGGAGCCAAGGGCGTAGAAGCACTCGCCCGCGGCCACCGCCGCCGCCGGCCCGCCGCTGCTGCCGCCGGGCACCCTATCCAGGTCCCAGGGGTTGCGCGTTGGGAAGAAAGCGGAGTTCTCCGTGGAGGAGCCCATAGCGAACTCGTCCATGTTGCCCTTGCCAACGACCACGGCGCGCTGCGCCTGAAGCCTCTCCACCACCGTAGCGTTGTACGGAGGCACAAAACCCTCCAGCATACGGGAGGAGCAGGTGGTAGCAACGCCCCGGGTGCACATGTTGTCCTTGACCTGCATGGGGACGCCGGTCAGGGGCGCGGCCCGGCCCTGGGCGATGGCCTCGTCAGCCTGGCGCGCCTGGCCAAGGGCGGCATCGCCCGTGACCGTGACGAATGCGCCGACCCGCGAGTCCACCTCCTCAATGCGGCTCAGGGCTGCCTGCGTAAGCTCTTGAGAGGAGACCTGGCGACTCTCCAGAAGCTCCCGGGCCTCGTGGAGGGTGAGGTCGTAGAGGCGGTCCGCCATCAGTCCAGCACCGCCTTCACGCGGAAGAAGTCGTCCTCCCTCAAGGGAGCGTTGGCAAGGGTGTCCTCTTTGGGGAAGGGAGCGTCCGGCTCGTCGTCACGCATCACGTTCTGGACGGTCACCGAGTGACCGGTTGGCGGGACGTCGTCAGTCGCCACCTGGTCAAGCACCTGGAAGTTCTCCAGGATGTCCGACAACTGATGGCGGAACCTTTCGATGTCGTCTTCGCTCAACCCCAGGCGGCAGAGGAGCGCCATGTGCTGAACTTCGTCCTGGCTCAGTCTGGGAGAGGTCATGATTGCGTACCGATCCAAGGGAGATAGGGCAAGTGTAGCAAAGAGGCCCACCAGCTTCAAGGGGCGGGCGCGCGGCGGTGCTCTCTATACGTGCTGGTAACGCCTACGTCGGTTGGAGTGCCACCCCCTTCCCGCTCGTGGTGAGCCTGTCGAACCAGAGCGGGAGGGCTGCGGGCTTAGTTGCTACCGCTCATACTTCGACAAGCTCAGTATGAGCGGCGCCGTTCACCATAACCAACGCCTGTAGAGAATACCGGCGCGGCCATACCCTACCGCATACTTGACAGATGTGATTCAATAGAAGAACCAAGTACAGCCCCTGTCCCACTCCCGTGAGGCAGGGCCGGTTAAGGCTTTCAAGGGAGTCTATAGATGAGACCTGCGATTTCGCTTGTCCCGGCGCTCACGCCGTATGCCCCGGCCTCGCGGCGCGGCGGCTGGGCCGGACGCCTCACCCTCGCCGCCCTGCTCATTGCGACTGCCGCCCTTGTCCTCATGCCGGGCCGCGCCTCCGCGCACCACACACCGGGATCCACGCACGCCGACCACTGCCGGGACGTAAATGACCCTTTGCAGAATGGAGTCGTGGGATCCCTCAGGGGCGACATCGCGGATAGCGAGGAGTTCATACAAGACTGCATCGCTCTGCTCAGGGCGGCGGAATCACTGACCGAAGGCGCCGCCACGGACGTCAACTGGCTGTTTCAGGAAGGTCCTTTTCTGCCGATACTACTCTACCCCGGTACGGTGGAGAGCGCCTGGAACGGGGTGTACATTGAAGATTTCGGCGCTGCTCCCAACCTGGAGTACAGAATCAACCGGATTGACCTTTCAGACAGAGACCTGGGCGGAAAGCTCGCGCCGGAGTGGGCCGATCTGACCGCGCTGACATCCCTTGACCTCTCAAACAACGACCTGAGCGGGGCAGCGCCGCACGATGTCTGGGAGTTCCTGGACGGGCTGGTTGCCGTAAACCTCGACCGCAACAGGGACCTGCAGCCGTCGCCTCCCCTGAACCTGAGCGCCGTCGCATCCAGGACGGCCGCCAGCGAGCCGCAGGTTACCCTGTCCTTTGACAACATCTGGTACACCCTGGAGGTGCCCAGGCACGAGTACCGGTACAGCGTCAACGGCGGGGCCACTTGGGGCCCGCGCAATTTCACGGGAGACGGAGGCTGGATTCCCATAGCCACAGGCTGCACCGACCCGGCCAACTCAGCAGTGACTCCCAACATTGACCCCGGCGCTCCTATCCTCTGTGACAAGGACGACGGCGCAGCTACTCCCACGCGTAACAGAAGCGTGATTGAGACGGGAGCGCTACCCAAATTCGACACCTACCTCTTCCAGGTGCGCGCTGTCAAGGAGACGCCATTTACGGACGACAGGGGCACTCCCGACGACACATCCGACGACACGGAGGATACAAAGGTCACAAAGAGCCAGGTGTCCCAAATCGTCGTGGTGGGGCCACAGGTACTGACCGCTGAGTCGGACTTCCTCCTTGAGACGGGCGCGAGGTACACGGTGACCGACCCCACGCCGGACGCGAGCGTCCTGGTGGTTGAAGGCAGGGAAGACGGCGTTTATTTCAACCCTCTGGCCGCCACCGGCGAGGATGACGTTACTGTGAATCTCACCCAGCGCTCGGCAAACGTCACCGGGGCCAACGGAGCGGTCATCGGTCGGGCCGGCGGCGGTCTCAGCTTCCCGGTGGAGATCAAGCCGGCGTCCACCGCGCCCACGAAGACGGACATGCCCAACCAGTCGATCTTCACCTCGGGGGACCCCACGCGGCTCGACCTGACCGGCCATTTCCAGGGTAAAGACCTGACCTACGCCGCCACGTCCTCCAGGCCAGAGGTCGCAAGCGTTGCGGTCGATGAAGAGGCGGAAGAGTTGGTGATTACCGCCAGGCGCAACGGCATAACGCTCATCACCGTGACCGCCACAAACCCGGACAGGGGCAAGGCCGTCAACACTTTCAGGGTTACGGTCTCAACGCCCAATGACCCTCCGGAGGCGGTAGGCGCAGTGCCGGACCAGACGCTGTACCTGGACGACGCCGGCACCCAGCTGGACCTGTCCGGCTCCTTCCGCGACCCGGACAACGACCCTCTGCACCTCATCCCACAGTCCTCCAACCCGAGGGTGGTTACGGCAACGTCCAGAGGCGCCTTCATAGTCTTCAACGTCGTCGGCGTTGGCGAAGCCCAGATGACGGTCATAGCGGAGGACTCATACGAGGAGACGGCCTTCATCACGTTCTCGGTGACGGTGCTGCCCGCCAACGAAGCGCCGGAGGCCGTGGGCGACATCCCGGCCCAGTCCCTGCGGCTGGGCGGCCCCGACCTGGCGCTGGACCTCACCCCCTACTTCACGGACCCCAACGACGACCCGCTGACCTTCACGGCGGAGTCGACTGACGAGTCGGTAGTGACGGCGACGGCAGCGGAGAGCGCCGTCACCATGTCGGCGGTGGCCGTTGGGGAGACCACGCTGACCGTTACGGCAACCGACCCGCACGGGGAGTCCGCTGCGCAGGAGGTGGCGGTGACCGTGCGGCCCGCCAACAGGCCGCCGGAGGCCGTCGGCTCCATTGACGACCAGGTCTTGCTGGAGGGCGGCGATCCGTTGTCCCTGGACGTGGCTGAGTATTTCACCGACCCTGACGGCGACGCGCTCACCTTCGCCGCCACGTCGTCCAACCCCACTTCAGTGCAGGCCGTGATTATCGCCGGGAGCAGCTCCCTGGTGCTGAGGCCCCTTGCCCCTGCGGAGGGCGTAGACGTAACGGTGACGGCAACGGACCCGGACGGGGAGTCTGCCAAGCAGACCTTCACGACAACGGTGGTAGCGGAGATGGCGCCCGTAAGCCCCACGCCTACGGCCGCGCCCGCCCCGGTGGTCACTCCGACCCGGACGCCTGAGCCGCCCGCCTCCCCAACCCCCGCGCCCACGGCCACGCCCGCGCCAACGCGGACGGAGGTTCCGGTGGAAGAGGGCGGAGGGCCGCCGCTGGGGATAATCCTCTTGCTGCTGCTGGTGGTTGTGGCCGCCGCGGTGCTCATAGTCCAGCGTCAGCGCAGGACGCCGCCAACGGCGGAAGGCTAGTCAACGTTAACCACCCATCCTGGATGTAGGGGGTGAGGAGGCGTACCATTCCTGCGCAGGCAGGAACCCAGGGGTGGTACCCCCGTTGCAGCCACAAGAGACCTGTGATTTAATTGGGTATAACTAGGTTAAACTAAACCATATGATCCTGGGTTTCCGTCATAGGGGCCTGAGACGCCTGTACGAGAGGGGAGACCGGAGGCGGCTGCCAGTTGACTATGTTGCACGAATTGAGGAAATACTGGGCCAGCTGGATACTGTGGCAAGCCCCGGCGCAATGGCCCGACCAGGTTACCGACTGCATCCATTGAGGGGCGACCTGGCCGGCTTCTGGTCGGTTACCGTGTCTGGAAACTGGAGAATTATTTTCCGGTTCGACGGCGACAACGTCACAGACGTAGATTTGGTAGACTACCATTAGGAGAACGCCAAATGCCTATGAAATATCCCCCCCATCCCGGACGGATTATCCGGTCAGACATGGAAGCCTTGGGCATGGGCGTCAAGGAGGCGGCGCAAAAGCTGGGGGTCAGCGCAGAGCAGCTGCGGAGCGTCATCGACGGCCAGGCAAGCGTAACTCCTGAGTTGGCCGTGGGACTGGACAAGCTGTTTGGCGGCGCCTCTATCTGGAATCAGTTGCAGGCGCGGTACGACGAAGCCCTGGTGCGGAACAGAGACGCCGCTCCTGAAGAGCTTGAACCGTTGCCCATCTACGCACAAACTGCTACGGTTCCACTGGAACACGGTCGACTTGTTTATACTACCTATGATGAAGAGGTCATTGCTTTCCGATCTGTACCCTCTGACAGCCCAAATCATGACCGCTTGGAATGCCGCTTTGTCGGAGAAGGCCCCGGGGCCGTCCGCATACAGTTCATCTACCAGCCTTCTCCTACCGCTGCCCCGCTACTGATAGCCGACGTCCTTTTCAAGACATACCTGGAGTGGAATGCAGCATCGGGGGAGTATGTTGGACGTATTGATGCCGCTGAGTGGAATCGGGAGTCTCAGAAGCTAAGGGCAGGCAAAGAGACCATGAATGCCCTCCATGCCGGGCTGCAGGAACACCTTTCGGCCCCCGCGCTTGACGTAGAAGAATACGCAGGTTCCGGCCCAGAGCATTACGCCGACATTCTCCGTGAGGCCGAGGAGCTTTCGCATAGGGCAACTGCTTCCGTATCTCCATCTGCCTTGGTTGCAGTGTAAACGTCATGACCAACGCCCTCTACTACGGTGACAACCTGGCCGTCCTGCGGGAGCACGTGGCCGACGAGTCCGTGGACCTGGTCTACCTGGACCCGCCCTTCAACTCCAACACCTCCTACAACGTGCTGTTCAAGGAGCAGTCCGGCGAGGAGTCACCCGCCCAGATAAAGGCCTTCACCGACACCTGGGAGTGGACCCTGGAGTCCCAGCGCACCTACGAGAACGAGATCATACTGAACCCGGCCACGCCCGACAACGTGAAGGAGATGGTCTCAGCCTTCCGCCGGTTCATAGGCAGCAACGCCATGATGGCCTATCTGGTGATGATGACGCCCCGGCTGGTGGAGCTGCGCCGCGTGCTCAAGCCCACCGGCTCAATCTACCTCCACTGCGACCCCACCGCGAGCCACTACCTCAAGGTGCTCATGGACTCGATCTTTGGAACGGAGTTTTTCCAGAACGAGATAGTTTGGAAACGCACTTCTGGCCATAGCGATGCCCGGAGATATGGACGGGTACATGACGTGATACTCTATTACACGCTGAGCACTGAACCCGTTTGGAACGTCACATATCAACCATATGACGACGAATATGTTCAACAATACTACCGCTATGAAGATTCGGATGGTCGACGGTGGATGTCGGACAATCTTAGCGCATCTGGTCTCCAAGGTGGCGGATATGAGTATGAGTGGAATGGAATCACCCGTCTTTGGCGTTTACCTAGAGAAAGCATGGAACAGCTCGACTTGGAAGGAAGAATCTTCTATACCAAGAACGGCATCGCTAGAAGGAAACGCTATTTGGATGATTCACCCGGGCTAAGGATACAAGACGTTTGGACAGATACTCAGGCATTGAGGTCATGGCACAAGGAGCGCATGGGCTATCCCACCCAAAAGCCCCTTGCCCTGCTGGAGCGCATTGTGCAGGCGTCCTCCAACGAGGGTGACGTTGTCCTGGACCCCTTCTGCGGCTGCGGCACCGCAATCGCCGCCGCCCAGAAGCTCAACCGCCGTTGGATAGGCATAGACATCACGCACCTGGCCGTGGCCCTCATGAAGAACCGCCTCAAGACCGCCTTCAACATCCTGCCCGGCCAGGACTACCGGGTCGTCGGTGAGCCGGTGGACGCGGGCGGCGCGCGGGCCCTGGCGGAGCAGGACCGCTATCAGTTCGAGTTCTGGGCCATGTCGCTGCTGGAGGCCTTCCCCCGTGAGCAGAGCAAGAAGAAGGGCGCAGACCAGGGCATAGACGGCGTGGTCTACTTTGTCGACGGCCCGCGGCGCGCCGTGAACAAGGCCGTTGTCCAGGTCAAGAGCGGTCACGTCCAGTCATCCCAGATCAGAGACCTGAACTGGACTGTGGAGAGGGAGAAGGCGGCTTTGGGCCTGTTCATCACCCTGGAGCCGCCCACTCAGCCCATGACAACGGAGGCCATCAGCGCGGGGCTGTACCACTCCGACGTGTGGCAGCGTGACTTCCCTAGGATACAGATACGCACCATAGAGGAGCTACTGGCGGGCAACGGCTTTGACATACCGCCGCACCCGCCCATGTACCAGTCGGCGCAGCGCATCGCCCGCCCGGAGGGTGAGCAGGGCCGCTTGGACCAGGCCGCGGCGGGCAGCTAGGGGCGGCCCCACCCTGCCCGTGTAGACGGGCATCCAGGTGGAGTGGTGGTATGGACTCCCGACTTCTCGGGAGTGACGGTTGGCGCGTCATGCCCGTGTAGACGGGCATCCAGGGGTGGGGGGAGTGGGCTCCCGTCTGCACGGGAGCGACGACCGCTACGTCCACCTCTCACAAAATCCGCTCATACAAATCGGCCCACACGGGGTTGTCCTCCTCAATCAACCTGATCTTCCACGCCCGGTTCCATTTCTTTAGCGCCTTCTCCTTGCCAATGGCGCTCTCCATAGAATCATGAACCTCGTACCAGACCAGATCATGTACCTGATAGCGTTTGGTGAAACCCTCAGCAAGGTCGTTCTTGTGCTCCCAGACCCGCTGAACGAGGTTAGATGTGACACCTATGTACAGAGTGCCTTTCGGCTTACTTGCCAGGATATAAACGCAAGGAGTCGTCATTTTGGTGTGAGGCAGTGGGTTCCCGTCTGCACGGGAACGACAGTGGAAATGGCTCTCTATATTTGAATGAGCCGTTGCCCGTCATGTCTGTTTGGCCTTCTCCCATACTAACATGCAAGATGGGCATCAAACCAGGAGCGTTGGGCGTCATGCCCGTGTAGACGGGCATCCAGGGGCAGGGAGTGGGCTCCCGTGCAGACGGGAGCGACGACACTCACACCCACACCGCCGCGACCACCGCGTCCCGGGGATTGGTGGAGTCAAAGAGAATCACCGCGCACTTCCGGCCCACAACCATCTGTGACGAGTATATGTTCCGGGCCACCGGCACGCCGTGGAGCCACGTGGCCTGGCTCCCGGCTATCTGCACGCTAGCCGTGTGGCTGCTGCGATTGAAGCCCCTGACTAACCCCCGCTTTATCTCCATGCCTACTCCTCCCGCGAATGGGCGCTACACCCCACCCAGCCGTATGGTGTGCCTGTATTCCGGCTCGGCGCCCCGGGAGTAGTCCAGCCGCAGGCCCAGGACGCGGCGTCTTTCGGCCTGCAGACCGGACACCGGGTCCGACACCTCGATCACGTCGTACAGCTCCTGGCCCAGGTTCGGCGGCACGACGATCTCCCCGTCCAGCGTAGCCAGCGTCTGCTCCCGCATGGCGGCGTCCGCCCTCTCCTGGGCCTTCTGCTGGGTGTCCAGGTTCAGGTCGTGTATCTGGAGCAGGCGTTCGGAGAGCCGGTCCATCTCGTCCCAGTCAAAGGCCTCTCCCACGTGCGAGCCGCCGTAGGCCTGGATGCGGTTGTACGGCCGGGCCCTGGAAGCGTACCGGCCCCGAAGCACGGGGTGGCCAAGGCCGTAGCCGTAGCCCGCCGCGTCCGATGCCCGGAGCTGCACAAGGTGACCCCGACGGCCCCTGAACACCAGCACGTCCGGCAGTCTCTCCAGCAGCCTCCTCACCGCCCCGGCCCCGCTCTCTCCCGGGTAGATGGTGAAGGCCGGGCTGAGGGCTTCGGCGGCGCTGCTGGCCTCGGAGTCGTCCGCCTCCAGCCCCACCCTGGCCAGCACAAACTTCAGGATGTCCGCCGCGCTCGTGGAGCCGCCGTCCCACGTGTACTGCCGCCTGGCCTTCCACGCCTCCAGCAGGCCCCAGGCGTTCCGGGCGAACACCACCAGGGTAGACGTGCCCGGCGACGAGCGGCGCTCCCACGACTCCACCCAGTAGGCCGCGCCCGCCGACGTCTCGCGCCCGGCGGAGGTCAGGTAGCCCGGCGATATGCGCAGCGCCGACCCGCTGCCAAGCCACGCCAGCGACCCGCGGCCCGCGCCGCTGTAGCGGCCGTCGTCGTTTCTCAGCGTCACCACCGCCTCTCCCCTTTCCGGCCCCTCGCTCAGGGACACCTCCAGCACGTCGTCGGTCAGCTCCCGCACGGCGTTGGTGAGGGGGCCTCGCCAGACGCCTGAGGGGGTGCACAGCCACAGGTCGCTGCCGGTGGCCGCCGCGGACACGCCGTAGGCGGATGACAGATCGAAGGGGACCGGCTCGCGCCACAGGTTGTCCGCAAAGGACGACCCGGCCAGGCTGTTGGAGCGCGTGGGCCGCTCAAAGGCGGGAGAGCCTGTTGACTTCTCCGTGCAGACCATGCGGTAGACGTCCTGCTTCACCACGGAGGGGAAGTGGAAGGTGGTCAGGGAGTTCGCCTTGGACGTGTTCACCTCCCGCAGAGCCGACCACGCGCCGCGCCGTTGAACGCCGCCGTCGCCGTAGGTGCACGTCCACACCTTGGCGTCGTTGGTGGCGCGCTCCTTTCCGGCAATGACCAGGTTCCAGTCGCCGTCGTATACACAGCTCATACCGGTGATGGACGCCACGCGGTTGCTCCACAAGGACGGGATGCTCCACCGGGACCCGGTCTTCCTGGTCACGTACACGTCGTGGTTGGCGGTGGCGTAGAACAGGATGAGAGCGCCAAGGTCGCTCACGCCCGCCGCCAGCCAGGGGATTGCGCCCCTGTTGGGGTACACAACGTGCGTGGGATGTTTCCACGTGGCCCCGTAGTCCGTGCTCTCCCGGCGGAACAGGTTTGTGCGGGATGCGTTCACGTAGAAGAGGTTCACGTTGGCCCCGAGGCTCACCAGGGAGATGCTTGAGCCGGTTGAAATGGCGCCAATGGATGTCCAGGAGGAGAACCTGCTGGACGGGCCGGGATCCGCCACCCTCTGGACGTAGAACCTGCCTCTACTCGCGCTCGGCGTCACCCTGGCCCTCACCAGGGAGCCGTCCCCCGGGCAGGTGGCGTCGTTGTAGAAGTCCGCCTCCCGGCCTTCGTACAGGCGGGTGAGGACGGGACGGGGCGCCCCGGCAATGTCGTCCAGCGCCTCCACCTTGACGTGGGGCGTCCCGCTGGCCTCCTGCTGGGCGGCGCGCAGGGTCGCAGTGAGAGTCCTCATGGAAGGACCACCCAGTCGCCTACCGCCAGCCGGACGTCAGGCTGCGTCCCGGCCGCGGCATGGCATTGTACAGATGGCGGGTCTTCAGGGTACTCCGATGGTTGGCGAGTCCCTTGAGAAACGAGTCCAGCCGCTCCCTGCCCCACGCCTGGTAGTGCCTCCACACCTCCACGCCGCCCACGTTGACGCGGTTGGTGGCAAAGCTGGACCACTCCAGCGCGGCGTAGCCCTCCGCGCCTATGGCCACCAGCTCCTCCATGGACGCGGGTATGGTGGAAGAGCGGGCGTCCAGGCTGTGGAGCTTTCCGTAGTAGACGCGCGCCGCCAACCCTCTCCTCGGCGCTTTCTCCACCAGCAGGGTCAGGGTATCGCCCCAGATGCTGAAGGGAGCGTAAGTGGGCGGAAACTCGTCTACGGGGTACTCCACGGCCTCTACCGACACCAGGCCGGTGAGAGCGTCCAGGGACAGGTCGCGGCTGTGGGCGGATGTGGTGAGGTCGGCCCTGGCCTCCAGCGGAACGGCCAGGCTCAGGTCTCTCACCCCGTGCTCAATGTGGCGGTCCAGGTCGGCGTCCGTCCAGCGATAGTCCGTTGCGTCCGTATCGCCAAGGTCCTGCCGTACACGGGTCCTCATCTCGGACAGATTCATAGCGGCCTCCTCCTCTAGTCCCGCACGCCCGTGAGCTTGGCCAGCTTCAGGGAGTTGAACACGGCGATTGACACGTACCACTTCACCCGCGTCCTGGTGGCGTCCTTGACCTCAAGCGAACCCACCCGCTCCACCTGGAGACCCCCGGGGCCGGAGAGCCCGGCGATGGCGCCCTCCCCGTACTGGACGGCGTATATGGTGGAGCAGTCCTGGCTTGTGCCCACCTTCTCGGCGTCCGATATCCAGTCGTTCACGCCGATGGGGACGCCGTCGTAGAACTGCGCCATCTGCCCAAACCGGTTGCGGTCCGTCTCCAGCAGGCCGCTGCCGGAGGCCCTGGACAGGGCGGTCAGCTTCCGCCGGCTGCGACGGCTCATCAGGAGCATGTGGGGCTTGCCCGCCTTCACCTTGTCGATCACCTCGTCCAGCTTGTCCAGGGTGAGGGTTGCGCCGTTGGCCCCCATGGACACCGTCTGCCCGGCGGCGGCCAGCTTGTCTATCCCGTCAAAGGACTTGGAGTCGCTTGTGGAGTCCCCGTTGACAAAGGTGTCGTCAAACTTCTGCTGCACCGCCTTGGCCTTGAGCTGCACCACGGCCGCCTCCAGGTCCTGGAGGTTAGAGCGGGTGGCCTTCAGGAAGTTGTCCACGTCCGCGTCGCCGCCCAGGATCTTCAGGGTGGCCGTCTGCTGGGTGAAGGTGGGAGTGGACTCCGCCCAGGTGTCTCCCACGTCATAGAAGGACACGGTTGGGGCGGCGTTCTCCTGGTTATAGGTGAGCCCGTTGCCCACAATCTCAATGAAGGGGAGCGACTGCAAGATGGGACTCTCGTTGACTATGGTCTCAATCACCCCCGTAACCAGCACGTCGTTGGAGAGCTTTCCCGCTTCCGTCAAGGTCATTGCCATGATTCATCTGCCTCCTGCTTTAGCAATGTCGGAAGCATAGAACGCCCGTACGATGCCCGCAATGGGCGGATGTCACGGCGCGACCGGGAGAGCTCTCCTCCTGCCAGGAGGCCTTTGGGTAACCTGTGACCGGCCCGCGCCAATGTGATTCTGAGCCGAAGGCGAAGAATCCAAGGTTTTCGCCTACGGACATCGCAGCTTTGCAGACAGAGGCTTTGGATTCTTCACTCCGCTGCGCTCCGTTCAGAATGACAGCGGCCTTGAGGCTCCCGCCCACCCTTCGACAGGCTCATAGCCTGCCCCGTACTTGATACGGGGATGAGCGGTAAACACCCTTGCCGTCATTCCTGCGGAAGCAGGAATCTAGAAACGCCGTCTGCAAGACCGAGATGCTTTTGAAGAAACCCTTTAGATTCCCGCCCCCGCATCAAGTGCGGGGCAAGCTTCGCGGGAATGACGATGAACGCGCTACGTTCAGAATGACAGTGTACCGGTCATTCCGGCGAAGGCAGGGATGGTCATGTTTGCTACTTGCTCAGAGGTTTCCTGGAAATGACAGAATCCCCTCAGCCTGTCAGACCAAGGGGATTTCGCTTGCCGGATGGTTTCGTTGCTATCGGAGAAATCGTGCCAGCTTGCTTAGCAGCAACTCTACCTGAGCTAGATTGAGAGCTACAACAGCTTGTGACATCCTATCCTCGTAGAAATTACTATGCAAACTATTTGCTGCGTTATACAAAGTGACTAGGTCAGTATCCCTTGTTTCATCATGAAGATTGCTAATGGCTTCGGCAATTAGATTATGGTGCTTGTGGTCCCAGCCACGTTGTTCTGCTACTGCTTTAACGGCTTGAGCGGCCGCTCCCCAGCCCTTCTCCGATGCTTGATAGAGATTACCGTCCTCCAGGTACTTCTTGGCTTCCCTGAGAAATATGTCGCTTTGTCTCCTGTAAAGCTCTTGCTGAAGCATTAGCAACCTCACAATCAATCAGTCAATCAGAGATCAGCATAACACATTCCTTGGAAGTCGATAATCCCATGAGATCACTGCCTTGCCCGTTCATGGTGAGCCTGCCCCGTACCTGATACGGGGGCGGGAGCCCACGTCCCACCCCTCCTGGATTCCTGCCTACGCAGGAATGGTCGGTGGAGGTGTCATTCCGAACGAAGCGCAGCGGAGTGAGGAATCTAAGGTCTCTGTCTGCGAAACTACGATGTGTCAAATGGACCACCTTAGATTCCTCGCTGCGCTCGGAATGACGGTGAAAGGGGCCTGGTCACAAGCTACGCAGAGGTCTCCAGGGCGGGGGTAGGGCGGCGCGTGAACCCTCTCACCCTTCCACAGGCTCAGAGCCCGCCACGCACGTGATACGTGGGTGAGCGGGCAGCTACACGGACTCCCCCGCCGACCATCCCGGCGCGCGCCAGCGGCCGGACAGACGGGCTGTCACAGCAATGTCACAGATAACTTCACGGATAATTTACTGACAAACAGCGAGTTTCTGTGGGATGATGTCCTGCCGCCCGCTCCGGCCCGTAGAGGGCGGCCTCTTCTTGGAGGTTATTGATACAAGGTATCACACAAAGTGGCGTTGGTACGGACAGCTTTTTTGGAGGTGCCTGAGAGATGATGCCAAACATTGCGGCCTTGATGCGCAGACTTACCCCCCCCCCCCCCCCCCCCCCCCCCGCCCCCCCCCCCCCGCTCG
>DAOUJW010000009.1:0-245824 GCA_034422115.1 Dehalococcoidia bacterium | reverse complement strand
CATGCAGCGGGGGAGCGTACGAGGTATTAGCCCACCTTTCGATGGGTTATCCCTCACCCGGGGTCAGGTCCCTTACGCGTTACTCAGCCGTTTGCCACTATCCCAGAGGCCCGGAGGCCAAGGGACCGTTCGACTTGCATGCATTAGGCGCGCCGCCAGCGTTCGTCCTGAGCCAGGATCAAACTCGCTTAAGAACCTTCCTTCCACTATCCAGTTGTTAAGGTGCTATGCCAAGCCTATTATACCCACTATTAACGTCATGTCAATCCACCTCTCGGCGTATCGCCAGATGAATTCAGCAATTGACGCAGCTTGCCTCCTCCTCTCCTTGACGCTCCAAGACAAGGTACATAGAATGGACTCAGTAGGGCCTCAGCCGGGGTGAACGATATGAATATTCTGGGAGTGGACCCTGGCCTGCACACCACAGGGTACGGGGTTATCCAGATCAAAGGCAGCAGGATGAGCTTGCTGGAAGGTGGCGCCATCAAGTGCGGCCCCTCCTCCGACGCGCTGGAGAAGAGGCTGGCCTCCCTCTACGACGGCATGAACGAGGTGCTGTCAGAGTACCGGCCCGGGGCGCTGGCCCTGGAGGAGGTCTACTCTCACTACGCCCATCCCGCAACTGCCGTCATTATGGGCCACGCGCGGGGCGTGATATGCCTGGCGGCGGCCCGGAGCGACGTGCCAGTCTTCAGCTACGCTTCCACCAGGGTCAAGCAGTGCCTGGCCGGCAGCGGCAGGGCCGCCAAGTCCCAGGTGCAGAGGGCGATCCAGGCGCGCTTGAGGCTGTCCGAGCCGCCTGAACCCAACGACGTGGCGGACGCCCTGGCCCTGGCTATCTGTCACTGGCAGATGGCCGCGGGAAACGACATGACCTTGAAAGCTCTTGCAAGCGCGCGCAAGCGCTAGTGCGTGGAATAGCCTGTGATTAACTATCTTAAGGGCGTTGTGAGGCGCATCGATAAGGAAGGGGCTAGGGTGGTGCTGGACGTGGGCGGCGTGGGCTACGAGCTGCTTCTTCCCTACTTCGTGCTGCGCTCTCTGGTGGAGGAGGAGAAGGGGGAGGGCGACGAGGTTGAGATGGAGATTTACTATCACGCCTCGGAGAGGCAGCCCAAGCCGGTGCTGGTGGGGTTCAAGAAGGAGTCGGAGCGCACCTTCTTTGAGATGCTGCTCCAGGTTGAGGACGTGGGCGTGAACACGGCATCCCGCGCCCTGGTCTTCTCCGTGTCCACCATCGCCAAGGCCATTGAGGACGGCGACACCGGCCTGCTGGTGCGAATGCCGGGCATAGGCAAGCGGACGGCGGACAAGATGGTCGCCACGCTCAAGGGCAAGGTGGCCGAGTGGGCCCTGCTGAGGGACGAGGGGTACGCCACCGTCCCCGGCCCTGCGGACAACCGGCACATGGACGTCAAAGAGGAGGTGGTAAACGTGCTGGTGAACCTGGGACACCGCCGCTCCGAGGCCAGGGAAAAGGTGGCGGCGGCGGCCAAGAGCAGCCCGTCGGCTAACGACTCCCAGGGACTCTTGAGAGAGGTTTTCAGGCTGGAGCGCGGGTGAGTCAGCTATGCCCAGACAGAAGACGCTAAAAGGGGAGCCGCAAGACCCTGACCCGGAAGACGGCGCAAACCAGGAGGATAGCGCCGTATGGAGCCTGCGTCCCCGCACCCTTGAGGAGTACGTGGGCCAGTCGCAGGTGGCCGACAGCCTGAACATCGCCATCAGCGCGGCCAGGAAGCGGCAGGAGCCCCTTGACCACGTGCTCTTTCACGGCCCTCCCGGCCTGGGCAAGACCACCCTGGCCCATATCATCGCCCGTGAGATGGGCGCGGAGATAACCCACACCTCCGGCCCGGCGCTGGAGAAGCCGGTTGACATAGTGGGGATCCTGTCCAACCTGGAGTCTGGCGAGGCCCTGTTCATAGACGAGATACACCGACTGCCCCACGCGGTTGAGGAGTACCTGTACTCCGCTATGGAGGACTTCCAGGTCGACTTCATCTACGGCAAGGGGGCCTACGCCAAGACGCTGCCGTTCCAACTCAAGCGGTTCACGCTCATCGGCGCTACTACCAGGGCCGGCCTTCTCACGCCTCCGCTGAGGGACCGCTTCGGGATGATATACCACCTGGACTTTTACTCCCCGGAGGAGCTGACAAAGGTCGTGATGCGGTCGGCGGCCATCTTGGGCGTGGGCATCGACCAGGACGGCGCCGAGGAGATAGCGGGCAGGTCAAGGGGAACGCCAAGAGTCGCCAACCGCCTGCTTCGCCGGGTGAGGGACTACGCCCAGGTGAAGGCCAAAGGCGTCATCACCAGGGAGATTGCGGACTCCTCCCTAACAAGGGAGGGCGTGGACAAGGACGGGCTGGACAGGCTGGACAGGCTGTACCTGACCACCATTGCCGAGAACTACAAGGGCGGGCCGGTTGGCATTGACGCCTTGGCGGCCACGGTCAACGAGGAGGTGCAGACGCTGATGGACGTGGTGGAGCCTTACCTGCTCAAGATGGGCTTTGTGCTGAGGACGCCGGGCGGCCGCAAGATAGGCGAGGCGGCAATGGCAAGCCTGGGGCTGAGAGAGCAGGGCAGGCTGCTGTAGCTAAATTGCCGCCGCCGGACGGCGCTATTTCATCATCCCGTCATTCCTGCGGAAGCAGGAATCTATGAGTGGGATAGAGGTTCCTGCTTTCGCAGGAACGACACTTTTGTCAGGAGGACGCGCTATGATTTACGAGATCAGGACATACGAGGCTATGCCGGGGAAGCTGGCGGCCCTCAACCAGAGGTTTGCCAACGTCACGCTCAAGCTGTTTGAGAAGCACGGGCTGAAGTCCATCGGTTACTGGACAGAGGACGTGGGCACAAGCAACACCCTGGTCTATATTCTGGCCTTCGAGGACCTCGGCCAGCGGGAACGGGCGTGGAGCGCGTTCCGGGCGGACCCGGAGCGGGCGGAGGCCTTCGCCGCGACGGAGAGCGAGGGGCCGCTGGTGGCCCGGATAACCAACCGCATACTCAGGCCCACGGACTACTCGCCTTTGCAGTAGTTGGGTAGCAGGATTTGGCTTGAGGTCATTCCCAATATTGTTGACTGGCAGGGTTCGCGGTTATAGAATCCCCTTACGCAATGGCTACGACAATAGTCCAGGATTCCCCTGTCGCTTACTTCAAGGCCCCCGGCTGCATACTGACCTGCTTCCAAGAATCCGGTTTCTGAATTGCTAGTGAACAGAAGGTAGGATTTCGCAGATGTCGTGGCGTCCCAGGCCGGGGGACAGCGTAGTACGTCACCCCCGAGAGGAGGAGATAAGGCCGCTTCGCATAGAGGCGCCTTCTCCCAGGGTTCCCGCCAAGAACTTTGGCTCTCCATACCTGCTTTTGGGTGGATTCGCCATTCTGATTAGCGTGGGGACCGGCCTCCTGCTTCTGCCCTTCACCAACACAGGCGGGGAGATGACGCCCTTCACGGACGCCCTTTTCACCGCCACGTCCGCGGTTACGGTAACCGGCTTGGTGGTGGTGGACACACCAACCTACTGGACCTTCACCGGGCAGCTCATAATCATGCTCCTGATTTTCACAGGCGGGCTGGGCATCATGACCAGCGCGACCTTCCTTCTCATCATCATCGGGCAGCGCATAACCCTGTCCAACCGGTTGCTGATGAGGGAGACCCTGGGCGTCAACCAGCTTGGAGGTCTGGTCAGGCTGACCCGGTACATCGTGTTCACCATCGTTTCGATACAGGTGGTGGGGTTCCTGCTCCTGTTTGCCAGGCTGTACAGCGAGTTCCCCGTGTCCACCGCCCTCTGGCAGGCTAGCTTCCACGCGGTGTCAGGGTTCAACAACGCCGGGTTTGTCATATTCCCGGACTCCCAGAGCCTGAGCCGCTTTCAGCAGGACTACGCCATACTGCTGACCATGACCCTCCTCATAATCCTGGGAACGCTGAGCTACAGCGTGCTGGTGGACATGGTGCGCTACAGGAGATTCACGCGATACACCCTTGACTCCAAGCTGGTGGTTACCGCCACCATAGCCATGATTCTTGTGGGCACAGGAGTGATACTGGTGGCTGAGTACGGCAACTCCGCCACCCTGGGGCCAATGGCCTTCGGCGACAAGGTGCTCAACGCAATGTTCCAGGCAGTCAGCGGAAGGACGGCGGGGTTCACCTCGGTGGACTTTGAGGCAATGGAGCAGCACAGTGAATTCTTCACAGTTGGCCTGATGTTCATTGGCGGGGCCTCCGCTTCCACCGCGGGCGGCATAAAGGTGAACACCTTTGCAGTGCTTCTGGTGGCGGTCTTATCCTCCATAGGCGGCAAGACGTACGTGACGGCCTTTGGCAGGGAGATACCCGAAGTCCAGATCTATCGAGCGCTGGCGGTGCTTGTCCTGGGAATGGCGATGGTCTTTGCCGTGTCCTTCTTCCTCACCATCAGCGAGGGCTTCCCATTCATCCAGATTCTGTTTGAGACGGTCTCGGCCTTCGCCACTGTGGGGCTGTCCACTGGCATAACCGGCGAGCTGTCGGAGCTGGGCAGAGTCATCATCATCCTGACCATGTTCCTTGGCAGGGTGGGGCCTCTGACCCTGGCCCTGGTGCTGGCGCAGCGAGAAGAAACTGCTCCCTATCGCTACGCCGAGGAAAGAGTTAAAATAGGATAAGGAAAGACGACATGGCTAAGTCGGTGATGATCATAGGTCTTGGCAGGTTCGGGGCCAGCGTTGCCCATACCCTGTACCAATCGGGGTATGACGTGCTGGGCATAGACACGGACGAGAAGATTGTTCAGGAGAACATGGGGCAGATTACCTACAGCGTCCAGGGCGACGCCACCAGCGAGACCACACTCAGGGAGCTGGGAGCGCCCAACTTTGATGCCGCGATTGTCGCCGTTGGTGAGGACATGCAGGTCAGCCTCATGAGCTCTGTGCTATTGACCACGCTGGGCGTCCCGCTTATAGTAGCCCGCGCCAAGGACCTGCTTCACGGCAACACCCTGGAGAAGATTGGCGTGCACAAGGTGATCTACCCGGAGCAGGAGATGGGAGAGCTTCTGGCCCACGGCCTCTTCAACCCGGACGTGCTTGAGTACATGGACCTGACCCCGGAGTTCGGCATAAGCAAGATAAGGGTGCCGGACTCGCTGGCCAGCATGAGCCTGAAGGAGGCCGGCCTGGGTGGAGTGAGGGACAAGTACGGCGTGGCGGTTATTGCCATAAAGCGCGGCAAGGACGTCACCCTGGCGCCGAATGAGGGCGACAGGCTGAGGAAGGGAGACCTTCTGGTCCTGGCGGGAAGGGATGAGCAGGTGGAGAAGCTGCGGACACTGAAACCTATGAATGGCTCCTGACAGAGACCCTCCACTCCGTCCCGGATTTGATACGCAAGCGGTTTGAGCGTATAATCTCGCACTAAATCAGGGGCGCCCCGAATAGAACATGAATCCAGACAAGATTCTGATACCCGTAAACGGCAATGGCTGTGACGATGACGCGTTGCGGCTGGCCAGCGAGATTGTCAAGGGCAACGGCAAGGCAAAGGTGTACGCCGTATACGTAATCCAGGTGGGACGAGACCTGCCGCTGGATGCTGAGATCTCTGAGGAGACTTCCAAGGCGGAGCGGGTGCTGAACCACCTGGAGCACCTGGGAAGAGAGCTGCGGTGCTCAGTGGAGGCTACGCTGCTCCAGGCCAGGGACGTGGGCCCGGCAATTGTTCAGGAAGCCGTGGAGCGCGAGGCGGAGCTCATAGTTATGCAGATGAGCTACAAGAGGCGATTCGGCTCCTTCAGCATGGGAGAGACCGCCCCTTACATTCTCAAGAACGCCCCGTGCCAGGTGCTGCTCTCCAGGGAAGCGATGCACGCCAACTCCAGGAACGGTCGAGGTCGCGGCAAGGGCTGAGCCATGAGAGTGCTGATAATGGGTTGTGGTGGGGTAGGAGCCCTGGTGGCTGCAACCCTGTCGGAGGAGGGCCACGAAGTCGTTGTTCTGGACCCCAGCCCGGAGAGCTTCAAGCATCTGCCTGAAGAGTTGAAGCGCAAGGCCGTTGTGGGCGACGGCACGCTGAGGGAGGACCTGGCGGCCGTGGGCATCGACGAGACGGAGGTCTTTGTAGCGGTCTCATCCAGTGACACCGCAAACGCCCTGGCTTCGCAGATGGCCAAGCACGTTTTTCAGGTGGGCAGGGTGATCTGCCGCATCAACGACCCGGCGAACCACGCAATGTATACCGAGCTTGGCCTGGACGCCGTCAGCGCTACCCAGGTGGTCTCTCACCTGATTCTGGAGAAAGTGAACGGCTAGAGGGTCATGTACGTCATCGTAGTCGGCGCCGGGGACGTGGGATATGAGCTGGCCAAGACCCTGCTCAGGGGCGATCACGAGGTCTCTATAATCGAGAGTTCCCAGGAGAGGTGTGACGCCGTAAATGAAGAACTGGGCAGCCTGGTGCTCGCGGGCCGCGGCTCGGATGAGGCGGTGTTGAAGGAGGCGGGCGCGTCCAGGGCGGAGGTGTTCATAGCCGTTACCGGGAGCGACCCGGATAACCTGGCGGCCTGCCAGATGGCGAGGCATCGCTTCCGGGTGCCAAGGACGATCTCCCTGGTCAGCAACGCCGGCAACGAGCCCCTGTTCAGGGAGCTTGGTATCGACGTGTGCATAAGCAGCACGGACGTCATCCTGTCCAGGATAGAGGAGGAGCTTCCGAGGAACCCCCTGGTGCACATCATGGGCATCAAGGGATCGAACCGGGAGGTGGTCTCGATACGCATCCCGCCGGACGCCGAGGTCATCGGAAAATCCCTGGGAGAGGTCTCCATGCCTCCGGACAGCGTCATCTCCTGTATACTAAAGCGGGACGGCGCTCTGCACGCGCCGGACGCCGACATTGTCCTGCAATCCGAGGACGAGCTTGTGATAATCACAACCTTGGAGCAGGAAGAAACCTTGAGGGAGGTCTTGACCTGGGTTGAGTGAAGATATGACCAAGAGAGTAGCCTATCTGGGGCCGGCCGGGACCTTCGCGGAAGCGGCCACCCTCAAGTACGACCCCGAGGCGCAGCTTCTGCCTTTCCCCTCTATTGCCGCCGTCGCCGCCGCGGTGGACGCGGGCATGGCGGAGGAGGGCGTTGTGCCCATAGAGAACAGCCTGGAGGGGTCTGTTACCGACACGCTGGACCTCCTCATCCACGAGTCCCGCCTGTCCATCCGCCACGAGCTGGTCATCCCCATAGAGCACTGTCTCCTGGTCAAGCCCGGCGTCTCGGTGCAGGACGTCAAGGCCATCTACTCCCACCCGCAGGCGCTGGGCCAGTGCAGGCGCTTCATCGAGAGGTGCTTCCCGTCGATTCAGGCGGTGGCCGCGCTGAGCACCGCCGCTGCGGTGGGGGAGATGCTCCAGAGCGAGACCACTGCGGCGGCCATAGCCACCGGCAGGGCAGCCGAGCTGTACGGGGCGGAGATACTGGCCAGGGGCATACAGGACAACCCGGCCAACTTCACCCGGTTCGTGGTGCTGGCCCACGAGGACAACTCGCCCACGGGCCGGGACAAGACGTCCCTGTGCTTCTCGTTCAAAGAGGACAGACCGGGGTCGCTGTACGCGGTGCTGGGAGAGTTCGCCAATAGAAACATCAACCTGGCGAAGGTGGAGTCGCGGCCCAACAAGGAGATCTTTGGCCGCTACATATTCCTGGTGGATCTGGAAGGACACCGCGAAGACCCCCATGTGAAAGAGGCCTTGAGCGGTGTCCTATCTGCTGCTTCTACGATGAAGATTATGGGTTCGTATCCGCGCTACGCGGTTGAATCCGGCTAGGTAGCCGACTGCTCGCGGCTCTCAGGAGGCTGCTCCTCCGCCACTCCGTCGTCGTGCCCCGGCATAATGCGGCTGGCGACCGCCCGGCCCTCTTCAATCGCCTCCCGAACGCGCTCCCTGGCCTCAACCGCAATCTCCTCCGCTCTCCCCCTCAGCCCCGCCGTCCTCTCCAGCATCTGGGCGCGTGTCTCCTCACCCGGCTTTGGGGCCAGAAGAAGCCCCGCCAGGGTACCTATTGCCGCTCCCAGTAGAAGCCCTGTACCAAATCCCGGTCCTCCGTTACCTGCCATCTCTCGATCCTCCTTTCCCTTTAGAAACCCCAAGAATAAAGCCCACAACCCGCCCCGTGGTGAAGGCGAAAGCCGAGGCCCCTATCAGGGGTTTAACAAATTTGTCCGACAGAAGGCTGGTTGCCTCCTGCGTCTGCTTCATGGTGGTCTTGGTGGAGTCCAGCAAAGGCGAAACCTTGCGGTAGAGCAGAAACCCCATTATCGTGGCCGCCGTCATGACCATCAGCCCGACGGTCGCCACAAGAATAATGGCCAGGTCACGTATGACGCCTATGAACTCTGATGTTTCCAACCCAAGCCGTCCCTTCACCTGAGATCCCCTCCTCGGCCACCCTCCTGACTTTATAATAGCACAGGTTTACTAATTGGCAAAGGCAGGCGCGTCCCGCACCACCCTGTATATCTCAACCGTGGGGTTTGAGTAGGCCAGCTCCAGCTCTGTGCCGACCATGCGCGTGAACTTGTCCAGGCCGGGCTGGGGATAGAAGTGACGCTCAATGTCACCAACGTATATGTACTCGACCTCGTACTTGTCCAGCAGCCTCAGAGCGTCCTCCCGATTCGCGGTGGAGTAGATGCGCTTAACGTCGCTAAGGCGGTCTTGTATCGTTGGCCCGTAGCCCCGCTGCTGCGACTGGTGGTTGTCCCAGCCGATGACCGTGGGCAGTCCGGTGTAGATGGCCGCCCTGGTGTGCAGGCTTCGATACAACTCCCCGTGTCCCTCCAGAAGCACAGGGGATCCCTGTACGGCGTCGCTCCTGAGCCATTGGATGGCGTCGTACTCACCCTTGAGGTTCTCTGCAGCCTGGCCGCGGTCGAAGGAGTAGGCGGCGTGCTCCATGTAGGCCATCCCGTTGAGAGTGAGCGGCAGTATCTCGAACCTGTCCCTGAGCCGGTCCCGGGCGCCGCCTACGGTGTACATGGAGCTTGCTAATACCAGAATCACCAGCATACCAACCCACGCCGGCCTTAGAAGGCCGCTCCCTGCGCCGATGGCCCGCCCGAAGTCCATTCGCCAGAGGAGGTAGGCCGTAGCTATGCCCATGAGCGCCCAGGCCTGGAGGTAGAACTTGAACACCGTGTTCATACGGGCTATGTCTCCTTTGATGGTCACGATGTCCACCGCTATCCCTATGAGCAGTGCGATACCCAGCAGTGCCGCGGCAAACGCGCCGAATGCGTCTTCCCCGGAGGACGCCCATCTCCAGCCCAGAATCACGGTTGGAACCAGGAGCAGGAGCAGGAAGGCCGCCGTGACGTACCCGCTCAGGACCAGGGTGGCCACGGTCACCAGCGGTACGCCCAGGGCCAGGGTCAGCCTCAGCGTCTTGCCGGAATCGGCGGCGAGCTCCTCGCCGAATCCCTTGAGCCCTCCGCCTCCGGCCACCCCCGCGACGCGATTGAAGAAGGGTGGGAGATAGCTGCGAGAGGCGTAGACCAGGAAGGTTATCGCCACGAATATGAACAGGGCGTGTATGCCCAGGTAGGCGTACAGGGGTGTCTGCCACTTGCTGAAGAACACGCCGTCGGCAAAGGAGCGGTAACCGTCTATGAAGGGCGCGAAGAGCAGGGTGGTGGCCCAGAAGAGCAGGACAACCTGCACGGCGGCGCGCCCCAGGAGCATTACGGACAGACTTCGGGAGTGGGCGTACTCTCCAATCAGCACGGCCGCGGCTCCGACGGCAAGCTGTGTGGGGTAGTCCCAGGTGTTGATGGCCCGCAGAGAGCCAACGACCAGGGCAAGCAAAACCAGGTGGGTAACCCTTGACGCGATGCCATCTCCGTCCCTGATGCGCAGCGCCAGGGTCAGCGCAAGGCTCAGGGCCAGGAGGGCAAAGGGAATCGCCATCATGTGGGCGTGGAGGTCGGCAAAGAGGAAGGTGAAGAAGGGGAACTCGGTTATCTCGTAGCCCGGCGGGTCGCCCGGGGGAATGAATCGGCTGCTGCGCCAGAAGTCGAACTCTCCAAAGGGCTGGCCGTCGACCAGCACCCTGAAGAGGCCCTGTCCAAGCTGAATTGCGCCGTCCACGTTCCCCATGACGGCAACGAAGAAGGCCCCGGCCAGCCCGGCGCCAATGGCCCACGCCCCGCTCTTGGCCATGCCCACGCTGCGTCTTGTGCCCTCCGCCATGTTGTACACCAGCGAGAACACCGCCGAGGTGGTGAGGGCGAAGAACAGGGGCACGGCCAGGTTGAAGGCCACCTCCGTTGTGATGCCGGTCACCTTGACCATGCTTGCGACTATGAGCTGCCCGAAGTAGTAGTAGTTGATGTAGCCGCCGGCAAACCAGGGGTCGTAGGGCGGCATGTAGGTGGAGCGCACCACGGCGTTGAGGTAGGCCATCTCCATCGGCTTCTCTCCGCCGTTGAAGGGGTGCCACAGGTCTGGGTTGGCGGCCCTCATCAGCAGGAAAGCGCCGAAGGACGCCAGGAACAGCGCCTCTCCAATAATCACCAGGCGCAGGTTCTCCCTGAAGAAGGCAAGTACGTCAACCCGCCGCGTGTATACGACCACGATAGAGCCGGCGGCCAGCAGCAGCGCCGCCAGCAGGATGGAGCTTTGCGAGAAGGGCATCCAGTGGAAGCTGGCGAATATCCAGGCAATGTACGCGGTGATGAGAATGGCGAGAGGCTTGGCCAGCAGATAGCCCCTGTCCGGCAGGGCCTTGAACACCAGCAGGCTCAGTGGCAGGCCCAGCAGGGCGAGCGCCTGTATCCAGAGCAGCCAGACCACCACCGGAAAACGGTTGGACAGGCTGTTGGGATCAAATATGGTGGTCCAGCCTCCACCCTCGCGGTGGGCCGCAAGCGTCGCGTCCGACAGCAGAAGGCTCTTTTCCGCGGAGGGCGCGGGAGGCTCCTCCAGTAATCTCGTGAGTATCTCGGACGCGGGCAGGCGCTCCGTATTCTTGAAAATGAGCACCTTGGGGCGGTCGTATACACTGAAGCTCTCGTCGGCGTAGCCCAGGCCTATGGTGAACGCGGCCGGACGGAACGTACTCAGTGGGCTGGGCGTCGGCAGCCGAGGGCGCGCGAAGGTGTCGTCAATGAAGGCGATGCCCAGCAGGTTGGGATAGGCGGCCTCCCAGCGCTCCAGCCGGTAGCCCAGGTCGCCGGCAAACAGCCGCCGGTAGTACTCGCCGCTCTGCGGGTATTTCTCCGATACCCTGGGGACGCTTCCATAGAGGCGGTTGCTGAAGAAGACCAGGTAGTCGCCACCTGCCAGCTGCTCAGCAACCTTGGTCATCTTGTCCTTGCCGTCCGGATAAGTGATGGCGTCGTGGTCGTACATGGTCATGCACGACTTGTAGTCCTCCGGCACGCCGCGGCACCCGATGAGGTAGCCCCGGGTGTCGGGGATGGACTCCTCCCAGTGCTCCATGAGGACCACCGAGCCCTTGGGGATGTTCTCGTTTATCCACGATGAGGCGCGTTTTGCCGTGTGCGGCTCGGTGTAGATGGCGGCGTATGAGAGGGCGTAGAAGGCTGTGGCGGCGACCACGAACCCGATGCCCCAGCGTAAGAGGGGCAGATGTCGATTGCTGTTTGCGGCAACCTTGCCGTACACCCAGAAGATCATGCGAGACCCGAAGATGAGGAGGAACGGCGTCAGCGGCAGCATGTAGCGGAGGAACTTCACCTCGACGTAGCCGGTCAGGAGGAAGTAGGGGAGCACCCACGCCAGGAGGAGCAGATCGCCCTTGTTGCGGTGGGCTATGGCCGCGCCGACCGTGAACAGGACTGACGTCCAGGCCACTATCCCCAGGGGCAGTCCCAGGCCGAAGAGGGACAGCTGCCGTATGTGGTACCAGTAGGGCGCGGTGTCGATGTACTGCTGGGTGTAGGGCCGCCCCGATATGCCGCGCGCCATCGCAAACTCGCCCCCAAGGTCGCAGGCGTAGTAGTTGCGGTCCAGGAACTCAAGGAAGGAGAAGGGCACCTCGCAGGGCGTCGGCCGGGACCAGTCCAGGAAGGCGTAGGGCGTGGCGATGAAGAAGACCAGAAGGGCGATTACGCCCCCGATGAGGAGGTTGCGCACGACCGCGATTAGGGCGGACCGCGTCGGCTTTGCCAGGGCAAACCTCTCGTCCCTGGTAGAAAACGCGTAGATGCCGTGGGCCAGCACCCATGCCAGGAGCAGGGGCGCGACGCTTATCTTGGAGGCCAGGGCCAGTCCGATGAAGACCCCGGACAGGGCGGAGTTGCTCAAGCGGCCCTCCTGCATCAGGCGCACCATGAAGTACACGGAGGCGGTGATGAAGAAGGTGAGATAGGTGTCCACGGTGTAGAAGTGGCTCATCTGGATGTGTATAACAGCCAGGGCCGCGAGCAGGGAGGCCAGTATGCCAACCCGCCGTCCGTAGAGGCGTGAGGCTATGAGGAAGACCATCAGCACGGTGCCTACGTCCGCCAGGGAGGAGAGGAACCGGCCCAGGTATCGCAGGCTGTGGAAGTCCAGCTCTACGAATGGAGACAAGAGCGTCTGCGCTATCTTCACCGCGTAGATGGGAAGGCTGCCGTAGGGGAACCATTGCGGGTTCAGGGGGCTCTCCTCCACGTCCAGCAGCACGCCCAGGTCAGAGAGGGGCGGCCAGCTCATGTCGTTGACGCGGAAGAGGATGGCCCGCTCGTCGGGGTGGAAGAGTCCGCCCTGGTCCCAGTTGATGCCGAAGAGGCGCAGGGCCAGGGCCAGCAGCAGGATGAGGGCGGGAGCGTAGACAAACGCCAGACGCCGGGCGTTTGTAATCAGGTTGCGGGGGTTCTGAGGAGGCGCTTCCTCTGGAATGGGGTTTTCCACAGTAGGGCTATTCTATCAAGGCGGGTGGGGTGGGGCAAAGAGCAGGGCTTTATTTGCTATAATCAGTTTGGAGACTATGGTAATGAGCGACGGTGACAACGGGAAACCACCGCCCTCTGCGAGAGACAATGAGTGAGAAGCCGACCCTGATGGAGCTGATTGACAAGGCCCCCTGGCGGGAGGCTGTCACCTATCGGGAGACTTGGCCTCATGAGTACGTCCTTCTTCAGAAAGATAGCCAGCGGGAGTTGTTCGCGGCTATGATACCAAGATTCAAAGAGGGGGAAGGCACTCCCGGCCGCTTCTTTAACGCCCGCCCTACTTACCTGTTCCTTGGCAGATTCAAATACTGGTTCGACCCTCCGTTGGATGATCTGGATGCCGCTAAAGAAGGGGAGCATGTGCTGAACCGCGCCCGCCTCTTCTACGACCGCCGTGACTTCATCATACAGCCCGGGGACACCCGGTTCCCCGAGGACTATCCGACGGCGCCGCCTCTGGGTGGCCCGGACAACTGAATAAGGAGCTTTATGGCCGATAACGACACGCTGCTGGCCTACCTCGTCCCGAAACTTACCTATGGGGTAGAGGACGCTGCAACCGAGGCTCTTGCCTATATCCTGAACAAGTCCACCGCATCCAAGGGCGCACTGGCCGACTTGGTTGGCGTTGACGCGGCGGATATAGGTAGGGTGGAGACCCAGGTCACGGCGGAGGACGGGTCGCGGCCAGACCTAGTCTGCTTTGATACCGGCGGTGAAAAGCGCATCATCGTTGAATCCAAGTTCTGGGCCGGGCTTATGGACAATCAGCCCAACGCATACCTTGAGCAGCTGCCCCAATCCGGGCGGGCGGTGCTGCTGTTCATAGCGCCGGATGTCAGAATTGGCACGCTATGGGTAGCTATCAATGACATGCTGGTCAAAGGTGGAATCCAACTGGAGTCTATGGACTCCCCCGCCCGCGTGCCAACTGCCCGGCTGCCAGGCACGGAACGGCATTTGATGCTGGTAAGCTGGACCAACTTGCTGACCAGTATGTCGGTCGTTGCCGAGGACGCAGACGTTCGCGCGGAAATAATGCAGCTACGGGGCCTTGCCCAGCGCCAGGATGAGGAGGCCTTCCTGCCTCTTCATTCAGAGGAGCTTAGCCCGGCTTTTGCCCGCCGGATGAAGGACTTTGCACGGCTTGTTGATGATGTGGTTGACACCCGTGGGGTGCGGGAAGGATTTATGAGTACTCAAGGGTTGAGGGCAACGCCGCAAAAGCATGGTTATGGAAGATATTTCAGATTCTCAGGCGTAGGCGGAGATTGGTGGTTCGGCATTAACCACGACCGATGGGCAACGAGTCAAGATACACCGTTGTGGCTAGTAATGGGGGAACTTTGTTTTGCCATTTATCTTAAAACTGGTGTTGAGTATGACTCAGTCTTGGACGACGTGGCGCGTCAGCTTCGAGCATACGGGGAGGCTTTCAGAAACGCCAGCCAAAACCACCAGAATTGAGACGGAGGATACTGTTATGAGCAACGGCAACAACGGGAAACCACCACCCCTGCCACCGGATACTATTGAGAAGAGCCGTAAGCCTAAGTAAACCAGGCTTTAATGAGACGTATGAATCAAAGTGGCTCCTACCGACCGGTGGGAGCCACTTCAATTGCCTATGGTTTTGGCTTTTACAGCCCCTGGTCAACCAGGTAGGCGCACAGGTCTGCCGTGCGGCAGGAGTAGCCCCACTCGTTGTCGTACCAGCCGAGAATCTTGACCATGTTGCCCTCCATCACCATCGTGGAGAGGGCGTCGAAGATGCAGCTGTGGGGGTTGTAAACGATGTCGGCGCTCACCAGCGGCTCCTCGTTGTACTCCAGAACGCCCTTGAGGTTGGAGCCTGCGGCCTCCTTGAAGGCGGCGTTGACGTCTTCCACGCTGACGGACTTGTCAACCTCCGCCACGAAGTCCGTGATGGAGCCGGTGGACACCGGCACTCGGAGGGCCATGCCGTGGATCTTGCCCTGAAGCTCCGGCACAATGACGCCCACGGCCCTGGCCGCGCCTGTCGTGGTCGGGATGATGTTCTGGGCCGCGGCGCGGGCCCTTCGCAGATCGTCGTGGGCCTGGTCAAGGATGCGCTGGTCGTTGGTGTAGGCGTGCACCGTCGTCATAAGGCCGTGGTTCACGGTGAAGTTGTCGTGGAGCACCTTGACCATGGGCGCAATGCAGTTGGTGGTGCAGGAGGCGTTGGATAGCACGTTGTGGCCGGCGGGGTCGTACTTATCCTGGTTGACGCCCAGGACCACCATCACGTCCTCGCCCCTGGCCGGGGCGGAGATGATGACCTTCTTTGCGCCCGCGGTGATGTGCCCTGCGGCCTTGGCGGCGTCCGTGAAGATGCCCGTTGACTCCACTACTATGTCCACGCCCAGGTCTCCCCAGGGCAGGCTGGTGGGGTCGCGCTCGGCCAGAACCTGCACCTCTTTGCCGTCGATGACCAGGGCGTTCTCCTCGGCGGCCACCGTGCCCGGGTAGACGCCGTAGTTGGTGTCGTACTTGAACAGGTGGGCGTTGGTCTTGGCGTCCGTCAGGTCGTTGACGGCCACCACCTCCAGCTTGTCCGGGTGCCGCTCCATCGAGGCCCTCAGCACCTGCCGTCCTATTCGTCCAAACCCGTTGATGCCTATCCGAGTGGTCATGGCGCCTCCTTCTTGTCTATGGCTTCAGCCTGTATTCTTTAGTCTCTACCAGCCCCCATCCTAGCCTTCCCCCGCAAGCGAGGGAAGGGATATTTCTCTCCCCATGAAGGGGGAGAGTCAGAGAGGGGGTGAATCCCTTTCAAGTCATGCAAAGTTCTCTCGTCATACCGGCAGAGCGTCACGCCCGGGGTATCGGGCGCTGTCGCCAAGCTCCTCCTCGATGCGCAGCAGGCGGTTGTACTTGCACACCCGCTCGCTGCGGGCCGGCGCGCCCGCCTTGATCTGGCCCGCGCCGGTGGCGACGGCCAGGTCGGCGATGGTGGTGTCCTCCGTTTCCCCGGAGCGGTGGCTGATTACCGCGCTCCATCTGGCGGCGGCGGCCATCTCTATGGCGTCCAGGGTCTCTGTGAGGGTGCCAATCTGGTTAAGCTTAATCAGAATGGAGTTGCTGGCCCTCTCTTGCACGCCCCTCAGAATGCGGTTGGTGTTGGTGGTGTACAGGTCGTCGCCCACAAGCTGCACCCGCTCGCCAATCCGCTCCATCAGGAGGCCCCACCCGTCCCAGTCGTCCTCAGACATGCCGTCCTCAATGCTGATGATGGGGTAGGAGTCGACCCAGCGGGCGTAGTAATCGACCATCTGCGAACTGTCCAGCGAGACGCCCTCGCGCGGAAGGACGTACATCCCGTCCTGGTAAAGCTCCGTGGCTGCAACGTCAAGCCCGATGAAGCAGTCGACACCCGGCCGATAGCCGGCCTTCTCGATGGCCGCGAGCACCGACTCGACGGCGTCCTTGTTGGACGGCAGCGACGGGGCGAAGCCGCCTTCGTCGCCTACGTTTGTGCTGTGCCCACGACCCATGAGCACGTCCTTGAGCGCCTGGTATATTTCGGCTCCGGCACGGAAGGCGTCCCGGAAAGAGCCAACGCCCGCCGGGATCACCATGAACTCCTGGAAGTCGGTGGAGTCCTGGGCGTGTTTGCCGCCGTTCAGGATGTTGAACATGGGCACGGGCAGGAGGGAAGGGGAGTCCTCGCACAGGTGCCGGTAGAGGGGCGTTCCACTGGATGCGGCGGCGGCGTGGGCCGCGGCCAGCGATACGCCCAGAATGGCGTTGGCTCCCAGCTTCCTCTTGTTGGGCGTCCCGTCCAGGCTGGCGAGCCTTTCGTCCAGGGCGCGCTGCTCCAAGGCGGACATGCCTGCAATGCCGGGGGCGATGGTGTCGTGGACGTTGGCCACTGCGTTCAGGACTCCCTTGCCGCCGTAGCGGGCCTTGTCGCCGTCCCGCAGCTCCACTGCCTCGTGCGCGCCAGTGCTGGCTCCTGAGGGCACCGCCGCCCGGCCATGAGAGCCGTCCTCCAGGGTAACGTCCACCTCCACGGTGGGGTTGCCCCTGGAGTCGAGGACCTCCCTGGCCCGGACGCGCTTGATGCCGCTCACGGTAGCCTCCCGCTTGCGGCCAACGCCGCGTCCCGGCTCATGGCGGCCTCGATGGCCTTGTCCACGGCGTCCGCAGGGCTTTGGGCCACGATTATGCCGTCGTCCTCTTTGCCCTCCCTGGCTATGGACCAGGTGCTAAGCCCAATGACGGGGATGCCGTCGCCCAGGGCGTGGGCTATCTCCGACAGGGTGCCGTAGGCCCCGGATACGGCTATGACGGCCCGCCCGGACCTGACTACAACCAAGTTTCGGGCGTAGCCTATGCCGGTGCAGATGGGGATGACCACGTAGGGGTTGGCGTCGGCGGGATCGGTGCCGGGCAGGATGCCTATGGTGAGGCCGCCGGCCTCCTTGGCCCCGCGGCACGCCGCCTCCATAATACCGGCCAGGCCACCCGTCACCACCACCACGCCGCGTTCGGCCAGCTCGCGCCCGACCTCCTCCGCCAGGCCAATGGCCTCTATGGGTGGTTCGCCTGCGCCGATAACGGATATCTGTAAGGTCAAGTCGTTCTCCAGTATCTGGATTATACCATCCTGCCAGTGCAAGGCAAAGAAATGGTTGGGCATTCTTGCAGGGATTCAAGTGCATGTAGGAGCGGTTCGCGAACCTCCCTGAGGAAGATGAGAATGCTCCCGCTCATATGGTTCGACAAGCTCACCATGAGCGGGGCCATTCATGAATCCCCTTCTCAGGGTGGAATCCCTGTGCGATAATGTAACCAATACTTGGAGGTATGAAATGAGCACTTTGAAAGAGGAGAACATCAAGCTGGCAGTACAGGAGCGCTACGGCGAGAAGGCGCAGAGCGCCTCCGCCTGCTGCGCCGCAGGGGACATCGTAATCCCCCCGATTCTCTACTCGGCATCTGAGTTGAAGGAGGTGCCGATGGAGGCCGTGGCCGCCTCCGCCGGGTGCGGCAACCCCGTGGCCCTGGCTGAGCTCAGGCCGGGCGAGACGGTCCTGGACCTTGGCAGCGGCGGCGGCATCGACTGCTTCCTGGCGGCCCACCAGGTGGGCCCCGAGGGCCGGGTGCTTGGCGTTGACATGACAGTGGACATGATCAACCTGGCCAGGAGCAACGCTGAGAAGGTTGGCGTCAACAACGTGGAGTTCCACCTGGGCGAGATAGAGAACCTGCCGGTGGAGTCCAACCTGGTGGACGTGATCATCTCCAACTGCGTCATCTGCCTGTCCCCGGAAAAGGACAGGGTCTTTCAGGAAGCCTTCCGGGTGCTGAAGCCCGGCGGCAGGCTCTACGTCTCGGACATGGTCCTGGAGGCGGAGCTGCCGGAGGAGATCAGCGCGGACCCGGACATGTGGGTGTCCTGCGTCGGGGGCGCGGAGCTTAAGAGCACCTACCTTGGCCGAATGGACGCGGCCGGCTTCACGGACGTGGACATCATCGAGCAGTCACCCTACCGGCGCGCCATAGAGGAAGGCGAGGAGTGGAAGAGGAGCCTGGCCAGCGTCCGAGTCAGGGCCACCAAGCCGTCCGCCTGATAGTTTTCTGCTCCAGGAAACCTCTGAACAAGTAGGGTGTATTGCAGAAATGCGCCCCAATCCGCTCGCCCTGAGCTTGTCGAAGGGTCTAACCGAGCGGATTGGGGTACGCCTAAGGGCTTATTCAGACCATTCTTGGAAGACCTATGAATAGCTCTGGCGTTGTCCCGGAGTAAGCTCTCCAATTGTCATTCTGAACGGAGCCCTTCGGCTACGCTCAGAGCCTGCCCCGTACTTGATACGGGGATAAACTGCGCGAAGTGAAGAATCCCAAGTGTCTGTCCTCAAAGCAGCGATGTCTGTAGGTGAAACCCTCTGGATTCTTCGCTGCGCTCAGAATGACATTAGTACAGGGCTTGTTCACAAGTTACGTAAAGGTCTCTTGGAGCGGTCACTAGAAACGCGGGACTAGGCTGAGCTCTTCTCTCTCTGGCCGTTGAGGGTCTCCAAGCCTCTCTTCACGGTGTTGAGAGTCTCGGAGAGGTCCTCCGCAAGCTGCTCCAGCGTCTCCCTTGCATAGCCGTCGGCGCCCTCAACGCGCACCCTGGCCTGGGCTTCGGCTTCCGCCAGCATCCTCTCGGCCCGGCTCTGCGCGTCAAGGACCATCGCGTCCGCCTGTGCCTGGGCGTCTCTTGTGAGCTCGCTCTCGGCAACGCGCATTCTGGCGTCTTCGTCTGCGGCGTCCTTGATGCGGTTGGCCTCCGTCATGGCCTGGTTTATCACCCTATCCCTCATCTGGAGAAGCTCCTGCGCCTCCTTGAGGTCTACGGGCACGGCCTCCCGGATCTGGCTCGACACCGCAGTGAGCTTGTCCCTGTCGATGAGGAACCTCCCCGTCCCCGGCATCCATATCCCTGAGCTTATCAGCTCGTCCAGCTTGTCTATGAGTGCGTAGATATCCACGGCACACCCCCTTCTCGAGGGACTTTATACTGGGGGACGGTATCTCTCCCTCAAGGATACCGCCGCATTCTCAGGGACCGGGTTGCAAACTTTCCCGGTCCGTTTCAGTTTGTCTGACGCTATTGGACTCGGGCGCTGTACTTCTCCTTCAGGGATGCCTCTACGTTCGCGGGCACCAGGTGGCTGATTGCGCCCTGGTTTTCCGCGATCTCCTTAAGCAGGCTGGACTTCATGTAGATGTGCTCCAGGTTCGCCATGAGGTACATGGTGTCTATGTCCGGGGCCAGCTGCTGGTTGTTCAGGGCCATCTCAAACTCGTAGTCGAAGTCTGACCCCATTCGCAGTCCCCTGACCATCACCTTGGCGCCCAGCCTGTGGGCCAGTTCCACGGTCAGGCCGGTGTAGGACAGCACCTCCACGTTGGGAAGGTGGCACAACGCCTCCCTGCAAAGCTCCACCCGCTCCTCCGTGGTGAACATCATGGACTTGGTTGGCTTGGTGTACACCATGGCAAGGTAGACCTTGTCAAAGATGTTGGCGGCCCTGGTTGCTATGTCCATGTGTCCGTAGGTTATAGGGTCGAAGCTCCCAGGGTATATGGCGATTACCATGGACTTCCTCCTTCCCGATATATGGAACACACCGTGTCCCCGTACCGGCGCTCCTGCATAAGCTCCAGTCCGTTGTACTTTGGCTCCAGGGTGTGGCGAGACGAATGGCCCGCGACGACGACAGCGCCCTCTCTGGCCAGCGCGCCCACCTCGTCCAGCACGTCGTGGACCGGCCCGATGGTGTACGGCGGGTCCATGAGCACGAAGTCGTAGGACTTGCCCAGGGTCTTCACGGCCCTCTCCACCTTCATGCAGTGCACAGAGGCTCTGTCGGAGTAGCCCAGGGAGCCGAGGGTGTCCCGCAGCAGAGCGCATCTTCTGGAGTTGACCTCCACGAAGTCGGCGTGATCCGCCCCGCGGCTCAGCGCTTCGATACCCAGCGTCCCCGTGCCGGCGTACAGGTCTATCACCCGCTTCCCCTCCATGCCAAAGGACTCCAGAATGGAGAAGAGGGCAGTGCGAACCCTCTGGGTAGTGGGACGCGCTCCCAACCTCTTCAGGCTTCCTATGCGTCTTCCTCTTGCTTCTCCGGCAACTACTCGCACAGACGTACCCTGCCTTCATCAGGCTGTGGGCAATTCTATCACAGGCTCTGTCAATCGTAAAGCGGAAGCTACAGAAAGCTACAGAAGGGACACAATTACCGTGAACTCACCGTCGTTGTTGTCGTAGTTGTCGTCATTGATGGTAACGTAGAGGTTTCCCGTCTCCTCAATGGCCAGAAAGCCGGAGTAGTAAACGGGCTCCACCGGGCCTTCTTCGCCCACCTTGACCACGATGCAGCCCTTGGGGAGCTCCTCGCCGATGGCGGGGTTGAGGGCCATGCTGGTGGTAGAACCATCGGACTCCACAACCTCTCCCGACGACACCAGGACCTCTCCATCTATGGCGATGGATATGCCCGCGTGGGTGTCGTCCAGGACCAGCCCGGAGTCCAGCCAGCCGGTGACTGCCGGGTCGTCCTTGGCGTGTACCCTCAGTGTGGCGTTGGTCTGTGCCTGTACAGAGGGTATGGCGGACCTGGTCGCGCTGGGCGGCCTTTCTTCGAAGATGCTGGGGGGCGCCATTGGCGACATGCCGGACATGGAGAACACGGCCTCCCGCTTGAGGTACGCCACCGGCTCGCCGCCGCCCGCTCCGACGATGGACACAACCTCCCATCTGTCGGCCCCAAAGGAGTTCAGCACCCCCTCCTGCTCAAGCAGGGGGCCCAGTGGCACTACTCTGTACTCCCAGATGGGCATTCTTCGCCTCCGTCGATGCTGTCGGCTCTACTTCAACACGGGGCCGCGCAAGCCTGATGCCGACCGAAGCGGCGATACTTCAGGGATGCGCCCGCGACGGCAGAGCGGTCTAATCGTCCAGATACCTCTTGAGGGTGTAGTACTCCGCCGCCTTCTTCAGCGCCCTTGCGGCGCTCACAAAGCTGGGGAATGCAGGGATTCCCTCCTGGCTGAAGCGCTTGTTGATGCTCTCCTCAGTTGCTGGGTCCAGCTTGGGATACTGGTTTGGCACAATGGCCACAATGGGCTTGGGCGAGTTCGCCTGCGCCTCTTTGAACATCCTGATGCGGTCGTCAAGGAACTCCGGCTCCGTAGACAGGCGGTTGAGCTGCGACTCCATCGCCACAAGGTCAAGGTTGTCGTCCTGGCTGAGTATCTTCAGGATCCTCTCGTGGTGGTCCGGGGGAGCCTGCTGAATGGGGTTGACGTAGTTCCCGCCGATCATGTTGTAGAAGGAGCGCAACTCGTCGTAGGAGCTCTCCGTCAGAGGGACAATCTTGAAGCCGTTCTTGGAGAACACGTTTGCCATGTCAGTGGAGTGTCCGCCGGTGTTGGCGTAAAGCCCAACGTTGAAGCCGTAGAAAGGTTTCACTAGCTCCAGAGCCTTCACCGTATCGATCATCTCTTCCTGGCTCTCGATGGCGATGGCTCCGCATCTCATCAGGAGTGAAAGCCACAGGTCCTCTCTAATGAAGGACGTGCCCGTGTGGGCCTCCGTGGCCCTGGCGGCGTCCTCCGTCAGGCCCACCTTCCACACCAGAACGGGCTTGACCTTGGTGGCCTCCTGAAGGCTCTTGAAGAACCTGCCGGGGTTTCGCAGGCCCTCAAGGTACAGCCCAATGACCTTGGTGTCCGGGTCCTGCACCAGGTAGTCGATGTAGTCCGGGGCGTCCAGTATCATGCCGTTGCCCATGCTGATGCACTTGCTCATCTTCACGTCGTAGGCGTTGGCCTCCATAGCCATGCCGGACGCCATCGACCCGCTCTGGGATATGTAAGCGAAGCCGCCGTTCTCGTAGTAGTATTCTCCCTCGGACTGGCGAATGCCGATGGCGGGGTTGAACAGCCCCATGCAGTTGGGCCCCATGATGAGAAGGCCGGACTCCCGGGCCATCCTGCGGATCTCGTCGTCCAGCTGTATGCCCTCCTCTTCGCCCGACTCCTCGAAGCCAGCGGTGAAGATGTGCACCAGGGCAACGCCCTTCTTGATGCAATCCTCGACGAGCCTGGGCACCACCTTGCGGGGCACGGAGATGGTGACGTAGTCGATAGGCTCCTCTATGTCCAGGATGCTGCGATAGTTCTGGACGCCCAACTCCTCAGCGCCGGGCCACTCCTCCTCGTTTATGTTTACGTGGAAGACCTTGCCGTGCTTCTCGTGGAAGGGGAGGTGCGACTTCAACCAGCGGTGCTGGTTGTGCCTCGCAGCCCCGAATACGGCAATGTTGCGCGGATAAATCCCCCTGTGCAGTTTTTGCAGCGTTTCTGTCAATCCCATCGTGCTGACCATGTGTCTCCTTTGCCCAACAACGATTTGGGGGTTGTGCGGTATAGGGATTCCCACACGAGTAGCAGGGCTTCTGATAGGTACATATACTATCACAAACGCGCGGCATAGCCAAACGGCTTCAGCGCGCAGGTTGACACGCGAGGAGCGACGGGCGGCGACCATTCCTGCGGAGGCAGGAATCCAAGTGGTGGGAGCGTAGGCTCCCGGCCTCTGAGACCTTTGCGCAACCCGCGCGGCGGCTCCGTTGAATGTCATTCTGAGCCGAAGGCGAAGAATCCAGAAGAATCCAAAGGGGCTAAGTGAAGACTTCGTAGCTTTGCAGTCATAGGCTTTGGATTCTTCACTCCGCTGCGCTCCGTTCAGAATGACAGTTGGAACGCTTCTTTTGGGGACAATGCCGCAGTTGATCAAAGGTCTCACTTCTCGGGAGCGGCGTCAGACTTGTTCAGGCTACCCCGCCGGGAACCGGGGATACTCACCAGTAGCCTGCAATAGCTGCCGGTCAAAGGTAGCTAAAGGGATGGACAGCGCCTGCGCCAGGTACAGGTAGCTGGCGTCGCAGGTGGTGAGATTGGTGTCCAACGCCAGGCGCAGCGCTGCCAAATGGTCTACGTCTCTCCAGTGAATGGGAAGCGACAGGGCCACGGTGAGCGCTTCGTTGATGACTCCGGTGTTACCCGGGTAGTCCAGGGCTTTCCTCCTTGCTATGCTCGCAAGCTCATAGGCCAGAAGGAGAGGCGCGTACAGGTCGGCTCCCTGTAGCAGCCGCAACGCCTCTGAAGACCGGGGCTCCCGGAAGCACCAGGCCGCCATCACAGAGGCGTCAACAACTTTAGCGGGCATCACGCAGGTCTCGTATCCACTCCGTGGAGTCGTTGCCTGTTCCAAAGCCAAGGGCGCTCAGGCGTCTCTCGGCTTCATCCAGGGCAAGCCTCTCAGGGCCTGTGGCCTCCTCCAGGATGGCCATGAGCTCGCCCTGCAGCGAACGATGGTGGCGCTTTGCCCTTTTGCGCAGCTTCTCCATCATCTCATCGGGCACGTTCTTAACGGACAGATTGACCGGCACGTCTTCTACCCCATAAAGCATCTATTTTGGCTTTATTTTAGACCCACTATGGAGCCAAGTCAATTTCACCGCCGGCGGGAATGGCGGGAATAAGGGCGCGGCGCAATTTACGCAAAGCCTCCTCCAGGCAAGGGAGAAGAGGTCTTGCAAACGTCCGCGCAGGTTGACACAACAGGGGCGCGCGGGTATCTTTGCGGAGGAACGAAAAGAATCCAGTGAATCCCACTTAAAGGGGAGGTAAGCATGGTAGTTACCAAGGCACAAATGGACGCAGCGATGACGCCGAGGACTGTCGCTGTCGTGGGAGCTAAGAAGGACGCCGACTACTCCTGGCTCAAGAACATGACGGACTTCAAGGGCAAGGTCTACTCGGTGCAGCTTGACCCCAACGAGATCCCCGGCATCGAGGAGTTGGGCTTCGACAACTACACCAGTCTCATGGAGATACCTGAGCCGATAGACTACGTGGTGGTAGCCGTCCCAAGGCGGGTGGCCCCCAGGGTCCTGAACGACGCCATTGCCAAGGGCGTGAACACCGTCCACTTCTTCACCTCCGGCTTCGGCGAGTCCAAAGAGGAGGAGGGCATTCAGCTTCAGGACCAGATCTACCAGATGGCCACCGAGGCCGGGGTGCTGGTGATTGGCCCCAACTGCATGGGCGTCTTCAACCCTCACGTCGGGATGCGCTTCGGGCCGGGCCAGGACGTGGAGAAGATCGGCAACGTCACCATCATCTCCCAGAGCGGCGCGCACGCCAGTTCCATGACAGCGGGCATCCAGGGCAGCGGCCTGGGCGTCAACAAGAGCATCAGCTTTGGCAACGGGATTCTGCTGGATAGCCCTGACCTGCTCCAGTACTTTGCCCAGGACCCCAACACAGCCGTCATCTGCGCCTACATTGAGGGGCCCAAAGACGGCAGGCGGTTCTTCAGCGCTCTGCGGGAGGTCACGCCTCAGAAGCCCGTGATTGTGTGGAAGGGCGGCCAGACGGAGGCGGGCATCAGGATGACGTCGTCTCACACGGGCTCTCTGACCAGTTCGCTGGAGGTCTGGGACGCCGGCGTGCGGCAGTCCGGGGCCATTCGCACCGACTCCCTTGAGGAGACCATCGACGCCGCCAAGGCGCTGACGTTCCTGACTCCCACCACCGGAGACAAGATGGGAATCATCGGCGGCAGCGGCGGGCAGTCCGTTTCCATGAGCGACGACTTCTCCCGGGCGGGGCTTGAGGTGCTCAGGCTGACGGAACCCACCCTGGAGGCTATGGGTGAGTTCTTCCAGCTGATCGGCGCCAGCTTCTTCAACCCGGTGGACATCGGCGGCATGAACCGCAGCAACCTGGAGTCCATCCTGGACCTGCTGGCCAACGACGACAACGTGGACATACTTGCCATGCTCAGGGGCGTTCAGGCCGCAAGGCGAAGGGACGACGATGAGCTGAGGTCGGAACTGCAAGCCTACAAGGAGGCCAGCGAGAAGTCTGGCAAGCCACTGCTTGCGATGCTCTGGACTCCCACTCCCTATACCGACAGCGCGCAGATAGCAGAGGTGGACGGCATGTTGATGGAGTTGGGCATTCCCACCTTCCCCACGCCGGGACGCGCCGCTCGTGCGGTCAAGAAGATGGTGGACTACTACCGCTTCCGCCAGAGCGTGCAGAACGGGGGCTAGGGCACTCCACCATCCGTCATTCCTGCGGAGGCAGGAATCCAGGAGGGGCGCGGGTAGGGGTCAGGACTCAGTCGTATTGACGCTCAGGGGCCTGGGAGCTTTCTCAGGCCCCTGGCCTATGAAGGTGCCCTCAACGTCGTGGACGCTTAGAGCGCCGCTCTCGATGAGGATGCCGCGGGCCTCGGGCGCGTTGGTGGCTTCTACGCCCGTCGCCAGCAGGATGTGGCCCTGGGCCAGATGCCGGTTGAATCGATCGGCGAGCCTCTCCTCCAGCCCCATCTGCGCTCCCATAACTCCACCAATGAACGCTCCGGCAAATACGCCGAATTTCCACAGGGTGCTGGCCAGGAACAGCTGCATGGCCCAGTGGTCGAAGGCCAGGAATATCCAGATAAGCGACAGGCCCCCAACAAGCAGCGAGCCTACGATGGCCCCGTGCAGCGCGCGGCCAAGGGCCTTTTCAGGTCTTTTGACAAACCTCTCCACGAATACCGGCGTGGCGAACAGGGACAGGTGGGGGTAGCTCAGCCCTTTGCTGGAGAATACTCCCACGTTGGACGGTGTGTACCCGGCGTCGTGCAGCATCTGCGCCGCCTCCAGTGCGCCCTCTTCATGCTGGAATACCGCCGCTATCTTCTTGCTCATGGTAGTATTTTGGCCGGTATAGGCTTCTATTCGTCGCAACAATACAATGGGTGAAGACGAGGTTACGATACTACCCGCGCCGTCGCGAGTCAACAAGAGGCTAGAGAGGGTATACCCGGGATGTGTTGGTAATGGCAACTCCCAAAGTGAACCCTCCTCTTGCCCGCTCATGGTGAGCTTGTCGAACCAGAGCGGGCAAGCAACAGCCGTGGGGCTCCCGCTCATACCCTTCGACAAGCTCAGGGTGAGCGGGAAACGAGGTGTATCGGTACGCGTCTGTTGTGACGAGAGGAATACCAACACGTTTCAGGAATACTCTAGACACTGGTCTGCCTGATTCAGCCTGCGGTATACTGGGCGTAGAGTACGCTGGAGGTTTGTGATGGGTCTATTCCGGACAAAGATTGAGGTCGCTCATCCCATAGGCCGGGAGTTTCAAGAGATTGAGGCCGTGGTGGATACCGGAGCGTTCTGCTCCATGCTCCCGGCATCCCTGTTCCATCAGATGGGCATCACCTCGGATAGCGAGCGCGAGTTTACGCTGGCTGATGGCCGTAAGCAGACGTACCCGATGGGTGAGGCGCGATTCCGTTGGGAAGGGCTGGAGCGCACGAGCGCCGTCATATTCGGGCCGGAGGGTGTGTATCTCCTGGGGGCGCTCACTTTGCAGAGCCTGAATCTCATTGCGGACACCACTCATCATCGTCTTATCCCTACGCCTGAGCTATTGCTGGTGGGGATGGGGGATTCCTCTCTTATGCCAGGAATATCATAAGATGCGCCGATAGTCGTAAACCTCTCCGCATATTTTGACGATGTGCGCAAGTATGATTGACCGACTCTTGGTGACTGGCATATACTCACAGCGAGCCCGGAACGAAATATAGAAGGGGGTAACTACTATGGCAGTGAAGTCTTTTGAACTGGTGGACTACGAGGTAAGGGATAGAGTCGCCTGGCTGGAGATCAACAACGCGGAGCGGATGAACGCCCTGAGCACCGGCGTGCAGAACGGCCTATGGCTGGCCTTTGATGAGGCCATCAACGACGACGACGTGCTCGTCGTGGTGCTGACCGGCAGGGGCGGGCGCGCCTTCTGCGCCGGGGCCGACCTGAAGGAGACGGCCGAGCGAGACCGGACCATAGGGCAGGGGGCCCCGCAGCAGGCCAGGAGCGGCCTGTCCAAGGTCACCGACTGCCTGAAGCCGATTATCGCGTGCATCGACGGCTACGCGCTGGCCGGCGGGATGCAGCTTTCGGCTCGCTGCGACATCCGGCTTGCCACGGAGAAGTCCCGCTTTGGGATGCCGGAGCCTCTCCGCAGCCTTACGCCCATCAACTCCATGGACACCCTGGAGATGGGCTTCGTGCCCCTGGGTGAGGCCATGTGGATAATCCTCTCCGGTGACCACATCACATCGCAGCGTGCGTACGAGATCGGTTTCGTGCAGCAGATCCTGCCGGACCGGGACGCCCTTATGGCGGAGGCGGAGCGAAGGGCCAACATCTTCAAGCTTTGCGCGCCCCTGGCGGTGCAGGCGCTGAAGAAGGGTGTCCAGCTCCACATGAACCCTCCGACCCCGGCTGCTGATGGTGTTGCCCTCCTGGACCATCTGAAGTCGCTGAACAAGCCTCTGACGGACAAGGTGGCCAACAGCGAGGACAGGCTTGAGGGGCCAAGGGCCTTCGCCGAGAAGCGCGCTCCCAACTGGAAGGGGCGGTAGCCTCACAGAGTAGAGCGCTAACCTCAAGTGGTAGTGTATTCAGCGCCCGGTGGAATACGCCGGGCGCTGTTTATTTACGTGAGAGAGGCAGTTATCGCAGTAGTCCATAGGTGAGTCCTTTGTATTACCTTGGAATCTTGCCAAACAATACTCATTTGCTGTCATTCCGAACCGAGCGGAGCGAGGTGAGGAATCTAGAATCTCGGATTATAAGACAGCGCTGTCTCCATTGAGACCTCTGGATTCCTCCCTTCGGAGACCTTTGCGTAACTTGAACCAAGCCCCGCACTAATGTCATTCTGAGCGTAGCGAAGAATCCAGGGTCGTTTCCCAAATAAGTCGCAGCTTTGAGGACAGAGACTTTAGATTCTTCACTCCGCTGCGCTCCGTTCAGAATGACAGCGTCGCGCTTCTGGTGAACTGACACCTTAAGTTGTGCAAAGGTCTCCCTTCGCAGGAGTGGAGAATAGTCCACCCGCTACCGGAACAGGTCCAGGGACGCGTCTCTGATGAGATCTCCGGTCCCGGCCTCCTCGTCGGGCGGGTAGGGGAAGCCCCTGGCTATGGCCACGGGCACCATGCTCAGCTTGCCCGCCACAAGCTCAGCAGCGGAGGCTATCTCGTCTGCGACGGCGGAAACGCTGACCCGCAGGGGGTAGCCGTAGGGGTCGACCTCTCCGCGGTAGTCCCGCAGCGGGTGCATCCCGGCAATGCCTATCGCCACGTCCGTTGTGCCCATCCTCCAGGGCCTGCCAAAGGTGTCCGATATGATGACCGCCACCGGAAAACCGGCCCGCTCCATGAGCCCGCTCCTGATGCGCCGCGCGGACGCGTCCGGATCCCTGGGCAGCAGGGTCAGCCGCTCCTCGCCGGGCACGTTGGAGGCGTCCACGCCGGCGTTGGCGCAGACAAAGCCGTGCTTGGTCTCCACAATCAGCACGCCCCGCTCCATCCGCACCACCCGCTTGGTCTCCCGCATGACCACCTCCACGTGGCGCGGGTCCTTGTCGAACTGGCGGGCGAACTCCTCGGCCAGTGGCGAAGGCGTCACGTCCCGGAGGTCGACCACCGCGCCCTCCGCCTTGGACACGATCTTCTGCGTGACCACAACCACGTCGCCAGCCTCCAGGGGCGTCGACTGGCTGCGGGCTGCCTCGTAGATGAGATGTGCCAGGTCGTCGCCCTCGGCAACCTCCGGCAGACCTGTGACGCCTATTACGCGAATCTCCGGCGGCATGTGACCTCCAAGTCGATGTCGATAACGCTCTTGAGTCTGTGATTGTCCTCCACTATTATAGTTTTCCGGAGGTTGATTATGGAAGAACAGGTTAAGCAGTACGTAAAGTACGACTTCTACAAGCTGGACCCCGTGTGGCGGCGGCTGGACTCCGACGAGAAGGAACGGCACAAGGCGGAGTTCGCGGCCGTGCTGGACGAGTTCTCATCGGCGGTTTCAATCCTGCCCTACGGCCTGACGGGAATCCGCGGCGACTGCGACTTCCTCCTGTGGAAGGTGTCTCCCAACCTGGAGGCGTTCCAGGAGCTTGGCGGCCAGCTGTGGAAGACGGGCCTTGGCAAGTATCTTCAGCTGCCCTACTCCTATCTGGCGATGACCCGGCGCTCTCCGTACGTGGGCAGCCACCGGCACCCTGGGCAGGACGGCGCGGGCGGCAGGATACGACAGGTGGGCAGGCAGTACCTCTTCGTTTACCCCTTTGTGAAGACCCACGACTGGTACCAGCTTCCGGCGGAGGAGCGCCAGGAGATGATGAACGAGCACATCCAGATGGGGCACAAGTACCCCTCCGTGAAGATAACCACCACCTACTCCTACGGCCTGGACGACCAGGAGTTTGTGCTGGGCTTTGAGACGGACTCGCCGTCGGACTTCCTGGAGCTGGTGATGGAGATGCGAGGATCTGCCGCGCGGCCCTACACGGAGCGGGACACGCCCATCTTCACCTGCATATCCGGTGAGATGAGCGACATTCTGGATTCCCTGGGCTAAGGGGGCTGTAGGCTCCGCTCATTTCCTTCGACACGCTCAGGATGAGCGGAAAGGGGCGCAATTCGTTCAGCGCTTGCAGCCCTTGACGCCTCCAGGCTGCTGTGCTAGTATCAGCACTCAGTTTCGTGCTACAATAGCGCAAAGCGTATCTGTGGCTTAGGCCTCGACCGAAAGGAGTGGGTATGATTAACATTAGCCCCCTAGCCTCGGAGAAATTGAGGGAGATCCTGGTTGAGCAGGGTGAGGAAGGCTCATCGCTACGCGTAGTCCTCATGCCCGGCGCTCACGGCGGGGCCCAGTACATGCTGGCCCTTGAGAAAGAGGCCAAGAGCGACGACACCATTATCGACTCGGACGGCGTTCAGATTCTCATTGACGCCGACAGCGCTCCCATGATGGAGGGCGCGGAGATCGACTACATGGACGGGCTGATGAGAAGCGGGTTTGTCATCAACAACCCCAACATACAGTCCGGCGGTTGCGCATGCGGAGGCGGCGGCTGTGGCGGTGACAGCTGTGGCGGCGGTGGCGGTGGTTGTGCATGTGGCGGCCACTAGGTTTTCTCGTTAACAGAGAAGCCTGCAAATAGCGCCGCTATTTGGCCGCTCCTAGCCTATTCGTTGGTTTTGACCCGCTGCGCCGCAACCCGGCTCCAGCGGGTCTTTATCTGCGAAATTTCGCTTGCCAAAGAGAGCAAGTCTGATATAATCACGCTTTGTGAAATTCCCTACAGGAGGGCGGGTGATTGAATGCACTAGGTACACAGATAATATTGGAGCTCAAAGACTGTAACCGGGAACTCCTTAACAACTTACCTCACATTAGAGACTCACTTCTGCAGGCAGCCCGAAGGACAGGGGCCACAGTCATAGATGAGTCTTTCCACCAGTTCAGCCCCCAGGGAGTCACGGGCGTTGTTGCCATAGCAGAATCCCATCTCTGCATCCACACCTGGCCGGAGTACGGCTACGCCGCGGTGGACATCTTCACGTGCGGAGAGAACTTCAGGGCGCTGGAGGCGGTGGACCTCGTGGTCGAAAGCCTTGAGTGCAGGAACCACTCCGTCCAGGAGATTCGGCGCGGTATCCTTCCGCAGCTGGCGGGCGTAGCCACTCGCTAGGCCGGGTCGCGAGTATGGACAACTCCAACGCCGAGTGGGTCAAGGAGTACATCACTCAGGACCTCTACCAGATGATGGCCATATCGGGAAGGGTCTATTCGACCAGGACGGCCTTCCAGGAGGTCGAGGTCGTGGACTCGCTGCCCCACGGCCGGTGCCTGCTCCTTGACGGCAAGACGCAGTCGGCGGAGGCGGACGAGTTCATCTACCACGAGGGCCTGGTGCAGCCCGCGATGGTGACGCACCCGAACCCAACGTCGGTGTTCATTGCGGGCGGCGGAGAGGGCGCAACCCTGCGGGAGGCGCTGACCCACAACACGGTGCAGAGGGCGGTCATGGTCGACCTGGACAGGGAGGTGGTGGAGGTGTGCGTTCGCTATCTGCCCAACCACCACCGCGGAGCCTTCGACGACCCCAGGACGGAGCTGCATCACCGGGACGCCCGCGAGTACCTGGAGACCACCCGGGACACCTACGACGTTATCATCATTGATCTGCCGGACCCCCAGGAGGCCGGCCCAGCCTCCCTGCTCTACACCCGGAACTTCTACCGCCTTCTGTCCCAGAGGCTGAACCCCCAGGGCGTTATGGCCGTGCAGTCCGAGCCGTGCATGGTGGGCAACATGGAGGCATTCTCAGCCATCAACAACACCCTGCGAAGCGTGTTTCCCAGTGTCTACCCGTACCACATCATGGTGCCGTCATTCGCCTCCGACTGGGGATTCAACCTGGCGTCCCTTGGCCCCAATCCACTGGCCCTGACTCCGGATGAGGTCGACCGCAGGCTGGCCGACCGCGGATGCTCGTCCCTCCGCTTCTACGATGGCGTGACCCACGCCGGGCTGTTCGCGCTTCCCAAGCACGTCCGCACAACACTGGCAAATGAGCGGCGCGTCATCACAGAGGACGACCCGTTGGTGGTGTTCTAGGCTCTACTGCCAAATGGCGGTAATGGTAACGCCTGCTTATGCTCTATTTCCTTCCCGCTCATGGTGAGCCTGTCGAACCATTTGAGCGGGAAGACTGCTATTGCAGACCCACCGCTCGCGCCCTTCGACAAGCTCAGGGCGAGCGGTTCTGTTCGGTTTAATCGACCGAGGATACCTTGGCCTAAGGCAGTATCAGCCCTGAGAGGGGGCCTGAGTTTGGGCGGAGGGGTGGCAGCACTGTCTGAATCCAGGGCACCAGGTCCGCCATAACGTCCTGATTTATCTCGTGGCCCATGTCGTACTCACGGTAGTAGGGTGTGTAGCCCTCAGCCTCTAGGAACTCCTTGGAGCTGCGCGCCCGCTCAATGTTGTCCTGCAAGCCGTGGCCGATGAAAATGCTCTGGCTGCGTCCGGCGGGCAGTCGTTGGCGCATCTCGTCCTGGTCCCGGATGGACGTGCCCAGGGCCACAAGGCCGGTGAAGATCTCCGGGTGGCTCAGCCCGTAGCGATAGGTCATGCTGCCACCTTGGGAGAAGCCCAGCATTATCGACTGGCCGTCGGCCACCTTGTGTTCTTGCCTTACCTCGTTCAGCATCCCCTCGAACTTTGCCTCCGACCGCGCGACTCCCTGTGGGTCGTCGCTGCCGGGCACAGTCCAGGCGAACCCCAGGACGCCCTGGTCGACCTGCACCGGAACGGGAGCGTTGGGGCACACGTAGATGTAGCCTTCAGAGTCAATGAAGGATACGAGATTGGCCAGGTCGTACATGCTGGCGCCCATGCCGTGCAGCAGCACAATCATGGGGTAGGAGTTGTCCGGGTTGTATCCCACAGGGTAAATGGTGAGGTAGATGAGGTCGTCACCGTGGTTGATGGTTGCCTGCATTTGCTGGGAAGGCATTTGCATGATGTCCCCCTGATGGGTCCGGTAGGCGCGGCGCCCCTGGCTGTGCGGGTTGAACGTCTTGTGGGGCCTTCAGCTCTCCAGCCAGAGGACGTCCCCGCACAGGTCTGCGGGGTGGCTCTTGGCGGCGAAGACGCTGTACTCCTGCTTTGATGCGCCAAGGATTGACTCCACGCCGTGTCCCGGCAGGACGTCGGTGTCGTCCGGCAGCACGAAGAGCTTCCCGGTGATGTTGCCGATGATTTGCTGGAGGTCCTCAGGCGTGCGGCTCCTGCCCGGGCCTCCCGGGAACAGGGTGTCGCCGGAGAAGAGGTGCTTGCCCACCAGGTAGCACACCGAGCCCGGCGTGTGGCCGGGGGTGTGCATAACCTTGATTTCTATGGTTCCCGCCGTAATGGTGTCTCCGTCATTTACAAAGGAGCTTGGGGCCACCGGCAGCGTCGAGGCGTCGTCGGCGTGGCAGGCCACCGGCGCGCCCGTGGCCTCGGTCATCTCCTGCAGGCCCGCCAGGTGGTCCTGGTGGTTGTGTGTAATCAGGATCACCTTCACCTTGGCGCCCTCGGCTTCGGCCTCCGCCAGCACCTCGCCGGGGCCCATGGGCGCGTCTATGATGATGCTTTCGTTGGTCTGGGGGCACACGAGGAGATAGGAGTTGTTGTCAAAGGGGCCGCAGGTGGTCTTGTAGACCCGGACATCCCCGTCGCTGAAGAGAGGCATATCAACCTCCGCAGTTCGCGTAAGCCGGCGTCGCGCCGGAAATCAGCCTTTGTCCTCCGGTATGGGGTGGACGGTCCTGTCGAACTCCACCTCGGTGCGGCCCACGAAGAGGTCCCACGGCTCGAAGGACTCTACGAAGGCCTTGGCCTCTTCCATGGTAGCGAAGCCCTTCTGGGCGCGTCCGGGGTCGTAGCCGAAGGTCCTGGCCAGGGCATCGAACCCCCTGGGCGTCTTGCGGACTCCTCCGCACTCCTCCTCCCGGCCCGCCTCGTTGTCGAGGATCAGCCTCTGGCCCGTCTTGTGCTCTCTCCAGTAAACCTTCATGGGTACGCTCCTGTGGGACGCGTGTTTGGGCGCCGCGCGCTCAGCCGATTATATCTTGGCAGGGGTGTTGCCGCAACCAGGATGTGGGGTGCGATTCCTCAGTTACCCGCTCATAGCTTGCCCCGTACTTGATACGGGGGTGAGCTTGTCGAACCAAATGAGCGGGATAAGACAATCTAAAAAACAGCCGCCCGCTCGTACCCTTCGACAGGCTCAGGGCGAGCGGGCCTGTTTGGCAGTCTGCGTTTCGCCTACATGTTGGGGTCTGTGAACTTCTCCTGGTCGGGGTCCTGAAGGCCGGCCTCCTTGAAAATCTGGCCGTTGCGATAGTAGCCCATCGGGAGGTTGTCCAGCATCTGAAGGTGTCTCTCATTGACCTGGCGGCGGACCTCTGCGGGCGCGCCCGTGACAAAGGAGTGGTCCGGTATCTCCGCCCTCTCCAGCACCACGGAACCCGCGGCTACCACGGAGTGGTGGCCGATGACGGCGTGGCCGTTCACCGTCGCTCCGTTGCCCACAAGGCAGTGGTCCTCAACGGTGGTCGCATGGCACATTACGTGGTGCCCCAGAGTGACGTAGTCGCCGTAGTTGCAATCGGCGTCCGCGTGGATCATGCAGTTGTCCTGGATGTTGACGTACTTGCCTATCTTTATCTTGTGGTTGTTGGCGCGGATGATGGTGCCCGGCCAGATGCTGGAGCCCTCTCCAATCTCCACGTCACCCACAACGTAGGCTGCCTCGCTCACAAAGGCGGTTGGGTGAATCCTTGGCTTCTTGTCTCCCAGGGCGCGAATCATGCTCTTCTCCTTACGTAAGGCGATTAGGTTGGCTGCTTGACGATGGTGTTTGGCAGTACCCGCGGGCGCGCTCTCACCCAGCGGCCCGGGGAGGCGTCCGCAGACCCTCCCCGGAAGCTCTCAAATTCGACTTCAGATGGCGCGCCGACGCGGGCAACCCCTTGCGTTGTCGTTAGACAGGCCTGTAGTGGTCGTCTCCGGGCGGCCGGTTCCAGGGCTCCAGCAGCATGCCAAGGCACGCCCTTGGGTGGAACCAGGCAGTCGCCCTTGTCGACACCTCTCTGGGCGGAATGCTGCCAATCTGCTCCATGCCCGCGGGTATAGCCTGCTCGATGAACCTGTGCACGTCCGGGGCGAAGGGCGCCGTGTGGTGGAACACCTCGCCGAGGGTGGCGCGCTGGGCCACCAGCCTGGCCGTTCCGCTGTCCGAAGTGGTGGGATGGCTTATCTCGATGACCGTCCCGCCAATGGCGTACTCCAGGATGTGCACGGGGTCGTCAGCGGCCGCCCTGCGCTCCCGGTTGGGATCGGGTCCTTCCTTGCCTCGCTCGGAGGTCTGGTCCTCCCGGATGCCGAATACGTTGCTCCAGAAGTTCCTGGACTCGTTCGGGTCTCGACCCGCAAGCCCAATGTGGGCCATGCCCGTGCAGGTGCCGTTGCCCTTGTAGAAGGGGTGTACGTAGTACGGCTCATCCGGTGTGACCTGGAGCCGCAGGCCCAGGGTGGTCTCAGGGTCCAGCCAGACCGGGCCGTTGCCGTCCCAGCTGCCCTTAATCTTGACGCCTCGGCTCTGCAGCCCCGCTACGTCGGCGGCGATGTCGCTGGAGGCTATCGACAGGTAGTACATGCCGCCGCGCCCGTTGGTCGCCTCCAGGTACTGCCCCGGCTCGCTGCCTGCGTCACCGGGCTTTGCGACTTCGTAGTACATCTCGCCTATCGGAAACTGGAGGACGGTGGTGCCGTCGTACCCCGGAACGCCGGGCCAGGGCGTCCGGTGCTCGTCCAGCGCAAGGCCGAAGCCCGCTTCCAGGATGTGCCGAGCGTGATCCAGGTCTCCGTTGACCAGCCCTACGTGATGAATGCGTGTAAAGGCCATAGTTACCTCCTGAGGGAAGATTGATTGAGGACATTATAGCCCCAATGCCCGAATGATGGAACAGACGGATTTGGCCGGTACTCTCTACAGGCGTTGGTTATGGTGAACGACACCGCTCATACTGAGCTTGTCGAAGTATAAGCGGGAGATGTAGCTGTAAATTGATACGAAATGGTCGGGGCGACTGGACTTGAACCAGCGACCTCCACGTCCCGAACGTGGCGCGCTCCCGTCTGCGCTACGCCCCGACTTACCAATTACTATTATACGACCATTAGGGTGCGTACTTCTACGGGGTTTAGAGTCCAAGCAGTTGTTTCTTCTTTGCTTCGAACTCCTCCCTGGTGAGAAAACCTTCCTTTACGAGTCCTGCCAATTTCTCTAGCTCGTTCGCGATGGAAGGGGTGGCATCGGCTTTCTGTGTCTCCTGCGGAGCTACCAAGAGGTGGTGGACTTCAACCTGTAACCGAACGCAGTCTGCGAATAACTTTGCAGATTCCATCGGTGAGATGGCATCAATGCGCCAGCCAGTATCTGCCAAACCAGTTATCTGCACTCCTGAGAAGAACATACCCATGCTATGTGTTACGTCCTTTATGCTCCCGTATGGTATCTCGGCCACTCCCTCGTCTATTAGCCCTTTGTTCAGGAATAAGATCCTCTTATTCGTAGCAACTGCGACGCCACTTTTTTCCTGAAGAATAGTCTTGTTCTGCTCCCTATGCTTACCGCCCACCAAAGCCTTGATATCCTCATCTTGTTCAAGAAGCTCGTAGAGCATCTTCCGCTCGCCGATGTGTCTCTTTTGATCACTTCCAAACAAGCCCCACCCTTTTGGCATGACCGAATACCACTGTGTGTCAATTTTCTTTTGTTTGTTAGAAGGATCGGCGTTAGATTCCGATTCTATGGGTTGCCCGCATCTGGTGCAAAATGGACCCTCGCTATGATGGTTCCCGTTAGGACAATAAGCATTCAAGGTGACCTCCCTATCACGCTTTGTTTGAAGCGGATCGCAAAATGGGAGTATTACTCCGACGTAAACACCCCAGCACGCTCGTGAATCTGCCCGTTTTCCGACGGCGTCCCGGCTCCATCCAGCAGAGAAGTATCGATGCCGTACATCTCACGGAGCACGTCCATGAAGGCCAGGACCGCCGGGCTGTAGTGCTGGGCGCGTCGCACCATAACGGCGGTTGGCAGCGACACCTGATGTCCTTCGGTAAGGGGTATGAGGCGCAGGCTGCCCCGCTCAAGCTCGTGGCGGACGCCGCTGCGCGGGAGGAAGGATACACCCATGCCAAGCTCCACAAGGTGCTTGGTGGCCTCTATGCTGTCCAGGGTCATCTCCACCCTGGGAGAGATGCCCGCGGCGCGGCACACCTGGTTTATGAGCACAAAGTAGGATGACTCGCGGTCGTACAGGATGAGGGGCTCCTGGGCGACCTCGTAGATGCTTGCCTCGCCGCGGATGGCGAAGGGGTGGTGGGGGCTGGTGGCCAGGGCGATTTCTTCATCGTATAGGCGCATGGTCACCACGTCCGGGTCGCTCAGGGCGCGGGCCAGTCCAAGCTGCGCCTCCTCGTCAACCACCATCTGCAGCACGTCCGACGAGCGGCCAATGTTGATGTGCACCTTGATGTTGGGGTACCTGAGGCGGAACCGCTCAAGTATGGAGGGCAGAGTGTAGGTTCCGATGGCCCGGGCCGAGGCCATGTTCAGCACGCCGCCGGAGGCGTCCCGCGCGCTGTCTATGACGTCCCGCCCCTGGCGCAGGGCCTCCATTGCCCGCTCCGCGTAGGGCAGGAAGGCCCTGCCCATCTCCGTCAGACGCACGCCGCGGCCCATCCTGTGAAACAGCGACACGCCAAGCTCCTCTTCAAGGGCGTGGACGCGGGCGCTCAGGGAGGGCTGCGTAAGGAACAGCGCCTCAGCGGCGCGCCGGAAGCTGCCGCGCTCCGCGGCTTCAAGGAATGCTCTTAGTTGCGCGAGCTCCATCAGACTCCTTTTTGTAGGCTAGCCAATTTCAATCTGGAGGCCAGCAGCCTGATATGCATCTTGAGGAGCGTTGCGAGATTCCAGCCACTGTACGGCCCCTTCTTCATCCAGCAGATAAATGTCCTCTTCCTGAAAAGTCTGGCCACCGAGAAAGGATTGGAAACTCTTGGATCGGCATACGAACAACTGCCCTTTGGGGCTGCAATAGAGAGTTTCTCTGGAAGATTGGAGACCGGGCAGCAAACCATCTAGGGGATTCGCGACGTCATTAGGCGGGAATATCCTCGTGGCTGTGGCTGTGTCGTAGAGTTTCTTGTCTATGATTTTTCTCATCTCACTCCTTCTCCAGCGAGTGATAGAATAATTTTATCGCTGCAATAGGGAATACGGCACTTGCATTATACCTCATATAAGTATACTATGTTAGACCTGTAGTGGATTCGTAATTTCGTCAGCCAGGTATGGCAGCATAGCAACAAGGGATCCGACACCAAGGAGATCCAAAGCATGAGTGATGACATCAAGGTTCTGGGAAGGGTAGACCCGGACGTCGCGGACATCCTTAGCCCGGAGGCGCTGGACTTTGTGGCCGGCCTGGCCCGGGAGTTTGAGCCGACGCGACGCTCTCTGATGAGGGCGCGGGCCCTGCGCCAGTGGGAGATTGACGAGGGCCTGGACCCGGACTTCCTGCCCGAAACCAGAGGCATTCGCGAGGGGGCGTGGAAGGTGACCACCGCGCCCAGTGACCTGGTGGACCGCCGCGTGGAGATCACCGGCCCCAGCTCCAACCGCACCATGGTCATCAATGCCCTGAACTCCGGCGCACAGATATACATGACCGACTTTGAAGACGCTCACTCCCCTGTGTGGGGACCCACCCTGGACGGCCAGGTGAACGTGCGCGACGCCATCGCGGGCACCATCAGCTTCACAAACCCGGAGGGCAGGGAGTACCGCCTCAACGACAGCACCGCCACCCTGTGCGTCAGGCCCAGGGGCTGGCACCTTCTGGAGAGACACCTACTTGTTGACGGGCAGCCGGTGTCGGCAAGCCTGTTCGACTTTGGCCTTGCCTTCTTCCACAACGCCCGCGTGGCCCTGGACAGGGGCACCGGCCCCTACTTCTATCTGCCCAAGATGGAGAGTCATCTGGAGGCCCGCCTGTGGAACGCTGTGTTCAACTACTCCGAGGCGCAGCTGGGTGTGCCCCACGGTTCCATCAAGTGCACCGTGCTCATTGAGCACATCTTGGTCGCATTCGAGATTGAGGAGATCCTGTACGAGCTGCGGGACCACATCACCGGCCTGAACCTGGGCAGGTGGGACTACATCTTCAGCGTTATCAAGGTCTTCAACCAGCGCCCGGACTTCGTGTTCCCGGACAGGTCGCAGGTGACGATGGGCACCCACTTCCTCCGCTCGGCGGCGGAGCTTATGGTTCAGGCTTGCCACAAGCGGGGAGCCCACGCTCTGGGCGGAATGTCCGCGTTCATCCCCAGGCGCGATGACGAAGAGGCCAACGAGCGAGCCATGAACCAGGTCAGGACCGACAAGGAGCGGGAGTCCGGCCAGGGGCACGACGGCGCATGGGTCGCCCACCCGGGCCTGGTGCCGGTTGTTCTGGAGGTATTTGAGAAGGCCTTTGACGGCCCCAATCAGCTTGGAAAAATCCCGGAGGTGAGCTATTCGGCCAGAGACATACTAGACGTGCCGGACGGAGACATTACGGAGGCCGGGCTGAGGAACAACATCAGCGTAACCCTCCAGTACCTGGACGCCTGGGTGCAGGGCAGGGGCGCGGTAGCGCTGAACTACCTGATGGAGGACACCGCTACGGCGGAGATAGCCAGGTCTCAGATTTGGCAGTGGATGAAGCACGGGGCCTATCTCTCGGATAACCGCTCTGTGAGCAGGAACCTGTACGAGTCGCTGCGAAGCGACGAGGTTGGCGCGCTGCTCCAGGCGCGAGGCCCCGAGAACGTGGGCGCCCTCGACAAGGCCGTGGATCTATTGGACGACTTGGTCACAAGTCCGTCGTACATCGATTTTCTGACACTTCCCGGATACCGATTCTTGGAGTAAGTTAAGGAGGCTGTAGTATGAACAATCACCATCCCAGTTTTGCCCAGCAGGTCAAGGAGATAGAGGAGCGCTGGGCCTCCGATGCTCGCTGGAAGGACGTAAAGCGAGACTACACGGCTGAGGACGTTGTAAAGCTGCGAGGCAACCTGAAGATAGAGTACACGCTGGCCAAGCACGGGGCCGAGCGCCTGTGGCGGGAGCTCAACCAGGACGGCTTCGTAAGGACCTTTGGCGCTCTCACGGGAGCCCAGGCAGTGAACATGGTCAAGGGCGGCCTTAGCGCCCTCTACCTCAGCGGCTGGCAGGTGGCCGGTGACAACAACCTGGCATCCCACACCTACCCCGACCAGAGCCTCTACCCGTCCAACAGCGTCCCTGCGGTGGTCAAGAGACTCAACAACGCCCTGATGAGAGCCGACCAGATTGATGCCCTGGAAGGTAAGTCGGACACTGACTGGTTCGTTCCCATCGTGGCCGATGCAGAGGCGGGTTTCGGCGGGGCCATCCACGCCTTTGAGCTGATGCGGGGCATGATTGAGGCGGGAGCCGCCGGCGTCCACTACGAGGACCAGCTTTCTTCCGCCAAGAAGTGCGGCCACATGGGCGGGAAGGTGCTCATACCCTCTAACATGTTCGTACACACCCTCAACGCGGCAAGGCTCGCCGCCGACGTCCTGGATGTGCCCACCATTCTGTGCGCACGGACGGACGCCCGGGGCGCAACCCTTCTCACCAGCGACATCGACGATCGCGATAAGGAGTTCGTGACCGGCGAGCGCACCCCTGAAGGGTTCTACGTCGTGCGTGACGGCTTCGATGCCGCGGTCGCCAGGGGTTTGGCCTACGCCCCCTACGCCGATCTGCTGTGGTGTGAGACCTCGGACCCTGACCTTGACGAGGCCATCGCCTTCGCAGAGGCCATCCGCAAGGAGAACCCCAACATGATGCTGGCCTACAACTGCTCCCCCTCCTTCAACTGGAAGGCCAACATCGATGACGCGACCATTGCCAAGTTCCAGGACGAGCTGGGCAAGGCCGGTTACAAGTTCCAGTTTATCACCTTGGCTGGCTGGCATATGATCAACCTCAACGCCTTTGAGCTTGCCAAGGCCTACTCCCAGGAGGGAATGCCGGCGTACGTCCGAATCCAGGAGCAGGAGTTCGCCCGGGAGAAGGACGGCTACACGGCCTCCAAGCACCAGGCAGAGGTTGGCGCGGGCTATTTCGACGAGGTCCTGCTCAGCGTGAGCGAGGACCTTGCCGCTACGGCCGCTCTGGCCGGTTCGACGGAGACCGCTCAGTTCAGGTAGACCGGGCAGTATAGACAGCCTCACAAGAACGGGAGCCAGGCACGTCAGCGCTTGGCTCCCGGCTTTTTGTCTTGCGATTGACTTGGCAGACAGTCTACGCCTCACGCGCAAAAGCGACGCCCGTCACCGAGGCCGCTTCCGCCTCCTTAAGCGTCGCCGAGCAGGCCTCCAGCGTGGCGCCCGTTGTGCATACGTCGTCTACCAAGAGCACATTCAACCCCTTCACCGGAGAAGGATCAGGGCAGTAGAAGGAGTCTTGCACGTTAGCCCGCCTCTCTTCAGCCTGGGAGCGTCTGGTCTGGGAAGGCGTGTCCTTGCTGCGTGAGAGGGCCCCAAGGACAAGGGGGATACCCAGCCTTTCGCCCGCCTCCCGGGCCAGCAGTGCCGCCTGGTTGTAGCCGCGCCGCCTCTCGCGCCGGGGGTGGAGGGGGACGGGGACGAGTACAGCGCCGGATACCTGACGCTCAACCAAAAAGTCCGCCAGAAGCTCTCCCAGCACCGGCGCAATGGCGCGCAGGTTGCCGTACTTCAGGCGGTGGACGGCCTCCCGCGCCGCGCCCTCCATGCGGAAGGGCGCCACTATTCGGTCAATAGCCGGCGGCGACGCGATGCACCTGCGGCAGATGTCCCCGTGGGCTATGGGCTGGGAGCACCGGAGGCAGAATGGCGGTAGCAGATGGGGGAGGGCGTCAAGGCATCCCGGACAGAGGAATTGCCCCTCTTTCTCGCAGCCCACGCACTTGGGCGGGTACAGCAGGTCCAGGGACGCCGACGCCAGCCGCGCGGCGCGGTGGAGCAGAGGTATCACTTCTTGTCAGAATCCTCACCGGACCCTTGCTCCGCTTCCTGTGATTCCTCTGAGCCGGTGACGTACTTGCGGAGCGTCTCGTTGATGCGGCCCTGCCACCCCTTACCTGTAGCGCGGTAGTAAACAAGTATGTCAGAGTCCAGCCGGATGGAGATTGGCTCTTTGGTTGGCGCTTTCTGCTTGCCGCGCGTCCTCCGCCACCGCTCTACTATGTGCGGCACAACCTCAGCCGCAGGGCGGGCGCGCTTGAACCACTCCTCATCCAGCTCAGGGGCGTCCGGGTCTCTGGCAATCCCGACGTTTATTGCCACCTCCTCCCCGTACTCCGCCTTTATCTCTTCAAAGGTCATCTGGCTTGCGACAAGCTCTTCAAACGTTTGCTTGAGCATACCATCTCCTCTCTGCAGCATTGGCTATGCGTAGACTTATTATCCGTATTGCGTTACCGCGCTCTGTAAACGCCACGTAGTGCAAGCGGTCCCATATGAAGCTTACCCCTCCAAACCGTTCTTCGCCCTGCCTGTCACTCCGTTCAATTACGGCCGCGTCCCAATCAAAGAGTTCCATAGACGCAAAGTCTACGCCATGCTTCTCCAGGTTTTGCTCCCGTTTAGTTTCGTTCCATTCATACTCTACCATGATATTGTATATGCAATCAGTGCGCCCGTCAAGTTAATTGTATATATATTCTGCTAATGTCACAATACACCAGGCCAGTGTGAGTATGCAGGGAGCTTTGTGCCAATTTGGGCCTGGTGTGCTAAGATTAGGCCCTAGACTAGCAAATCGCAAGGAGAGGCCGGGTCGTGATCAAGGCCATTTTCTTTGACTTCTACAACACCGTCGGCAGGTTCTGGCCGCCAAGGGAGGAGCTACAGGCCAAGGCCTGCGGCGAGTTCGGCATACATGTCACGCCGGAAGGCGTGGACGTGGGTTATGCCCTGGCTGACGCCTACATGGCCCGGGAGACGGCAAGACTTCCTCTCCGGGAGCGGGGCCGCCAGGGAGTCAAGGACTTCTTTGCCGAGTATCAGAGGCTCATTCTTCAGGGAGCCGGCGTGGAGGTGTCACTGGATCTGGCTTTGCAGATAAGCGCCCGGCTGCGGCAGCTCTCCTACGGCTACGCCCTCTTCGATGATGTACTTCCCACCCTGGACGCGCTCAAGAAGCGGGGCCTCACCCTTGGGCTGCTCTCCAACAACGAGGGCGACATGAGCAAGCTGTCAGAGGAGCTTGGCCTCTCTCCGTACCTGGACTTCACAATAACGTCGGCTGACGTTGGAGCGAGCAAGCCCCATCCGCCCATCTTCATTGAGGCGTTGAAAAGGGCACAGGCTGAGCCGCAAGAGGCAATGCACGTCGGCGATCAGTACGACACTGACGTCAGAGGCGCTCTGGGCATGGGCATTCGTCCAGTGCTCCTGGACAGGGACAAACTGAGCGACGACATTGCGGAGTGCCCCCGCATAGAGAGCTTGCCGGAGGTGGTAGAGCTGATCCACGGGCTGACGGACTAGGGCGTGGCGCCGGCCATCGCGCCTGACAACTCAAGGGCCTCCGTCTTGAAGGCCGCCAGTCGCTCCAGGGTCTCTGAAAGCGTCTTCTGCCACTCCCGTCCAAGGGGAATACGTATCTGGCTGTGACCCACGTGGATGCCGTTGCCAAGGGCCTTCTGCAGAGCCAGCCTTGCCCCCTCCACGGGCTCCCTGAGCTGCATAACGGCCGCGTTTCCATCCTGCACAACGGACTCCGCGCCCGCTTCAAGGGCCAGGCTCTTGATGTCCATTACGTACAGCAGGTCGCGCACGGCCCTGGGCAGGGGGCCGAACCTGTCCTTTATCTCCTCGCCAAGGGCGGCTATCTCCTCCCGCTCCCTTGTCTTGACCATGCGCTGGTATACGCCCAGCCGTGTTGCGAAGTCGGGTATGTAGTGGACTGGGATGTGGGCTGCAATCGACAGGTCGACCTTCACGTCCTGGGTCTGCGGCGACAACCTGGACGGCTCGCCCCTGCGCTGGCTTCTCACCTCGTCCACGGCCTGGGCCAGCAGCTGAGAGTACAGCTCGTAGCCTACGGCGTGGATGTGTCCGCTCTGCTCCGCGCCCAGGATGTTGCCTGCGCCCCTAATCTCCAGGTCGCGCATGGCTATGCGGAACCCCGCCCCAAGCTCCGTTGCGGCCATGATGGTCTTGAGCCTCTTCTCCGCCGTCTCTGTGATACTGCGTCGTCGCGGCACCATGAGGTAGGCGTAGGCCCTGTTGACGCCCCTTCCCACCCGGCCCCTTAGCTGGTAGAGCTGCGCCAGACCCAGCCTGTCCGCCCTGTCAATGATGAGTGTGTTGACGTTGGGCATGTCCAGGCCAGCTTCGATGATGGTGGTGCACACCATCACGTCGTACTTTGCCTGGGCGAAGTCTGACATCACCTGCTCAAGGTGCTCCTCCGGCATCTGGCCGTGGCCAATGGTCACCGCCGCCTCTGGTACGATCTCCCTGATCTTCATTGCCGTCTCTTCGATGGAGTGGACGCGGTTGTGCAGGAAGAACACCTGGCCGCCCCGGTCCATCTCCCGAAGGACGGCTTCGCGAATGACCTCCTCGCTGTACTCGGAGACGTAGGTCTTTATGGACAGACGCTCTTCCGGCGGCGTCTCAATGGTGCTCATGTCCCTAATGCCGGACAGGGCCATGTGCAGGGTGCGGGGGATGGGCGTGGCGCTCAGGGTGAGGACGTCGGCCTCCCGGCGCATCTCCTTGAGACGCTCCTTGTGGGCCACGCCGAACCGCTGCTCCTCATCGACAACCACAAGGCCCAGGTTCTTGAAGGACACGTCCTTCTGGAGCAGCCGGTGGGTTCCAATGCATATGTCCACCTTGCCCTCGGCGAGGTCTTCCGCCACCCTGCGCTGCTCTTCGTGGGTGCGGAACCGGCTCAGCACCTCCACCCGTAGCGGAAAGGTAGCCAGCCGCTCGGAGAAGGTCACGTAGTGCTGCTGGGCCAGAACCGTCGTGGGTACCAGGAACGCCACCTGCATCCCGTCCATCACCGCCTTGAAGGCGGCGCGCAGGGCAACCTCCGTCTTGCCGTAACCCACGTCGCCGCACACCAGCCTGTCCATGGGCCGGTGGTACTCCATGTCCCGCTTCACCTCGTGGATGCTCTCCATCTGGTCCGGCGTCTCCTGGAATGGGAAGGCGTCCTCCATCTCCTGCTGCCAGGGCGTATCCACGGAGAAGGCGAATCCGTCCACCACCTCGCGGGAGGCGTAGAGGGACAGCAGCTGCTCGGCCAGCTCCCTGGTTGATGCCCTGGCCCTCTCCTTGGAGCGTCTCCACTCCTGGGTGCCCAGACGGGTGAGGGAGGGCATTCGCTCCCCGGAGGCGACGTACGGGGCTACCCTGTCCAGCTGGTCCGTGGGAACGTAGAGCTTGTCTCCCGCAGCATACTCCATGACAAGATACTCCTTCTCCGACTGCTCTCCTCCCATGTGCTGCGTCCCCAGGAATCGACCGATGCCGTGCTCCGTATGTACCAGGTAGCTGCCCGTTTCCAGCTCCGCCAGCGAAGCGATGCGCGGGGCCTGCGACCGCCTGCGCAACGGGCGCTCCTTGGTCTGGCCCATGATCTCGGCGTCGGTCAGGAGGTGGAGGGTCGTGCTGCCCAGTGGCAGGCTCCAGCCCTCAGCCAGGGACTCCCTGAGCAGGCTCACCGAACCCTTGCCGGGCTCTCCCTGGCCCATCCCGTCCGAGTCTACGGGCAGGTCCAGCCCCCTGAACACCTCCGCAAGACGGGAGGCGTGATGGGACACCAGGACTACGCGATCGCCGTTCCGCCTCCAGCCCCGGACGTCCTCAGCCAGCGTGTCAATGCGGCCCCGGTAGCCTTCGGGCGAGAGGAAGCCGAGATCATGCCCGGACGAATCTCCGTCGTCTTCGCTCAGGGCCCAGGGCGCCGTCTCCAGGCGTCTCGCGGTCGCCGACAGCCGGTCGCTCAGCTCCTCCCAGGGTACGTGGAGGGACGGGAAGTTGCGGGGAACGTCGCCCCTGTCCTCCTTGGCGCTCTGCAGTTCTACGGACTTCGCCTCCAGCCTCAGGCCCTCGTCCTCCACGTGCCCCGGCTGCTCCACAATGACCAGGGTGTCAGGGCCAAGAAAGTCCATGAGCGACCCCTGGCAGAAGAACCCCTGGTAGAACCCGGGCTCCTCCAGGGCGTGGCCCGACAGCAGCAGGCTCATCTCCTCCTGGATGCGGTTCCTTGTTTGGGGCGCGCAGTTGGACATCTCCAGCCGGCCGTACTGCTCCTCCACGTACTCGCGTGGGATGAGGCCGGGCAGCGCCTCCTGGCATGGCAGGACAAGGGTCTCCTCAACCGGCTGCACGGAGCGCTGGGAGGTTGGATCGAACAGGCGGATGCTCTCCACGACGTCGCCCCAAAGCTCGATGCGGGAGGGGAGATCCGACCCGGGCGAGAATACGTCCACGATGCCGCCGCGCCTGCTTGCCGTGCCGGGGACTTCTACCGACGGCTCAACGCGATAGCCCATCGCCTGCCAGCGATGCAGCAGCGCGTTCAGGTCGACGCGCTGGCCGACAGCCACGCGATGCCGGGACGATTCGAAGACCTCTCTTGCAATAGTTCTCTGGGCCGCGGCTGCCACCGACGCCACAACTACGGGCGGCAGCGGCGATTCCTCCCCGGTTCTCAGAAGGGCCTCCAGTGTCCTGATGCGCCCGTGGGTGGAGGCGTCGTCGGCCATGAGCCTCTCGAAGGGCAGCGTCTCTCCCTCTGGGAACTGGTACACCTCTCCGTCTTCCCCGCACCACACCGTGAGGTCGGAGTGCACCTGGCGCGCCCTCTCTGGCCGCGCCGTCAGCGCCAGGACGGGGACGCCAAGGTCCTGTCTCAAGGCCCCGGCGAAGAAGGGGAGGGCGGAGCCCGGGATAACGGCAACGCTCCTGGCATGCCCTTGCCGCAGCGTCTTCAGCAGGCCGGAGTAGTCGGGATTCAGGGATAGAAGGGAAAACAGCTCTCTGATCTTGCTCCTTTGCTAAGAGGCACGGCCTCTCCAGTCCAGGTATCTCTGCGCGTTGGCGTCGGCGGTCTTCTGCAAGACGTCCGTCTTCTTGCTCTGTGAACGCTTCTTGTTCTTCTTGGGAGCCTTTTCCTTCTTCTTTGGCTTCTTCTTGCTCAATGCTAAACCCTTCCTTCCAGCGTTCCAACGCCTAAAGGGGCTAGCGGCGATTCGCTAGCCCTGAAGGGAATTCTAGCACGGCTTCTACATCTGTTCAATATTGTCCCTGGGGTGGTATGATTTCGTCTTGCCATTGACTATAATACGGCGGGTGACTAGATACCGGGTCGACTGGATAGCGGAGTATGTTCGATAGACTTGAAACCCTGAGGCGACGATTCGGCGAGATAGAGGAGACGCTGGCCCAACCGGAGGTGGCTACGGACCACGAGCGGGTCCAGACCCTGGCCAGGGAGCGCGCCTCTATGGAGGACCTTGTGTCCCTCTACGACGAGTACAGGCAGGTATCCCACCAGGCGGAGGACACACGAACCGTCCTGCACGAGACCTCTGAGGAGGACATCAAGGAGCTGGCGCAGGAGGAGCTGGAGGCGCTGCAAGAGCGAAGAGAGCAGCTGGAGTACAGGTTGCGCCTGGCGCTGCTCCCCAAGGACCCCAACGACGAAAGGGACGTCATTGTGGAGGTGAGGGCCGGCACAGGCGGCGAGGAGGCCGCCCTGTTTGCCGCTGAGCTGTACCGTATGTACGCCCGCTACGCCCAGGACAAGGGGTGGGACGTGGACGTCATAGACTCCAACCCGACTGGCATTGGCGGGTTCAAGGAGATAGTGTTTGAGGTGAAGGGCAGGAGCGCCTACAGCCGCCTCAAGTACGAAAGAGGCGCCCACCGCGTGCAGAGGGTGCCCACAACAGAGGCGGGTGGTCGCATTCACACCTCCGCGGCCACGGTCGCCGTACTCCCGGAGGCCGAGGAGGTGGAGGTGGACATCGACCCCGGCGACCTGCGCATCGATATCTTCCACTCCAGCGGCCACGGCGGGCAGAACGTCCAGAAGGTGGCCACGGCCGTCCGCATCACCCACACGCCTACCGGCATTGTGGCCGTATGCCAGGACGAACGCTCCCAGCTGAAGAACCGGCAGCGGGCCATGGCCGTCCTGCGGGCGCGCCTACTGGACAGGGAGATTAACCGCCAGCAGGAGGAGGTCGCGGCCTCCCGCCGGTCCCAGGTCGGCTCCGGCGACCGCTCCGAGAAGATGCGCACCTACAACTTCCCCCAGAACCGCGTCACAGACCACCGCATTGGAGTAACCAGCCACAACTTGGAGCGGATTCTCCAGGGCGACTTGGACGAGTTCATAGATGCGGTTGCCAGCCAGGAGCAGGCCAAGCTCCTTGAAGAGGACATGCATTGACCCTGCGACAGCTCCTGGAGGACACTCGCTCCTCTCTGGCGAGTCACGGAGTGGAAGAGGCGGCCCTTGAGGCCGACCTTATGCTCATGAAGGCCCTGGACATGGACAGGCCGCGCCTCTACGCATCCCCCGAGAGGGCAACTACGTCCGGGGAGAGACAGGCCGTATCGCGGGACGTGGCCCGGCGTGTGGCCGGAGAGCCCTGGCCCTACATAAGCGGGCGTCGGGAGTTCTACGGGATGGAGATAGCGGTTGGCCCTGGCGTATTCATCCCTAGACCTGAGACGGAGCTGCTGGTAGACCTGGCCCTTGAGATTGCCGGCGCGTTTCCTGCGGACCGCCCTTTGCGTATTGCGGATGTCTGCACAGGGAGCGGGGCCATAGCGGTCGCTCTGGCTGCGCATCTGCCACAGGCGACCGTCTACGCCACGGACATATCATTGCGCGCCTTGGAGACGGCGCGCCTCAACTGCGAGCGCTACGGGCTGCGGGACAGGGTCATCTTTGGCACGGGCAGTCTTCTGGAGCCTGTATCGAGGCCTGTGGACATAGTGGTGAGCAACCCGCCCTACGTACCAACTGCGGACATCCCCCACCTCGCGAAAGAGGTTCTGGCTGAGCCGCCTGAGGCCCTGGACGGCGGCGCAGACGGTCTGGGCGTGGTGCGCCTGCTGATGCCCCAGGCTCTGGCGAAGCTCTCCAGGCCGGGGGCGCTGATCGTGGAGATCAGTCCAGCACAAGCGGGTGAAGTCCTTGAGCTTGCCCGGTCCGTATTCCCGCAGGCTGAATGCTCCGTACACAGAGACCTTGCCGGGAGGGAGCGGGCCCTTCGCGTCGTGATGATGTGATATAATCACTCTCTTGCCGATAAAGAGACGTTAACAAGACCTTAATACCCTCGGCTTGCTAGGCGGATTGACTGAGGGTTTGCGTTAGGCTATCATCCACTGAAATCATAAAGCGGCCTCGTTGGTATCCTGCAAGGCAGGATAGACATCCAACAACGCGGCCTGAATAACTCCACCGGGGGAATAGGTAAATGAATGACGAGAACAAGACGACGTTGGGAAATGAGGATGAGGAGTTCTCCTTCGCAACCTTCGCAAGCACTCCTTTCTATCAGGCCGTCAACGCCAATCTTGTGGACCTCTCCCAAGTAGGGCCGGGCCAGCGGGTAGTTGACCTGGCGTGCGGCACGGGGGGAGTGACGAAGATAATCCTTGAAAGGATTCGCGGGGCGAAGGACAGCCTGGTCATTGGTGTGGACTTTTCCTCCGCAGCCCTGAAGCAGGCCAGGGAGGACTTTGAGAACGCCAAGGCCTCGATGGTGGAGTTCATCCACGGCCAGGCCGAGCAGCTGTCCCAGCTTGTCCGGGACTCCGTGGACGCCGTGGTCTTCTGCAACGCCATTCACATGGTGACGGACAAGGCCAGGCTCGCCGGCGAGGTGTTCCATACACTGGGCAGCGGCGGAGTATTCGCCTTCAACACCTCCTTCTTCGAGGGGGGCCATCCGCCGGAGTCGGAGCAGTTCTATCGCCGGTGGATGATGAAGTCGCTTCGCATCCTCCGCTCGGAGTACGGCCTGAGTCCGAACAAGGCAGAGAAGGTAGAGGCCAGGCGCCACCTGTCGCCGGAGCAGTACACCCAGCTTCTGGAGTCCGTGGGCTTTCAGGTGAAAGAGCAGCGCATCAACACAGTGCAGGTCCCCCTGGAGGGCTGGATCAACATCAGCGAGTTTGAGGACTGGATCAGGGGCGTCATGCCCGGCGTGCCTCTGAGAGAGGCCAGCGAGGCCCTGAAGCAGGGCGCCCGTGAGGTCTTTGAGGACATGAAGGTGACCCATATACCTCGCAACTGGCTGGAGATAGTCGCCTCCAGGCCGTAGCGCTTGTCCCAGTGGCCGGAGACAGATTGCATAGCTTGGCGTCATCCTCACTGGAAGCGCGCCTCTGTCATTCTGAACGGAGCCCTTCGGCTAAGCTCAGGGTAAACTACGCGTAGTGAAGAATCCAAAGCCTCTGCCCGCAAAGCCATGATGTCCGTAGGCAAAGACCTTGGATTCTTCGCTGCGCTCAGAATGACATTGGTACGGGGCTTTGTCGCAAGTTATGCAACGGTCTCCAGAAGCAGGAATCCAGGAGTTTCATTCAGGACATCGCAACCTTCGAGCATAGTTGGTGAGTAGCAGTTGATATACGATTTCCACACCCACACCTTTCTCAGCGACGGTGTGCTTTCCCCCATTGAGCTTATCCGCAGGGCGTACGCCCGGGGATACGGCGTCATAGCCGTCACGGACCACGTGGGGATTGAGGGGCAGGAGATGGTCATCAAGACGCTGGTGGGGGAGTGCCGCAGGGCGTCGGAGGAGTGGGACATTCTGGCAATACCGGGCGTTGAGATAACCCACGTCCCCAAGAACCTCATCGCCGAGGCCGCTGAGCGCGCCAAGGACCTGGGAGCGCAAATAGTGGTGGTGCACGGCGAGACCATCGTGGAGCCGGTGGAACCCGGCAGCAACCTGGCAGCGATCAAGTCTCCCTGCGTGGACGTACTGGCCCACCCGGGCATTATCACTGAGGAGGAGGCCGCCATTGCCGCCGAAAACGGGGTGTTTCTGGAGATATCCTCCCGGAGGGGCCACTCCCTGACCAACGGCCACGTCGCGCGGGTCGGGTTGCACGGCGGCGCCAGGCTCGTGCTGGACTCCGACGCGCACGCGCCGGAAGACCTGCTCACGGCGGAGTTGGCGTCGAAGGTGGCGAGGGGCGCGGGGCTGTCGGAAGAAGCCGCATCGGTCGTGCTGCAAGGCAACCCGCCGCGGCTGCTTGAACGCTTTGGGCTGTCTGCCCCTGCGGGCTAGGGTCAGGCCGGCGCGTTCAAGCGATTCTCTGTTCGCCTAAAGGCGGGCCTTATCCCTTCCCGATGCGGAACACCTTGGTGCTGCACACTGGGCACGTGCCCTGGGTGGCAGGACGACCATTCTTGAGAGTGACCTGTTGCGGAGAGCTGATCTCCCTCTTGGCGCGGCACTTGAAGCAGTAGGCCTCCATAGCACACCTCCCTGGGTTCCAAGTAGCTAGGGGAGACGATATATGCTCACAAAAGGGTTGTCAACCCTGAAATGCCCGAATGGGGAGGGGATACACCGAGACACAAGGGTCGACGCGCTGCTCAGGCTTTTCCTATGCTCGGCATATCGCAGGGGCCGGCAGGCCCGGCCCAGCGCTACTGGGACGAGTTTCGAAGGTTGAAGACCTTCTGGGCGTTCCACAGGCCCTTCACCCTGCTTGGTCGGATAAGGGCTATGAAGTCGCCGTCAACGGAGTATAGGCGGTACCGGTCTGTTGGGGATATACCCCTGAGAGGCATTCCCAGGTACACGCCCTGTCCCTTCCTTACCGCCTCCTCCTTCTCACGCTGCACCACGGCGGCCCTCAGGTTGGACAGCGGGTAGTCCACCGGGAACACCAGGGACTCCCATGAGCCACTCTCGCAAGCCTCCTCCATCTCCGGCATTGTGGCTGAGTTGTCGATATTGAAGGGCCCAGTGCGAAGGCGCACCAGTTCCTTCAGATGGGCGCCGCAGCCCAGCGCCGCGCCAAGGTCGTGGGCAAGGGAGCGAATGTACATCCCGCGGCCGCACGCAACCTCCATCTCCACCTCCGGCGACTGCCAGCTTGTGATCTCCGAGCTGTATATCTCCACCTCCCTGGGCTCCCGCTCCACCTCTTTACCGGCCCTTGCCAGGTTGTACAGCCTCTCGCCGTCCCGCTTCAGGGCGCTGTACATGGGAGGCACTTGCAGGAACACCCCGCGAAATGACTCCAACTCCCGCTCTATGTCCTGGAGCGTGACGTGGGAGGGATCGTTTGTCTCTGTGACCTGGCCCTGGGAGTCGTAGGTGTCTGTGGACACGCCCAACTGGATGACGGCCTTGTACACCTTTGGGCTGTCCACCAGGAACTCCATTATCCGGGTGGCCTGCCCGAAGCAGATGGGCAGCACGCCGGTGGCCTGGGGGTCCAGGGTGCCTGCGTGGCCCACCCGCTTCTGGCGGGTGAGGCGCTTGACGCGCCGCACCACCTCCATAGAGGTCCACTCAAGGGGTTTCGAGATGCTGATGATGCCGGTAATCTCGCTCATCTATCGCCTTCCGCGGGCGGGTCATCGGAGCGAACTTCACTGATCCGCTGGAGGAGGTAGGAACCCTTCTCTATGGAGTCGTCCGACACGAAGCTGAGGAAGGGGACGCTCTTCAGCGAGAGGCGCGCCAGCAGCTCACGGCGCAGGAACCCCGATGCGGCGTTCAGCGCTTCCACCGCGGCCTTTCCCTCCTCGGAGCTCCCAAGCACGCTGGTGAACACCTTGGCGTGCCTCAAGTCCCTGGATACCCCCACCTCAGTGATGGTCACCATGGGAGTCAACCTGGGGTCTTTCATCTCCAGGGTGATTATCTCGCTCAGTTTCTGGCGCAAAAGCACGTTAACTCGTTCGGTTCTTCGGGACACGGCTCAGCCTCAGTGGTCCAGGTATACCGGAAAGATGTCAGGGCTTGGCTACCCTTGGCGGAATGCCTCTACGATGTCGCCTTCCTGGAAGTCGGTGAAGCCGTCCACGCCGATGCCGCACTCAAAGCCCGCGGCCATCTCCCGTACGTCGTCCTTGAAGTGCCTCAGGCTGGAGACGGTTCCCTCGTACACCGGCTGTCCGCCTCTGATTATCCTTGCGCCGGCGTTGCGGGTAATGCGACCGCTCGTCACGTAAGAGCCGGCTATCCTGGCGCGTCGGCCTACGGAGAAGACGGCCCTTACCTCCGCGTGGCCCTCCACAATCTCCTGGCGCACGGGGCTGAGAAGACCCTCAAGGGCGCTCTGCACGTCCTCCGAAAGGCGATAGATGATGTCATAAAGGCGTATGTCCACCTTCTCCGAGTCCGCCAGGTGCCTTGCGCCCGGCTCCACCCTGGTGCTGAACCCAATGATGATGGCCTTGGACGCAGCCGCAAGAAGCACGTCCCCCTCGTTGATAGTTCCGGCGGCGGTGTGGATAATGTTCACCCTGCCCTTTTCGGTGGACAGCTTGTCCAGGGATCCACGCACCGCGTCCACGGTGCCCTGTACGTCCGTCTTGATTATCAGGTTAAGGTCCGAGATCTCCCCGGCGCCAATTCTACTGGAGGCGCTCTCCAGGGTTGGGCTGGCCATGGTCGTGCGCTCGGCCTCCAACCTCTGGCGTCGCTCCTGTATCAGCTCCTTGGCCGTCTTCTCGTCCGGGACGACCCACAGCGTGTCGCCCGCCAGGGGCAACTGTCCCAGGCCAAGAATCTCGACGGGGGTCGACGGGTCGGCAGTCCTGGTCCTCCGACCGGACTCGCTGATCATCGCCTTCACCCTTCCCCAGGAGTCGCCAACGACCACGGTCTCGCCCACTCTGAGGGTGCCCGTCTGCACCAGGACGGTAGCGACCGGCCCCTTGCTCTTGTCCACTTCTGCCTCCACTATTACGCCCACAGCCGGGCGCTCCGGGTCCGCCTTCAGCTCAGAAACCTCCGCTACCACCAGGATGTTCTCCAGGAGGTCATCTATGCCCACTCTATCCCTGGCGGATATGGCGACTGCCACCACGTCTCCTCCCCACTCCTCAATCACCAGGCCCCTCTCCACCAGCTGCCTCTTGACCCTCTCCTCGTCGGCTGCTTCCATATCGATCTTGTTGATGGCGACCACTATCGGGACGGCCGCGGCCTTGGCGTGGTCGATGGCTTCCACGGTCTGGGGCATAACGCCGTCGTCGGCTGCCACCACCAGCACGGCGATGTCCGTCGCCTTGGCGCCCCTGGCCCTCATGGCCGTGAACGCCTCGTGGCCCGGGGTGTCCAGGAAGGTTATCTTCTCGCCGTTGTACTCCACCTGGTACGCCCCAATGTGCTGCGTAATGCCGCCAACCTCGCCCTCGGTCAGGTTGCTCTCCCTTATGGCGTCCAGGAGGGTTGTCTTGCCGTGGTCCACGTGGCCCAGTATGGTGACCACAGGCGGCCGTATGACCTGGTTGGCCGGGTCTTCCTCCCTGGTCAGCTGGGAGTAGATAGCGAAGTCGTCGTCCGCTTCCGTCTGGGGAGTTGCCTGGTAGCCGAACTCGCCGGCAACCACCGCGGCCATGTCGAACTCTATGGTCTGGTTTATGTTGGCCATCACCCCGTTGCGTATCAACTCCTTGATGACGTCGACGGGGTCGGCCCTTATCTGGTCAGCGAGCTGTTTTACCGTGAGAGTCTTTGGCAGTTCCAGGTCTATGGGAGCGGCATTCGGGTCCTGGGCAACGGACACGCCCTCTCTGGCGGCGTAGTCCTGTGAAGTCCGCCTGCCCCTTCTCCTGCCGCGATTCCTCTGCTGCATATTGGTCATCCCCTCCTTATAAAAAGGACGCTATGACGAGGACGCTGCCTCGGCCACCTGCTGAGCGTACTGCTGCAACGTCAGCCTGTCCTCGGAGGATATTGGGCCTCTGAGGGTGTGGTCCAGCCTGCTCTTCTTCAGGGCCCTGTCCCAGCAAGTCTGGTCGTGGCACAGGTAAGCCCCCCGCCCGGGCTGCTTCCCGGTAGCGTCCACCTGAACGCTGCCGGCCTGGTTCCGCACCACGCGCACAAGCTCCCTCTTATCGGTCTTGGCGCCGCACACAACACAGGTCCTCAGCGCGATGTGCCCACGTCTCAAGAAGTCCTCCTTAGGCCAGGTCGTCCAGGTCTTCGTCTTGCGACCTGGGCTGTTGGTTGCGGCGGGAGCGCCTGGGAGAAGACCTGGCGTCGTCGTCGCGGCCCTGTCTCCCACGGCCCCTGCCGCCGCCCCCTCTGGGGCCCATAATCTCCTCTGCGAAGCGAATCCTCTGGGTCTCCTGGGGAGCCTGAGGGACGGTCCAGACTATGTCCGGCGCCTGGGCCGCTTCCTGCTCAGCCGCCGCGGGCTCCTCTTGGGCCGTCTCGATCTCCAGTGTGGCCTCCGCCAGCTGCTCCTCAATGGATATCTCTCTGCCCGCCTCAACCTCCGCCACCGGCGCAAGCTCCTCCTCTGCCACAGCCTCCAGGACGGGCTCCGGCTCCGGCGTGGCCGTCTCGATGGCTTCCTCTATTACTGCTTCCGCTTCCGCCACAACCGCCTCCGCGACCACTGCCACTGCCTCCGCCTCTTCCTCAACCGTCTCCTTCAGGCTCTGGCTCAGGTCCGCGGCCTTCTGCACCCGCTCCTCCTCAGCCTCTGTGACGCTCTTGATGCTCACCCTGAGCCCGGACAGCTTTGCGCACAGCCTGGCGTTCTGGCCGTCCTTGCCTATGGCCAGGGATAGTTGCCGGTCCGGCACCACCACCAGCGCCGAGTTGTCCTCCAGGTCCATGTCCACGCGGGTGACGGGACACGGGCTGAGGGCGTTGGCCAGGAAGACGGAAGGGTCGGCGTGCCACTGGACCACGTCTATCTTCTCCCCCTGGAGCTCGTTGACTATGTTCTGTATCCTTATGCCGCGCAGTCCCACGCAGGAGCCGACGGGGTCGACGCCGTCCTGCCGGGAGTGGACGGCCACCTTGCTGCGGGAGCCGGGCTCACGGGCCACGGCCTTTATCTCCACGACGCCGTTGAATATCTCCGGCACCTCCATCTCAAAGAGGCGGCGCAGGAGGTCCTTGTGGGCGCGTGAGACCACTATCTCCGGCCCGCGGGCGCTCCGGCGAACCTCCGCCACGTGCACCTTGAGCTTCTGGCCCGGCCTGTACCTCTCCGTCATCACCTGCTCCGACGCCGGGAGCACGGCCTCGGTGCGGCCCAGGTCCAGGGTGACCTGCCGGGAGTCGGCGCGCTGGACGGTGGCGGTGACAATGTCGCCCTCTTTTTCAGCGTACTCTTCGTAGACCAGCTCGCGCTCGGCCTCCCGCAGTCGCTGGAGGACAACCTGCTTGGCAGTTTGAGCGGCTATTCGCCCCGTGCTCTGGATCTCGAACTCCACCTCCATAAGGTCTTCCAGGGCGGCGTCCTTCTTCTGCTTCTTCGCTTCCGCCAGGCTGATCTCCTTAAGGGGGTCCTCCACCTTCTGCACAACGGTCTTGTGGGTGGTGAGTCGCACCTCGCCGTTGGCCGGGTTGAGGGAGACGGAGATTTCCTGGCCTGCCATGACGCTGTCCTTCTTGTAGGCGGAGGCCAGGGCAGCCTCAATGGCGGAGATTACCGCTTCCCGCGGGAGGCGTCGCTCCGCGGCCAGCTGGGTTACGGCTATAAGAAAATCGCTCTTCATCTTCTCTACTCCCCTTACTCTCCGGTCCCAAGCCGAGGCAGGGATCTATATCTAGCAAAAAAGTGGGCCGCTGACCCACTTTCCACCACAAATATTTCAGGAGGAGTATACCATTGTTAATAGGAAATAACAAGCGCGATGGTGGGGTGTGAGGGCGGGGCGAGCCTGCTGATCTGCGTTCGCCCTATGCCGACCCGGCAGCGTGTCGTATAATGCTCACGAGAGGAGACGCTTGGCATGGGCACTTTTGTGACGACGGTTTCAGTGGGGCGGGACAAGTCCGGCCCCTTCAAGGAAGTGACGGCGCTGGTGGATACGGGTGCGACGTACTCGATGCTGCCGGCTGCTCTGCTGCATGAACTGGGAGTAAGCCCCATTGAGGAGAACGAGTTCACCCTGGCGGACGGCAGGAGGCAGGCGCTGCCGGTTGGGGAGATGCTGTTCCGTATTGGGGTTGATGGAGGCAACGGCCGCCCCGCTTCCGAGGTCAGGGAGCGCACCAGCCTTGTGATATTCGGGCCTCCTGACCGATATCTCCTGGGGGCCGTTACGCTTCAATCCTTTGGGTTGATTGCCGATACGACGCACCACGAGCTGATTCCCGCGCCTGAACTGACGCTGTAGGCCTGCTCGTGCTACAATTCCATTCAAGAAACGACCTGGGAGTAGCTGATGACCACCGTTGAAGCCGAAGCCGCCCGCATCTTTGCCGATGCGCGCCGTATGGGAGAAGCCGCCCTGTCGCAGATGGCGGCCGGCGACATCCGGGACGCGGCGGAGAAGGCCTGGTGCGCCACGTTGCGCGCTACGGAGGCGTTGGTCCTGGTCCGCACGGGCGAGGGGCCGACCACCTCCACCGCGGCGGGCCGGAGGCTGCGCGCCCTCTCATTGGGCGACTCATCGCTGCTGAACCTACGAGACAGCTACCTTGTGCGCCAGGCCATACTTCACGGCGAGTGCTTCTACCACGACTATTGCGACCCGGAGGAGACGGGACGCCTGATAAACGAGACTGGGGACTACATCCGGGACGCTGAGCGGTTGGCCCAGGGGCCTTAGTACCGCTTCCCCGCGCCTGAACTGACGCTGTAGGCCTGCGCGTGCTACAATCTGTTCAAGAAACGACCTGGGAGTAGCTGATGACCACCGTTGAAGCCGAAGCCGCCCGCATCTTTGCCGATGCGCGCCGTATGGGAGAGGCCGCTCTGTCGCAGATGGCGGCCGGCGACATCCGGGACGCGGCGGAGAAGGCCTGGTGCGCCACGCTGCGCGCTACGGAGGCGTTGGTCCTGGTCCGCACGGGCGAGGGGCCGACCACCTCCACCGCGGCGGGCCGGAAGTTGCGGTCCCTCTCAATGAGCGATCCATCGCTGTGGGACCTCCGACTCCGCTACTCCGATCGGCAGACGGTGCTTCATGGCGAGTGCTTTTACCACGACTACTACAACCCGGCGGATATTGCGATGTTGGTCAACCAGACATCGGACTACATACGGGACGCTGAGCGGTTGGCCCAAGGGCCTTAAGGAGGCGAGCGATGGTAAGCAGGCTTGTACATAGGGAGCAGAGCAGGGTGTACCTGGAGCAGGCCAACAGGGAGTTTGCCGAGGGAGACGATATGCAGGCGGCGGAGAAGGGGTGGGGAGCGGCATCGCAGATGGTCAAGGCGTTGGCGGAGGCGCGGGGTTGGGAGCACGGCAGCCATTGGCTATTGAGCGGCGCCATTGTGAGGATTGTTGAGGAGACCGGGGACGATGAGATCAGGACCCTCTACGCCGTAGCGAACCATCTGCACACCCACTTCTACGAGGGCTGGCTGACTGTCGATCTTGTGGAGAGGTCCCTGCAGGACGTGGCGCGCTTCGTGGGGAAGGTTGAGGCGCTGCTGGACAGGCGGTCGTCGTAAGGAGGCAGGCGATGGTGGACCAGTTGATGTATCGAGACCGGAGCAGGGCATATATGGAGAAGGCGCGTGAGCATCTTCGGGAGGGCGACTTGTGCCAGGCTTCCGAGAAGGGCTGGGGAGCGGCGGCGCTGATTGTGAAGGCAGTGGCGGAGACGCGCCAGGGCTGGAACCACCAGACGCACAGGCAGCTGTATCGCGTTGTTGGTCAGCTGGTTGAGGAGACCGGGGACGAGGAGCTTGGAGACCTGTTTGCGGCGGCCAATGAGCTTCACGTCAACTTCTACGAGGACTGGCTGGCTCAGGACAGGGTGACGCGCGTTGTTGAGCAGGCGGCGCGCTTTGTGGGGAAGGTTGAGGCGCTGCTGGACGGGGGAGCTTCGCAGTAGACGGCGTATGGGGAGCGCCGCCCGGTCGGGACCCTTCGACGGGCTCAGGGCGAGCGGATTGGGGAGCGTCGGTGGACTTGGTCAGACCAATCCTGCGTGGATGAGCGGCCCCTTTGGTCTTTGCGATTTGCCCGTCAACCGACCTCTGAAATCGTTGACAAGGAAATTGGCGTTGCTATATCATTCTCTGCGGTATCCAAGAGGGGCGGAAGGCCCCCAGGCCGCGGCCCAGGACAAGCAGGCCGGGCCGGATGTTACGATTGCGCAACAATAGGGAGGGAACCGCCCCTGTTGCGCGCAAATCCCTCTGTTGAGGGGTTGACAACGGCATATTGATGGTGTAAAAGATTGGAGGGTTTAACCGCGAAAGGAACGGGAAGTTTATGGACTTATCTACGTATTCATCCGATAACCTGACAAGAGCAGGCCCAGCTACAACTCCCGGGAAGCCCACGCTTTCACGGGTTTGGCGCGTGGCAAGGCCGAGGAAATTTGAAAAAACCCGTAGACATTTCCGGGTGCATAAGGGGGTATAAGTGAAGATACAAGGTAGATTCATAGTGATTCTGGCAGTCCTGGGACTGCTTGTGGCCCTGGTGCCGCTCGCCTCTGCGGGCGCGGTTGCCGGCACGGTGACCCTCAGCGGCGGGGAGAAGGGGAAGTACTTCTCCGACCAGACGGATGACAACATTGTAACCATCAAGGTCACGGACGCCGACCTGACTCCATTGCGTAGAGGGACGGCGCGATCCCTAACGGCTACCGGCCCCGGACTGGAGCTGGGTGATGATTTCGTGGTTGCGGGCGAGAAGGAGCGCACCCAGAGGTTCGACGGTGGTTTGAACAATCCAATTTGTGACCACGACTACAATAACACCGATGGTACCCGTAATGAGAATTCGGGGGATACCGCAAAGCAGCGCATAACTGATGCGCAAATTTTGCTCCGCGACGCTGATCCGGTGACAGACGCATATACAGGCGGTCCGGATTGCGCAGATGCGGGCGACGCCACAGAGGTGCCCGGCGCTGATACCACGCTGGATTCCGACGGCAACGCGGCCAATGGCGATGAGACAGCCGACAACGGGTACAGGTTCGACCTGAAGGACATGGCAGTTGCCAGGGACCTGCAGAGCGGCACAGCGTCCGGTGTGGGCGAAATTGGTACCAATGACATAATGAGCGTTGTGGTGAACGGACGCACCGCCGTGCGTTCTACCGATAACGCTGCCGCTCCTGCCAACGCCGGAGGTGGGCCGTGGTACCAGATTGTCCAGCAGGGCAGCTCGGATGTCGCCAGCGGTTTGCCATTAGGTGGCGGGGTCGACGGGCGCGCAGCGCCTGGAGAGGGAATTGTCGCGGTTATTGTTAAGGGCCTGGCGCCCCAGGACGCAGAAAACAGCGTGTCCATAACTTTCAAGATCACCGAGTTTGATTTCGCCGGCGGTACTCCTATAGACCTCGAAGAAACGAGGGTGAGGTTTGGAGCATCTGGCGATTCAGACTACAGCACCGTCAATAACCAGGTGAACGTCAGCACGACCTCTGGTGATACGGTCACCACAACTGGAAGCGTGGCAGGCGCTGTCATCGTATCATTCGGCTATGACGTGGAAGACAGCTACGCCGCGGACAAGAGCATGGTTACGCTGAACTCCGCCTCCGCCGGGGACGTCAGGCTGGCTATTGACGAGACGGGGCCCGCCACAGACGTCTTCGAGGCCGAGGTTGTCGTCTTCAGCCAGGATGACCACAGCAAAATAGTCACCGAGTCGAAAGATATGATGAACGACGCGGTGGCTAATAATGGCAACGGTGATGAAAAGGTCACCATTGGAGAGTTGAACAACACCAACGGCCTGAGTGGCACGGACGACACGGGCGACCGCTCTCTGTGGTCTAGGGTGACGGACAGTAACACCCTCGACGATTTGGGCTTGACAACCGACAGCGAGGCTGAGGCCTTGTTGGCGAAGGCCATCCCGGCGAGGCACGACGACATAATCAACGTGACCTACCGGGACGCCGATCCCTCCGCCGCTGTCTCCAAGTCCGCCACGGTGGACCTGGAAGCGCCGGTGGTGACTCTGATCAGCCCTTCCCACAACTTCTACACCAACGTGGCCACGGTCACCATGAGCGCAGAGGTGACGGACACGGGGGCTGGCGTGGATCCGGCTTTCATTGAGTTGTCTATCGACAACAGGACCACAGGGCTTTCCCGGAGCGCGGCCGTGGAGTCGCCCATTGAGAACGGCTACAGGGTGACGGCGGCTGCCGCGGGAACCATCTCGGAAGGCACGAAGCAGTGGTTTGTGGGGGTGGAGGACAAGGTCGGGAACGTTCCCCCCAGGGATATAGTGGACAGCAACAAGCGGGCGGATGGCCAGTCAGGAGCCTGCGGAGGGGATAACCCAGCCTGCGGCACAGGGCCTGTGGGCGTGAATGAAGCGCCTAGGGGAGCGGCGGCCTTTAACGCCGGGACCGCGGACAACGCCTTCAAGTTCACGGTGGACACACGGGCGCCCACCCTGTCCAGCGGAAAGACAGGCGTATCCCTCAGGAACCCGGGAGTTACCAGCGGGACCAACAAGGAGACCGAGCGGCCGAACCAGAATACCTGGGTGCGGGCTGCCTTCAATGTTGGCGATGGGGGAGCGCCCCTGGACCCCGCCACGGTGAGCGCCTCTGACTTCCACGTGGACGGCGCAATGCCCTTGGACTACAAGATAAACTCCGTGGATCACACGGACGGGACACAGGAGATTGACAAGGGAACGGCCGTATACCTGCAGGTGGGGGCGCTGGACTCCGACGCCCGGCCCGAGGTGGAGCTGGTAGGCGAGGTGAAGGACAGGGCCGGCAACACCCGCACCGAGGGGCGGCTTGCGAGCATCAGTGACGGGCTGGCCCCAGTGCTGACCGTCACCCCATCGGCGGACATAGCCAAGGACGAGATCACATTGACGATCTCCTCCGATGAGAACCTCCGCACCAACCCGGAGGTGCAGTTGACCCAAACCAAGCCTGAGAAGGGCGAAGACCTGGTCTCACCCGCAACTCAGCCGGTGTCGCTGCAGGTTGGCGGCCTGACCACTTGGACGGGCACTTTCAAGAACACTCCCGGCCAGGCCAGCATAAGGTACGTGGCGGTTACGGCGAGCGACTCGGCAGGCAACGAGGCCAAGAAGGGATTTGCCGCCACCGAGACCGACTTTGTCAGCTTCCAGGTTGACTCCGCCCCGCCCAAGCTGGTGTTCAAGAGCGCCGGCGGCAAGGACCTGGATACGAGTACGGCGGCAGACAAGCCCCAGGAGGGCGCGGTCTGGATAGTGATGGAGTTTGACGAGGACGAGCACGCGGGCGACAAGTACCGCAAGGTGGAGGTCACTGCCCTGACGCTGACCAATCTGGCGGACGACTCGGTTGTCACGGATGACGTGACCCAGGTGTTCGGCAGTGAGGTGACCTGTGACGACCATGCCGCCGAGGCGGACGCCGACCCGGTTCCCCAGGACAAGTGCGCCCAGCGCACCCTGGCAATTGACCTGACGCCGGGCGAGTACAACATCAAGGTGACCGGCGTGGACCAGAGCGGCAACTCAGTCACGGCGAATACGGACTTCGAGGTGGTGGAGGCCAAGCCCTTCACGCTGACGCTGCGACCGGGCCAGAACTTCATCTCCATACCCGGTATGCCCATGGGTGACGGTGGAGACATTGACACCATGCTGGCTGACGCGGCCATAACCTCAGTGTCGACCTACGACAGGGCGCTGGAGCTTGCGGGCGAGAACCCGTGGCTGCGGTCCAGCAAGGACCTTGAGACGGGAATGTTCAGCGGCGACATAAGCGCCATTGAGCCCGGCAAGGCCTACTTCATAAACAGCACGGCCAGCGTAACCGTCAAGGTGAAGCTGCAGGCCGCCGGCGACCTGCCCCCGGTCATACCGGTCAGGCAGGGTTACAACGCCATCGGCTTCTGGTCCGTGTCCGGTGACACGTCGGCTGAGATAGACCTGTACCTCGGCAGCATCGGCTGGTCGGTGGCCTACACCTACGACCCGACCCCGGGCGTTGGCTGGACGGTGCTCCGCAAGGGCGGGTTTGACGCCGAAGACAATCCGCTGGAGATTGAAGAGGGTAAGGGTTACCTGGTGTACGCTCTGTACGACGCAGTACTGACTCCGTAGCCAGACCCGGAAACAGCGGAAAATCGGAGCAAACAGAGAGGCCCCCTCCAACCAGGAGGGGGCCTCTCCTTTTGGTTGTGCCCCATTCCTGTGGAGGCAGGAATCCAGAGGGGGCGGTCGCTACCGCTCACCCTTCGACAGGCTCAGGGCGAGCGGATTGGGGTACGCCCGCTGACTTATTCAGACCCTTCCTTTGAACAGAGGATTACGGACCAAAAGCAAACGCCCGCTAAACTAGCGGGCGTTTCAGGTAGTGGCCCTTTTGTTGGTCGGCGTGGTCGACCGCGCGTCTTGGGCTGGCGTTCCGTGTATCTGCAATGCGCTCTTATAGAGTAAGGCGCAGTATACTCACAACAAGACCTCCTACAACCACCACCAAACCGGCGAGACGCAGTTCCAGCGCTTTGAGGTCAGCCTTTGTAGCCAGATGTTTCAGCTCAGTGCGGAACTCCGTTTCAAGGATGGTCATGCGTTGTTCTACAGGCTCGTTTGTCATTGCGCTTTCCCCCTCAGTTGACTGTATTGTACCATATTGCCCCGGATCAGCCACCACCCTGGATTCCCGCCTGCGCGGGAATGGTGTGCGGGAATGGTCTGCGAGGGATGTGATACAATGAGCAGGTCATGCTAACCAAGCGCATCATTCCCTGCCTGGACGTGAAGAGCGGACGAGTGGTCAAGGGCGTCAACTTCCTGGGGCACAGGGACGCCGGTGACCCGGTGGAACTGGCGTCCTTCTACGACTCGGAGGGCGCCGACGAGTTGGTCTTCTACGACATCACGGCGTCTGCGGAGGGCCGGGGCATAATGCTGGAGGTGGTGTCCAGGACGGCAGAGCAGCTCTTCATACCGCTGACAGTCGGCGGCGGGCTGCGCAGCGTGGATGACATGAGCGCCATGCTCAAGGCGGGGGCGGACAAGGTGTCCATAAACACGGCCGCGGTGGAGAACCCGGACCTCATCCGGCAGGGGGCGGAGGCCTTTGGCAGCCAGTGCATAGTGCTTGGGATGGACGCCAAGGCGGTCCCGGACAGCGACAGGCCCAGGTGGGAGGTGTACACCCACACCGGCAGCGGCGGGGGGCGTGGCAGGGGGCTGGACGCCGTTGAGTGGGCGGTGAGGGCCGTGGAGCTCGGGGCTGGGGAGATAGTCATCAACAGCATAGACTCGGACGGCACGCAGGAGGGGTATGACCTCAGGCTCACCAGGGCGCTGTCGGAGGCCGTCAACGTGCCCATAGTCGCAAGCGGCGGCGCAGGCACCCTTGAGCACATGTACAAGGTTGCATCGGAGGGCAAGGCCGACGCCATTCTTGCGGCCAGCATCTTTCACTTCGGGACGTACCGCATAGCCCAGGCCAAGGACTACCTGGCTGAGCGCGGCGTTCCCGTCCGCCGGACGTGAGCGCCCATGACCATCAGAGCCGTAATCCTGGACGTATACAACACCCTGTTCCGCAACGATCTTTCCTGCTGGGTCGACACCTTCAGGGGGATTTGCGATTCTCAGGGACTTGCCATAGCGCCGGAGGACCTCTACGCCCAGTGGAAATCCATCGAAGTGCGATTCCGTCAGACCAGGACCAACCTGGACAACCCGGAGCTGTCGCCTCCCTTCTCGACGTACCAGGCCGCGTGGCGGTCAGCCTTCGTTGACACCTTCACCAGCCTCGACATGAAGGCCGACGCCGACGAGGCGGCCCAGATGTCCGTGGACGGCCTGGCGGCGCGAGATCCCTTTGACGACACTTTCCGGTTCCTGGAGTACGTGAAGTCCCACTGGAAAGTGGGCGTGCTCACCAACGCCGACAACGGCTCAATTTTCCCCCTGTTTGAGAGGTACAGCCTGTCTTGTGACGCCCTGGTCACGTCGGAGACGGCCCGGGCCTACAAGCCGGACCCAAGGGTGTTTCTGAGCGTGGCGGAGAAGATGGGCGTATCGCCCGGGGAGTCGCTCTACGTTGGGGACACCCTGCTGGACGACATACACGGGGCCAAGCTCGCCGGAATGCAGGCGGCGTGGATCAACCGCAGCGGCGGGGAGAGAGACCCGCAGCTCCTCCAGCCGGACTACGAGGTCTCGGGGCTGGATGAACTGGCAGACAAACTGAGAACCTGGAGAGAGGTCGACAGGCGATGATTAGGCTAGACGCAAGGGGCCTTGTGCCCGCTATTGTTCAGGACGCCACCACAGGCCAGGTGCTGATGCTGGGCTACATGAACCCCGCTTCCATAAAGCGCACTGTTGACGGAGGCCAGGTGTGGTTCTACAGCCGAAGCCGCGAGGACCTGTGGCAAAAGGGGGAGACGTCCGGCAACTTCCTGAACTTCAAGGAGGCCCACGTGGACTGCGACGGCGACGCCCTACTCCTCAAGGTGGACCCGGTCGGGCCTACGTGCCACACGGGGAGTCAGTCCTGCTTCTTCGAAGCCCTGACCGAAGACCCGCAATATGAGCGGGACGATAAGGGGTCCGGGATACTTGAGGACCTTTTCGCCACAATCCAGGAGCGCAAGCGCGACAGGCCCGCCGACAGCTACACCGTAAGGCTGCTGGACAGCGGCGTTACGCGGATAGCCCAGAAGGTGATAGAGGAGGCGGGAGAATCGGCTCTTGCAGCGGCCACGTACAACCGGGAGGAGCTGACGAAGGAGCTGGCCGACCTCCTGTACCATACGCTGGCGCTGCTGTCCGCGTCGGACATGGGGCCGGAGGCCGTGTGGGCTGAGCTGCGCAAGAGGCGCGGCTAGCGGCTAACCCGGCTCCGGGCTTGGGGAAACAGCATCGTCCTCTCCCTTGTCCGCCTCTTCATCAAGCTCCCCGCTGTCGACCGCTATGGCGTGCTTCATGGCACGGATGGCCACCTCAATCTGCGCATCGTCCGGCTGGCGCGTCGTTAGTCGCTGGAGCGCGAGGCTGGGGTAGACAATCGCCTTCACCAGGAAGTTGCCCGCGTGAGCGCCGCTGAAGCGAATGACCTCGTAGCTTATGGCGGCTATCAGGGGGACCAGAACAACCCGCGACGCTATGCTGACGGGCAGGGAGGGCCTGCCCAGGAAGGTGAAGACGGCAATGGCGACCACCATGACAACCAGGAGGAAGGCCGTGCCACAGCGGTTGTGGGCCGTGGGATAGCGGCGCACATACTCCACGTCCAGGGGGTCGTTGCGCTCCTGAGCGTGGACGGTCATGTGCTCCGCGCCGTGGTAGGCGAAGACCCGCTTGATGTCTGGCATGAGGCCGATAAGTAGAATATAGGCCAGGAACATCGCCAGTCGGAGCAGCCCCTCAACCAGGTTGCTCGCCGCGTCGGAGGCTATCATGTTGTCCAGAGAGCGGATGGCCAGGAGCGGCGCAATGAAGAACAGCCCGATTCCAATGCTCAGGGAGATGGTCAGCATTATGCCCATAGACCAGCCGGACAGCTCTTTGCCCTCTTCCTCCAGCGCAATGTTGGCAGAGGCGCTCAGGGCTTTCATACCTATCACCAGCGTCTCTATGAGCACAATGACGCCCCGGATCAGGGGTATGTTTCTCAGTCGTCCGGTGTAGAAGGTGCTCAGGCGGGAGGACTGTGTGGCTATCTCGCCGTTGGGTTTGCGGACGGCCAGGGAGTAGTGGTCCCTTCCGCGGATCATCACTCCTTCGATTACCGCCTGCCCTCCGTACACAACCCGCTTTTCCATGTGGCCTGGCTTTCCTCTAATGGGTCAGAAACAAAACAAGGGGCGGCATTGCCTACCCCTTGTGCTGTCAATCAATCAAAGGCCCTACTGGAGGTTGAAGCGCCTCTTCATGCGCTCGACCCGGCCCTCTGTGTCCACGATGCGCTGTTCACCGGTGAAGAACGGATGGCACTGGCTGCATATCTCCACACGAAGGGTCGGTTGGGTGGCGCCGGCGACGAAGGTGTGGCCGCAGGAGCAGACCACCTGGGCGTCGGGGAAGTAGTTTGGATGGATGTCTGCCTTCATTGGTGTCTCCTGGCTTCAGGCTTCTACAGGGTAAACGCTGGCCCGCTTCCGGTACTTGGTGGCGAACTCGAACTTCACCCGGCCGTCAGTGAGGGCGAACAGCGTGTGGTCACGCCCCACGCCCACGTTGTTCCCCGACCTTATCCGGGTGCCGCGCTGCCTCACGATGATGGTCCCGGCCGTAACAACCTGGCCGTCGTACCGCTTCACGCCAAGGCGCTGGGAGTTGCTGTCCCTGCCGTTTCTGCTGCTGCCTCCGCCTTTCTTATGGGCCATCTTGAGTCACCTCGCTGGATCTGGTCCTGCGCCGGCGGGCCGGTGGCTTCTGTGCGTCCACAATCTCCATGACCTTGAGCTCGGTGTACGGCTGCCTGTGGCCTCTCTTGCGCTTGTACCTGATCTTGTTCTTGAACTTGAAGACCGTTACCTTGGGCGACCTGCCTTGTGCGACAACCTGAGCCTTAACCGTCGCGCCCTCCACCAGGGGTCGTCCCACCTTCACGTTGCCGTCCTTGGCGACCAGAAGCACCCTGTCCAATTCCAGGGAATCTTCCTCTGCCAAGGGCAGCTTCTCCACCTTCAGGGTGTCCCCGGGGTGGACCGTGTACTGCTTCCCGCCCGTCTCTACAATCGCGTATTCCATAACCTTATGAAGTTTAGACCAAACAGGCGCTCATGTCAAATTTTGAAGCCTGCCAACACCCGCTTCCAGGGGGAAACTACTCCAGCACGCCCTCGATTATGAGCTCGTTGACCTCGTCTTCAGACATGCCGAGTATAGACGTCAGGACGTGGTCGTTGTGCTCTCCCATCAGAGGGGCCGGGCCGCTGAGCCGCCCGGGTGTAGCGGAGAGCCTGAAGGGGTAGTTGTCCAGGGCTTGGGCGCCTATCTCCGCGTGGTCCAGGTAGACGTAGTGGCCCCGGTCCTTGATTTGCGGGTCGTTTTCCAGTAGGTCTCGGCCGTTCTGCACAATGCCGGCCGCCACTCCCTGGCTCTGAAGCTCGGTCATCACGACATCCGCCGACTTGCCGGACGTCCACTCCTCTATCAGCCTATCCAGCTCGTCCACGTGCTCCGACCGGCCCAAGGCGGTGGCGAACCTGCTCTCGCGGCTCCACTCCGGTTCGCCCATCGCCCGGCACAGATCATGCCACTCCTCGTCCGAGAACACGGCTATGGCGCACCACCTGTCGTCTCCGGCGCAGCGGTAGATGCCGTGGGGCGCGCCGTACGGGGAGCGGTTTGCCATTCGCGCCTGTATCCTGCCGTTCACGCTGTAGTCCATAGTCGCCAGGGCAGTCACGTTCACCACGGACTCGTACTGGGACATGACAATGTTCTGGCCCTTGCCGGTCCTTTTGCGGTAGTGGAGGGCCGCCATCACCGCCGTGGCCGCGTGGTACGGGTTTGCGCTCCAGTCCGGCCACACTGGGCCTGGTGCCATGCCTATGCTGTCCGGGTACCCAGTGAGGTGGTGCATTGCAGCCGCAGCCGCAATCTGCTCCCCGTTGGCGGTAAAGTGGGTGTACGGCCCGCCGGGGCCCATCACCGGCATGCTCAGGACGATAAGGTCCGGCTTGATCTTGATCAGATCATCGTAGCCAAGGCCAAGTCTGGCCATCGCGCCCCAGGTCATGTTGTCGGCGACGATGTCGCTTATGGAAACGAGACGCTTGGCGACCTCCAGCCCCTTGGGGTGCTTGGGGTTGAGGGTTATGCCGTACTTGCCCGCGTTGATGCCGTTGAAGGCCTGGCTGGCGTTCACGCCGCTGGTGCCCGGTCGAGTGCCCGGAATGTCCCGGATCTGGTCTCGCTGTGTGGTGGACTCTATCTTGATGACCTCTGCGCCGAACGCGGCCAGCAGCCGCGTGCACATTGTGCCTGCGATCCACCAGGTGAAGTCGGCTATCCTTATGCCCTCCAGAGGCAGCTTGCTCATGTCCCGTTCCTTGTCGCTTTCATAAGAGACCTCTAAAATCGTCGTTCCTGCGAAAGCAGGAACCTCTGCCCCCACTTTTAGATTCCTGCTTCCGCAGGAATGACGGGACAGTAGAATAACACTGTACTTCTTTAAGGTGTTCCATAGTATTCGGTCGTCATGTCAGATGGCCCCGGCGGCCTTCAGCCGCGCCATCTGCTCCGGGGAGTACCCAAGCTCTCCAACGTAGACCTCCTCGTTGTGTTCGCCTATCAGGGGAGCCCTGCGGCGAATGCTCCACGGCGTCTCCGAGAGGCCGTAGGGCGCGCCCGGGTAGGTTACCGCGCCGCCCAGTTCCGGGTGCTCCACGTCCACAAAGTAGCTCCGGGCGTTGAGGTGCGGGTCCTCTCGCACCTCCCTGGGATCGTAGTAGGCGGTAATGCTCAGATGGTGGCTCTGGGCCCTCTCCGCAAGCTCCACCTTGGTGTAGTTCATAAAGAAGGGCCTCAGAATGTTGTTCATGTGCTCAATGCTCTCCGGCTGGCTGCGGAAAGTCATGTCGTGCCACTTGTCGTCCCAGAGGTCGTGCTCAACGCCGTCCTCGTCCAGCCACTCGCACAGGTAGACCAGGGGCGGCCCGGCTCGAATGACTACGCTCACGTAGCCGTCCTTGCACTGGAAGGCCCCGAAGCCCGCCCGGATGGACGCTCCCCCGTTGCGAGTCACCACCTCTCCAAGCACGTCCCAGCTCTGCACCGATGCCGGCACGACCATAGATACAGCTTCGTGCATCGACACGTCGACATGCTGCCCCTCGCCTGTGAGGTCCTTGTGGTACAGGGCGATGAGGGTGGCGGAGCTGGCGTTGATGTTCACATGGTGGTAGGCGATCTCTGAGAGTGTCCAGGCCGGGCGCTCGCCGGGGACGCCCACCATGTTGGTCAGCCCGCCCATGGCGCTGCCCACCAGGTCGGAGGACTTGTAGTCTCTATACGGCCCGGTCTGTCCGTAGGGCGTCACCGACGTCATTATCAGCCCCGGGTTCACGGCTGCCAGGTCTTTGTATCCCAGGCCAAGGGTGTCCATGTAGCCGGGCGGGTAGGTCTCCAGCAGGACGTCCGCGCCCTCGGCCAGCCGTTTGAAGACCGCCTTGCCGTCGGCGCTCTCTATGTCCAGGGTCACGCCGCGCTTGTTGGTGTTGAAGAGGAAGAAGTAGAGGCTCTTCTCAGGGTGCGCCTGGTCGTGGTAGAAGGGGCCCCTGGAGCGCATGGGGTCGCCGCCGGGCTTCTCCACCTTGATGACGTCCGCGCCCAGGTCGGCCAGCAGCTTGCCGCAGTAGACCCCCATCGGGCCTGCCAGGTCCAGGACCCGCACGCCATCAAGGGCTCCTTCTGGCTGGTTGACATCGCTCATCCGGCGTCTCCAAATCGCAGAGTGGACATACCAAGACTCAGCTTTCGTCCTGAGGTTGCGTAAATCGAATAGAGCCGGGAGGTTGCGACTGACTTCAGCCGTAGACCTGGGATACCAGCTCTGTCATCAGGGAGGAGATGAACCGCACGCCGGCCATGGTGTGGGAGTACTCCATTCTGGTGGGGCCTATGGCCGTAATGGAGCCCTGGCCGCCGCCGGGAAGGCCGTACCTGCAGACCACCATGCTCAGGGGGCGCAGGGAGGTGGCCCGGTTCTCCCCTCCGATCACTACCCTTATGTGGCCCCACTCCGGGGCCTCTGACAGCACCACCCTGGGGAGGTCCTTGTCCTCCAGCACGCCCACAATCTCCCGGGCCTTCTCGCCCTCGGAGAACTCCGGCTGGCTGAGCAGGTGGCGTAGCCCCTCGATGTAGTGGTCGCTGTAGAGCGCCCTGTCCTCAGCCTCCATGATGTCCGCGACGCTCTCCGTGACCGTGCGCTCAAAGGGTGAAGCGTCCTTCGTCTTGGCAAGGACCTCCTGGCGGTTCAGGCCGGAGAGGGAGTCGCTCAGCTTGTTGGCCACCAGCTGCAGGTCGTCCCCGTTGAGAGGCTCGCTGAGGGTAAGGAGCTGCTTTCTGAGCTTGACCTCCTGGAGCACCAGGATGAGAAATGCCACGGACTCCTGGATGGGCACCAGATTGATGCGCATGACCCGGGACTCCGACTCCCTGGGGTAGGTGACCATGGCGACATTGTTGACCAGCTGAGCCAGCAGTGTGGCGGCCAGCCGCGTCCAGCCCTCGATGTCCCGCTCCGCCTTGGTGAACTGGTAGCGGAGGGTGTGCTGAGACTTCGTCGGCAGGTCCTCGACTCCGGGCATGGCCTCCACGTAGAAGCGGTACCCCTTGTCCAGCGGCACCGCGCCCGCGGAGTGATGAGGCCGGGTGATGTAGCCCTGCTCCTCCAGGTCCGCCATGTCGTTTCGCACCGTGGCCGGGCTGACGCCCAGGGAGTGCTTTCGGGCAAAGGACTCGGAGGCGACTGGGTTGGCCGACTCGATGTAGTCTCCAACTAGAGTCCTGAGAAGCTCTGTTTTTCGCTGAGTAATCATTGCGGCTCCGCCTGAGTCCACAGCACGTCCCACCCCTTAGACTCTTGCTGAAATTTATCATCAGGGAGTTGGGGTGTCAAGCGATATTGACCCTGTTTCATGCCTCTGTTAAGCTGTAGCCAGCCTGTACCTGGATTCACAAAGGAGCGTGGCATGCGAGTCCCGTCAACCGGCAAGCACCCAACCCTGGCCTACGCCGTGATCCCCCAGAGGGGTCTGCTGGTGGACGTAGCCCTGGTTGTAGGCTTTGCCCTCTTCACGGCTGTTTTCGCTCAAATCGCCATAAAATTCCCGGGCACTACGGTGCCCATCACAGGCCAGACATTCGCCATACTGGTCACGGGAGGAGCGCTGGGCAGCGTGCGGGGCGGCCTGAGCATGGTGGTGTACATGCTCATGGGCCTCTTCCTGCCCGTATTCGCCCCTTCATCCAGCTTCCTGAGCGAGAAGACTGTCCACTTCATCCTGCCCTGGTCCGGTTCCGATGGCGCCGTCTGGGAGCTGTCAAGCGGCGGCTACATCGTGGGCTTCATTCTTGGGGCGTACCTGGTGGGCCTGCTGGCCGAGCGAGGCTGGGACCGCCGCGCAAAGGTGTCGCTGGCGATGGTCGTGGGCAACGTGAGCATATACCTCGTTGGCCTGCCCTGGCTGGCATGGTACATCGCCTCCGGCGCCACGATACCGGGGCTTGAGCTCACCTACTACGACGCCATCGTGGGGGACAACGTGCTGGACAAGACGCTCAAGGGAGGCCTGTACCCCTTCATAGGCGGCGACGCCCTCAAGCTGCTGCTGGCCGGGATGGTGCTGCCCGGCGCGTGGGAGATAGTGCGCCACTTCCGGGGCGACATGCCCCGGGACGGGTAGGGTGTGGACATAACCTGGCTGGGCCACGCCTGCTTCCGCATTGAGGCCGGGAGCGCAGCAATCCTCACCGACCCGTATCCACCCGACATCGGGCTGCCGGGCTACGAAGCGTCGGTCTCCATTGTGACCGTCAGCAACTCCCATGCCAATCACTCGCATCTGGACGGGCTTGGCGCTGACCCGCCGCCCCGGGTGCTGACCCGACCGGGGGAGTTCCAGATATCCGGGGCGCACATCATTGGGCTGCGCACCTCTCTGAACAGAGACGACTCCCTCGTGGCCGAGAACACGGCGTTCCTCATTGAGCTGGATGACATAGTCGTCTGCCACATTGGTGACCTGGCCGCTCCGCCGTCGGCCAGGGCCATGGGCCACCTGAGCGAGGCGCAGGTGCTGCTGCTCCCCGCGGGCGGCGGCTGTACCCTTGAGCCTGCCCAGGCCGTGGAGGTCATCAATGCCATACAACCCAGGGTCGTGATACCGATGCACTTCCAGACCCCGGGGTCTCAGGCCGAAATTGGACCCCTAGAGCCTTTCCTCCGGGAGATGGGCGTGGGAGGCGTGACGCCGGTGTCCAGTCTCTCGCTGACCGCCTCGTCCCTTCCGCGGGACACCCAGGTGGTGGTGTTGGCGGCGGGCGCGTAGCGGCTGTCGCGCTTACGGCTGCCTTCATTCCGGGGCCTCAAGGCATAGCCAGCACAAAAGCCGATGCTGTATAATCGGCGGTGCAGACAGGCGATAGAAGCGCTCCGCTCACGGTGAGCCACCTTGACGCCTCTGCCTGGAGACCACAAATGCAGTTGCCCGAAACTGAGCAGGAACGGTCCCAGCCCCGCATTTTCTACGGGTGGTGGATAGTTGCCGTTGGCACCGTGATGCGGACGGTCTTCGCCACTTTCAGCTACTACGGATTCAGCGCATTCTTCAACCCGCTGGTGGAGCAGTTCGGCTGGTCCCGGGCAGCCCTGGCCGGAGTGCTGTCCCTCTCCCGCCTGGAGGGCGGGTTCATGGCGCTGCCGGCCGGATACCTCTTCGACCGCATTGGCCCCCGCAAAATGATGTTCATTGGCATCACGCTGACGGGAGTGGGGTACATCCTGCTGAGCCGCACAACGTCCCTGGTCTACTTCTACATGGTGATGATACTGATGGTGCAGCTTGGCGCGAGCTTTGGGATGGGCGGTGGAGCGGTGGACGTTGCCATTGCCAACTGGTTCCGCCGCAAGCGAAGCCGCGCCATGGGGATAGGCACCCTGGGGCTGAGTTTCGGTGGGATTATGGTCATACCCCTCACCTTCCTCATCTCCCAGTACGGGTGGCGCAGCGGGATTCTGGTGGCCGGCCTGGCTACACTATGCCTGGGATATCCGCTGGCCTCCATAGTCAGGCACCGACCGGAGCCCTACGGCTACCTGCCCGACGGCGAGAGACCCAGAAGGGCTGCCAGTCCCGAACAGACCGCCCCGGCAGGAGGAGCAGAGGCCTCCGAATCCTCTGCGTCCGCGGGGCAGACCCAGCCGGCAACGCCACCGTCGCAGGACGACGAGGAGGCGAACTTCTCGCCCCTCCAGGCTCTGAAAGTCAGGGCCTTCTACGCCGTTGCCTTTACCTTTGCCGCAAGGCAGCTCGTCTCCGGCACGATAGCCGTATTCCTGATCCCCTTCCTACAGGAGAGGGGCATGTCGCTTACCCAGGCGGGCACGGTGCTGGGCGTCATGGCTCTGATAGGCGCGCCCGGCCGAGTCATCTTCGCTTGGCTGGGCGACATCTTCCCCAAGCGCTTTGTCATGGCCTCCTGCTTCAGCATTCAGTCCGTAGGGCTAATCCTCTTCGCATACGTGGACGGTATGACCGGGATAATCTTCTTCCTGACGCTGTATGCCCCAACCTACGCCGGCGTGCTGCCCCTGATACCGGCCATTCAGGCGGAGTACTTTGGGCGCAAGTGGTTTGGCACCATACGCGGGATGATGACTCCCATAACCCTGATAAGCGGTGTGATAGGCCCCATCTTCGCCGGGACAGTTCGGGACGTGACCGGCAGCTACAGGCTCGCGTTTACGGTCCTGGCCTTCTCAATACTGCTGGCCCTCGCGCTCATCCTGTCGGCGAGACCGCCCAAAGCGCCGGAGTAGACCATCTCAGGGCAAATGCCTGAGCCTTGCTCAGGCTGACCAAGTTGGTTTACACTTCTACCATACACAACGGGAGGTGAAGCAGTGTCCGCTGTAGCTACCTTATCGGAAAACATTGCTGCGTACGAAAAAATGCAGAACCTCCTTGAGGCTGACCTCTCGGGTAATTGGGTGGTATTTTACAACGGAAAGCTGGAGGGGGATTTTCATTCGTTCCAGGACGCTGCTGAGTTTGCAGTGGAGCGTTGGGGCCGCGGCCCGTACCTGATAAGACGGGTGGGCCGAGCCGTGTTCACCCTGCCGGCTTCCGTTCAATACCGGAGAGTCGATGCCAACAGTTGACCTTTTTCCTTCTACCCCGGATGCGCTCGCAGAAATTGGCCCGACTGTTTTAGTACAGATGGGCTTTGATCCTGACTATCGCGCCGGGCAAGGCGTACCACCCCTTCTTCCCAAAGACATGTATCCCGCTCTACTGGATACGGGGGCAAGAGAATCTTGCATTGATTCTTCGCTTGCAACGGCATTGAATTTGATTGCGATAGACCGACAATGGATTTCGGGCGCTGGCGGTGCTGCGGAAGTCAATGTGTACTTGGCTCAGATGTTTATACCCTCTTTGCCTTGGGTAATCCATGGTGAATTTTATGGAGTTCATCTATTACAGGGCGGCCAGCCGCACTTTGCCCTAATAGGTCGGAATTTCTTGAGGTCTCATAAACTGATTTATGATGGGCGAACAGGAGTGTGACCCTTGGGAATGATTGAGACAGCCGAGTGCATTGCGGGCAATCCGGCGCGCTATGCCCCTTAACTACCGAGGTTGAGACTCTACTAACGCATGGGAAAGCTGGATGACAAGGTAGCCATAGTCAGCGGAGCCAGTCGCGGCATCGGCAGGGACATAGCCGTTGTGTTTGCGCGGGAGGGCGCCCGCGTCGTTGTGGGAGCCAGGACGGAGAGGGAGGGGGACTATCGCATATCCGGCAGCATCGACACCACCCTGGAGCGCATCCGCGCCGAGGGCGGCACGGCCATTGGCATCCGCTGCGACGTCACCAGTGACGAGGAGATAGAGGAGATGGTGAAGAGGACTATGGAGGAGTTCGGGCGGGTGGACATCCTGGTGAACAACGCCGCCATCTATACTCCCGGCACCGTTCTTGAGGTCCAGCCACGCCACTGGGACCTGTCCTACCGGGTCAACATCCGGGGGCCGTTCATGACGTGCCGCGCCGTGCTGCCCCACATGATAGAGCAGGGCGGAGGTCACATAATCAACATCAGCGGCAGCGCGTCCAAAGGCCCGGGCAGCGGGCCGTATGACGATGTAGCCACCAGTGCCTACCCCGGTTTTACCGTCGGCGGCGTGAGCAAGGCCGCGCTGGACCGCTTGACCCAGGGGTTCGCCCACGAAGCCTTCGGCCTCAACATTGCCGTCAACGGCCTGCTTCCCGCCAGGAGCATTGCCTCCGAGGGGACGGCGTACCACAGCGGCGGCGTGGAGGCTATGCACGGGGCTTACGTGGACGGGCAGATCATGGCGGACGCGGCGGTGGCCATCTGCGTGAAGGAGCCGCGCAGCTTCACCGGAAACATAGTCATCGACGAGGATCTCCTGCTGAGCGAGGGCATCGACATCTCAGGCTACCCGCGTGTACCCTGAGAGGCCCCCCATCCCAGCCTTCCCCCATAAACTGGGGAAGGGGCATTCTCTCCCCCTTCAGGGGGGAGTCAAAGTGGGGGTGAGCCTGAGGTCTACATGTCCAGGAAGCGGGCCACTCGCTTGCGGTGGTGTACAGGGTCTCCCAGGTAGCTGAGAAGGGTGCGGGCCTTCTTGGTGTACAGGTACAGGCCGTACTCCTTGTCAATCCCAATCCCGGCGTGCACGTGGTGAGACGCCTCGGCGCTGCGGGGGTAGCCCTCGCTTGCCACAACCTGGGCCATGGCGATGGCGAGTCCGGCGTCGGGTCTATTCTCGTCCAGCTTCCACACCGCCTCGTAGGTTGTCCAGCGGGCGGACTCCAGGTCGTTGACGATGACGATGATCCAGTCCTGCACGCGCTGGAAGGTGCCGATGGGCACGCCGAAGGCGATGCGGTTCTTGCTGTACTCCACGGTGATGTCCAGGAGGCGCTGCAGGCCGCCGACGATGTAGGCGCACATGGCGATTCCGCCTCTATCCAGTACGCGCTCCACGGTGGGCCAGCCGCCGCCGACCTGTCCTATGACCGCCGACTCCGAGACTTCCACGTTGTCGAAGACAACCTCGTTCATCTTGTCGCCGGTCCAGCCGCTCACAATGCGGGATGACACGCCGGGCGTGTTCTTGTCCACCAGGAATAGGGTGACGCCCTCTTCAGGAGAGCCGCCGGAGCCTGTTCGGGCAACCACCACCAGCTGGTCGGCCACCTGCGCGTCCAGGACGAACAGCTTGGTCCCGTTGAGGACAAAGCCGCCGTTCCTGCGAGTAGCCGGTAGGTTGATGGACTCCGCGCCCCAGCCGTAGTCTGGCTCCGTGTGGGCGAAGGCAAGGATGCGCTGTCCACTGGCAACGGACGGGAGAATGTCGCGCTTCTGCTGGTCGCTTCCGGCGTCCAGCAGAGCCAGACCGCCCAGAATTACCGAGGAGTGATGCGGCGAGCTTATGCACGCCGAGCCCATCTCTTCGTAGAGGACGGCCAGGTCCATGAAGCTGTTGCCGCCGCCGCCGTACTCCTCCGGGATGACCATCCCAATCCAGCCCAGCTCCGCCATCTTCTGCCACAGCTCTGGGGAGAACCCGGTCTCGCTCTCATCCACTTCCTTCACGAAGCTGCGAGGGCACTCCTGCGCGAGGAAGTCCCTGGCCGAGTCTCTCAGTATCTCCTGCGCCGTTGTCAATGACAGGTCCATGCTCGTCTCCTTCCTTTGCTCTTTGTCGTATGAGGCTATCCGGCCTGCGTCGTCTGGGTTGGAGCGGCGCGCTCCTGGGTTCTGCTGATGCCGATGCGCCGCGCCATTATCAGCTTCTGTACGTCGGTTGTGCCGCCCCGGTGGTTGGAGGCCAGCTCGTGGCGGAAGTGGTACTCCACTCGTCCATCGAGTGGGCCCCACTTGTCGTCATTGGTGAGGGCGTATGGCCCAAGGGCGTTCAGTATTCGCTCCGCAGCCTTCATCGTCAGGTCCTTGCCGATGAGGGAGTTCTGGGAGCCGTGGTAAGTGCCCGGCTGGTTGGTGTTGAACATGTGGTAGTTGCGCAGGCCAAGCAGCCGCTGGATGTTGGACTCAATTAGAAGGCCGACCAGCTCCTGCTGAGCGAAGGGGTCCCGGCTTACGGGCTGCCCGCCGCGCAGGCTGTCCTTTGAATATTTGACGACCTCCTCCAGCAAAGTGTCCCGCTGCTCCACGAAACCCGCGGCGCCGTGCTCGACCTCAAGGGTGGTCTGGGCCACCCGCCATCCCTGGGTCTCCTCCCCAATGAGGTACTCCCGGGGCACACGCACGCCGTCAAAGGAGATGAGGCGCTTGCCCTCCCTCACCACCAGATCAAGGGTCTTGATGGTGATGCCCGGAAGGTCGCCGGGAATGATGAACGCGCCGATGTTCTGGTGCCTGGGGGCGTCCTGGTCTGTGACTGCCAGCGTCCACAGGTAGTCCGGGTCGTGGTGCCCGCCGACAAAGGTCTTCTGGCCGTTGATGATGAAGTCGTCACCGTCCTTGTCCGCCCTGGTTATCAGAGAGGCCAGGTCGGAGCCGACGGAAGGCTCGGTGAAGAGCTGCCAGGGTATCTTGTCGCCCTGGAGCATGGATTGAAGGAACCGCTGCTTCTGCTCCTCAGTGCCGTAAACGTAGATGGCAGGCATAGCCATGTTGGCCATTGTGTAGGCAACGGGATACTTCTTCTCCTGAAGCTCCTCTTTGATGATGATGTCCTGGTCCTGGGTGAGGCCGCCACCGCCGTACTCCCTGGGCCACAGGGGGTAGAGCCAGCCCTTGGCGCCCAGCTTGCGCTGGAAGTCCCTGGCCCACAGCCACATCTCGCGGCTCATGTTGTCCGGCTCAATGGGTATCTCGCCCAGCTCCGGCGGGCAGTTGGCGTTCTCGTCCAGCCAGGCGCGAACCTCCCGGCGGAACTCCTCCTGCTCCCTGGTGTACTGTATGTCGAAGTCCACTCGTCTGCTCTCTGACACCTGTGGGGTTACCTGGCCATGAGCGAGGTAACCCCTTTTTCAAGCTGTATGGTCGTCTGCGACTACCTGCCTTGGGTCGGCGCCTGGGTGGGCGCGGCCCTCTCCTGCGTCCGGCTGATGCCCAGCCGTCGGGCCATGATCAGCTTCTGCACCTCAAGGGTGCCTCCGGGGTGAGCGCTGACCAGGCTCTCGCGCTGGTGATGCTCCACCCTGTTGTGCAGAGCGCCCCACTTCTCGTCGTTGGACAGGGCGTAGGGGCCAAGTACGTGCAGGATGCGGTCGGCGGCGTTCAGCCCGAACTGCTTCCACAGGAGGGAGTTCTGGGAGCCGTGGTAGGTCACCTGCTCCCCGTTGTTGAACATCCAGTAGTTGCGCAGCCCCAGCAGCCGGTAGATGTTGGCCTCGATGTAGTTGTCCACCATCGCGTGCTGCACAAAGGGGTCTTTGCTCAGGGGTTGGCCGTTTCGCACGGTCTCTTTGGTGTACTCAATGGCGTCTTTCACCACGGAGTCCCGCTCCCCAAGGAAGCCCGCCGCTCCGTGCTCAAGCTCAAGGGTGGTCTGGGCCACTCGCCATCCCTGGGTCTCCTCTCCGATGAGGTACTCCCGGGACACGCGCACGCCGTCCAGGTTGACCATGCGCTTGCCCCTCTCGGTCACCAGGTTCAGGGTGTTGATGGTGATGCCCGGCAGGTCTGCGGGCATGAAGAAGGCCCCGATGTTCTGGTGCCTGGGAGCGTCCGGGTCGGTCACGGCCAGCGCCCACAGCCAGTCCGGCTTGAAGGAGTCGCCGACGAAGACCTTCTGCCCGGTGATGATGAAATCGTCGCCGTCACGAACGGCCTGTGTCTGGAGCGACGCCAGGTCGGAGCCGACGTTTGGCTCGGTGAAGAGTTGCCAGCAGACCACCTCGCCCCGGAGAATGGGGTTCAGGAACCGCTTTTTCTGCTCCTCCGTGCCGTGCACTGCGATGGAGCCCGCCTGCAGGTCGCCTCTGCCGACCTCCGGGATGGACAAGCGCCCCATCTCCTCCTGGAGGATGATGTCGTGCTCCGAGGTGAGGCCGCCTCCGCCATGCTCCCTGTCCCACAGGGGGAAGAGCCAGCCCTTCTCACCCAGCTTGCGGGCGAAGTCCAGTGCCCACTCCTTCATCTCATCAGTCCAGTGGTCCGTCTCCGGAGGGACGGGGCCCCACTCGGAGGGGTAGTGGGCGTTCTGCTCAAGCCATGCCCGCACCTCCTTGCGGAAGTCCTCCTGCTCCTGGGTGTACTGTATAGTGAAGTCCATCAGCTCACCTCACTTGTTTCTGAATAGTCTCGTCACCTAACTTCCCGACGAACTTGACCCGCCCGTCGGCCCGTGGGTGGGGGCGGCGCGCTCCTGGGTCCGGCTTATGCCCAGGCGACGGGCCATGATCAGCTTCTGGATGTCGTAGGTGCCGCCCGGGTGCAGCGTGGTCAGAGACGACCGCTGGTTGACCTCCACGCGGCCCTTGAGGGGCGCCCACTCCGGGTCTTCCGTAAGGGCGTAGGGGCCAAGGGTCTCAAGGACGCGCTGCGCCTTGCTCACGCTGTAGTGCTTGCCCATGAAGGAGCTCTGGGAGCCGTGGTAGGTGGAGGTCTGACCCGTGTTGAACATGTGGTAGTTGCGGAGTCCTATCAGCTTCTGAATGTTGGACTCTATGACGTTGTTGGCCATGGCCTGCTGAGTGAAGGCGTCCTTGCTCAGGGGTTGGCCGTTGCGCACGGTGTCCTTGGTGTACTGGATTATGTCCTCCAGCAGTGAGTCCCTCTCCCGGACTGCGCCCGCCGCGCCGTGCTCGATCTCCAGGCTGGCCGAGATCACGCGCCATCCCTGGGTCTCATCGCCCACCAGGTACTCGCGCGGCACCCGCACCCCGTCGAAGGATACCAACCGCTTCCGGTCCTTCACCATCAGGTTCAGCTCGTGGATGGTGATGCCGGGCAGGTCTGCGGGAATCATGAATGCGCCCAAGTTCTGGTGCCGAGGCGCGTCGGGGTCGGTGACCGCCGGCGTCCAGATGAAGTCGGCCTCGTACTGGCCGCCGATCCACATCTTCTGGCCGGTGATGATGAAGTCATCGCCGTCCTTTACGGCCCTGGTCTTGAGAGAGGCCAGGTCGGAACCGCCCTCCGGCTCCGTGAAGCCCTGCCAGCAGATGACCTCGCCGGCGCACAGGGGCCGCAGGAAGCGCTGCTTCTGCTCCTCCGTGCCGTACACGAAGAGGGCGGGCATGGCGAAGTTGTTGGAGTAGATCCTGGGGACGTCTATGTTCTCCATCTCCTCCTGGATGATGAAGTTCTGGTCCGGGGTCAGGCCGCCGCCGCCGTACTGCTCGTCCCACAGGGGGAAGAGCCAGCCCTTTGCGCCCAGCTTGCGCCTGAACTCCTTGCCCCACTCCCACATCTCCCGGCTGACTGCGCCGGACTCCAGGGGGATGGGGCCAAGCTCCTCAGGGACCTTGGCGTTCTGTTCCAGCCAGGCTCGGACCTCCTTGCGGAACTCCTCCTGCTCTGTGGTGTACTGGATGTCAAAGTCCATAGCTCCGTCCCTCCTGTCGAGTCGATTCGGGTGTTCTCTCCAGTTCAATGGCGCGTAACAGCGCCTGTGCCAGGCGCACCTGACCACTCCTAATCTACTTCAAGGGAGGCGTGGGTGTCAAGGCGCGGGGCCGCGCCGGGCGCCTACTGACCCTTCCAGGCTGGCTTGCGCTTCTCCACAAAGGCCTTTGGCCCCTCGATGGCGTCCTCTGACCCCATGACCCACCTGCTGCTGTTCATCTCCATAGCCGCGTCTATGGTCATGTTCATCCCCTGCCTCACGTAGTGCTTGATGCTCCAGACGGCCAGGGGCGCGGACTCCAGGATGTCGTTGGCCCACCGCATGGCGCAGTCCATGAGCTCGCCTCTGGGCACAACTTCGCTGGCGATTCCCCACTTGAGGGCCTCCGGCGCGGTGATGGGCTTGCACGTCAGAAGGTAGGACATGGCCTGCTTGAAGGGCATAACGCGGGGAAGGTGGTGGATGCCTGCGCCGGGCACGATTCCCCGCAATGGCTCCGGCAGGCGGAACTCCGCGTGCTCCGCGGCGACTATGATGTCGCAGCCCAGCGCCTCCTCGAAGCCCCCGCCGTGGGCGAGGCCGTTGACGGCTGCGATCACAGGCTTGTTCAGGGTGTTCAGTGGGTTGTGGACGCGGCCCCGCTTCAGGAAGCTCTCGTAGTCCAGGGCGCGCTCCTTCAGGTCGCCGCCTGCGGAGAAGGCCCTGTCACCTGTGCCGGTGACAATGGCAACCCTCAGCCCCGGGTCCCGCTCGAACTCCTTATAGGCCTCGGCCTCCTCGTAGGTGGCCTGGTAGTTGTGGGCGTTCATGGCCTCAGGCCGGTTGTGGGTGATTATGCAGACGTTTCCCTGCTTCTCGAAGAGGATGGCTCTATTCTCAGACGTCATGAGATGCGCTCCTTTTTAGGTTTGCCACTTAGTATAACCGACGCGGCGTAAGGCTAACTATTGCGTAGCGTCCAGACGGTCCAGGTTTCCGGGCCAGTCGAGGATACGCCGATCGGCGGTCACTAGCCTGTGCCCGCCCAGAGCGGTGGCAACTATCAGGCGGTCTGCCGGATCGGAGTGGAAGTCGGCAAGCTCATTGGCCCGGATGCCAATCGCGCCATCGACGGGGATCTCCGCCAGCCCGTCTCTGATGAGCGCATCGCGCCATGCGGCCACGTCATTCAGAAGAGTCAGCCTGCCTTTCTGGTGCAGCATGGCTATCTCCCAGAAGGAGATAGCGGATACGGCGACATTAGTCTCTTGCGCCGCTTCATCTATCTCTCTGCGAGCACGCGTTCCAAGTCTTCTGTCTCCGAACCGCGTCCAGACCAGGACTTGGGTATCCAGCAGGATCACGGTTAAACTAGCCCACCCGAGTCAGACATGGCCTCCCACTCCACGTCTATGGGTTCGCCGATGTCGCCGTGAATCTGGATGATGTCCCGGTCACGCCCAAACCAGGACTTTGGCTTCTCCCGATACGGCACCAGCCGCGAGACCGGTTTGCCGTTCTTGGTGATGACTATCTCGTCGCCGCTTTCCGCGACCTCATCCATAAGCTGAAGGCACTTGGCCTTAAACTCAGAGGCCTTGATTGTCCTGGGCCCGATTGTTCCGTTGCTGTCGGTTGTCATTGCGGTGTCCTGCGTTGGTGATTTGCCCCATTATACCATAGTCACGACCATAGTCATGACTATGTGGCCGGTGTGCTAACAGGAGTCGCCGCCGGCCCTGGCCGGCCTGACGCGCAGGTCATGCAGGATCTCATCGTCAAAGGGGCTTTGGCCCGCCTCCAGCATTTCTATCCAGGCCAGGCGGCTGGCGCTGTAGTAGTCTTCGCACCCCTCTTTTGTAGACTCGCTTGTCCAGGCGAGGAACGCCCGGAAGTCTTCAACCGCCTCTGAGTAACGGCCCATGACGGCGTAAACAAGGCCGCGGCTGTCCAGTGCCACGCTATCCGGGTCCCGCTGCAACGCCAGCTCGCAGTAGGGCAGGGCAGCCTCCGGCTGGCCGTACACACCCAGCTGCCAGCAGAGGGTGTTATTGAAGCTGAAGTCCCGTGGGTTCAGCTCCTGGGCGCGCCGCAGGTCGGCGATGGAGCTGTCCAGGTCTCCGATGTCGGAGTAGACCAGGCCCCTGTTGAAGTACGCCATAGGCGAGCCAGGGTCAAGCTCAATGGCCCGGGTGTACTCCTCCAGGGCGCGCTCCAGGTCTCCGTCCAGGCCGCGTTGCAGGTAGGCGTTGCCGAGGTTTGCGTAGGCCGTGGCCAGGTCCGGCTGGATATCGATGGCCCACCACAGGTCGTTGAAGGCGCGCTCAATGTCTCCCGGCGTGTTCAATCGCACGTAGACGGCGGCCCGGTTGACCAGCGCGCCGGCGGACTCCGGGTCGAGCGCCAGGGCCCGGTTCAGGTCGGTAAGGGCCTTTCGCAGGTCGGCCGGGCTCCCGCGCTCCATGTAGGCCACGGCGCGGTTGACGTGCGCGGCGACGCTCTGTGGTGTGATCGCCATCGCCTGGGTCAGGTCTGCAATCGCCAGGTCTGCGTCACCGTCCCTGCCGCGGGCCAGGTAGGCGAGGCCACGGCTGTTGTATACATCCACCGAGGTGGGATACACCTCCAGCGCCTTGGTGAAGAGGACAATTGCCTCATCCAGGTCAGCCAGTTCGCCGCCCTGGTAGGCGAGCCCCAGGCGGTACCAGAGGCTTGCCAGCGCGCCCGGGTCGACGGGCGGCTGGGCCAGGGCCTGAATGAAGACGGTCTTGGCCGCGTCGTACTCATCCTGCTCCAGGTAGAGCTGGCCAAGGGTCAACAGCGCAATGGAGCGGACCTCGTCTGCCAGGCCCAGGTTGATTGTAGCCGGCAGCTCGGCGGGTGATGAGGCAATGTCAACAATCCTCTGATCGCGGGCCTCACTCTGAGCCTCCGGGACCGTGAGGATGGCCCTGACCCGCCCGCTGTCGTACTCTCCCCAGATGACAATGGCGGCCCCGGAGCGCTGCGCCGCCTCCAGGGCCAGCGTCTCGCCCTCAATCTCATCGGGCCACTCGGCGGTCCTCGCGCTCACCAGGCCTGCCTCCCTGATCTGCCGGTCAATCTCGTCCTTGAGCCGCCCTCTGACGTTGAACCCCTGCTGCCCGGCCGTGTAGTTGACGAAGGGAGCGACCAGTATGAGCGACTCACCTGGCGCGGCAATAGGGTACGGCGATAGGGTGGGAGTGGCGGAAGGACGTGGCTCAGCGGGGGTGGCCGTTGGATGTGGGGAGTCGGTGGGCGTGGCTGTCGGATTCGAGGAGTCACTGAGCAGACTGCCCGCCGCTATGATGGCTATCAGCGCGATGGTCACGACGGCCGCGACCGCGATGAGCAGGAGCCTCCCCCTTTTCTGGAGCATTGAAGGAGTCCTGGGAGCTTCCTCGACCTGCCCGGTCGCTGCCGACCCTACCGGCTCATCGGCCAGGGGAGCGTCGTCAATGTCCGGGGCTGTTTCAGGCGAAAAGCCGGCGGCCAGGAGCAGGCCGTCCGTCTCGGTGGGCGTCAATCGGAGAAGCTCGGCGCATCGGACAACGTCCTCCCGGTAGCGCGGCCTGCCGGTCACACCCTCCTTCCACCTGATGAGGGTCAGGCGGCTCACCCCGATTCGGCGCGCCATCTCGGCGTCCCCGATTCCGATTCGGGCCATGTATTCTGTGAGAAGCTCGGCAAAAGTTGACAAGTGTTACATCCCTGATATGCAATACACAGCGAATGGTACACAATTGTAGTCTGGATTGTACACGCTCATTGTCACACTGGAGGCGTCCACAACGGACAGAAAGAAAGGAGGCAATGAGATGGAACGCATTATCAGGATAACCGGCATAACCCTTGGGATGGTCTTGCTGCTGGTGGCGGCGGCGTGCGCTGCAGAGGAGTATCCGACCCCGACGAGGACGTTTACGCAACCCACGCCTGCGGCTATGGAATCACGGGCTACAGCAGCCCCGGTGCCCACGACGCCAGCGATGGCGACACCATTGACGGCGAGAATGCCTACAGCAACCCCAGCCGCGATGATGGCGGAGCCGGCCCAGTTGGCGCAGGCCCAGGCGGATGCAGAGGGCTTCAACACCATAGGAGGCTCAGCCACGGTCAACGACGCCCCGTACGACCTCACTTTCTTCCAGCACTACGGGGTCAACCCCTTCATAGACACTGAGGACGACCACCTGTCCACCTTTGCGATGGACGTGGACACGGCCTCCTACACGGTGGCCCGGCGCTTTGTGCAGGACGGCAACCTGCCGGACCCCGACTCCGTTCGCGTCGAGGAGTTCGTGAACTTCTTCGACCAGGGTTACGAGCGGCCGGAGGAGGGCGCGTTCGCCATTCACGTTGAGGGCTCGCCCTCGCCCTTCGGCGGGGAGAACCACTGGCTCATGCGCGTCGGCCTGCAGGGGAAGTCGGTCAGCAGCGAGGAGCGGAAGGACGCCACCCTCATTTTCACCATTGACGTGTCCGGCTCCATGGGCCGCGAGGACCGCCTGGGGCTGGTCAAGCAGTCCCTCAGGCTCCTTGTGGACGAGCTTCGGGATACGGACAGGGTGGGCATAGTGACCTACGGGTCCTACGGCTCCGTGCTGCTTGAGCCAACCAGCGGCGAGGACAAGACAAGGATCGTTGGGGCGATAGACTCGCTCTACTCGGAGGGTTCCACGTGGGTCGAGGACGGCCTGCGGCTGGCGTACCGCATGGCTTCCGGCGAGACGGAGCCTGGTCGGATTACCCGTGTCATAGTCCTGTCCGATGGCGTCGGCAACGTTGGAAACACCGGGGCGGACTCGATTCTGAGGCAGATCAGGCAGCAGGTTGAGCAGGGGGTAACCCTGACCACGGTGGGCTTTGGCATGGGCAACTACAACGACATCCTGATGGAGCAGCTGGCCAACGACGGCGACGGTGCCTACTACTACGTGGACACTCTGGCCGAGGCCCGCAGGATATTCGTGGAGAACCTCACGGGGACGCTCCAGGTCATTGCCAAGCAGGGCAAGATCCAGGTGGACTTCAACCCGGACGTGGTCAGCCGCTACAGGCTGCTGGGATACGAGAACCGCCGGGTGGACGACCAGGATTTTCGCAACGATGCGGTGGACGCGGGAGAGATCGGCGCTGACCACAGCGTCACGGCCCTGTACGAGCTGAAGCTCAAGGACGACTCCAGCGGCCTGCTGAGCACCGTGCGGGTGCGCTATGAAGACCCGGACAACGGAGATGTCACGGAGATATCCAGGGAGTTCAGTCGGGGCGACCTTGCCGCTAGCCTGGAGGGGGCTTCCGCCAGGTTCCAGATGGCGGCGGTGGTTGCGGAGTACGCCGAGATACTCCGGGAGAGCTACTGGGCGCAGGAGGGAAGCATGGCGGACGTAATCTCGGAGGCACTGCGCATAAGGCGGTTGCTGCCGGAGGAGATAGACTTTGCGGAGTTTACGGACCTGGTGGTCAGGACGGAGAGAATCCAGGATTTGCAGAGCGACAGATAGCTTTACGCAAAGGTCTTCACCCCTGTATGACGGGGGCAGGGGAGACTGAAAGGTAGAGGGTTAGAGGGAGGCCCGCACGTGCGGGCCTCCCTCTCTGCTCAGGTGGTGGGTACTGCCTGCGTCTCGCGGAACTTGCTCGATACCCGGCGCATCCGTCAATGGGAGGGTCAGGATGGCCTCAGTAAGAGTAGGGGTCCGGTCGAAACACCTTCATCATGAGCAGGTGCATGGGGATAGCGAGAGCGACTATCATCAGCCCCAGCATCACGGTAACCCAGCCGACGCCAATAGCGAGGTCAGTGACGCCAAAGCCGACTACCGCCAGGTTCAGGGCGTTTCTCAGGGTCAGGCCCTTGATGTACACGTCGCGGTTTGGATCGTCGCGCTCCATGCCTGAGTACGGCCCGAATCTGCCGAAGGTGTGCTCCTCAATGTAGTCCTGCTGGGCCTTTGCCGTCTCCACGTCCTCTACCAGGACTCCCGGGATGGCGGCTCCCTGGCCGGTGATGACCTTCTCCTTGAGCAGGGCCGCACGTATGTCGCTCCTGGCGTCGTACCCCAACGAGATGAAGATTGCCCCCAGGACTATCATGCCTATCCCTATAAGAATGGCGAAACCCACTGCGATTTTGCTGACGGTGCGCAAGTCCATACTATGCCTCCTTGGGGCGTGTCTAACTCGCCGCTTTGGTGTGATACAGACACAATTCTAGGCTCCTGCCAATGTCGAAACAAGGCCATATGTTCACACATTTCTGGCAGGGTTCTTACTAATTCTTTCATCAAACGATTACAGATTTCACTAGAAGGAAGATAAGTCCCACAAGCCGGGAGGCGCCCAGCCCGGGTACTCTCTAAAGGCGTTGGTTATAGTGAACGACACCGCTCATACTGAGCTTGTCGAAGTATGAGCGGTGTCAACTACGCCCGCTGCCTTCCCGCTCTGGTTCGACAAGCTCACCATGAGCGGGAAAGAAGTGGTACTACAACCAGGGTTGGTATTACCAACACAGAGAATACCCGCGCCCCTTGCTGTATTGACTACGGCGTCTATGGGATATAATATTGTTGCCAAATCCGGGGAGCCTGCGAGGAGAGAAGGGTATGCCTAGAATAGGACCTACAGAGCTGGTAATCATACTGTTCATCATCCTGATCATATTCGGCGCGGGCCGCCTGCCCGAGATTGGCTCCGCCCTAGGCAAGGGCATCAAAGAGTTCCGCAAGGGGCAGTCCGGCCAGGACGAGGACGAGGTTGTGGTGGACGCCAAGCCGAGCGGCAGGAAGGGCAAGGGCAAGGCGTAGGCCCCGGTTAGCTGTAGTTCAGTGTACACGATGCGCCCCGTCATTCGGCGGGGCGTTTTCTTTTGGGCGTGCTCAGCCGCCGGAGGACTCCGAGGGGGCCATCTCCACGCTGGACTTGCTTCCCCAGCGGGCCACCCTCGACAGCAGGATGCCAAGCTCGTACAGGAGGATGATGGGCAGGGCCACAAGGCTCTGGTTGACGGGGTCGAAGGTGGGGGTGATGAGCGCGCCAAGTATGAATGCCAGCACTATGGCAACGCGCCGCTGGCGGGCCAGGGACTTGGGCGTGACCAGCCCTATCTTGCTCAGGAAGAAGATTACCAGAGGAGTCTCGAAGGCCACGCCCAGCCAGAATAGCAGAGTAACAACCAGGTTGATGTAGTTCCCGACCCTTATCATGGGCGTGGCTATGTCGGACCCGAACTCCAGCAGGAAGTTGAGGGCCGGGGGCAGCAGAACGTAGTACCCGAAGGCCGCGCCGGCCACAAATGAGAGTATCGCTCCGGGAAAGAGGGCGTAAAGATAGCGCTTTTCCCTGGGCGTCAGGCCCGGGGCCACAAACATCACCACCTGGAAGAGGATGACGGGGAAGGCTAGGACAAGGCCGCCCATGAGGGAGACCTTCATGGTGATGCCTATCATCTCCGTAACCTGGGTGAAGATCAGCTTCTGGTCCCTGAGGGACTCGAAGCCCTGGGCCGGCACCATGAGCAGGTTGAAGATCATCCGGTGGAAGGCGAAAGCCACGCCCGTGCCCATCACCAGGGCCGCGGCGGATATTATTAGCCTGCGTCGCAGCTCCAGGAGGTGACCCGTCAGAGAGAGCTCCCTATCTTGCAACGGGCCCGTCCTCCTCCTGGTCGGCGGCGGCAGGCTTGGCCCCCTGCGTGTTGCCGTCTTGTCGCTGCGGCTCCTTTGACGCCTCCTCAAGGGCCAGCAGGTCGGGCAGCTCGCTGGTGGCCTGCCTCACCTCGCGCACGAAGCTGTTGAGGGAGCGCGCGATATCCACCATTCGGGCCGGGCCCAGCACCAGATAGGCGATGAGCAGTATTATCAGCACCTCCAGGGGGCCTATACCGAAGAGATCCATCTACCGCTTTTCTCCTTCTACTGGAGACCTTTGAGTAACTAAGGTGTTATCCAGAAGGAGGTACGTTTCTCGTCATTCCCGCGAAAGCGGGAATCTATTTCCTTCTATATCGGGTATCCTAGACCCCTGCTTTCGCAGGGGTGACGAAGCGCGCGCACCAACCATAGGTAACTCGAAGGTCTTCTGCTGCGACAACCATTCTGTGTCAAACTATACCCTATCGATAGAGGAGTGCCAAGGCTCTCTACAAGGCGGGCCGTCTCTGCTCAGCGACCCTCAGCGCGCCGGTGGGGCACACGTCCAGCAGGCAGCATTCGGCGCACAGAGGCTCTCTCTTCCGGCACGCCTCCACTCCGTGACGGTCCAGCAGAGCGTGATACTCGTTGAACAGCTCAGCGTCTTGGGGTAGGTTGTCCATGAAAAGGGCCTGGTAGGAGGCGTACCTGTCCTGCGCGGGGGTGATGCCCAGCCGTTCCAGTATGCGCCGAGTGTAGGCGTCCATGACGAAGACGGGCTTGCCCGCGGCGTACAGCAGGATGTCGTCGGCCGTCTCCTCTCCGATGCCGTAGATGGCCAGAAGCTCCGGGCGGAGGACGCTTACGTCCTGCCGGAACATCGCCTCAAGGTCATCGTTGTAGCGTTCGCCCAGATGCTCCACGAAGGCCTTGAGCTTCCGTGCCTTTGCGTTGAAGTAGACCGATGGACGAATGAGCGCCGCCAGCTCCTCCAGGGGGATGGCTCTCAGGGCGGCAGGCTCCAGGAGGTTTAGTGCCTTCAGGTTATCCAGCGCCTTGTCCACGTTTGTCCAGGAGGCAGACTGGGTTAGAATGGCCCCGATGATGACCTCAAAGGCGGTGTCCCCGGGCCACCAGCGCTGTGGCCCGTAGCGCCGGAACAGCCTGTGGTAGATGTCCATCAGCCTAGCTCTGAGTGTCGCGTCCAAGGCGCTAGGCCTCCTCCATCTGCACGGGAAGCGGGTCAGTCAAGACCACCTCCTCCAAGGATACCCGGCAGCGGTAGGCGTACACCTCGACTCCGGCGGCGCGGGCCCTGAGCAGCGTCTCAGCGAAGAGCGGGTCTGCCGGGACGTTGGGCGCGAAGGCGCGGACATCCTGTCGCTGCACAACAAATACCACGGCGGCTCTGTGCCCCTGGCCTTTGGCCTCCATCAGCGCCTCCAGGTGCCGCGCGCCCCGGGTCGTGGGGGCGTCCGGGAAGAGGCCAACGCCGTCCTCCACCAGGGTCACGGACTTGACCTCCACGTAGCACAGCCCGCCGTTGCCCAGCACAATGTCCAGGCGGCTGTGGGAGAAGGTCGCCTCCCTGCGCCTCCAAGTAAAGGACGCGAACTGCTCAAGCCGCCCGTCGCAGATGGCCTCGTCCACCAGCGCCGAGGGCAGCCGGGCGTCTGAGGAGACCAGGGCGTCTTCCAGCCGCACCAGCGACAGGTCGAAGGCCGTCTTGCGCCCCGCGCCGTTCCTGGGAGTCAGGAACACGGTGACGCCATTGGTGAACAGTTCCCCCATACGCCCGGAGTTGGGCACGTGGGCCATCACCTGTGCCCCGTCCACCTCCACCAGGGCGGCGAAGCGGTTGGGTCTGTCTATGAAGATACCCTGTTGGAGGTCCGGGCTGAGTTTCATTGTTGGTTGTGCTCGGCTTGTGGCGGGATAGATTCGCAGCCGCTCATGGTGAGCTTGTCGAACCATTTGAGCGGCGTCTCTGCTCGCCCGCTCATTTCCTTCGACATGCTCAGGATGAGCGGGCACCTGTGCCTACATTGTAGCGTTGCGGCCCGCCCTGGTACAGCAGGCGCGGCTCAGGCGTGGGGATTGTGTGCATATCGGCCAATCCTATAATATGTAAGTGATACCACAGAAGCCCCGCCTTTCGCGAGAGGAGGCTCCATGGACTATCCAATAATCGCCAAACCCAAACTTGAAGACATAGAGGTGCGTCCCAACATTGGGGAGTACCAGGACTCTCTGAGCGGCTTCAGCTGGCAGGAGTTCAGGAGCAATCTCGACGGCCTGCCTGGCGGCGGCCTCAACCTGGCCTATGAGGCCATCGACAGGCACGCCGCGAGCCACAAGCGGGACAAGGTTGCCATGTACTGGGAGGGCGCCAATGGCGAGGAGGAGCAGTACACCTTCGCCCAGTTCAAGGAGCTTACCGACAGGTTCGCCAACGTCCTGAAGAGGCTGGGCGTGGAGAAGGGCGACAGGGTGTTCATCTTCATGGGACGCGTCCCGGAGCTGTACGTGGCCTTCTTCGGCATCCTGAAGGTGGGCGCCATCGCCGGGCCTCTATTCTCGGCCTTTGGGCCGGACCCGGTCAAGGATCGACTGGAGGACAGCGGGGCGAAGGCCCTCATCGTCACGCCGGAGCTTCGCGGCAGAGTCAGCGGCATTATCGGCGACCTGCCCGATCTCAAGCACATCATAGTCGTCAACAAGAACGGTCGCTCCTCGGAGTCCCTGGCTCCGGGCGACATCAGCTACGAGGAGGAGATGGCCTCCGCTTCGCCCGACTTCCGGATCGAGCCCACCACGGAGGAGGACTACTCCATTATGCACTACACGTCGGGCACCACGGGCAAGCCCAAGGGGGCCGTTCACGCGCACATGGCCGCGCTCCAGCACCTGGCCACGGGGCGTTGGGCGCTTGACCTCCACGACGAGGACGTCTACTGGTGCACGGCAGATCCCGGCTGGGTGACCGGCACCTCCTACGGCATGTCCGCGCCCTGGACCAACGGCATCAGCCAGGTCATCTATGAGGGCGGCTTCCGCGCCAGCGCCTGGTACCAGGTCATCCAGAAGTACGGCGTCACGGTTTGGTACACGGCTCCCACCGCCATTCGCATGCTTATGAAAGCGGGGGATGAGATCCCGAAGCGATACGACCTCTCGACCCTGCGCTACACGTGCTCCGTGGGGGAGCCGCTGAACCCGGAGGCGGTGATGTGGGGGGTCAACGTGCTGGGGCTGCCCTTCCACGACAACTGGTGGCAGACCGAGACGGGAGCGATCCTCATCGCCAACTACCCGTCGATGGACATCAGGCCCGGCTCCATGGGCCGACCCATTCCCGGCATTGAGGCGGCCATTGTGGACGACGCCGGCAACAAGGTGGAGCCCGGCGAAGAGGGCGACCTGTGCGTGCGGCCGGGCTGGCCCTCCATGTTCCGCGGCTACTGGCGCAACCAGGAGATGTACGACTCCAAGTTCAAGAACGGGTGGTACGTCACGGGAGACCGGGCGCGCATGGACGAGGACGGCTACTTCTGGTTCGTGGGCCGCGCAGACGACGTCATAAACACCGCCGGCCACCTTGTGGGGCCTTTCGAGGTGGAGAGCGCCCTGATAGAGCACCCGGCCGTGGCCGAGGCCGGGGTCATCGGCAAGCCGGACCCGGTGGCTATGGAGGTGGTCAAGGCGTTCGTGTCCCTCCACGAGGGCAGCCAGCCCTCGGACGAGCTGCGCAACGAGATAATGCGCTTCGTTCGGGGGAAGCTGGCGGCAGCGGTCGCCCCGCGGGAGATAGAGTTCCTGGACTCGCTGCCCAAGACCCGCAGCGGGAAGATAATGCGCCGGCTGCTCAAGGCCAGGGAGCTTGGCCTTCCTGAGGGCGACACGTCCACCCTGGAAGATGATTAGGAGAGAGCGACGCCCGTGCAGGGCGCGAGCAGAATAGAGAACGGTTGTAGCGTCGTGCGAGGGCGCGACGAGAAGGGGATGTAATGGCGGAGAATCACATAAACCCGGAAACGGTCTACTACTACTACGACGGCAAGTTTCCCCCGGTGGCCCTGGAGGATGAGGCGGCTGCGGTCGTTCCGGAGACGGACAAGACCCATCCAAAGCTCATCACGGACACCACCCTGAGGGACGGGGCGCAGGACCCCCACTTCGCCCTCTTCCCGTCGGAGGCGCGGTTGAAGTACTTCGACCTGCTGCACGAGCTGGACAATGATACCGGCCGCATCGAGCAGATAGAGGTGTTCATATACCAGAACAGGGACCTGTGGGCGCTGGAGCGGCTCCTGGAGAGGGAGTACCAGTTCCCCCAGGTGACCACGTGGACAAGGGCCATTCCCAAGGACATCAAGGACCTGGTGAACGTGTCCCGGGGCGCCATCAAGGAGACGGGGATGCTGGCGTCCAGCTCCGATCACCACATCTTCGACAAGCTGAATCACCGGAGCAAGGCGGATGCCGCGGAGAAGTACCTTGCGCCCATCATGACGGCCTGCGAGAACGATATCCGACCCCGGATTCACCTGGAGGACACCACCAAGGCGGACATCTATGGCTTTGTCATACCCTTCATCCAGCGGGTGCTTGACGAGACAAAGGGGTGGGCCAAGTTCCGCATCTGCGACACCATCGGGTGGGGGTCTCCCGACCCCTACGCGCCGCTGCCGGTCGGCATTCCCAGGCTCATCTCCACCATCATCCGGGAGACGGGGGCTGAGCTTGAGTTCCACGGCCACAACGACTTCGGCCTGGCAACTGCCAACAGCATGGCCGCCTACCGCTACGGCTGCAAGCGGGTCAACGTCGCCTTTGCGGGCCTTGGTGAGAGGACGGGCAACACGGCCCTTGAGCAGGTGATGGCCAACTACATCCGCGTCTACGGAGACCCGGGCTTCAAGCTGGGCGCTCTCGGTGAGATAAGAGACCTGCTGGCCAACGAGGTGTGCACCATTCCCCCCAAGCAGCCCATTATCGGGGAGGTCTTTGCGACCCAGGCTGGCATCCACCAGACGGGCATCCGGCGTCAGGGCGAGGCCGGCGGCGGGCCGATATACCTGCCCTTCGACGCGGGGCTTGTGGGAGACGAGGCCGTTGAGCTTAACCGAATCGGGGCGCTCTCCGGCATGGACGGCATTGTGTCTGTGCTGAACCAGCAGGTGAAGGCGGAGACGGGCGAGGAGGGCACGTACACCAACGTGAGCCAAGTGGTGAAGTACGTGTACGACAGGATCCAGGAGGCCTACGACGGCGCCTACGACAGCGAGCAGGACACCGTGGTGGGCCAGAGGCGCACCTTCTTCACGCCGGAGGAGATACTGGCGCTGGCCAGGGAAGGGCAGGCCGCCCGCCGCCCGTCCGCATAGGGCTGGATTGGGTTACAGGCACACCGCAGATTCCGTGGGGGCGGTTCGCGAACCGCCCCTGCTCGTTCTGTCATTCCTGCGGAAGCAGGAATCTAGAGACGCTGTCTGCAACTCTGCGTTGTCTTGGAAGAAGCCCTTTAGATTCCCGTTTTCACGGGAATGACAGAGTGGGTATCTTTGCCGATTGATGCAACGAAGTTATGCGAAGGTCTGCGGAAGCGGGAGTCCAGTAAAGGAAGATTGGAACAATGAATGGCGATAGCTGACCCTCTGCTCTGGGGCTTCGCCAGTATGTTCGCCTGGGGCACGGGAGACATACTGGCGCGGTACGCCGCCATCCGCCTGGGCAGCCCGGTAGTGGCTATTGTAGTCCTTGGAGTGGGCATAGTCCCGCCCCTGGCGATGGGGCTGTCCCGCTATCCGTCGCTGGAGGCCGTCACCGGCGGCGACTTCATCCTGCTGGCCACCGCCTCCGGCCTTCTCTTCCCTCTGGGGTACGTGCTGTTCTACCGGGGCCTGGAGCGGGGGATGGTGTCCATAGTCAGCCCTCTTTCGGCTAGCTGGCTTGCCGTGACCACCGTGCTGGCGGCCATCCTATTCAATGAGAGCATAGGGCTGGCCAAAGGCAGCCTGATCCTCCTGGTGCTGGCGGGTATAGTCCTCATCTCGGCGAGAGGCAGAAGCGGCGCGTCCCTTGAGGGCGTCTGGTACGGCCTTACCGCAATGCTGACCTTTGGAATCGCCTTCACCCTCTGGAAGCCGATAGTGGAGGAGGTCGGCCCGTTCATCGCCGTCGCGTCCGTTCGGCTTGTGGCTACGGTTGCCCTGGGCTCCTACCTTTCCGTCAAACGCCCCGTCGGAGCGACGTTCACCCGCGGCGCGATACTCATGGTGGTCGCCTCAGCGGTGCTGGACTCCCTGGGGTTTGTGAGCTACAACCTGGGCATAGAGACGGAGGACGTATCGCTCATCGCTCCCATATCGGCGTCGTACCCGGTGGTGACGCTGGTGCTGGCCTGGGTGTTCCTCCGGGAGCGGGTCAGCGCCGTTCAGATGACGGGGATAGTCGTCCTGCTCAGCGCTGTCGTTGCGCTTGGCGTCGTTGGCTAGCGCCACTTGACGGGGTATAATTGCCCCATCCTGTACGGGGAGCAAGCCATGACCGGAGACAACGAAAATCGCCCAACCCTGATGAGAGAGACGCCGCTGCTGATGCTCATGGACGGCCATGCCATGGTGCACAGGGCCTGGCACGGCATTCAGACGCCACTGACTCTGAGCAAGACCAACGAGGACGTGCGGGGCGTCTACGCCTTTGCCAACACCTTTATCAAGGCCATCCAGGAGTGGGCGCCGACCCACTGCGCCATCGCCTTTGACATGTCCGCGCCTACGTTCCGGCACTTGCAGTACCCCGAATACAAAGCCCAGAGGCCGGAGACGCCGGACGGGCTAAGGGCGCAGTTCCCCTGGGTGCGGCGGCTGATGGAGGTCTTCAAGATACCCATCTTTGAGCAGGAGGAGTTCGAAGCCGACGACATCCTGGGCACCCTCTGCCGACAGGCCACGGAGCAGGGCATGGAGACAATCATCCTCACCGGCGACACCGACACCCTCCAACTGGTGTCTCCTTCCGTGCGAGTGGTCCTGAGCCGCGGGATACAGGACCGGGCCATCTACGACGAGGTTGCAGTCAGAGAGCGTTACGGTGGCCTGGGCCCCGACCAGCAGCCGGACGTCAAGGCGCTGGAGGGAGACACGTCGGATAACATACCGGGAGCGCCGGGGGTTGGGCGGAAGACCGCCGTCAAGCTGATACAGGACTTCGGCAGCATACAGGGCATCTACTCGGACATAGACAGCGTGGCGCCTCCCAGGATACAGAAAATACTGGCGTCCCACGAGGCAGAGGTGAGGCAGGGCCTGGAGCTTACGACCATCGTGACCAGCGTGCCCGTCACTCTTGACGCCGAAGCCTGCCGCTTCTGGCGTTACGACCGGGAGCAGGTGGTCGACCTCCTGCGAGACCTGGAGTTCAGGAGCATCGTGTCCCGGGTGCCGGAGGGCGTCGCCGGCGAGGGGCGGCCGTCCCAGGGCGTGCTCATGGAGGAGGAAATAGTCGCTGCGGAGAAGGGTGAATACTCCACCGTCTACGACATCGATCACCTTGAGGCCGTCATTTCGGAGATGAGGGCCACGGGCAGCTTCACCTTTGACGTGGAGACCACCGGCAAGGACCCAATGGCGTCGGACCTGGTGGGCGTCTCCCTCTCGGCGGCTTCGGGCAGGGCCTGCTACATCCCCGTGGGCCACCAGGAGGGCGGCCAGATACCCGTCGAGAAGGCCCTCGACCTCCTCAAGCCCCTGTTTGAGGATCCGGCGATTGGCAAGACGGCCCACAACGGCAACTACGATATGACGGTCCTGGCGAAGCACGGCATTCAGGTGAACAACCTGGACTTCGATACGATGGTGGCGGCCCACCTCCTGGGCGAGAAGTCCCTGGGCCTCAAGAGCCTGGCCTTCACCCGGCTGAACCACGAGATGACGCCCATAGAGACGCTCATTGGCACGGGGCGCAACCAGAAGACGATGGCCCAGGTCCCGGTTCAAGAGGCGTCCGACTACGCTGCCGCCGATGCCGACATGACCCAGCGACTCAAGGACGTCTTCCAGCCGGCCCTCAAGACTGAGGAGTCGCTGGCGGAGGTGTTTGACGGGATGGAGATGCCGCTTGTGCCGGTGCTGGTGAGGATGCAGCGCAACGGCGTCTTCCTGGACGTGGGCCGCCTGCGGGACATGGCCGTAGACCTGGGCGAGCGTCTCGGCAGCCTGGAGCAGGAGGTGTTCGACACCGTTGGGCACCGCTTCACCCTGAACTCCACCCAGCAGCTTGGGGACGTGCTGTTCAATGAGATGAAGCTGCCTCACACCAGGCGCACCAAGACGGGCTACTCCACGGACGCGGCCGCGCTGGAGAATCTCAAGATGATGATCAACGAGGGCAGGGTAGAGGCCGCAGACCCGCGCTCGCTTGTGGTGCTGGACGGCATTCTGGAGTACAGGGAGCTGTCCAAGCTGAAGTCGACCTACGTGGACTCCCTGCCCCAGCTGGTCAACCCCCTCACCGGGCGCGTCCATACCAGCTACAACCAGACGGGGTCGGCGACGGGCCGGATGTCCAGCAACGACCCCAACCTGCAGAACATACCCGTGCGCACGGAGCTTGGCAGGCAGGTGCGGCGGGCTTTCGTGGCGGAGGACGCCCCGGAGTGGACGCTCCTGGCCGCCGACTACTCCCAGATTGAGCTTCGGATTCTGGCGCACCTATCCAGGGACCCGGGGCTGCTGGACGCCTTCCTTCGGGACGAGGACATCCACGCCGCCACGGCCTCCCAGGTGAACAACGTGCCCATCGACTCCGTGACCTCAGAGATGAGGCGGGTGGCCAAGGTGATGAACTTTGGGGTCATCTACGGCCTGAGCGCCTTTGGCATATCGCAGCAGACGGACCTGGCCCCGGACCAGGGAGCGAAGTTCATCGAGAGCTACTTTGCCAAGTACCCGGGCATCCAGATATACCTGGAGGACGCCAAGGCGCAGGCCAGGAAGTCGGGCTATCTGGAGACGGTCTGCGGACGGCGGCGGTACTTCCCGGAGATGGGGTCGTCCAACTTCCACATACGGCAGGCCGCCGAGCGCATGGCGGTGAACATGCCAATCCAGGGCACGGCCGCGGACGTCATCAAGCTGGCGATGGTGAGCATTGACCGCCGAATGCAGGAGCTTGGTATGCGCAGCCGCATGATCCTCCAGGTCCACGACGAGCTTATCTTTGAGACGCCCCAAGATGAGAAGGACGACCTTAAGGCGCTGGTGCTTGACCTCATGCCCGCGGCCCTGGAGCTGGCTGTGCCCCTCAAGGTGGAGCTCAAGACCGGCCACAACTGGGGAGACCTGGAGTAGAGGGGCTTAGCTGAGGGTCTTTGGAAAGGGTAACTGATATGGATGCTTTAGAGTTGTGGGGCAAGCACATAGAGAACATCCGGCAATCTCTACTACAGGATGGCACTGGTGCCATTCGCCAAGATCTCTTTAAGCTTTCTCAGTTTGTTAAGGCGCGCAACTCCACCAGTGTTGACTATGAGGTAAGCCCAGTTGACCTGTTCTGGGAAGTATGGCGTCCGACTGCTGCGCCGCTTGATGGCTCAAAGGCGAGGAACATCAGTGGTCTTGATGAGGATCCGCCTCACCTTCCCCCCGAAATAGAGAACTCGTTTCTTGAAGAACTAGCTAGGCTTGAGAAGGAGTGCAGGATTCCTCCCTATTCGCCTGATACTGATGATTGGCGAAATGGCACTACTATGGAACAGTTCAATGAAGGCAGTCGGTACGTACATGTGGGCGCTGCTTCAGCACTGAGACATTGGAGAAGGGACGGCTTCTCCGAGTATGTTACACAAACCCTGAAGGAAGTGATCAGGGTTCTCTATCTACTAGGAGTAGATAACATATTTTACTTAGACGCGGCGAGCACTAGAGGAGACATCGTAACACTCTTTGGTGTCAGAGCGCTGGCTCTCAATACAATTTCTCGCACCATATACCATGACGGGGAGTATGAAGATGCGTTCAAGATGGCAGCGGATGCGATAGTATCTTTTCAGGAAATATCTGAACTAGTTAACGTTGACAGAGATTTTCTTCTTGAAACGTTTGGCAAGGATCATTTAGAAGCTGAATGGCGAATTCGTAATCAGGTCGCTAGAGGTTTCACTTTACAATGTCTGAATCCCCAGTGGGTAGCAGATGCTTTCGAGGGGCTGAAGATACCTGGAAAATGTGAGAACTGGCAGCCAATTGCCAATATATGCTCTTTTTTAGGTTATCCCATTAACGATGATTTGTGGGGTACCGCAATCTTAGACGAGGATGGCAAGGAGGAACTCTGGCAACTGTATTGGCAGCGAGGCTGGGGATGGGCTGCGGGTCAGCTAACAGGTAAGGAGTATCGTGAACATAGGCGCCAAGATGAAAGAGACGCCTCTTTGAAGCGCCTTGGTAGGTACTTCTTCGGAGAAATATGGGAGTTAATCCCCGAGAAGGCACAAGAGCGTTTAGTCAATGCAGACCATCTTTGGTTTTCTGAGGCCAGAGGGATAGCTCTTGACGCTGTGCTGAATGACTTACAAGTGGCCGCCGAGACTATGTGTTATTCCTTTATATGGGAGCCGCTCCAGAAAGCAAAAGTGAATCTGGAACTATTGGAGTTCGTCAATAAGGAAGACGAACTCAGCAGAAAGGGCTTTTCGCCTACACTCTCCGACTATTCTTGGGTCTGTAGGAGGCCGTTCTTCAGGGCAATTGTCCAAGCATCTGGACTGAACCAAGAGGAACAGCAATTCTTAATTCGGAAACTTCCCCCCGCTCTTCTAGAGCTGCGTAGAAAACGCGATTCTAGCCAGCATGACCCCAACATGCGGTTGCGACGGGAAGATGTAGAGAGGATTGTAAAGCTGTTCCTAGGCATCGGGCAGCCGGGCGTCCTCCGCCGTTTGGCGGAGATAGGCCCCAAGCTGGCGGGCAAGTGACCAGGGCATAGCCGTAATCTGCTATCATATCGTGAGTTGTTAGCTTGAGGTGTGGCATGGGTACTGAAAATGTGAACCGTCCAGACGACGAGGTTGCAGACCAGATCACAGACTGCGCTGTTGAGGACGACATGGCCGAGAAGCTCAAAGCATTTCGGGAACTGTCAGACAAAATGCGCCGGTGGACCGCCGATGTTCCCCAGACCCCCTCACACATCCTGATCAGGGAAGACCGCGATAGCGGTCATAGGGATGGCTGAAGCAGTCCACATACCATTGACGGTAAATCCCTTGCAGAGGCGCAGGCCGTGAGAAACATCCCGGAAGGGGAGCGCTATATTCGCCTGGCCGTGACGTTGGCCCGGCTGCTGGCGACGGCGGCATTCATCCTGGCGCTTCCGGTGTTCCTGATAGCCACCAACGTACGGCTGGCTTTCAACAGCGTTCAGCTTTACACCTACGGCTTTGAGCGGTACGACGTAACGCGCACAACGGGCCTGAACAGCGCCCAGTTGAAGACGGTGGCCACGGAGATACGGGACTACTTCAACTCCTCGGAGGAGTTTCTGGACGTCAACGTGGTCCTTGACGGCGAGGTGCGGCCCCTCTTCAACCGGAACGAGATGCTCCACATGCGGGACGTAAAGGGCCTTGTGCGGGGGGTGTACAGCGTACAGCTGATCACGGGCCTGTACATGCTCGTGTATATGGCCGTTGTGCTGACGGCCTCAAGGGGCAGGGGCCTCCGGCGGCTGGCGGGGCGAGTCCTGGCCGGGAGCCTTCTGACCATCGGGCTGGTGGCCGCGACAGGCTTGGCGTCGCTGGTGGGGTTCGACTACCTCTTCTACCAGTTCCACGTCATCAGCTTCAGCAACGACCTGTGGCTGCTGGACCCAAGGGACAACTACCTGACGCGGCTGTTCACGGAGGGGTTCTTCCTGGACGCCACCATCTTTGTGGCCGGGGGCGTGATATTGCAGGCGCTACTTTTGGGGGCACTGGCCTGGGTGGTCAGGCGGTGGGCGTCCAGGCGGGAGGCGTTGGGAGGCGAGACCGGCTAGTGGCCCATTGCTGAGCACGCGCCGCCCGCGCCGCAAGCACAACCGCCGCCGTCGCCAAGGTTGAAACTGGCCCGCGTGTTGCCATAGCTGTCCGTCATGAACGCCGCGAACACGGACAGCGCCCTGGAGGTCTCGCTGCCGCATTCGGGGCAGGGGGCCTCGTCGTCCATTTCGGCCATGGGCCGCAGCTTCTCAAAGCGGTTCCGGCAGCTTGCGCAAACGTACTCGTAGACTGGCATCTCGTCACCTCTGAGCTTGCTTCTTCGATTCTAAACCGACTCGACCAGGTAGTCAATCGCCGCTAGCCGTGTCCCACAATGGGCTGGGCCACAATCCACAGGCTGATGACGGTGTACATCACCATCAGGCCAAGCATGGGGTATTGGCTGCGCATGGCCGACCGGTGGTCACGCATGGCGCGCAGGGCGATGACGTGGGACAGATATACGGCGATGATGTGCCCCAGGACTATGGCGATGACGCTCAGAACCCACGCGAACCTGGCGTTGACCAGGGCGATGTTCACCTTGTACCCGGCGGTGCCGAACAGGTCCCATCCGAAGCCGAATGGGTCCGATGCCAGAGGTATGATGAGCTGCCCCTGTATCGCCAGGAGGGTGAAGAAGTGGGCGATGTTGTAGGCCAGGGCTATGGGCACCAGGGAGTATACGAAGACGCGGGCTATCTCGGAGGGGGTCAGGTCGTCTCCGGCGGCGCGGGCCATTAGCTGGGAGAAGAAGAGGTACGCCACTAGGAAGATGGCGGGGAAGATGACAAGGCCCAGGGTGTCGGCGGCGATGCGGGCGTTGGAGCTGAACTCCCCTGCGCCCAGGAGGGCCGACCAAGCGTCCCATAGGCCGACCTTGATATCCAGCCAGAGGGGGGTCGCCTTGAAGCCGTCGAAGGTCACGGCCGCCAGCACCAGGACGACGAAGACCAGGATGTCCGTGGTGACGTTCTCGCGTCGGGCCAGGCCGACGGCCCAGGGTCGCAGGTTGAGCTCGCGTTCGCTGCGGTCTGCGCGCTCCCAGCAGGCGTAGCAGTTGACGCAGCCGTCGTCGGAGGGGCCGCACGCCGCTTCGCAGTCCGCGCCGTCGTCGTCGCTGATTACCCTGACCTCTGTGGGGGCAAACCGCGCAAGAAAACCGAAGACGATGGAGAAGCCCTCCCCGTAGCGCAGCCACGCGTGCCTGCCGAAGAGGAGCATCCCCGCCCAGGTGACCAGGGAGTAGGCCAGTACCAGGAGGGCGATGTTCAGCGGGTCGGAGGCGCCGGGGAAGGCGTTCTCCAGCCAGGCGAAGACCAGGAACAGGGCGAATGCGGGCCAGGCGCCGAGCCGGGCCGGGTACTCGAAGCCGAGGTCCAGGTTGGAGTCCGGCCTGAATCGCCTTGTGACTGCCTCCGCCCAGCAGAATAGGATGCTCCAGGGGTTCATGAGCGCCCACAGGTTGCCGACCAGGGCCACGAAGAAGCCCAGGCCCACCCACCAGATGACCCACACGAAGGTTGGGGCGAAGTTGGCGCTGGGCGACCGGTCTCCAAAGATGCCCGCAGCGACGACCAAGAAGAAGAGGAACACGGCAATTGCCTGCGCCGCGAAGACGAAGGAGCGGCTCTGGAGAAGCGCCGCCAGCGGCCTGTGGCTGAAGAGGTTGTATCGCCAGTAGCCGTACAACCCCGGCGCGCCCCTAACGAACACGCCTATCACCACGAAGGATAGGGCAACCGTCGCTCCCGCTCCGACCATGTAGTACCCCAATGGCACGGGCAGGTCGTACCGCTCCCCGAAGCCGTGGGCGTATACAGGCTGGCCCGCCAGCGCCCCTGCTGCAACGAGCAGTAACGCCGACAGCCTGTGTATTTGTCTCATGTCTGGCTACCTCTTTGCGGTTCCGGCGTCCGTTCTACCGGGGCTGCACCACCAACCGGCCCAACTCAATCTCCTCCGGCTGTTCCATCTTCATATCTCCCATGTTGCTTGTGCCGGTCGCGCTCCCGGCGTCCTGCATTGTAACGGTTGTCATGGCCTGAATGCCGTAGTCGCAGTGCTGGGCGTTGTTCAGGGATACCATGATGTCATACTGCCCTGAGCTTTCGTAGAGGCGGGTGTCGAAAGTCACCTGCGGGTTTGCGTACATGCCCACGGACTGGCCGTTTACGGACAGGTGCCAGTGGTCGCCGTCGGGTGCCAGTTCGACGTTCTGCGTCTCAACGGCCACGTCCACGAGATGGGGCTGGTCCGAGGGGTTTGCGCTGACGGCTATCTGCGGCATTGCTTCGCCGGCCGCAGGCTCCACCTTGCACGACTCCTCGCCCGCCCCGTGGGTGTGGCCGCCGCTGCCGGGGTGGATGGTGAAGGGGAAACTGCCGGTGGCGTAGGCGTCAAATGCGATGGTGACCGGCATATCCGGTCCTACCATCCCCTCAAGGTCGTAGCCGTGCAGGTGGTAGTTGACCATCTCGTTGGAGCTAAGCTCAATGGTTATCTTGTCGTTCTGCTTCACCTCCAGGGTAGTATCCTCACGGACGAGGGCGCCCTCTCTGATCTCCAGGTTGAAGGTAACGTCCTCCGGCTCACCCCCGCCGCAAGCAACGATGAGGGCGGTCAGGACAAGAGCCGCCGCCAGGGAGGCCAGCAACACCGTTGGCCTCCGGTGCAATCGATTCATAGTTTGATTCATTTTTCATTCCTTGTTCGGTTTACGTTCTGCGTCTCGACGGGCCTCCGCGGGAGGCCTGTCGCAGGTACCATGCAACGGCAATCAGTAGGGGTATGGCTGATAAAAGCACTATGATGACTCCCCAGTTCACCCTTGCGTAGCTCACGCTCAGGGGGAACTCCAGCACAGTCTGCTGATCCCCCTGGGCGATGTCCACCATGAAGCCCCATTCTCCTTCCTGGAGAAGCTGGACGTTCAGGTCGTACCAGTTGTAGGTTGGGGGAGTGACGTACGCGGCCAGAGGCCCCAGCATGAGCGACTCCGGCAAAGGGCCTACGGCTCTGACGCTGACCGAGGCGTCGGTCACCGGCTCACCGCCGTCGGCGGTGGTCAGAACGACGGACATGTGCAGGCTGCCCACCCTTGGATTGGGCGGAGAGACCCTGACGTCAATCCGGTAAGGGCCCTGTGTGGTCTCCAGTATGGAGGTTGTCCGTCCGTTGGCCTCCGCGACGGAGGCAACGATGCTGAGCCACAGGGCCAACACGGGCAGCGCCAGGCCGGCTGTGAAAAAGAACCTGATCAGTTGCGTCACTACATATCCCAACTAGCTAACCGGAGAAGGGCGTAGCCCTTCCCGCAAATAGAGAAGAAAGGATGGATGGGGCCTATAGCTACGCCGCTGGGGGTCTGTCCGGGGGGTTGGGCTGCGTCTGAGGCCGGTTGGCGTTAACCAGGAACGGCACAGCGTGGTACGAGAGGACTACTGAGGCGATCGCAGCCGCGAGCAGAGCTGCCGTAGCGATCTCAAAGTAGCTGACAAGATCGGGGAGGAAGGCCGGGGCCATCACGGCCGTCAGCGCTATGCCAGGGACTCCGTGCAGGATGACGCTCAGGCCACTGCCGCCTGCCTCCGCTCTCTCGGCGTCGCCCTGGGACTGGCGCGCCACCGCGTGGTGATGGGAGTTGGGAGCGAGCTTCTCCAGCAGGTGGTGACGGTGCACGTGGCTCTCTCCTGCGTGGCCTCCCGATACCCAGGCGTAGCCGGCGGCCAGGGGCGCGAGGAGAATGACCACCGCAAGAAACAGGGGCGCGAGGACAACAAGCGGATGGGCATTGATTGAAGGAAGTGTGTTAGCCATCAGGCTCCTTGAATCCATGATAGCTGGCGCAGTGCGGAATCGCAAGAAGTTCAGACCATTACTGCGCAGGCAGGAATCCAGAGGTGCGTGGACTCCCGCCTTCGCGGGAGTGGTTGGACTTGTTCAGACCATTTCTGGCTAGCCCGCGGCCGCCTCTATGGCGGCGATTATCCACTCCCTTGGGGGCGTCTCGGAGGGCTCGCCTTCCACGTCGTAGATGCGGCACTCAAGGCTGAAAGTGGCCTCCGGAATCTCAGGGTCAATGTCCTCGTCGTCGATGCGTATGGTGGGCGAGCCGGGAAACCACATGTCCTCCGCCTCCTCCCTTGAGGTTATCTCTATCAGATTGACCTCGTCGTCCACGCGCATCCCTGCCAGGAGGTCGCGCAACTCCTCCAGGGTTGTCTCCCAGTGGGGACATCCTTCGAAGTACAGAAGCTCAATGTTCACTTCAACTGCCCGGCTTGAAGCGTCTCACATCTCAATGCTCTTCTCCCCGGAGAGGTACGCCTCCGGCTCCTTGGAGAAAGCCACGCGACAGCCGGGGGCGCAGAAGTAGTAGGTATGCCCCTCGTGCTCGTGGGTGCCGCCGCGCGGGTTCTTGACGTCGACCTCCATTTTGCAAACCGGGTCGGTTTCCGTGTCGCCACGGCCGCTCAGAAAGGGTATTCGCAGCATATTGACCTCCTTGTTCGCAGAAACGAGCTACCTTAGCTGGATCTTGCGCAGTCGCAGAGAGTTGGTGACCACGGAGACGGAGCTCAGGGCCATTGCGCCCGCGGCCATGACCGGGTTGAGGAAGCCGTAGTCTCCCAGGACGTACAGCAGAGGGCCGTCCGGGACGCCCGTGCTGAGGACCTGGTGGAAAAGTACGTAGAGCAGGCCGGCTGCCACGGGAATGAGGACTGTGTTGTAGCCGAAGGCCCAGAACAGGTTCTGCCATATAGTCCTGGTGGTGGCCTTTGAGAGGGCGATGGCCTGTGGCACGCCGCGAAGGTCTCCGCGCATGAGGGTCACGTCCGCGGCGGCGATGGCGACGTCCGTGCCGGTGCCCAGGGCAATGCCAACATCGGCCCTGGTCAGGGCGGGAGCGTCGTTGATGCCGTCGCCAACCATAGCCACGACCTTGCCCTCCTCCTGAAGCTCACGTATTTTGTCCACCTTCTGGTCCGGCAGCACCTCTGCAATGACCCGGTCTATGCCCACCTGCGCGGCTATGGCCTCCGCCGTGCGCCGGTCGTCGCCGGTGAGCATGATGACCTCCAGCCCCAGCCTGTGCATGGCGTCAACGGCCTCTTGGGACTCGGGCCTGAGGGTGTCTGCGACGGCGATGACGCCGGCCGCCGCGCCGTCCACAGCCACGAACACGGGCGTCTTGCCATGCGCCGAAAGCTCACGTCCAAGGCTCTCCAGGCTATCCAAAGATACGCCTCTTTCGCTCATCAACGACGGATTGCCCAGGACGACCGTCGAGCCATTGACCCTGGCCTCGACGCCGTGCCCGGGCAGAGCGCGGAAGTCGGTGGCGTCGTCCAGGATGATCGACCTCTCGCCGGCCGCTTCCACCAGCGCCCTGCCCAGGGGGTGCTCAGAGCCGCGCTCGGCGGACGCCGCCAGTCGCAGAAGGTCGTCGTCAGTCACATCGAGAGAGACCGCGTCCGTTACAGCCGGCCTGCCCAGGGTGAGTGTGCCGGTCTTGTCGAGCACCACAGTGTTGAGCTTGAAGGCGCGCTCCAGGGCCTCAGCGTTGCGAATGAGGATGCCGCGCTCCGCGCCCTTGCCCATGCCCACGACTATGGCGGTGGGAGTGGCGAGGCCGAGGGCGCAGGGGCAGGCGATGACCAGCACGGCGACTAGGTTGAGAATGGCAATGGGCACAACCGGCGGCACCGGGGCCCAGACCACCCAGCCCACAAAGGTGACGGCGGCTATCGCCAGCACGGTGGGGACAAAACGGCTGGCCACCTTGTCCACAAGACGCTGGATGGGGGCCTGGGAGCCCTGGGCCTCCTGCACCAGCCGGATGATGCTGGCAAGGGCGGTGTCCTTGCCAATCCTCGTGGCGCGGAACCGGAAGCTGCCCACCTTGTTCATGGTCGCGCCGTAAACGGGAGAGCCGACGCCCTTCTCCACGGGCAGGCTCTCTCCGGTGAGCATGGACTCATCGACAGCGGATGCGCCCTCAGTCACCTCGCCGTCGACGGCTATCCGCTCGCCCGGGCGCACTACCAGAATGTCGCCGAGGGCGACGTCGTCGATGGGTACATCGGTTTCCACGCCGTCCCTCACCACCCTGGCGGTCTTCGGCTGGAGGACCATCAGCCTGCGAATGGCCTCTGAGGTCTGGCCCTTGGCGCGGGCCTCCAGCAGGCGGCCCAGAAGCACAAGGCAGATGACGATGGCGGAGGCGTCGAAATAGGTACCGGTGCTGTGGCTGAGCGCGCTGTTGGCGTGGACCAGGTGCGCGTCAGCGAAGTAGCCCTCAAAGAAGGTGAGGAACGCGCTGTAGCCGTAGGCAACGCTGGTGCCAATGGCGATGAGGGTGTTCATGTTGCTGGTGCGGTGCTTCAGCGCGCCCCATGCGCTCTGGTAGAAGGTGGCCCCAATCCAGAATTGCACAGGAGTAGCCAGTATCCAGAGGATGAAGTTGAGCTGGAAGGAGGTGAGCCGCAGTGTCTCAAGGGGGATGTACATGGCGACCATTATCACTGCACCAACCACGCCTGCGATGGTCACCTTGCGGGCAAGCGACCTGACCTCGCGGGTGCGGGCCAGGCGCTCCTCGTCCCCTTCGGCTCCCTCATCATCTACGCCCTCTACGGAGTAGCCTGCGTCACTGACCATAGCCTTCATGTCGGGCAGAGAGGCAGGCCCGGGGACGTACTCCACCGTAGCTTGCTCCGTGGCCAGGTTGACGCTGGCTGTGAGCACGCCGTCCACCTCACGGAGGGCGTTGCCCACGTGTGAGACGCAGGCGGCGCACGTCATCCCGCCGATGTTCAGCGTGATGCGCGCCACCCCGGCCTTGTACCCGGAGTCGTCGACGGCCTCTATCAGGTCGGGGATGGCGGCCCGCTCAGGGTCGAACTCCACGGTGGCCTGCTCCATTGCCAGGTTGACCTCCGCGGAGACTACGCCGTCCACCTCTTTGAGGGCGTTGCCCACGTGTGAGACGCAGGCGGCGCAGGTCATCCCCTCCACGGGCAGAGTGACGATTTTCAGGTCTTTGATGGTCACGGCTAGGGTTCCTTCAGCGTATGTTAGTACAATCTTACCACATCAAAGGGGCTATCCTGAGCCAGACTGGCTCGTATCCAGCAGACGTTCCATCCTGGTGACGAAGCGGGCTGCGTCTCGGAGAAGGTCCTCCACGGCTTCCCGGCTGAGCTGGTCCTCGTAGAAGTTGGTGTGCAGCTTGTCTACCGACGTAAACAGGCGCCTCAGATCCTGGTCATTGGCCTCCTCGATTAGCCGGTCGGCGATGTCGTACAGAAGCCTCTCGCCGTAGTGCTCCCAGCCCCGGTCCTCTGCCACAGCCTTCATGATCAGGGCCGCTGCTCCCCAGCCATTCTCCGAGGCCATGGTCAGGTCGTCATTCTGTATATTCTCGGACGCCTTGGCCAGGAACACCCTGCTCTGGGCCCGGTACGACCAATCATCCCTTGACCCATTGCTGCCTCTGTACATTTCCTCTAGTTTACACCATTTGGCAACGACAGCACGCTAGCCGGCGACCAGGGAGCCGCGCCTGGGAGAAGGGGCCCTGGTTGTGAAGTCCACGACCTCGGCCTGGGCCGCCGCGCGCTCCACCAGGGCGTCGATGTCCAGGGCGGACTCCAGGCGCTCCACTTCTTCGGGGACGGTGCGAGTGGTGGGGTGACGGGGGACGAATAGGGTGCAGCAGTCCTCGTCCGGGATAATGGAGATTGGGAAGGTACCGATGGCGCGGGCTTCGGTCACTATCTCCTGCTTGTCCATCCCAATCAGGGGGCTGAACATCGGCATATCGAGCACGCTCCTGACGGTCACCATGTTCTCAAGGGTCTGGGAGCCAACCTGCCCCAGGCTTTCGCCAGTGACCAGGGCCTTTGCGCCGCGCTCCCGTGCTATGCGCTGGGATATCCGGGCCATGAACCGCCGGTAGACCACCACCCTGTACGCCGGTGGCACCGAGAGGATGATGTCCCGCTGCACGTCTGCAAAGGGCACAAGCAGCAGCCTGGAGCGGAACTGGTGCCTGTTCAGAAGTTCGACTATCTCCCTGGCCTTCTCGCGGGAGGTGCCGTCCACAAGGGGGAAGCTGTGGAAGTGGACAAAGGTGACCTCGCAGCCGCGCTTCATCATCCGCCACGCCGCCACCGGCGAGTCTATGCCGCCGGACAGCAGCGCAACCACCCTGCCGCCGACTCCCACCGGCATCCCGCCAGGGCCGCGCTCCTCCTTGAAGTACACCAGGGCCTCTCGCGGCAGTATCTCCACGAAGACGTTGACCTCCGGGTCCTTCAGACTGACCTCCGCGCCGGTAAGATGCTGCACCAGCGCGCCCAGGTCGTGGTTTATCTGTGGAGAGGTCAATGGAAAGGACTTGTTGCCGCGCTTGGACGTGATGCGGAAGGAGTTGAAGCTCAGCCTGGAAATCTCCTCCGCTATGAACTCCCTGATAGCGTCAAGGTTGGGAGGCAGCTTGTAGCAGCGGTAGAACTTGACCACGCCGAACACCTGGCCGAGCCTTTCGCAAAGCTCGTCCCAGGGCGTATCCGGCTGCAGGGTTATCTCCACGCCCATGTGCCGCTTGCCGACGCGGCTCACCGGCAGCCCGCGCAGAGCCTCCTTGATGTTGCGGGCAAGCTGCGTGAAGAACGTGGGGCGGTTCTTGCCCTTGAGCGCTATCTCGTGGACGCGAACAATTACGGAGTTGTGCGGGTAACTCATGGGCGTTTGGCAGCCGACTTTAGACTACGTCGTGAGGGAATCAGAGAGCATGAGGGTACACCCCCTCTCTAACTCTCCCCCTCAAGGGGGAGAGAAATGTCCCTTCCCCCTCCAAGGGGGAAGGTTAGGATGGGGGTACACTTTCATTCCCTTAAGCGGTCTTGGCAAAACCCTAGTCGTTTCCAATCCTATGCCCCGGCCGGCACGGGGATGTCTATGCGATAGTCCTTGAGCATGGCCTGAAGCTGCTCAGCCGTCTTCTCGTCCGGCTCCGTGAGGGGCAGCCGGGGCTTGCCCACCTGGAAGCCAACGTGGTTCAGGCTGTACTTCACGGGGATGGGGTTGGACACTATGAACAGGCCCTTGAAGATGGACATCATCCGCAGGTGCTCAGCCGCGGCCTCCGAGGTCTTCCCGGCCAGGACGTTGTCCATCATCCCCTTGATCTGGCGTCCCACCAGGTGAGAGGCCACGCTGACTACGCCGTAGCCGCCGAGGGACATGATGCCGAAGGTGTCGTTGTCGTTGCCGCTCCAGACGCGGAAGTCTTTGGGCGCGCCGGAGATGATGCGGGCAATCTGGTCGAAGTCGCCGCTGGCCTCCTTGACGCCAATTATGTTGTCCACCTGGGCCAGCTTGACGGTGATCTCCCAGGAGAGGCTTGTGATGGTGCGGCTGGGCACGTTGTACAGGATGCAGGGCAGGGCGGTGCTCTCCGCGATGGCCTTGAAGTGCTGGTACAGGCCCTCCTGGGTGGGCTTGTTGTAGTAAGGCACCACCAGCAGGCAGGCGTCGGCGCCCGCGCGCTCCGCCTCCCGGGTCAGCTCGATGCTCTCCGCCGTGTTGTAGTTGCCCGTGCCGGCAACGACGGCCCCGCGGTCGCCAAGCTCGGACTTGATTTCGCTGAAGAGCCTCAGCTTCTCCTCGGTGGTCAGGGTGGGCGACTCGCCGGTGGTGCCGGAGACCACCAGCCCATCGCTGCCGGACTCCAGCAGGGAGGAAGCCAGACGCTTAGCCTGGGCGTAGTCCACTTGCCCCTGCCCATCAAAGGGCGTAACCATTGCCGTAATGAGTCTGCCCACGTTAACCATAGTACCTACCTCCTATTTGGTTGGTGTAAGCATCTCCTGCCTGACCATAGCCTCTGCTATCTGTACGGCGTTCAGGGCCGCGCCCTTCCGCAGGTTGTCCGCCACCACCCACATGGCCAGGCCGCTTGGGTGGGAGAAGTCCTTCCTGATGCGACCTACGAACACGTCGTCCGTGCCCGCGGCCGAGAGGGGCAGCGGATAGTGCTGGTCGCCGGGGTTGTCCTGCACCGTGACCCCGGGCGCGGAGGCCAAAATCTCCCTGGCCTCCTCGGCGGACATGGGCCGGCTGAACTCCACGTTCACGGCCTCGCCGTGGCTGGTGTACACGGGCACGCGCACGCAGGTGGCGCACACCGGCATCTCCGGCTCGTGCATAATCTTGCGGGTCTCCTGGACCATCTTCCACTCCTCGGTGGTGTAGTCGTTGTCCAGGAAGCTCTCCACAAAGGGCAGGGCGTTGTAGGCAATCTGGTGCGGGTACGCCTTTGGCGCGACCTCGTCCTGCCTGCCCTCAGCGATAACGGCGATCTGCTCCCGCAGCTCGTCAACGGCGGCCGCGCCTGTGCCGGACACTGCCTGGTAGGTGGACACGACGATGCGCTGTATGGGGTTCACCCTGTGCAGCGGGTCAAGGGCCACCACCATCTGGATGGTGGAGCAGTTGGGATTGGCGATAATGCCCTTGTGCGAATCGATGTCGCCGGCGTTGACCTCCGGCACAACCAGGGGCACCTCCGGGTCCATCCTGAAGGCGGAGCTGTTGTCGATTGCGACCGCGCCCGCCTTCGCCGCCACCGGGGAGAAGCGCCTGCTGATGTCGCCGCCCGCGGAGAAGAGGGCAATGTCGATGTTGTCGAAGGAGTCGTCGCTCGTCTCCTCCACAACCAACTCTTCGCCCATGAAGCTGATGCGCTTGCCCGCGGACCGATCCGAGGCGTAGAGGCGGAGGGAGTCCATGGGGAACTTCCTCTCCTCAAGAATCCTGAGAAACTCTCCTCCCACCAGGCCGGTCGCGCCGACTATTGCAACTCTAAAGCTCATTTGATCCCACCTGATCTGTTGAAGTTACGCCTTTCTTATAGGGATTATATATCTACATCCATCATATAGCTAGCCACACTTTAACTTTTGCGTATCTCTCGTGTTATTCTGCTGCTTAGCTTCTAACGCCCATAGTATATGCCAGTGAGCAGAACGACAAGAAGAGTAGTTTAGTGGATTCTATACATTGAAGGGTTTAGGTTTTCATTAGAGACTCTGCACCAAGTTCTGACGATACTCAAATAGAAGATCGTCGATCTCTTCAGTCAGATAGTACCTCAACCACTCAGAAACAAACCACAACGCATCATCAGTCAGCGAACGCCTTGTAGGTTCAAGATGTGTCTCCTCGATCGTTTGCAGCCGATCAAGACGAGCGAAGCCTTCCTGGAACCCTGCGTGTTCTGGAATATATATCCACCAAGGGTACTCTTGTGCCTGTATCCTCCTGCGAAACTCTGTAGTGTCATTTGGGTGAAAGCTGTATATTGGCAGACAAACCAAGCCACGTTCAGCTAGCCTAGGACCTGCCCTTGTCCAGCCTTCGTTCTTCTGAGACATGATGATGACCGGACGACGTTTTACCCTATTTACCAAGAGAGCCTCGTTGTGCTGTAGTTTCAACTCGTGCACGGGCACGTGATTAAACACTGACTGGTCGTCTGGTTCATGGGTCGATATAGAATACTGATTTAGACGTTCGTCTCGGGGGTTATGTGAACTCAGGTCAATGCTTTGTAGCTGTGACGACAGATATCCAACTGGGGCCCAACATATCTGACCACGGTTTAGTTGTCTTGCCTCTATCGCAGACACTATGTGGTAAACTTCGCCGACAAGATCAATCACCGACTTCGCTGTCCCTTTGATCGCGGAGGCCATCTTTTGCTTCTAAGGATATAGCCACCACACCTGCATTTACCTCGTGTTCCTCTTCAGCCGACATATGGCCAAGCCCCTCTTGGTATACCCTGTCAAATCGAGGTGCAGGAATTAGAGGTCTGCGAGCGCGTTTTGTCTTCGCCTCTTGAAACCGAGATTTGTACTCAGCCAAGACGTTTGTAGCCATAGGCACAGTGCGGCCGTGGGTTGGATCAACTTGGTTTCGTTGGATCGTCGAGAAATCTAGGATTTCTCCTCTGTCTGCATTTTTCATGGGCTCGGTGTAGAAATAAACATGGTTAAGCAACGGATTTAGCTCTACCTCTCCCCAATCCCTGATGATCCTGTTAACGAGTTGCAGCTCAGATGGTGAGGGAAGATACTCACTTAATCTTGGGCGCGGGCTGTGATTGGGTCGGAATACGATGGCCCTATGTCCTGTTCCGGTAGTTACCGACTCTTGAGGAATGTCTAAATCCAATTCTTGAAGTGCCGTATCAATCGCAAAAGCGTAAGGCCCATAGTGATAAAAACGCCACTCCAACCCCGAAATCTGGGTACCCCTGCGACGGTAGTTCTCGACGTCAATTAGATACAATAGCTTGACCAGCTTAGTCTTGCCAAAGCCCACATCCATTTCCGCGAGCTCAGTTATTATGTGTGCAATCAGGTTGCGTACAAGATGAGTGGTCATGCCGAATAGTGTGAACTATAGCCCCAGCAACTTGTCCAAACCCACCACCAGCCCCTTCCACCTGGTCACCTCCCTAGCGGCCAGGACAACGCCGGGCATGTAGCACTCCCGGTTGATGGTGTCGTGCTTGAGGCTAAGGGTCTGTCCCGCCGTGCCCAGGATTATCTCGTGGTGGGCCATCCGGCCCGGCATCCGCACGCTATGTATGGACACGCCGCCCAGGTCTCCGCCGCGCGTCTCCTCGACAGGCTCCCTCTCCGGTATTGGCCTGTGGAAGGGAGCGGCCCTGTCCTCGCCCAGGCTCCGGGCCAGGGCCATAGCCGTCCCCGACGGCGAGTCAATCTTGGTCTCGTGGTGCATCTCAACGATGTCCGCGTAGTCGAAGTACTTGCCCAGGCCCCGGGCCAGGTGTATGAGCAGCACCGCGCCCAGAGCAAAGTTGGGGGCCACGAACGCGCCAATCTGGTGCTCGTTGGCCAGCCCGTCAAGCTCTTTCAGGTTGTCCTCCGTCATGCCCGTGGTGCCAACAACCAGGTTCACGCCCTGGGCGGCTGCCACCCGGCAGCCCTCCATAGCGGCCGAGGCGTTGGTGAAGTCCACCATGACCTCCGGCCGGAACCTGGCAATGGCGCCGCTCAGGTCCGGGGAGACGGGCAATTCGCCGGAGCCGTCGGGCAGGGCAATGACGCCCTCCGTAGCCCCGGCGTCCACGCCGCAGGCCGGCTCCAGGTCGGCCTCGCGGCAGACGGCGTTCAGCACCTCGCGCCCCATTCTGCCCAGCACGCCGTGTATTAGCACCTTTGTCATCTTAATCGCCTATTGCCGATAGTGTATTCGACCTATCGCTGTCTGTCCCTGGGAGGCGGTCTCCGTCCGCCCTGGCCTTGATTGAAGGGACGCGAACCTCCGGGACGCGGGCCCCTGGGCCGGTCGTCGTTGCGCCTTGGCCTGTCGGAACGCGGGCCGTTGCTTGAAGGAGAGGGCCTGGGTGCCGGAGCCGGAGCCGGGTCGTTGGGGTCGCGGAGCAGGGCGCGCCGGGAGAGGTTGATTCGTCCCATAGCGTCTATCTCCGTCACCAGCACCGTAAGCTCGTCGCCGACGCTGACCACGTCCTCCACCGCCTCCACGCGCTCCTCCGCAAGCTCGCTTATGTGCACAAGGCCGTCCTTGCCGGGGAGAATCTCCACGAATGCGCCGAAGTTCATCAGGCGGCTGACCTTGCCCGTGTAGATGCCGCCAACCTCCGCCTCGCGGGTCAGGGCCTCAATGCGCTCCACGGCCACCTTAGCGGCCTCTCCGCTGACGGAGCCGATGATCACCGTGCCGTCGTTCTCAACGTTGATGGTGGTCTTGGTCTCTTCGATTATGGAGCGAATGGTCTTGCCGCCCGGCCCTATCACCGCTCCTATCTTGTCCACCGGGATGTTCAGGCGGATCATACGCGGGGCGTAGGGGCTGAGGTCCTCCCTTGGCTGGTCTATGGCGGCCTTTATCTTGTCCAGCACCGTGAACCGGGCCTCCTTCGCCTGCTGAAGGGCCTCCTCCATTATGGCGTAGGTGATGCCCTTGACCTTGATGTCCATCTGCAGGGCGGTAATGCCCTCGGCCGTGCCGGCCACCTTGAAGTCCATGTCACCCATGAAGTCCTCGACTCCCTGGATGTCCGTCAGGATGGCGTAGCGGCCGTCGTCCGCCATGACCAGGCCCATAGCCACGCCTGCCACGGGCGTCTTGATGGGCACTCCGGCGTCCATCAGCGCCAGGCTGCTGCCGCAGACGCTGGCCATCGACGTGCTGCCGTTGGAGCTGATGGCCTCCGACACGAGTCGGAGGGTGTAGGGGAATTCGTCCTCGTCCGGGAGGACGGGAAGGAGGGCCCTCTCAGCCAGAGCGCCGTGGCCCACCTCTCGGCGGCCGGGGCCGCCCACTCGCCGCACCTCTCCCACGGAGTAGGGCGGGAAGTTGTAGTGGTGCATGTACCGCTTGCTGTCCTCCGGGCTTATGGTGTCCAGGTTCTGCTTCTCCGCCATGGAACCCAGGGTTGCAATGGTGAGGACCTGGGTCTGGCCCCGGGAGAAGAGCCCGGTGCCGTGGGCCCTGGGCAGGAAGGACACCTCGCAGCTTATGGGGCGTATCTCTTTGTGACCCCGGCCGTCGGGCCGCAGGCCGTGGTCCACTATGCCGGAGCGCACCTCCTGCTTGATAAGGGCCTCGAAGGCGTCTGAGATTTCGTTGGACGCGTGCTCCTCGCTCAGCTTCTCCTTCACCTCGTCGCTGAGGACGTCGATTGCTCCGTCCCGCTCGCCCTTCTCGTGGTCGGTGAAGATGGTGTTCCGCAGCCGGTCTCCAAGAATCAGGGAGGCCTTCTCCTTGATGCCCAGCGCCGCGCCGGTTGCGCCGTTCGCTGACAGGGTCATCTTGGGCTTGGCCACCTGGCCAATCAGCTCATCCTGCATCTGGATGACCTGCTGGTTCGTCTCCTGTCCCTTCCTGACCGCCTCAATTATCACTTCCTCAGAGACCTCGGTTGCTCCGGCCTCAACCATGGCAATGGCGTCCCTTGTGCCGGCCACCACCAGGTCCAGGCTGCTGTCGACAAGCTGAGCGAAGGTGGGGTTGACCACAATCTCGCCGTCTATGTAGCCGAGCCTTGTGGCGCTGACCGGCCCGTCAAAGGGTATCTCCGACAGGCAAAGGGCCGTGGACGCCCCGATTATCCCCAGGATGTCGGGGTCGTTCTCCTGGTCTGCGGAGAGAACGGTGACCACCACCTGAATCTCGTTGTGCAGCCCCTTGGGAAACAGCGGTCGCAGGGGACGGTCCGTGAGTCGGGCGGCCAGGGTTGCGTTCTCAGTGGGCCGGCCCTCCCTTCGGAAGAAGCTTCCCGGGATCTTCCCGGCGGCGTAGAGTCGCTCCTCGTAGTCTATGGTGAGGGGCAGAAAGTCTATCCCCTCTCTTGCATTGGGCGAAGCGCAGGCGGTGACCAGCAGCACGGTGTCTCCGTACCTGACGGTCACCGAGCCCCCGGCCTGGTTGGCCAGCTTGCCCGTCTCAACTGTGAGAGAACGCCCGGCGATCTCTCGATTTACACTGTTTGACAAAATACCAATATCCTCCTCTTAACGATAGCAAATAGGGAGAATAAAGAAAGAGCGCCCTGATTCAGGGCGCTACCTTCTAATGAGGAGCTTAGATGTGACTTCCCTGTAGCGACTGCTATCTTCTCTGCTAAGATAGCGCAATAGCCGGCGGCGTTGTCCCACCAGCTTCAGCAGCCCCCGCAGGCAGTGGTAGTCTTTGCGGTGTACCCTGAGGTGGTCCCTGAGCCGGTTGATGCGATCCGTAAGCAGTGCTATCTGCACGGCTGTGGAGCCTGTATCGCCCTCTTTGGTCTGGAACTCCTCGATAAGGGCCTGCCTTCTCTCCTTCCCCAGCATCTATATATGCGACCTTTCTCTATTCTCTTCGTGCGCGATTATAGCACAGCTACAACATGGAGTAAACCGGCCTGACGCCGTATGAACGGCCTTGACTAAAGACGGGTCTTGGGGCACACCCGAAAGTCAAAGGCCAGGGTGAATCAGGCCGGTCAAAATAAGTTGCGTAATGTGGAGCCGATGGCCTATGGCGTTACCGGGCCGCCCTCTCGGATGCGAAGCACTCGTTGCAGTACACCGGCCTGCCCAGCCGCGGCTGGAAGGGCACCTCGGCCTCCTTGCCGCAGTTGGCGCAAATCACGGAGTACATGGGGCGGGAGCCGCCCTCGAAGTTGCGGGCGCGGCGTCGCGCCGACCGGCACTCCGCGCATCGGCTGGGCTCATTAAGCAGCCCGCGCTTCTGGTAGAACTCCTGCTCACCCTCGGTGAATAGGAACTCAACTCCACACTCTCTACATACCAAACTCTTGTCACTCAACGCTAGAAACCCTCCTAAGGTCAATCTGGGTCGCTACACTGTCTGTCCACACCTGCTGCCCAGAACCCCAAGGGACTTTCCGAGCGCCGTACTGACAATCCGATCAAAAAGCGACTAGAGGGGAGTGTAACATTGCAAGCGTGGCAAGTCAACCTACACAAGCCTAAGTAACCGGGTCTAAGCCGCTCCCCATCCGCCGCCGCCGGGCGTCAGGAGCACAAGGACGTCGCCTGGCTCCGCCCTGAAGGTGACCTTGGACGGTAGACGCTCCTCCTCCACGCCATTCCTGTAGAGGATGTTCTCGCCGGGAGCGCCCGGCGCGCCGCCCTGGAGGCCGTAGGGCGCGTTCTCGCGCCGCTCCGTGAGCAGGGTCACCGTAGCGGGTGCAAGGAACTCCATCTCCCTCACGATGCCGTCGCCGCCGCGGAAGGCTCCCTGGCCGCCGGAACCCCGGCGGAGGGCGTAGCGTCGCACGCGCATGGGGAACTGCAACTCCAGGGCCTCGATGGGTGTGTTCAGTGTGTTGGTCATGTGTGTGTGGACGCCGGACAGCCCGTCTTTGTCGGGGCGCGCGCCCATGCCGCCTGCGATGGTCTCGTAGTAGGCGAAACCCTCACCGCTGGGGTGGCGGCCTCCCACCAGGATGTTGTTCATGGTTCCCTGGCTGGCGGCGGGAATGAGGCCGGGCATGGCCTGGGCCAGTGCGCCCATGAGCGCGTCCACAATCCTCTGGGAGGTCTCAACGTTGCCCCCGGCCACGGCGTGGGGCGGAGTGGGGTTGACCAGCGACCCCACAGGAGCGGATACGGCCACCGGCCGCATGACGCCCTGGTTGGCGGGCACCTGCTCTCCAGCAATGCACCTTACAACATAGAGCACGGCGGAGAGGGAGATGGCGAATGGCGCGTTCACGCAGCCGTCGGTCTGGGAGGCCGTGCCAGTGAAGTCCACCTCCATCTCATCGCCGTTGACGCGCACCGTCGCACGGATGGGCAGAGGGTCGTCGGTGAAGCCGTCACCCTCAAGATGGTCGGTGAAGGAGAACTCGCCGTCGGGCATCCCCCTTATGGCGGCGCGGGTGAGACGCTCGGAGTAGTCCAGGAGGCCGTCCATGTGCTCGCGGGTCTCCTCCCAGCCGTACCTGGCCACGATGTCCTGGAGGCGACGCTCTCCCACGCGGCAGGCGGCAAGCTGAGCGGCGATATCCCCCCGTCTGTCGTTGGGCGTGCGCGAGTTGCGACAGAGCAGGTCGACCACCTCCGCGTTCAGCCGGCCCCTTCGCGCGAGCTTGATGGGCGGAATGATCAGCCCCTCCTGGAGCAGCTCCGTCGACAGGGGCAGCGACCCCGGCGTCATGCCGCCGATGTCGGCGTGATGCCCGCGGTTGGCCACAAACCCCACGAGGGTCGTCCCGCCTTCCGTCGCTGCGAACACGGGCGCCACGAGGGTGATGTCGGGCAGGTGAGTGCCGCCCATGTACGGGTCGTTGAGGGCGACCACGTCGCCGGGAGAGAGCGCAAGTCGCTCCAAGGCAGCCTCCACCGACGCCGGCATGGAACCCAGGTGAACGGGTATGTGGGCGGCCTGCGCCACCATGCGGGCCTGGGGGTCAAAGAGGGCGCAGGAGTAGTCCTGGCGCTCCTTGATGTTTACGGAGAAGGCGCTGCGGCCAAGGGCCACGCCCATCTCCTCCGCAACGGAGGAGAAGAGGTTGTGGAAGACCTGCAGGCTTATGGGGTCAGGCATGGGACAACTCAAGTATGAGATTGCGATAGCCGTCCACGCGGGCCGACCACCCGGGCGGGATGACGGTGGTGGAGTCCATTTGCAGGACGAGGGCAGGCCCGGCGAAAGCATTGCCGGGCGTCAGCAGCGAGCGGTCGTAGCACCGCGTTGGCACTGGCCTGCCGTTGAAGACAACCGGCCGCTCGTCTACGACGGCTGGCGTGGGGTCTTGCGCCCCTTCCGCCGCGGGCGCGATGTCGGGCTTCTCCACCGGGCCGATGGCCTTCAGGCGGGCGGCGACCACCTCCGTCGGCTGGGACGGGTCGCTGTGGCCGTAGCGCTGGCGGTGGGCGCGGTGGAAGCGGCGGGCCGCGGCTTGTGACACCCTCGCGCCGAGGGGAGGGCAGGGGACAGTAAGCTCGTAGGACTGGCCCACGTATCTCAGGTCAAGGAAGCGCTGCAACTGGAGTTGGCTCCTATTGAAACCCTCCCGCGCCAGGTCCTCCCGCGCCTGTTGCTCCATGGGACGGAAGGCGTCTCGCAGGACATCCGCGTCCACCTGGGACTCCTGGAGCAGCAGGGTGCGGGAGTAGTCCTTCACCACGTCGGCAAGGGCCGCGCCCAGGGCGGAGAGGACGCCCGGATGCGGCGGGACGAGCACTCGCTTCATACCGAGACCCTCGGCCAGATGACAGGCGTGCATGGGGCCTGCGCCGCCAAAGGGCAGCAGCGTGAAGCGGCGCGGGTCGAAGCCGCGCTCCAGGGAGATGGCGCGCAGGGCCCGCTCCATAGTTGCGTTGGCGACCCTCAGAACACCCTCGGCGGTGGTTACGACGTCCTGGCCCAAGTCCGAGGCAAGCTTTTCCAGGTAGAAGCGGGAGCGGTCGGTGTCCAGGGTCATCCTGCCGTCCAGGAAGCGGCCGACGTCCATACGGCCCAAGACTAGGTTTGCGTCGGTTACCGTTACCTGCTCTCCGCGCCCGTAGCAGGCGGGGCCGGGGTCGGCTCCCGCCGACTGCGGGCCAACCAGCAGCGCGCCGCCGGGGTCGACGCGGGCTATGGAGCCACCGCCCGCTCCAACGGTGTGTATGTCTATGGTGGGCATTCGGGTGGGGTAGCCCCCAATCTGCGTAGAGGTGGTCTCCTGCACCTGGCCTGGGCAAAGCGAGACGTCGGTGGAGGTGCCGCCCATGTCGAAGGTGATGGCCTGGGGGAAGCCCGCCTGGGCCGCCACCAGGAAGGCTCCGACAACCCCACCGGCGGGTCCGCTCAGCAGCGTGCGTACCGGCTCCTGTGACGCCCTGGCCGCGGAGAGGCTGCCTCCGCCGGAGTGCATGATGCGCAGCCGCGGGCCGAGGGCGTCTGCCAGCCGCTGGAGATAGCGCGCCATTGGCGGTCCCACGTAGGCGTTGACCACCACCGTGCTGGTGCGCTCGTACTCCCGGTACTCCGGCAGGAGGTCGCTGGATACGGAGAGATATGCGCCATTCTCAAGGCGGGACAGCGCCTCCATCAGCAGACGCTCGTGCTCAGGGTTGCGGAAGGAGAACAGCAGGGAGACGGCCACTGCTTCTGCGCCGCTCTCCCGCACCTGTTGGGCAATACGTCCCGCGTCCCCGGCGGTCAGTGGAATTACGGCGCTGCCCTGGCTGTCCAGCCGCTCTCTGACTCCGATACGCAGCTCAGGCGGCACAAGTTGCGGCGGGCGCTCCACGCCGAAGTCGTACAGCGCGGGGCGATTCTGCCTGCCTATCTCCAGCATGTCCTCGAAACCCTCCGTGACCAGGAGCGCCGTGCGCGCGCCCTTGCGCTCAAGCAGGGCGTTGGTGGCCACGGTGGAGCCGTGGGAGATGTCGGCGTCGGGCGGCGCGTCAAGCTCCTGCAAGCCTGTTATGACGGCCCGCGCCGGGTCGTCCGGCGTGGAGGAGGTCTTGAACACCCTGACCTCGCCCTGAGAGATAAGGGCAAAGTCGGTGAAGGTGCCGCCGATGTCGACGCCCAGGATGGCCTTGCTCATGTCCCCGCGAATGTATGGCATAAGAGGGGAGTCGTCAAGACGCGTTCAGGGCGGCGGGCGGCCTGCGGAAGGCCAGGTACACGCCGGACAGCACCAGCGTCCCGCCAATGACACTGGTCACGGGCGGCGACTCCCCAAGGATGAGCCAGGCCAGGATGGTTGCTCCGACGGGCTCTGCCATGACCGCCACGGCAACCAGGGTGGCGCTCAGGTGGCCCAGGGCCCAGTTGAGGGAGGAGTGGCCCATAAGCTGGGGCACCAGCGTGACCAGGAGTATCGCCCAGTAGGTGCCGGCGGTGAAGCCGGTGAGGGGAGCGCCCGTAAAGCCTACCGCCGTCATCAGCATCACCGCTGACCCCAGATACACCAGGGCAATGTAGCTGACGTTGGAGAGGTCTCGCCTGACCCGGCGGCCTATCAGGAAATATGTGCCTGCAGCTGCGGCCCCAATGAGCGCCAGGAGGTCGCCGTAGAGCTCGCCGCCGCCCGCGGCGCGGTCTCCCTGTGCCAGCACGAGGCCGCCCGCCACGCCCAGGGCTATGCCCCCGGCCACCGGCAGCGTCAGTCGCTCCCGATAGGCCACGTGAGAGACGGCGGCGATGAGCAGGGGGCTGGTGGTCACCAGCACAACGGAGCTTGCCACGGACGTGTGCTCCAGTGAGGCGATCCAGGCTGCGAAGTGGACGGCGAGGGCCAGGGCGGAGGCCATGCACCACAGGAACTGGGACAGGCTCAGGGAGCGCAAGCCCCGATGGTCTCTCGCCATGGCCAGGGGGAAGGTCACAAGGCTGGCCAGGCTGAGCCGGTACGCGGCAATGGCCAGGGCGGGCGCATCGGCCAGCCTTATGAGGACCGCCGCCGTGGATACGGCCAGCACACCAACGGCGACAACACTATAGAGGACTATCGGACGCACTTGGCACAGCTTCAGAGATAGGGGTAAAGACTGAGATGTATGTTACAGGGAGCGTTCGTCGTGTCAAGCCGTTGGTGAACTCTCCCGCACTCTTTGGCGGTTTCCCGGTGGATTTCATGCAGCTTGCTTGCTTTTGTGCTAGAATAGCTCCATGAATTTCAGAGTCTTCAACCTGGATGAGCCTCTGCCGGAGCTGAACAACCCCCACGCCTTCGCCTCCCTCCGACCCTGGGTGGACGTTGGAAGCGTGGGCAGGCTCACCTTTCGCAGCCTTGAGCGCCACTTCCAGGCGCAGAACCTGGCGAAGCTGACCAGGCCGGGCACGTTCTTCGACTTCACCCGCTATCGGCCCACCATCTACAACGACGGCGACGGGCAGCGACACACGACGGTGCCCAACGTGCACGTGCGGTACGCGAAGGGCCCCAACGACACGGACTTCATCTTCCTGCACCTGCTGGAGCCTCACATGAACAGCGAGGTGTACATCCAGTCCATTATCAAGCTGCTTGAGAAGTTCAACGTGAAGCGGTACTGCCTGCTGGGCGCCATGTACGACCTGGTGCCCCACACCAAGCCCATCCTGGTGACCGGCACAGCCACGGGCGAGCAGACCCTGCAAGAGGTCAGGGGCCTCAACGTCCAGGCCAGCAGCTACGAAGGCCCCACCAGCATAGCCTCCGTCATCTCCCAGGAGGCGGCCGCCAGGGGCATAGAGACGATGGGGCTGATTGCCCATCTGCCGCAGTACGCCCAGCTTGAGGCCGACCACGCCGGACGCCTGTGCATACTCGAGATTCTGTCCAAGCTGTATAACTTCACCATGGACCTGGACAGAATCAAGGAGCGAGCAAAGCGGCAGTACGACGAGGTAACGGCCGCCATGAATCGCAGCCCTGAGGTGAAGGGGCTGGTGCAGCAGCTGGAGAGCCAGTATGAGGACAGGGTCAAGAAGCAGGGAGGTGGGGCGGAGCAGGAGGATGAGTCACCCCTCTCGCAGGAGGTGCAGGACTTCCTCAACCAGATGGGCGACCAGTTCAGCAACAACTGACCCCTTGCTAGCGACAGGTCTCGGCCCGAAGACATTTTCGTAGTTGTTTCAAGCGTCCCCGTTTGTCATTCCCGTGAAAAGAGACCGTTGCATAACCCCGTCGTCTGCCGGGGGGCCGTCACTGTCATTCCGAACGAAGCGGAGCGAAGTGAGGAATCTAAAGTCTCTGTCCACAAGACTACGGTGTCCTACACCAAACACTTTGGATTCCTCGCTGCGCTCGGAATGACATGAAATGGGATTTGAGAGTAAGTTGCGCAAAGGTCTCTGAAAACGGGAATCTATGGCTTTCGTCTAAAGAAATCGAAGACTTGCAGCCAGCGTTTCTAGATTCCTGCTTCCGCAGGAATGACGGTTGGTGAGGCTCTCCCAAAATGACGCAAAGGGTAGTACGAAGGTCTCCAGTGAGTTGAACAATGCCGGAAGCCCCTGACTTAGAGGTCATCAAGGAAGTCCTGGACAGGCGCGTCAAGGGCCTTGAGGTGGAGGAGGCGCGGGCGCTCAAGCCCCTGGAGCTTCGCGTCCTCACTCCTGACGGCTTCCCGGAGGACGTTGCCGGACGCTCCTTCCTGGAGTTCAGTCGAAGGGGAAAGTTCCTGCTGATGACCCTCTCCGGAGAGCGGATGCTGGTGGTGAACCCCATGCTCACCGGCGCGCTCCGTCTCTGCAAGCCCTCGGAGCGGCTGGCAAAGAGGACGTCGTTCCTGCTGTCCCTCTCCGACGGGTCGGAGCTGCGCTACCTGGACGAGACCCAGATGGGCATGGCCTACTACATCCACGCCTCCCAGCTGGGGGAGATACCCAGGCTGGGAGAGCAGGGCCCGGACGTCCTTGACCAGTACCCGACCCTTGAGGAGTTCAAGGGCGGGCTGCGCCGATTCAACGGAGAGATCAAGGGCATACTCACCCGCGGCCGGTTCCTGGCGGGCATCGGGAACGCCTACGCCGACGAGGTGCTGTTCGAGGCGGGGGTGTTCCCGTACAAGAGGCGCAAGGCCCTGTCTGAAGACGACTTGGGCCGCCTGCACGAGGCCATACCCAAGGTGCTGCACAACGCCATTGGCGTGCTGCGGGAGCGCATGGTGGAGGACATTCACCTGAAGGTGCGGGACTTTCTGCAAGTCCACGGCAAGGGGAACTCGCCATGCCCGCGATGCGGAGGCAACATCACCACCATCGGGGCCAATCAGCGGCTGACCAACTACTGCCGTCACTGCCAGCCTGGTATGCTGCTTCGCAACTGACCGCAAGCGGGGACATGGGGGGCAAGCCCCTAGCGGAACATCCCCATCAGGTTGCGTGGGATCTTGCCGGATGACATCTGCCTCATCAGCTTCTGGGTCTGGCGGAACTGGTTGAGAAGCTGGTTGACCTCCTGGGGTGTGGTGCCGCTGCCCCTGGCTATGCGCCTCCGGCGGCTGCCGTTCAGGATGTCCGGGTTGCGCCGCTCCCTGAGGGTCATGGAGTAGACAATGGCCTCCATCTTCCTCATGTGCCTCTCGTCCAGGTCGTCCGCCGACACCTTCTTGGTCAGGGAGGACAGGCCGGGAATCATCTCCATCACCTGGCTCATAGGCCCCATCCTGTTCACCTGGTGAATCTGCTCCAGGAAGTCCTCCAGGTTGAAGGTGGCCTTGCGTATCTTGCGCTCCATCTCCTGGGCGCGCTCCCGGTCGATGTTCTCCTGCGCCCGCTCCACTAGGGTCAGCACGTCGCCCATGCCCAGGATGCGGGATGCCAGGCGATCGGGGTGGAAGGCCTCAAGGGCGTCCGGCCTTTCGCCCGTGCCCATGTACTTGATGGGCAGCCCCGTGACCTCCGATATCGACAGCGCCGCGCCTCCGCGAGCGTCGCCGTCCAGCTTGGTGACAATGAGGCCCGTCAGCCCTATGCCGCCGTGGAAGCCCTCCGCCGACTGCACGGCGTCTTGGCCGGTCATTGCGTCGACCACAAGCAGGACCTCCGTGGGCGACGTGGCCTCGACGACCTCGCCAAGCTCGCTCATCATCTCGTCGTCGATGTGCAGACGGCCGCCGGTGTCCAGGATGATCCAGCCCACTCCCAGGTCCTTGCCCTTCTGCACGCCCTCGCGGCACACCTTGACTGCGTTGGAGTCCGTGCCCTCGCTGTAGACGGGCACCTCCAGCTGCCGGCCCAGGGTCTCCAGCTGCTCTATGGCCGCGGGACGCCGGAGGTCGCCTGCCACCATGAGCACGCGCTGTCCGGAGCGCTTGAGGCTCAGGGCCAGCTTTGCAGCCGTGGTGGTCTTACCTGAACCCTGAAGCCCGGTGAGCATCACCACCGTCGGAGGCTGAGGGGCTATGTCCAGCCGGGAGGACTCGCCTCCCAGTATCCTGGTCATCTCCTCGTGGACTATCTTCACAATCTGCTGGCCGGGGCTGAGGCTCTCCATAACCTCAGAGCCAACTGACCGCTCCCTCACCCGCTGGATGAAGTCCCGCGCGACCTTGAAGTTGACGTCCGCCTCCAGCAGCGCCAGGCGCACCTCCCGCAGGCCGTCCTCCACGTCCTTCTCCGTGAGGCGGCCCTTGCTGGTGAACCGGCTGAATACGCCGTTGAGTTTCTCCGATAGGGCTTCAAACATGATGCGCTCCTTGGGCTTATTGTAAGGCAAAGCGGTGGATTCTCCAAGCGCAGAGGTGGACATCTGCCTCTTCCGTATGGGGGTATGCCTGTCGTACAATGCTGGTCACGCCTACTTCGGGCGGATGCGGAATCGGGAAAGAACATAAGAAAGAGGAAGGTGAGAGCCTGAAATGAAGATAGAGTCATACGCACAGGGAACGCCGTGCTGGGTCGATCTCTCCACCACGGACCAGGAGGCTGCCAAGGCGTTTTATGCGGAGCTGTTCGGGTGGACCTACGATGATAATCCAATGGATGAAGCCGGGCAGAACGTCTACTCCATGGCAATGAAGGGAGACTCCTACACGGGGGCTATGTACACCCAGCCGGAGGAGCAGAAGCAGATGGGCATCCCGCCGCACTGGATGGTGCACATAGCCGTGAACGACGCGGACGAGATAGCTTCCCGCGTCGAAGGCTGCGGCGGCAAGATAGTCGCCGGGCCCTTTGACGTGTTCGACAACGGGCGCATGGTGTTCGTGACGGACCCCACTGGCGGGATGGTCAACCTCTGGCAGGGGAAGACGCACGCAGGCGCGGGTGTGCAGCACGAGCACGGCGCCATCGGCTGGTGCGAGCTTCTGTCCACCGACCCGGCATCCTCAATAGGCTTCTACACCAGCCTGCTGGGAGTGGAGTCCGAGACTGCGACCATGCCTGGCGGCGTGGACTACACGGTCTACATGGCGGGCGGGTTCCCGGTTGCGGGCACAATGGAAATGCCGGATGAGCTCCGGGCAATGAACTTCCCGTCCCACTGGAGCGTCTACTTTGACGTTGACGACGTTGACGAGACCTACGGCAAGGCCATGTCGCTGGGAGGCAACGAGGCCCTGGCCCCAATGGACATAGAGGGCGTCGGGCGGCTGGCCTTTGTGCTGGACCCCCAGGGAGCGGGCTTCGGGCTCATCAAAGCCGTGGCCGAGTCAGGGCTGCCCAGCTAGCCGGGCAGAGTGGCCCTGTAGTCCCGCTCGTGCTGCGCCAGGGCCTCCGCGTCCCGCCGCAGCGCGACCAGGCCCTTGAGCAGGCCGAGAAGCTGCACCTGCGAGACGCCCAGGGACACCGCCATAGCCGGGCGGCCGTCAAGGGCCAGATGCGCCAGGACTATCTGCTGAGGCTCCTGCCACCGGGCAAGCTCTACGGCCGTGGGCTGTTCGTCAATTTGGATGGTTACACTCCGGCGTTGGGCGAGCCTGAGGTAGTCGAGGTTCCAGTCGCGGTGGACGTTGCGCCGGTCCAGGTAGGACTCCCTCTGCTCTAGGGGACTGCAGGCGAGGACAAGGCTGACCACAGCCCGCAGCTCCGTGAGAAGCCGCTCCTCCTGCGACTCTTGCGTCAGTCCCTCACCCTGATGCAGGTCCAGGGCGTGTTGAGGACTGCTCGGCTCTCCGGCGGTGTATCGCAGGCTGACCCGGCCGGGATTGCCCACGCTCCAGTCCAGGTCGCGCAGGCGCAGCCCCAGGGGGTTGCCCTTCAGCCCGTAGACGGCAAAGGGCGCGTCGATAAGCAGGCGGGGCGTAACGGCAATGCCCAATGCGTCTTCCTGGGCTGAGCCACGCTCCCTGAAGGGCAAATCATCCGTCCAGTCGGAGTCCTTCCGGCATCTCTGGCAGTAGGTTTGCCTTCCGTCCGACCATCGGAGCGCCAGTTCCTCTCGCAGGGATTGCAGCCAGTTCACCATAGCCGGGACGACGTTGACTGGGCTGGGGCGATATGCGTACATAATGCGACGGCTCATGCCCAGCAACTCCCCACACCTGTAGCAACGGGTGTAGCGGGGTTCTCCTCCTAAGGGGGCGTAACGGAACATGATGGGGTCACGCTATACGGGTAGCGATTAGACGGCCGGCTGGCCGCTACACCCAGGGACGCACCCAGATGCGGGCTGCTACGCCGTAGCCTAGGGCGTCTTCCCCGGTCTCGGTCCTGACGGTAATCACGCCCCGGTGACGGCTGGCTTCCACCACCGTGATCTTCCTGTCAGGGAGTATGGTCAGTTCCACCATGAACCGGAGCAGCTCCGTGTCCTCCTCCGGCACGCGGTCCACACTGTAGTCGACGCCGGTGTCCGCCTGCTCCAGCGTCAGCCTCGGCCCTGGGGGTGGAACGTAGCCACTGCCCGGGATGGGTCTGCCAAAGGGGCAGGTGGTTGGATTGCCAAGCCTCTCGCGGATCTTGACCTCCAGGTCGGGGGAGATGGCGTGCTCCAGCCTGTGGGCCTCCTCGTGGGCCTTGTGCAGCTCCAGGCCCAGCAGGTCCACCACCATCCTCTCCGCCAGTCGATGCCGTCGCACCATGCCCTCTGCCAGGACCGTTCCCCTGGGTGTCAGCTTGACCTCCTTGGTGGATGTCAGCTCCACCAGGCCCTCGCGGGCCATCCTGCGAAGCATACCGGTAATGGATGGCAGGGTGGTGCCCAACCCCTCTCCGGCGGGGATGGTCCTGATGTACTCCGCCAACTGGCCGGACGTGGCCCGCAGGCCCTCCTCTCCCAGTATGTAAAGCGAGAGGAGGTAGTTCTCCGCTACCTGGGAGATGCGCTCATGGGCGGTCAGGCCGGTTTCGGAGCTTCCCTGGGAGTCGTTGCGAGGGTTGGTCATGACGCACCTGGAGACAAGATAGCCCCACTTGGATACGGAGTCAAGATATTGCCCAACAGAAGGGTTGACAGCACTAACTTAGTATGCTATAAAGCTTGCAGTTAGTATGCACTAACTAAAGAATAATGTGTAACGACCTAGCGCAGAGGTGTGGATACGCATTTAGTGGCAAGGGTGTATAAACAAAAAGGAGGCGAATCCAACCATGGCGCTGGGTAGAACGACACTATTGTCCCTGGGTCTTGTTTTTCTGATGTTGATGTCTGCAGGCCTAGTTGCCTGTACAAGCTCTGATCCTACACCAACCACCACCGGGCCTGCTCCAACTGCCCGGGTGGTAGAGGTCGAGAAGACGCCGGGAGACCTTACACTGTACGTGGGAAGAAGCGAGAGCCTTGTGGGGCCGATAATCGAGCAGTTCAGGGACGCCACCGGCATAAACGTACAGGTCAAGTACGCCAGCACCTCAGAGTTGGCCGCCACGCTGCAGGAGGAGGGAGACAGGAGCCCGGCCGACGCCTTCTTTGCCCAGGACCCCGGAGGGCTTGGTGCCGTGGAGGATATGTTTGCCCCCGTGCCGGACTCAACCCTCAATCTTGTTCCGGAATGGGCCCGCTCCCCGGGCGGCAAGTGGGTTGGCATATCCGGTCGAGCGAGGACGGTCGTTTACAACCCCGAAACGCTGTCGGAGGCGGACCTGCCGGACGACATCTGGGGGTTCGTGGAGCCTGAGTGGAAGGGGCGAATCGGCTGGGCGCCCACCAACGCATCGTTCCAGACCATGGTGACGGCCATGCGCGTGCTGTGGGGCGAGGACAAGACTCGCCAGTGGCTGGAGGGCGTTCAGGCCAACGACCCAACCATATATCCCAAGAACACGCCCCAGGTTGCGGCGGTGGCGGCCGGAGAGGTTGACGTGGGGCTTGTTAACCACTACTACCTCTTCCGCTTTCTTGCCGAGGAGGGCGACTCCTTCCCGGCGCGCAACTACCATCCCAGGGCTGGCGGCCCCGGGGCGGTTGTCATGGTTGCCGGAGCGGGTATACTATCCTCTGGTGAAAACAGGGAGAACGCGGAGAGGTTCTTGGAATTCATGCTGTCACAGGTTGCTCAACAGTACTTTGCCGGTCAGACATTCGAGTACCCCCTTGTGGAGGGCGTCAAGACCGACAGGCTGCTGCTCCCCTTTGAGGAGATCAACCAGCCCAGCGTCCCTTTGAAGGACCTTGCCGACCTTGAAGGCACGGTCAAACTGCTCCAGGATACCGGTGTGCTGCCGTAGGCGCATCTATGGCTAGAGTTGCGATAAGTGAAGCTTAGGGAAGTAACCGGTCCTCGGATGGTGGTGGGTGGTGGAGAGCGGGCGCGCCGAGCGCGTCCGCCCGCAGTAATCTGGGCGCCCGCAACCATTGTAGGGGTAGGCATGTTCATCCCCCTTGCCTATCTCATACTGCGCACATTGGGCGCGGGCGCCGAGGTTCTTGACCTGCTCTTTCGATTCCGCAATCTGGAAATCCTGGTCCGCTCGGTTTTACTGGCCGCGGCCGTAACCTCCGCCTCCGTCCTGATCGCCGTGCCGCTGGCCTGGCTCACCGTTCGCACCGACCTTCCATTCCGAGGGGTGTGGGCCGTGCTGACGGCGCTGCCACTGGTTATACCCAGCTACGTTGCGGGTTTCCTGGTGATCCTTGTTCTGGGGCCAAAGGGTATGCTCCAGGGCTGGCTGGAGCCTCTGGGCGTGGACCGCCTGCCGGAGATATTCGGCTTCCCCGGCGCAGCCCTGACGTTGATACTGCTCAGCTATCCGTATGTGCTGCTGCCCGTCCGCGCTGCCCTGGGCAACCTGGACCCTTCCCTGGAGGAGACGTCCCGCATCCTTGGGAAGGGCGCCTGGGCCACCTTCTTCCGGGTTACGCTGCCGCTTCTGCGCCCTGCAATTGCGGCCGGCGCGCTGCTGGTTGCCCTCTACACCCTCAGCGATTTCGGGGCAGTGTCACTGCTGCAATACGAGACCTTCACCTGGGCCATTTACATCCAGTACGGGTACTTTGCCCGCGACCTCGCGGCGGCCCTGTCTCTGGTGCTGGTGGTCATTGCCCTGACTATACTGGTGCTGGAATCAGGAGCCCGCGGCAGGGCAGGCTACTATCGGAGCTCCACCGGGACTGCGAGCCCCGCGCGCACAGTTCGCCTGGGACGATGGCGGTGGCCTGCGCTCGCCTTCTGCTCGGCCGTGGTGCTCCTCTCCCTTGCAATGCCCATGTCCGTCCTGGGCTACTGGGTGGTCCGGGGTGTCTCCGCCGGCGAGCCGCTGCTGTCCCTGTGGAGCCAGGCAGGGAACTCCCTGTACGTATCCGGCCTTGCCGCCCTGGTCACCATACTGGCGGCAGTGCCCATAGCAACACTGGTCGTCCGCTACCCGGGACGGCTGAGCGGCATCCTGGAGCGATTCACCTACGTTGGATTCGCTCTGCCCGGCGTGGTGGTCGCCCTGGCGCTGGTCTTCTTCGGCGTGAGAGTCGCAACGCCTCTCTACCAGACCCTGGGCATCCTCATCTTCGCCTACGTGGTGTTGTTCCTGCCAACGGCTGTCGGAGCCATCCGCTCTTCGCTGCTCCAGATAGACCCGGCGCTGGAGGAGGCCGCCAGGAGCCTTGGGCGCACGCCCTTCCGCGCCCTGGTTGCCGTCACAGTTCCGCTGGTGCGCCCCGGGATACTAGCGGGCGCGGCCCTGGCCTTCCTCTTGACCATGAAAGAGCTCCCCGCTACCCTTATACTCAGCCCCATTGGTTTCAAGACGCTGGCTACATCGGTATGGGGTGCGGCAGAGGAGGGATTCTTCGCCCAGGCTGCGACCGGGGGGCTTCTCCTGGTGCTGGCCTCTTCCGTCCCCATGGCGTTCCTGGTATTACGCGGCGAAAGGAGGGGTTGGTGACCCCGATAGCGGTGCGGTGCGCGGGTCTCTCAAAGGCCTTTGGCGAGGTCAAGGCAGTAGACGGCCTGGACCTGAGCGTGGACAAGGGCGAAGTGCTGGTGCTGCTGGGTCCAAGCGGGTGCGGCAAGACCACGGCCCTGCGCCTGATTGCCGGGCTTGAGCTCCCCGACTTAGGAACGATAGAGATCGGCGGGCAGGTTGTGGCCGGGCCTGGCACAACCGTGCCACCGGAGAGACGCCAGGTGGGAATGGTGTTCCAGGAGTACGCCCTGTTCCCCCACATGAGCGTGAGGGACAACATAGCCTTTGGCCTGCCGCAGGGCCCGTTGAGAGCCGAGCGGGTCCGGGAAATGGTGTCCCTGGCAAGCCTGGAGTCGCTGGAGGCGCGTATGCCCCACCAGCTGTCGGGCGGCCAGCAGCAGCGCGTGGCCCTGGCCCGCGCCCTTGCCCCCAGGCCGGACGTGCTTCTCCTGGATGAGCCGTTCTCGAATCTGGACTCCGCCCTTCGCAACCAGGTGCGCCAGGAGACCAGGGACATACTCAAGGCCAGCGGAGCCACCGCCGTGTTTGTGACCCACTCCAGGGACGAGGCCATGGTTATTGGAGACCTGATAGCGGTGATGAACGAGGGCAGGGTGGAGCAGGTGGACACACCTGAACGCATCTTCCACGCCCCGGCCACGCGCTACGTTGCCCGGTTCATGGGACTTGCCGACTTCCTGCCCGCTGAGTCGTCCGACGGGACCCTGTGGACGGAGCTGGGCGAGGCGCCACGTCCCGCCGGTCTGCCCTCAGACAACGGCATCGACGTGATGGTGCGCCCGGACGACGTGAACATGTGGCCCTCGGAATCTGGCCGGGGCGTCATTACGGAGCGCAGCTTTCAGGGAGCCTTCTATCTGTACAGGGTGTCCCTGGCGTCGGGCAGCGTGGTTCACTGCCTAAAGCCGCACACGTCGGAGTACGAAGTCGGCGCAAGGGTGGACGTTGCGCTTGACCCCGGTCATCCACCCCTTGTGTTTGTGGGCGAGTCGTCCTACATCGGTTGAAAATCCCCCAAATTGCCTTGAAGTTGGACGGCTCCTTGGGTAATATATGCGGTGCAATTTACCAACTCAGCAACCGGCTTCAGGGGTGTCACATGACGGACGTAGTGCTGGTGGTGGACATGCTAAAGGGGTTCATGGAGGAGGGCCACAACCTCTACTGCGGTGACGACGCGAGGAAGATCATTCCCAGCGTGCAGTCCCTTCTGGAGAGGGAGACCGCCCGCGGCTCCAGTGTGTTCTACATTTGCGACACCCACGCGCCGGACGACCTGGAGTTCCAGATGTTCCCCGTCCACTGTGTGAGGGGGACGGCGGAGTCGGAGGTCATTCCTGAACTGGCCCAGTACCCTGGGGAGCGAATAGAGAAGCAGCGATACAGCGCCTTCTTCAATACCGACCTTGAGCATCGCCTGAAGGAGCTGGCGCCGGATAGGATTGTCGTATGCGGCGTATGCACCGACATCTGCGTGCTGCACACCACCGCCGACGCCCGAAACAGGGACTACGCCGTTGAGGTGGCGTCCGATGCGGTGGCGTCCTTTGATAACGGCGCCCACGAGTGGGCCCTGAGACACATGGAGGGAATCCTGGGAGCCAAGCTGGTAACCGTCCACACGGCTGCGCCGGGCTAGCTTATGACCAAGCTGCCTACTGCCGTCATTCCCGCGGAAGGAGACCTTTGCACAACTACGACGTCATCCCAAAAGGAGTACGCTTCTCGTCATTCCCGCGAAAGCGGGAATCTATCTCCCTCTATATTAGTGGCCCTGGATTCCTGCTTTCGCAGGAATGACGAAGTGGGAACACCCCGACCACAGGTAATTCAAAGGTCTCCGAAAGCGGGAATCCAGGAGGGGTGGGGTGTGGACTCCCGCCTACGCGGGAGTGACGAAGGGCCGCGCGTTTCATCCGCTTGGGTAGTCTTCACCAGACTATGTGATTCTGAAGCGCCGACCAAGAGAGAGGTTCTGAGGGGTAGTAATGCCTGATCAAGAGTTTGAGGTAAGACCTTCGGTCCAGGTGGGCGAGACCGCCGACGTGGGCCTTCACCGCGGGATAACCATTCTGCGCAATGAGGGGATCAACCCGGTGGTCTCCGTGGAGTTCTCACCCACGAGGGGCGGCGTGCTCTGCGGCATCAAAGAGGTCAAGGCGCTTCTGCAGAAGGTGCTTCCGGAGGGCACCCGGGAGGCATGGGCGTTGGAGGAGGGGGCAACGATGACGGCGGGAGAAGTCGCCCTGCGGATTACTGCGCCCTACGGCTCCTTTGGCCTGTACGAGACCGCCATAAGCGGCACCCTTGCTCACTGCACCGGGTGGGCCACTGCCAGCAGGGAGTGCGTGACCGCCGCCAACGGGATACCCGTTATATCGGTGGGCGCGCGCCACGTGCACCCCACGGTTGCGGGCGTCATGGACTACGCGGCCCTGGTGGGCGGGTGCGTGTCATGCTCCACCGCCGTGGGCGCAAGGCTGGCGGGAGCGACTCCCACTGGCACCATCCCTCCGGACGTGGTCCTGATTATGGGCGACACGCTGCGGGCGATGCAGGCATTCGACAAACACATGCCGCCGGAGGTGTCCCGCGTGTCCCCTGTGAACATCGTCAAGGACGAGGCCGAGGAGGCAATTGGCCTGGCCAGATCACTCCGTCAGCGTATTAGAGGAGTCATCCTGGACGCGTCCCAGACGCACTACGAGGTGAGTCCCCACACGGTCAAGGAGATACGCGCCAGGCTGGACCTGGCGGGCCACTCCCACGTCGAGATTTTCGTTAGCGGAGGTCTGGACGGGAAGCGCATAAAGGAGTTTGTGGAGGCCGGCGCTCCGGTCAACGCCTTTGAGATAGGTAGCTACATCAGCAGCGCGCCGCCCTGTGAGTTCAACGCAGACATCCACGAGGTGGACGGCAAGCCGGTTGCCAAGCGGGGCCGCATCCCGGGCCTGACGCCCAGCGACCGGCTCGTGGAGCTCATGTAGCCTGAGTGGGAGAGAACTCCAGCGAGAGTATCCCCGTGGTCTCATCCGTGACCCTGGCCCAGTGGGCAATGCGGTGTCCCACAACCCACAGAACGCCCTCATCTGATACCACCAGTGGCACGCCGCCCCGTGAGGCCGATGGTATCCTGGCGTCCACCATGAAGTCCTGGAGCTTCCTGGAGCCGGCCATGCCCAGGGGCGTGAACCTGTCCCCGGGTCTTCTCCCGCGTACGCAAAGACGTTGCCCCACCCGCTCCGCGTCCATGTTAGCGGTGTAGCCGCCAGAGTCCATAGACGCATCATCTGGTGACAGGAGACGGGCCTTCACGTCCCAGCCGGGAATACGGGTGTCTCCGGGCACCGATAGCGGATGCTCCCCTTGTAGAGCAGGCGGGCCGGATGCGCCGCCCGCGTTCACGGCCAGGCTCAGGGAGTCATAGCCTACTGAGAATGCCAGGCTGCCCGGAAGGTCTACGCTCCTGCCTGCGCCTGCATCGGACAGCTTCACCATCTCCTCTATGTGGCTGTGCTCCAAGCCGTCGGTCGAGCCGGTGGCCTCCCGGTAGACGAGCCTGAGCAGGTGGCGTTTGAGGGCGGGGTGCAGCGCGGCGAACCCATCGCGCTCAATGCGGATAGACTCTCCATCTGCTGTTGCCAGCTTGCCGAAGGCTTGCATGGCCTCACCAAGGATGTAGTCCTGGTCGTGGGCGGCTGCAGAGCTGAGGCGTAGCAGAGCGTCCCTGATACGAGGGTTGTAGCTGCTCAGGAAGGGCAGAAGCTCAAGGCGCGTCCTGTTTCTCGTGAACTCAAGGGAGCGGTTGGTCGCGTCATCAATGGGCGTGAGGCCCTTCCACCGGCAGTAGGCGGCGGTCTCCTCGCGCGTCGCGTCCAGCAGGGGGCGCAGCAGGGCCACGCGCCCCCTGCCCTGGGCCGATGGCCGGTATGACAGGGTTGACATTCCCGCCAGGCCTGAGAGCCCGCTGCCACGGAGGATGTGCATAAGCACGGTCTCCGCCTGGTCGTCCGCCGTGTGGCCCAGGGCTACCGACGCGGCCCCCTGCTCGGCGGCGACCCTGGCCAGGAACCCGTAGCGCACCTCTCTGGCCGCCTCCTCCGGCGAGAGGCCGCGGCCTGCTCTGTATGACTCCACGTCCTCTTGGCCCAGGGTGACTGGCAGCCCCAGGCTGTAGGCGGTCTCCTCCACGAACTGCGCATCCCTCTTTGCGTCTGCGCCCCGCAGCTCGTGGTCGAGGTGAGCCACGTGCAGCGTCAGACCCAGGGGCTGGCTTAGCCGGTTGAGCAGCGTCAGGAGGGCCAGGGAGTCCGGCCCGCCGGAGACGGCAACCACTATGGGGGAGCGCCTCAGGCTCGGATTCAATCCCCGCAGCAGGCGCTCGACGTCCTTCAGGAGCTTGCGCTCCAGGGCTACGCCGTTATCAGGGCTATCATTCATGCCGCTCCGCGAGTCGCCTATTGCTCCCGCAAAATTGATGGTGGGTCTGTACTACGGGAAACCTCTGCAACTGAGATCATATACTAACCTTTGCAAGTCAAATAAAATCCCTTCCCCTGAACATCTGGAGACCCCTGTTTTGAAATTCAGGTGTATAATAGTGTAGAGATAGAAGAGAAGTAAGAGGACAGAAGGAAATGAGCAGTAATACAAGCATCTTGCTGGAGTTCAAGCGAGCGTCTCAGCGTCTCCGTGACGAGTACGACGAATTGAAGGAGCAATATCCTGAGCAGTGGGTAGCGGTCAGCAAGAACGGCCTTGTTTCGCACTCTATGAATCTTGATGAGGTTATATCAGGATTCCAAGTAGCGGGGTATGAGAAGAACCAGGTGGTCGTCAAGTTTTTGGCACTCGACCCGCGATTGATGATTCTATGATCAGGGGGTTCTTCGACGAGTCGGGACGCCCGAGATTGGATGGATTAGTCAGGATTCCTCGCATGGGAGTTACGTACGCAGTTGACTTTCTCGTGGACACCGGAGCGGACATAACAGTTCTTCACTATCCTGATGTATCCTTTGCGGGAGTGGATTTCGACTTCCTTGTGAGAGAGAGTGAGAAGGATACGTGTGAAGGGGTTGGCGGTATCGCCGAATATTTTGTTGAGAAGGCGATTGTAGATCTGTTAGATGATTCAAAAGGGGAGACTTTGTCTTACCCTATCGACCTGTACATCGCAACACCGTCACAATCTGAGTGGCATCAAGCCTCTCTTCTAGGTCGAAATATCATCGATCTGCACGACATGATATACAGTCCCAGGACGTTGCGCCTTGAGTTCGCGTTCTAGCGAAAGGAATGGCTCGCAGGGATTGGAGTATAGAAGGCAGAGCAAAATCATGGCCCTGATGCCAGGTATTGGCTACAGGTAGGACCTTAACTTAAACTCAGGCTCTTTTGCATCAATGCCCCTGTGCAGCCTGCCCCCTGGTCACCATCACCTTCTCAATCCGCATACCCCGCACGTGGGTCACCACCAGGCGCAGGCCGTTGTGGTGGAGGTGCTCGCCCTCCGTCGGGATGTGGCCCAGGGCCTCCAGGATGAACCCGGCCACCGTCTCGTAGTCGCCCGTTGGCAGGCCAAGGTCTAGCTCCTCGTTGGCCTCGTCAATCTGCATCCCGCCGTCGATGTGGTACGTGTTCTCGTCGATGGTCTCGTACTCCATCTCCGGCTCCATTCCCTCCTCGCCAACCGGGCCAACAACCTCCTCCATCAGCTGCTTCAGGGTCACCAGGCCGGCGATTCCCCCGAACTCATCGACGGCCATGGTCAGCTGGCTGCCCACCTTCTGCATCTCCCGGAAGAGAGGCCCCACGGCCTTGGTGTCGGGCACGAACTCGACGGGCCGCAGGAGCTCCGTCACGGGGCTGGCGTCCGACACGTCGCCACGGGCCATCGCCGTAACCACGTCCTTCACCGACAGCACGCCTATGACGTTCTCCATGTGGTCCTGGAAGACCGGAAATCGCGTGTGTGAGTGGTCCTTGTATATGTCCAGGAAGTCCCTGAGGGCAATGCCCGCCTCCAGCCAGACAACCTCCGTCCGGGGCGTCATGATCTCCCTGACCTGGCGGTCGCCGAAGCGGAACACCTTCTCAAGCATCTCAGCCTCTTCCTCCTCAACGGCCCCCGCCTCCATGCCTATGGAGATTGCCGTCTTGATCTCCTCCTCCGTAAACAGGGCGCGCGGGTCGCTTCCCAGCCTGGACGCCAGCAGGCGGTTGACAAGCTGAAGCGGCGCCACCAGGGGCCATAGCAGGAATTCGACCCACTTGAGGAGTCTGGCGTAGAGGAAGAACAGGGTTTCCGAGTGTCGAATTGCCACGGTCTTGGGCAGCGTCTCGCCCAGCACCAGCAGCGCGATGGTGCTGATCACTGTAGCCGCGACCACTCCCCGGCCCTCTCCCACAAGCGTGACCGCTATGACAGTGGCAAGGGCGGCGAAGGCCGTGTTCACCAGGTTGTTCCCCAGGAGTATGGTTGGGAGCACTTTGGCGGGCTGGTCCACCATCTCGGCCACCCTCTCGGCGCCGTGGGCTCCGCTTTCCACCAGATGCCTCATTCTCACCTTTCGCAGGGAGAGGAGGGCGGCCTCGGAGCTGGAGAAGAAGGCCGATAGCAGAAGGGATGGGACTAGAAGAATGAGATAGATCGCCGATACTTGGTCCATTGTCGTACCTCTATGGCTGGCGTCTCAACGCCGTTATGTGGTCTGCGCGAGAACGGGATTCCCCTGATGTGCCGGGAGGGAAGGGGACAACGAGCGGGGAAGACGGGCCGTCACCCGCCGGGGAATGGCCGGATAATCTCCGTTTGTGAGTCTCCATTTTGTCGGCTACAGTCGCAGCAGCCGACCCGTCGTCAGACAAATCTGGTATTTGCCTGCCTTTCGTGGCAAGATGTGAATGGAGATGGAAGAGAGCAACTGAAAGAACTGCTCCTGAGGGCGCTGCACGCCCGTCTAGTCTTGCAAATCATAGCATCACCCCATATGGGTGTCAAAATCAGACCTTGAATATGAGCATCCACCTGCCAGATGAGCCGACCCTGAAGGAACTGCACGATGCCTCCGTCCGCCTGGCCCGCGGCGCTGGGGAGGTGCTCCTGCGCTACCAGCCAGGGGCCACCCACGTGGACTACAAGGGGAAGCTGAAGACCGACCCCGTAACCGAGGCCGACCTGCGAATTGAGGAGTACCTGCGGGAGGAGATAGCCAGGGAGTTCCCGGACCACGGCATTGTGGGGGAGGAGAGCGAGGCTCAGGCCGGAAGTGAAGACGCCGACTACGTGTGGGTGATAGACCCGGTGGACGGGACGGCCAACTTCGCCGCAGGCGTGCCCTTCTACGCCGTGTCCATTGGCCTGCTGTATCATGGTGCGCCCGTGGCGGGCAGCCTGTTCCTGCCCCACAGCTTTGCAGGAGAGGGCGTGTACCACGCCAGGGCCGGCGGCGGCGCATTTGTGGAGGATGAGCCAATCAGGGTGTCCTCTGACCCCTTTCCCAAGTCTTCCGGTCTTGCGGGTGTGCCCGCCGGGTTCGGCTGGGTGTTTTCCTTGAAAAAGGGCAGTGGAAGGATTCCGGGCGAGACCAGGACCATGGGCAGCATAGCCTGCGAGATGGTGCTGGTGGCCAGGGGCGTCTTCCAATACGCCGTGTTCGGCGGCTCCCGCATCTGGGACGTTGCCGCGGGCGTGGCTCTGGTCCGGGAGGCCGGGGGCATGGTCATGGAGTGGAGAGAGGGGGAGTGGAGGCCGATGCAAGTGTTTGAACCCCGTACCAGCGTCGCAGGCGAAGGAACATCGCAGGCCCTGCGGAGATGGGGCGCGCCGCTGCTGGTCGGGAGGCCTGAGGCGGTTGAACACCTGGCGTCGCGGCTGTCGGTTCGCGGAGGGCCGTTCAGGGCTCTCAGGGCAAGAATACAGCGCGCAGTGAGTAGAAGAAGGCACGCCCAGCAGCTGAGAAATGGCTGATTGTTGGGACTATCGCCAGGTGGGAGCGGGCAGGCAGGCCCACCCGCTCCCAAAGGAAAGACATAGTCCTGGACTTGACTAGGCGGCTACAGCCTCCACCGTCGCCGTCTCCAGAGCCTCCTGGGGCTCCTTGCCGTTGGCCTTGCGCGCCTGGGGCTGGGCCGTCCCCTGGATGGTGGCCGACCTGGGGTCTATGGTCCTGCCGTCCTCTATGAGGCCGTACTTGTGCTCCAACTCCAGAATCAGCCTGTCCAGCTCCTGCTGGGCCTTCTGCGCCTCCAGCCTCCGCCTGTCCGCGTCCATCTGCGCCTTGCGCAGCTGATACCTGTCCTCCGATTGCATCTCAGTCATGATTCCCTCCAAAAGGTATGTTGGGGACAGAATAGAACACAAGTACGCCTTTGTCAATACTTTTGCGAAAAAGTGTTCTGCTAAGTATGGGAATCTGCGGCCCAGCTCACGACTCTTGTCAGTCTTACGCCAATACTTTAGAGTAATTCCGTAACTTCGGGAAAAGTTATTTTGGACTCCGTTTGTCCAAGAAGTGAACCTTGCTTCTCAAAGGGCTTGGCTTCCCATGCCCCCTTGAGGCGCAAGTAAGGTTCTTGGATGCTTTTCCCGAAGTTGCCAAGCCTGCCGCAAGGGGGTTCCATTTTGCCTCCTTCAAACTACGCCGGCGGGTAGCGGAAGGAGGTACGCATGTCGGAGTCAAGGGCATGGAGACCATCGGGGCTTGTTCATTGGAGAAGAGTGGCGGGCATACTTGCGGGGTTAGTGATGGCTGCGGGGGTGTGGGGATGTGGCCCTAACACAGAAGAGGTAGATGACATGGTCGCGGAGGCCGTAGCCACAGCTGTTGCCGAGGCGGACATTGACGCCAAGGTCGAGGCGGAGGTCGCCAAGATTGAGGTTCCGCCTGGCCCTCAAGGACCACAGGGGCCCCAAGGCGAAGCCGGTATCAGTGGACGCCAAGGTCCTCGCGGCGATCAGGGGCCAGCAGGCCCACAGGGGTCGCAGGGTGCCAAAGGTGAGATTGGGATACCCGGAGCGCCGGGTCCTGTCGGTCCACAGGGGCCTGCTGGCCCACAGGGTGAGCCAGGGCCACAAGGCGCACCCGGCGTCTCCGGTGCAGCCACCATTCCTAGTATTCTTCAGGTCGAGGAGCTGATTGTGAGAGGGAGTAACGGCGGATACCTCAAGCTCATTGCTGGCGGGGAGGGCAGGGTAGCTGCAATCCAGTGGATTGATGACCGGAGTGGAATCGTCACCACTCAGATAGCTGGCGGTACTGTGGACGGCCTAGTTCTGACAGAAGCTAACATTAGAGGGGATAGATGGACTGAATTCTGTATCAACGAGGAAACTGCGGAACTGTGCTGACACCAGACGGCGAAGTCGTAGGTGTAGCCGTCGCCGGGGGTATTGGGACATAACCCTTGACGATTGGGTGGATTACAACAACATCTTGTGGGCTGTAGACCTGACGCGCCTCGGATAATTTGTGAAAGGGGAGCGATCATGCCTCTGCACCGCTCCCTCTCTACTCGAATGCCCGATAAGTACGCCTGCACTACACGTACGGACTCTCGGCTGTCCCAAGCAATCATCGTCCAAGCAGGGGGAATGTAGTGACAGAGAACGATGGGACACAACATGACCAAGACCAGATAACACAGCTGACTGTCGCCATATCGGAGCAATTGGAGGCTGGACACTCCAAACGGGCGCTTATTGAACGCCTAGCACGGGGAGGTATCCAGTACCAAGAGGCCGTCGCCTTTGTGAACGAGATTGATAGAATGCGCAGGACCCAGCACCGCAATTCTGGACTCTGGAACACCATAATCGGTACGATTCTGGTCGCTGTAGGCATAGCGGTAACTGTGTGGACTTACACAAATGCCAAGCCAGGAGAAAGCTACTACGTGGTCTGGGGTCTTGTAGCTGTCGGTATTTGGAGGGTTGGGCTGGGGATATACAGACTGACCAAGTGGAAGGGGCGCTCTGCGGCTCAGCGCGAAGAGGACACTGGCAGATTTGGCGTCTAGGGGCAAACAAGTAGATAAACCAGGGAGGGGCGGTTAGGCTCATAACCAACCTCCCCCTTTAATCCAGGGACTTTTGCACTCCCTCCGTCAGGAACAGCGTTGTTGACAACAGGCGTAGTCAAGCCTACAATGCCAAGAATAACCAGGGCTTTCCTGGCACAAACAACGGGTAGGGAGTATGTTACGCATTCGACTTCGCAGGGTAGGAGCCAAGAAGAAGCCCAGTTATCGCATAGTGGTGGCTGATTCGCGAGCGCCGCGGGACGGCAGCTTCGTGGACCAGGTGGGCCACTACAATCCCCTCACTGATCCTCCAACCGTGAGCCTGGACGAGGACAAGGTTGTCAAGTGGCTTGGCAACGGGGCGCAGCCCTCGGAGCCGGTGGAGAGGATGCTGAGAAAGACAGGTATCCTCGAAAAGCTGAGGGGGTAACGTCGGCAATGAAAGAGCTCATCGAGTACATCGCCAAGTCGCTCGCCTCCAACCCCGATGAGGTAAGGGTCACCGAAGAACCCGACGATGACGGCCAGGTGGTCCTGAAGCTCATAGTCGCCGATGAGGACAAGGGCAAGATCATCGGCAAGCAGGGAAGGGTTGCCCAGGCCATGCGGGTGCTGCTCCGGGTCAGGGCGGTCAAAGAAGATACAAGGGCCAGCCTGGAGATAGTCTGACCCCTCCGGCAGTCCCGCACATCGTCTCTTCTCAGCAAGGAAAGCCCATCTCCGCGGTGAACGACGAACCTCCCTCCACACGCAAGCCGTACGCTCTTCCATCCGCGGCGGTTGTGGGCGTTGTCGTGGGGGCTTGGGGCGTGACGGGAGAGGTCAGAGTGCAGCCCCACTCGGACAATCCTAGACGTTTTGCCCCCGGCGGCCGGCTCCTGGTGGGCGGACGGCCTCAGCGCATCACCCGGTGTCGCTGGAACAAGGGGTACGCGCTCATAAAGCTGGACGGCGTCCATACGCGTGAGGAGGCCGTAGGGCTCAAGGGTGTCAGCCTTGAGGCGCCTGTGGAGGACGTTCCCGCCCTTTCGCAGGACACCTACTACCACTTTCAGATACTGGACATGGAGGTCTGGACGTCCGACGGCGAGTACCTGGGCGTGGTGGAGGACATCCTGTCCACCGGCAGCAACGACGTCTACGTCACCCGTCGGGAGGGCAAAGAGGTGCTCATTCCGGCCCTTGGCGACGTGGTTCTGGAAGTGGATACCGAGGGAGGCCGCATGACCGTGGACCTGCCGGAGGGCCTTGTCTAGCCCGTGTCGAATTTCGACGCAGGCTTGACCTGCTGTTGGTCTCAAATTAGAATGTTCTGACATATTGGCTGCATGGCGGGGGCGCGCCTGAGGCCCTTTGGCCCGTCGGCCTCTGCACACTAGAAAGTTTTTCAAGGAGATGCGCAAATGACCATTGAAGGGTTGCCCCTGTTCCCCGTGACCGTTGTAGGAAGCTGGCCCCGGACGCCGGACCTGCTTGAGGCTCTCAGGCAGCGACAGGCCGGTCGCCTTAGCTGGGAGGACTACAACAAGGTCGCAGACGAGGCGGTCCTGGAGTGCCTGAAGTACCAGGACGACGCCGGAGTCGACATCGTCAGCGACGGCGAGCAGCGCCGGGACAACTTCTACTCCTTTGTTGAGGAGAAGATGGACGGCGTAAGGCTGATGAGCCTTGCGGAGCTTATGGACCACGTTGAGGACAAGACCGCCTTCGACGAGCAGCTCAGGAGCTTGGACGCGCCGGCCTTCGCCATTCACAACGCCACTGTTGTCGGGAAGATCTCCCGTCGCCAGCCCCTTGCCATGGACGAGGTGGAGTTCCTGCGAAAGCACACCTCCAAGCCCATCAGAATCGCCCTGCCCGGCCCGTACCTGCTGACCCGCTCCATGTGGGTCAAGGGCGTGTCCGATACGGCGTACCCGACCCTGGATGACCTTGCCCAGGACATTGTGCAGGTGCTCCGCGAGGAGCTCTTTGAGATGCAGGAAGCGGGAGTGGAGTTCGTTCAGATTGACGAACCCGTGCTCAGCAACGTCCTGTTCAAGCCGGACGTGCAGGAGCGCACCTTCATGTGCGCCTCCATGGCCGCCTCATCCGGAGACCCCACGCGCGAGATGGTGTGGGCGCTGCGGCTGATGAACTCCGTTGTCCGCGGCATCGATGGTATGCACCTGGGAGTCCACGTCTGCAGGGGCAACTGGAGCCGGAAGGAAGATTCGCTGCTCAACGGCGGCTACGAGCCAATGCTCACCTACCTGACCTCCATGCAGCTTGACCAGCTTGTACTCGAGTACGCAACGCCCAGGGCGGGCCCTCTCTCGGCCTTTGAGAAGTACGCCAAGAAGCGCGAGATCGGCCTTGGCGTGGTCAATCCCCGGACGGACGACCTGGAGTCACCCAAGGACGTGGTCAATCTGGTGAACGAGGCCCTGAAGTACTTCGAGCCGACACAGATATACCTGAACCCGGACTGCGGCTTCGGCACCTTCGCCGAGCGGCCGATGAACTCCGCGGAGATGGCCTTCAAGAAGCTGCAGATAATCTCAGAGGCGGCCAAGGAGCTGCGCACAACCTATTCCTAGTCAGACTGGGAGGAGTGAGCTAGACCAATGGAAGAAGCCAAGCTGGTCAATGGCCTGAATGTTAAGGAGTTTGAGGAAGCCGTCAACCAGGTGGCGGAGCAGGAGGGCGCGCAGAAGGCCCCCAAGAAGTCCCGCGTGCGATGGAAGGGTGGCTTCAAGTTCAGCGCCCTGGTCCGTAACCACACCTTCCTGGTGGACGAGCCCGCCCACCTGACGGGCGAGGACGAGGCGCCCAACTCGATGGAGTACGTCCTTGGGGCGCTGGGCGCGTGCCTGGCCACGGGCTTTGTGCTCAACGCCTCCAAGCAGGGAATCGAGATATACGACATGGAGGTCGTGCTGGACGCCAGCCAGGACAACGTGTTCACCTTCCTGGGCCTTGGCGGCGACGGTCACTCCGGCTTCGACGGCATCACCGCCAAGCTCTTTGTGAAGTCCAACCAGGACGAGGCTACGCTGAGCAAGCTCTGGGACGACACGGTGAAGACCTCGCCTGTGGGCAACTCAATGGTCCACGTAGTGCCCATACAGACTGAGATTGGCGTGGTGTGAGGCCGGGCAGAATCGGCACCAAGAAGCGCAGTTCTAGACTAGAGAGTCGGGGATGAATCTCGCGGGATGCGGATGACACGTTTTGACTTTGTGGAATTTTGCATGGCCCTTTAGCAGTTCTGTCCCCGGCGGCAGGGTGGCCGAATCCCCTGCCCCTGAAGTAACGCAGCGCCGCCAAGACCAGGCCTCTCGCTGGTTCCTCTACTCCTCCGTGTTCTGGCTGGTGATACCGGGCCTGGCCGGCCTGTTCATGGCCTTCTTCCTCTTCTTCCCCGTAGTCTCCGACCACATTCCCATGGCCCTCAGGCCGTACCTCCAGTTCGGGCGGCTCCGGCCCATGCACGTGAACCTGGCCCTCTTCGGCTGGCTTTCAATGGTCTATGCAGGGTCGATGCTGTTCATCGTGCCGCGCCTCACCCGCACAACCCTCTTCAGCGAGAAGCTGGCGTGGGCGAACCTGGGCCTGTGGAACGCCACGATAATTGGCGCTCTGGTGACCCTGCTCATGGGCCTGAACCAGGGCCGCGAGTACGCGGAGATGGTCTGGGGCCTTGACCTGATGATGCTGGGCTGCTTCGGGATGCTGGCCGTCAACGTCTGGGGCACCGTGCTGCGGCGTCAAGAGCGTCGGCTGTACGTCAGCGTGTGGAACTTCATGGCCGCCACCGTCATCATAATGCTGGTGTACGGCATAGGCAACGTCGTCTGGGACACCTCCGGCGCGCTGTACGGGATGAACGACGCCATCCTCAACTACTTCTACGTCCACAACCTGTTCAACGTGTGGTTCACGACGGGGTTCCTGGGGATGACCCTCTACCTGCTGCCCAGGCTGTCCGGCAACCCCATCTGGAGCTACCGATTGGCGGTGTGGGGTTTCCTGAGCGTGTGGACAGGGCAGCACCACCTTCTGTACGGCCCCGGGCCGGAGTGGCTGGAGCTGCTCTCCGTCTCATTCAGCATCATCGCCGCGCTGCCCAACATCGCATTCACGTACAACTTCTACAAGACCATGCAGGGCGCCTGGGCCAAGGTGAAGGAGGACGTTCCACTACGATTCCTGGCTACGGGCTGCGTCTTCTACATCTTCACTTGCTTCCAGGGCGTGGCGCAGTCGTTCCGGAACTTCAACGCCCAGGTTCACTTCACCAACTGGGTGATAGGGCACAGCCACCTGGCTTTTGTCGCCGCCTTCAGCTTCATGACCTTTGCCGCCATCTACCACATTCTGCCCCGCATACTGGGGCGGGACCCCTTCCAGAGGCGAATGATGGAGTGGCACTACTGGCTGGTGCTTGTCGGCCTGTCGGTGTTCATGATGACGCTGTGGACGGCGGGCCTAATCCAGGGGCAGAACTGGCTGAGCGGCGGCATCCCCTTCATCAAGACCGTGGAAGCGATGAAGCCGTACATGTTCTTGCGACTCGCGGGCGGCCTTGGCGTAGCCGTGGGCGTGGCGTTCTTTGCCTACGCGGTGCTGAAGACCATGCGCCGGTCGGAGTCGGCATCCTCTGTGGCGGAGCGAAGCCAGGGGTAGCCATGCGCCAGCCGACCATCGCCTACCTCATCATCGGGTCGCTGCTGGTACTGGCCGCGGGGCTTGTGGTGACCGTGGGAATCCCTGCGATCCAGGCTACGGAGCCTTCCGAGAACGCCGTGCGCTACAACGAGGTGCAGCAGCGGGGCCGCGATATCTACATTCAGGAGGGGTGCTGGTACTGCCACACCCAGCAGGTGCGGTCCGTGGAGGCGGACTTTGGCATGGTGTACAATCCCAGGGACATAGGCCCCGAGTCCGTGCCCGGCGACTACGTCTACCAGAAGCCGGTGCTGTGGGGCACCAACCGGCAGGGCCCCGACCTCAGCTTTGTCTCGCGGAGGCCCCACGCCAACGCCACATGGCACCTGGTGCACCTGAAGGACCCCCGGTCAGTGGTGAAGGGCAGCCTCATGCCGTCCTACGCCTACCTGTCGGACGAGGAGCTGAATGCCCTTGTGGAGTACCTGCTGACGCTGCAATAATCTTGTAGAGGAATAGAGATGTACCAGTCAACCCTCATAGTTGTGTCCGCCGTGGCGTCCATAGTGTTCTTCTGGGTGCTGTTCATGGTGTGGGTCGTGCGCTCGGGGCAGCTACGGGGTATGAGGGAGATGAGCAGGCTTCCCCTCGATGAGGATACGCCGGAACAGGGCAGGGGAAATGACTGAGCAAAACGAAGAGACGCAAGAGGTCGAAGAGGCCTCTGAACCTCAGCCGCCGGAGCAGGACGACGCCATTGGCGGCGAGATACGGGTGACCGGCGGCGGTATGCCCGTCATCCTGCGGCGGATTGCCTACGCCCTGTTCGTGTGGGCTGTACTGTACCTTGTGGTGCACCCCCGCGTGGAGCACATGGAGATAGTCTGGGCCACAGCCGGCGCGCTGACCGCATGGCTGCTCTTCTTCGCTCTGACCAAACGCCCGGCGGACCCGTAGAGGGGCGGGGACCGTCAATGTCTCGTGCGAATCGACATCGATATTGGAGGGCTGTAAGCTCAGTTGCTGAAAGTGTACACTCCTAATGCACTGAATCGGCCAGCAATGAAAGGAGGCTAGCAATGAAGTTCGACGATGCTGTAGCAACCATAACGCGCACTCAAGATTTGCGTCGTATAGCCAGTGCCCATGTTATTGATCATCGTCAGTTGTCTAACGAAGACCTACGGGAAGCGCTAATCAAGGTTAAGCCTCAGTACACTCACGAAGAAACAATCCAAGTGAACCTCGAGAAAGCGTTCTTCAAAGAGGAGTCCCTCCGTTTACGTGTACTCTGCCGTCTGTTGCTAGTGGATGTTCTCTTGGATCAGTACGACTTTCAAAGTCCTTGGGAACAGACAAATACAATGGTGATGGCCCGTGAGCAGGCAATCGTCAATAAATCAAATGAGATTACTTTAGAAGACTTGGGTTGTGCCGATCGTAACTCCACTAGGTACAAGAACCTTGAATTGTATAGCTTTGTCCTAAGGGTAGCTTGGGATCACAATGACACTAAGAGCCCGGATGAAGTGAATCTACTACGCAAATTACGTGACCGATTGGGGATTACAGAGTCTGATCATCGTCTAATTGAAGCAAAGTTGGGCATGTATCCTCAACCGGACAACGCCATCCACAATAGGGAAGAGATTAACGACGCGCGTCGATTCCTTCAAGGGCTAGGGTTGCTTTTTGCTGTTCGTGATGAATCGAACGTGGACATAGACCTAATACCGGAAGAAATTGCTGTAGTATTGCGTAGGATCCTAGGTTTAGAATTACGGGAGGACAGTTACCGTTCACTGATGAACTACCGTCTCCTTCGTCGCAAGGCTATTTTGACCGATGTTCTATCCAAGGTTGGTGTGGAATTCAGTCGATACGATACAGTGGAGGCTCTGGTAGACCGCATCATCAGTTATGTTCCGCCTTCCAAGGCAATTGCTAGTGCCTCACCGCGATATGGGCTGAACAAGGAACAACTATCAGCCTGGTGTAAAGAACTCAACCAGAATACCTCAGGCAATATAGATGATTTGAATAGAAGGATCATTCTACACTTTGACCAGCTACGACCTCGTATCGAGGGAGACAAGGTAGATGAACGAGCGCACTGGTATATTTTCTATGAGGACCTCGCCAGACGTGATTACGACGCTCTCCGATCCCAACAAATCATTGAGAAAGACTTGGAGATTGAGTCAAAATTTGAAGATGCTACAGAGTATCTTTTTGCAGAGAAACTGAACCATAGTCCACTGCATCAGCTCGGAAATAACATCCCTGACGGATTGCTAAGCCTTGGCACGAATTATGTTATGTGGGATAACAAATCTAAAGAAAGTGCCGTGAACTTGCGGGATCATATTCGCCAGTTTGATGGGTATATGGAGAAAGCAGACAAGCCAGTACCTATTTTTCTTGTTATAGCTCCGTCCTTCACAGATGCATCAGAATCTGAAGCTATCCACTATCACGCCGAACACTTCGGGCGGAATATCGTTCTAATTACGGCCAGCGAACTCAAGCAATTGGCGGAGGAATGGGCGTCTGGAGAAAACAGACGGCGTGACGAGCCGTTTCCATTGGGGCTGCTGGCAACGACTGGGCGGTTCGAAAGGAGTCGGCTAGGCCAATTGACATAGTTTGCGGCAGACTTGCATGTGTGCTGGCCTGCTTATCTCGTGCTTGCTCTTCTTTGCGTTGACCAAGCGCCCGGCGGACCCGTGAGGGTCAGGGCTAATCCTTGACATGCCACCTATGCGCCATTAGGATTCGTTGTGGAATGGATTGCCGATAATGTTGCTGATAATGACGGTATTTGCTTAATCTGTGCTGGAAATCGTCTCCCGTAGTTGCGCCACAGTGCGCCAACCATTTTGCGTAGGAGGTATCCCCACAGGCCACGCCAAGGAGAACACTGTTGTGAACAGGAAATACAACTTCACTTTTTCAGTTGAGGAAGATGATGACGGACGGTGGAGCGCCTGGCTCAACGCCATTCCCTGGTGCATCACCTTTGGGGATACGCGGGAAGAAGCGGTGCAGGAGTTGCACGATGCTGCCACGGTGGTCATACAGCACCTGGTTGAGAGTGGGGAAGAGGTGCCCGTGGATGAGCAGTTTGAGGTTGTTGTGTGACCACTTTCGACAATCTTGTGGCGAGTCTCCGGAACGTGCCTATACGGAGATTCATCGCCGCGTTAGAGAAAGACGGCTTTGCACGACGAGAAAATACGCGAGGCTCGCATAGGGTTTACTTACACCCCGACGGCAGAAGAGCGGTGGTCGCCGTCCATAAAGCGAGTCTTCCAATGCCCCGGAAGACGCTCAGCATTTTCCTCAAGATGACCCAGTGGAACGAGGAAGATGCTATCGCGCTGGACCTGCTGAGAAGGCCAAGTCCAAGAAAATAATCCGTCCCTGGCTGTCAGGCCTGATGCTGAGCCTCTCTCCAGCCGCGCCTCACTGATTCGTGGCGTAGGCGCGCTCCTTGACATACCACCCCTGCGCCATTAGGATAGGTTGTGAAATGGATAACCAGTCCTGTTGCATGTGTACGCGCTCATAGAGGGGCAACCCGAATAAGGCACGTAGCGCGCCCCTCAAGCCTTTCAAAGCTGAGGGGCGTTCTGCTGAGACAGGCGGTGAATCCGAAGCAAAGAATCGGGAGGAGATGACATGGATGACGTGCCTCCGGACTTCTTTGGTTGGCTTTTCGGCCGCAGGGGACGGCCGGCGGAAGACGCACCCGCGAGCGCGGCCGGCGGCCAGGCGCAATCGGAAACCGTAGAAACACCATCAGAACCGGAAAAGGAGGATAACATGGCTGACAGGGCAGAGCAGGCAAACCAGTATATGAAGGACAAGATGCTCTTTACGCCTCGGATGTTCCAGATCATCAACACCGTGGCCCCTGAGGCGGGAGAGCGCTTTGCCGACTTCTACGATACCATCTGGCAGGACGGCGCCCTTGACCGCAAGACCAAGGAGCTGATGTTCACGGCCATCGGCGTGGCGTACCGCTCACCGGCTTGTCTCATCCACGTTGTCCCGGCAATTGAGGCCGGAGCGACCGACGGAGAGATATTCGAGGCGGTGGCCGTTGGCATGATTGGCGGCGGCTTCGTTCCCGGCGGCCCCGGAATACCCTACGCCTTCCAGTACGCCCTCAAGGTGCTGGAGATCGCCGGCAAGTACCGAGCGGGTGAGCCCTGGGAGTACGTGGAGCCTGCAGAGTTCAAGATGTAGTAGCCCCCATCCCGACCTTCCCCCCGCAGGCGGGGGAAGGAGCTTTAGGATGGTCGGCCAACTCAAGTTATCAAGTACAGCCGGGTGTGCAGGAGCGGCCTTCTGCACACCCTTCAATACGACGCAGAGGTGTGAACTTGGTAGAAGCGCGCTTTCAGAGCGAGTCGGGGCCTACCTATAGTATGCGCGTCCAAGAGGACCGCATCTCGGCCCTCTTGCCGGAGGAGTTGGGCATCCGTATACCCTTTGAGTACCGCCAGGCCGAGGGGGAGCCGGACGTGTTGAACTGGGACCTCTCCTACCTGTACGCGGAGCTGTGGCTGGTGCAGGACCGCGGCCCGCGCCTGCTTGCGCCGTCCCTGCCTGAGTTCAGCACCGACCAGACGAAGCCCAACTGCATCAGGTTCCCGCTCTCTCCTCAGGTGGCCCGCATTCTGGAAGCGACCCGCCGCGGGGGCGACGTGCCTCTGATCCTCCGAATCCAGGCGACCCTGGTGGGCAGCGTGCCGACCGAAAGCGTTCCCGACGAAGGGCGACGCGAGATGCTGAAGTCCCTGGGCCTTGAGCGCGACACCTTCGGCCCCATACGCCGCAGCGACGACGTCACAATTCACATCGACAGGTCTGTGTGGGCGGAGGAGATACTGCCCCAGTGGGACCTGGACGACTTCGACTCCGTAGCGCCGCTCCCGGGGACGTTCCAGCCGCCCGTAGAGAGCAGCCGCCATCTGGACGTTCAGGCCATAGCCAGAAGCCTGAAGGGCACCACGCCCGACGGAGACCTGAAGGACATACTACAGCAGTTCCGCGACCCCATAGTGGGCCTGTAGCGGACGTCTCTCTGACCGGAGGTCTTGGCGTGGCAGACCAGCAGCCCGGCGACCTGCCTTTCGTGATGAACTGGGGACTCCGCCAGCTTCACGAAAGGCTTCAAAACCTCGTCTCAGACCTCACCGACGAGCAGCTGCGCTGGTCGCCCATGCCCGGCGCGCACTGCCTTGCCTTTGCCCTCTGGCACATAGCCCGGTGCGACGACAACTACCTGCGCGCCCACGTTCAGGGCCGCCCTGAGATTTGGGACGAGGACGGCTGGGCCGAACGCTGGGGAATGGACGCGGAGAGCACCGGTATGCTCCTCTCTGACGAGGAGGCGTCGGACCTGGTTTTTCCGCCCAAGGAGGAGATTCTGGCCTACGCCAAGCGGGTGTGGAAGGAGGTGGAGGAGTACGTGGCCGGACTGAGTTCCGAGGATACGGCCCAGCCCGTAGGCCACGTGGAGCGTACAACGGGCCTCAGCCGCGGGCAGCTTTTCATCACCCACGTCTACGGCCACGACAACCGTCACATGGGCGAGATGGAGTACATCAAGGGGCTCCTGGGCCTCCGGGGGTCGATAACTCTGTAGGTCTGCGCAGTTTTCCAACATGGTGATCAGATGACTCAGGAGCTAGGACGAATCGAGCGGCCTTCCGCGGAGGACTACCGGGGCAAGAGGAAGCTGCTGTTGGTTCCTAATCTGTACTATCCTCAGATTCTGGAGGAGGATGGCACAGCCATTCTGAACAGTTACTGGGAGCAGACGCGCGCCCAGATTTTATCCCTTGAGACAGTCCTTGGTCCGGTGAAGCACATCTACCACGGGAGCGTCGCCGAGGAGGGTGACGAGGGGCTGAAGGGCCTGGAGGCCGGCGAGACGCCCAGCCTCGCCATTATCAGGGAGAAATTCCAGTCAGGGGCAACCCTTGAAGCCACCGAGGATGCCGACGTGCTGAGGGAGAACCTGGACCTCCAGAGGTGCCTCATGCTTCCCCTCAGCAGCGAACAGGTGGCCGTCGAGCTTCGGGAGTGGTTCAACGACTCCGTGCGCAGGCGCTACGAGCACATATCCGCCCGCATTGACGAGACCCTTGGACAGGACGAGGTCGGACTGCTGATCATCAATGAGCGCCACCAGGTGCAGTTCCCGTCGGACATGGTCGTGTTCTTCGTCGCGCCCCCGGCCCTGGACGAGTTCCGCCGCTGGCTGGATGATTGGGTAGCGAGACAGCGCTCAGAGATGGAGTCCCAAAGCTCCTAGTGAGCGTGAGCGTGGCCTATGTCCTCGCCCACGGTGCGGAGGGCGTGGAGTATCTCCTCACGGCTGTCGGGCATACGCTCAGCCCACGCGCGCACCAGCCCGAAGCAGCCCGCAACCATCATTGAGCCGTGGGGCGTCGCAAAGTAGGGGTTCAGTTGCGACCCCTCCAGCAGCCCCCGCATGGGGCCTATGACGCTGAGGAAACCAAGCTCCTCGCCACCCTGCACCACGACCGCGCCGTGGCCCTGCTCCCGCCAGATGGTGTCGTCGTCCACGTCGCCCCTGACAAGCTCCAGCAGGTGCTCCTCAAGGCGCTCCCTGCTCACCATGTGGGTATGGTGCTCAAACAGCCCCAGGATGTTGTTGCCGTCCAGGTGGAAGGCCAGGGTGTGCTCGTTGCCCAGGTTGGCCACCACCTTGCGCTGGTGCGACGCCACGTGCTCGTCTTCCAGGGAGCCGAGGACCGCCGCCTCAGCCGTGTCCACCATGAGCATAGGCACGTCGCCGCCGGCCGTATCCACCACGGCGCGCATCCTGGTCAGGTAGTCAGGCACCTCCTCCGCCATGTAGATGAAGGAGAAGACGTCCTGATAGCCGCCCAGCACCTGCCGCCGGAGGTGGTCGAAGCGGAACTTGCGGTCGCTGTAGCCGGGCGGAGAGTTGCCGTGGTCGAACACCGCCACGGCCAGGGCGTCCCAGTCAGGCTTGACCTCGAAGGCCAGCAGCGCCCGGCTCACCATCTCCAGATCCAGGTCCTTAAGCTCAACCCGGACGCCCTCCAGAGACTTGGTCTCATCTGAAGAGACAATTTTAAGGCCCATTCGGAGCACCATCTCAGGGTCGTCGTCGAAGGTGACGGCGGCCGCCGGGGTCACGTATGCCGGGAGCCCCGCCGCGATGTGCTCCAGGATTGCGCCCGTGACCGGCCCTCCTCCCATGTTGGTGCCGGTCAGAACCAGGGGCCGGCCGGCCATCGTGGCCTCCCTGATTCGTCCCGCCGCGATGACCGTCGGCGCGGGCATAACCATCTGTACTGAGTTTTCGACGGCCCTTGTCGAGTCGAATAGGAGGATGTCCTGGGTTCCTGTGCCTACGTCAATCGCCAGAATACGCACGCGTTTGCTCCTAAGGTGTGTTGTGTCGATTCCCCAGGCGGCCGCTTACGGCGCGCCCTCAATCTATTACTTTAACGCGAGACCATCTGCCTTTCAAGAAGTAGGGGAAGTAGACGGCAGTCCTGACCACCATGGCGACGGTGATGGCCAGCGGGATGCCGTACTGACCCATAGGCGTCCACTGGGACAGGGCAAAGGCCAGGGGCAACTCCACGCCCACCATTGCTATGAAGGTGACGACAAAGGGCGCGACGGTATCCCCCGCGACGTTGAAGGACTGCTGGAACACCATGCCGCTTCCCATAACCAATCCCGATAGCGCTTGAATGCGCACCCACCAGACTGCGACCTCCATAAGCTCAGGGTCGCTGTTGAATATTGAGATGAACAGGGCGGGGAAGAGGAGCAGCAGGACTGCCACAGACCCCCTTATCACGGTGATGTAGCCGATGGCCCACAGGATGGTCTGCTTGGCGCGGTCGACGTTGCCTGCGCCCAGGTTCTGGCCCACAAGGGTGCCAGACGCCCGCCCCAGGCCCATGCTGCCCATTGCGGTGAACATCTCCAGGTTGCGCGTTATGCCGTAGGCCGCCAGCGCGACGTCGCCGAAGGGCGTGACCAGGCGCGCCAGGAGCAGGTGGACTATGGAACGCTCCATTCCCGTGCCGGAGGCCGGAGCGCCGATGCGGATCAGCCTGACCAGCAGGGGAAAGTCTACATAGTAGTTCCGCAGGCTCAGGTGGAGCCGCGAGGTGCCTCGGAAGAGGGCCTGGGTGTTCCAGGCTACGCCCAGGCCCTGGGCTATCACGTTTGCCAGGGCCGCGCCGGCCAGGTCGTACTGCGGGAACCATCCCCAGCCGAAGATGAGCACGGGAGTCAGCGCGATGTGTGCCAGGCGTGAGATGGTGGTCGCCTTCATGGGCGTCAGGGGGTCGCCTGCGGCCTGGAGCGCGCCGCCCGTCATCATGCGGAAGGCCTGGCCTCCAAAGCCTATGAACTGTATCTGCATGTAGACTCCCGCCACGTCAATAACCTCCTGGCTGACCCCCATAATGCGCAGCAGGAAGTCCGTGAACATCACCCCGATGACTATCATGAGCAGGCAGAAAACGCCCGTGATTGTGAAGGCCTGGAGCGCGACGTGGTTCGCAAGCTGGACGCGATTTGCGCCGATGGCCCGGGCTATCATGGCCTGCATTCCCATGTCCAGGCCCATGCGACCGGTCATCATGAGGTTGGTGTACAGCTGGGCGACGGTCAGACCGCCCAGGGCGTGGAAGCCGAAGAACCGCCCTGCCCAGAAGAGGTCGGCCATCCTGTCCACCATGTTCAGGGTGCCCTCGATCATCTGGGGCCACGCCAGGAACCACAGGTTTCTGGATATGCTGCCCTGGGTGAGGTCCCGGGTGGCGTACTCTGAGCGCCGCCGACGGCCGCCCCCGCCTCCGCCTCTGCCACCCCCGCCGTGGGCCTGGAGGCGCACGTCCAGGATCTCTTCCGTGGTGGCGTTGCTCAGGTCGTTGGACTGGCCCTGTCGCCCTGAGCCTGTGCCCGCGGCCGCGACGCGCCTCGTTTCCTCCGGCGAGTGCTCGGCTTCTCCGCGATCATCTCTGCCGTCGGGTGAGAGAGGTGGATGTTCCCTGTCATCCCCCAAAGAGACATCCTCCCTTGCCTGTGCACATCGCCTGGCTCCTGGGTCAAGCAGGGGCGCGCAGCGGGTTCAAGGCCAAGGACGCGGCTTGCGTCACAGCCCATATTAGACCTGTGCCAGATTGGAGTCAACCAAAGGAGGGGCTTACGCGGTGCGTCGTTATACTATCGTAAGGTTCTTGACAGCGTTGCCTTATTCCCAAAGAATGGGGTTAGCTCATCAAGGAGAGGCCCATGATAATAGTATCGCTGGTGGTGGGTGGAGCCATGCAGGAGAATACGTACATTGTGGGGTCGGAGGAGGCCAAGGAGTGTGCCATAATCGACCCCGGCGCGGAGGCCGACCGCATTCTGGAGGAGGTGGAAAGCCTGGGGCTGACGGTCAAGTACATCCTGAACACCCACGGCCACGGCGACCACATTGGAGGCGTGGCGGGTGTCAAGGAGGCCACCGGCGCTACCTACGGCATCCACGAAGCGGACGTTGAGCTGCTGACCCGAGATAGCCAGTGGATGAAACTGATGGTCCGCGACTCAGCAGAACCACCAGCCCCGGACATCCACGTAAAGGACGGCGACGTGTTCAAGCTGGGCGACGACGTTGAGCTTACGGCCATCGAGACGCCCGGGCACACCCAGGGCGGCGTCTCCTACTACGGCGGGGGCGTGGTGTTCACCGGCGATACGCTGTTCCAGGGAAGCGTGGGAAGGTTTGATACGCCGGAGGGCGACGGAAAGCAGCTGGTCCTAGGCATTTTCACCAAGATAATGACCCTGCCGGCGGACACCAAGGTGTACCCAGGCCATGGGCCGGACACCACCATCGCGCGGGAGAAGCTGACCAACCCCTTCCTGTCCGGCGGGAGTATAGTCTAGCGCAAGGCTACTGGGCGGCGGCCTTCTGCGGCCGTATCCTGTGATAGCTGCGCAGGCAGCGCGTGCATACGGCGACGCGCTTGCGTTTGCCCTTTATCTCCAGGGTGGCCCGCTGGATGTTGAGCATGAAGCGGGTCTTGGTCCTCCGCTTGGAGTGGCTCACGTTGTTGCCGGAGTGGCCCACCTTGTCACACATGACGCACTTGGCCATGACTTCCCTCTTTGCGTTCCCTCCGTTGGCGCGGCGGAAGCCGGCCGGCCGGAGCGTTTTGACGTGAAATTGCCGTTCCTGTAGAATCCAGAGGGAATCCTATCAGATGCTTCCGGTTTTGGCAATGCCCGTTCCGGGCGTGCCGCCGCCACGGGGGAGCGCATGGCAAGAGGCACAGGAGCGACCATCACCTCCATCGACAGTGAAGACCTGCGGCGTATCCTCGTCCAGGGCCGCAGGGCCCTTGAGGACAACGTTGAGGCCATCAACGCCCTTAACGTCTTCCCCGTGCCCGACGGCGACACCGGCACCAACATGCTGCTGACGATGAAGGCGCTGGAGGAGGAGACGCCCAATGCCGGGGGCCAAATCACCCCCGGATCCGTGACCGCCATGGCCCGCGGCGCTCTGCTGGGGGCGCGTGGAAACAGCGGCGTGATATTTGCCCAGTTCTTCCAGGGGCTTGCCCGGGGCCTGGGGGGCAAGGAACGTTTCGGCGTGCAGGACCTTGCATCGGCCCTGGCGGAGGGCTCAGCCGCGGCCTACAAGGCAGTGGGCAACCCGGTGGAGGGCACAATGCTCACGGTCATCAGAGAGATGGCCGAGGCCGCGCAGCAGAAGGCTGAGCGGGACACGGACTTTGTGGAGATGTGGGACGTCGTGTGCCAGGCCGCCAGGAGGTCAGTGGCGAAGACACCCACGCTGCTGCCCGTGTTGCGAGAGGCCGGCGTGGTGGACGCCGGCGGCCTTGGGCTTTGCGTCATCATGGAAGGCGCTCTGTCGGGGCTTAGGGACGAGGAGCTTGGCGTCATAGAGCTGCCGGCCCCTGATATGGACGCGGCCGCAGCGACCGCCCAGCTTGTCAGCGAGGCCTTCATAGACGCCACTGAGGAGGACCTGTACGGGTACTGCACCCAGTTCCTCATCCAGGGGGAGGGCCTGGACCCGGACGACGTCAGAGAGCGCCTGGAGTCGCTGGCGACCTCCACGGTTGTGATAGGCGGAGACGCTATGGTGAGGATACACGTCCACGCCGAGGACCCCGGCCCCATCGTCAGCTTCGGCGTGTCCCTGGGTACCCTGTCCCAGGTGAGCATAGAGAACATGGACGAGCAGCACCAGGAGTTTGTGGCCGCCCGCCGCGAGAAGCAGGAGTTGCAGCCGGTGGGCGTCCTGGCGATAGCCTCCGGCGACGGCCTGGCGGACGTGTTCCTTGGCTCCGGCGCGGCCCACGTGCTGTCAGGTGGGGACACCATGAACCCCAGCACCCGGGAGATACTTGACGCCGTGGAAGCGATGGGCGCGGAGCGGGTCATAGTGCTTCCCAACAACCCAAACATAATCGGGGCGGCGGAGCAGGCGGTCACCCTCTCATCCAGGGAGATAGCCATCATCCCGACGGAGAGCATACCCCAGGGCATCTCTGCGCTGCTGTCCTTCAACTCGACGCAGGAGTTCGAGGACAACGTAAGGGAGATGAAGCAGTCGATAGGCGCGGTCGTGTCCGGGGCCGTCTGCAACGCCCAGCGGGACGCGGAGCTTGGCGGCGTCAGGGTCGCCGAGGGCCAGGTCATGGGCCTCCTGGAGCGCAAGATGGTCGTGTCCGGCGACGACCGCACCGGCGTCCTTTGCGACCTGGTGTCGGAGATGGGCCCGGACGACGGGTCGCTGATAACTCTCTACTGGGGCGCGGACACCCGGGAGACGGAGGCCAAGGTCGCGGCTGAAGAGCTGCAAAATCGCTTTAATGATATAGAGGTGGAAGTGGTCTTTGGAGGCCAGCCCCACTATAATTACATCCTATCAGTGGAGTAAGGAGCTTGGAACATGGCTGTGAAGGTTATTACGGACAGCACTGCGGACCTGCCTCCCGCTTTGGCGGAGGAACTGGGGGTAACTGTAGTTCCTGCAAACGTCCACTTCGGTGAGGAGGTGTATCGCGATGGGGTTGAGATAACGGGAGACGAGTTCTACCGGCGGCTTGTCGCATCCTCCCGCCTTCCTTTCACTTCTCAGCCCACCCCAGGCGACTTCCTGAGCGCGTACGACGAGATCGGCCAGACTACGGACGAGATCATCTCCATCCACGTCTCGGCCAAGCTCAGCGGCACACTGAACTCCGCCACGCAGGCGAGGGAGGAGTACGGCGGGGATTGCCGGATCGAGATTATCGACTCGATGCAGGCGTTGATGGGACTGGGCTTGCTGGTGATTGCCGCCGCCGAGGCCGCCAATCGAGGCGGAAGCCTGGACGAGGTGGCAGCGAAGACAAGGGCGGCTCTCCCAAACGTCGGGTTCATGGGACTTCTGGACACCCTGGAGTACCTGGAGAAGGGCGGGAGAATAGGCAAGGCTCAGGCGTTCTTGGGGTCTCTACTGAGAGTCAAGCCCCTGTTGACCATCCGCGACGGCGAGGTGCATCCTCTCGAGCGCGCACGCACCCGCGCCAAGGGCGTGGACAGGATGTGCCAGCTTGTACAGGAACTCATGCCGTTGGAGGGCCTGGCGGTGGAGTATACCACGACGGCGGACGAGGCCAGGGCCTTGGCCCAGCGCCTGCAAGCCTTCCTCCCCCAGGGCGAGGTTATATTGAGCCAGATTGGCCCCGCGGTTGGGACGCACCTGGGCCCGGGCGCGCTTAGCGTGGCCTTCAGGCAGCAGGCAGAAGGGTCCGCATAGGTGGAGGAACTGCCTCATCCGTGTGTGCCGAGGGCGTTGTTCTCCATAAGAGTAATGATCACATCAGGCAAGATGGCAGACGCCCTTCTGCGAATCCCGCGTTGCGTCAGGAGAAAGGAGCTCCGTAGACTATGACTAGCCTGGACGAACGAGTGACCCGTTTGGAGAATGCATTTGTGGAGTTGGTGCCTCTGGTGAGAGAGTTGGTGGAGGGCCAGAACCGGATGGAGGTTACTCAGAGCAGGATTCTGGAGACCCTTGAGGAGCATACCAGTCTCCTGCAGAGCGTCGTCGGCACGCTCCAGGGGCACTCTGCGGACCTGACCCTTATCAAGAGCTACCTCAACACCCAAGACTGAGCGGAGATCAGGAAGCTTGTAACTTGGAACCCTCTGAGCAAGTCGCAGCCATGACCACTTTACCCAGGGACATCCTCACCGTCATTCCGGCGAATGCTGGAATCCAGATCGCCCGTCGGCAAATCCGCGCCGAATTGGACGCAGGGTCTTGAGTTCTCGCTCGCAGCTCACCCTTTACCACGATACGCGGACGGCAGTGAGACCGGCTTGACTCATTATGACATCAACCGAGCTGGATACGCTGAAGAAGGTGCTCTCCCTGGAGAAGAGCAAGGGGTACAAGAACACCGCCGTGGTCGGCGGCCTTGACCGCTTTCTGGCGCGCTGGGTGGATGGCAAAGCGCCGGACTCCTTCATCCAGCCCCCGCCGGGGGAGTACGCCGCTCTCGAGGCCGCTCAGAGGCGCAAGTGGATAGACGACGCGCTGACGGCGTTGGAGACGGGCGGGCCGCCACCGAAGAAGAAGGCCGCCGCTCCCAGGGCGCGGGCTTCGCGCAATCAGGAGCCTCCCACTGAGCACACCCTGGCATCGCCCGTGATGGCGCTGCCCAGGGTCACGCCCAACGTGGCATCCAGGCTGAAGCGGCTGGGCGTCCAGACCATCAGAGACTTGCTGTACCTGTTCCCGCGCCGCCACAACGACTACGGAGACCTTAAGAAGGTCTCCGAGTTGGAGATAGACGCCGAGCAGACGGTGGTAGTGAACGTCTGGGAGGCAAGGGAGGCGCTCCTGGGCGGGCGGCTCAAGGCCACGGAGGCGGTGGCCGGAGACGAGACTGGAAACCTGAGGGTGGTCTGGTTCAACCAGCCGTACCTGGCCAAGCGCTTCAAGCCGGGGACAAGGCTTCTCCTCAGCGGCAGGGTGAGCGTCTTCATGGGTTCTCCGCAGATGGAGTCCCCGGAGTACGAGACCCTCCAGGAGGGGGAGGAGCCAGGCAATATGGGCAAACAGGTCCCCGTGTACCCCCTGAGCGAAGGGCTTCCCCAGCGCACTCTGCGCCGCATTGTCAACGAAACGCTGAACGCTTGGGCCCCGCGTCTCGATGACCCGTACCCGGAGCCTCTGCGCAGACGCATCGAAGTGCCGGAGCTGTCCCGGGCCATACTCCAGGCGCACTACCCCGCGGACGATGCCGCGAAGGAGCAGGCGCGGCGTCGCCTGGCCTTTGACGAGCTGTTCTCGATGCAGATGTACGTCTTCTCCCGGCGCAGGCAGTGGCGGGAGGGCCGCGGCGCTGCGCCGTTGCCCACGAAGCAGGACGCGCTCAACGCCCTGTACTCGCGGCTGCCATTCTCCCTGACCGGCGCGCAGGGCAGGGCACTGACGGAGATCCTGGACGACATGACCCAGGACAAACCCATGAGCCGTCTCCTTCAGGGAGATGTGGGCAGCGGCAAGACCGTCGTGGCCCTGGCAGCCCTGCTGACCGCCGTCGCCAATGGCCGGCAGGGAGCCTTGATGGCCCCAACGGAGATACTGGCCGAGCAGCACTTCAACACCATATCCAAGCTGCTGGATGGCCCCTCCCGCACGGACAACCACGGCAATCTGTTCAGCTTCCAAATGGAGCCCTTTTCGCGCCCCGTATACGTGGGTCTGCTCATTGGGAGCCATACCAGGAGACAGCGAAAAGAGATGCACTACATGCTGGCCCAGGGCGCTCTGGACATTGTGGTCGGCACCCACGCCCTTGTGCAGCAGGGGGTGGAGATCCCGCTCCTGGCCCTTGCCGTGGTGGACGAGCAGCACCGCTTTGGCGTGATGCAGCGCGCCTCCCTGCGTCAGAAGGGGGAGTCGCCGCATCTTCTTGTGATGTCTGCGACGCCCATACCGCGCTCCCTGGCCCTGACCCTCTACGGCGACCTGGACATATCCGTGCTGAACGAGCTGCCTCCTGGCAGGCAGAAGATAAGGACGCGGTTTGTGAAATCTGAACAAAGGCAGGACGCCTACGACTTCATTCGCGGCCAGGTGAAGGAGGGCCGCCAGGCCTTCGTCATCTGCCCACTGATTGAGGAGTCGGAGGCGCTGCAGACCAGGGCCGCCACCACGGAGTTCGACACACTCTCCACAGAGGTGTTCCCCGACCTGACCATTGGCCTGCTCCATGGCCGGATGCCCCTCCGGGAGAAGGAGGAGGTTATGGCCAGTTTCTATCGCGGGGAGATGGACGTGCTGGTGTCCACGCCCGTGGTGGAGGTGGGCATAGACAACCCCAACGCCAGCGTCATCCTCATTGACGGGGCGGACCGCTTCGGCCTGGCCCAGCTTCACCAGTTTCGCGGGCGAGTCGGGCGCGGCGAGCACCCCAGCTTCTGCCTGCTGCTCTCCGACCATCCCTCGGCGGAGGCCCGGGAGAGGCTGCTGGTCATGGAGCGGGTCGACAACGGGTTTGCCGTGGCGGAGGAGGACCTCAAGTTCCGGGGGCCCGGCGACTTCTTCGGCACTCGACAGAGCGGTCTGCCTGACCTGCGCCAGGCGCGCCTCTCCGACCAGGAGCTGCTGTCGACGGCGCGCCGGGAGGCGTCCGCTCTGCTGTCGCAAGACCCCCACCTGGAGCGACCGGAGCATCGGCTCATCAGGGAGGCCCTGGAGGCCCAGTGGCCGGAGCTTGTGGGGGAGATAAGCTGATGCCGCTCACCCCCTGCGGAGGTCTGACCTCCAGTTGAAGCCAGCCACCGGGAGCCGCCGCATATACTACGGATGGGTGATAGTAGGGGTAGTCTTCCTCTCGTCCCTTGCGTCCGGGGCGCAGATCAACCCCACCATCGGGGTGTTCCTCAAGCCCATAACCGAAGAGTTCGAGTGGACGCGCTCGACGGTGTCCCTGGCCGGGGCCTTGGGCACGGTGATTGGCGGCGCGCTGGCCCTGGCCGTTGGCCCCGCCATCGACCGCTTTGGCGCGCGGTGGATACTCTTCATCAGCTTCCTGCTGTCCGGCATCGCCATCTACGCCTGGGGCCACGTCGACCATCTGTGGCAGTTCGCCCTTGCCCTGATCGTCAGCCGGGTCGCTCTGCAGGGAGTCATCAACCCTACCAACCAGACCGTGGTCTCCAAGTGGTTCATCAGGAAGCGGGGCAGGGCGGTTGCGATGTCAATCCTGGGGCAGCGCATAGGCGGCGGTGCGATTCCGTCGGCCGCCCAGGGCGCGATACCCGCGCTGGGCTGGCGCACGGTTGCTATGGGCGTGGGGCTGCTGGTGCTGGCACTGACCCTCATTCCCATCTCCATCTTGATGCGACGCCAGCCCCAGGACATGGGGCTTCTCCCCGACGGCGCTGACCCCGATAACCCCGGTGAACAGGCGGGGCAGGGGAGAGCAGGCAGCAACGGGCCGACCCAGGAGGTCCACTATACGCTGAGGCAGGCGCTGAGGACCCGGCCCTTCTGGATAATCCTTGGCACCTTCTGCATGACCAACTTCATCAACACGGGCGTCAACTTCAACCTGGCCCCGCACCTCCTGGACAGCGGCCTCAGTGAGAACCAGGCGACCGCTGTGCTCCTGGCCTGGGCTATGGTCAGCATCCCGGCGTCCCTCGTCGCCGGGTACCTGGCGGACCGTATGTCCGTCCGCATACTCATGGCGGTGTTCTCCGCGGGGCTGGGAGCGGGAATCTACCTCTTCCTGATAATCGACTCCTTTGCAGTTGGGATGGCCTTTGCGATTCTGCACGGGACGGCCTTCGCCGGCTCCTTCCTGATGCTGCAACTTCTGCTTGCCAACACCTTCGGCTCGGCGTCCCTTGGAGCGCTCAGGGGATTCATAGTCCCCTGGCAGATGGTCGCCAACGCGCTTGGCCCTCTGGCGGCCACCCTGGTCTTCGACACGACCGGCAGCTACGGGCCCATTCTACAGGCCTACATCGCGCTGGAGGTGGTGCTTGTCCTGGTGCTGCTGTTCGCCCTTCGCAGCCTCAAGCCCAAGGACGTTGAGTGAGGTGGTGTAGATACAGTCTCTGAGGGTCGGCGCCCCTTTCCCGCTCGTGGTGAGCCTGGTCGAACCAGAGCGGGAAGACGGGGGTAATTGCGCCCGCTCATATCCTTCGACAAGCTCAGAGCCTGCCCCGTACTTGATACGGGGATGAGCGGGTGATGTCGCAGGGCTAACGCCCGCACTATCGTTACACTTTCTTAATATTTGTTATTGAGAATCAGGACGCCGCCGCCTTAAACTGGTGACCTACACAGAATCTTTGCCTTTGAGCACGGATTAGGGTAATATTAAAGTAGCGGATGAAGTTAAGGAGTCTTGGCAGGTAGTTTCCCATGAATAATCGGTGGATGCGGAACAGCTTTGTTTACCTCCTCATAATAGTCGCGGTGCTGACTATCTTCTTCACCTTCTTCCAGGCCCCATCCGGCTCTGAGAACATTCCCATCAGCCAGGTGATCCAGATGGCGAAGAACAAGCAGGTGAGGAGCATCCAGGTCAACGACAACACCCTCAACGTCACCGCCATTGACGGGCAGACCTACCGGTCTCGCAAGGAGAGCGGCACCAACGTTTACGAGATTCTTGTGGACAGCGGCGCCGACGTCACCGGCGTTGACATAGAGGTTCAGGGGAACAGCGGCCTTGGAAACCTGTTCGGCATCCTCATCAACTTCCTGCCTCTCATCTTCTTTGGGGCCATAATCCTGTTCATGATGCGGCAGGCCCAGGGCAACAGCAACCAGACCATGAGCTTTGGGCGAAGCCGCGCGCGCATGTTTGTCGGCAACAAGCCAACCGTCACCTTCTCGGACGTGGCGGGGGTTGAAGAGGCGAAGCAGGAGCTTCAAGAGGTGGTTGAGTTCCTCCGATTCCCGGAGCGGTTCGTCTCCCTCGGAGCCAAGATACCCAAAGGCGTGCTCCTAGTGGGGCCGCCCGGGACGGGCAAGACGCTCCTGGGCAGGGCCGTGGCCGGGGAGGCCGGAGTTCCCTTTTTCTCCATCAGCGGCAGCGAGTTCGTGGAGATGTTCGTGGGCGTTGGCGCTTCCAGGGTGCGCGACCTTTTTGACCAGGCCAAGCGCAACTCCCCCTGCATAGTCTTCGTTGATGAGATTGACGCCGTGGGTCGTCACAGGGGCGCGGGTCTGGGCGGCGGCCACGACGAGCGGGAGCAGACCCTCAACCAGATCCTGGTGGAGATGGACGGCTTCGACACCGGCGTCAACGTCATCGTGCTTGCGGCCACCAACCGGCCGGACATTCTTGACCCGGCGCTGCTGAGGCCGGGCCGCTTTGACCGCAGGGTCGTGCTGGACGCGCCGGACATTCACGGACGCAGCGCCATACTGGACGTGCACTCCAAGGGCAAACCCCTGTCTCAGGACGTTGACCTGAGCAGGGTGGCCCAGCAGACGCCGGGCTTCAGCGGCGCTGACCTGGCAAACCTGGTCAACGAGGCCGCGATACTGGCGGCGCGCCAGAGCAAGAAGGACATTGGGCCTACGGAGTTCGCAGAGGCCATCGACCGCGTGATTGCCGGGCCGGAGCGCAAGAGCCGCGTGATCACGGTCAAGGAGAAGGAGATCACTGCCTACCACGAGGCCGGCCACGCCCTGGTAGCCCGCCTTCTGCCCAACGCCGACCCGGTTCAGAAGATATCCATCATCGCCCGAGGCGGCATGGGCGGCTACACCCGCCTGCTGCCAACGGAGGACAGGTACCTCATGTCCAAGGGCCAGTTTGAGGACATGATTGCCACAGCCCTGGGAGGCAGGGTCGCTGAGGAGATCACCTTTGGGGAGAGCACCACGGGCGCCAGCAACGACCTGGAGCACGCCACCAACCTGGCTCGCAACATGGTCACCCGCTACGGCATGAGCGACGAACTGGGACCCAGGACCTTCGGCAAGAAGGAGGAGCTTGTCTTTCTGGGCAGGGAGATTTCGGAGCAGCGGGACTACAGCGACAAGATTGCAGAGGCCATTGACAACGAGGTGCACAACCTCATTCAACACGCCTACACCACCGCTACCGACCTGCTGACCACCCACAGGGATAAGCTGGCCCAGATATCCAACTACCTCATTGACAACGAGACTGTGGAGGGGGATGACCTGAAGGAGCTGTTCGATTCCGATGCGCCGGAGCTTGATGACTACCGGCCGATATCGATGAGGCCGGACTCACTTCCGAGCGTGGAAGTTGTTGACCAGGTGGTTGCGTCCACGAACGGGGCAAGCGAGCCGTCCGTAGACGAAGTGATCCCGTCTGAGAACGGCGCCAGCGACGCGTCGCCGGAGGAGGCGGAGCCAACGGAGCAACCGGAAGAGCCCCAAGTCTGACGCCTTGCTATCGCCATCCCACCACCTCGTCATTCCTGCGGAAGCAGGAATCTAAGGGTAGAGGTTTCTGCTTCCGGAGACCCTTGCGTAACTTGTGGCCAAGCCCCGCACCAATGTCATTCTGAGCCCTTCGGCTACGCTCAGGATAAACTTCGCGAAGAATCCAAGGTTTTCGCCTACGGACATCGCAGTTTTGCGGACAAAGACTTTGGATTCTTCACTCCGCTGCGCTCCGTTCAGAATGACAGCGTCGCGCTTCTGGTGAACCGACACCTTAAGTTGTACAACGGTCGCCTTTTGCAGGAATGACGGTCATCTATAGTTTTCCTAAGAAACCTCTGAACTAGTAGGGGGTCTTGCAGAAATGAGCCCCAATCCGCTCGCCCTGAGCTTGTCGAAGGGTCTAACCGAGCGGATTGGGGTACGCCTAAGGACTTATTCAGACCATTCCTAAGTCTCCTCCTCCGACTCAATGGGCCTTGCCCTGTAGTACAGCCCCCAGCGCTGCATAAGCTCTCGCACCCTGGCATCGTCTAACTCCACCAGCTCCCTGAGGAAGCCGGCCAGGGCATGGGCGTGGATGTTCTCCGGCTGGCACACCCAGCTGGCCTCCGCGGGCACAACGTAGAGCATCCCGCTCTGGTGGGTGCACCGGATGTCGACACGGGTGTCTCCCGTGCCCTCCTTTATCGTGACTCCGTACGGCATTAGTCTCCTTTTTTACTCACTTAAGTCTAGCCCTTCACCACTCCCAGGGGCCGCATCCGGGCCACCTTCCTGGACAACCCCGCCTGCTCGCACGCCTCAATCACCTCCGCCACGTCCTTGTAGGCGATGGACGCCTCCTCGGCCAGGGAGTCCCAGCCGTGGGCCTTTACCATTATACCCTGCTGCGCCATCTCTCCCTGGATGTCTCGCCCCTTGAGGATGCGCTTGGCCGCCGAGCGACTGGCAGCCCGGCCCGCGCCGTGACAGGTGGAGCCGAAGCTCTCCTCCAGAGCCCCAGGAGCGCCCACGGCCAGAAAGGAGTATCGCCCCATGTCGCCCGGAATGAGCACCGGCTGCCCGATGCCCTGGTATCTGTCGGGGATGTCCGGGTTGCCCGGCGGAAAGGCCCTGATAGCCCCCTTGCGGTGGACGCAGAGCTTCGTGCTGCGCCCGTCCACCGTATGCTCCTCTATCTTGGCGATGTTGTGGCACACGTCGTACACCTGGCGGATGCCAAGGCTCTCCCAGCTTCTGCCGAAGACCTGGGCAAAGGACTCCCGCACCCAGTGCGCGATGCACTGGCGGTTGGCCCATGCGAAGTTGGCCCCGGCGTACATGGCGGCGATGTAGTCCCGGCCCTCCGGGGACTCCACCGGGCAGCAGGCCAGCTGCCGGTCAGGCAGCTCTATGCCGTAGCTCTTCACCGCGCCGTCCATCACTTTCAGGTAGTCGTCGCAGATCTGGTGGCCCAGGCCCCTGGAGCCGCAGTGCATCATTACGGCCACCTGGCCCGGCTGCTCCACGCCCATAACGCGGGCGGCCTCCGCGTCGAATATCTCGTCCACCACCTGCACCTCAAGGAAGTGGTTGCCGGAGCCCAGGGTGCCCAGCTGCGGCGCGCCCCTGCGCTTTGGGCGCGTGCCCACCTTGTCCGGGTCTGCGCCCGGCAGACGGCCGCCGGCTTCGCTCATCTCCAGGTCCTCCGGCACGCCGTAGCCCTTTTCGACGGCCCAGCGCGCGCCTTCAGCCAGCACGCGGTCGATCTCGTTGCCCTGAAGGCGTATCTTGCCTGAAGACCCCAGCCCGGAGGGGACGGTGGCAAAAAGTGCGTCCACTAGAGGTTCCAGGAGTGGCCGAACCTCCTCCTCAGTCAGGTCCGTCCTGAGCATACGCACCCCGCAGTTGATGTCGAAGCCCACGCCGCCGGGGGACACCATGCCATCGTCCACCCTTGTGGCGGCCACGCCTCCCACCGGGAAGCCGTAGCCCCAGTGGATGTCCGGCATGGCCATGGACGCCTTCACAATACCGGGCAGGCACGCCACGTTGGCCACCTGGTCAAGGGAGTTGTCCGCCGAAATCTGCTCCATCAGCGTCTCGGTGGCAAACACCAGGCCGGGGACCTGCATCCCATCCTTGTAGTCCTGGGGCACCTCCCACCTGTAGGCGTCAACCTGGCGAAGGGGCACTCTGGCTTTACCGCTCATTCCAACTCATCTCCTATACGTCCAGCACCACCTGGACTCTGGCCGGGCTCCCATCCTCCACCCGGAGCATATGGTAGGTTGCCGACTTTACACCGGACTTGAGCCTGTGCCTGGCGGGGTCGAACCCCTCGCCGTAGCACCGGGCCTTGAGTCCCGTCTCCTCCATCTCATATATCTCAAAGCGGGAGAAGTAGCGATGCTCCACCTCGCACAGGAAGAGCAGCTCGTTGAGCCAGGCCACCAGCAGGGCATCCCTGTCCGGGGCCGTGACGGACACGTCGCACGCCTCCGTTTCTCTCACGACGGACATGTCCGCCATGAAATCGAAGAGGCCCCTGGCGGCCTGGGCAAAGGCCTCTTTCAGGTCTTCGCCCGTCGCCACAATGCCCACGTCCGCCGTGTGGTCCATGTACTCAAAGCCGCCCATCTGAGATTCCATTGTACAACTTTCCCGCGCCAGCCGATATGAAACCTCCTGGAACCAGAATAATCGCGCTTGACATCCCCAACAGGCGTGGTAGAATTATCGCGTCGGGGAAGGCCCGTCTGCTCGGCGTGCCTGACAGGGATGGAGGTTCTCCGGCAGAGAAAAAAGGGGTCACCCCAAGGAAAGGAAGGAAGGAATGGATTTCGCACTACCCTATACCAAGGAGCAGGAAGAGTTCCGTCAGGAAGTACGAGCCTGGCTGGAAGCGAATGTCCCGAACGATATGAAGGAGCCCTACGACTCCAGGGACTTCAGCAAGGAGCAGTACGTGTTCTGGCGGGAGACCCACAAGAAGCTGGCCGAGAAGGGTTGGCTCTTTCCCACATTCCCCAAGGAGTACGGCGGCGGCGGACTGACCGGCGACCATGAGACCATTATCTCCGAGGAGTTCCAGAATTTCCGGGTTCCCAACAACTTCACCAACCAGTTCGTCTTCCCGGCGCTTCTGGTCTGGGGCACCGAGGAGCAGAAGCAGAAGTTCCTTGTACCTCTGCTCAAGTCTGAGGTCAACGCATGGCAGAAGTTCACGGAGCCCAGTTCCGGCGCCGACCTGGCCGACTACAAGAGCACGGCAGTACGCGACGGCGACGACTGGCTTCTGACCGGTTCCAACGTGTTCGTGAGCGGCAAGCCCAGGCCCCAGTGGGGTGTCGATGGCCCCAACTACCTCTTCGGCCCCATGATGACCGACCCGGACGCGCCGCGACACAGGAACCTGGGCTTCTTCATGATTCCCGTTCCCTCAGAGGGACTGGCGATTCAGGAGCAGGCGCTTCTCCCCGGCCACGACCAGCACGCCATCTTCCTGGACAACGTCCGGGTGCCCGGCGACCACCTCATCGGCGGCGACCACCAGGGCTGGCAGGTGTCCAACACCAGCCTTGAGCAGGAGCACGGCGGCCGAGGCCGCGCCTTCGCCCGGGACGAGGTTGTTGACCAGATGGTTGAGTACGCCAAGGAGAACAAGGGCGGTGACTCAGTAGCGCAGCAGACCACGATGGACGCCGTAATTGAGGCGCACATCCACGACCTGCTGCTCAGGCGCACCTACTGGATGTACCAGGCCCACATGGAGATCAACTACCAGGGCAACGTGGGCAACGTGTACGGCCGAGAGTCCAGCCTGCGCATTGCCAGCCGGGCCCGGGAGCTCATGGGCATGAACTCCCTGCTGGACAGGAACGAGCCGGGCGTCCCCTACGAGGGTCGCCAGGAGGTCAACCAGCGCTCCAGGGCGGGGCAGAACCACGCCGGCGGCAGCACCAACATCGCCAAGGTGGTGTTGGCCCGACGCATCGGCATCAGCCGGACCCAGGAGCGAGCGGCCCCCACGCCTTCCACGGCCACTACCTCGGGCAGCTAGCACACCTACCGCTCGAATTAACACCGCCCGCCCAGACTCTGGGCGGGCGGTTGTTTTTGTTTACCGCGAGCAGGGCTTACGGAGAGCGCAGTTTACGGATGCTCTGAACAAGTCAGAAACATGATTATCTCGCCTAATGACACCTTCACTACCATTCCTGCGTAGGGAGACCTTTGCGTAACATGTGACCAAACCCCGCACCTATGTCATTCTGAGCGCAGCGAAGAATCCAAGGTCTTTGCCTACGGACATCGCAGCTTTGCAGACAGAGGCTTTGGATTCTTCACTCTGTTGCGCTCCGTTCAGAATGACAGCGTCGCGCTTCTGGTGAACTGACGCCTTGAGTTGTGCAAAGATCGCCGTAGGCAGGAATCCAGGAGGGGCGGGATGTGGACTCCCGCCTCCGTATCTGAGTGCGGGGCAGGCTTCGCAGGAGTGGATTGGACTTGTGAAGACCCCCCTAGAACCAGGGCCACGGCACGTTGCGCCTGTATGGGTCGGCGGCCGGGTAGCGCCCGGACTCAAGCAGGCCCTCAATCCGCCTGTCCAGAGCCTCCACCTCCTCCGGGAACAGCAGCTCCGACAACTCACGCGTGAACTCCCCGGCCGACCTCAGGACCGTGAGGAACGCCGACATCTCATTCATCAGGTGGTCGGCTATCGGCTCTCCTACGAAGTCCCAGATAACCGTCCTCAGCTTGTACTCCTCGTGGAAGGTTATGCCGTGGTCAATCGACCACACCCTGCCGCCCCAGTCCTTGAAGCAGTGGCTCGCCTTCCTGTCGGCGTTGTTCGCCAGGTGGTCAAACAGGGCTATGCGCGCAATCTCCTCCTGGCGCTCCTGACGAAGGGTGAAGTAGTCGGACTCTGAGTCCGCGTCGATGAACTGCTGCAGGGAGCCTACGCCGTATGGTCCGTCCCGGATGACGGTGCAGGGAACGAAGTCCCAGGTCAGGGCCTTGGCCACCAGGTAGGCGGCGTACTCCCGCTTGTACAGCGTGCCGGTCGGGAAGTCCCACAGCGGGCGTTCGCCTCTGCGCGGCTTGTACACGGCGTCCCGCGCCTCCCGGCCGTCGGACACCGTCACCAGGAACGTGTCGTTTGACCCCTGTGGCATCAGCAATGGGTGTGAGATTACCCCGTCCAGCAGGAATCTGCTCAGCTCGTCCTCGGGGGTCTCCGGCCTTCTCTCTGTTTTCATGACGCCTGTTGAGGATTGGGGTGCGGGTTTCCCTCTGCGACTTGTGCCTCAGCCCGGCGGCGCCGTCAGCTCAAACTGAAGGAGTTGTGGCCATTGGAGCGCGGGCAGATGTGAGCCTCTGGCCCCATTGGCGCGCTGCACAGCGGGCACAGTGGCCGACCGGCGGCGACTACGGTCCGGGCCTCCTCCGCCAGGTCCTTCATCTGCGAGCGGGAGGCCCAGAACGCCACGGTTGGGTCTCCGTCCTCGTCCTCCTCGCGGTCGTGGGCCTCTATGATGAACAGGTCCGCCCGTGGCGCGTGGCCCAGGCTGAGCTTGCCGACCTTGAAATCCAACGAGTCCAGTCCCTGGCCGGACCGCTCGGAAGGCGGAGGTATCTCCTCCGGCGTCTCACCGGAGGACAGCGCCATGATCTGCTGAATGGCCATCGATAGCTGGGAAAGCTGCTCCTTCTCCAGCCACAGGCAGGCGGCGCCCTTCGGCCCGTCCACCAGCAGCCGGAACGTGCGCTGCCCAGGCTCGCCAATGGCCTCCGCCTTTACGCTCTCCACTCGGCCCAAATCATGTCTGGCGTCCGGCATATCGCCTACATCATACTACGTTGGGTTCGAATGGTAAAAGAAAAGGCCCAATCGGGCCCTGGTAGTAGCTTGGAAGCGCTGCCGGTTGGCGTCTAGTCCACCCCTTCGATACGATAGCGCAGGCTTCCTCGCGGAGTGGTCACCTCCACCTCCTCCCCAGCCTGGTGGTCCATCAGCGCCTTGCCGACTGGGGAGGCGACGGACATCTTGAAGTCCATGGGGCTGGCCTCCGATGCGTTCACCAGGGTGTACACCATCTCCTCCTGGGATGCGATGTCCGTGAGCTTGACCACGCTGCCCAGCTTGATGCGGCGGTCCTCAGGGCCGACGGCCCTGGAGCCTCCGCCGTCCACCAGCCGGGCGCGCTGCACGGCGTCCTCAAGCTCCCGTATGCGGGCCTCCAGCAGCCCCTGCTTGTCCCTGGCCGCGTCCAGGGGAGCGTTCTCGCGGAAGTCCTTGTCCGCGGCGGCTCGCCGTATCTCCTGGGCTACCGTGATGCGCTCACCCTTGAGCGTCTCCAACTCGCTCAGCAGGTTCTGGTAGCCTTCCTCGGTAATGTCGATGGCGGCGCGGGCCGTCTCCTTGGAGCCGGACTTGCGGCCGGCCTTTCGCACCTTGATGTGCTTGGCCAGGGACGTCTCGGTGAAGTTGCTCTTGTAGCAGAAGTTGAGGAAGTCCTTGACCACCTGCAGGTGGTCTCCGGCGTCCTGCCTCGCCTCCGACGACACGTAGTCGCCGTACTCGGCGGCCTCGTGGGGCTTCAGGGAGAACACGGCGCGATCCCACCCGCCCCATCGGATGAACTTGGTAAGCTCTCGCTGCGTGTCCGGCCGCGCCTGCCCCTGGCGGCTGGAGAGGTACTGGGTCAGGGCTTCTGAGAGGCTTATTTGACCGGACATCATGGCAGTGAGGGCTACTCTCCCACTCTATGGATTACCTCATTTTAGGCGTATGCCCGCTTGAATGTCAACGAGATTGGCCTGCCCAAACATTACAGTTCTGCTTATCTTGGGAGGCATCTCATTGGTGCCATTGTATTCTTGGGACTTGGTATTACAGGACGGTGCCGCTCATCCTGAGCTTGTCGAAGGGTGAGCGGGGTCCGCACACTACGCCTGCTGTCTTCCCGCTCTGGTTCGACAAGCTCACCATGAGCGGGAAAGGGGCGGTATTACGACCAACATTGGCAATGCCAACACGCCCCGAGAATACCCGGGACTTGACATTAGACCGGCATTTGGGGTATTTGCTCTAGGGTCTCCATTGCCCGGCCAGCTCAGCCAGTTGCTGCGAAAGGTCTCTGTATGCTTGAAATCTTCATAGACGTAGTGTCTCCCGTGTTCCTGATGGCCGGGATTGGCGCGCTGATCCGCAGGATTCGCAACGTCCCAAGCGACTCCATAAGCCAGATAACCCTCTACATCTTCGCTCCGGCCCTGGTGTTCAACTCCCTGGCAAGTACGGAGATCCCCCTGGCGGAGATGGGCAAGATTGCCCTGTTCACCGTATGTCTTGCCGCGGCCATGTACGCGATCTCCATTGTAGTCGCTCGTGTGCTCTCCCTGGGGCGGGAGGGAACCAGCTCTTTCATGCTGGTTACCCTGTTTATGAACGCTGGCAACTACGGTCTGCCGGTGGCGCTGCTGGCCTTCGGCGAGGCCGGAGTGGAGTTCGCCGTGGTCTTCTTTGTGTGCCAGGCGACCCTGGGCGGCACACTGGCGGTGTACCTGGCCTCCCGCAGCCGGCTTGGAATCAGGGACGCGTTGCTGTCGGTCACGCGTATGCCCCTGGTGTACGGCACCGCGTTTGGACTGGCCGTGAACCTGCTGGAGTTGCAGCTGCCGGTCCCAATAGCGGAGCCTGCCAGGATACTGGGCAACGCCGCCGTGCCCTCCATGCTGATGGTGCTGGGCATACAGCTGGCCACGCGCTTCTCCCTGGAGGATGTGGGGTCTCTGTCCGCCGCCGTCTTCCTGCGGCTGGTGGTCTCGGCGGGGGCCGGCTACCTGCTCACCCTGGCCCTGGGCATCGACGGCCTGCTGCAGCAGGTCCTGGTGGTGGTGTCGGCCATGCCCACCGCCGTGTTCACCACAATTCTGGCAACCCAGTTCCAGGCAAAGCCGTCCTTTGTCACCAACGGCGTGGTGCTGGGGACGCTCCTCAGCCTTGTGACCCTGACGGTGCTGATAACGGTGGTAGAGACGGCGCTGTAGAGTGGCTAAGATGGTGATTGACAACGCCTGAGCGTGATGCTAATCTGCTGACCGTTCACTCTTGCCCACTCCTGGAGGGGAAGGTATGTCTCACCGCAGCGCGCCCATAGCCTGGCCGATTATCGCGCTCCTGGCGATTGCAATGCTCATGTCTGCCCTGGCGTGCCAGGACGACAGCCCTGCCGGAACGCCGGAAACGGCTCCAACGTCTACGCCCGGACCTGCCGCGCCGGATGCCACGACAGCCGATGGCGTGAGTGCCACCGACGCTGGATCGAGGGCCACAGCCACCCCCGTAACGGCCGCTTCTCCTCCGCCGCACAACTCCACCCACATCAGTAGTGGCTTCAGGCATACCTGTGCCCTCCGTGCAGATGGCTCTCCCGTCTGCTGGGGTGATGATGGTGACGGCCAGTCTTCGCCACCCACTGGCGAGACCTTCGCCTCCATCAGCGGCGGCCGTGATTTCAACTGCGCCCTTCGCACAGATGGCTCTCCCGTATGCTGGGGTAGAGATTCATACGGCCAGGGCCAAACGTCGCCGCCCGCCGGCGAGACCTTCGCCTCCATCAGCAGCAGCCTGGGGCACACGTGCGCCCTCCGCTTCGACGGCTCTCCCGCATGCTGGGGCTACGATGAGGACGGCCGGGCGTCGCCGCCCGCCGGCGAGACCTTCGCCTCCATCAGCAGCGGCTCGGAGCACACGTGCACCCTCCGCCCCGACGGCTCTCCCGTTTGCTGGGGTAGCGATGGATACGGCCAAGCGTCGCCCCCTGCCGGCGAGCCCTTTGCCTCCATCAGCAGTGGCGGTCTCCACACCTGCGCCCTCCGCGCAGACGGCTCGCCCGTTTGCTGGGGTAACGATAGATACGGCCAGTCGTCGCCGCCCGCCGGCGAGCCCTTTGCCTCCATCAGCAGCGGCCATCTCCACACCTGCGCTCTCCATGCAGACGGCTCGCCCGTTTGCTGGGGTAACGATAGATACGGCGAGTCGTCGCCGCCCGCCGGCGAGGCCTTCGCCTCCATCAGCAGTGGCGATGTGCACACCTGCGCCCTCCGTGCAGACGGCTCTCCCGTATGCTGGGGCTACGATGGTGACGGCCAAGCGTCGCCGCCTTCATAGGATGTCTACCTGCTTTAGCAGCTCTTGTGAGTATAACTGCGCCCTGCGGAATGCCGTCCGTATTCCCTGGTACAAGCAAAGGCGCCGGGCGCGCTCCTCAGCCTTGTAACCCTGACGGTGCTGATAACGGTGGTAGAGACGGCGCTGTAGAGTGGATATGATGGTGATTGACAACGTCTGAGCGTGATGCTAACCTGCTGACCATCCACTCTTTGAGGGGAAGGTATGCCTCACAGCAGCGCGTCCATAGCCTGGCCGATTATCGCGCTCCTGGCGATTGCAATGCTCATGGCTGCCCTGGCGTGCCAGGACGATAGCCCTGCCGGAACGCCGGAGACGGCGCCAACGTCTACGCCCGGACCTGCCGCGCCGGACGCCACGGCTACCGCTGGCGTTAGAGCCACCAGCGCGCAGCCGACGGGTGTCGCAGCCATCCCCGTAACGGCCGCTTCTCCTCCGCCGCGCAGCTACGCCTCCATCAGCAGCAGCAGGACCCACACCTGCGCCCTCCGCGCAGACGGCTCACCAGTATGCTGGGGGGCGGATGGTATGGACCAGTCGTCGCCGCCCGACGACGAGACCTTCGCCTCCATCAGCGGCGGCCGTGATTTCACCTGCGCCCTTCGCACAGATGGCTCTCCCGTATGCTGGGGTAGCGATACATACGGCGGGGGCCAAACGTCGCCGCCTGCCGGTGAGACCTTAACCTCCATCAGCAGTGGCGAAATCCACACCTGCGCCCTTCGCACAGACGGCTCTCCCGTATGCTGGGGTAGCGATACATACGGCGAGTCGTCGCCCCCCGCCGGCGAGACCTTCGCCTCCATCAGCGGCGGCCATAATTTCACCTGCGCACTCCGCGCAGACGGCTCACCCGTATGCTGGGGGGCGGATGGTAGAGACGAATGGTCGCCGCCTGCCGGCGAGACCTTCGCCTCCATCAGCAGCGGCTCCAGTCACATCTGCGCCCTCCGCGCAGACGGCTCACCCGTATGCTGGGGTATCGATGATGACGGCCAAGCGTCGCCGCCCGCGGGCGAGACCTTCGCTTCCATCAGCAGCGGTTCGCTGTACACCTGCGCCTTACGCTCCGACGGCTCACCCGTATGCTGGGGTGACGATAGTAAAGGCGTGTTGTCGCCGCCTGCCGGCGAGACCTTCGCCTCCATCAGCAGCGGCTGGGAGCACGCCTGCGCCCTCCGCTCCGACGGCTCGCCCGTATGCTGGGGTAGCAATAGATTCGACCAAGCGTCGCCGCCTCCATAGGACGTCTGCCTGCATAAGCAGCTCTTGGTGAGTATGGCTGCGCCCCGCGGAACGCCGGTCCATGTCCCCGCGGTATACGCAAAGCCGCTGGGCGCCTCCTCAGGCTGGCCACCCCGGCGGCGCTCATAACGGTGGTGGAACAGATGCTATAGGAGACCTTTGAATAACTCTGTCGTCTGCTAGGAGGGATTGCCCTCACTGTCATTCCGAACGGAGCCCTTCGGCTACGCTCAGGATAAACTGCGCGAAGTGAGGAATCTAAAGTCTCTTTCCACAAGACTGCGGTATCCTGTATCGAACACTTTGGATTCCTCGCTGCGCTCGGAATGACATGAAGTGGGATTTGAGGGTGAGTTACGCAAAAGTCTCCTATAGCAGGGGCCGCTTCTTCGTTGACTGAGGGTCAGTTAGGGAGTATCTTGATTGCCGAATTCACCACTACTCCTGTAAGTACATAAGAACTTAAGAGAGGTAATATCCAATGAAGTCCGTGCCGTGGGAAGAGGTCAATGAGGACCGCCTGATAGGCGGAATACGCAGGCGCATAGTCACCGGAGAGAAGGTGATGCTGGGTCGCATATACTTTCCGCAGGGGGCCATTGTGCCCGCCCACAGACACGAGAACGAGCAGATAACCCACGTCCTCTCAGGCGCGTTGAGATTCATTGTGGACGGCCAGGAGGTTATAGTCAGGGCGGGGGAGACCCTCAACATCCCCTCTAACGCGGAGCACAGCGCGGAGGCCCTGGAGGAGACCGTGGAGATCGACGCCTTCAGCCCAATCCGCCAGGACTGGCTGGACGGCTCCGACGCCTACCTGCGCGAGCCAGAACCCGGCCGGTAGCCCGCGGCTTAGACCAGCACCTGCTCCGCAGTGAGCAGGTCTATCTCCTCCCTGGTCATCCCCAGAATGTCCTCCAGGACGTGCCGGTTGTGCTCGCCCAGGGAGGGGGCCACGGCGTAGTAGGGAGTCGGGGAGTTGCTCATCCGCCAGGGATGGGCAATCTGGGAGAAGGGCTTGTCCTCTAGCACGCCCACTGGCACGAATGAGCCGCGCTCGTTGAGGTGCGGGTCGTCGGACAGGCCAGCGCCGTCCAGCACCGGGCCGGCGGCCACCCCGGCCTCTTGCAGGGTGTGCATCGCCTCGTAGTCGGTACGCTGGAGGGTCCACTCGGTGATGAGCTTGTCCAGCTCATCCTGGTTGTGCCACCGGCTGAGGGAGTCGGCGAAGCGCGGGTCGTCCGCCCACTCCGGGTGCCCGGTGGCGTCGCAGAGGGTCATCCACTCCTCTTCGCTGCTTACCGCTATCGCCACCCACTTGTCGAACCCCTGGCACCGGTAGACGTTGTGGGGGGCCATTGCCACGTCCAGGTTCTCCTCGCGGCCCCGGTCCCTGCCGTTCACCGAGTAGTCCAGAATGGCCTCCGGGATGGCGGAGATGACCGTCTCTGCCATGGACATCTGGATGTACTGCCCCTCTCCCGTCCTGCGATGGTGCCTGATGGCGGACAGGATGGCGAAGATCATGTGCATACCCGTGAGGTGGTCAGCCCAGATTGCGCCCACCATTCCGGGCCGCCCCTCCCTGTATCCCGTGAGATGGGAGAAGCCTGCGAAGTTAGACGCCTCGGCAAAGTAGCCGATGGCGTCCTTCATCGGCCCCGTGCGGCCAAGGGCCTGGCTGGACAGCATGATGATGTCCGGTTTCACTTGGCGCAGGTCGTCGTAGCCCAGCCCGAAACGCTCCATCACGCCCGTCGCGAAGTTCTCCATAGCCACGTCGCTGACCTTCACCAGTCGCTTCGCCACGTCTGCGCCCCTGGGGTCTTTCAGGTTGATGGTGATGCTCTTCTTGCTCCCGTTCAGGTTGGTGAAGGCCCCGCCCATGCGCTGGTCCATGGCCGTGCGGCTCTCGGTCTCCACCTTGATGACCTCCGCGCCCTTCTGGCCCATGAGCATGGTGGCGTACGGCCCCTGCACCACCTGGGTGAAGTCGGCAATCCTGATTCCCTCCAACGGCAGTTTGCTCATTGTAGACCCTCCTGGCTCCCATAAATCGTCGTTCCTGCGAAAGCATGCCCTCGTGCTCCGACACGGGGGCAGGAACCTCTGCCCACACCCTTAGATTCCTACTTCCGCAGGAATGACGGGATAACAGATTTGCTTGTTCAGGTATTCTCTTAGCAGCATCAGTTCGGCTCAATGCCCTACACTGTGCCGCTGCGCCGCATCCTGGCCAGGTCCTCCCTGGAGTAGCCCAGCCGGTCGCAGATGATGTCGATGTTGTGCTGTCCAAGCGACGGCGCGGGAACCGATGCGTTCCAGGGCGTGCCGGAGAACCTGTAGGACGGCCCCGGCGACTGGAACCGGCCGATATCCGGGTGCTCCATGTCCACGAAGGTGCCCCGATCAACGTAGTGGGGGTGGACGAACAGGTCTGCCATGTCGTTTATTGGCAGGCAGGGAATGTGGTTCTCCACCTGGAGTATCTGGTACACCTCCTCGCGGGTGTAGTCCTTGGACCACTCCTCAACCATAAGCAGAATGGCGTCCAGGTTGTCCATCCTGGACATCCTGTCTGCAAATATCTCCGTCTCCATCCAGTCCGGGTGGCCCAGCACGTTCTTCAGCGCGTCCCAGAAGTGGTCCATGAAGAACTGGGCCGTGAAGTACCCGTCCTTTGTCTGGAGGGGCTTTCTGGCGGCTATGGGCCTCCCGACTCCGGCGATCCTGCTTGGCGTCTCGCCCCGGTGCATGTGAGAGACCACGGCGTTGCCGCTGGCCCTGAGCAGGGCATCCTGCTCCGACACGTCGACGTGCTGCCCCTCGCCGGTGAGCTCCCTGGCGAATAGCGCCGTCATGGAAGCCGCCGCGCCGGTCACGCCCGCCATGACGTCGGCCTGGTGGCCCGGCGCCTTCATCGGCGGGCTTGCGTCCGGGTTGTCCACGTCTCCGGGCGTTGGATAGCCGATGCCGCCTATGTGGAAGGAGACAAGCTCCGTGGCCTTGTAGTCGCGGTACGGCCCCGTCTGCCCGAAGGGGGTGATTGACGTGACGATCAGGGTGGGGTTCACGCCTTTGATGGAGTTGTAGTCCAGACCAAGCTCCTCCATGACACTGGGCGGGTTGGCCTCCACCAGCACGTCGGCGTCCTTCAGAAGCTCAAGGAAGACCCTCTTGCCCAGGGGCTTGGTGACGTCCAGGGTGACGCCCTTCTTGCTGGTGTTCATGTACGCGAAGAGGAGGCTCTTCTCCGGATGGGGTTCATCGTTGGGGAATGGGCCGTAGCGTCTGGCGGAGTCGCCTGCGGGCGGCTCGACCTTGATGACCTCCGCGCCCATGTCGGCCATGAGCTTGGTGCAGTACGGCGCGGCGATGAAGTCGCCAAGCTCCACCACCCTCAGCTCGGAAAGCGCGCTATCTGCCATTTCAACCCCCTTTTACGGAAGCGCCGGTGTCATCTCCTGCGTATCTATCGGACGGGGCTTCTAGGTTGGCGTGTAGCCCTCCGCGACCAGCTGCTTGAGCGCGCCGGCCACCTGGGTAACCTCCCGCTCCGTGTTGAAAAAGTGGGTGCTGAAGCGGATGCCGTCTGGGTTGTGCACCGTCCGCCCCACAATGTTGAACCGCTCCTGGAGCGCGGCCACAAGATCTGCAGGCGGCCAGCCGTCCAGGGCCACGGTCACCAGCCCGCAAGCCGACTCGCGGGACGTTGGGCTGAGCAGGGTGCAGCCGTCGATGGACGCGGCCTCTGCCCGGAGGAGGTCGGAGAGGAACATGGCCCGCTCCTCAATTGCGCCTATGCCGATCTCAGAGGTGATTCGCGCGCTCTCCGAGAGGCCGGCGATGAGGCCAGGGTTATGCGTGACCAGGTTGAACCGCGCCAGAGGCGCGATCTCCGCTGAGCGCGCCGACTCCCTGGCGTTGGTGGAAAATAGAGGCTCCAGCCAGTCCCACCGCGCCGGGTCCACGTAGAGCGCCCCCGTTCCGTTGGGGCCAAGAAGCCACTTCTGGCCGGGCATGGCGTAGTAGTCCGCGCCCAGGTCGGCAAGGTCAACCTCAATGTGCCCGACGCTCTGCGCGCCGTCCACCAGCAGAGGCACGTCCCTTTCGCGGCAGGCCTGGGCAATCTGCTTGATGGGCATTCGCAGCCCGCAGGTGTACTGGATGTGGCTCAGGGCCACCAGCCTGGTTTTGGGAGTTATGGAGGCCGCAATGGTCTCCAGTATCTCCCCCTGCTGCGCCGTGTAGGGGATGCCGGGGTTTTTGACGATGACGCCGTTCCGCTCCGCCAGCACTTCACCGGGCAGCGTCAGGGCGGGATGCTCCAGGTCGCAGATGAGCAGCTCGTCGCCCGGCTGCCATCCCATTCCGTAGATGACTATGTCCAGCCCCTCGCGGGTGCTGTGGGTGAGGAGCAAGTCGCTGGGATTGGCGTTCACCAGAGCGCCGAGGGAGGCGCGGGCCTCGTCCTGCAGGCCGCGGGTCAGGGCAAGACCCTTGATGCTGGCGGGCCCGCCCTCCGCCTCCCGCTCCAGCGTCTCGCGGATGCGGTTGAGAACCGGCACGGGCATGGGCCCGGACCATCCCGTGTTCATATAGACCATGTCCCGGGTTACGGGCAGGTTGTCCCGTAGCTGTTCTACGTTCATAGCGTTACGTCCATCGGAAGATTCGTTGAATAAGTCACTATTCTACCACGGAGCTACCCTTTAGACTACAGCCCGTAGCTTGCTATCCTTGTGCCTCCAGCCTTGAAGCGGGTAGAATTCTACCAGCGAACCGGCCCCTATGTGCAGGTGACTGGCTATGGACTTTCAAACCAGGGTTGAGATGCGGAGCGAGACGGGCCCCGTCCGGCAGAACAACGAGGACTGCATGGGCGTCCTGGAGGCGCCCAACGCCCGAAGCGGGGTTGACGCCATCTACGTTGTATGCGACGGGCTGGGAGGCCACGAGCGCGGCGAGGACGCCAGCGCCATGGCCGTAGACATGCTGCTCAGGGAGTACGGCGCTGAGGGTGCAGGCGGAGACACTGTGACTGGTGAGTCCCTTGAGTCGTCGCTGGCGCGGACGCTTCAGGACATCAGCCAGGCGGTCTACGAGGCCGGCCTCTCCGGGCCGTCGATGCACCGGGACCCGCAGCGGGCCGGGATGGCCACGACCGCGACGGCCGCTCTGCTTTCGGGCGGCAGACTGCACCTGGGGCACGTGGGGGACAGCCGCGCCTACCTGCTCAGAGGCGGCCGGCTTACGCAGTTGACGGAAGACCACACGCTGCTGGCCCAGCAGGAGCGCGCCGGTGCCCGGATACCGGAGGAGGCTAGGGCATACTTGGGCAACTCCCTGACCCAGGCGGTTGGCCTGGAGCAGCCCATTGTCCCCTTCACGGGCTCCTTTGCGGTGGAGGAGGGAGACCGCCTGCTGCTCTGCTCCGACGGCCTGCACGGCTTCATGGACGACGATTCCATTGCGTCCATAGTCCTGTCTGAAGAGCAGGGCGGCGCGGTGGATGCCCTGATAGCCCGGGCCATTGCCGAGGGCAGCACCGACAACATCACCATCGTCCTCGTCTCCTTTGACGGCCCGGACTCTTCTTAGGCTGAATTCAGACATGGTTGACCACGCCTTTCAGTACGGTCCCGGGGAGGAAGCGCCGCTTCCTGAGACCATTGGGCGGTTCCATGTGATGGGCAGGGCAGGGGGCTCCCAAGCGACCATATTCAAAGCCAGGGACCCCGATTCTGGCCAGGTTGTGGCGATAAAGGCCATCAGCAACCGCTACGACTCCTTCGCGCATTCGCTGCTGATTGCTCTCCTTGGGGACGTGGACATGGAGGAGATACGGCGAGAGGCGGAGCTGCTGGCTGACCTCAAACATCCCAACATAGTTTCAGTCATAGAGGTTGGAGAGGACGCCAACCAGGGCGCTTACCTGGTAATGGAGTGGGTTTCCGGGGGGAACCTGAGGGCACGCCTGGATGCGGCCGAGGGCGGACGGCTCTCAATGCCAGAGGCGCTAGGCATTGCGCGCGGAATCCTGGCAGGGCTTGGGGCTGCCCATGAAGCCGGGATAGTTCACCGGGATGTGAAGCCGGAGAACATCCTGCTGAGCAGTGACGGGACGGCCAAGCTGGCCGATTTCGGGATAGCCGGTGATTGGGCTATGGTGGGGCGTGGGACACAAGGCTACATGGCCCCTGAGCAGGATGACAATCTGCAAGGCGACTCAGTGGGGCCCGCCACGGACATCTACGCCGTAGGAGTAGTCCTGTTCGAGATGCTGGCCGGCAGGCTGTTGAGTAATGGTGAGGACGTAAGCGCTGCGCTACCGGAAATGGACGAGCGCATAGGGTTGGTCATTGCCCGCGCCACCAACCCCGACCCTGGCAAGCGCTTCTCCTCTGCTGAGGAGATGGCTGCCGCCCTTTCCAAGTCTAACTGATTACAGAGGGTAGCGAGAGTGGCACGTAGGTCACCATCTCCCCGGGTTCCAGATCCACGTCTTCTATGGCACTGGGTGCGGGAATGGTCTCGCCATTCTCTTTCATCAACTTTGTAAAGTCAGCGAGCGCCATCTCCGCTGCGGCCAACGCCTCATCTACGGTCGCGCCCATGGCGCAACATGCTCCGGGCATGTCAACAACGACTACTCCGTAAGCGCCTCTCTCCCCATCAATAACCGCGGGGTATCGCACAATAGTAGTACTCGGCATAGCGTGATTATACCCCAGCCAGGGAAGGCGCTCCTTCTCTGTAGGGAGTCTTCTGAAGCAGGGAACGGGCCTTGGCCAGTAGAGGTTCGTCTTCCCTGACCCTCATTACGACGTTGCCGCTTTCGAGTGAACACACCGGAACGCCGTCTTTGAACACCAAGCGGTTTCCGGGAACGGCGGGCACCTTATCGCCTGGCGTGAGGATGCCCGCCACGTTCATCGGGTCGCACGCCGATACGGTCACCAGCTGACCTACCGGCTCCACACCCCGGACGCTGCGCAGCATCTCCACCGCCTCCGGCTGGGCAAACTGCTCGCCCATGAAGCCGGTAACGAATAGTCCGCCGCGAATCTCCCCGCGCGCCTCCAGCCTTCTCAGGACCTGTATCAGCTCCCGCCAGCGAGGGGCCATTGGCTCCCGGGCCAGCAGGTCAGGGAACAGCACGCCGTACCGCCTCAGCAACTGGCGCGCCCTGGCCTCTACCGCGTCGGTTTCCGGGTCGGGCGATTCAAGAAGAGACCATCGGCTGACTCCACCCCGTCTCTGGGAACCGGCTTTTCGGGCGCGGGAAGACCTACGGCTCTGCTCCGAGTTTCCCCTGATGCGCTGTCGGAGAGTAGCCATGCCGTCAGCCGTCGCCAGGCCCGCGGCCGCCAGCAGCCACAGCACCTCCTCCACGTCGGAGGGCAGGCGGCCCGTGGCTGTCTGAATCTCCGACGGGAAGGACGCCCCGCGCCGTTGAAGGACTTCCAGCACCTCGCCCGCTGCGCCGTTGATGTCCGGGTGGTCTTGCTCTCGCCTGTCCAGCAGCCAGTCCAGGGACTCCCTGAGGGCCAGGGTTATGGGGGTGGCCCTGGTTAGGGGAGAGCGGGCAGGGGAGGCGTGGCCGTTGTCGTGGTGGTTGGTCAGGCGTCCCCAGATAGCTACGCCCTCGAAGCAGAGGCGGTCCAGCAAGGGGGGGGCGTAGTCGGTGACGCGGGCGGGCAGGATGTCCGACTCCCAGGTCTGGGCCGCGGCCTCGAATCCCTGGAGCTTTTCAACCGCCTCCTCAACGCCGCCCTCTCCCTGGAGCTGCCAGCCCGGCTCCACGCTATGCCACCGGAGCAGGAACCGCACGAACTCGGCAGGCGTTACGGGCTTGACCTCACGCCGCAGCCGGCCGATGGTTGTGCGGTGTATCCGGGCCAGGATGCGGCGGTCGCAGAACTCCTCGGCGATGGCTCCCGGCCGGAACCGACCCCGGAGCACCACGCCCTCATTCTCGAACCGGGCGATGGCTATCTTCACGTCGCCGTCCGACAGGCCCAGCGTATCGCGCATCTCGTCGGTGGTGAAGGGGCCGGAGCACTCTATCCAGCCGCGCAGCAGAGTGTAGATGGCTTCATCCCTGTCCATCTCCTCCGGGTGAGCAAGGCCGTTCTGAGGCGGAGGCTCCAGCCTGGAGTCAGGGTAGACCGCGAGAGCAAGAGGAACTTTCTCTGTAGCTACCCATGAGGTCTCGCCGTTTCCGTGCTGGAGGCGGTATGCCCGTCCGCCTCCGACCAGCGACTGGAACCAGCCGTCCAGCAGCCCATTGCCGTCGCCGGCTCCGGGCATACGCTCCCTAGTGAGCCGCGCGCCCACCGGAAGCGCGACCAGGTGGAGCAGTGCGTCGTGCAACTCGTCGGGGTCGCGGATGGTGGGCCAGGCGCGGTTCGACTCCTCAGCAATGGCGTCGGGGTCCAGCGCGCCCAGGTCGCGGGTGTCATCGGGCAGAGCGCGTCGCAGGGGGACGGCCCTGGATCGCCGCTCCTCCAGGGGCGCGTCGTCCAGGAAAGCGTAGGGCATGGTGTTGAGGAGCTGGTGGGAGAAGACCGAGGGCTGTACTGTGTCCCGGGCGTACACCTCAATCTCCCCCTGCTCAATGGCGGTGAGCACATCCCTCAGGCCCTCCGCGTCCATCGCCTCCGTGAGGCAGTCGCGGATGGTCTCAAAGACAAGGGGATGGTCAGGCGGCTCGATGTCGCCCGGCGGCGCGTTGTCCTGGCACGCGACCTGGGCCGGGAAAACGGCGGCCAGAAGGTCCTCAGACCTCATTCGCAGAAGGGGAAGCGGCACCTTGCGGCCTCCGGCGTGTCGCAGAACGGCCAGGGAACGGGCGGCGTCCCATCGCCAGCGCACGCCAAAGAGGGGCGCCTGGAAGACGGCCTGAGTGACCACCTCCTCAGCGTTGCGGGGGGAGACGTAGGAGAACACGTCCTCCAGGGGGAAGGACATAGACGGCCCCAGGGAGAAGTTAAGCCCGTCATCCGTGGCGGCGGCCTGAAGCTCAAAGTCGAAGGTGCGGCATATCTGCTTGCGAAGCGCCATGCCCCAAGCCTTGTTGATCTGAGCGCCGAAGGGGGCGTGAACGACCAGCTGCATCCCGCCGCTGTCGTCGAAGAACCGCTCGGCGATGACCCTGCGCCTGGTGGGAACCATGCCCAGGACGCGTTTCCCCTCGATGAAGTAGGCCACGAGCTGGTGACCGGCCTCGGCCGACACACCCGTCTCCTCAACAATCCACCTCTCCGCTTCCGGGGGGTTGTCCAGCCGATGGTCTATGGCTTCCCGGAGCTCGGACACCTCCTCAGATAGCTCACGGGTCCTGCCCGGGGCCTCCCCCAGCCAGAAGGGGATGCTGGGAGCCTGGCCCTCGGCGTCCACCACACGCACGCGGCCGCTCTCGATGCGCCTTATCTTCCAGGGCGTGTTGCCCAGCAGGAACACGTCTCCCGCCATGCTCTCGATGGCGAAGTCTTCATTGACGGTGCCCACGAAGGTCTCCTCCGGGTCTGCGATTACGTCGTAGTCTGCCGTGTCCGGTATTGCGCCGCCGCTGGTCATGGCTGCTATCCCGGCCCCGCGCCGACCCTTGATACGATGGTTCACCCCGTCACGGTGCAGCAGAGCGCCGTTGCGCCCCAGCCTGGGCGCGAAGCCCTCCGACAGCACCTCTATCAGCCGGTCGTACTCCGACTTGGGCAGGTCGCGGTATGGGTAGGCGCGGCGACACAGGTCGAGAAGCTCGTCCTCGTCCCACTCCTCGGCGGAGCAGGCGGCCGCTATCTGCTGGGCGAGGATGTCCAGGGGCCAGGGCGGCATGATCAGGGAGTCCAGGTTGCTGCGGCGGATGGCCCTGACCAGGGCGGTGCACTCCACAAGCTCGTCGCGGGTCAGGGGGAAGAGGCGACCCTTTGGCGTGCCCAGCAGAGTGTGGCCGGAACGCCCAATGCGCTGGAGCAGCACGGCGATGGAGCGGGGAGACCCTATCTGGCAGACCAGGTCCACCACGCCTATGTCTATGCCAAGCTCCAGGGAGGCCGTGGCCACGCACACCTTGACCTCTCCGCGCTTCAGCTTCTCCTCCGCCGTCAGCCGCGTGGTGCGGGAGAGGCTGCCGTGATGGGCCACCACCGCTTCGTCGCCGAGCCTCTGGGAAAGCTGGTGGGCTATGCGCTCCACCATCCGACGGGTGTTGACGAATACCAGGGTTGTGCCGTGGGAACGCACCAGCTCTGCGATGTCGTCCAAGGTCTCGGCCCACTGCTCGTGGGAGGCTATGGGGCCAAGCTCCCTTGGCGGCAGCCTGACTTCAATGTCCATGTTACGGGAGTGGCCGGAGTCCACAATCAGGCAGTCGGGCGTCCCGTCGTCTGCGATGTTGTCGTTGCCCACCAGTAGGCGGGCCATCTCCTCTATTGGCCGCTGGGTGGCCGACAGCCCGATACGGGTGACCGGCCCTTCAGCCAGAGCGCACAGTCGCTCCACGGAGAGGGCCAGGTGAGAGCCGCGCTTGTCGCCGGCCACCGCGTGAATCTCGTCAAGAATCAGGGTGCTGACGCCGCTCAGGGCCCTGCGCCCGCTCTGGGAGGTGAGCAGAATGTACAGGGACTCAGGCGTGGTGATGAGGATGTGGGGAGGTTTCTTTGCCATGCGCTGCCGCTCCGAGGGCTTGGTGTCCCCCGTGCGGACGGCGGTGCGTATCTCCGGCAGGAAGTGCCCGGACTCCTCGGCCAGGGCCTGTATCTCCTCCAGGGGCGCAGCCAGGTTCTTCTGGATGTCGTTGGAGAGGGCCTTGAGCGGGGAGACGTACACAACCTGGGTGGTGTCCGGCAGGCTGCCCTCCATGCCCGCGCGCGCCAGCCCGTCGATGCAGGTCAGGAACGCGGCCAGGGTCTTGCCGGAGCCGGTGGGCGCGGCGATGAGGGTGTGTCGGCCCTCGGAGATGGCCTGCCAGCCCTGGGCCTGGGCCTCCGTCGGGGCCTCAAACCTGCTGCTGAACCACTCCCTGATGATCGGGTGAAACAGATCTAGTGACATGGGCGTATTCTAGCGGATTATCTACCTGTGTCCACTCAATACAAATCTATTCATAATATAGGCTCTGGCGAATGAGAGCGCAACGGAGCGGCCATAAGTTCTTGACACTCCAGCCTTGTAACGCTAGTCTAAAACTAGGCTGAACTCAGATAGGTAATCGTGAATGTTCGTCCAGCTCTTGCAGGGTGGTATATCGCTCTCTCCGGCGTGCAATGTCTCGCTTCCCTTGCATTTGTCATCTGGTACGAAACCCGGACAATCGCCCAGGACGGACTGCCAAAGACCATCCTGGAGATTGGACAAGGCTCAGCGCCATTCTTCATTATAGCTTTGACCGGTTCACTGTTAATTGTAGAAGGAGCCGCTATGTTGGCAGAACGTTACCTGAAAGAGCGTTACAATAAAGGCCGAGAAGAGGGCCGGGAGGAAGGCCGGGAGGAGGAGCGCAGGGCGTGGATAGAGTGGAATCAGCGGCGGGAGGAAGCCCTGAAGGATGGGCAAGACTTCACCGAACCGCCTCCGCCACCGTCCAAGCCTGAGTAACCCAAACCTCCAGCCGTATACTCTCTGCGTTGCGACCCGCGCGCCTTACAACTTCTCTATTGATTGTGGAAAGAGCCGCTATGTTAGCAGAACGTTATCTGAAAGAGCGTTACAATAAAGGCCGGGAGGAGGAGCGCAGGGCGTGGATAGAGTGGAATCAGCAGCGGGAGCAAGCCGTAAAGGATGGGCAAGACTTCACCGAACCGCCTCCGCCTCCGTCCAAGCCTGAGTAGCTCGTACCACTAAAGCGGTACTTCCGGCGTGGCGCGCAGGGCGTTATTACACGTCTCTGGTCGTGCTCGCCGGCGCATCGACAGCCAACCCCCGCATCCTACCCCATGCTGTGCCCAAGGTCCGAGAAGGACACCAGCCCTACCAGCTTGCCATCCTCCACCAGGGGCAGGCGCTTGATCTTCCGGGACACCATCATGTGCGCGGCGATCTGTATCTCCGTGGCCGGCGACTCCGTGATGACCGGGCTGCTCATGTAGTCGGACACCTGGCGCGCGGAGGGGTCGTGGCCTGCGCCCAGGCAGCCGATAAGCAGGTCGCGGTCAGTGACTATGCCCAGCAGAGAGTCGCCGTCCATGATCACAAGGCAGCCGATGTTGGCCTCCCTCATGCGCTTGGCGGCGTCCGTCACGGTCTCATTCCGGCCCACAGTTACCACTTCGGTCTTCATTACCTCTTTGAGCTGCATGTTCACCTCCTGTCTATCCTCTATTGTACTCTACACCCGCCTATGTGGGTATGGCTAATGGGGGCGGCAGGGATATAGTAAGGACACAATCAGCACAAAACCCGCTCATGGTGAGCTTGTCGAACCATATGAGCGGGTAGAACGCGGTCGTGCGATACCCGCTCGCACTCTTCGACAGGCTCAGGGCGAGCGGTATCGCGTGCTATAGCCAATACATTTTGGAATGCCGAGAGGTTAGTCGAACAGAAGCCTCATGCGGGAGGCAGGGACATCAGCCGGCGCTCGCGGTCTGCCGCGAAGGCCAGGGTCGCTCGGATGTCCTCCCGCTCCAGGTCCGGGAAATCCGCCAGAATTTCCTCCTCGGACATACCGGACGCCATGTACTCCAGCACGTCGTAGACGGTGATACGGAGGTCGCGGATGCACGGCTTTCCGCCGCGCCTTCCCGGATCTATAGTGATGATGTCTGAGTATTCCATCTGAGCCATTGATACCTGTTCCTGGATAACTCGATTCTATCATAAACCAGGCCTGTTTGACGTACACCTGGTTTTGTGCAACTATCCCACAATAGCTTATTTGTTTTCTGAATGTGACAAGCCACTGGAGAGAGGCTGTTGCCGCTGAAACTCAAAACGATTGTCGTCACTTTGGCTATGCTTGGCGCGTTTCTCGGCGCCGCCTGCGGAGGCGGTGGGGACGCGGGCGAGGCGGACTCCTTTCTGAGGATGCTCCCAGGTGACGCCGAGGGAATGCTCTATGTCAATATGGCCCGACTACAGGAAGACGGCGACTTGCTTCACTTCCGCCGCATGGTAGAGGGCCAGCTGGATGACGATTTCTCGTCCGACTTTGGCATAAGCACGGGAGACGTGACATACATCGCGTTCGCTGAGGTGGACGATTACGATGTCTACGCCTTTGGGGGAGCAGGCAACGGGGAAGCTCTGAAGAACGAATTACAAGCTCAGGGCTATGAGGAGAAAGACGTACGGGGCATAGAGGTATGGGCGCAGACATCGGAGTATTGGGAGGCCTTTGCGTTCCTTCCCAACGGGTCCGTGCTGCTTGCGGAGGATGAAGGGTTGATGGAGGATCTGCTCCGGCGGCGCGATCGGGGTACCTCGGGGCTGTATGACGAGGTTTCGGATGTTAAGTCTCCCCTCTCCACGGAGATAGCGATAGTGGTAACGCCGTACTGCTCATTCTCTTCGGACTGCATCTTTGAGGGAGTCTCCTTTGAGAAGGAAAGCTCGTGGGACTTCAAGCTGAAGAAGGTAATCGCGTTCGAGTCCGAGGACAATGCTAAAGAGGCCCACGACCGCTGGAGCCCGGTAACAACCACCAATACCCACTGCTACAACGAAAAGGTCAGCCGGGCCGGGAGCAGCGTCACCTATGAAGTCATCTGTGATATGCAGGACCTGGACAAGGTGTACCTCTTGGCCTTTGGCTTCTAGTGACTCGCCACTGGGCCGCGCTCTTTACGGCAAGCGTAATCCCATCCTCTATGCTATGCTAACCTTAGACACTACTATAATTGCGCTGGAAATCAGCCTGGCCGGAAGGAGGGTGAAGTAATGGCTCAAGCAGACAAGACCGCCTACAATCTCCTGACCCCCGTGGAGGCATACGTAATTGAGATGAAGGGCACGGAGCCGCCCTTCAGCGGGGAGTACGACAACTTTTATGAGAAGGGCGTCTACATCTGCCGCCGGTGCAACGCCGAGCTTTATCGCTCCGACACCAAGTTCGACGCCGGATGCGGCTGGCCCGCCTTTGACCAGGAGGTGGAGGGCGCAGTCACCCGCCTGCCGGACCCCGACGGGATGCGCATAGAGATAGAGTGCGCCAGCTGCGGAGGCCACCTTGGCCACGTTTTCGTCGGCGAGCGCTTCACGCCCACCAACACCCGCCACTGCGTCAACTCGCTGTCCATGAGGTTTGTGCCGGCGTCTTAGGGCGCTTTTGGGGAAGGCTGCCTGAAGACCCGCGTTCCCGCTCGCCCCCGTATCAAGTACGGGGCAGGCTCACCATGAGCGGGAAGATCTGTTTGCGTCAAGGCGATCGTTGAGAATACTCCCCCTCGCGGTCAAGCAAGGCAAAATGTCCGTCGTTGTGATATGCTACTCCGCAATATCCTTTGAGGAAGTCTTGTCTCAGGAGCGCGACCCATGCAACACAGCCAGGACACCCAGCCCCTCTCCGACCTTAGGGTCATCGACCTGACCCACGGCATATCAGGCCCCTACTGCACCAAGCTGCTGGCGGACTTTGGCGCGGACGTGATAAAGGTGGAGAGGCCCGGAGCCGGAGACTACGCCCGCACCCTGGGGCCGTTCCCCCAGGACGCGCCCCACCCGGAGAAGAGCGGCATCTTCCTGTTCCTGAACACCAACAAGCGGAGCGTCACCCTGGACCTCAAGACCGCCGAGGGCGTGGAGGCGCTGAAGGAGTTGGCGAAGCGGGCCGACATCCTGGTTGAGAGCTACAAGCCCGGCACAATGGATGAGCTTGGCTTGGGCTACGACGCGCTCCACGAGATCAACCCCGACCTGATATACACCTCAGTTTCCAACTTCGGGCAGACCGGCCCCTACAGGGACTACCTAGGGTCGGAGCTTACGCTGTACGCAATGGGCGGCAGGATGACGGCGTCCGGCCTCCCGGACATGTACCCGCTGAAGCTGGGCGGCAACCACGTCCAGTTCCAGGCGGGAAACAACGCGGCGATGGCGAGCCTCTTCGTCTGGTACGGCCGCAAGTACCAGGGCCTGGGCGGACAGCAGGTGGACGTGTCCATCTTCGAATCGCAGATGGCCTCCATCAACGGCCGTCTGCTAGGCCTCATCACGTACCAGTACACCGGCGACCGCGGCAGGCGACTGGGCGGTATTCGACAGGGCTACCCGTCGGGGCCGTACCCCTGCGGCGACGGGTACATCCACGTCTCCGGAGGAGGGCAGAGGTGGCCCCTGGCCGTCGCAACGCTGGGCATGCCGGAGCTGCTGGAAGACCCTCGCTTCGCCCCGCCTCTGGGCCAGCTTGACCTGGAAGCGCGGGAGGAGTTTGAGATGACTATATGGCTGCCGTGGCTCTTGGAGAGGACGCAGCAGCAGGTTGTGGAGGAGGGCCAGGCCAACGGGCTTCTCATAACGCCCATTCTCACCCTGGACAAGGTGGTGGAGAACCCGCAGATGGACGCCAGGGGGTACTTCCGTGAGATTGAGCACCCGGTAGCCGGCAGGTTCCGCTATCCGGGCGCGCCCGTTTACACCAACGACGGGTGGTGGACGATTCGCAGGCCCGCGCCCATGCTTGGACAGCACAACCTGGAGGTCCTCAGCGGAGAGCTTGGCTACTCCGATGACGCCGTGAGCCGCATGACCGGCGCGGACGGCGCGCAGCAGGCAGCGAGCGTACCGACGTCAACAAGCGCGTCGACAGCGCCGCCTTCCTATAAGAGGGCCACCGGCAAGAAGCCCCTTCCCCTTGAGGGCGTCCGTATAACGGACATGACGGTCATCTACGCCGGGCCCTACGCCACCATGTTCCTTGCCGACATGGGCGCGGAGGTGATTCGCGTTGAGTCCCTCAACCAGCTTCCGGCCACCAGCCGGGGCCAGTTCGCACGGCCTACCAAGGAGTCCCAGGCCAGGGCCGCATTCTCGCCCTACCCGGACCGCGACCCCGGTGAGCGCCCCTGGAACCGCTTCGGCGGCTTCACCCAGCACTCCCGCAACAAGCACGGGATCAGCCTGGACCTGACCGGGCCCGGCGGCCTGGAGACATTCAGACGCCTTATTGAGAAGAGCGACATCTTCATTGAGAACAACGCTGTCGGCTCCATGGACCGTCTCGGCGTGTCCTGGCCCATGGTCAGCCAGTGGAACCCCAGGCTCATCATGATCTCCGCCACCGGCTTTGGGCAGACAGGCCCCTGGAACTACTACCGGGGCATCGGCAGCCAGTTCGAGGCCGCCACGGGCCACGCCTCCGTCACCGGCTATCCCAACATGGACGCAGAGGGCATCCCGGGCTCAGTTGCATCCGACGCCTCCACCGGCGTCACTCTGGCAATCGCGGCGACGATGGCCCTTCACCAGCGAGAGAAGACGGGCAGGGGAGTGCGCCTGGACGTGGCCCTGGGCGAAAACTTCATGCCGCACCTGGGCGAGCTGTTCATGGACTACACCATCAACGGGCGGGTGGCAAGCTCGCCGGGCAACCGCGACCCCTGGTTTGTGCAGGGGGCCTACCCATGCGCCGGAGACGATGAGTGGATTGCCATTTCCATAGGCAGGATAGAGCAGTGGCACACGCTGTCCCGGTTGATGGGCCGCCCGGAGCTTGTGGAGGACCAGCGGTTCGAGGACATGGACAGCCTGCGGGCCAACCACGACGAGGTCGACCGGATTATCGGGTCGTGGACATCGGATCAGGACCCCATTGAGCTGTTCCACAGGCTTCAGAAGGAGGGCGTCATTGCCGGGGCCCTGATGCACGAGATCCACGCCTTCAACGACCCGCACCTGAAGGAGCGGGACTTCTTCGTGTCCGTCACCGCGCCGGAGATTGGGACGCACCTGTATCCAAGCACCACCTTCAAGATGTCACAGACGCCCTTTGAGGTGCGCAAGCCCCCGGTGCGCCTTGGTGAGGACAACGACTACGTTTTCCGGGATGTGCTTGGCCTTTCGGAGGAGGAGTACGACCGCCTCAAGGCAGCGGGCCAGATAGGCATGGACTACGCCCCCCACGTGGTGTAGCGCCGCGCGGGTATGCACCCCCTCTCTGACTCTCCCCCTTTAGGAGACCTTTGCGTCACTTGGAGCAAAGCCCCTTTCACCGTCATTCCGAGCGCAGCGAGGAATCTAAAGTCGTTCATCAAGTACATCGTAGCTTTGCTGACAGAGATTTTAGATTCTTCACTTCGCTACGCTACGTTCAGAATGACAGCTTCGCGCTCCCTCCGGGACAAAGGTGGAGTCACTCAAAGGTTTCCTTGAAGGGGAGAGGACACCCCTTCCCCCGCTTGCGGGGGAAGGTTGGGATGGGGGTTTCTGAATTAGTCAGAGTCTTCTAGCGGAACAACACCTGTGCCCCCGGCTCTATGCCGTGCTCCTGGGCCAGGCCCGCGTTGATCTCTATGGCGTACCTGGCAGGCGCGGCGGAGGGGTATCTGGTAAGCTCAGAGTCGGGGACACCCGGCTGCGGCATCATCGTCTGCACGTCTACCACAACTCCATCTGAGTCCAGGTACAGGATGTCCAGGGGGATGAGGGTGTTCTTCATCCAGAAGCTGCGGTGGGCCTCCTCCTCGTACACAAAGAGCATGGCCGCGTCTCGCGGCAGGCTTGGTCGGTTCATAAGGCCGCGCGCCCGCTCCGCCGGGGTGCGCGCAACTTCCAACCGGAAGACCTGACCGCCCACCAGCGCCTCCTGAACGTCGCCAACGCCATCGACCGGGTCCGGCGGCGCGAATCTGGCCGTCATATCTACGGTGGGTTGCAGGGCGACGGTGGGCTCCGTGGTGAAAGCCGGCTCCATGACGACGGTAGGCTCCGTAGTGACGGGCGGCTCCATGACCACGGTGGGTTGCAGGGAGATTGTCGGCTCCATTACAACCGTCGGTTCCATAGTCACGGCTGGCTCCAGGGTGACGGTCGGCGGCGGCGTGAAGCCGGGAAGGGGGGCAAAGGCGGTGGCCGTTGGAGTCGGCACCATGACGGCGGGTGGTTGAAGTGCATCGTCCACGTCGCAGGCAGTGGCTATGATTGCCAGCCAAAGGCTCATTGTCGCGAGGATTCTCAGCTTGTTCCGCCTCTTGCAAGTCATGGTCGCCGTATTCTAGCAGAATCGGGAGAAAGACTATCGTCCCCTTCATCTCGACTCTCTTTACCTTCTCATCTCTTTTTTCCCGTCATTCCGAGCGTAGCGAGGAATCTGAAATGGTTGACCTGCAATACTACATCCTTGCAGGCGGCGTTCTTAGATTCCTCACTTCGCTCCGCTCCGTTCGGAATAACTTGTGACTTTCGCTGGGTCTTAAGACTTTTGTAACATTTTTTACCTCTCCGCAACCTTACTGGCGTACTATGTACACAAGCGGTATTTTGCACCGGGCCAAACATTCGGAAGCATTCGGGTGTATACTGGAAGCCAAGGGAGGGAATGATGGAGAGAGTGCTTGTGGTTGACGATGAGCCTACCGTCACGGAGGTGGTGGAGCGATACCTCAGCCTTGAGGGGTACGACGTATCCCTGGCCGCCAACGGGAACGACGCGCTGAAGCTGGCCCAGGAGTGGGCCCCCGACCTGGTGGTGCTGGACCTGATGCTGCCCGGCGTCGACGGCCTGGAGGTGTGCCGGCAGCTTCGCAAGGACAGCCAGGTGCCCATCATAATGCTGACCGCCAAGGGCGACGAGACCGACCGCATAGTGGGCCTGGAGCTTGGCGCAGACGACTACGTGACCAAGCCCTTCAGCCCCCGGGAGCTGGTGGCGAGGGTAAAGACCGTCCTCCGCAGGATATCCACCGGGCCCACCCAGGCCACGGGCGGGACGCTGCGCTTCAATCACCTTACAATCAACCCCCAGACCCGCGTCGTGACCACCAAGGCGGGCGACGTGTCCCTCACCGGCAAGGAGTTTGATCTCCTCTTCTTCCTGGCCTCCAACCCCGGGCAGGTGTTCACCCGCGAGCAGCTGATGGACAAGGTGTGGGACTACTCCTACGCCGGGGACTCCAGCACCGTCACGGTCCACATCCGGCGGCTGAGGGAGAAGGTGGAGGTGGAGCCGGTCAAGCCCAGGTACATCAAGACCGTCTGGGGCGTAGGCTACAAGTTCGAGGAGTAACGCCAATGGCCGGTTTATCGCGGAGCGTGGCCCTGGCCGTGGTCACGCTCCTTGGCATGACATCTCTGGTCGTACTGCTGACCGTCGCGCTGCTGGCTCCTCCGCTGAAGGACCTGGCGGCAATTGCCTCCTTTCTCCTGATTTCCGGGGGCGCAACGGTCCTCCTTGGGCTGGGCGCGGCGAGGATGCCCTCTCCCTCCTGGCTGGGTTCCCTGCGCTCCAAGTTCTTCTTCGTGGCGGTGCTCACCGCCATCCTGGCCCTGGTCAACGTGGGCTTCACCTCCGTGCTCATGTTCCTGTCGGGCCACGACCTGGCGCTGCTGGCGGGACTCCTTGGCTTCTCCGTGGGCATGGCGGTCTTCGTCGCCTTCGCCCTCTCGGAGCCGACCGCACGCTCCATCCGCGAGCTCAGGGACGGCGCACGCCGCATGAGCGCCGGGAACCTGGACGCCCGGGTGTCGGTGCAGACCGGCGACGAGGTCGGCGAGCTGGCTTCGGCCTTCAACACAATGACGGAGAAGCTCCAGAGCAGCTTTGGCCGGGAGCGGGAGCTTGAGCAGGCGCGCCGCGAGCTCATCTCCGCCGTCTCCCACGACCTGAGGACGCCCCTGGCCTCCATCAGGGTGATGCTGGAGAGCATTAACGACGGCGTGGTCACCGACCAGGCCACGATAAGCCGCTACATGCGCACCTCTCTGACGGAGGTGGAGAACCTGGGCCAGTTGGTCAACGACCTGTTCGAGCTGTCACAGATAGACGCGGGAGTGCTGGAGCTTCACGTGGAGGCGGCGTCCCTCCAGGACCTCATCTCGGATACGCTTGAGAGCATGTCCGCCCAGGCCGCGGTGCACAACCTGAGTCTGAAGGGCAGCCTGGACGGCGAGATAACGCCCGTTGTCATGGACACCCGCAGGGTGCAGCGAGTCCTCTACAACCTGGTGCAGAACTCCATCCGCCACACACCCGCCGACGGCACAATCCAGATAAGGGCAAGGGACGTGGGCGAAGAGGTACAGGTGGAGGTTGTGGACACCGGCGAGGGCATCCTGGAGGAGGACCTGCCGCGCCTGTTCGACTGGTCGTACAGGACGGACAGGTCACGCTCGCGGGAGTCCGGCGGCGCGGGCCTTGGGCTGAGCATAGCCAAGGGGATAGTGGAGGCCCACGGCGGCCGCATCTGGGCGGAGAGCGTGTTGGGGCAGGGGAGCACCTTCAGCTTCACGCTGCCCAAGGCCCAGGCAACGGGAGGGTAGGGGGCGTTTCCTTGTCCCTGTAGTGTCTCAGGTGGCATCCCGAAAGAGGCGCGACACCGTCATTCTGAACGCAGCGCAGCGAAGTGAAGAATCTGAGGCCTTCGTCTGCAAAGCCACGTTGTCATGAGTGTAACGTTCTTAGATTCCTCGCTTCGCTCGGAATGACACTCAACGTAGTTTCGGATAAATCTGGGCGTACTACTTTGCCGGGGAAAGGGCGTGTACCCTCCTTCCAAGGCCACTTAATGATCCCTGGCAGCCCCGACATCCGCCTCCAGCTCCTGGTCCTGGAACTGCGCCTCGTACAGCCGGGTGTAGAGGCCGTTCAGAGCCAGCAGATCGCGGTGGCTGCCGCGCTCTACGATACGGCCGTTGTCCATCACCAGTATCTGGTCTGCGTTGAGCACCGTGGAGAGGCGGTGGGCGATGACCAGGGCCGTGCGCTCCCTGAGTAGTGGCTCCAGCGCCTGCTGGATGAGGCGCTCCGAGACCGAGTCCAGGGATGAAGTGGCCTCGTCCAGGACAATGAGCCTGGGGTCTTCCAGTATCACCCTGGCAATGGCCAGCCGCTGCCTCTCACCGCCGGACAGCCGGTAGCCGCGCTCGCCCACAATGGTGTCGAACCCCCAGGGCATGTTGATAATGGCGTCGTATAGCTGGGCGTCCCGGCAGGCGCGCTCCACCTCCTCCTGCGTGGCGTCCGGCCGGGCGTAGAGCAGGTTGCGGCTCATGGTGTCGTGGTACACAAAGGTCTCCTGGGTCACCACGCCAACCTGCTCCCTGAGCGACATCAGCGTCGTGTGCCTGACGTCGTAGCCGTCGATCAGGATGCGGCCCGCGGTGGGGTCGTAGAAGCGTGGTAGCAGGTAGGTCAGGGTGGTCTTCCCGGCGCCGCTCGGCCCCACCAGGGCGATGGTCTGGCCCGGCTCCATGGTGAAGGATACGTCCTCCAGCACGGGGTGCCCCTCCTGGTAGTGGAAGGAGACGTTCTGGAACTCCACGCGGCCCTGGGCGCGGGGCATGGGTCGGGCGTCCGGCGAGTCCTCTATCTCCGGGGACATGTCCAGGTACTGGAAGATGCGCTCGAAGAGGGCAAGCGACGCGGTGACGTCCACGTGGACGCTGGCAAGGGAAGAGGCCGGGCCGTACAGCCTGCTGAGGTATGCCACGAAGGCCACCACAGTCCCCACCGTCATTTCATCCCTCAGTACCAGCCAGCCGCCCATCCAGTACACCAGCGCCGGGCCCAGGGTGCCGAACAGCCCCATTATCATGAAGTACCATCGTCCCACCAGGGCCTGGCGCACCTGCAATCGCATGACCTCCTGGTTCTTCTCCCGGAACCGCTCCCTCTCGTTTCGCTCCTGGCCGAACACCTTCATCAGGATGTAGCCGCCCACGCTGAGGGTCTCCTGGAGGATGTGGGTCAGGTCAGCGCGCTGCTGCTGCGTCTCGCGGGTCAGCTCCTGCCGGATGCGGCCCACCCGTCGGGTCGGCACGATGAACAGAGGCAGGATGAGGACGGATATGAGGGCAAGAGGCCAGCTCAGGTAGAAGATCATCGCCAGTGTCGTCCCCAGGATTACGGCGTTGGACACAATGCTCACCATAGTGCCGGTCACCACGTTCTGGATGCCCGCCACGTCGCTGTTGAGGCGGGAGACGGTGTCCCCGGAGCGCACGCCGATGAAGAAGCCCAGGTGAAGACTCTGGAGGTGGCGGTAAAGCTGGTTGCGCATGTCGTACATGACGCCCTGGCCTATCAGGTTGCTCAGGTAGTTCTGCGCCACGCTGATGAAGCCGGAGAGCAGGGCGGCGATGACCATGCCCATCGACAGGAGGCTCAGCTGCGACAGGTCTTTGTCCGGGATGGCGCCGTCTATGATGGCGCGGATGAGGAGGGGAGGCACAAGCCCCAGGACGGCCGAGACCGCGATGCACACCAGTATGTAGACCGACCTGGCCTTGTATGGACCGAAGTAGCCGAGCACTCTCCGCAAGCCGACGACGGTGATGGGCGTGGCCGGCTCCGACGGGTCCCTGTTCCGCCATTCTCTGTTGTGACGCTCCATACAGCCGTGTCGTCCTCTCCCGGCAGCCTACAGCCTTCTGAGCCTGGGGAACAGCGCGAGGCTTCCCGCCGCAAGAATGAGCAGCCCCACGCCGTGGGTCGCCAGCGCGAATGTCACGCCGAAGGCCGAGGCCAACGCCCCAATCTGCACGTGGCCCAACGGCCCCATGCCCACGGCCAGCGTCCACGACCCCATCGCGCGGCCCCTGAACTCGTTGGGCACCACGCTCTGGACAAGGCTCTGTGACAGGATGTCCGACAGCGCCGCCAGGCCGTTGACCAGTGTGATTGCCAGAATAGCCACGTAGAAGGTGTCGGCGAAACCCAGGAAGACCAGGGAGGCTCCAAAGAGCAGCAGCACCACCAGGTAGAGACCTCCCTTGCGCCGCACGTCTCCCATAGCAGACAGCAGCAGAATAGCAAGGATGCCGCCCACGGAGCGCACGGCGTTCATCACGCCCAGCCCTTCCGCGCCCACGTCAAGTATGTCCTTGGCCAGTGTCGGCATCAGCACCTGGTGGGAGAACCCCAGGATCTCCGCCATTGCGGAGAGCGCCACCAGCGTCTGCAGAGGGCGGTTGTGTCGCAGCTCGCTCCAGAACCCCTTGAGGTTCTGCCACACGGGCTCCCGATCCACCGGGGCCGCCTGCCCGCGGTCGCGGATGAACACGATGGTGCTGGCTGAGAGGACGTAGCCGACGGCCAGGGCCGCGCAGGCGACGTCTGCGCCAAGGCGGTCCATCAGTGACCCCGCCGAAAGCGAGCCGGCGATGGCTCCCACCCGCATACCCATAGACATCAGGGCAATGCCGTTGACGACGTTGCCGCCTCCCACGATGTCGTAGGCCAGGCTCTGGCGCGCCGGCATGTTCACGGCCCTCAGGCAGCCGCCGGCAAAGCCAAAGGCCGCCAGGTGCCATACGCCAACCAGGTCCCGCATGATGAGCAGGCCCAGGGCGGCGATGAGGACGGCCATGGCGATGTTCACTATGCTCACCATGCGCCGCCTGTCGAACCTGTCGGCTACGGCGCCCGCCGGGACTCCCAGGAGGAAGAAGGGGACCATTCTCACGCCCAGCACCACGCCGACTTTGAAGGTGTCCTCGGTCAGGACCTGGGTCACCCAGCCCAGGATCACCATTTCGCCCATGAACCCCCAGCTGCTGAAGACCGTGGAGAGCCACAGCAGCCTGAAGCCCCGGTATCTCAGGGCCGGAGTGCTGAGCATATTGGTGAGTGCGGTTCTGGGTCTGGAAAGCTGGGTGTGTTCAGCCATTGGTCATCTCTGAGCGTGCAGCCATTGGCACAGATGATAGCACTTCAGGGAAGGGGCGTCATTCAACCCCTGGAGGAGTGTTCCCGGGATGTGGTGTTAATCTCAAATGATGCCATCCAAGAACCAGACCACACCTGCGGAGCCTGCCCCGTACTCCGATACGGGGGCAGGTGTCCAGAGGACAAAATCAAATATGTCTGGATTCCTGCCTCCAGAGACCTTTGAGCAACCATTTCGTTGAGACTAAAGCCTCTTCCTCCTTGAGGAGGCTGTTGCGTAACTCACACTCAAATGCCATTTCATGTCATTCCGAGCGCAGCGAGGAATCTAAGGTCATTCATCAAGTACATCGTAGCTTTGCTGACGGAGATCTTAGATTCTTCACTCCGCTGCGCTCCGTTCAGAATGACAGTGAAGGGGTCCCCCTTTAGCAGGCGATAGAGTTATGCAAAGGTCTCCCTCCGCAGGAATGGAGAAATGGCTTTGGGGGCCGACGGAGTTGGCAATGCCAACACGTATATGGAATTCCCGGGAGTAGATGAGGTTCGCGGGGCCGGCTATTGTATGCGACGCAGGGCGGGGGAGAAGGACATGAGGATGGCGGTGATAATAAGCCCCGCGCCGAAGAGTATCTGGGCCATCTGCGCGCCCATCGCTTCCGCGAGGAAGCCGGCCGCGGCCCCTCCGGCAGTGGTCATTGCCCTGTCAAGGGCCAGAACGCCCAGGACTCTGCCTCGCATCGTGTCGTGGGCCTTCTCCACCAGCACGGCGTTGATCAGCGGGAAGAATCCCGCCTGGCCCACCCCCAGGAACATAATTACGAACAGCGCCAGCGGTATGGACTGGACGTATGTGGACGCGGAGAAGGTGATGAGCAGCACGCCAAACGCGAAGAGAAGCATGAGCATTATCTTCCCTCTATGCCTGGAGGGGTTGGTCTTGGCCAGCACGAGGGCTCCCACGGTGCTTCCTATGGCCGCCACGGACATCATTACGCCAAACAGCCGTGAACCCTTTACACCGTCTTCCGCACCCTCGCCTCCGCCTCCGGCTACGAGGCGCGTGAGGCCGTCCAGGAATCCGGTCCCGCTGGGGTCGACCTTCAGGACATCCGCAGCAAAGAGGGGCGCGAACACCTGCATGAAGGCCATCCCAAAGGTGAACCACCCAAGAGAAATGATCAGAATGCCCCTTATGTCCGGGACCCTGAAAGCGTATCTCAGCCCATCCATGAAGTCGCCGCCCATCTTACGCACGCCCTGGTAGCCGGAGCGCTCGTGGTCGGCGGGCCTCAGCATCCAGGTGAACATAATCGCCACAAGGTAGATGCCGGTCATTACGGCGTAGGTAACTCCGAAACCGGTGGTTGCCACCAGTATGCCGGCCACTGCAGCTCCGCCGATTCGCATGGCGGTCATGCTTCCCGTGCTCAACGCCATTGCGTTGGTCACCAGGTATGAGGGGACAATCGTGGGGATCATGGCGCGGCGTGCGGGCTGGTCGAAGGCCATGGTCATTCCCCGCGCGATGTTGTAGGCGAAGATGTGCCACATCTCCACAATGCCCATGAATATGAGGGCGGTGAAGACCACGCTCAGCCCGAATACGACTACCTTGGTCAGGACGAGCACCGTGCGCCGGTTGAAGTTGTCGGCTATAACGCCCGCCAGCATCCCGAATACTACGGCGGGTAGAGTCCTGGCCACGAGGATCAGACCTAGATCATCGGCGGACCCGCCCAGGTGCAGGATCATCAGTGGCTTGGCAATCTGGTCTATCCAGAGGGCAAAGGCGTGGGTTATCTGTCCAAGCCACAGGAAGGTGAAGTCTCGGTACTTCAGGGAGGCGAAGGTCTCGCCGATGACTCCGCCTCCGGCGCCCTTCTCACCTGTCGCCAGGTCCGGGGTCGCTCCGCCGCGCCCGTTGCCGCCTCCTACCGCCGTGTCGTCTCTCCAGGGCCTGCGCTGCACTGTAGACCGCCCTGTCGCCCTAGTCCAGTTTCCTTATGCTGGGCATGAAGAGAATCGCGTATACGCAGAAGACAATCAGGAGAATGGCCAGGCCGCCCACCGCCCACTGCACGCCTATCATGTCCGTCAGTATACCCGCGAAGAACACCCCGAAGCTGGTCAGGCCGAACTCCATCATCATAAGGCTCATCACGCGGCCACGGTACTGGTCCTGCACGTAGTATTGCAGCAGGGTGTTGCCCAGGGTCATCCGGGCCGTCTGCCCAATGCCGACGAAGAAGATGAAGCCGAAGGCCAGGGGAAGACCGATTGGCGGGAACCAGGATGGGGCGAAGAACATCCCCACCAGAGCCACGCCGAGCACAAGGCTGCCGACTATCAGCATCAGGCCCCGCTTCTTGTTGGGCAGCGACGCCAGGACAATGGAGCCAAGCATCGCTCCTACGCCGGAGACCATGAGGAGGAATCCGTAGCCCCTTTCATCTATGCCGAGAATGTCTTCGGTCAACGCCGGCAGGAGCATCATGTAGGGCATTGACAGCAGGGTCACTATGAAGATGACGAAGAGCACCATGAAGATGATTTTTTCGCCCTTAACGTACTTCAGGCCGTCAACCACGTCCCGCATTGCACCGCGGCCTCGGAGCGATACCGTTCCGGTCTTGGGCATGAGGCTGATGAAGACGACGGCGATGACGTACATGGCTGTCATCAGCAAGTAGACGGCCTCGTAACCGTACAGGAAGATGATGAATCCCACCGGCACGGGGGCCAGGAGGCGCATGGCGTTCATCCCGAAGGTGTTGAGGGCCACCGCGTTCATCAGCTCCTCCTGCCCCACGATCTCGGCGATCATGGCCTGGCGGGAGGGCATCATGAGGCCCATAACGGTCCCCTGCATGAGGGCGGCTATAATTAGTATCAGCCAGGAGCCGGCTCGCTCCTCGCTCATCAGCCCGAGGATCAGAGTCACCGCGACTCCCAGAGAGATTAGCGCTGAAACGGCCTGCCCAACCCACAGAACGTACTTCTTCTGAACGCGGTCGGCGATAACCCCGCCGAAGAGGGAGAAAAATAGCATGGGCGCGGCGTTTGCCAGTGCCATGAGCCCCAAGGCTGCGCCGGACCCGGTCAGGTGGTAGATGAGCAGGGTGCGTGCGACCATCTGCATGTTCATGGCGGCCATCTGGCCCACCATAGCGCCGTAGTAGAGGCGGAATACGGGATACTTGAAGGACGTGAAGGTGGTCAGGTTCTTGAAGGAGACCGGCCCTCCGCCTCCCATACCCATGCCGCCGCCACCCATGCCCATTGGGGGCATGCCACCGCCTCCGGGGCCGCCCCTCGCCGGGGGCGCGCCGCCCGCGCGGCCGTTGCCTCCGTCCAGGGCCTCGGCGACCGGGGTATCCTCGTCCCGCTCCGTGGTCTTTTTCCTAGTCGGTCTCCACATGGAAGCTCCTTAAAAGCTATCCGCGTTTCGGTTTGTCAAAGTTCAAGTCTGCAACGCCCGGTTACATGGGCTAACGTCCCACCGTTCCTGCCGTCGCCTGCTCCAACTCGGCGTTTGCCCGGCGGGTGGCGGTGAGCACAAGCTCCATGGCCTCGCACACCTTCTCAAGGTCGTCCTCGGACATGGGCATCAGACGCTCCTCCCACCTGTGACGTCTGTCTGCCAGCAGCCGTTGGGCCATCTCGCGGCCGTCCTCGGTAAGGGCGCAGAGCACCGAGCGGCGGTCCTCCGGGTCGGGCCACCGGCTGACCAACTCCTTGTCCACCAGCCGGTCCACAAGTCCCGTGGCGCTGGACATGGACACGTCCAGCGTTGAGGCGAGTCCGCTCATACGGACCTGCCCATCCTGTAGCAGCAGGAACAGCACCCTGACCTGGGGCATAGTGAGGTCCAGGGTGAACCACTCCTGGGACACGCTGTAGGGCCCGGAGCGCGTCACCTCCTCAAATATGTCGAGTACCCTGGAAAGCAGGTACTCCTTGGCTGCCTGCTCTTCGCCAACTGTCATTTCACGCTACCGTTAAGAACTCTGTAAGATATTTTTTGAGGCTATGATATTTCACCTAATTTGAACATTTTAAGTACATCCAACAAGGGCGTCAATACCTTTTGTGCCGTTTTGCACAAACTGTAAGGAAATTAAGAATCGTGTACCATTCTTTGGTTTTGGGCAATGGTTGCCTTGAGCAAAGGGTTTAGGCCAAATGATAGAGGTTTTGTCTGTCTATCAGGATGACAGTGCGCATAACAAAAAACACCGCCCAGGGATACGGCTAAGCCAATATCCAGCGGGCGGGGAGCAGATAAGTCAAGATTATCGGTAAGTAGCGCCTTTGTCAACCTCTTCTCAATCATTTGCGCACTGTCCAGAGTTGGCGTATCCTTACGAAAGGTGGACATCCTGTACACAGCCATAGTCCCTTGTAGAATATACAAGACGATAGGGTTCATAGCACTTCAATGGTAACCGTAACTGACAAGGCAAAAGAGGAGTTGAAGCGCATAGTGGAGACGCGCACTATGGCCCCCGGCAAGATGCTGAGGCTGGCCATGCCCCCGGTCTGGAAGGGCGAGGGCGACTTCGGGATTGTCATAGACGACCAGGGAAGCGACGACTACGTGGTCTCCTACGAGGGCATGAACATTCTGCTGATGGACGCCGGCCTGGTGGACAGTCTGACCAAGGCTGTGCTCGACTTCAAGGAGTCGCCCGCGGGCATGGCGTTCACCCTGGACGTGTACTAGACACCCATGACGGGAGGGCAGCTTGGTCTCGGCTGATGAAGACAGAAGCGAGATAGAGGAGTGGGCCAGGGGCAACCCACTAAGGGAGTGGTACGCCCGGGAGATTTGGGGCAGGCCCACGGAGGACGACAACACCCTCTTTGAGGTCATGAGCCTCCAGATATTCCAGGCGGGCCTCAACTGGCACATGATCCTGACCAAGCGGGACGCCTTCCGCAACGCCTTCAACGGCTGGCGCATAGACGAGGTGGCGGCCATGGGCCCGCCGGACGTGGACCGCCTGCTCCAGGACGCGGCCATAGTCCGCAATCGCAAGAAGATAGAGGCGTGCATTGACAACGCCCGTATCATCCAGGGATTGCAGGAGGAGCACGGCGGGTTCTGCAACTGGTTCTATCGCGTGCTGCCCGGCAGCGACCTGTCGGCCCTTCAGAAGGAGCTCAGGGCCACCTTCAAGTTCATTGGGCCGGAGATAGCCCGCATGTGGCTCATGGCCTCCGGCCGCATCCCGACCCAGCCTTAGCCTTAGATCCCTTCCCTCGCTTGCAGGGGAAGGTCAGGATGGGGGCAAGAGGATGCTTCGTACGCCATCGAATTCACCCCCATCTCAGTCTTCCCCCTCAAAGGGGGAAGAGGTCTTTACACAGCGAAACCCGTTCGCGGGGGTGCGTTGTGGTGTTCCGGTGTGTGTTGGTATTATCAGTTCATACCGCTCATCCTGAGCTTGTCGAAGGGTGAGCGGGGTCCGCACACTACGCCCGCTGTCTTCCCGCTCTGGTTCGACAAGCTCACCATGAGCGGGAAAGTAGTGGTGCACAAACAGCGTTGGCGTTAGTAACACATAGAGAATACCTGCGTTGTCGTAGACTGGTTGAGATGGGCGGATTGTGGTAAATTAGGCGTTGAGTCCACTCTTTGACGCATCACGGAATCTCTGTAGCCAAGATTTAGGAGGGATTATGCTGGATTACAAGCCGAATATCGTTCTTTCGAACCAGGAGTACAACGTGGTCGGCACCAGGCCCATTCGCCACGACGGCCTGGACAAGGTCACGGGCCGCGCCCAGTACGGCGCAGACATCAACCTGCCTGGGCTGCTCTACGGCAAGATTCTCAGGAGCCCCCACGCCCACGCCAGGATCAAGTCCATAGACACCAGCAAGGCGGAGGCCCTGCCCGGGATCAAGGCCGTGGTGACTCACAAGGACTTTGTGCAGATCTCCGCCAGGGCGGCCGACGTCGCTGAGGGTGAGATCAGGAACATCGGCTTTATGAGCAGGAACTGCATGGCCCATGAGAAGGCGCTGTACAAGGGCCACGCCATTGCCGCCGTAGCCGCCACCAGCCAGCACGTCGCGGAGGAGGCCCTTGCCCTCATCAACGTTGAGTACGAGGTGCTGACTCCGGTGCTCAGGGCGAAGGACGCAATGAAAGACGACGCCCCGTTGCTGCACGACGGCCTTGTCACCGTGGCGGAGGCGATGGGCGCCGGCGGCACCAGTGACGATGGCACGGGCGGCTCCAACGTCTGCAAGCACTTCGAGCACCGCCTGGGCGACATCGAAAAGGGGTTCCAGGAGGCGGACGTAATCGTGGAGCGGGAGTTCAGCACGGAGGCCGTGCACCAGGGCTACATCGAGCCGCACACGGCCACGGCGCTATGGGGAGACGAGGGCAACATAACCGTCTGGTCCAGCAGCCAAGGGCAGTTCGCCATGCGCGAGCAGACGGCCAAGCTGCTGGGGGTGTCCGTCTCCAGGGTGAAGTGCATTCCCATGGAGATTGGCGGCGGGTTTGGCGGGAAGACCATCACCTACGTTGAGCCGGTGGCCGCGGCCCTCTCCCGCAAGTCCAGGCAGCCGGTCAAGGTAACCATGAACCGAATCGAGGTGTTCGAGGGCACAGGTCCCACGTCCGGCACCAACATCTGGGTGAAGATGGGGGCTACCAAGGACGGTCGAATCACCGCAGCCGAGACCAAGCTGGTCTACGAGGCGGGGGCGTTCCCCGGTTCGCCGGTTGGCGGCGGCGCTCGGTGCATGTTCGCGCCCTACGACATCCCCAACGGCTACATCGACGCCGTTGACGTGGTTGTGAACAAGCCAAAGGTTGCGGCGTACAGGGCGCCCGGCGCTCCCGCAGCGGCCTTCGCGGTAGAGCAGGTGGTTGACGACATCTGCGAGCAGATAGGAATGGACCCCCTGGAGTTCAGGCTGCTCAACGCCTCCAAGGAGGGAACCCGGCAGATTGTGGGCCCGGTGTTCGGGACCATTGGCAACGTGGAGACCCTTGAGGCCACCAGAGACCACCCCCACTACTCCGCGCCCCTGGAGGGGGCCTACAAGGGCAGGGGAGTCGCGAGCGGCTTCTGGGGCAACGGCGGCGGGCCCGCCAGCGCCATCGCCAGCGTCAACCCGGACGGCACGGTCAGCCTGGTTGAGGGTTCGCCGGACATCGGCGGCACCAGGGTCGTGGTCGCCATGCAGCTGGCCGAGGTGCTGGGCATCCCGGTCGAGGACGTGAAGCCCTCCGTCGGGGACACCGACTCCATCGGCTTCACCTCTCCCACGGGAGGAAGCAGCGTTGCCTACAAGACGGGGCTGGCCTGCTACGAGGCCGCCCAGGACATCAAGCGACAGATGATGCAGCGGGCCGCCACCGTCTGGGAGACCTCCCTGGACAACGTGGAGTACCAGGACGGCGTGCTGAGCCACAGGGACGACCCCGACCTGCGCATCAGCTTCAAGGACATGGCCGAGAGGCTGAACAACAACGGCGGCCCCATTGTCGGCAGGGCCACGGTCAACGACCGTCGCAACGGCAACGCCTTCGCCACCCACATTGTGGACGTGGAGGTTGACCCGGAGACGGGCAAGGTCGACATACTTCGCTACACCGCCGTCCAGGACTGCGGCAAGGCCATTCACCCGAGCTACGTGGAGGGCCAGATTCAGGGCGGAGCGGTGCAGGGCATCGGCTGGGCGCTCAACGAAGAGTATTTCTTCAACGAGAACGGCCAGATGATGAACTCCAGCTTCCTGGACTACAGGATGCCCACCAGCCTTGACCTGCCCATGATCGACACCGTCATCGTCGAGGTGCCCCACGGCGGCCACCCATTCGCGATACGCGGCGTGGCGGAGCTTCCACTGGTCCCTCCCATGGCGGCCATTGCCAACGCCGTCCAGGACGCCATAGGCGTGAGGATGACGCAGCTTCCCATGTCGCCAGGGCGGATACTGGAGGCCCTGGAAGAGAAGAACGGCTCCGGGAGCTAGATATGGCAGAGGTGTGGATTCCCCCCAGAATGCAGAGTATAACCAAAGGCCAGGAGCAGGTGCAGGTTGGCGGCGCCACCGTGCGCCAGATTCTGAACAACCTGGAGAAGGAGTTCCCGGGAATCAAAGAGGAGCTGTGCTACGAGGACGACATCATGCCCGGCATTGCCGTCATCATAGACGGGGAGACGGCAAACCTGGGTATGCTTGAGAAGGTCCAGGAGAACAGCGAGATACACTTCCTCCCGGCGATATCAGGAGGCTGATCCAGTAGCCTTAGGGAACCGCTGAATCCGCCTTTAGATTCCTGCTTCCGCAGGAATGACGGGGTGAAAGTAGATTTGAGGGCTGGACTCGTCAGCAGGCGCGTCCAGCCCTTTTGCTACCCCGTCCTCAGCTGCTCCGCCACGTCCCTGAAAGCCCGGATTGTGGCCTGAACGTCCTCCTCCGTGTGGGCCAGGGACATGTAAAATTTCTGGTTCCCCTTCACAACGCCCCTCGCCAGCAGCAGGCGATTGAATCGCTGCATGGTCTCGCTTGAGGCCGAGAGCGTAGAGCGATAGTCGGTGATCTCCTGGTCGGTGAAATACACGTCAAAGACCGTGTCATTGCCGATGACCTGGGCCGGGACCTCCGCCTGGCGCAGCGCCTCCTCCAGCGCCTTCCGCAGCCGATGGCCGGTGGCCCGCAGCCGCTCGTAGGCCCCGGGCTTTCTCAGCTCCGCCAGGGTGGCCAGGCCTGCGACGGCGGCTATGGGGTTGCCGTTGAGAGTGCCAATCTGGGGTATGAACTCCTCTCCCTGCGACTCGGTGGCGTCGTAGTGTCGCATGATGTCCGCTCGGCCGCACACCGCCGCCAGGGGGTACCCCCCGCCCACGACCTTGCCAATGGCGGCCAGGTCCGGCTGCACGCCGTACCATTCCTGCGCCCCGCCGTAGGCAAGGCGGAAGCCCGTGACCACCTCGTCGAATATCAGGGGGATGTCGTAGCGGGCGGTAATCTCCCGAAGGCCCTCTAGGAAGCCGGGGGCCGGTGGCAGGATGCGCTGGACAGGCTCCAGGATGACGGCTCCGAGCTCGTCCCGGTTCTCCGAGATTATGCGCTCCGTCTCCTCCAGCTTGTTGAAGGGCGCTATGAGCACCGTTTCGCGTATGGCGTCGGGGATTCCGGCGGAGCCGGGCAGTGGCTCCGGGAAGTCCAGCAGCCTGGAGGGGGACATACTCATCAGGGCGTAGTCGTGGGTGCCGTGATACCCGCCCTCGAACTTGAGGATTTTGTCACGTTTGGTGAAGGCCCGCGCCGCCCGCAGGCACTGGAAAGTGGCGTCGGTGCCGCTGGTGGTGAAGCGCAGCTTTTCGGCGCAGGGCACGGCGCGGCACACCTCCTCCGCAAGCTCGATGGCCGCGGCGCTGGTGAGGAAGTAGGTGCTGCCCTGGGCAAGCGCATCGCGCACGGCGTCCAGCACGGCCGGGTGCGCGTGGCCCAGGATCATGGGGCCGGACCCCATCAGGTAGTCGATGTACTCGTTGCCGCTGAAGTCGTACAGCTTGGAGCCGCGGCCTTCTCTTACAATAAAGCCGTCCTCGAAGGCCGTGGTCACGTTGCCGAGTTGTCCGCCCGGCAGGTGGCGGCGCGCTCTCTCCAGCAGGGCCTGTTCCTCGGCGCTGGGCGGGTTCCTGTAAGTCATAGTGTGGCTCCTGGTTTGAGTCGTTCTCTCTTGCTATACTCCAAATACCCTATGCCGTCGCAGACGGAATGTCAAACGGGATGGCCCACTCACTGAGGGCGGTTTCAGAATCTGGCTGGTAGCGATATGACACAGAAGCCGGAGTAGAGCCATGATGAAATACAGGGGATACCAGGCGAGGATTACATACGATGACGAGGCGTCAGTGTTTCACGGAGAGGTCATAGGTACGCGCGACGTGATCTTTTTTGAGGGGACTTCAATTGAGAGCCTGCGAGCGGAAATGCAGTTTTCGATAGACGACTACCTGGCTATGTGCGCTGAAAGAGGCCAGGAGCCGGACAAGCCCTTCAGCGGCAGGATACCTCTTCGGATACCGTCTGACTTGCACAGAGACGCGGCGCTGGCTGCGGAGACGGAGGGCAAGAGCCTCAATGCCTGGATAGCAGAAGTAATCCGGCAATCGGCGAACGCCGTGAGGTCTGATGTTTGAGACTATGGTATCTGAATGATATACTGCTAGGGAACCTCGCTGCGTTAGGTAGTGAAAGGCGGCTTAAATGCCAGATCCAGAATACGATGTAGTGGTTGTCGGCGCGGGGCCTGGGGGCTACGTGGCGGCCATCAGGGCGGGCCAGCTTGGCCTGAAGACGGCCGTAGTGGAGGCGGACGAGGTGGGCGGCGTATGCCTCAACTGGGGATGTATACCCAGCAAAGCCCTCCTCAGGAACGCCGAGGTGCTGTCACTCTTCAAGCGCGCCTCTGACTTTGGCATTTCATACGACAACCTGAGCTACGACTTCGGCGCTGCCATCAGCAGGAGCCGGAGGGTGGTCAGGCGTCTGACGACAGGCGTCAAGTCCCTTCTGAAGAAGAACAGGGTGGACCTGATCAACGGGTACGGCCGGCTGCAGGACGCCAACACCGTTGCCGTGGACGGCGACGGCGGTACGCTGACGGCGAAGAACATCATAATCGCCACGGGCACCCGGCCCCGCCCCGTGCCCGGCCTGGAGATAGACGGCGATGTCGTAATCTCCAGCCGCGAGGCCCTTGAGCTGCCGGAAGTCCCGTCGCCCGTTGTCATCGTCGGCGGGGGAGCCACCGGCGTGGAGTTCGCCTACCTGTACCGCGCCTACGACGCAGAGGTCACGGTGGTGGAGATGCTGCCCCACCTCCTCCCCGCCGAGGACGAGGAGATCAGCGACCAGTTGGAGCGGTCGTTCTCCCGGCAGGGCATCAACGCGCTCACGAGTTCCAGGGTGACCGATGTCAAGAAATCACCGGAGGGCGTCAGCCTCACAGTGGAGACGCCGGACGGCAGCGCGTCGCTGGACTGCCGCCGGGTGCTGGTGGCCACCGGCGTGCAGGGCAACACGGACGGCATAGGGCTGGAGGCGGCGGGCGTTGCCGTGGAGCGCAGCTTCATCGTGGTTGACGACGCCATGCGCACCAACGCGCCCAACGTCTACGCCATTGGCGACGTTACCGGCAAGATGCTCCTGGCGCACGTGGCCATGGCCCAGGGGGTCCTGGTAGCGGAGAGCTTGGCGGGAATCAACGGCGCGGCGCTGGACTACAAGAAGATGCCCCGCGCCACCTACTGCCACCCGCAGGTGACCAGCTTCGGCTATACGGAGAAGGAGGCCGCGGAGATGGAGCTTTCCGTCAAGATAGGCAAGTTCCCCTTCCAGGCCAACGGCAAGGCGCTGGCCCTGGGAGACTCGGAGGGCATGGTGAAGCTGGTGGTGGACGCCGAGACGGACGAGATTATAGGCGCGCACATGGTGGGGCCTGAGGTCACTGAGATGCTGCCGGAAATAGCCTTGACCGGCCTGCTGGAGGGCAGCGTCAACGAGCTTGGGCTGCTGGTGCACTCCCATCCCACGCTGTCGGAGGCCGTCAAGGAGGCGGCGCTGGCCGCCAACGGCGAGGCCATACACATCTAGGTCGAATAGACTTCCAATAGAGGATGAACCGGATGAAGCTTCAAGAAACGCTGGACAAGAGCACCCTGATGGACTTCTACAGGCAGATGCTTCTCATCAGGGTCTTTGAGGAGAGGTGTGCGGAGCAGTACATGCTTGGCAAAATCAGGGGCTTTCTCCACCTGTACATCGGGGAGGAGGCCATAGCCGTCGGCTCCATCTCCGTCCTGGAGCCAAAGGACTACATCATCACCCACTACCGGGACCACGGCCACGCCATCGCCCGCGGCATGGACTCCAATGGCATCATGGCGGAGCTGTTCGGCAAGGCCACCGGGTGCAGCAAGGGCAAGGGCGGCTCCATGCACCTCTTTGACGTGGAGAAGCACTTCATGGGCGGCCATGCGATAGTCGGCGGTCAGCTTCCGTTGGCGGTTGGCCTGGCGCTGGGGTCGAAGTTCAAGGGCGAAGACAGCGCCGTTGTGGTCTACCTTGGCGACGGCGCGATCAACGAGGGGGAGTTCCACGAGTCGCTGAATCTTTCGTCACTGTGGGAGCTGCCGGTCATCTTCTTCGTCGAGAACAACCTTTACGGCATGGGCGCACCCGTGGACCAGACCCTGGTCTTCCACGACGAGATTTACAAGGCGGCCGACATCTACAGGATTCCTTCCAAGAGGGTGGATGGCATGGACGTGATGGCGGTGCGGGAGGTCACCCAGGAGGCGGTTGAGCGGGCGCGCACGGAGGGCAAGCCCTTCTTCATTGAGGCTATGGCCTACAGGTTCCGGGGCCACTCCATGGCCGACCCTGCGGAGTACCGTACCAAGATCGAGGAGGAGCGATGGCGGATGAGAGACCCCATCCTAGTCTTCAGAAACCAGCTTCTGGAGGACGGGATGGCGTCTACCGAGGAGCTCGACTCCATAAGCGCACAGGTTGAGGAGGAGGTTGAGGAGGCCATCCGATTCGCAGACGAGAGCCCCTTTCCTGAGCCGGAGGCGCTCTTTGAGGACATCTACGCGGAGTAAGACATGCCACAGACCACTTACAGGGACGCAATGACCCGGGCCCTCAGAGAGGCCCTGCAGGACGAGCGGGTCTTTCTCATGGGCGAGGACGTGGGAGAGTACGGGGGCGCATACGCCGTCACGAGGGGGCTGCTGGCGGAGTTCGGGCCGGAGCGCATCCGGGAGACGCCAATAGCGGAGTCCGTGATAGTGGGGGCGGGCACGGGCGCGGCGTTGGTAGGCATGAGGCCCATTGTTGAGCTGATGACCATCAACTTCAGCCTCCTGGCGATGGACCAGATAGTCAACCACACCGCCAAGCTCCGTTATATGTCCGGCGGCCAGCTTTCGTCGCCCCTGGTGATACGCACCGTGACTGGTGGCGGCGCTTCGGTGGCGGCCACACACTCCCAGAGCCTGGAGGGGTGGTTCGCCTCCGTACCGGGTCTGAGAGTAGCCGTTCCATCCACGCCCTACGACGCGCTGGGCCTCTTCAGGTACTCCATGCAGCAGGAGGACCCTGTCATATTCGTGGAGCACGCCCTGCTGTACGGCACCCGCGGCGAGGTGCCGGACGAGCGCTACGTCATTCCCTTCGGGAAGGCCGACGTCAAGCGTGTGGGCAGCGACGTGACCATCGTCGGCTATGCCCGCATGTCGGTCGTGGCCATGAGGGCCGCGGAGCAGCTGGAGTCCCAGGGCATCAGCGCGGAGGTGGTAGACCTGCGCACCCTGTCGCCCCTGGACGCCGACACCGTGCTGGAGTCGGTTAGAAAGACGGGCCGCGCCGTCGTCGTCGAGGAGACGTGGTACACTGGCGGCTTTGGCGCAACGGTTGTGGACCTGATACAGGCCAACGCCTTCGACTCCCTGGACGCGCCGGTGACCCGGATAGCGGGCGCGGAGGCCCCCATGCCCTACTCCCGCTACCTGGAGCAGTCCGCCATGCCGGACGAGGCCAAAGTCGTTCAGGCCGTCGAGCAGATGTTGAGCTAGCAGCAACTTCGGTTAGGAGGCGCAGTAAAGTGGCAACTACAGTCGTCATGCCTCAGATGGGCTTTGACATGCAGGAGGGCACCATAGTCCGCTGGCTGAAGCAGGAGGGGGACGAGGTGAGCAGGGGAGAGCCCATTGCGGAGATTGAAACGGACAAGGCCATTGTGGAGATGGAGGCGTACGCCTCCGGCACACTGCTGAAGACTGTGGTTGGGGAGGGCGAGACCGTCCCCGTGGGCCAGACGATTGCGGTGATTGGCGCTCCGGGCGAGCCTCTGCCGGACCTCGCGGCTGCCCCAACTGCGCCCGCCGAAACCGAGGCCCCGCAGGAAGCCGCGCCCGCCGCAGAGGAGGCCAGGCCAGCCGCCGAAGCGCCGCCGGCCGCCGCCGAGCAGGTGAGGGCGTCGCCCCTTGCCAGACGGCTGGCGGAGGAGAAGGGCATAGACCTGGCGCAGGTCAAGGGCAGCGGCCCGGGCGGCCGCGTCACCCGTGACGACGTGCTGGCCCACGAGTCGCAGGCTCCGGCAGCCGCGCCTGCCGCCCAGCCCGCTCCCGTATCTACCGGAGCCGACGACGCGGAGATGGTGCAGCTTTCCAGGATGCGCCAGACCATCGCCCGGCGGACGGCCCAGAGCATGCAGGAGGCGCCCCACTTCTACGTCACCGCCGACGTCGACATGACCCAGGCCCTGTCCATAAGGCAGCAGCTCAACGAGAAGCTGGCAGGCGAAGCCCGCGTCTCCATCAACGACATGATTATCAAGGCGTGTGCCCTGGCCCTGGTCAAGTACCCCGCCTTCAACTCCTCCTTCCAGGGCGACCACCTGCTGGTCCACAAGCAGGTGAACATAGGCGTTGCCGCTGCGCTGGAGCAGGGGCTGCTGGTGCTGTCCGTGGGCGACTGCCGGGACAAGTCCCTGGCGGACATCTCCAGGAGCAGCCGGGAGGTGGTGGAGCGCGCCCAGGCCGGCGTGCTGCGGGAGGAGGACTACTCCGGCGGCACCTTCAGCATCAGCAACATGGGAATGTTCGACGTGGACGCCTTCTCAGCGATCATCTATCCGCCACAGGCGGCGGTCATTGCCGTGGGCACGGTGCGCAAGCAGCCCGTTGTGCGGGACGACCAGATAACCGTTGCCCAGGTGATGAAGGCCACCCTCTCCACAGACCACCGCGTCGCGGACGGCGCGCAGGCGGCGGAGTTCATAGTGGAGGTCAAGCGCCTGCTGGAGAACCCCGTCAACCTGCTGGTGTAAGGGGGCAGGGACTAGGAGTCGGCTAGAGTCTCTGCGTCCTGGATGTACTGGATGGTCTCGCGGATGCGCCGCTCAGTCACCTCTAAGGGTTCGCAGAGGCCAAGATAGAAGCACTGGCCGTGTAGCTGACTCTGCCTGGTGTAATAGCGTCCAACCAAAGTCCTGAGTCGGTCGTCCCTGTGTGCCAAAGCGTCCAGCCCGCGACTGGTTGCAGCCGTCCTTTCGGGTTCCTCACCCGTGCGCGCCAGAATCAGGGCGTTGGTAGCCCGCAGCGTCGCGCACCACGCCTTCTCCGCCGCGTCCCGGATGTCGCCCTGCTCCAGCCGCTCAACGGCCTCGGTGTGCACCTGGCGGGCGTCTGCAAATATTCTGGATACGTCCGCAGTTATAGTCATGGGTTCTACCTCAGCCATAGGCTATCATATATGGCGGGTGGTTGCACAACGCTAGATTGGAGAAATCGGGATGCAATACTTCAGTGAAAGAGAGAGCGGAGAGTTGTCTAGGGATAACAAGGATATCGGTGAAGATGCTTGGGGAGGCATTCGCGCCTTGATAAGAGCCCGCGTAGAAGACGGGTCTTTTGGCTATGACTACCCGCAGACTTGTGAAGACGGCCCAATCCGAATTGGTACAGATGCAGCCGCGTTCAGAGATGCTATGCGCGCCCATATCCCGGGACTGGAAGCTTGGCCTTGGGGCAATACAACTGAGGCACCCTCAACGCTGCAAATCTTGGACATAATTGAATTCTGCTGTAAGTACGTAGCCAAGCCAAGTAGTACTATACCTCACCGTAATCACTTCTTTCACCACGATCACTTGCTAGAATTCGATGAAGAAGCTGGAAGGGAGGAGTTTCGCGCTGAGATTGAGACTATCTTCAGGCGGAATGGGATTGCCTATGAGCTTACTAAGCAGGGCCTTATAGAACGCCTGCTATATCCTGTACTACGTGAAGCGTTGGCCGAATCTGATTTTGATACAGGTGACACTGAACTTGATGATTTGCTGGGCAAAGCTCGACGCAAATTTCTTGACCGTGATCCAGAATTACGGCGAGAGGCACTGCAGCCGCTTTGGGATGCTTGGGAGAGGCTTAAGTCTATCGAAGGCGAAGGCGACGTGAGAGCGGGGGTTAGGTCAATGCTTGATACCGTCGCAGGACCAGACTCTCCAAAGTTGCGTGAGGTAATGGAACGAGAAGCAAATGAACTAAGAGACATCGGGAATAGACACGGAATACGCCATAGGGACACGAATCAAGAAAACATTACTAAGAGTGAGCATGTCGACTACCTGTTCCACCGTATGTTCAGTCTCATTCAATTGGTTCTTCGATTGAGATAAGAGTTAATCTCACTGTGCCCAGCTTGAATAGATTTATACCAACCTGCTTTGCTCCTTCTCGTATCTGACAACCATCTCTCTTGCGTCAGATAGAAACCCTTGGTAAGTTGGCACAGGCGCGGCCGCCAAGTCAGGCGGTGCAAAGTCCTTTATTTGCTCCCATCCCAAATTCTCATAGCGGATTGAGGATTCAAGTGCTCATAAGTAGAGTTCACGGTGTAGGCTTCCCTTCATTAACCCCCAAAAAAGAGCGACCTCAGCCCACCTAACCGCTGCAGCACGTGTCACTCCCTCAGACCCGCTGGACTCAAGCGACTTCGTTATGTCAGTTATGCATGGGTCAGACTCAATTGATATGTCCCCAGAGTTCGAGTCTAACCAGCTTTGCAGGGTTCCCCTCATTTGCCCGTAGGCGTTTTCGGCATCATCTCCTGCTGTCTGTCTCAGGATAGGCAGAATCTTTGTAGGAAACTGTGCGCCAACTGCTATGCCAAATTTCAGGCACTCTATCGCCGCGACCTTTGCCAAAACCGTATCAATTCCAGGGCTTTTGAATACCTCTCCAAGAATTATGCGTAATGCCCAGTCCCTGAAAGGGACCTTTTTCTTTCGCCAGAACATGCTACGGCCTCCCAAGTCAGTGATTTACGCCAATAAGAGTGGCGCTACGGACCAATAGACCAGAGTTGCTGAGGTGTGTGTCCTAGCGCTGGCTTTTCTTTTTGCTCTTGTCCAAACACTTCAGCCCAAGTGCAGCAAAGCCAGCGGTGAGCGGAACCGCAATCACCAGACCCTCCGGTGTACCCCCACGGATAAGCTCTATGCACACCATCAGAAACGTCAGTGTTGCTAGGGCACACAGGATAGTCAAAATCAGCATCAACATAGCAAGCCCCCTTGTGGCAGGATACGGCGCTTGCTAGAGACACCTCACCCATAGCGAGGCCACTTGGGGGCACGGATGAATCCGCACCTTGTGCTCACTATGAGCGTGTCTCTAGCATCGAGAGTGTAACACGGGAGAGCAAGAGGCTCAAGTTTGAACTGCCGGTACCTCGCGTTAAAGCCTTGTAGCCTCTCGCTGCTTCTGCTATATTTGTTGTATACAGGCAGGAGGGATCGCATAGAGGCCTAGTGCGGCCGCCTGCTAAGCGGTTAGGGGGCGAAAGCTCTCTCATGGGTTCGAATCCCATTCCCTCCGCCAGCCCTCACAAAACACCTAGGGAATAGCGCAAATGCCACAAACGCAGATGAGTCCTCAGGGGTACTATATCTGGACCATCGGCTGCCAGATGAACAAGGCCGACTCCGAGCGACTGGCCGGAGCCCTGGAAGAGTTGGGCTTCCGGGAGTGCGCCACGCCCAGAGAGGCAGGGGTCATAGTCCTCAACAGCTGCGTCGTGCGGCAGAGCGCCGAGGACAAGGTCACCGGCATGGTCACGTCCCTCAAGCCCCTGAAGCAGCGAGACCCCGATCGAATCGTTGCGCTGATGGGCTGCATGGTGGGCCCCAGGACCACCGAGCTTGAGCGCCGCTACCCTTACGTAGACGTATTCATGTCGCCCCAGCAGTACGCGCCGCTCATCGACCTCCTTGGAGGTCGATTCGATTTGGACACGGAGGGCTGCCTGCAGAACCTGGCCCCCGTCAGGCCCCACGTCACCACCTACGTGCCCATAATCCACGGCTGCGACGAGTTCTGCTCCTTCTGCATTATCCCGTACCGTCGCGGCAGGCAGAAGAGCCGCCCGGTGGACGACGTGGTCAGGGAGATTGAGCTTCTGGTGCAGCGCGGCGTCAGGGAGGTCACCCTTCTGGGCCAGACCGTCGACGCCTACGGCCACGATCTGCCGGACAAGCCGGACCTGGCCGACCTTCTGGAGGCGGTGCATCCCATAGACGGCCTGGAGCGCATCCGCTTCCTAACCTCTCACCCTCGTTTTATGAGTGACCGCATCATCCGGGCGGTGGCGGACTCGCCCAAGGTGTGTGAGCACTTCAACCTCCCGTTCCAGGCGGGTCACGACGAGGTGCTGGACAACATGAGACGGAGCTACACGCGGGACGACTACGTGCGACTGGTCGACAGGATACGCATGGCCGTCCCGGACGTGGCGATGAGCACGGACGTTATCGTCGGCTTCCCGGGGGAGACGGGTGAGCAGTTCCGGAGTACACTTGACCTCATCCGCGACACGCGGTTCGACAAGGTGCACGCGGCCGCCTATTCCACAAGGCCCGGCACCATTGCAGCCCGCAAGATGGAGGACGACGTTTCGTTCGACGAGAAGAAGGCCAGGCTCAAGGCCATTGAGGAGCTTCAGGAGAGCATAGCCGCCGACATCAACGCCGGCCTCCTGGGGCAGACGATGGACGTGCTTGTTGACGGCCACAACAAGGGCCAGTGGCAGGGGAGGACTCGCAGCGACAAGCTGGTGTTCTTCCCCAACGAGGCCGACCTTCTGGGCGATACGGTGAGCGTGCGTATCCTGAAGACCAGCCCCTGGTCGCTACAGGGCGCGTTAGCCGGCTAGCCCGTAACTTCGTATAATAATTGGTGGGGTGAACCAGTATGGCAACTACAGAGAGACTTCCATTCATACCGCTAACTGAGACGGAGCAGTCAGCCTTCTGCAGGATTGACGAGCCGCTGAGCGTGAAGCCGCTGGCGGAGGAGTTTGCCGCGGTGGTGAGCTGGCAGAGCATCCCCGCGGAGTACCACTACCTTGGCGGCGAAGAGCTTGAGCGCCGTATCCGCGAGGCCAGGAACATCCTGGGCAGCAAGGTTGTGGTGCTGGGCCACCACTACCAGCGGGATGAGGTCGTGCAGTTCGCCGACTTCCGGGGCGACTCCCTGAAGCTGTCGCAGCAGGCCGCGGCCCAGCCGCAGGCGGAGTACATTGTCTTCTGCGGCGTGCACTTCATGGCGGAGACGGCGGACATCCTCAGCGCGCCGCACCAGAAGGTCATACTGCCCAACATCACGGCGGGCTGCTCCATGTCGGACATGGCCCGCACAGACGACGTCATGGACTGCTGGGATGACCTGGTTGATGTCCTGGGCGAGGGGGGCATCATCCCCATCACCTACATGAACTCCACCGCCGCCATCAAGGCGCTGTGCGGCCGCAACAACGGCATTGTTTGCACATCCAGCAACGCCCCTGCGGTGTTCAAGTGGGCCTACGAGCGCGGCGAGCGGATAGTCTTCTTCCCTGACCAGCACTTGGGCCGGAACACCGGCCTGAAGATGGGCGTTGGGCTGGACGAGATGGTGTTGTGGAACCCCTTCAAGCCCCTGGGCGGCAGCACACCGGAGGAGCTTCAGAAGTCGAAGGTGGTCCTGTGGCAGGGCCACTGCTCGGTGCATACCCGCTTCTCCGTGGCGCAGATCGAGAAGGCCCGCGCCGCCTACCCCGACATCAACGTGGTGGTGCACCCGGAGTGCGTCATGGACGTTGTGCAGGCCGCCGACTGCGACGGCTCCACGGAGTTCATCATCAAGACCATCAACGAGGCGCCGTCGGGCAGCAAGTGGGCCGTGGGCACGGAGATAAGCCTTGTCAATCGCATAGCCCTTGAGAACCCGGACAAGCTGGTCTTCTGCCTGGACTCCGTTGTCTGTCCATGCTCAACCATGTATCGCACGCATCCCGCCTACCTGCTGTGGTCCCTGGAGCGACTGGTGGACGGCGAGGTGATCAATCGCATCACCGTAGACGACGACACGGCGCACCAGGCCAGGGTTGCACTGGACCGCATGCTGAATGAGGTTTAGGGTCCCGCGGATGTGATGCGTCACGCCTTTGACAGAGGAGATGTGAGCGTCAATGAACGGCAGGGAGAGCAGGGCGGAGGTCTTCCTGATGGCATTGCAGTCTCTTTCCAAGGCGGAGAGAGAGCTTGTAATTGAGCGCATACTGGAAGACCCGGAGTTGAGGGAGGAAGTGCTGGACATGGCTGTAATCAGAGCTACCGAGGGGGAGCCTTCTACCTCCCTTGAGGAGTATCTTGCGGGAAGCGGGCAGGGTAAGACCTATGCCTAAAGTCTACAACATAAGAACCGCCAAGCCAAAGCAGCGATTCAATGCGACATACATCGGCTGGCCGTCGAAGTGGGGTAACCCGTTCCCTGTTGCTCCACTTCGACCCCGAAGTAGAGCCCTGCGGATGTATGCTGAGTGGTTGGAGAACACGCCAGAGGGACGGCGTATCGCTGAGGACGCCAAAGCGGAGTTGCGGGGTAAAGACCTAATGTGCTTATGCAAACCGAGACAATGCCACGGGGATATATTGATGGCCGTGGCAAACGAGGACAAAAGCGAGGGAAGTTAGCGTGGAGTATCCGCCGGGTTTTGCGCCCGGCCGCCAGGGCTCTGTACGAACTCCCATCTGTTATGCGCGAACGCATTAACGCCCAGCTTGAATCGCTAAGAGATAATCCCAGACCCAGGGGTACCAGAAAACTCAAGGGCCGGGAGCAATACCGTATTCGCGTTGGAGACTACAGGATCTTGTACACCATCGACGACCCGGATAACTTGGTGACCATCAACTTCATTGAGCACCGGCGAGAGGCGTATCGCTGAAGAGACTATTGAAATACCAGCCACTGACATGCTTCAAATCACGTCTTCGGTAAAGGCTATCATTGAGCGGGCGCTGGAGGAGGACCTGGGGCCCGGGGACATCACCACAGATTCCCTGATACCGCCGGACATCCGCGGCCTGGGGCTTATGGTCGCCAAGACCACGGGCGTCATCGCAGGCGTGGAGGTGGCCCTGGAGGTGTTCCGCCAGACGGACCCCGCCGTCGATACCCGCGTGCTGATGTCCGACGGCGCGGAGGTGTCGCCCGGAGACGTGGTGGCAGAGGTGGAGGGGAGCATCGCAGGCATCCTCAAGGGAGAGCGGGTGGCCCTGAACTTCGTGCAGCGTCTCAGCGGCATAGCAACGGCCACGTCCACCTACGTGAAAGCCGTTCAGGGTACCAGGGCGCACATCATCGATACGCGCAAGACCGTCCCAGGGATTAGGCAGCTGGAGAAGTACGCCGTGCGAGTCGGCGGCGGGCACAACCATCGCTACAACCTGGCGGACGGCATCCTTATCAAGGACAACCACATCGCCGCGCTGCGCGCCCAGGAGCTTGGGCTTGTGGAGATAGTTGCCCGCGCCAGGGACAACTCGCCGCACACCCTGAGGGTGGAGGTGGAGGTGGAGTCCATTGAGGAGGCCAGGGAGGCGCTGGAGGCCCGCGCCGATGTCATTATGCTGGACAACATGTCCACCGAGGACATGAGCCAGGTGGTGGCGATGGCGAGGGGCCGTTGCCTTCTGGAGGCGTCCGGGGGCATCAACCTGGACACCGTCAGGGCCGTCGCCGAGACGGGGGTGGACCTGATATCCGTGGGCGCGCTGACCCACTCGGTCAGGGCTATGGACATCAGCCTGGATATGATGCCCATTGCCGCCCCGCCTCAGCCCACCCGCGTCATGGACATCGGGCGGGACGCTTATAATACCGGCAAATACGTACTCGACCGATTGACCGAGGCCTTCCCAGATCGCTACAAAGACGTCCCTACATCTAGTTACTGGACGTTTAATTTTGGTTACGGTGCTACAATATATGTCCCATATAGCGATCCTGCCCGTGCCCATATCACATTGTCATCTTTGTATAACAACAGGTTCCCAAACAGCGATACAATAAGGAGATTTGCAGAGTCCCAAAACGTGTGGGTTAATGGTGCAAACTCAAAGACCAACGTCTCAATAAAGGGTGAATATTGGTTTCGATCACAGCACATAGACAGAGTAATAGCCATATTGAAGGGGAAGTAGGGAGAGGATAGGCCCCCTCAGCATAGTACCTTAGACAGTCGAAATTTCCGTAAAAATACCCCCAAAACTTGCTTTTACTCCTGATTGATGCTATTCTGATAGCTACTTCTTAGCCCGTCCGCTGGATTATGGCTTTGGTCAGAATCCCTGGGCGGGTTTTTTGTTATGCGTACACTGGTCTTAATTGACGGCCAAAACCTCTACCACCTCGCCAAAAATGCGTGGTCTTCTGTTTCAGATACACAGTATACATGGCCCAGTTACGATGTTGAAAAGCTGGCCCGTACTTTGGTAGCTGTGAAACCCGAACGCATCCTTACAGAGATACGTTTCTACACTGGTGTTCACAAAAAGGATAGTGATCCCTTCTGGCATGGCTTCTGGTCCAACAAGCTAAGATACTTGAGAAGCCAGGGTATTCAAGTCTACAGGGGCAGGATAAATAACGCGGGCAAGGAAAAGGGAGTTGACGTTCGCTTGGCCTTGGATTTGATACGGGCAACCTATGAGCAAAATTATGATGTTGCTGTAATTGTCAGTCAAGACAACGACTTTGCCCCCGCGGTGCGACTGGCTAAAGACATTGCTAGACAACAGCGTCGCTGGATTACACTTGAATCTGCTTTTCCTGTTGGCCCTGGAAGTTCATCGGCCAATGGTATACCGGGCACAGAAGCAATCCATATTGACAAAGCCACGTACGACGCTTGCCATGACCCCGTAGATTACCGACCGCAACAGTAATAGCTCGTACGGCAGATTTAACCTGAGACGCTGACGCCTGTCCGCCTGCATTGTCCCTCCCAACTCAATGTGATATACTTCTCGGAAACTTATCGTGTGGGCGTGTGCCTGAAGGATCAGGAAGGCAGGTCTTATGGTCGTATCGGATGAGCGGGAAGCGGCGCCTCAGCCGCAAGAGGCGCTGACAATGAAGTCATTACTGGAAGCGGGAGTGCACTTTGGGCATCAGACCCAGAGATGGCACCCGCGAATGAAGCAGTACATATTCGCCCAGCGGAACGGGATTCACATCATTGACCTTCAGCAGACCATGCACCTGCTGGAGCGGGCGCGCCAGTTCATTGCAGATGTGGTTGCAGAGGGGGATAGCGTCCTTTTTGTGGGCACCAAGCGGCAGGCCCAGGACTCCATAGAGCAGGCGGCCAAGCGGTGCGATATGTTCTACGTCAAGCACAGGTGGCTTGGCGGAATGCTCACCAACTTCCCAACCATCCAGGGCCGCATCGACCACCTTGTCCGCCTTGAGGAGAGGCAGTCACGCGGCGGGTTCGGCCTCCTGACCAAGAAGGAGGGGCTGAAGCTGGAGGACGAGATACAGCGGCTCAACCGGAACTTCGGCGGCGTCAAGGAGATGACCAAGCTGCCCGGCGCCCTCTTCGTCGTGGATATAGGCCGCGAGAAGATAGCCGTGGCGGAAGGCCGACGGATGGGCATCCCCATAGTCGCCATAGTAGATACCGACGGCGACCCTGACCTTGTGGACTACCCAATCGCCGGGAACGACGACGCCATTCGCTCCATCAGCCTGGTGACGGCCCGCATGGCAGACGCCGTGGCAGAGGGGATGAACAGGCGCAGGGAGATGGCAATGGCGCTCGCGGCGGCGGCCGAGGAGGAGGAGGAGGAAGAGGTGGAGATGGATGAGGTGGACGTGCAGGAGATGCTCCAGGAACAGAATCAAGACACAGACGGAGCTGTGGAACAAGGGGATAATTAGAGATATGGCTCAAGCGTCAGTAGAAGCTATCAAGGCTTTGAGAGAACAGACCAGCGCCGGGATAATGGACTGCAAGAGGGCACTGGAGGAGGCGAACGGTGACGTGGCCCGGGCGGCTGAGCTGCTCCGGGACAAGGGAGTTGTTCTGGCCGGCAAGAAGGCGGGCAGAGACACACTGGAGGGGGCGGTCGACTGCTACATTCACACGGGCAACCGCGTGGGCGCCCTGGTTGAGGTGAACTGCGAGACGGACTTTGTCGCCAGGACTCCGGAGTTCAAGGACCTGGTGCACAACCTGGCTATGCAGGTGGCGGCCATGTCACCCCGCTACCTGGACAACGAGGCAGTCCCGGAGGAAGACACCGTAAACCCCGAAGAGGCATGCCTGCTGGAGCAACCCTTCATCAAGGACCCGACGAAGACCATAAGAGACCTGATCACCGAGACGGTGGGTCAGATGGGCGAGAATATCAGAGTAAGACGGTTCGAGAGGTTTGCCCTCGGAGAGTAAGGACATCCCGGATATGGATGTCAAATACAGCCGTGCCCTGCTCAAGGTGAGCGGAGAGGCTCTCAAGGGGGAGCGGCCCTATGGCGTGGACTCCAAGGCCGTGACCTACATGGCCCGGCAGATCAAGGCAGCGGTGGAGTTGGGAGTGGAGTTGGGTCTGGTGGTTGGAGCGGGGAACTGGTGGCGGGGGCAGGACGCCTCGGAGCAGGGGATGGACAGGGCCACAGCCGATTACGCCGGGATGCTGGCTACAATCATCAACGCCTTGGCCCTGCAGGACGCCCTGGAGAGGGAGGGCGTAACCACTCGCACCCAGACGGCCTTTGCGGTGCAGGCTGTGGCGGAGCCTTACATTAGGAGGCGTGCTATTCGTCATCTGGAGAAGGGCAGGGTGGTGATTCTCGCCGCCGGCACCGGCAGCCCATACATGACCACCGACACAGCGGCCGGACTGCGCGCAGTGGAGCTGGGCGCTGAGGTGCTCCTTATGAGCAAGAACCAGGTGGACGGCGTGTACGACTCCGACCCAAGGATCAATCTCCAGGCCAAGCGGTTTGACCACATAACCTACATGGAGGCGCTGAATCTCCGTCTGGAGGTAATGGACACCACGGCCCTCTCGCTGTGCATGGACAACCGGCTTCCCATAGTCGTATTTGACCTGTACGCCGACGAGAGCCTCACTCGTATACTGAAGGGCGAATCCCTGGGCACCCTCATCACGGACGGCGCCGGTCAGTAAAACTTTCCACGTATGGAGCGGCCAATGGTTACAGTCAAGGAAGTTCTGGAAGAGTCGGATGTCAGAAAGAAGAGGTCTGTGGAGGCGCTGAAGAAGGAGTTGGCTACCATCAGGACCGGGAGAGCAAGCCCCGCGCTGGTGGAGAACATAATGGTGGACTACTACGGCACGTCCACCCCCTTGAACCAGATAGCCTCCATCACCGTTCCAGAGGCGCGCATGCTGGTGATCCAGCCCTGGGACCGCCAGAGCCTGCAGGCCGTGGAGAAGGCCATTCTGAAGAACGACCTGGGGTTGAATCCCAACAACGACGGGACTTTGATTCGCCTCGCGATCCCCCAGCTCACGGAGGAGCGCCGAAAGGAGCTGGTGAGGCTTGTCCGCAAGAAGACTGAAGACGGTCGAGTGGAGGTTCGGAACATCAGGAGGAGCATCCTGGAGAAGCTGAGGGCGCTGGAGAAGGACAAGGAGATATCCCAGGACGAGTCCAAGCGCGCCCAGGACCAGCTGCAGAAGATGACGGACCTTCACATCGCCCAGATGGACTCCATTGCGGAGGATAAAGAGAAAGAGGTGATGGAGGTCTAGGGCAAGACGGCCCATGAAGGCACAAGACCAACTATCCACACAAAACGGGTCCCGCACCGGGCCCGTACCAGAGCACGTAGCCGTCATCATGGACGGCAACGGGCGGTGGGCCAGGCAGCGGAGGCTCCCCAGGCTGGCCGGACACAGGGCCGGCACGGAGAAAATACGCCGCGTTATCGAGGGTTTTGCAAGCGCCGGCGTCAAGTACCTGACCATCTTCGCCTTCTCAACTGAGAACTGGGACCGCCCATCCGAGGAGGTCCGCGGGCTGATGGACATCCTCCAGGACGTCATCCACAAGGAGACCCAGGCCCTTCACAAGCAGGGTGTCAAGCTGCGGCACATCGGCAGGCAGGACAGGCTCTCTCCACAGCTTCGCGAGGCGGTGTGCGAAGCGGTGGAGCTGACCAAGGACAACAAGCTGATGACCCTGAACGTGGCCTTCGACTACGGCGGGAGGGCGGAGATACTGGAGTCGATACGCGCCCTGGTCAGAGAGGGCGTGCCATTGGACCAGATAGACGAGGCCACTCTGAGCAGCCGGCTCTACACCGCCGGGATGCCGGACCCGGACCTCATCATACGCACGGGCGGCGAGCTGCGGCTGAGCAACTTCCTGCTGTGGCAGTCGGCGTACAGCGAGTACTACTGCACACCCGCCCTCTGGCCCGACTTTAACCAGGAGGAGCTTGAGAAGGCGCTGCTTGCCTACAGCCAGCGCGCACGGCGCTTTGGCAAGGTGGAAGACAGCGCCCCTGCGCTCTAGCTGGCCCCTTCATATTGCCGTCAAGCCCCCGGCAGCGGGCGGAGATGCTCCTCAGTCCAGACAGCCAACTCCCTGAATCTGAACGAGTTTGTCTCAAACAACTGCATGAAGAAGGCGTACGCCTCTTCGCTGTCGCAGTCTATGTAGTAGCCGTTCATGCTGAGGAAAGCTTCAGTGGCAGCGAAGGCTACCCGCTTGTTGCCGTCCACGAAAGGATGGTTCACGGTCAGGCTTTCCATCAGGGCGGCAGCTTCATCAACTAGGCTGTCGTAGTATCCCATCTGTGGACGCATGATAGCGGAGGCCAAGGCACCTTCGTCGCGGATGCCTGTAGCCCCGCCGAACTCCCTTATCAACGCGTCATGGAACTCTATGACCTCCTCAATTGTGGGGAAGTCGTGAGTCATTGCGCCAGCAGCTCATAGAGGCGTCGATGTCTTTCGACACTGGCCCTGAAGTGGGCCATCACCTCCGGGCGGACCTTACGTTGCTCCCTGCTTTCAAGGTATTGCTGCATGGCGTCTTCCAGTACTGACTGGAAGTGACGCCCCTCTGTCCGGGCAACATCACGCAATGCGGCCAGCAACTCCGGGGAGGCCTGGCTGGAGAACTTCTCTCGTGTCGTAGCCATAGAAAGCGCTCCTGTAGGATTTATTTCCAGTATGAGACTCTCATGCTGATATGTCAAGATGTTTCTTGACAATGCCTGACGACGCAGTGACGCGACCTGCCTACCTGAAAAGGGGAGAATCTCGAAGGGCTTGGGGGAACTCCCCCAGGCTCTGGACGTTCAGGTGAGCCTCAGCTATCCGCTCCTGGCCCTCAGCGTCCCGCAGCAGAGCGGTCCACATACCGGCCTTGTTGCCCCCGTAGATGTCGTTGGCGATGTGGTCTCCCAAGTGGACGGCCCTGTCCGGGGTGGTCCCCAGGGCGTCCAGGGTCATGTGGAACATCTCGACCGAAGGCTTGGACAGCCTCACCTCGTCCGAGAAGGTGAGCACCTGGAAGAAATCAAGGAGGTCGTGTTGGGCCAGGTACCGGCGAAACAGGCGTCCGGGGGTCATGCCGGTGTTGGATATCATGCCCAGCTTGTAGCCCTGTCTGGACAGCTCCTCCAGGCATCCGTAGGCCTCCGGGTCAACGCGGGGCGGGTGGTCGAAGAAGGACTCAGCGTACCAGTATGTTATGCGCTCCACAGTGCTGACGTCCAGACGCTTGGACAGTCCGTCATCGATGAAGTCAATGAACATGCTGACCTGCTCGTCAAAGGTTACGTCCTTCTCCTCGTCGTGGATGGCGTGGCAGGCCCGGTAGCAGCTTCGATACGCCTCACGGAGATGCTCCAAGTCGAACTCATAGCCCGCGTCGGTGAGGGCCTCCATCGCTCCCTCCAGCCGCCGCTGTGTCCGCGCCCTGCCAAGGTCGCGGTTGTCGATGATGAGGGTCAGCCACAGGTCGAAGGTGACGGTGTCGATGTCGGCCATGAGCGGGTTACTCCAGGTCTAGCAGCTTGCCGGCCATCACGTCTACAAGGCCCATGTCCGTCAGCTTCAGCTCCGGGATAACCGGCAGAGCAAGGAAGGAGAGCACCGAGAAGGGGGAGTTCACCGAGCACCCCAGGCCGCGGGCCAGCGCCTCAAGCTCCTCTATTTTGGCGGCCACCGCCTCCAAAGGCTCCGGCGAGAGCAACCCAGCAATGGGCAGGGGAAGGGAGTCTTGCGCTCTGCCGTCCGAGGCCACCGCCAGCCCGCCCTGGTTGCGCTCCACCTCCTTGATGGCGGCGAAGATGTCATTGTCGTCAACGCCCACCACGACGATGTTGTGGGAGTCGTGGGCCACGGAGGTTGCAAGGGCGCCTCGCTTCAGGCCAAAGCCCTTGACCAGCCCAATGCCCACGTTCCCCGTGGCGCGGTGCCGCTCCATTACCACCAGCTTCAACAGGTCGCGGCTTGTGTCTGCCACTATGCTGCCGTTGCTGCGGCTGGGACGCTCGTCCAGTCGCTTGGTGACTATCTGGCCAGGGACAATCTCTATTACGGGGTACGTCTCGGTGGCCCTGGACTCCAGCGCCAGGCCACCAACGTCGAAGGGCTTGACGCTTATCGTCTTCATCATGGCGTCGTTGGCAGGCAGGTTGGCATCGAACAGCGCCTTTCCGTTCTCGGCCACCAGCCTGCCCCTGTAGTAGACTTGCTCAATGTCCAGCGCCTCCAGGTCGCGGATGACCAGCATGTTGGCGTGATAGCCCGGCGCTATGCCGCCCAGCCCCTCCAGCCGGAAGTACTCCGCCACGTTCAGGGAGGCCATCTGAATTGCCCTGATGGGATCCAGGCCCAGGCGGATGGCCTTGCGTACCACGGCGTCAACGTCGCCCTCTTTCAGGACGTCAAGGGCGTTGCGGTCGTCCACAACCAGCATACACCGGTGGTAGTTGCCGTTGTTCACCAGGGGCAGAAGGTCCTCCAGGTTCTTTTCGGCGGAACCCTCCCTGATCATCAGGCGCATACCGCGGCGCAGCTTCTCCAGGCCCTCTTCGTACTCCGTAGACTCGTGTTCCGAGCCGATGATGGGGGAGAGGTAGGCGTTGAGGGCCTTGCCCCGGACGCGGGGCGCGTGGCCGTCACGGGGCCGTCCGTGGGCCGCCTGCACCTTCTCCAGCACCTGGTCATCGGCGGCGATGACGCCAGGGAAGTTCATAAGCTCTCCAAGGCCCAGGACACCCTTCCAGCGAAGGGCCTTCTTGATGTCCTCCGGCCCCAGCGTTGCGCCGGATGTCTCCATGTCAGTGGCGGGCACACAGGGCGGCGCCATGAAGTAAAGGTCCACGGGCACCTTGCGAGCGCAGTCCATGATGTACCGCATACCCTCCAGCCCCGACACGTTGGTCACCTCGTGGAGGTCTGTCACTGCCGCCAGAGTGCCCCTGGGCACCACGGCCCTGGCGAACTGGTCGACGTGGAGGTACGTGCTCTCCAGGTGGAAATGCCCGTCGATGAAGCCCGGCGCAAGGTGCTTGCCCTCCAGGTCAACGACCCTGCGCGCCCAGGTGTAGTCGCCCACGCCTGCGATACGGCCGCGGTGCACGGCGACGTTGCTCTCCTCGATCTCGCCTGTGAAGGTGTTTACGATGCGAGCGTTGGCCAGGACAAGGTCCGCCTGCGCGTCTCCCCTGGCCACTTCTATGAGTCCCTTAAGGTACATTGTTGTCTCCTGTCAGTACGCAAATGTCCGGCAAAGAGCGGTATCGCTCATCGTAGTCCAGGCCGTATCCCACTATGAACACGTCCGGCACGGTGCAGCCGACGTAGTCCGGGGCGACTGGCGTTGTCCTGCGAGAGGGCTTGTCCAGCAGGGCGCAAACCCTCACGGAAGAAGCGCCCTTTCGCCGGAGGTAGCGCACAGTGTAGGACGTGGTCAGCCCCGTGTCCACTATGTCCTCCACGATGAGCACGTTCCTGCCCCTTACGGGGCTGGTGACTCCCATGTGCAGCTTGACCTTGCCGGAAGAGACGGAACCGCTGCCGTAGCTGGACGTGCGGATGAAGTCCATCTCCGTTTCGCGTTGTATCTCACGCACCAAGTCTGCCATAAAGATGAAGGAGCCTTTGAGCACCCCCACCATCAGGGGCATCTCTTCCGGGTAGTCGGCCTCTATCTGCCGGGCCAGGCGCTTGACGGTGTCCGCTATCCGGTCCTTGGAAATGTACAGCTCCAGAGTCTCAGCCGAACTCATCTCAACTCCACAGCGAATATAGCAAGGCGCTATGAGGCTGTCAAATGAGGGCGGCCGGAGCGAACCCCTAAGCCTGGGCTCAGCGCCTGACGCCTGCAAAGACGCGCCTTCCCCAGGGACACGTCTGCACTATGACATCGAATCCCGCCTCCTGCAGGGCGCCGACCCACAACGATTCGGGGAAGATGCCCAGCACGTGGTGGTCGCGCTCCACGCTGACCGTCCCATCGGGCTGGCGGAGCAGATAGGCGAAGTCCGCGATGTATGTAGTGTCTGACGGGTCCGGGTCCGTAGACCACATTAGGTAGCGCATCCCGCGCCCGTCTGGGCCGTCGTGGCCGCCGTGCTCAGCGTAGGGCGGTGTGAAGAGCTCGCGGACGTGGTCCGGGAGCACCAGCACGGCCCCCTGCTGACGGCAGTGGTAGGCGGCCGTTTCGGCCATGGCGCGCAGGTCGGCCTCCGTGGTCAGGTATGACACCGCGTCGTGCACGAACACGGCGTCGAACTTTGGCCCGGCAAGCCTCAGAGAGCGCATGTCGCCCTGAACGTGCTCAAGCTCCGGGTTGATCCCCCGACTGACACTCAGCATTTCAGGCGAGAGATCCGACAGGGTCATGGTGAACCGATGTTTCATGTGGAAGGCGTTGTTCCCGCCGCCGGAACCCAGCTCCAGCACGGTGCGCACCGGGCCGGTCGCGGCCTCCAGTATGCGCTCGACGCTGTACTCAGCTTCCTCGCGGTATTCGTGGGGAGCCGTGAGCAGGTGAAACCAGTCCGCCAGGTCTGAGTAGAGCCGAGGGCCTTCGCTCATCACTTCCTGCTAGCTCACCGAGAAGGTAGACCCCTGGAGGGTCTTGGTGACCTCAATTCGCACCGGGAAGGCCTCCTTCAGCTCCTCGATGTGGGTGATGACCACTATCTTCTGGAAGTCGTTCTGTATGGCGTTGATGGCCTCCACCAGCCTCTCAAGGCCGGTTGCGTCCTGGCTGCCGAACCCCTCGTCTATGAACAGCGTGGGCAGGGGAGCGCCGGAGCGGTGTGCTAGCAGCCTTGACAGGGCGATGCGCAGGGCGAAATTGATGCGGAACGCCTCGCCGCCGCTGTAGTTCTCGTAGCTGCGGGTGCCCAGCTCATCGGATATCTTGATGTCCAGGGTCTCTATGGGATCGCCGTCCTTGGTGCGGCGCTCTCGCTGAGTCTCCAGCTTAAGGCTCATCCGGTGGTCGCTGACGCGGCCCAGGATGTCGTTGGCCTGGTTCTCAAGCTCAGGGATGGCCTGCTCAATGAGAAGCGCCTGTATTCCCCCCTTGCCAAAGGCCGCCGACAGCTGGTCGTACACGCCCTTCTGGAATGAGGCGTCGTCGAGGGCGCCGGCGGCTTCCTGGCGGCGGGCCTCCAGCTCGCGGCATCGGTCCAGCCGTGCCTGCACCTCGCCCAGGTCCCTTTGAAGCCGCTGCTGCCGGCTCCTGAGAGACTCAAGGCTGCTTCTGGTCTCCTGGAGGGCGCTCAGGACGTTGGGCAGGGCGGAGCCGGCCTCCCTGAGGGGTGGCATGGCGTCTTGTGTCTCGCCCAGCCTCTGGCGGCTGGCCGCCAGCAGCGACTCCTCCGACTCCAGGGACGCGGCCATCTGGTCCACGAGCGCGCCCGCGGCCCTGGCCTCCTCCACGTCTCTAGTCAAGCTGTTGCGTTGCTCCTCAGTCTCTCGCTGCTCCTCGCTCCTTTCGCTCTCCATTCGCTCCAGGTCTTTCTCCAATGCGTCTCTCTCTGAGTCCGTCTCACGAATACCCGCTTCGTTCTGCCGTTGTGAGTTCAGGATGCCCGGCAGGGCAGAGAGGGCCTCCTGCAGAGGGGGTATCTCCTGCTGCACGTCGTTCAGACGCCCGCGGCTTGCCTCCAGCAGCGATGCCTCAAACTCCAGGGACGCGGCCAGCCTGTCCGCCTCTTCTCCGGCTGCGTTGGCCTGCTCCACGTCCCTGGTCAGGCCGTCGCGGCGCTCCTGGGCCGCGGCCTGCTCACGGTGTCTCTCACTCTCAATCCGGGCCAGGTCTTTCTCCAGGCGCGACGATTCCGCCTCTGCTTTCTTTATTGCGGCTTGGTTCTCGCGGTGGGCGTCGGCCTTCTCCTTGCCCTGGTCCCGGTAGTTTGAGGCAAGGTGCAGGCAGCCCTCCGCGCCCAGGACGTTGTCGCACAGGGGGCAGGTTGCTCCTGCCCCATCGGGGCCGCCGGCCTTCTCAAGAAGGTCAACCTTCTCCTTCAGGTCATCCATCTCAGCCTTCAGCGATGCGTTCATATCTCTCAGGCGATGGGCGTCAATCTGTAGCTTCTGCAAGCGCTTCCGGTGACTCTCCGCTTCCGCGGACGGCGCGGCAAGCTCCGAGATCAGGGCGGTTGCCGAGGCCAACTCCGCTTCTAGGGTGGCCAAACCACCGGCCATGACACGCAGTTCCTCAAGGCGTATTCCGTCTTGTGCGCTTCTTGCCTCTCGCTCCTTGATTTCGTCCAGGATTCGCTTCTCCTCCTGCTCCAGCCTCTCAAGCTCCTGCCGGAAGCCCTGCAGCTTGACCTCCTCCTCCCTCAGAGAGGCGTTGGCCTCCTTCAGATGGTCGGCCCTGGATAGAAGCTCCTTCACGCGCTCTTCAAGGTCTGTTACTTCCGCCGCCGGCGCGGAAAGCTCCTCCAGCCGAGTCCGCGCCAGGGCCAACTCGACTTCCAGAGCGGTGAGCCTCGACGCCCTGGCGCGGGTCTCTTCAAGGCGTTTCGCCACGTCCGCCGTCCGTGACTCTCGCTCCTCCATCTCTTCCTGTATGCGCTGGGCCTCCCTCTCCAGCCTCTCAAGCTCCAGTTGAAGATCCTGAAGCCTGCGGACCTCTTCCTGGAGTGACTCAACGTCGGCCTCGCAGACCTTCTCTTCGCGTTCCACGCCGCTGATCTCCGCCTGTATCTCCGCCTGTTGCTGCTCGTGCTCCTCCTTGTGGGACAGATCCCGGTCGATGTCGGCTATCTCGGCGTCCAGGCGTTCCGCCGCTCGCTCCTGCTCACGCGCCTCTCCACGGGCCTTCTCCGCCAGGCGGTCGTACCAGGAGAGGTCAAGCACCTCGCCCAGGACCTCCTTGCGTTTGGACGGCGTGTTCCTGGTGAACAAATCGGCCTGGCCCTGGAGGATGAAGGCGCTGTTGACGAAAGTGTCATAGTCCATGTGCAGGAGGTCTTTAATCTTCGCCTCGGTCTCCCGCACGGAGTTGCCCGTGACGGGCCGGGGGCCGTCCTCCGAGATGTACTGGAGCTCCAGGACGGTCGCCCCCTGCCGCCCCCTGGCCGAGCGGGCGTATCTCCTGGACACCCTGTAGAGATCACCGCCCGCCTGGAACTCCAGGTCGACCTGCATCTCGCTTTCGCCCTGGTAGATAAGCTCCTCCTGCACCCTGGCCCGGGAGCCGCCCCACAGCGCCCAGGTGATAGCGTCCAGCAGCGCCGACTTGCCGTGCCCGTTGTCGCCGCACAGGCAAGCCACGTGCACGCCCTCAAGGTCCAGCGTGGGGACGTCGTCTCGATACGACAGGAAGTTCTTTACCGAAAGCCTGATGGGGATCAATGCGCCTTGTGCTCCCTGATTGTCGATTGGCTCACCAGAATATCAGCACACATAGGGCGCGCTTTGCAATAGTCCTGCGCGCCGCCTTTGACGGATATCCGATGTGTCCGTAAACTTAGCCATATCCCATCCAAAAGGATTACACCCACCGTCATTCCTGCGGAAGCAGGAATCTAGTACACCTGTGACAGGGGAGAGATTCCCGTTTTCACGGGAATGACGGGAATGGACTCTGGGAGATGAGAGGGGAGAGCATGGACAAGCCCGGTGCGTTGACCGCCGAGGACGCGGCGCTGTTCACCGACCTGTACGAGCTGACGATGGCCCAAGGCTACTTCCGGCAGGGCATGTCCTCCCAGGCCACCTTCAGCCTCTTTGTGCGCCCCTCGCGGGTCAAGCGCTCCTACCTGGTCTCCGCAGGCTTGGAGGACGTTCTGCGATACCTGGAGACCTTCCGCTTCTCCCCCGGCGCAATCGACTACCTGCGCTCTACCGGCACGTTCTCCGACGACTTCCTGGGCTATCTGGGCGGTCTGCGCTTCACAGGACGGGTGCGGGCCATCCCGGAGGGACGGCTCTACTTCCACCATGAGCCGGCGCTGGAGATCACTGCGCCCATCATAGAGGCGCAGATCATCGAGACCCTGGTCATTAACCAGGTCAACCTCCAGAGCCTCATCGCGACCAAGGCCGCGCGCTGCGTGTGGGCGGGCAGCGGCAGGGCGCTGGTGGACTTCTCCCTGAGGCGCGCCCACGGCGTGGACGCCGGGATGAAGGCGGCCCGCAGCAGCTACGTGGCGGGGTTCGCCTCCACCAGCAACGTCCTGGCGGGCAGGGCCTACGGGCTACCCATCACCGGCACCATGGCCCACTCCTTTGTCACCAGCTTTGAGCGGGAGATAGACGCTTTCAGGGCCTACGCCCAGAGCTTCCCGGACGACACGGTGCTCCTCCTGGACACCTACGACACCGTCGTCGCCGCGGCCAAGGCCGCCGAGGTGGGCCGCGAGATGGAGGCTCGGGGCCACCGGCTGCGGGCGGTGCGCCTGGACAGCGGCGACCTCGCGGCCCTGAGCCGGGCCGTGCGCCGCATCTTGGACGAGGCCGGACTGGACTACGTGCGTGTCCTGGTCAGCGGCGGCCTCGACGAGTACGGCGTGGAGGAGCTTGTGCAGGCCGGCGCGCCCATCGACGGCTTTGGCGTGGGCACCCGCATGGCGGTGTCGGGAGACGCCCCCTGGCTGGACATGGCCTACAAGCTGGTGAAGTATGCAGGACGCCCCGTGCTCAAGCTCAGCACTGGCAAGGTCTCCCTAGCCGACGAGAAGCAGGTCTTCCGCCTGCGGGACGCCGACGGCCGGCTGCGGGGCGACGTCATCGGCCTGTCGGAGGAGCCGCCGCCCGCGCCCGGCGCGGAGCCTCTGCTGGAGACGTTCATGGAGGGTGGCAGGCTTGTGAGGCCTCTGCCGGCCATTGAGGAGCTGCGTGATCGCTTCCGCCGGGAGTTCGCCGCCCTGGACGACCGCTACAAGGCCGTCAGGAACCCGGCAAAGTACCCGGTCAGGCTGAGCAGGCGGCTGCGGCGTCTCCAGCGGGAGCTGACGGCGCGGCTGGAGCAGGGCGAGTGAGGCTCGCCTAACCCAGCTCCACCTGTAGCTTGTACTGCGTCCTGACGTCCCGTCCCATCACTACGTCCACGACTCCTTCCAGCCTCCACTCTATCCTGGCCACGCTCACGCGAGGCGGGGCTTGCGTGTTGATGTAGAGGTCGGCGGTCAACTGGACTGCCGTATCCCTTTGGAGGGTCGCATCCCCCAGTAGTGGAGCGCTGCTGTGGACGTACGCCTCCCTCTGTTCCCTCTTCACCCTCTGTCGCAGCAGCGGCGTACTGACAAAGCCCTCCCCCGGGTTGCGGTGGGAGGTCATGCTGGGGCGGCCCGGCGCCATCACCGTGTAGCTCATCACGAAGTCCTCCTCGCACACCAGGTCAACCCGCGCCTCTCGCACCTCCACGTCCCTTCTGGGGGTCAGCTCCACGTGGATGCGTATGGTCTCGCCCAGGCTGTATGGGCGGTCCTCAAAGGCCAGGCTCATGTCCAGCGGGTAGAGTCTGTTCAGCACCATTTGCTCGGTCTCTTCTCTCCGTTTGCCCTTTCCAGGGTACGGCTTCGCTATCCGTCTATCTGTTGAAACCTTTTGCTATGCTCTAGTATAGTGTTATACTTCAAATCGTTCCAAGTGTGAAAGGGTGAGGTAGAAGTTGACTATTGAACTGAACTGGCTGGACAAGGGCACCATAACGTCGCCGCAGGGCTTCTCGGCTGGGGCCACCTACGCCGGCATCCGAACCTACGCGGAGGACAAGCTCGACCTGGGGGTTGTCTGCTCCGATGTGCCGTGCAGCGTGGCAGGCACGTTCACCACCAACAAGCTGAGGTCTCCCTCCGTTGTCCTGGACGAGCAGCGGGTCTCCACCGGGCGCGCCCAGGCAATTGTCTGCAACAGCGGTGTCGCCAACGCCTGCGTGGGTGAGCAGGGAATGATTGACGCCATCGATATGGCCGCCCTTGCCGCCCGACACCTGGGCCTTGAGCCGGAGCTTGTGCTGCCCATGAGCACCGGGCTGGTGGGCGTGGAGCTGCCCATGGCCCTCATCAACAGGGGCATGGAGAATATCCAGCTTTCGCCCGATGGCGGCAGCCCAATGGCGCGGGCCATCTGCACAACGGACACCCGCTCCAAGGAGTACGCGGTGTCGTTCGATGTCGAAGGGACAACGTACACCTTGGGCGGCATTGCCAAGGGATCAGGCATGGTGCACCCCAATATGGCGACTATGCTGGCCTTCCTGGCGACGGACGCCCCGGTGGGCCGGGACTTTCTCCAGGAATCCCTCAGCCTGGCGGTCGACGCGTCCTTCAACATGATAACCGTGGACGGCGACACCAGCACCAACGACACCGTGCTGCTGCTGGCCAACGGCATGGCGGGCGGCGACGAGTTTGACTGGGAAACCCCAGGCGGAGACGCCTTCCGGCATGCGCTGACGGAGGTTTGCACGGCCCTGGCAAAGGAGATAGCCAGGGACGGGGAGGGCGCCAGCAAGCTCATTGAGGTCGTGGTGGACGGCGCGCTCACTGAAGCCGACGCCAGGACCGCGGCGCGGGCCGTGTCCTCATCCATGCTGGTGAAGAGCGCAATCCACGGAGGAGACCCCAACTGGGGTCGTATCATCGTGGCGTTGGGCTACAGCGGCGCCAACGTGGTGGAGGAGGGGATAGCCCTCTACATCAACGGCATTTGCCTCATGGAAGAGGGTAAGCCCATTCCTTTCTTCAAGGACGCCGTGGTCGCCACCATGAGGGGCGACGATATATCCATTCGCCTCAGCCTGAACATGGGCGACGCCTCGGCCACCGCCTGGGGCTGCGACCTGAGCGAGGAGTACGTTACCTTCAACAGCGCCTACACCACCTGATTTCAGACAGCCTACTGCGGAATCCCTTATGGCAAGCAAAAACTCTACAATCACCCCGTCTCTGGTCGTCAAGATAGGCGGCAGTATCCTCGGAAGCGAGGACACCACCCTTGAGGACCTGGTGGCTCTTCAGAAGAGGGGAGCCGCGCCCGTAGTGGTGCACGGCGGAGGCGCGGTCATCTCCGAGTGGATGGGCAAGGTGGGAGCGGAGCCGCAGTTCGTGCGGGGCCTCCGGGTGACGGACGCCGCCAGCATGGAGATAGTGTCGGCTGTCCTTTGCGGTCTGGTGAACAAGGAGCTTGTGTCCTCCATCCAGTCGCTGGGGGGCAGGGCCCTGGGCATGAGCGGTGTGGACGGCGGGATGCTTCAGGGCCGGATTCTGGACCCCGACCTGGGGCTTGTTGGGCAGGTTGTGGACGTTGACACCGGCCCCATACACGGAGCGCTGGCCGCCGGCTACATCCCGGTCATCGCGCCCGTGGCCGTTCACGTCATGGACTCCTCCGAGCACAGCGGCATGCTTCTCAACGTGAACGGGGACACCGCCGCAGGGGAGATAGCCCGGGCCCTGAAGGCCGAGTCGATGGTCTTTCTGACCGACGTTGAGGGCGTCCTCAACTCCGACCAGAGCCTCATCAACAGCCTCACTACCGAGGAGGGCCAGGCCCTCATTCAGTCCGGCACGGTTGCCGGGGGCATGGTGCCCAAGGTGGAGGCGTGCCTGCGCGCCCTGGAGGGCGTGAGGGTGTCCCAGATAGCCGACGGCAGAAAGAGCCGCGCCCTCCTGGACCTCATTGAAGGCCGGCCCGTGGGCACACGGATAGGTCAGGCGTAATGGCCTTCTACAGAGGCAACTCTGGCAATGCGGACGACGGCCCGTTCTCGGATCAGGATGGCGGCGAGTTTGTACTGCCCATTGACCCGCGTCCACTGGTGAAGTGGGGACTCATCTTTGGCGGTCTCATCGCCCTCTTCGTCCTTGCCAACCTGTTCCGGCAGATATACACCAACTGGCTCTGGTTCGACAACCTGGCTTACACCTCCGTCTACCTCAAGGTTCTCACGACAAGGGTGTGGCTGTTCCTTGCCGGGGCCGTCCTCTTTACCCTGATCATAGTGCCCAACGCCATCTTCGCGTACAGGTCCTCCAGGGGCGAGCCGGGCATCCCGGTATCGGAGCAGGTCTACGAGATCATTACCCAGCTATTCCGGTGGGCCATAGCCCTGGCGATATTCCTGCTCGCCATCATCTTCGGGTCTCTGGTGGCCGGCCAGTGGGAGACTCTGCTCCGGTTCATCAACGAGGTCTCTTTCACAACGGTGTCGGCATCGGGCGAGAGTATCCCCGCCGAGGATCCGGTGTTCAACAGGAACGTGGCCTTCTACGTGTTCACCCTGCCGGTGCACAGCCTGGCCCAGGGATGGCTGCTGGGCGCTCTTATAGTAACCCTGGTTGGCTCCGGCGCAATATACATGCTGAACATGAGCTTGAGGGGGATCAACATCCCCCAGGGGATCACACCCAGGATGATTGCTCACGCCTCCATCCTGCTGGGGTTGCTGCTCCTTGTTACATCGTGGAACAACTGGATAGAGATTCACAAGCTCCTGTTCTCCCCAAGCGGGGCGATATTCGGCGCGGGCTACACGGAGTTGAACGCCCGGCTTCCGGCTCTCCGCATTCTGCTGGTCATCAGCGCGATTGTCGGCCTGCTGCTCCTGGCCAACTCATACTTCCGCTCCACGCGGCTCATTGTGGGATCGATAGGCCTGTGGGTCGCGGCGGCCATTATAGTTGGCAACGTCTACCCGGCCCTGGTGCAGCGCTTCCAGGTCAACCCCAATGAGTTGGAGAAGGAGCGGGAGTACATACCCCGCAGCATCGACTTCACGCGCCAGGGCTTTGCTCTGGACCGCATTGAGGAGGAGTCCTATGACCTTGCCACCGTCTCCACGGGCGACGAGGCTGGCGAGCTCAAGCCGCTGACCGTCGAGACGGTGACCGCCAACCCGGAGACCATTGACAACGTGCGGTTGTGGGACCACCGGCCCCTGAGGAGCGTCTACAACCAGGTGCAGTTCTTCCGCACCTACTACAGGTTTGCAGACGTGGACGTCGACCGCTACGAGATAGACGGGAAGATACGCCAGGTGATGCTTGGCGCCCGGGAGCTGTTCCCGGAGGACCTGCCGGAGGAGTCCCAGTCCTGGGTCAACAGCCGCCTCCAGTTCACCCACGGCTTTGGCGTGGCTATCAGCCCCACAACGGAGTTCACCCCTGAGGGGAGGCCTGAGTTCTTCCTCAAGGACATTCCGCCGGGGCCGGGCAAGGAGTCCTTGGCAGGCTTTGTGCCGGAGGTGACACAGCCCCAGATATACTACGGGGAGAACAGCGCCAACTACGTTATCGTCAACTCCCTGGAGCCGGAGTTCGACTATCCCGCCATCGAGACCAACTCCCCGGTGCGGACCAGATATGCGGGCGAAGGCGGAGTCCACGTGAGCTCTCTGCTGCGCCGGATGGCCTACGCCTGGGAGTTCGCGGACATCAACATACTCATCAGCGGGGCCCTGGGCCAGGACAGCCGCATCCAGTACCGGCGCGAGATCCAGGACCGGGTCGGTGAGATAGCGCCCTTCCTGAAGCTGGACGACGACCCCTACATGGTAGTGGCGGACGGCAAGCTGTGGTGGATTCAGGACGCCTACACCACCACCAGCCAGTACCCGTACTCGGACCCGTACGACGAAGACATAAACTACATTCGCAACAGCGTGAAGGCGGTCATTGACGCCTACAACGGGGACGTGGACTTCTACATCTTCGACGAGGAAGACGCAATAGTCCGCACGTACGCCAAGGTGTTCCCCGATCTCTTCAAGCCCAGGTCCGAGTTCCCGGAGTACCTGAGCCCCCACATTCGCTATCCGGAGGACTTCTTCTCCATCCAGGCGGAGAAGTACCTCCTGTATCACATGAGGGACACCATAGACTTCTACAACCGGGAGGACCCGTGGAGCGTGCCCAGGGAGCTGTTCTTTGACGCGGAGCAGCCCATGGAGCCTTACTACGTCATCATGAAGCTGCCCGGTGAGGAGAAGGAGGAGTTTGTTCTCCTGCTGCCCTTCACTCCGCTGGACAAGCCCAACCAGGTGGCGTGGCTGGCGGCCCGCAGCGACGACGACAAGGGCCAGTACGGCAGCCTGAAGTCCTTCCTCTTCCCCAAGGGCACACAGGTAGACGGCCCGGAGCAGGTTGAGGCCCGCATCGACAACGACTTCACCATCAAGCAGCAGTTCACCCTGCTCTGCCAGAGAGGCGCCAGGTGTATCAGGGGCAACCTGCTGGTGATACCCATTGTCCATGAGGACGAGCAGTTCCTGATGTACGTGGAACCCCTCTACATCCAGGCGGAGAACATCGCCTTCCCGGAGCTGAAGCAGGTCATCGTTGCCGACGCAAAGAGGGTGGTGATGAAGGACGACTTCAGGAGCGCGCTGGACGCGCTGCTGGTGGGAGACCTGCCGGACGAGGGCGCGCCGCCCACGGACACCGGCCCGCCGCCCGATGACGGCGCGCCGCCGACCGACGACCCGCGCCTCCAGGACGTCCAGGACGCCATCGAGGAGATACGGCAGGCTCTGGACCGGCTGGAGCAGGCCCTGGAAGAGATGATACAGACTGAGGAAGGAGGCGCCCAGTGAGCGCTTTGAGAGAACTGGAGAGCAAATACTACATGCAGGTGGCTCGCCGCCAGCCCATCGTCATCGTGCGAGGGCAGGGCACAAGGGTGTGGGACGAGGACGGCAAGGAGTACCTTGACTTCACGTCCGGCTGGGCGGTGAACAGCCTGGGGCACTCACACCCCGTTCAGGTCAAGGCTATCCAGGAGCAGGCCGCCACCCTTATCCAGACCTCCAACCAGTTCTTCACGGTGCCACAGGTTGAGTTGGCGCGGCTCCTGGTGGACAACAGCTGCCTGGACCGCGTCTTCTTCAGTAACAGCGGCGCGGAGGCCAACGAGGGCGCGATAAAGCTGGCCCGGAAGTACGGCCGCATTCACGCCAACGGAGCCTACCAGGTGATAACGGCCCTCAACTCCTTCCACGGCCGGACGCTGGCTATGGCCGCGGCCACGGGCCAGCCTCACTACCAGGAGCAGTGGCAGCCCCTGTCCCCGGGCTTTGTGAACGTCCCCTACGACGACATTGACGCCATCAAGGAGGCCACTAACGACGAGACCTGCGCCGTGATGATTGAACCAGTGCAGGGAGAGGGCGGCGTCAACGTGCCGTCGCCGGACTACCTGAAGCAGGTCCGGGAGTGGTGCGACGAGAACAACCTTGTGATGATCCTGGACGAGGTGCAGACGGGCCTGGGACGTCTGGGCACGCTGTTCGGCTACGAGCAGTTCGGCGTGGAGCCGGACGCCATCACCCTTGCCAAGGGCCTGGGCGGAGGCGTGCCCATCGGCGCTTTCCTGGCCAAGGAGAAGTTCTGCCTGCTGGCCCCCGGCGACCACGGCTCAACCTTTGGAGGCAACGTGCTGACGTGCGCCGGGGCCGCCGCTGTGGTGGACTACGTTATCAAGAACGACGTATCGGCCAACGTCAGGACAATGGGCCAGCGCCTGAACCAGGGGTTGGAGGGCCTGAAGTCCCGATACCCCATAATCACGGAGGTGCGCGGCCTTGGGCTTCTGCTGGCCATCCAGCTGAACGGCGAGATAGCCCCACAGCTTGTCGCCAGGTGCAACGAGGAGGGGCTGCTTCTCAACCCCCTGCGGCCCAACGCCATTCGCCTTATGCCGCCCCTGAACGTGTCGGCGGATGAGGTGGACGAGGCCCTTGGGAAGCTGGAGGTAGCTCTGAAGGAAGTGGCGGTGGGATAGATATGTCGACAAAAGTAGTGCTTGCATACAGCGGCGGACTCGATACCTCGGTAGCAATACCCTGGCTCATGGAGAACTACGACGCGGAGGTGGTGACCCTCACGGTGGACCTGGGGGGAGGGAAGGGGATAGGCAACGTCAAGGAGAGGGCGCTGGCGTCCGGGGCGGTCAAGGCCCTGGTGGTGGATGGCAAAGACCCCTTTGTCCGCTACTTCGTGTGGCCCGCGCTCCAGGCGGGAGCCATGTACCAGGGGCAGTACCCCCTGGCGACGGCCCTGGGTCGTCCGCTCATCGCTCGCTATCTGATGGAGGTCGCTCACCAGGAGGGCGCGAGGGCCGTGGCCCACGGCTGCACCGGCAAGGGCAACGACCAGGTGCGCTTCGACCTCAGCATCGCCGGAATGGACCCGTCCATTCGCATACTCGCTCCCGCGCGTGAGTGGAACATGACGCGGGAGGAGGAGATACAGTACGGCCAGAGCCACAACGTGCCACTGGAGCTGGGCCAGCGCAGCCCCTACTCCATTGACGAGAACCTGTGGGGGCGCAGTATTGAGGCCGGGAACCTGGAGGACCCGTGGTATGAGCCGCCGGAGGAGGCCTTTGCCTGGACGAAGTCCCCGGAGGAGGCCCCCAACTCTCCCCTCTACCTGGAGATTACCTTTGAACAGGGCATCCCCCAGGCGGTGGACGGCGAGGAGATGAACCCCATTGCCCTTGTAAACCACATTAGCGCCACGGCCGGTGAGCACGGCGTGGGGCGCATCGACCACCTGGAGGACCGGCTGGTGGGCATCAAGTCCCGGGAGGTGTACGAGGCTCCGGCCGGTCGGGTGCTGCACATGGCCCACAGGGCTCTGGAGAGCATCACCCTCAGCAAGGACCAGCTTCGCTTCAAGGAGCGGGTTGCCCAGGAGTACGCCGAGATGGTGTACAACGGCCTCTGGTACACCGCCTCTCACCGGGACCTGGACGCCTACGTGGAGAGCACCCAGCGCCACGTCACGGGCACTGTGCGACTGAAGCTGTTCAAGGGCAACTGCACCGTGGTGGGACGAAGCTCGCCCTACTCCCTCTACCAGTACGACCTCGCCACCTACGACACCGGCGACCGCTTTGACCATAGAGCGTCGGAGGGGTTCATCCACATCTTCGGGCTGGGTGGCCGCACGCAGGGCAGGATACAGCCCCTGGAGCTTCCGGACCTGGGGCAGGTTGCCGAGTAGGGGCGGACTCGCCTGGGATATACTGAGAGCACGGGAGGGGGATCATGGCGTTGCTCAGTGAAGAGATAGCCGCGTACGAGAAGATGCGGGATGTCCTTGAGGCCGACTACTTTGGCAAGTGGGTTGTTGTGCATGACGGACAGCTGATAGATACTTACGAGAAATTCGAAGACGCGGCCGCGGAGGCAGTACGGAAATTCGGGCGAGGGCCTTACCTCATCAGGCAGGTCGGGGCCTCACCTATAACCCTGCCAGCTTCTGTCAAGTATCGGCCTGTGTAATGCCAGAGGTTTCCGTCATTCCTGCGGAAGCAGGAATCTGAGATAGCTGTCTGCAAAACTGCGATGAGCTGTGAAAGAAAGCCTTTAGATTCCCGCTTTCGCGGGAATGACGGAAAACGTACTTCTTTCGAAATGGCGCCGTAGTTGTGCAAAGGTCTTCGAAAGCGGGAATGACGGTGGTATGGAGCTTTGGTGGTAACTACGCAAAAGCCTCCCTGCGCGAGAGTGACGCCGGACGGGAGTTATAGATGACCAGCCAAGACAGAACATCCTCCTACACCGTCTCCCTTTCCTACGACCAGCGGCTGTACAAGCAGGACATTGCCGGGTCGATAGCCCACGCCCGTATGCTGGGGAAGCAGGGCATCATCTCCCACGAGGAGGCTCAGCTTATCGTCGAGGGACTCGCGTCCATCCAAAAGGACATAGAGGACGGCTCCTTCGAGTGGCGGGAGGACCTGGAAGACCTCCACATGAACATAGAGGCCGCGCTCTTCCGCAAGATTGGGGACGTTGCCGGAAAGCTCCACACCGCACGCTCCCGCAACGACCAGGTTGTCACCGACGTGCGCCTCTACTGCAAGGAGGCGATAGGGGACACCCTGTGGAGCATCAAGGCGCTTCAGGAAGCTCTTGTCTCGGTTGCTGAGGCCAACAGAGAGGTGATTATACCCGGCTACACGCATCTGCAGCGTGCCCAGCCAGTTCTCCTTTCCCATCACCTGCTGGCCTACTTCCAAATGCTCCAGAGGGACAGGGAGCGCTTTAACGAATGCCTCCGCCGCACCGACGTCCTTCCCCTGGGGAGCGGCGCTCTGGCCGGCGTTCCTTACCCCATCGACAGGGAGTTCGTGGCCAAGGAGCTTGGTTTCAGCCGGGTCAGCGTGAACAGCATGGACGCCGTCGCGGACAGGGACTTCCTGGTGGACTACCACGCCGCCGCGGCCGCCTGCATGATGCACCTGTCGCGTATGGCTGAGGAGATGGTACTGTGGTCTTCCCAGGAGTTCGGCTTTGTGCGCCTGGCGGACCGCTACACCACCGGCAGCAGCATCATGCCCCAGAAGCGCAACCCGGACTTTGCGGAGCTGGCACGGGGCAAGACGGGCCGCGTCTACGGCCACCTCATGGGGCTGCTCACCCTGCTCAAGGGCCTTCCGCTGACCTACAACCGTGACCTCCAGGAGGACAAGGAGGGCTTCTTCGATACGGTGGACACCCTGCTGGGCACTCTGGAGGTGTTCGCCGGGATGATTGAAACGATGGAGGTGAGCCCGGAGCGCACCGACCGCGCCGCGCGGGACGGCTACATGCTGGCCACGGACCTCGCCGACTACCTGGTGGCGAAGGGCGAACCCTTCCGCGCCGCTCACGGCATAGTGGCGGAGCTGACCAGGCACGCCGCCGCACAGGGCAAGGGGCTTGAGGAGGTGGAGATGTCCGAGTACAAGCGGTTCTCCCCGCGCTTCGACGAAGACGTATACGCCATCAGCGCCGAGACCTCCATTGCCGCCCGGGACGTGAAGGGAGGAACGGGTCCGAAGCAAGTGGAGGACGGCATAAGGCAGGCCAGACTGCTTCTGGAGGCGTCCCTTGACTGAGAGACCGCCCGTGAAGCTGGCTCCGTCCATACTTTCGGCGGACTTCGCGCGCCTGGGCGAGTCTGTCGCGGAGGCCACTCGCGCCGGCGCGGACATGATACACGTGGACATCATGGACGGGCACTTTGTCCCCGCCCTTACGTGGGGGCCGCGCACCGTGGAGGCCCTCAAGGGCTGGACGGACCTCCCACTGGATGTGCACATGATGGTCGCAGACCCGGAGAAGCAGATACCATCCTTCCTGGACGCCGGCGCGGACATCGTCACGTTTCACGCGGAGGCCTGCACCCACCTGCACCGGGCCATAGAGATGATCAAGGAGCGCGGGGCCAGGGCCGGCGTGGCCATAAACCCGGGCACCTCCGTCCTCGCCATAGAGGGCGCGCTGCACTGGATGGACCAGGTTCTGGTGATGAGCGTCAACCCGGGCTATCCCGCCCAGAGGTTCATCCCGGAGAGCCCTCGGAAGATAGCCCGCGTGCGTAGCATAATGGACAGGCGCGGGGTGTCGGCGCAGCTGGAGGTCGATGGCGGCGTGAATCTCGAAACGGCGTCGCTGGTGGCAAGGGCCGGGGCGGACATAGCGGTGGCGGGATCTGCCGTGTACGACTACCCGGACGGTGTAGAGGCAGCGATCAAGCGGCTCAAGGAGGCGCTTGCCGTATAGCCTCCTTTTCGGGGTGTCTGTGATGCCACTTTCCCGCTCACCCTTGTATCTTATAGAGAGGACGTGACAGGTCGGATCACCCTGGGTACAAGAGACCGGAGCTCAGCTTGACCGTCACGTCCTGCTAGCTCAGAACCCGAAC
>DAOUJW010000008.1:0-1521 GCA_034422115.1 Dehalococcoidia bacterium | reverse complement strand
GGGCTACCAGATGACCTTACTCAGGAACTGACCCCATAGTGCCGCCGGTGCTCGCCCCGTCCCGTCCGCACCGGCGGCCAAACCCCACACCTGAAACGAGAGGCCAGCGGCCCCGAGACGAGAGCCGCTGCGACTACAGGATATGAGAGACGCCAATAGAGACAACGGACGAAGGAGACCCAAGAGCCGGGAGATAGAAGACGCCCTGTAGCGCTCCATGCCGTCCTACACCCCGGAGCATCACAGGGCCGTCCTGAAGGGCCTGCGCATCCTGGCCCGCGTCGCCATCCGCTTCTACATGGAAGAGCGAGCCGCCGAATCCCAACCGGAGAACCGCAGTGGAGAAGACGGGCCGATAGAGTGCGAGGGGGAGCGGGAGCCCAGGCGGGGCGCGGAAGACTGAGATGGGCGGGAAGAAGGAGTGCGCCCTCCTAGTACATGATGAGGTGGGTGGGAACGAGTCGCTGCGCTATGGGGTCAACCGCCAGCCTCAATCCCTCCAGCGTGTAGGCCCCCAGCAGGGCCGGGGCGTCGTCCTCTCCGAACACGACGAGGGTGACCTCACTGGAGCCGTTGACCGTCGCCCAGGCTCTCCCGATGTCCATCTCCACGCGGCGACCGTCGGCGAGCAGGAAGGTGTCCTTGTCCACCGGCTCGATCCCCAGCTCGCGCAGCAGGCTGGCGGGCAGCGTAGTGTAGGCGGCCCCGGTGTCAACCGTAGCCTCCACTTCACGCCCGTCCTGGCCGTCCATGCTGGAGATTCGCAGCGGGCACTTGAATGTCCCCATAGAGGGAGCCTCTCCTTCTCAGTGTCTACCCCCTATTTTACTCCATGCAGAGCCGCGGTCATAGTGGCCCGGCCCTTGACAGGTGCAGCCGTTTCGTTCATGACAAGAGTATGACATTATATGACAGATAGGAGCAAGAAGAGAGAATGACCACTCCCAGGAAGTCCAAGGTCATCACCTTCTCCCTGCCGCCCGAGATGGCCGAGCAGGCCAGGCAGTTGATGCAGGAGGAGGGCCGCACCATGAGCGAGCTGATACGCGAGGCCCTCCGGCTGTACATGGACGAACGGGAGTGGCTGAGGCGGGAACGCCGCCAACGGGCTGAGGCCCGCAATAACCAGAGCGAATGAAGCAGGAGGACACGTACATGAGCAGCAAGACCGACCAGACGGACCGCACGCCGGCGGCCCTCAACGCCAAGGTCTCCAGCGACCGCCAGGACGTGGACCTGTCCGTGGCGGCCCAGATGAGGGCGCTCAGGGACTACGCCGACAAGAACGACTATCAGATCGTCCGCGATTTCGTGGACGAGGCGAAGAGCGGACGCGTGATGAACCGCCCCGATTTCAAGAGGATGATCGACGAGGCCAAGAGGAACAACACCCCATTCAAGGCGATCCTGGTCTGGAAGTTCAGCCGCTTCACCCGCAAGCGGGAGCACGCCGTCGTCCTGAAGTCCCAGCTGCGGCGCCAGGGCGTCCGCGTCGTCTCCATCACCGAGCAGGCCGACGAC
>DAOUJW010000007.1:0-7650 GCA_034422115.1 Dehalococcoidia bacterium | reverse complement strand
GGCATAGGCTCCGGGGACTTTGAGCTGAAGAACGTGTGGGTGGACAGGCACGACGGGCTGCTGTTCGCCTCCGGCTGGTACATAGACGCCGACGAGTTCACAAAGATGCTGGTGTCCATAGCGGTGGACAACTTCCGGGAGGGAGGGCTGCCTGCTACGGTGGCCTACTTTGCCAGCCCCGGGAGCGCGCTTGCGGGCCTGGAGGCGGCCATAGACTACTACAACGCCGCGGAGACGGTGGACGGCAGGTGGTCCGCCTTCATTGGGGACCCGAGCGGGAAGGTTGTGGCCCACTCCGACCCCGCGATGATCGGGAAGGACACTGAGGACCTGCTGGACAGCGAGCCATACGAGGCCACGGAGGACGGCGTCTGGGTGGAGTCCGAGTCGCTGCGCATCTACGTGGCGGGGTATGACGGGTTCGTGTTCGCCTCCGGCTGGAGCCGGGAAGGGTAGGGGGGCTGAGGGCGAGGGGAGTTCGCCCCGGCTTTCGGGGCGGACTCTCCCAACCCTCCCGCGCGTTGTTGCTGGATACTGCTCATACTTCGACAGGCTCAGTATGAGCGGGAAGGGGAGGGCGCGCTTCACTCCTCCTGGATTCCTGCCTTCGCAGGAATGACGGAGGGGGTGTCATTCTGAACGGAGTGGATCGCGTTTCTCGTCATTCCCGCGAAAGCGGGAATCTAGAGCCGCTGTCTGCAAAGCCGCGATGTGTTAAATGGACCACTTCAGATTCCTCGCTACGCTCGGAATGACGGCGAGGGTGTCAGGACGCGGGAGGGCGCGCTGCGCCCCTCCTGGATTCCTGCCTTCGCAGGAATGGTCGGCGGGGGTGTCATTCCGTTTCGCGCGTCCTACCCACCTCTACTGCCTGGTCCTGTTCGCGCCGGGAATGAGCTGCAGGACCAGCATGACCAGAAAACACGCTCCGGCTATCAGCGCGCCCATGGCCGGAAGCGCAGTCGCGCCGACGCCAAGCTCGCTCAGCTCTGCCGCCTCGCTCTCCACCTGCCCTACGACGTAGAGGTACGAGACGAGGGTGACGGCCAGGCCTGCCCCGGCTATGATTGCGGCCACTATCCGGGGCAGCGCTATCGAGACGATGCTCAGCACGGCGATCGCGAGCAGGACGAAGAAGAACACCATGAACTCCGGCATCTCAAACTCCTGGGCCGCCGTTCTGAGGGTGAAATTGAAGCCGCCCGCCGTCTCGCCGTAGGCGGAGATGAGGAAGCTAAACCAGGGCATGAACACGCTCACCAGCACAATGACGCCCGCGACCAGTCCGCCGATGCCCGCCGCGTTCACCCGCACGAACCCCGGCAGTGCGCCGACCCCTGACGGCGTTGGGGCCGTTGGGGCCTGGGGACTCTCGCCGTCTCCGGCTGCGGCCGGAACCTCCTCTCCGGCTTCACCCGCAGCCTCCTCCTCGCCGCCTTCGGCCTGGCCGGACCGGCGCGCCTGGACGCCCTTCAGCGTTGCGCTCAGCCATTCAATGGTGGCCGGGTTCCGTTGCAGCGAGTGGCGGTGCTGAAACTGCAAGGCGGCAATGGCCCCGAAGGACACGAGGGCCAGCCAGAAGGCCGTGGAGCTGACGATGAGCAGGATGACCAGGCCCAGCGCGCCTATGGCCATCCGCGTCTCCACCTGCACGGCGTGAGGCGCAAAGTAGGTCCCGGTTGCCGCCAGCCCCAGAAGCGCCAGCAGCGCCTTGTAGACCAGCGGCACGTGGAGGATGAAGCACGCCAGCAGGATGACGACGCCAAGGCTTGGAACTATCCATCGTTCTTCTATTTGCATTGAGTCTCCTTTCGGGAATGGCGCTATTTTTCCATCGTGGAGCCAGGCGCTCTCAGGCGTGTTGGTAATTCCAACGCCGGCTAGAAACAACCTCTTGCCCGCTCATGGTGAGCCTGTCGAACCAGAGCGGGCATACTACGGCGTGGAGGCTCCCGCTCTTACCCTTCGACGGGCTCAGGGTGAGCGGGAAGGTGTGGCCCTTTGACGGGTTCAGAGCCTGCCCAACGTCGGTCTGAGTGTGGCAGTTCATCCGGCCGTCCTGCCGTTGTCTCCCAAGTCCTTCCCGGGATGAACGGCCTTTTGTATAGCCTTCATCTTCCTGACGCCGAATAGCAGGCCCACAGCCGAGAGGACGCACCCGGCAAGGAACGGAGCAGAGTCGATGAATATCTGCCAGGGATCATTCCGCCACTCCGCATCGAATGGAGCGGTTATGGCCTCCACCACTCCCTGGATGACCACACCCCCGGTAAGGAGTCCCAACAGTGAGAAGCATCCTATCAGGACGTACAGGGTGTAGAGCCCGAACCTGTTGGCCGGCGCAAAGAACACCACAATGAGTCCGAATCCCGCCAGCAACGCGCTCAGGACCAGGGCAACTATGACAACGTAGAGGATGAAGAATCCGGGTGTAGGCGCGAGCTCAAACATGTACTTCACCTAACATCTACACCTTGTCTTCCAACCCGGAAAGGAATGCCCGCATATTCCACCTGCTTCCATCAGCAAATGGCAGGCCGGGTATTCTCGGGGCTTGTTGGCATTGCCAAGGTTCCCAAGGAGCGTCATATTATGCCGCTCCCCGTATCAGGTACGGGGATGAGCGGTGTTGTTCCCCGGCTTTATCGGGGCCGGCCTGGCCGTTTCTGCTCTATTTGCCGTCCACCTTGCGTTCTTTCTGTTCTGGGGGCTTGGCTCCATATACAAAGGTGAGCTTCATCTTGTTCCTGGGGGCGCCGGCTACTAGTCATCCACATCCGTAAGGTTGACGGTGACGGTGACGGTCGCGGAGAGTCCATCCGGATTCGTTGCGATGATGGGCAGGGAGTAGCTGCTCTTCGTCTCATAGTCCAGGACGGGGTTCAGCACCTCTCGCACCCTGATTTGGCCGGTCCTGGAATCTATTGAGAAGGGTTGATTGATCAGTTCCGCCACGGTCAGGTTCAGCCGGTATCGCAGCGTCTTGCCGTTGGGGTCCGTGGCGGTGACGGGCGCGCCCACGTGCGTCGTAGCCGCGGAGTTCTCATCCACGCTGCGGGTGTAGGACGTGGAGCTGAACGTGGGCCTCCCGCTCTGCACGGCTATTGTGCTGGCTCCTACGCTGCTCCCTTCGGCGGCGGCGCACTTGCTGAGCGAGTCGATTGTCCGGACGGTAGCCCCGCCCGCTCTGTCCTTATAGGTGGCCGAGGCGAACAGCTTTGTCGTGCCGGTGCTGGAGACGTCATTCTGGTTCGGCCAGTATCTGTACTTGAATGCGTCCACGGGCAGCGACCGTTTCAGGCCCTGCCCCGCCACACCCGCTGCCTGGTCCGATGCAGTTACCTTCCATGTCCACGTAACGCTGCCCGCGCCGTCGGGGTCGATGAGCGTGGCGGTGATCGACTTGCCGCTTCCCACCCTCACGTTTTGGGAGCATCCTCCGTCGATGACGATGTACCCGGGCTCATCAACGTTGGTGACCCTTACTGTGATGGTCCGGTACGCGGTGAGTCCGCCGCCCTCGGCCTTCACCAGCAGTATGTACTCGCTGCGCTCCTCGTAGTTCAGCGAGCCTTTCACGCTTATGAGGCCGGAGGAGGAGTTGATCTCGAACTTGTTCAGGATGTCCTGACTGTTCGGAGGCGTCCAACCGGCGGGCACCCCGCTGGCGGGCAGGGAGTAGGTGACGTTCACGGATGAGCCGCCGGAGTAAGTGGCCGTGACGGCGGGGCTGAGGGCGGCATTGTTCGCGTTCTCCGCCACGTGGCGGAGGCCTATGTCTGAGATAGAGAGCTCCGGTGCTCTGTTGGACGCCTGCTGTTGCTGCTGTTGCTGCTGCTGCGGCTGTGCCTGGACGGGGGCCGCCTTGCGGGAGCCGTCCACCTTGTAGCCCGACAGATCGCCGAACGCGTCGTGGGTCAGGACCGCATGATTGCTGCTCAGGTCGCGGACGCTGTGGCCTATGCAGTGGACGATGCAGCCGATCAGGTTCTCCTCGCTGCCCTGCGGCAGCTGCAAGCTGTTTGCTGCAACCGCCACAACGCCCCCGTCTCCCTCCTGCACCGTGTAGGAGAAAGACATGACCGAGTAGTAGATAGCGGCGCGCATGTCGTTGTCCGCGTTGAGCCTTCTATACGTCGCCTTCTTCTGCTTCCCGCCGACGGTCACGTTCAGGTGGGGGTCGCCGACCACCTGCACAGGCTCGGTGAAAGCCATGTAGAAGATGAGCTTGTCCCCCGGGACATACGCCCCCGGCGCAGAGACCATCCCGATCTTCCTAACGGTCGGGGGCGTGGAGTCCGAGGCGCTGCCCGCCACCTTGTGACCGGACTGGGTGGGAATGGCCTCATGAACCGGGTTCACGAAGTTGTCCGCGCTGTCGGTGATGGAAGGCCAGCCCAGTTTCTCGTAAAGCGGCAGCTTTGTGGTCACGATGCTGATGCCCTGGCTATCCCGGTCTTCCGGCCGCACCCTGTAGCCGAAGGTCAGCTTGTTGGTGCCCGTTCCCTCCCGGTAGGTCAGGTCCTTTCGGTTTTGTCCGATCCACAGGCCTATACGCGGCGAGACTGCAACCACGGGCTCGCTGAACGTTACCTGGACATAGATGGTCTCCCTGTCGCGGTAGGTGTCGCCGGACTCCGGGCTCGATATAACCTGCATGCCGGTGACCGTGGGTCTCGTTCGGTCGTTGATCACCTTGGGGCCGCCCACCATGTGCTTGGACTCTTCACCGAAGTACGACCTGTGCCTCAGGTCCGCGTCGTTATGCGCGGCGTCTCGAATGGTCCCGGCGGCGCCTCCCTCGGTGCAGCTCAGCCGCAACGGCCGGCCCCTGAAGTTGAATGCCATTACGCCCCGCCTGTCACGGTCGCCTGCTACGACCGTGTAGCTGAACAGCAGCTTGTTGGTCCCCGAGCCGGATGCGTACGCCGCCGGACGCCGCAGATACCTGCCCACGTTGATCAGCAGACACGGCACGCCGGTCACCGACACAGGCTCGCTGAACGTCACTTCCATCGTGATCGTCTCGCCGAGGGCGTAAGAGTCGTGGGCCGCCGGCGTTGAGGCGATCCGCAGACTCAATACCGTCGGCGCGACGTTGTCCATCGCCTGTCCCGGGTCGCCGGAGTCCTGGCCGGATGCGCCGTCCCCGGCGGGCTGCGCCGGCTCTGGGGCGGGAGTCGGAGTGGGAGTCGGAGTCGGAGTGGGAGTGGGCGCGGGATCAGGCTCCGGCTCCGGCTGGGTGACGGAGACTTCGATAACCCGGCTGGCGCTCTCCGCCTCGCCGTTCTTGTCCCTGGCGGTTACCGTCAGGGAGACCTGCTCGCCGGAGATGGTCGTCCCATCGTAGGACACCCTGCCCGACCTGCGGCCTATGGAGAAGCCGTCGGCCCCTTCAATGGAGTAGCGGATGTAACGCTTGGGGACGCCGCGGGCCAGGGCTCCGCCGATGTCGTCGTCGGCGACGCCGGAGGTTACGGCCCACTCGCCCTCGGTGGACTTGAACCAGAGCTGGTCCGCCGCCTGGGCTGCGCCGGGCGCGGCCAGGACGGCCAGGAGAAGAGCAAGGGCGAGGAATGGGAGGAGGCGCATAGGCGGGAAGGACCCAGGCGCGCGCCATGGCCGTGAGGTGATGGAATCCGTCTGTCCCTGGTATTTCATGCTGACCTCCTGTGTTAACCGCTCACCCCCGTATCAAGTACGGGGCAGGCCCTGAGCTTGTCGAAGGGTATGAGCGGGAGCCTTGAGGCTGTTCTATGCCTGGCCGTTACTGCTATCTGCCGTCCAACTCGTGTCCTCTCTGTATGGTTATCCGGTCGTTCTCCGGCAGCGCGTAGTTGCCGTTGTCCTGGTCCGTCCCGGCGGGTGGCCGCACGCAACCTCGCCCGCGCTGGAGACATTCGCCCTGTATCCGGCGGAGGCGGGAGCATCAAAGACCTCCCGCCTCGACGACGATCGAGTAGGCGTGGGACTGCGGGTTGTTCCCGCCGCCGCTTACGCTCACCGCCCCCGCCTTGACCTGCACCGAGACATTCCCGGGGCTGGACGGCGTCACGGCCGCCGTCCAGACGGTGGCGTAGCCGTCGGAGCCGTCGCTGGGGCTCTGCGCCGTCGGAGTCCCGATGGTGGCGTTGGTGATGATGAAGTCATCCGCCGCCAGGCCGGTCACAGGAGCGCTGAAGGTGATGGTGATGTCGAAGGAGTCCGTGCCGCGGTGCTCGCTCGGTCCGGTGATGGTCGCGCTCGGGCCCGGCTTGATGACGATCGCCCAGCCGTTGGACTGCGCGTTGGTATCGCCGGAGCTCTGGCTCGCCTTCCCTTCCGGGAGCAGCACCGAGATCGCCCCGGGAGGGGAGGTAGGCGTCACGGCCGCCTTCCAGATGGTGGCATAGCCTCCGCTGGGGCTCTGCGCCTCCGGGGTCCCGATGGTGGCGTTGGCAACCTGGAAGTCATCCGCCGTCAGGCCGGTCACCGGAGTGCTGAAGGTGATGGTGATCTCGAAGGAACCCAGTTTGTTTGCTGCCGTATAGGTGGCCCCCCGGGGACTACTCGGCCCGGTGATGGTCGCGCTCGGCCTGGCAATGCTGACGTCCTGCAGATTGATGGATCCGGCGGCGTTGCCCTCTCCGCCGGAGGCAGCCTTGACGGCTCCACTGGCCACGTTGACCGTGACCTGCTGCGTACCCGTCGCCCGGACGAAGACAACGTAGCTCTGACCGGCCCCGACCAGGCCAAAGAAGACTCCGTTGGTCACGGAGACCTCGTCCGCATCCAGCGTGCAGTCGTCCGTGTCGCTGGAGTCGCAGTCCGACTTTATGGCCTCGGTGAAGGAGATATCGACCTTGTGTTCGTTGGTCCTCTTCTCGGCCGTCATCTCCACCTTCAATGGCAGTTCGTCGACAGTGTGCGTGGCCGTGGCGAACGCCGTGATCTTCGTGCCGGTGGCGCCAGAGCTCGTCGTGTAATCGACAATGTAGGCGCCCTCGATCAGAGTGATAACGACGTCAAACGGACCGGTATCCGTCGAAGTGCGAGCAGCGGCGGGCCGCTCCGGCGTCACCCCAACCGACCAGATCCTTGCAAAAGAGGAGGTCTCCTCGGGGAATACGTTTCGTGGTGTGGCCACAGGGTCGGCGGTGACCCTCCCGTTCTGGACGCTGAAGTCGCTGGCTTCGATCGTCACCGGCTCGCCGAACACCACCGAGACCACGAACTGGCCAAGCGTCGTTTGGATTTCATCGGGCACGACTAACCTTGAAGTGATGACCTTGTCCGTGACGCCGGTGGCTTCAGCAGACCATGCGCCGTCGCCGGTGGAGTTCGTGGCGCGGACGCGGACCCGGTACTGCGTGCCTTCCGACAGGTTCTCAAGGGTCGCGTAGTTCGTCGTCGCGCTCGCGGACGGGTCGGTGCCCGTGAAGGCCGCGCTACCCGTCTTGTACTGCACCGTGTATCCCGTCGCGCCCGTCACGGCCGTCCAAGACACGTCGAGCGAGTCGAAGTAGTTGGGGGTGACGGTCACCCCGGTCACCTGGGCGGGGGCCGTGGACTGGGCGTGGACGGCGCCGGGCGCGGCAAGGACGGCCAGGAGCAGAGCAAGGGCCAGGAGGGAAAGGAGGCGCACCGGCGTCACCCCCCCCCCCCCCCCCC
>DAOUJW010000006.1:0-11895 GCA_034422115.1 Dehalococcoidia bacterium | reverse complement strand
GTGCATGCTGACACGCTGGAAAAGGTAACTCCTACACGCGGGGCCTACTACATCGAAGGCTCGGCGGCTTGGACGCTGACGGGCGGGGCGATTGTTCAAGCTGGAGGCACAGGTCTTGCAGGGAAGCTGCTTGCGCGTCTGTTGGGTAGCAATTCAGGAGGAGACCACTACACGCTGGTCTCCATTCCACCATCGTTCGTTGGAGTCGTCACGCAGGACTCTTGGGACTGGCTTGTCGCACTTCCACTCACCCCTACCTCGACGCGAGTGCTCCAAGGATCGCTTACGAAGTCACGCACTGACGCTATTACACAGGCAGTCTCTGGAGGATTCGCCACCGCTTTTCTAGAAGAGGACCGGGCCATATGCGAGCGGGCCCAGAGAGGGATGGTAGCGCGCCATTCCAGGGGTGGGCATCTGCTACCCATCGAGCGGGTGGTAGTTGACTTTCACCACTACCTCGGCTGGCAGATGTTGGGAGAGGAGCCACCCTCCCGACATGTAGAGCGTGAACCATGAGCTTTGATCGGCGGCGCGAACGTCGTGCAAGTGGTAGAGTCCGCTGGTTCACTTTAGTCGCCATAGCGATCGTCTTGGTAGCCGTGATCTTCGACCTCCAGTGGGTCTGGGGTCTCCTCTTTCTCTTCTGGGCAGCACCCAGCATCTTTACGGGAGAGACTTTCCTGGTTGAGCCTGTCCATCGTGCGGAGAACCCGTGGCTCTTCTGGACAATCGTAACGATGTGGCTGAGTCTGAGCCTCGCGCTAATCGGCTTGGATATCGCACGGCTCTTCACCTGACACCGCTACCGCAACGTCTTCCTCATCAGCCTTCTTGGTCGGCTTTGTGCCTAGTATGGAGAAATGGAGCCATGGATCTGATCCTCACTCCTGTCCCCCCGACACATACTCATACTGCTTGGAGCGGCTGAGCGCACTGGTTGAGGGCGGAGTGGAGATACTCGCCTCCAATCAAGTAATCGGGGAAGCGTTCATCGTGGTGCAGCACCATTATGGAGTCTCCGCCGAGGATGCCAAAACCGAGCTTCGCAACGTCCTACGCAGCGGTCTCGTGGATACCCTGAACGGGTCGGCGGTCCTGGAGATGCTTGCCACCCGCGGCGGTGCGGGACTGTTCGACCGCCTATTGCCAACGATTACTCGCGCGCAGGACTGGAGACGCTGACTCTGGACCGCAACATGACTTCCCTGCCCGGAACGCGGTTGCTTTAGGCGGGCTACCACTCCTCCGCGTGCACCCGAGAGTCGTCAACGCCGAGGTCCCGCAGGCTCTGCTTGATGTCCGCCGGCAGCTCGCTGGGGCCGCAGATGTAGAACAGGGAGTCCTTGTCGGTGATGTGCTCCCGCATCATCTCCAGGTCTATCCTGCCGACGCGGCCGTCCCACGGCTCGTCCTGGGGCTGGGTGACGGTGAACCGGCACCTGATGTTGGGGTTGGCCGCCTCAATCTCCCGCAGCTCGTAGTAGAAGGCAAGCTCAGAGGGGACCCTGGCGCTGTACAGGAGCGTCACGCTCACGTCCAGCCGGGCGTCGTTGACGTACCGTATCATGCTCATCAGGGGCGTTATGCCAATCCCGCCGGCAATCAGCACCAGGGATTTGCCCATGTCCTCCCGGTAGAAGAAGTCGCCGCCCGGCCCCACCAGGTAGAACCGCTCGCCCAGCTTGGCCTCCTCGTGGAGGTAGATGGTGAACTTGGCCCCGGGCAGCTTCTTCACGGCTATGCTTATCGTGCCCCTCTCCAGGGGCGTCGACGTAATCGAGTACCCGGCCGCGCCGTCGAAGCCGGGGGCGTCAATAAAGAGGTCTATGTACTGGCCGGGCGAGAAGTCGATATGCCCTCCCTCCAGGGACAGCACGAAGGACTTGACCGTCGGTGTCTCCTGTGCGATGGCGGTCAGCCTTGAGTCGAACTGCATATGAGGGGGCGGGCTAGCCAATGCCACTCACCCAGATGTCGATGCAGAGGCCCAGGAAGATGAGGCCCAGGAAGGGGTAGGCGGAGAGCTTGAATGCGCGGTAGGCGGCGGCCTTGTCGCCGGTGCTGAGCATCTTGAGGGTGGCCCTGACCATGAGCAGGCTGCCGATGTTGGCGGCGGCGAAGTAGACCCAGCCGTAGTCGCCCAGGAAGAAGAGCCCAACGGAGGCCGCGTACAGGAACAGGGAGAGGACAACGGACACCCGCGCCGTCAGGTCTGCGCCCTTTGTGATGGGAAAGATGTTGACGCCCGCCTGCACGTAGTCGTCCCTGGAGGCTATCATGAGGTTCCATACGTGGATGGGCAGCCAGAGGGCGATTATGAGGCAGAGCAGCACCGGCGTGGCCGACAACTCCGGGTTGATGGCGAACCAGCCGACGAGCACCGGGCCGCAGGAGGAGAGGATGCCCAGGAAGTGGGTGGCCCAGGTCTTGCGGGCGATGAGGCCCGCCGCGACGCCAACCACTCCCGACAGGAAGGCGTAGGGGTGAAGGTACAGGGCAATGAGCAGGGCCACGACCACCAGGGACGCCGCCCACGCCAGGGCCTTCTCCGGAGGCCGGATGAGGCCGGAAGGCAGCACCCTGCGCTGAGTGCGTTTCATTCGGGCGTCCACGCGGCGGTCCAAGAAGTTGGTGAGGCCGTTGGTCCCGCCGCTGCCCACGATTATGGCTATAGCGGCCAGGGCAAAGCGGTCCAGGGGCGGCGAGCCTCCGCCTGCGGCCACGGCGGTGCACAGCCCGATAATCGACAGCAGCAGGGTCTCCCGGGGCTTGAGCACCCGCAGGTAGACGATGGCAGTGCGGCCCATCCCGTGCCGTGACAGGCTGGAGACCGCTTCGGCGGTGGTTGTGCCGGCCTCACGCCGGTTGGTGATGTCCTTTGCCATGGGCCTTACTTGCAGATGCCCTCCACCGTCCGCCGCACCAGGTCTTCAGGCACGTCGGAGCGGACGCTGACCCGGCCAATCTCCTCCATCAGTATCCAGTTTATGGTCCTGGACGATGCCTTCTTGTCCAGCTGCATTGCGTTCAGCACGCCTTCGGGATCGGCGCCTGGCGATGACGTTGGCAGTCCGAATCGCATGAGCAGACGGTTCTGTCTCTCCGCAGCTTCCGGCGAGAGCAGACCCATCTCCTGGCTTATCTCCGCGGCAGCCCTCATGCCAACGGCGACCGCCTCTCCGTGCAAAAGCTCCGTGTAGTGGGTGACGGCCTCCAGCGCGTGGCCGGTGGTGTGGCCGTAGTTGAGAAGCACACGCCTTCCCAGGGTCTCCCGCTCATCCTCCTCAACAATCCTGGCCTTGATCTCCATGCTGCGGCGAATCACCTGGGCGGAGATGTCGGGTTGCAGCTCCATCAGCTCGTCCGCCCTGTCCTCAAAGAGGCGGAACAGGTCGGCGTCCAGGATGAGGCCGTGCTTGATGGCTTCGGCCCAGCCGGAGGCCATCTCCCGGTAGGACAGGGTGGTCAGGGTGTCCAGGTCCGCCATGACCGCCCTTGGCTGGTAGAACGCGCCCACCAGGTTCTTGCCCACGTCCAGGTTCACGGCGGTCTTGCCGCCAATGGATGCGTCCACCATCGCCGCAAGGGAGGTGGGCGCCTGGATGAATGGCACTCCTCGAAGGAAGGTGGCGGCGACAAAGCCGGTGAGGTCTCCCACCATACCGCCGCCAAGGGCGATGATGGGGTTGCGCCGCTCACAGCGATGGTCAGCCAGCCAGGCGTAGATGGCCTCTGCGGTGGAAATGCTCTTGCTGGCCTCGCCGGCGGGGACGACGTAGCAGTGGGCCTCGACACCCGCGTTGCGAAGGGCGCGCTCCAGTCTCTCGCCGTGGGGCGAGGCCACGTTGGAGTCGGTGATGACGAACACCGGGCCGTTGAAGCCAAGGTCACCTAGGCGCTCCCCGAAGCTGTCCAGGATGCCCCACTCCACGAAGACGGGGTAGGTTGCCGACTCCGTGCTTATGACAAAGGAGGGGTCGAACTGCTTGGCGGACGGCTTATCCTGGGAAGCGGCGTTGAAGGCGTCAAGGGCCTGCTGCGCCACCTGCTCGGTTGTAAGGCCGTCGGTGTGGATTGTGCAGTGAGCTTGGGCGTAGTAGCGCTGCCTCTGGGCCTTCAGCTCCGTGATGCGTTTCAGAGGCTCAGGGCCCGCCAGCAGGGGGCGGACGGCGTCCGGGTCTCCGCCACGGGCGGCGGATTCCAGCCTGTCGAGGATGGTCTGAGGCGTAGCGTCCAGGCACACGATGACGCCTGAGGCGGCCATGACCCTGTAGTTGTCGGGGTCTACGATAGCCCCACCGCCGGTGGATATGACTTTGTTGGAGTCGGCGCAGGCGCGGGCCACGGCCTGGCGCTCCAGGTGTCGGAAGTGGGCCTCCCCATCCTGCGCAAAGATGTCGGCGATGGGCTTGCCCGCGGCCCGAACTATCTCATCGTCGGTGTCAATGAAGTCACGGCCGGCGGCGCGGGCGACCAGTCGCCCCACCTCGGATTTCCCTGCGCCGGAGAATCCCGTGAGAATCAGGTTGTGTGCCATTGCCTTCCTGGATGCAAAGGGTAAACGCCTAGAGTTTACTCCAAATGGCCCTCCAAGAGAAGGGCAGCTTAACTGGGCATTCTAGGAGTGTGTTGGTGTAATCGGACAACACCGCTCATCCTGAGCGTGTCGAAGGGTGAGCGGTGGCTGCACGACCTCTGTATACCCGCTCATATGGTTCGACAAGCTCACCCCCGTATCAAGTACGGGGCAGGCTATGAGCGGGAAGAGGCGGCTCTCGTGTGCCAGTTGCCCATTGCCCAGGTGAATGCCGTCTGGGACACTATAACAAAACATTTGTGCGATTGCAAGGAGGTGTGATGGTAGCAAAGATTCGTCCCAACGTGATGGTGGCCCTGATGTGCGGCGCGGTGCTGACCGGGCTGTTCGGCTGGTGGCTCATAGACCGGCTGGACGGTGCGGTGAGCACCGAGATACTGGCGATGCTGGTGGGCATAGGGATAGGCGGCCTGTTCACCCTGGCGGGGCTTCTGGCCCAGGACCCGCCCCCGCCGTCGGTGCCGGCCTCCACCCACGAGGCGTCGCTGTCGATGGCCCTAGAGCGGGAGGCGTCAGCGAAGACCAGCTCCTAGAATTGAGGGACGGGGCCGCCAAAAAGCAGAGGGCGGGATTTACTGCATCCCGCCCTCTGCTTTTTGGCATCTAGTTTGCTTGCCGTCAGCCTAGCCGACAGTCACCACCGACAGAATTTCCTTGGCAGTCGCCTTCATCTGCCGTACCTCCGGCAGGGCCGGATAGGCTCCTCCCCCTGCAATACGGTCGAAGATTGTCTCTCCGTTCAGTACCACTTCCAGACGGCCCCCACCCGCGGGCGTCAGGGTTATGTCCATGGAGCTGCCAAACTCTGCGAAGAACTCGGTCGCTATCCAAGCGGCCTGGGGCAGGTAGCCTCAAGCTACGCAGTAGGTAATCTCCAGACTGTTGTTGGTCTCTGCCATGTCTCTCCTCCTTGCGCGGTCTTCTGCTCCGGGAGCCCCTGTCTTGGTGTGGACTCCAAGCACATTATAGGGCAATTGGGCTGGTAGGTAAAGTCGCTGTACTCGTTCAGGATATGCTTGCCGGAATACCGGCCGGTGAATCCGCGGCGCCAATGTCCGCCTTCTCCACCGCCTCAATCACCAGGCCAATCCCCACGACCTTGAGCACCCGTTCAATGGTGCTCATGTGTGAGTAGTGGTCCGGGTTGCACAGCTTACGCACCGCCGACTCCGTGACGCCCAGCTTCTCCGCAAGGGCGACCTTGGTCATGCCCTGCTTGCGCATAGCGGTGTTCAGGGCAACCTTGGCTGCGGCGACGGGCCGCGGGGCTATGGGCTGCTGGCCCTCTTTAATGGGGCTGCGAAGGGGCATTTCTTCATTCAAGTAGTGGTATGAACCCAGAGTGGCAACCAGCGCGTCCTCCGCGTTCTCCCGCGCCTCCTGCCAGGTCCATTCGCCGGTTGTGGCTCCGTATACGTCGGCGAAGGTTACCGTGTAAGCTTCCCTTCCGGTTGCCGCTTTCTCCTCTTCGTCCAGGACAATGTCGCAGGGGTAGACGTATCGCACCCTAGAACTCCCTCCCGTTCACTCCCGTATTATCCCACCTTTCGGAGCGAATGCCTACTGCGCAACTGGCATAGCCAGGGACAACCTTGTAAACTACCCGCGGTTCAACTTGCAATCCAGACATACTCTGCTTCAGAGGGGGTCAGATGAAGGCGGTATACATAGCTGAACACGGCGGTCTCGACAAGCTCATCTACGGCGACAGGCCTGACCCGTCGGCGGGCCACGGCGAGGTGGCGCTGAGGGTGCGGGCAAGCGCTCTCAACCACCTGGACCTGGGAGTCCGCTCCGGCGGCGGCAGAGGGCCCGGGCAGCTGCCGAGGATTCTGGGCTGCGACATGGCCGGAGAGGTGCACGAGGTCGGGCCAGGCGTCACCGGCTTCCAGGTCGGTGACAGGGTTCTGGTGGACAACCGCATCAAGTGCGACGCCTGCCGCCAGTGCCTCCAGGGTCAGGACCAGTTCTGCGAGAGTCAGCAGAGAATCGGCGTGGACGTGGACGGCGGCCACGCCGAGCTGTGCAGCGTCCCGGCTGTCAACGTGCATCGCTTCCGGGACTCCATGTCCTTTGAAGAGGCGGCCGCCATTCCCCTGGCCTTTCACACGGCGTGGCACTGCCTGATGGCGCGGGGCCAGCTTCAGCCCTGGGAGACCATCCTCATCCAGGCCGGAGGCAGCGGCGTGGGCAGCGCGGCCATCCAGATTGCCAAGCGAATCGGGGCCAGGGTCATCACCACCGCAGGCACGGACGAGAAGGTGGCGAAGGCGAAGGAGCAGGGCGCCGACGAGGGCATCAACTACCGCACGACGTCTGAGTTCAGCAGGGCCGTTAGAGACCTTAACGACGGCGCGGGAGTCGACATGGTGCTGGACGTGGTTGGCGCGGCTGTGTGGAGGGAGAACCTCCTGAGCCTTAGGCCGGGCGGCCGGCTGGTCATCACCGGCGTCACGTCAGGGGCGCAGACGGACATGGACCTGTCGATACTCCAGGGCAGGCCCCTCACGCTGATGGGCAGCGGCGGGCGCACGCGGCGCTCCTTTGGCGAGATGATGAGCGTGATCAACCGCGGCGAGCTTCACGGCGTGGTGGGACGAGTCTTTCCGCTCCAGGACGTGGCCGAGGCCCACAGGGTGATGGAAGACCGGGACTTCTACGGCAAGCTGGTGATACAGAGTTGAGGCCGTAGGCAGGCGGGCTAGGCCCTCAGCGCTATGCCAAGGGTGATGACCAGAGCTACCAGGAGGCAGGCGGCGGCGCACACGGATACGGGCATAAAGGCGCCGATCGGACGCCTGCGGCCGGTTACTACAAGGGAAATCTTACGGGTCGGCTTTGCCTCCCGCGCTGTCCGTCTTGTTGTGAGCAGTTCGCTCAGGCTTGTCATCTTTAGCGTCTCGCAATACCCAACAAGTGTCTCTTCACTCCTGAGGGCTTTCAGGCTGGCATATCCGTGGGCCATCTCCCGACTTTCCCCAACTGAAAGAGCAACCTTAGCTTAATTTTTTGTGCAGACTTTGTCAAGGCTTTGTCCAGACGATGGCGGGAGCTTAGCATGGCATAGCTACAGCCCTTTGTGTTATATTTGAGTTGCCATAGTTGTACGCCACTTGGGCACTGAGAGACAAGCCAAACCGTATTAAAGGAGAACTGAATGATAGGCGACAATTTACGCGACGCTCTAAACCAGCAGATAACCAATGAGCTGAGCGCGGCCTACTTCTACCTGTCTCTGGCCGGGTACTTTGAAAACAGGAGCCTGCCCGGCTTCGCCAGCTGGATGAGGCTTCAGCACCAGGAGGAGTCGGCTCACGGCATGAAGATATTCAACTTCGTGACCGACAGGAGCGGGAAAGTGACCCTTGGGCCCATAGACGCTCCCGCTTCGGAGTTCGACTCTGTGGAGGCCGCCGTAGCCCAGGCGCTGGAGCACGAGCGCAGGGTCACGGAGCAGATCTACGCCCTGCACGAGGTGGCGCAACGCGAGCGCGACTACGCCGCCCACGTTCTCCTTGAGTGGTTCGCGGAGGAGCAGGTTGAGGAGGAGAAGACCCTGGAGGAGCTGCTGGACCACGTGCGCATGGTCGGCGACGACGGCGCGGGGTTGCTGATTCTGGACGGTAAACTGGGAGGCCGCACCAGCGCCGAGTAGCGCGGGAGCAGGCGGTATGACGCAAGACCAGCAGCCGGTAGCGCACACGTCCCATACGGAGATCACCCTGGACCAGCTGGGCAACATGCAGCCCGGCTTGGCCCGGCTTATGGCGGAGATCAGCGACAGGTACTGGATCCTCTACTACGCCGCGAAAGGCGGAAACTGGAAGCTGGCGGCGCTCCAATCGTCGGAGGTGGAGAAGGCGCTCAGGATTGGCGAGATTACCAGGCCCAGGTACACGGCCCACCTGGAGGCCTTCATCAAGGGGCCGCTGGCCGCCATGAACAAGGCCATCGAGGAGCGGGACTGGGACACCTTCGAGCACTGCTACAACGCCGGCATCACCGCCGCCAATGTGTACCATAAGGAGTACAACCACGAGGAGATTGTCTGGCAGCTGCCGGACGAGCCTCCCAAACACCTCCGTATGACGCCGCCGGACTAGCGCGAAGTGAGTAACCTGAAAATGAGAGACGCAGCCGTTTCAGCCGGAGAGCGATGGCGGCTTATGGTGGAGGAGGAGCACGCCCAGTCGGACAGCGTGCGGGAGCAGGGCGACGCGCCGTCGGACTCCTGGGTACCCTTTGCGGAGCGGTTCCGGCCGTCCCTGGACACCAAAGACCCCATAGTGCTTGGCCTGCTCAAGGAGGTGGAGCCGCGTCATACCGTGCTGGACGTCGGCGCGGGCGGTGGGCGGGTGGCGCTGCCCATGTCCGTGAAGTGCCAAAGGGTTGTGGCCGTGGAGCCTTCGGCTGCCATGGGCGCGGTGCTGGTGGAAGAAGCTCAGAGCCAGGGGCGGGACAACATCTCCCTGGTAGCGTCCACATGGGAGGAGGCGGAGGTGGAGCCTGCCGACGTCGTGATATGCTGCCAGGTCCTGTACACAGTCAGGGACATTGTGGGCTTCATACGAAAGCTGGAGGCCCATGCCAGGGAGAGGGTGCTGGTGGTGCTGGGAGAAAATCCGCCGTACACCCAGTCGAATCCCTTGTGGCCGATGGTGCACGGCCAGGAGCGCCTCAAGCTGCCATCGCTGAGGGAGTTTGTGCCGCTCCTGTGGGACATGGACATCTACCCGGACCTGGAGATGCTGCCTCCTCAGGAACCCCGGGGCTTCGAGAGCAGGGAGAACGCGTTGCAGCAAACTCGCAACCGGCTGATGCTGGAGCCAGGGACCGACGGCGAGGGTCGGCTGAAGGCGGCGCTGGACGACGTGCTGGAGGAGGCGGACGGTCGATTCGTGATAAGGGGCGCGCCCGTCTTCTACCCTGCGCTGGTCAGCTGGAGGCCGCGGCGTTAGGGTTCAGAGCAAATCGTTCTCTAATTGCTCTGCAAAACCCCTTGACTACCCTGTGGGGCGAATGTATACTTCCCCTTACGTCCTAGTGAAGAGGTACATAAAGCTGATCACCTGATCACATAGAGCGCAACCTAGCTGATGCTATTTCCCGGCGGCTGGAAGCATTCAGCCGTCTTTTTTTGTACGTTAACAACTGAATAGAGGTTTACGGGCCTGAATGTGGGTTAAGTTAATACGGGCCCACGGTGGATGCCTTGGCGCCAAGGGCCGAAGAAGGGCGTGGCAAGACTGCGAAAAGCCTCGGTGAGCTGTCTAGCAAGCGTAGCCGGGGATTCCCGAATGGGGAAACCCATCTCGGCAAAACCGGGATAGCCTTATCTGAACCCTTAGGATAGGGCGGGTAAGCGAGAGAACTGAAACATCTCAGTACCTCGAGGAAAATAAATCAACCGAGATTCCCTTAGTAGTGGCGAACGAACGGGGAAGAGCCTAAACCTCTGGAGCTTAGTGGGCTGGAGTCCTATGCTTCAGGGGGGTTGTAAGGCGCATCTGGAGGAGCTCCAGATCCTCCAAGGGAGTTAGAAACCTCTTCTTTAGCCGAAGGCTCTGGAAAGGGCCGCCATAGCGGGTGAAAGTCCTTTAGGCGAAAAGGAAGGGGCTCCCGATGCGTTCTTGAGTACCACGGGACACGAGGAATCCCGTGGGAAGCAGGGGGGACCACCCTCCAAGGCTAAATACCCTTGGCGACCGATAGCGTACCAGTACCGTGAGGGAAAGGTGAAAAGAACCCCGGGAGGGGAGTGAAATAGACCTGAAACCGTGGGCTTACATACGGTCGGAGTCTCTCCGCAAGGAGGGATGACGGCGTGCCTATTGAAGAATGAGCCGGCGAGTTAATCTCTGCGGCAAGGTTAACTCCGTTGACGGAGGGAGCCGAAGCGAAAGCGAGTCTGAATAGGGCGAATGAGTCGTAGGGATTAGACCCGAAACCGGGTGAGCTACCCATGGCCAGGGTGAAGCCCCGATAACATCGGGGTGAAGGCCCGAACTCGTGGTCGTTGCAAAGACCTGGGATGAGTTGTGGGTAGAGGTGAAATGCCAAACGAACTCGGAGATAGCTGGTTCTCCCCGAAATGCATTGAGGTGCAGCCTTGGGGATGAATGGCGGAGGTAGGGCTCTGGATGGGCTAGGGGGCGTGAGCTTACCAAACCCAACCAAACCACCAATGCCGCCATATCTTACCCCGGGAGTGAGACAGTGGGGGATAAGCTTCATTGTCGAAAGGGAAACAGCCCAGACCATCGGCTAAGGCCCCTAAGTGCGGGCTAAGTGGTAAAGGAAGTTGGATCGCCCAGACAGCCAGGAGGTTGGCTTAGAAGCAGCCACCCTTTAAAGAGTGCGTAATAGCTCACTGGTCGAGGGATCCTGCGCCGAAAATCCAACGGGGCTAAAGTCCGCCGCCGAAGCCATGGCTCCAACGAGCATGCTTGTTGGGGGGTAGGGGAGCGTTCCCCGGGCATTGAAGGTGAACCGTGAGGTTTGCTGGAGCGCGGGGAAGTGAGAATGCCGGCATGAGTAGCGCAAACCCAGGTGAGAATCCTGGGCACCGAAAGTCTAAGGTTTCCTACGCAACGTTGTTCGGCGTAGGGTTAGTCGGGCCTAAGCTGAGGCCGAAAGGCGCAAGCGATGGACAACGGGTCAACATTCCCGTACCGCCTTCATCTCGCTTTAAAGCAAAGGGGGGACGCGGAAAGGTAGGCGGAGCGTGCCCATTGGACATGGTGCGTTCTCCTCCGTAGGCCATGCCGGGATAGGCAAATCCGTTCCGGCGTTACGAGCTGAGAGAGGAGAGAACTCCGAGGTTTCCTCGGGGAACTCCGTTGAACCTATGCCGCCAAGAAAAGCCTCGTTGCTATGGGATGCGGGCGCCCGTACCGCAAACCGACACAGGTAGACAGGGGTGAAAGCCCTAAGGTGTTCGAGAGAACCCTCGTTAAGGAACTCGGCAATCTAACCCCGTAACTTAGGAAGAAGGGGTGCCCTGGGGGTGAAAGGACTTGCTCCTGGAGCCCTTCGGGGCCGCAGCTAATTGGGCCAAGCGACTGTTTAACAAAAACACAGGTCTCTGCCAAGGGGAAACCCTATGTATAGGGGCTGACGCCTGCCCAGTGCCGGAAGGTTAAGGGGAGGGGTGAAGCCCGGCTTCGGCCGGGGGGAAGCTCCGAACTGAAGCCCCGGTGAACGGCGGCCGTAACTATAACGGTCCTAAGGTACCGAAATCCCTTGTCGGGTAAATTCCGACCCGCAGGAAAGGCGTAACGACTTGGTCGCTGTCT
>DAOUJW010000005.1:0-199436 GCA_034422115.1 Dehalococcoidia bacterium | reverse complement strand
TTGATCTCATCAAGTCTGGTGGGCTCAAGAAGGCTCGAATTCATCACTCGGGCCGTCCAAGGCCTCCCAGCCAAAGCTCGAAGATGGTACTTGTTTCAGTGCACTGTGGTGGGCGATAGAGGACTCGAACCTCTGGCCTCTTGCGTGTAAAGCAAGCGCTCTAACCAACTGAGCTAATCGCCCTTGGCATTGACATGTAAAATGGCGCGCTTGGCGGGACTCGAACCCACGGCCTCAGCCTCCGCAGGGCTGCGCTCTATCCACTGAGCTACAAGCGCGTTTTGCCACCGCACGCCCACATCGCCACCACTCTACCATCTTACTCGCTGACACCTGGTGTCAGCAATAGGGCGTGGGAGTCACGCCGGACGTCCCTCGCCAGTATTCGCCTGCATTGCGGGCTGGGAGATGGTCTATAATGGCAGGGATGAACGGTCTTGAATCGCTGGGCAGGGCGCTTGTTCTTTTGGGGGTGTTCGCCTTTCTGCTGGGCGTGCTGCTAATTCTGGCCCCCAAGATACCCTACCTGGGACGGCTTCCGGGGGACATCCTCGTGCGAAAGGGCAGCTTCACGCTCTATATTCCCCTTCTCACCATGGCGCTTGTCAGCATAGGTCTCACCCTGGTGCTGAACCTTATCCTCAGAATCTTCCGCGGTTAGCCAATGCGTACCAGCGACTACGACTACCATCTGCCGGAGCGCCTGATTGCCCAGACTCCAATGGAGCCGCGAGACCACTCCCGGTTGCTGGTTGTGGACGCGACTACCGGGGAGTTTTCCCACCGGCGTTTTTACGATGTCGGCGACCTCCTGCGGCCCGGCGACCTTCTTGTGGTCAACAACAGCCGCGTGATTCCCGCCCGGCTCAGGGGCCGGAGAAGCGGCGGCGGCGCGGTGGAGGTGTTGCTGCTGCATCGACAGGAGGCCGGGTTGTGGAAAGCCATGGTCAGACCCGGACGCCGCCTCGGGCCGGGGGCGGTCTTCGACATAGACGGCGCTCCTGCCGAGGTGGTTGAGGATACGGGCGACGGCACGCGGCTCATTCGCCTATCGGACGAGGGCGTCATCCGAAACTCCGGGGAGGTGCCTTTGCCTCCCTACATCCACACGCCCCTGGCGGACGGAGAGCGCTATCAGACCGTCTACGCCAGCGCTGAGGGCAGCGCCGCCGCGCCCACGGCCGGCCTGCACTTCACACCTGAGCTCCTGGACAGCCTGCATCGCAGAGGCATACGGCTTGCAGAGGTCACCCTTCACGTGGGCATCGACACCTTCAGGCCGGTCCGCACGGAGGACCCGGGCAGGCACAAGCTGCATTCGGAGTACTTTCATCTGGATGAAGAGGCCGCGCGAGATATCAGCCGGGCAAAGGAAGACGGCCGGAGGGTGGTCTGCGTCGGCACCACCAGCGTCAGGCTGCTGGAGCAGGCGGCGTTGCTCGCAGAGGCGCGTGGCTCAGCCACCGTCGCCGCCGCGTCAGGATGGGCGGACCTGTTCATTCTGCCCGGACACCGCTTCCGGCTGGTGGACGGCCTGATAACCAACTTCCACCTGCCGCGCTCAACGCTGCTCATGCTGGTGTCGGCGTTTGCAGGGCGAGGCCGCGCGGAGGACGAGGGCAGATGGCTCATACTGAGGGCGTATCGGGAGGCTATTGAGCAGGAATACCGCTTCTATAGCTTTGGCGACTGCATGGCTATCCTCTAGTCGGACGCGGCAAATCTTGCAGATTGGGCGGCTCGCTTTGTTGCGCTTACCCGCTCGGCACCGCGCATCAACGACGTAACTGGCGCGGAGCGCGGGTGAAGCAGTCGCATATCGTAGCGCGATGCCCGGATATCGGCAGGGCGCAGGGTTGTCAGGGGTTGACAATACACGCAAAAGGCATTAGGGTATTTCGGATATTCATCACTAGACCGAGTTGAGGATGAAGGCGCAGGGTAGATTACCAAGCAACTCGACCGCCCGCTTCCATCAAGCATGATGCGCCGACCCCTCGTAGATAAGTTGCCATGCGCCCGCCTTGCGGGACAGCGTGACCCCCAGTCCGCTTGTCTGGGGAAATACGACAGAGGAGGTGAAAGGGTCGCAGATACTCCGGAAATATGCGTGGGTCTAAATGAGCTTCAAGCCTGACGTGGCCCACTGATCCACTCGTTGGTTGTACAGAAACGGAACCGGAAACAAGTCTATTAGGAGGAGAATCACATGTTAGGAAAGGTCTCAAAGACCAAGTTCCTTGCGCTGTTTGTGGTGATTGCGGCCCTCGCGGTTGTGATGGCCTGTGGCGAAGACGAACCCACCGTTGCGCCTACCAGTCCCCCGGCGCCAACGGCAACCGAAGCCATGATGCCCGATCCAACAGCGACCGAGGCCATGATGGAGCCCACGGCCACTGAAGCCATGATGGCCCCCACGGCTACTGAAGCCATGATGGCGCCGACGGCCACCGAGGCCATGATGCCGGAGCCGACGGCAACGGAAGCCATGATGATGGAGCCGACGGCCACCGAGGCCATGATGCCCAAGCCGACCGACGCCATGATGATGGACAAGGAGAAGGAAGTCATCAGGTTCCACGACGGCCAGTGGGGAAGCCTCTGGGCGCATAACGCCATTGCCATGTACATTGTGGAGGTTGGCTACGGGTACCCGGTGGAAGAGGTCCAGGGTACTACGGGCACCATGCAGGTAACCCTGCCTGAGGGCGACGTCCACGTCAACATGGAGCTGTGGCGGGCCAACGTACTTGAATGGTACAGAGGAGAGATTGAGAAGGGTACCGTCATGGACCTGGCCGGCACCGTTGACAACGTTGACAACGGCGCCCAGGGCCAGATTCTGGAGGTTTCCCGACAGGGCTTCTACGTGCCGACATACGTGATTGAAGGCGACGCCGAGCGCGGCATTGAGGCCAGCGCCCCCGACCTGAGTTCGGTGGATGACCTGCCCCAGTACGCGGACGTGTTCGCTGACCCCAGCGACCCGGGCAAGGGCGCGGTGCTCAACTGCATCATCGGCTGGTCCTGCCAGAAGATCAACAGGGCCAAGTGGCACGCCTACGGCCTGTACGACACCTACAATGTGATTGAGCCCGGTGGGTCTGCGGCCCTCAAGGCTGGCATTGTCAGCGCCTATGACGCCGGCGAGCCGGTCCTGGCCTACTACTGGGAACCCACGGACGTTGTGGACCAGTACGACCTGACCCTCCTGGAAGAGCCTGAGTACAATGCGGAATGCCAGGAGATGATACAGGCGGCGATTCAGGAAGAGCCCTACGAGTCTGAGGTCGGTTGCGCCTACGAGGCCCTGGACGTTCACTCCGCCATCTACTCCGGTTTGGCAGAGCGTGCGCCTGAGGTGGTGGATTTCCTGGGCAACCTGTTCATCGGAGCCCTTGCGGTAGGTGAGCTGGAGGCGTGGCAGGCTGAGAACGACGCCGAGTGGGTAGACGTTGCCATCTATTACCTGAAGGACAACAGGGACGTCTGGACCACCTGGATCACCGGCGACCACGCTGAGGATATCATCGCCAAGGTGGACGCGGAGCTGGCCAGGGAAGGCTAGAACAACTCTGTAACTCAGAGCGGAACTGAGAGGTGGGGGAGCAAATCTCCTCCACCTCTCTCTTTTGTGTCCATCAGACCTCTCCACTTCCAACCGGTTTATATCCCATACGCCCTCGCGTGGCAGAGGCCGTCAAGAGACACCCGTTCTTCTGGTGGGCTTGCAGATGCCAAGTGGCAGGGCTATGCTGTAGATGGGTAACTCACTATGCGTTTTGCGAAACTCTACGCGGGGCTGCTGTCGATTGCCGCCCTTCTTGCAGCTGCCGGTTGCACGTCGGCTGCAACTCCCACAGTAAACCCTGAGCCAGTTGCTACTCCTGCGCCTACCGCAACCGCTATGGCTCTCCCACTGGCTACAGTCATTCCAACTGAAACTCCAACGCCCACACGGCGCCCGACCGCGATTCCAACCTCCAGGCCTACCATATCACCTGAAGCAGAGGCGGCCATAGAAGCCTTGCCATGGGTCCAGGATGGCTTGACAGGATTCGAATCTGACGCAGTAGTGTCTTTGAAAAAGTTGGGCCTGGAATCGGAGCAGGTTCTCTTTGCTCTTTTGGACAGGGATATGGACTGGTTTCCGCCCCATCCCGATAACTGGATTCACGCTGATGCTCTGGAGTTCATCGCCTCCCTGAGCGCCAGAGATGAGGAGGCGGGACTGCGGGTTGTAAGAATGCCCTTCCTTGAGACCTTCGAGGTATTCGACTCTGAGGCATTGAAATTTCTGAATGTGATGGCCAGAGTGGACACGGAATACCTGCGAGAGGCGCTGTCTCATCCCGTCTTTGGAACCAACACAAACGGTGTTGGCGTTATAGTGGTCTCTCTGTATCTGAGATTGAAGGACCCCGAAGCTGCTGCTGCCGTTGAGAGGATGACGTGGTTCCAAGACGAGATTATCAAGTCCACTGAGGGATCCGAGTACTCTTCGGATTTGCCGGACCTCCGGCAAGAAACTGCGCTGATTGTGTTGGAATTGGCTTTGAGTTCCAGGGAGGTATTCATGGCCCTGGCCTCCAAGCCCTGGATGAATGACCAGTTCACTATCTCGCAGTTCGAAGCGTTACTGGGTCTTGTCGATATAGCTGGTAGGAGTAAGCAGACTGCCCTTCGGCTCTTGGATATGCCTTTCCTGGATATGGTGGATAGAGGGGATGATTTGATGCTTGAAATCATGCTGGAACTGATGTGGTCTGATCCTGGCAGAGTGAGGGATCTCCTGGACCACCCGGAGCTTGCCGACGGAATCACTGATGATGACAGGACCTTCATCTACATGATCAGGCTGGAGCTTCAGGCGCCTGAGGCAGCCGAGGCGTTTGGCAATTTACCCTGGGCAAGAGACGGTGTGGTTGGCCCCGAGAAGAGGGGCGCCGAGGTATTGATTAGATCGGCTCTGGACTCTCCGGGAATCTTCTATGTGCTCTTGGATAAGCCCTGGGTGAAGGATGGTATCACTTTGGATGAGTCAAACGCCATTGCAGGGCTCAGTGCATTATCCAGTATATCGACAGCCCGCAATGCTGAAGCAGAAGCCCTGCATCTCCTCGAAATGCCCTTCCTGGAATCGGTGGACGGGGTGGACGCGAAAGCAATAGAGTCCCTGAGGGCCCTGCTATGGGTGGGTGATGGGGCATACCTGCGGCAGGTGTTGTCTCATCCCGCCTTGGGTGATGGCATTTCTGACGAAGAGGCGATGGTTGTTGCGGTGTTGAGTATGGTAGTCTACGAGCGTCCGGAGCTTCTGGATGCCCTGCTCGACCCGGAGCTTACATTGGTGGAGGAGCGTGTCATCTTCCTGCCCCTTGCAGGAGACACCAGGATGTTTGTGGTTAGCGTAGATGCAGCGAGACCCGTTAATATGGACTCTCTTGAGAGCGTCGTGAGGATGGTGGAGGAGTTTATGGCAGTGCCTTTCCCAAGAAGCTACTTTGGCCTGCTGGTAGCAGACGCTACTTCAGCCGGAGGCGGAGGCGGGCCTGGCGGAATTATAACCGTTGACCCCGGAAGTGAGCATGACGTTCGTCTGATTGCTCACGAGACAGCGCACGTATACTGGGGATTCGCTCCAAGATGGCTTCAGGAAGGGCCGGCAGAATTCATGAGCGTTATCACGGAAAGCGAATTGACCGGCGAGCCGGCGGGCCCTCATGACCCGTCGTGCGGTCTCGCTGGCAATCTGGGAGAGCTGGATCGCCTGGAGATTGAGTATGCTTCACGGGAGGAAGACATAGATGCCGTTACCACGTGCCCGTATACCCTTGGTCTTGGTCTGTTTTGGGACCTGTACCAGGAGTTGGACCCGGAGTCATTTCGCCAAGGATTTGGCAACCTCTACCTGAAGCTGGAGACCGAAGAGAACGGCGAGTGCACCGGGCTGGAGCGGGCCATCTGCTACGTTAAGGCAGCGTTTGTGGACGACGCCCCGCTGGAGGCCGCGGCCATTGCAGCGGAGATCATAGATAAGTGGTACTACGGCTCTCCTATGGACCAGTCATAACTGTCTTGACCTCCCTCGCGCACAAGGTGATAGAAAGTGGCGCACACACAGGCCCCGTGCTATTCTTGAAGCCTGGTCTTGGGTCTATATAGGCTAATGTGAGAGGGCTGGACAATGGAGTTGATTGTTGCGCTTATCGTTGGACTCATCCTGGGAGGCGCGGCCTGCTGGCTGGTGCAGGAGTCCAGAACCAGGAGCCGCTTGGCTGAACAGAACGCTGGCAGTCGGGAGACCATCGCCGGGCTGCGGGGCCAACTGGAGCAGGCGGACAACGCCGCCAAAATCCTGGAGTCGGCCAGGGAGCAGCTTAGCGAGACGTTTCAGGCTACGGCTAGCCGCGCGCTGCAGAACAACAGCCAGCAGTTCATCACAGTTGCCAACGAGAACTTTGGCAAGACCCTTGAGTCGGCGAAGGGGGACTTCAAGCAGCGCCACGAGCAGTTTGAGGCCCTGGTCAAGCCTCTGACCCAGAACTACGAGAAGCTTAACCCGCAGATAGAGTCGCTGATTCAGCAGAGCCAGAACCTGGCCGCCGAGACCGGCAGGCTTTCCAACGCCCTGACCAACAACCGGCAGATCGGCAGCTGGGGAGAGGTGCAGCTGCGGCGGGTGGTGGAGCTGGCGGGTATGACGGAGCACTGCGACTTCATTGAGCAGAACGCCATTCCCGGCTCGGGCGAGCGACCGGACCTGACCGTGAAGCTGCCGGAGAAGAGGGCGGTGGTGGTCGACGCCAAGGCGTCGACTGCGGCGTACATGGAGGCCTATCAGTCGGAGGATGAAGCCGGGCAGAGCGAGGCCATGATGCGCCATGCCCGGGCCCTTCGGACCCAGGTGGACGACCTGGCCGGGAAGAACTACGGCGCATCGGTTGAGGGGTCGCTGGACTTCGTGGTCATGTTCGTCCCGGGCGACCAGTTCCTAGCGGCGGCCCTGAACGCCAACCCCAACCTCATCGAGTACGCCATGGGCAAGCGGGTGGCCATCGCAACCCCGGCGTCCCTGGTCTCGCTTCTTTGGGCCGTGGCCAACGGCTGGCAGCGCCATCGCATCGCCGAGAACGCGGAGGCCATACGCCAGGCGGGTGAGGAGATGCACAGGCGCATGCAGAGGTTCATCAGACTGTACCAGAATGTGGGCAAGGAGCTTGCGTCTACGGTCAAGGCCTTCAATGACTCAATCGGCTCCTTTGACAGCAGGGTGGTTCCCCAGGGGCGAAGATTCGCTCAGCTTGTTCACAACGATGAGGAGGAGTTCACGCAGCCCCAGGCCATCGACGAGGCGGTGTCCGCCTCCCGCTACGCCAACGATCCCGCGCCCGCCATATCCGACGGCGACGGCCGAAAGCCGGACTGAGTCGAGTCGCCCGCAGACCTTTAACCCGAAGAGAAATATCAAGGAGGACACGAATGACAACAACGCGAAGAGCAGAGGCGGTGTGGAACGGAGACCTGGTATCCGGGAACGGGGTGGTGAGCGCGGCCAGCAGCGGCGTGTTCACAGACCTGCCGGTGACGTGGGTGTCCAGGACAGAGGCGCCGGGCGGCAAGACCAGCCCCGAGGAGCTGGTGGCCTCCGCGCACGCCGCTTGCTACTGCATGGCGCTTTCCTACGGGCTGGCCGGGGCGGGCACGCCTCCTACCAAGCTGGAGGTCAGCGCGACAGTGACCTTTGAGCTGGGCGACGCGGGGCCCAGGGTCGCCTCCAGCGCCCTGACCGTGCGTGGAGAGGTGCCCGGAATCGATGCGGCCGCCTTCAAGGAAGCGGCTGAGGCTGCCAAGGACGGCTGCCCCATATCCCAGGCGCTCCAGGGCAACGTGGCGCTAAGCGTAGAGGCGACGCTGGCGTAGGAATTGAGGGATGACCCCCACATATTTGTGTCAGGGTCTGTGACAATGTGGCGCCTGCGAGGAATATCCTGTGCCTCTAACGGCCTTGCGTTACAAATCACTGGTCAGTGCTTGTAACTCATCCAACACCTCTGTGAATACAGGGAACTGATAACGTTTCAGGACTTCATGGAACACTTCAACCCCTGTGGCCGGGTCGTAGATCCTATGGTGGTATTCATCCCGGTTGAGATGGACATTGTGGTACTTGAGCAAGAGATGTTCTCCTTGCAGCCAGCCTATGTAGACGTAAGTATGGCATCTGACGCGTAGCGTATGACCGGAATAGCGGGTCTTGTACAACTTCCGTACACCCAGGAGAGTGTTCTTTAGGCACTGAACTGTCCCGCTAAGAATAAGGACACCCTCGTCAACTTCGCTGAAGGAGAGGGTGTCACCGACCACAAATGGGTGTTCTCTTAGAAGATTTTCGTGTATTGTCCTGTAGTGGTCCCATGAGTTCCAGTCGTGGGGGTCTTTTCGCGGAGCAATTTGGCTCCTTGAAAGGCGAAATACCATCTGAGCACCTCGGCTGTAGGACGGATAGCATCCAATTCCAACAGGCTAGCCATCTTTTCGCTGGACATCTCGTAGCGCTTCTCATACTCGCGCATCTTGGCCTCAGCTTCTGCGAGCGCTACATCTGCCGGGATGTGCTGGACAGGAATGCCTTGTTTAGTTTCCATGTTCATTCCTCAATCTGGAGATTCCTTAGTGTATACCATTATAGTATAGTCTCAAAGTCATTGGATAGGTAATCCCGTGGAGATTGTAGCAGGAGAACGCCGTGAGCCTTTCGGACGTTAAGGCCCTCACCTTTGACGTGTTCGGCACTGTGGTTGACTGGCGCAGCAGCGTCATCCGCGAGGGCCATGAGCTTGGCCGCGCCAGGGGCATTGACCTGGACTGGACGGAGTTCGCCGACAGGTGGCGAGGGGGCTACGCCCCGGCAATGGCCCGCGTGAGAAGCGGCGAGCTGCCCTGGGCCAGGATAGACGTACTGCACCGGATGATCCTGGACGGGCTGTTGGAGGAGTTCGGCATTACCGGCCTCAGCGAGGAGGAGAAAGACCACTTAAACCGGGCGTGGCACAGGCTTGCGCCCTGGTCGGACTCCGTGGCCGGGCTGGCGCGGCTGCGGAGTCGGTTCATCGTGGCCACCCTTTCCAACGGCAACGTGGCCCTGCTCACCAATATGGCCAAGCACGCGGGGCTGCCCTGGGACTGTATCATTTCTGCTGAGCTGGTGCGTCACTACAAGCCCGACCCGGAAGCCTATCGGGGCGCTGCAGACCTGCTCGGCCTAAGGCCGGAGGAGGTGATGATGGTGGCGGCCCACAAGGGCGATCTGCGGTCGGCGCAGGCGGTGGGCCTCAGGGCGGCCTTCGTCGCCAGGCCCCTGGAGTTCGGCCCCGACCACGAAGTGGACATAACGCCTGAAGCCGACTTCGACGTCAATGCCGTGGACATAGAGGACCTGGCGAGCAAGCTGGGCTGCTAGCTTCTGGTGGCGCGGCCCTTCAGAGCCGCAAACGCTAGGCCCATGCTCACCACCCCCACCAGCAGAACTGCTCCAATCCCGCGCAGCAGCACCTCCGGCTCCCACCCGACGGTTATGAGCGACCTCAGCGCCTCAAGCAGATACGTGACCGGGTTGTAGTCTGCCACGGTTGCCAGCCAGTCGGTCATTGCCTCCTGGGGCAGGAAGAGGGTTGTCATAAACAGGAAGGGAAAGAACAGCAGGAACGTCAGGTTTACGGCGGCGATGTTCCCGGTTTTAAGGGCGATTGCGTAGGGAAACCCGGCGAAGATGAGGCCCCACAGACCGCCCATGAGCATGAACGTGACAATGCCAAGCACGCCCGACTCGAAGCGTATGCCCACAGCGTAGCCCATTACGATGACGGGTATCGTCAGTCCCACCACCAGCACGAAGTCGGCCAGCATCAGGCCTATGAGCAGCGCCAGGCGGTTCACGGGTGAGATCACCAACCGGTCGAAGTAGCCGCTCTGTATGTCTATCACTACCGTCGTCGCGCGGGAGACCCCGGTCACGGCGAACAGGACCGCCACGGGAAGCTGGAACGCCTTGTAGTCCAGGCCGGGTATCTGTTCGGCGAAGTCGGCAAGGGCCCCTATGTTCAGGAAGAAGAAGAAGGGGGGTATGACCAGCGCGGAGATGGTGATCTCAGGGTCTCTGGCCACCGAGCGTGTGGCGCGCTCCGCTACGGAGATGATGTCCCGCAGGAAACCGGCTCTCCGGGCCCTTACTGAAGCGACGGTGGGTGCTATAGATGCCAACTCTAACTCCTCTTTTTGATGTTGGGGTGACGGGCAGTGCCCCTTATTCAAAGGCGGCTCAGGTAGGGCAGACCTTCAGGCTGTGGCTGCGCCGTCCTCTTCCGGCTGCTGCCGGTCGCCGGCGTCGTCCTGCAGCCTCTCGCCGGTCACTTGGAGAAACACGTCGTCCAGGGTTGGGGTGCGCAGGGTCAGCTCCTGGACGCCAATGCCGCTGTGGTCAAGCGCGAGGGCAACTGCGCTTATCACCGACGAGCCGTTGGCGACGCTCGCCGTAAGCTCGTTGCCGTGCACCTCCACGCTGTTGACTCGGCCGGTGCCCTTGAGCGCCTCGACAGCCTCATCCACGTCGCCGTCTATCCTGGCGATGATCAGGTCCGACCCCCGGGCGCGCTTCAGCTCCCCCGGCGTGCCCTGGGCGGCCAGCTTCCCTCGATTGATGATGCCGACCCGGTGTGCCAGGGCGTCCGCCTCCTCCAGGTACTGGGTTGTCAGAAAGATGGTCACGCCCAGCTTGGCGTTGACGTCCCGAACCTCCTGCCAGACGCGGGAGCGGCTAACCGGGTCAAGGCCGGTGGTCGGCTCATCCAGGAAGAGCACCTCCGGATTGTGTATCAGGGCGGCCGCCAGGTCCAGGCGGCGTTTCATACCACCGGAGTAGGTGCCTATCAGCCTGTCCATTGCCTCTCCAATGTCCACCAGGTCTGAGAGGTCGGCTATGCGCTGCTTCACCTGCCTGCCGGACAGCCCGTAGAGCTGGCCCTGGAGACGGAGCAGCTCGCGGCCGGTCTGCTTGGCGTCGAGGGCGGCGTCCTGGAGGGCAGCGCCAATGCGCAGGCGCACCTCGTTGGCCTGGCGCACGGCGTCGTAGCCGGCTACCGTTATGCGGCCTTCCGTAGGGGCAAGCAGGGTGATGAGCATCCTGATGACGGTGGTCTTCCCCGCGCCGTTGGGCCCCAGGAAGCCGAATATCTCCCCCTTCTGCACGGTCAGGTCCACGCCGTCGACGGCCGTCACCTCGCCAAAGCGGCGCACCAGCCCCTCGACGGCGATGGCGTCTGTGTTGTCAGAAGCGATGGTCATAGTTTGTGTGTTTCCGTTTCTGGAGACCCTGGAATAAACTCCCGCGTCATTGTGGGAGAGGCGCGCCAAACGTCATTCCTGCGGAAGAAGACCGATGAATGATTGCGGGACTTAGCTCAAAGAGGCTTGCTTCACTGTCATTCCGAACGTAGCGCAGCGAAGTGAGGAATCTAAAGAGTCTGATTGCAAGGCTACGCTGTCTCTTATAGAAGACTCCAGATTCCTCGCTTCGCTTGGAATGACATAAAATGACGCTATTGTGCAAGTTGCGCGAAGGTCTCCTTAAGTGTGAATAGTTGTCCTTCGTCGCGCAGGCGACATCCTTTTGCCTTGTCTGCGCGCCGACGGGTAGTACAGGGAACCCTTAAGCCAACAGTCAACCACTAGTTGAACATCAAGACGGAGCGGGCCACCTCTCCGGCTTTCATTGCGCGGAAGGCCTCGTTCACGTCCTCCAGGCGGCCGCGGCGGGTGATCATCTCGTCCAGCAGCAGGCGGCCCTGTCTATAGAAGTCAATGAGCCGGGGCATGTCCGTGCGGAACCTGTTGGAGCCCATGCCGCTGCCCTGTATCTTGCGCTCGCTGAGGAACATCCGCCCCTCAATCTCCACCTTGTGCCCCGTGGGAATTATGCCGATGACGGTTGCCGTGCCCCCGGGCGTCAGGCAGTTGAAGCACTGCTCGGCGGCGGTCTTTGAGCCAATGGCCTCAAAGGAGTAGTCTGCTCCGCCGCCGGTGAGGTTCTGGATGGCCTCCACGGGGTCCTGGGACGATGCGTCCACCACGTGGGTTGCGCCCATGTCCAGGGCGTACTTGAGCTTGGGTTCCACGACATCGACGGCGATGATCTGGCGCGCTCCTGCTATGCGCGCGCCCTGCACGGCTGAGAGGCCGACGCCCCCAAGGCCGAACACGGCGACGGTGCATCCCGGCTCAATCTTGGCGGTGTTGATGACCGCCCCCACGCCGGTGATGACGCCGCATCCGATAAGGGCGGCGCAGTCCAGCGGCATGTCGTCGTCTATCTTGACCAGGGCGTTCTCGTGCACCAGCATCCGCTCAGCGAAGCTGGAGAGGTTGAAGACCTGGTTGACGGTGTCGCCGCTTGTGGCAAAGCTGAGGCGCGGCGGGTCAGTCTCTGTGCGCCGGGGTCGCTGGGAACAACGGTTGGGGTGCCCGGTCAGGCACTGGTGGCACGTCCCGCAGAAGACGGACAGGCACGAAATGACGTGATCGCCGGGCTTGAGGTAGGTGACCTGGTCGCCCACCGCTTCAACGACGCCCGCGGCCTCATGGCCCAGGATGGCCGGAGGCGTGGTGTTGGATATTCCGTCCAGGTAGTGGAGGTCGCTGTGGCACACGCCGCTCGCGGCCGTGCGGACTACCACCTCCCTGGGCATGGGGCTGTCGAAGTTGACCTCTTCAATGGTCAGAGGAGTGTGCGCCGCGTGAAAAACTGCTGCCTTCATTGCACTCCTTCCAAGGGGGAAAGCTTCAGGACATTATAGCACGGCGCAAGCGGGATTCCACCAGCTACTAAGCGACTGGGTGCACGGTAACATCTGCTAGAGTAACGGCAAATCTCTCATTCAAAGACGCTGTATACGATGTATACTAGGGGAGTTCCGTGTACGTGTCCTTGATTACGCCAGCGCGTATCATCAGCAGGTTACTTGGGGTGTTAGTTACTATTCCTGCAATGCCCGGGATGAGCCGATTGCACAACCCTGAATCATGGGCAATTAGTGTAACGCCGGGCTCCGCCTGTTCATCATAATGGAGAACCAAGCTTTTATCGCATTTTTCCTGGTTTTTTTGGGCACAGCCGCGGTTGCTTTGGTCATTCTCCTTCTTGTGGTCGGAGTATTCTGTATACCTGTCGTCGGGCCGCTCTGTGGCTTTATCGCCTGGAGGCGTGGATATAGCGTGGTCCGCCACTTTGCGGCCGGCTCATTGTACTCTCCGTTGCTCTTATTCCCCGCAATTTACTTGATATTCCGGCTTCTGGATAAGGAGATTCCGACTCGTATCGTTCGTTCAACATACGGAATAGTATACGGCTTGTGGCTGCTTGGCCCGCTCGCTCTTGCCTATTCAGCAACAGTCTTCTCTTTCTATGACTCACATCTTCCATTCGAAGCAGCAGATACCCTCTCGAAAAGGTTGAATCCTGCATTGCTCACTCTAAACTTGATTGTGTGGATAGGGTCGCTTGTAATCCTCCTTCGGGCGAGCGATGCCGGGTCCATTCATTCCCGGGGCGGGGTTCTTCTGCCCTGGTTAAGCCTAATACCTTTTGTTTTTCTCATAGCTTTTACGCTATTGCTGTTTGCAGTCAACCATGCAATTGATAACGCTTGAGAGCGAATGGGTTTAACGAAGCAAGCACGAACTTAGGGAGCAAGGCTAAACCGACACGGGGGGCACTGCCAGACTCTGGGAACTGCTATGCCGCGCCTGCAGCTATATGCTGTCCTCCGGCGTCGGCCTTCGCGGGCGGCTTGGGGGGCACGGCCGCAAGCATCAGGAGGCCGCAGAGTATCCAGGCAGACCCGAAGATGAGGAATGACAGGTCGTAGTTGCCGTACCTGTCCCACATTATGCCGCCCAGCACCGGGCTGGCCGCGCCCATCATGTTGCCCACTGGCGTCACGAATCCCCGGATAGCGCCCTGGTGCTGCCGCCCGAAGTAGGAGGCCCATGCCACGTTGGCGATAGTCGGCCATCCGCCCATGGTTAGGCCGTGAAACACGGCGTAGACGTAGAGCATTGTCAGGTTCTCGGCAACAATCAGCGCGAACAGCGACACGCCCGCCGGTATGACGCACATTGGTATGACCCACCGCACATGAATGTGCTCAGCCACGAACCCCCATAGCGGCTTGGCGACTATGGCGAAGAAGGCCACGGTTGCAGCCACTGCCGTGGCGGTTGCCAGGCTGAAGTCCTTGTCCTGGATGTAGGCCACCTGGTGGAAGATGACGGGCATTAGACCCATGCTGCCCAGCGACTGTACGCCCATCATTATCCAGAGGGCCCTGGTCCTGAACGCCTCTCGGACGGTCCAGGGGTACTCGTCGGCGGCCCCGCCGCGGCCCGGTCCGCCCCCGCCGGTCGCTCCTTCGGGCGCGTCGCCGTCCGGCAGAAGGCCGATGTCCTCCGGCTGTCGTCGCATGAACAGCGCCGCCATAGGCGTTATGGCGACCATCATGAATATGCCCAGGAACACCCACGCCGTGCGCCACCCGAATTCGCCCACAAACCACCCGGCCATTGGCGCGATGATGAAGCCGCCGGTGGATATGCCCATAGTGCCGATGGCCATGGCACGGCCGCGCTTCCTGATGAACCACTTGGAGATGACCGCCGGCCCCACCAGCTGGCCGCCCATGCTGAACATGGCAAGCCCGAATATCACGCCGTACAGCAGGTAGAAGTGCCACAGCTCCTGCACCAGGGAGGTGGACATGAGCACCAGGCCCGAGATTATGCTGCCTACGGTCACCAGCAGCCGGGGGCCGTGTTTTCTGTCCACCAGCACTCCCAGGAAGGGGAGCACGGGGAGGAGCGCGAGGCGGAACACCGCAATGGCCGAGAACTCCGTCCGGGAGATGCCCAGGTCCTCGCTCATTGGAACAATGAAGAAGGAGAGGCCGTAGCCGCTGATTCCCGCGGTGGTCATGGCGGTGGTGAAGGTTATGAGGACAATCAGCCAGCCGTAGAAGAACGGCTTGCCGATGACTTTACTTGCTACCCAATCGGCGCTTGCCATTGGACCTCGCAGTCAAATTGCATGAGCCAATGATACGCCAAGAGGGTAGGGCGGGGAAGGGGGAGAGTTGCGGGTATGCTCTACAGGCGTTGGTTATAGTGAACGATGCCGCTCATGCTGAGCTTGTCGAAGTATGAGCGGTAGCAACTAAGCCCGCAGTCCTCCCGCTCTGGTTCGACAGGCTCACCACGAACGGTAAGGAGTGATGCTCCAACCGACGTAGGCGTTACCCGTAGGCGTTACCAACACGTATAGAGAATACACAAGTTGCGTAGTGATGTTGGACTCCACACGCCTGAGGCAGTTTCATGCCGAGACGTGGTATTATGCAGTCCCACTGACACCAAGCCTACCTCACAAGACTGTAGAGGCAATTCTGTGACAACTCATTGCCACTGGCAGGCGGGGCAACAGATCATTCAGCAGGACCTGTGGCTGGGGAAGCTAATTACCGCCCGGCCTGTGACCGTGGTTGAAGACAGCCCGGCGCGCCTTGCCCTCTACACCCACCCGGGAGCGCCGTATCACTCCGCCACAACCATCTCCAGGAACCGCAATACTCTGACCTTGCCGGAGCGGGTGGACATACTGATGTCTGCCGAGCTCCCTCCTCTGGAGCGGAGGGTGTCGGGAAGCCGCCACGTGCTCACCCTCACGCCGCCCGGCGCGGCGCACTCGGTGTGGCTCTTCTGGTCGCCGGAGTGGGAGTTTCTGTTCTGGTACGTCAACCTGCAAGAGCCGATCACGAGAACGCCCCGCGGGATTCTCGTTCAGGACCAGGTACTGGACATCGTTGCGGGTCCGGACCTGACCTGGAACTGGAAGGACGAGGACGACTTTCTGGCGCTTGTGGAGCGCGGGTTCTTCACCCGTGAGCAGGCGGCGTCGATAAGGGCGGAGGGCGAGAGGATGGCTGCCGCGATAGAGCGCAACGATTCGCCCTTCTGCGATGGCTGGGAGGCCTGGAGGCCCGACGCCGGTTGGCCCGTCCCTGAGATTCCTGAAGACTGGTATTTGGTATCTTGAGCAGGCAGGGATTCGCCTACTCGCTCAGCTGTCCCAGGATTCTTGAGACTGAAGCGTGGTCGTAGGTCCGACTTGCGACATACTTCCACGTAATCACGCCATTCGCGTCCAGGATGTATGTAGCCGGTGTGACGAAGCCGTCGCCGAGGAGGTTGTATACTCCGTACGTCCGCGGCACTTGGGCGGAGGTGTCGTAAAGTACCGGAAAGGGGATGCCCCGCTGCTCTACCACCGCCGCGTGGCCCTGCAGATTGTCGACGCTGACTGCAATTACCTCCGCGTTCAGGTTTGTAAAGTCGCTGTATCTGCTTGCCAGCTTACCTAGCTGAGCGCTGCAGACACTTCACCAGAACCCTCTGTAGAAGACCAGGACAACCTGCTTGTTACCCCTGAAGGACTCCAGGGTGACGTCCACTCCGGCGGAGGACGGCAGCGTGAACACGGGCGCCAACTGTCCGACGTTCGTTCCAGTGGGCACCGGAGTGGCGGTTGGCTCCGGCGTTGCCGTTGGCGCGGGAGTGGCGGTAGGCTCCGGCGTTGTCGTGGGTTCAGGAGTCGCGGTGGGTTCCGCCGTTGGCGCGGGAGTGGCGGTAGGCTCCGGCATTGCCGTTGACTCAGGGGTCGGAGTCGGCTCCACGGGCGTCAAGGCGGCCAGTTGCTCCTTGATGGTGGAGAGGGCAGGCCGGTCGCCCGCGGACGTGCCTATGTACTTCCACCTGATAATCCCCTCCGCGTCGATGATGAACATTGAAGGCGTGGCAAGGCCGTCGTCCAGGAGGTCGTAGACCGTGTATGACCGGGTCACTTCTGTTGACGCGTCGTACAGGACCGGGAAGGTGACTTGCCACTCACCGACCACGGCGAGGGCGTCCTGGAGGTCGTTCACGCTTACGGCCAGGATTTCGGCGTTGAGCGCCTTGATGTCCTCGTGGGCCTCTGTCAGCTCAACGAGCTGATCGTGGCAGAACCCTCAGAAGGAGCCTCTGTAGTAGACCAGCACCACGCTCTTGTCGCCCCGGTAGGAGTCCAGCGACACGTCAGCGCCGGAGGCGGAGGGCAGGGTGAAGCCGGGGGCCATGTCCCCGACCTCCGCGCTGGGCGGCGCTTCCGGCTCAGGGGTTGGGGTGGGTGGCTGGGTGGCGGGAGGCGCGGGCGTCTCGCGGGGCTCCGGCGTGGGTGTGGGGGCCTCCGTTGGCTGGGGCACAGCCGTCGCGGTGGGTGCCGGCGTCGAGGTAGGGGCCGTGGTCGCGGTCGGCTCCTCGGAGCCGCACGCCACCGCCGTCGCTATCGAGATGATGCCTACGGCGAGCCAAAGGACTGCTTTGCGCATACGTCTATGATACCCTACAGCGTCCATCCGCCTCAACGTCCGTCGTATAATCCGCGCATCTCGCGGGCGCGTACTGCTCAATCGTCGCTGAAAAGGCCGAATTCGCGCTTGAGTTTGCGCAATATCGTGGTATACTACAGGGCAGATACTCTCAGGGTGGAGAAGAATAGCGGGAGAGTACTAGGAGAAAAGGAGGTTGACATGGACTTTTCACTGCCCTATACGCCGGAACAGGAGGCATTCCGGAAGGAGGTCCGCGCCTGGCTGGATGAGAATACTCCGGAGAACATGAAGCTGCCCATCGATCCCAACGACACGACCCAGGAGATGCGGACTTTCTGGGCGGAGAAGCATCTGGAGTTGGGAAGGAAGGGCTGGCTGTATCCCACGTATCCCAAGGAGTACGGCGGCGGCGGGCTTACCGCTGACCACGAGACCATTCTTGACGAGGAGTTCGCCAGGGCCAGGGCGCCCCGCTCATACGGCAACACCTACTCCTTCGGCAGCATTATGGTCTGGGGTACGGAGGAGCAGAAGCAGAAGTTCCTCGTTCCCTTCATGAAGGGGGAGAAGAAGACCCACCAGCGACTGACCGAGCCACAGGGTGGCGCTGACCTGGCCAACGTCCAGGGCAGGGCGGTACGCGACGGCGACGACTGGCTGCTCACCGGCCAGAACGTATTCATCAGCTGCTGGGGTGATGAGGACTACTACCCCGGCGTGATGATGACCGACCCGGAGGCTCCCCGACACCGCAACCTGGGCTTCTTCATGGTGCCCAACAACGTGGAGGGCCTGGAGATCAGGGCAATGGACCTGCTTCCTTCCTCGGGTCGCTCCCCGGGGCCGGGACAGAAGGCCATCTTCATGGACAACGTGCGAGTGCCCGCCGACCACATGATCGGCGGCGACCACCAGGGCTGGCAGGTCATGCAGACGCTGCTGGAGGCCGAGCACGGCGGCCGCGGTCGGGCATTCCCCAGAGACGACAACGTGGACAGCTTTGTCAACTACGTGAAGGAGACCGACCACGACGGCGGGAAGCTGGGCTGCGACCCCATTGTCCAGCAGCAGGCCATGGACGCCGTGATCGACGCCCACGTCCAGAACCTTTTCCAGCGGCAGACCTACTGGATGTACCAGAACCGCATGGAGATGAGGGGCGAGAACAACTACACCAACGTCCACAGCAGAGAGTCCGACCTGCGGAACTCCCGAAGGTTCCGGGACGTTATGGGGCTGTACGCCTTCCTCAACACCAAGGAGCCCAACGCTCCTGAGGGCGGAATGCACGAGGTGAACCAGCGCTCCACGGCGGGCCAGCGCCACGCCGGCGGCAGTACCAACATCGCCAAGGTCATCCTGGCGCGGCGGATTGGCATCAGCCGCACCCAGGAGAGGGCGGCTCCCACCGCCTCCACGGCGACCAACCTCGGCAGCTAGCTCTAAGCTTCCGAACGCAGAAGAAGGGCAGTACCCGTACGGGTACTGCCCTTCTTGGTTTGTATGGCGCGCGGCTGCTAACTTGCGTGTGATACAATGAGGCCGGAGGGTTTCATGGACGTTAAGGAAGCGGTGCGAACAGCGAAAGACTACATTGCAGAGTTATTCGATGGCGAGGAAATCACCTTTGTCGGTTTGGAAGAGGTGGTGTATAACGAAGATTCGAATAACTGGAAGATCACCATTGGCTTCTCTCGCCCTTGGAACAACCGAAACGCGTACGCTGCTCGAGTTGGAGACCTACGAACTTTGCGCTCTTACAAGGTTATCTGCATCAATGATCATAGTGGACGTGTGGAGTCTCTTACTGACCGAATGTTGAATGAACCCAGATGAGCTGAGGACTCGGGATGGCTACTTCATAGATGCGAATCTACTTGTGCTCCTGGTGGTGGGTAGTGTAGGGCAGGACCTGATCGCCAAGCACAATCGGACGAAGCAATACTCCCCTGAGGATTATGAACTCCTTCTAGGTTTGTTGGCGCCGGTTGAGCAAATATACGTAACGCCAAATACTCTTACCGAGACATCTAACCTGCTTGCTCAACACGGGGAACCTGAGCGGTCCTGGTTGTTCGCAGAACTCCGAGCTCTGATTGAAGACTCTAGGGAAGTTGTGGTAGCAAGTGCCCAAGCGTCAAGTAACAGTATATTTGTCCGTCTCGGCCTCACCGACGCGGCCCTTTTGGAGTTGGTCTCTTCAGAAGTTCCTCTGCTGACCGTGGACTCGATCTTGTACGATGCTGTCGTCCGCAATGCTCCAGGAAGCGCTGTAAACTTCAATTATCATAGGCTCTTGTAACCTGCTGACGGTCTCTGTTGTCTCTACCTGTCCGCGTGCCCCAGGACCTTCTCCGGCGCTATGCGGTCCCGGATGCGCTGCTTGAGCTCCTTGGGCTGCGGGAAGCGACCCTCTCCCTTGAGCGACCAGACCGTCTCCCCGTTGGCGCGCACCTCGAACACCCCGCCGTAGCTTGGTATCAGCGCAATCTCTCCAATCTCCGCCTCAAAGGTGGAGAGAAGCTCCTGGGCGGTCCACCCGGCGCGCATCAGCCACCGGCACTGGGTGCAGTACTCTATCTCTACTCTTGCTTCTGCTGTCATTTCAAACCTATCCAATCACCGAATCTTGTCTGCCCCCATCCAACCTTCCCCCGCTAGCGGGGGAAGGGATTGCAGGTACTTTCTCTGATGCTAGTACAGCACCTTCTCTTCCACCAGGCGTTGCACTTCTGCGTCTGAGAGGCCCAGCAGGCCGCCGAATACGTCTTTGTTGTGCTGGCCCAACTCCGGGCACGGCCCGACCGTGCGGCTGGGCGTCTCCGAGAGGCGTATGGTAGCGCCCGGATGCTCCAGTACGTCGAAGGCCGGGCGGTGGTCTATGGTGATGACGTAGTCCCGGGCGCGCAGGTTGAGGTCGTAGTACAGGTCCTCCGCGTTCGCCACAATGCCTGCGGGCACGCCGCCCTTCTGCAGAGTGCGCATGGCCTCGTGGGGCGTGCGCTCCGCGGTCCACTCTCCGATGCGGGCGTTCAACTCATCCAGGTTCGCCAGGCGGCCCTCCAGCGTGGCGAACTTATCGTTCTGCGCCCAGTCCGAGTTCTCAAGCGCGCTCACAAGCGCTTGCCAGTGCGCGTCGGTGTAGCAGGCGATGGCGCACCAAGCGTCGTACCCCTGGCAGGGGAAGACGTCGTGGGGCGCGGCGTTGGGGTTGCGGTTGCCCGTTGGCTCCCAGATGTGGCCGTTGAGGGAGTAGTCGGCGAAGGCCACGCCCATGGTCGCCACCAGCCCCTCCAGCTGGGCCATCTCTATCATCTGCCCCTTGCCCGTGCGGTCCCGGTACTCCAGCGCCGAGAGCAGGGCGTTGGCCCCGGCGGCCGCGGCGATGAAGTCCGGCAGAGGCACCTTGGGCCGCGTGCGGCCGTCCGACTCCGGGTGCGCCCACAGGTTCATCAGGCCGGTGTAGGCCAGCAGGCTCTGGCCGTAGGAAAGCTGGTCAACGTTGGGCCCGGAGTTGCCGAACCCGGGCATACTCAGGTAGATGATGCGGGGGTTTAGCTCCTTCATGCGCTCGTAGCCGATGCCCCAACCCTCCAGCACTCCGGAGCGGAAGTTCTCCACCACGCAGTCGCACTCCTTCATCAGCTTCTCGGCCAGGGCAATGCCCTCCTTGTCGGCCATGTTCAGGGTGATGGAGCGCTTGCCGCGCTGTATCTCCGCGAAGTTGAAGCTGAAGGCCCCCTGCGCCTGGCCGCGGTCCGGCAGCATGTGCGACTCGACCTTGAACACCTCTGCGCCAAGCTCGGCCAGGTAGCGGGTCATGAAGGGCCCGGCCCACACGCGGCTGAAGTCCAGTATCCGAAGCCCCTTCAGGGGCAAGGGCGGCTCGTCGGACGACGGCGCAGCCGAAGGCGCGTCCTTGCGGGGCGACTCGGACCACTCCTTGACCACGTCCTCCGTGTGCTGTCCCAGAAGCGGCGCGGGCCGGTAAATGCGCCAGGGGCTTTCGCCCATGCGGAAGGGCGCGCCGGGTATGCGGTACTCGTCCACGGCGGGGTGCTCCAGGCTCACGAAGTAGTCGCGCACCTGCAGGTGCTTGTCTTCAAGCAGGTCCTTGATGGTCATCAGGGGCGAGGCGGGGATGTGGCGACGCTGGGCCTCCCGGTAGAACTCCATCTTGCCGAAGCCCTCGGAGAACTCCGACACCAGGGCGGACAGCACGTCGCTGTTCTCACGCCGGAAGTCCCGGTCCTTCCAGATGTCGTCCTTGAGCGCGTCGTTGTCCATCCACTCAAAGAGGGACTCCACGTGGCGCGGGTAGCCGGGCTGCATGTACACAAACCCGTCGCTGCACGGGTAGGTGTTGGTGGGAGCGAGGTTTGTGGTGGCTCCGACACGACGATTGATCTGTATGCCGTTGGCGTACCGCCCCAGATAGGCCAGTATGTTGGCGAGGACCTCCTGAATCGACACCTCTATGCGCTGGCCGCGGCCGGACTCGTTGCGATACCGGAGCGCCGTGAGGCTGGCCATGGCCGCGTGCTGGGCGGCAAGCTGGTAGCCCTGGGCCAGGGGCGCAAGGGCCGGCCTCATGTCCGGGTCTCCGTAGCCGTACATCAGCCCGCCAAGCGCCTGAACGATGAGCTCGCCGCCCTGGTAGTCCTTGTACGGCCCCCACAGCCCGAAGGGCGAGATGGAGGTGTAGATGAGGCCGGGGTTGGCCTCTCTGAGGTCGTTGTAGCCCAGGCCCAGGGCGTCCAGGTCCCAGGAAGCGCCGTCCTCCAACAGGATGTCGGCTGCGGCCACCAGCGAGCGGAAGCGGTCCCGGTCGGCGGCGTTCTCCAGGTCAAGGACGACTCCCCGCTTGTTGAGGTTGTAGGTGAGGTAGGTGATGCTGCGCTCCGGGTCGGGGCTGCCGCCTGCGAATGGCGCCAGGCGTCGGCCCTCGTCGCCTGACGGCGGCTCCACGCGCGCTACGTCCGCGCCCAGGTCGGCCATCAGCCGCCCGGCGTACTGGGCCCCCGGCCCGGTCAGGTCCAGCACCCGCAGGTGGGCCAGCGCCCGCGATTCCACCGGGACTTCCGCTTCGCTAACTGTGCGCTGTTTGTTCATGTGGTCAGACCCTCTTCATTCAGGCTATGTTCGTAGTGCAGGTCTCTCACTCCTGCAACGAGGACAGAAAGCCGTACAGACGGCTGTTGAAGGTCTGCGGCTCCTCCCGGTGCACCTCGTGGCCGACGCCCGGAAACAGGTCAAGCTCAGACCCCTGGATGGAGTCCCGGACCATGAGGGCGTGCTCCACTCCGCCCCACTCGTCATCCTCTCCCTGGACTATCAGGGTTGGGCAGCGGATCGAATCCAGCCGGTCGCCGACAAGGTTGGCCTCGGTTTCGTAGATGCGCTCTGCGCTGGCGACGTAGTCGTCCACCAGCCGCTCCCAGTAGGGTGAGCCGTGGCTGCGGGCCAGGGCGCGCTGCAGGCCGTCCGGGAGGCTGTCGGCCGGGGCCAGCTTTCGCGTCACCTCCATCGCTTTCTCGTCCAGCACGGCCTGTGCGCCTATGAGCGTCAGGGAGCGCAGGTGATCCGGATAGTCCCCGGCAAGTATCATGGAGACGACAGCGCCGTCGCTGAACCCGCACAGGTTGACGGGAGGCAGCCCCAGGTTCTGGATAAGGGCCGCAATGTCCTCCGCGTCCCTCTCGTAGAAGTCCTCAAAGGAGGGACGCCGGTCCGACCCGCCGTAGCCCAGGAAGTCCGGGACTATGACCTGGTAGTCGTTGGCGAACTCGTTGATCTGGTGGCGAAAGTGGGCGCGGCCGGTGCCAAGCGCGCCGTGCAGGAAAACCAGCGGCGGGCCTTCGCCGTGCACAATGCAGTGCAGGCGGCCGTGCTTCGCCATTACGTCCAACTCTCTGGGTTCAGGACCGGATGTCATTTGCACCTCTCTATCAGTGAGTTCCCTACGCGCCCTCGCGGGGGTCCGGGACGTTCACCACAAGGAACTCGGTGGAGTTTCTGGCTACTATCAGCTCCGCCGGCTCCGTCTCGCTCAGGTTCTCCTCAACGTGAACGGTCTCCGGCGGCACGTACAGGAAGTCACCCGCCTCAGCGATGAGGGACTTCTCAAGCCCCTCGCCGAAGTGGAACTTCAGTTGGCCCTTGATAATGTATATGCCGGACTCTGCGCTTCCGTGGTGGTGCGCGCCACCCGCGCCCGGCGGCGCAGAGACGAAGCCTATCCACAGCCCCTTGCTGCCGCACTGATCGGCGGCCACGCCAGCCTGGCGCACCATGCCGGGCGTCTGGGCCGTGTTGACGCCCCGTTGGTCGGGCTTCACCAGAATGATGTCTTCCATTGTTCTCCTAGTCCAGCTTGAAGTAGCGGAAAGCCTCCGCGTACTTCATGCCCTGGGCCTTGCCGTTCTCCTCCCGCCACATGCGCATGTACCGCTCCGCGTCCTCTGGCGAGACCTGGCTCTCGTGCCTCTTCAGCGCCTCTATGGCGATGTCTATGGTGTCCGTGACGTCGATCCATCTGGTGGCCCGCTCGCTGCGGTCCATGACCAGAAGCTCCCGGACCTTGTGAGGCTCCAGGCCCTCTGCGAGCAGCTCCGGGAAGGTGAGCCTGTCCCGGGCCGCGGGGAACACCGCCGACAGCGCGGCCTCCCCGGCCGCGAAGTGGTCCGGGTGACCTATGTACTCCATGCTGTCCAGGGTGCGCAGAGGGCTGGTGGTGATTAGTATATCCGGCCTGAACCTGCGAATCTGACGGGTGATGTCCCGGCGAAGCTCAAGGGTGGGCTGGAGCATTGCGTCCTCGTAGCCGAGGAAGACCACTTCCTTCAGCCCCAGCACCTCGCCCGCCGCAATCTGCTCATCGCGGCGGATCTGCGCCAGTCGCTCGGAGGTCATGTCCGGGTCGTCGCTGCCCTTGCTGCCGTCGGTGCAAACCACGTAGACCACCTCCATGCCCTGTTTGCACCAGAGGGCCACCGTCCCGGAGCAGCCCCAGTCGGCATCGTCGGCGTGGGCGAACACCACCATGCCCCTCTCAGGCGTTCTCTCCTCTGTCATCAGCGCATAGACCTCAGCCGCGTCCCCTATATCTAAAGGCGGGAACAGGATGTATGATGGATGTCGGACTTCTCAACCGGACCCGCGCAAACGGCGCGCGCGGGTCGATTTGACCACTAGAAATAATACATTGAAAACCAGAAGCAGGCAACTTGAGCGCTGAGAGAAACACACAGGAATCCGTGTCTACGGCGGGGCCTCCGACCTCCTCCGACCAACGCCAGCCCTTCTACTCCTGGGTTGTGATGGCACAGCTGTGGGGCATGGATATGATGAACGTGATGGTGTTCGCGTCCATTGGCGTGCTGATCCCCTACTGGCAGGAGGACATGGGCGTGTCGCCGCTGGAGGCGGGGATGCTTGGCGCGGCGGGGTTCCTGGGCTTTGGGGTGATGGCGCTGCCCGCAAGCATCTGGCTCACGCGATACAACCCCCGGCTGGTGACGCTCATCGCGGCGCTGCTCATGGCGGCCATGGCCCTGGGCCAGGCGATGGCGCCCACGGTTGCCGTGCTCATACTGGCCCGGTTCGGCTTTGTGCTGATGGCCGTATGCCGCATTCAGATGCAGGTCATCTTCATTCAGCAGTGGTTCCAGCCCCGGCTGTACGCCATGATCAACAGCCTGGACTTCGGCAACCGCTCCCTGGGCCAGACGCTCGGTGTCGCTGCCGCGCCGCCGCTCATCGGACTGCTGGGAAGCTGGCGGAGCTCCTACCTGGTGGTGGCGATTGCCCTGGCCGCCCTCTCGGTTGTTTGGGTCTTCTTCGGAAGGGAGCGTCGGCGCACACAGCAGGAGGGAGGCCCGCCGCCCCAGGTCGGCAACCCCGCAGGCGTCCTCCGACGGCACAAGGTGCTGTGGCTCATAGCCGGGTGCCAGATGGGAGTCGCGGTGTGCTTCGCCTCCTTCCTCACCTTCTACCCCACCTACGCCATAGAGTCCCTGGGCATATCCAAGACGCTGGCGGGCCTCACAATGGGGTTCTTCTCCTTGGGGTCCATGTTCGGGTCGATAGCGGCTGGCCCGCTGTCCCAGATGACGGGGCGAAGAAAGCCGTTCATCTGGGCGCCCGGACTGGTGTTGCCGGTGTCCTACGTCTTGCTGCTGCTGGCGGACTCCGTGCCCCTGGCGATGGGCCTGCTCTTTGTGGGCGGCGTCTGCGCGATGGCCGTGCCTCCCATCATCGCCACCATTCCCCTGGACATGCGACTGCCGCCAAGGGAGGTGGCCGTGGCCATAGGGTTGACCCGCACCCTGTTCCCCATCAGCGCGACCATTGGCCCGCTGATTGTGGGTGTAATAGTGGAGAGCACGGGGTCGCTGTTTGTGGGCCTCATGATAGTCTCGCCGATGGCCGTCACGCTGTTCATCGGCGGCTGGCTCATGCCGGAAACGGGGCCGAGGGGGAGCAGGGGGTAGCGGCTCCAATTTTCCCGCTCATGGTGAGCTTGTCGAACCAGAGCGGGAAGATGGCGGTCGTAGTGTGTCCGCTCACCCTTCGACAGGCTCAGGATGAGCGGGAAATGAGTGGTATTATGACCAGCGTTGGCAATACCAACATACCCCGAGAATACCAGGAAGTTTATTGGGTTGACTGGAGGGACTTCGCGGTGGCGGTTATACCGCAATTTGAGAGGGTATGAACCGGACATGATTATGAAAGATTACCCTATGGGGTGAGTGCCTTTGTCTACAACGCTAACACAGACACGCCGATCAGAATAGGCTTACATCTGTGATAGGCGTTCTGTATTGGGCAGTCATTCTTGCGGCAATTCATGCCGTTCTAATGGTTGGGTTTTCCGTCCTCTGGACGCCCGTGGCTGCTGCCATATGCTGGGTTGTTGCGAAGAGGAAAGGGTTAGACGCAAAACGGAGTGCGGTCATTGGCGGTGTGTTCTCAGCGTTACTTTTCCTACCTTGGCTGTACTTCCTGTTGCAAATGCTAAATGTAAGGGTCCCGCGGGCGTTGATCGGCTTGTCATATCTCATCCTATATGTGGTGTGGGGCCTCAGCGCGGTTGGTGCTGCCTTCGTTTCTGCTGCTAAAGTCGAACGGTCGCTGGATTCAGAATTAGTCCTGCCAATACTTGGAATCAGTTTTGTTACTTGGTTTGCCTCTTTGTTGTGGCTTAAGGCACAGTCTCGCGGCTACTCAGCGTATAGCGACCTCCTGCCATACCAGATAGTGCCGAGATTTGGATACATTCTTCCATTCGGGTTGGCTACAATGTGGACGGTATACTACTACCTGGTCATCTGGTGGTTTTAGTTGCTATGCCTAAGTCGTTCAAGTCATTCAGAATGCTGCTGAAAGGTTCACTCTGACGTAGGAGCGCAACGCGCTTGCCATTTGGCCTTGAAATTAGCATAATAGCCCTCGTATGCCGTCGTAAGACCGACAGGCGCCAATCCATTTGTAGAGGTCCAGAAGCAGTGTACATAGACATGCACGTCCACTCCAAGCAGTCCGACGACGCCGGCGGCACTGTGGAAGGCTATCTCAAGTGGATAAACGTCATTCGCAGGAAGGGATACCAGGTGGACGGCATTGTTCTCACTGAGCACCGGGGCTTCGACTTTGAGATCGACTACTCAGACCTTGCCGAGCAGTACGGCGTTGTGGTGATGAAGGGCGCGGAGATAGAGACCAACGTGGGCCACGTCCTGACCTACGGGATTACCCGGGGGCTGACCGAGGAGTTCGACTTCAAGAACATCACGCTGCCCGCCAGCGAGGTGATGAGGGCCGTTCGCAGGGAGGGCGCATACGCCATCGCCGCGCATCCCGGCCGTCCCCGAATTGGGCTGTGGCAGCACATCCAGAACGGGGCCTCCGTGGACTACTTCAAGACCATTGAGCTACTGAACGGCGGGAGCAGCGCGGAGGAGAACGCCCTCGCCAGGGAGCTTGCGGACACCTACGGCTTCAACTGCGTTGGCGGCAGTGACTCCCACTACGTGAGCACCATCGGCAGGTGCATCACCCGCTTTGAGAGGCCCGTGACCTGCATTGAAGAGCTTGTGGAGCAGCTTCACACCGGGGACTTCTCACCGGCGTTGCTGGAGGACACAAAGGTTTCCTAGTGGCGATTTGAGCCGAATCGCCACCGACCCTTAGCTGCATCAAGGAGGCGTTGCATGGCGGAACAGAACCTGACTGACACCATCGACTTTGACCGGAGCGTCCTGGGCGTCGACTACGACGTGGGTACCATCGAGGTCTCCAAGGAGAAGATCATCGCCTACGCGAAGGCGCTGGGCGAGACCAACCCCCTCTACCTTGACGAGGAGGCCGCAAAGGCCGGGCCCTACGGGGTGATCATCGCGCCGCCCCTCTTCTACAACATGTTCAGCCTTGAGGCGGGCCCCGACCCCAAGGTGAACTTCGGCACGTCGGGATTCGACGGCGGGCAGCACGTTGAGTTCTTTGAGCCTATCAAGGCCGGAGACACCATCTTCGCCAAGACCCAGATAGCGGACGTGTACGCCAAGACGGGCCGCACCGGGACAATGGTGTTCACCGTCAGGCGGACCACCTTCACCAACCAGGACGGGGAGCAGAACATTGTTATGGACCGCATCAACGTTAGAAGGGACCTGAGCCAATGAGCCAGGTGTACTTTGAAGACGTGGAGCCGGGGTACGAGGTCGGCCCGGTGGTCAAGAATCCGACCCGGGAGCAACTGGACGCCTTCACCACGGTGTGGGGGTCGCAGACGGGCCGTTTCACCAGCGACGAGGCTGCCCAAAAGGAGGGCTTTTCAGGCGTAATTCTGCCGGGCAACATGAGCATGGCGCTGCTGGCCCAGGTCATCACGGATTGGGCGGGGTCTGCCGGCAAGCTGAAGCGGCTGGAGTGCGACTTCCGGCGGTACGTGCAGCCCGGAGACACCCTCAACTGCGTGGGCCTGGTGACGGACACGGAGACCGAGGGCGACGAGAGCCGGGTCATTATGGACGTGTACATCGAGAACCAGAGGGGAGAGCGGGCGCTCCAGGGGACGGCCCTGGTGCTGCTGCCCAACAAGCCGTAGGAGAGAGGCACAGCGCCCTTCGCAAGACGGCGCTCATCGATCACAAAAAACGAGGAGGAGACACATGCCGGACGCAGACGACATCATGGCAAATCTGGACTACAACCGGGACGTGGTGGGCGTGGACTACGACGTGGGGATGCACGAGGTGACGGAGGAGCAGGTCATTGGCTTTGCCAACGCCATCGGCGAGACCAACCCGATGTACCTGGACAAGGAGTTCGCTGCCAAGAGCCCCCACGGGACCCTCATCGCGCCGCCCGCCTACTACACCTCCATCAGGCTGGAGTCGGCGCCGGACGCGGAGGTCAAATTCGGCACCACCGGCTTCAACGCGTCCCAGCACTGCGAGTTCTACGAGCCGATGAAGGTGGGCGACACCATCTCCGCCAAGACCCAGGTGTCCCACGTCTACGCCAAGACCGGCCGCACGGGGACGATGGTGTTCACCGTGCGCCGCACCACCTACTCCAACCAGCACGGCCGGGACGTGATGATGGTGGAGAGCTCCATGGTGAGAAGGGACATGAACCAATGAGCCAGAGACACTACGGAGAGGTAGAGCTTGGAGACGAGCTTGGCCCACTGGTGAAGGAGCCAACCCGGGAGCAGATCCGGGACTACGTGGGGCTGTCGGAGCTGCGCATGGGCCGGTTCACCAGCGAGGAGGCGGCCCAGAGCGAAGGGCTCCGGGGCATCATCGTGCCGGGTAACATGAGCATGTCATTCCTGTCGCAGCTCCTCACGGACTGGGCCGGGGTCGAAGGACGGCTCTCGAAGCTGGAGGTCAACTTCCGCCGCATGGTTGAGCCGGGCGACAGGCTGGAGTGCAAGGCCGTGGTCACGGACATGCAGGAGGTGGAAGGGCAGAACGTGGTCACGCTGGACGCCTTCATCGAGAACCAGAAGGGCGAGCGGCCCATCCAGGGCATAGCCGAGGTGGTGCTGCCGAGCTAGGGGTCACATACGCTTTGATAGGGCCTGGGGTTGAGCCACGCGGCTTCGCTCCAGGCTCTGTGATTTTGGCCTGAATACGATGCTTGAGAGGAGCTTCCAACACATGACACCCGAGGAGCGGCTACAGAAGATAGAGTCCTACGGCAACGCCCACGCCCAGTTGGTGGAGGCGCTAAAGGAGTTCCCGGAGGAGATGCGCCAGTGGAGGGACGAGCAGGGGCGCTGGAGCGTCCACGAGCACTACGTCCACGTCACCGACAGCGAGGTCAACAGCTACGTCCGGTGCCGCAGGCTGATTGCCGAGCAGGGTGGTACGATCATGGCGTACGACCAAGACAAGTGGGCTTCGGAGTTGAACTACCACGAGCAGAGCATCGATGATGCGCTGGCGCTGTTCAGGCTGCTGCGTCAGCAGAGCTACAGGCTGATCAAGACGCTGCCGGAACCCGTCTGGGCGCATACTGCCATCCATTCCGAGGACGGCGAGGTGAGCCTGGACGACTGGCTGGACACGTACGACAGGCACGTCGCCGAGCACATTGGCTACATGCGGGAGAACCTGGAGGCGTGGAGGGCGGCGGGGTAGGGGTGAGACTGGTCAGGATGGCCAATAGTTGCCTAGGCATTCCACATTCGGTATACTGCTTGGTATAGTATTGTGAGGAGAGACAGTCCTGCGACTCTTCACTGATGAGCAAGGTAATGAGGTTCGGCTCACGGACGAGAGGTTGCAGCACATGCTGCGAAGGCACCCTGAGATGGCCTTCCAGTTGCACAGGTTTGCCGATACCCTTGCAACGCCGGATGCCATACAAATCTCCAGAAGCAACCTGACAGTCCGTCTCTACTACAAGATGTACCCGGACCTGAGAGGGAGGAATCGCTATCTCTGCCTGGTGGTGAAGAGGGAAAGCAACTACTCTTTCATACTCACAGGCTACCTGGACCGTAGAATCAAGGAGGCTTGAGAATGACCGGCAGAAGGGTGTCAGTCTGGTACGACGGGGAAGGCGATATGCTTGAGGTCCTCTGGGCGTTCAGAGAGGGCTACTTCACGCCCACCGATGACGACCGCATCCTCAAGCGACTGGATGATGACGGTGAGGTTATTGGCTTCCTGATACATGAGGTCAGCACCCTCAAGCAGCCAGACCCTGTAGAGTTCGAGCTTGCCCCCGAAACTTCTGCGGATGATGTGGTTAACGTCACCGTGAAGCAGGCTGCCGCCAGATTGGGTGTATCGGATCGCAGGGTGCGCAAGCTGGCCCGCGATGGGCGGGTACGGGGGGCGGTCAAAATAGGGCAGGAGTGGCTGATACCCACTCCCGTGGAGGTGACTCCCGGGAGTCGCGGCCCTGCAGGCGCTGCCGTCCGCTCTGCGGGCGGATAAACCAGCCGCACGCCGGAGGCCCGCTCAGGAAGCGAGACGAGGAGGGCTTATGTGGGAAAAGCTGAAGTGAGCTATCAACTGGCTCCGTCGTAGACGGGCCTGTAGCTAGCCGGAAGGTCAGTCTCAGCCGGGTAATACCGGATTACCTGGGCACGTAAGAGAGGCGCTCTGTGGAAGGAGGTATCCAATGAAGACTCAGACCATTGGGCTTGGCGCTCTGGTTGGCGTCCTGCTTGTTGTGCCTATGGTTGCAGTGATGTACCTGGCGGACAACTGGCTCAGCTTCTCGTTTGCGCCCTATGACATCTTCGACTGGGTTGCCCGGATCCTGCCCGGGCCGGTGATTACGTTCGGCATTGACTTGATGATTGACAGCCTGGAAATGCTGGGCCTCGACGTGGCTGCCACTGCGAAGACTGCCGAACATATCCAGGCGGTGCTGGCGTTCGCCGCCGGCGGGGTCGTGGCAAGCATCATCGTATACTATGTTGTTGGGCGCCGGCCTGCCGGCAGCGGCCCCGGTTTGGGCCTCCTGCTGGGCGCTGTCCCGGGCTTGCCGGTCGCGATGATCTCGGCAAGCATGTCCCAGGTCTCGACTGCCCCGTCCATCGTCTTCCTGTGGGTGCTTGGTGTGTTCTGTGTCTGGGGCGTCATCACGGTCGCCACCGCCCGCAGGCTGCTGCTGCCTGATCCCTACCTAACGACCGGCGGCTCGTCATCGGAAGTAGAGGCGAACTCCGTGCAAGTCGTCGGCAGGCGGAAGTTTCTCATCCAGATGGGGGCAGCAACGGCCACCATCACGGTTGCAGGCGCCGGCCTCGGGCGCGTCCTCGAAATCAACGAACGCAAGCGCCTGGAAGCCGAACTGGAGGAGATGAAGGCCTACCGGTCCGCGCCCCCGTCGGGTATCGAGCTGCCCAACGAAGACGCCGCCGTCAAGCCTGCTCTGGGAACGCGGCCCGAATATACCGCCGTCAGAGACCACTATAAGGTCTTCATTCGTTCGGAGCCAACGGTTATCGATGGCGCAACGTGGACCCTGCCTATCACCGGCCTGGTGGATAACCCGGTGACTCTAACCCTGGAAGACCTCATGACCAGGTACGAGGCCCGCAATGAGTTCGTCACCCTGAGCTGCATCTCCAACCGGGTGGGCGGCCCCCTGATAGGCACCACCTACTGGACAGGCGTCAGCCTGCAGGACATCCTTGCCGACGTGAGTCCCCGGGAGGATGCCCGCTATCTGTACATAACCTGCGGCGACGGCTTCTATGAGACTGTCGACATCGATTTGATCAACTCCGACAAGCGGGTCATGCTCGCATACAACTGGGACGGCAGGCCGATACCGTTCGATCACGGGTTCCCGTTGCGAATCTGGATTCCCGACCGCTTCGGCATGAAGCAGCCCAAGTGGATCACCGGAATAGAGGTGATAGCCGACTATGAGCTGGGCTACTGGGTCAGTCGCGGCTGGTCAGTGGAGGCGCTGGTCAAGGCCACGTCTGTGATTGATACCGTGGCCGTTGACTCGGTGATCGAGGACGGCGACCGCAAGCTGATTCCCATCGGCGGAATCGCCTATGCCGGAGCGCGAGGCATTTCCAGGGTGGAGGTGCTTGTTGACAACGAACCGGAGTGGCGCATCGCGGATCTGCGCACACCGCTCTCAGATGTTTCCTGGGTAATATGGCGTCTCGATTGGCCGTTCGAAGAGGGACGCCATAACTTCCAGGTGCGCTGCGTTGAGGCGGACGGGACTCCGCAGATCAAGTTTGCGGGCCCCCCCAGACCGGACGGAGCAACCGGAATCCACCGCAAATCAGAAAGGCTGAGGGAGCTCTAGACGACTGCACCTTTGACCGCAGGCGTGCCCGCGTGGAAGGTGCAACTTTGGTGGAGGCGGGGTAGCATTGACTAGGGGAGCTCACGTAGGAAAAACTGAAGTGAATGAGCAACTGGCTCCGTCGTAGACGGGCCTGTAGTTAGTGAGAACACTTGAGGTCTCCAATGGAACTAAACAGACTGGAAAGGACATTCTTCGACCGGATTCTCTGCGCAGATCTGGATGTGCCTGTTCGTGCAACTGTCGAATATGAGGGGCATTCCTTTGATTGCATTGTAGTTCCTAAAATAGATGGGCGGGGTTACTTCACACTGGAGTACTACAATGCGTCAGATGTAGATTCTGCGACGCGGATGACAGAAAGTGGTTCAGATTCCCAGACTCGGACCTTGCTTGAGGCGTTTGGATTAGACCCTCTGCTGGAGCGGGCGTGGATCCAGAGCGACCTTGTATCGCTGCACTTGAATCCAGCACCTGTGCCTTTCAGGCCTGGGCGGAGCCGGAAGCTGGAGGCTGCAGTACGGTATGCGTCGACCGGAAACAGAGGCGGGCTCGGTTTGTACGAGAATCAGGTATTAGTGCAAAAGGCACCGCTTAAGAGAACTGAGTTCAGCCTTGTTGGTTTTCCAGATTTCCAGTCATCTGACGGGCAAATGGGTCCACATGCCTTAATCGAGTGGTCGGGGTACGAGGAATTGAAGAAGATCAGCGCCAAATTAGGAGACAAGTACAAAATAAAGATAGAATCATCTCCTAACCACGTTGAATTACAGAGTGCCGATGGGTGGAGTATAAGGCTAAGTAGGGACAAGGACACAACCCGGCACCAGGTCAGCCACACTGGGTTGATTCAAAAGGTTGATGAGACAGAATACGGAATCGAGGATCTCCAGGATGTGCTACAAGCCCTAGAGTGTTTCCTTGCTTTTGCCGCAGGCGCATATTGTTATCCTACGGCTGTAATTGGGTTTGACTCCCGGGATCGCCCTGCATTAGGCAAGATAGGTCGACTTGATGCGCCCACCACATCTGTACCCAATTGGTTCAACCGAGGCAGTCTTTGCTTTGACGCTGCGTTACAAGACTTGTTTCCCGGGTTTTGGCGGCGTTGGCGGAAGAATAGGAATGAAGTTATCGCGGTAATCCAATGCTACCTGCATAGTAACGTAATGAGAGAGTCCGGTCTCCCACAAGAGGCAGCAGCCAAAAGCTACACAGGCTTGGAGACGCTTGCCAGTGTTATCCTAGGAAAAACCATCACGCGTGACTCTCATGAGGAGATAGAGGGTGTGTTACAGTCCAAGCAGATTCCCCACTTGGACTTGAACTCCTCTGAGACTCCAGTTATGGCAAAGTTATGTGGTGACTTGGCACTAAGCGACTCTAGTGGCTCGCATCTGCTCGGGAATGTGCGGAACTACGTTTCTCATCCTCTGGACCCCAAGACTTCAGCTGAAGTCAAGCAAAAGCATCTTAGACATTTAGAGTCGGATCGCTCGTATTATGCGTACCTACACGATTTAAGCCAATTCTATCTTGAGTATACTCTCCTCAAGTTTTGTGACTACGGAACGAGCAAATATAGAGAACTTCTTGAGCAAACACACAGGGTCTCTAGTTGATTCGGATAGTCACTACGCGCCCCCAACCCCCTACCTCACGTGTTCTGCGTAGTCCATGCCGATGTGGCCCAGGTCTTTGAGGTTGTCGTACTCCGCCTCCGACAGGCCCAGCACCTCGCGGTACACGTAGTCGTTGTCCTCGCCCAGGCGCACCGGCGGCTTGCGCACCTCAAAGGGTATCCCGGACATTCTGAACGTGGTGCTGGGGTAGAGGTACGTCCCCACCTCCGGCGCGGTGATGGGGACAAAGAAGCCCCGCTCCTTCAGGTGCGGGTCGTTGAAGACGTGGTCCTCGTGGATCAGGTAGCCCGACGGAATGCCCTCGGCCTGGAGCCGATGGAAAAGGTCGATGGGGTCGTGGCCCGACGTCCAGGACGCGATGATCTCGTCCACCGCGTCGTGGTTGGCGCGGAGGGCGTTCATATCGACAAAGCGGTCGTCCTCCAGCAGGTCCGGTCGTCCCATCAGGCGGCAGAGGGCGTGCCACTGCTCGATGCGGCCGACGGAGATGGTGATCCACTCGTCGTCGCCGTCGCACGGGTAAGCGCCCTGCGCGTTCCACCAGTCGCGGTTGCCCGGCGGCCCGGCCACGCGCCCGTTGATGGTGTAGTCCATGTAAAGCTCTCCCAGGTGGGGCAGGAAGTTCTCGCCCAGGGAGATGTCGATGTACATGCCCTTGCCCGTCTTCTCACGCTGGTGAAGGGCCAGCATGGCGGCGATGGCGACCGTCACGCCGGAGGAGGCGTCAGTCGCAACCGACCCCGGCGCGCCGTCGATGCCCATGTCCGGGTAGCCCGACACCGATGCGTGGCCGACCGCCGCTTCGAACTGCGTACCGATGCCCCGATACTCGCTCCAAGGGCCGGTCTGCCCAAAGCCGCACACGGAAATCATGATGAGGCGGGGGTTCCACTTGCTGACCACGTCCCAGGAGACGCCCAGGCGGGCCATTGAGCCGGCGGCGTTGTTCTCAATGAAGAGGTCGCTCACCTCCACCAGGCGGCGGAAAACGTCCTTCGCCTCCGGCTGCCCAAGCTCCAGGGTCATGCCGGACTTGTTGCGGGAGTGGGCGTTGAAGTTGGCGGCGCGGTTCCAGGGCCGCGGGCCGGGGTCGCGGTCGGGGTAGGGGGAGGTCAGCGCCGAGACCTGGGACTCCTTGCTGGGCCGCGCGAACTGCCCGCGGCTGGTGGCCGGCAGGTGGTTCATGGTCTCGACCCGGATCGACTCCGCGCCCATGTCGGCCAGGAACATCGTGCCGTAAGGCCCGGCGAAGATAACGGTCATGTCGATGATGCGGACTCCCTCCAACGGGAACCGCTTCTTTGCGACGGGCTTTCCGCCAGACGCCGGGGACGTGCGCAGACCCGCGGGCGCGGCGGACGCCGGCCGGTCGCTCTCCTCCCACGCCGAGCCACCAGCCTCCAGCACCTCTTTGTTGTGCTGCCCGAGGGTGGGCGCGGGCCGTCGGATTCGCCACCAGCGGCCCTCAGTCTTGATGGGCGCGCCCGGGTATCGGAAGCTCCCGGCCACGGGATGGTCTATCTCCGTGAAGTAGCCCCGGTGGTCAAGCTGTGGATTGTCGTCCACCACCTCGTCAATGGGCATGTTCGCGCCGGTGAGCAGGCCCGCCACCTGGCAGTCCGCCACCGCCTGCTGCTTGGTGCGGGCCATGAGCCAGGGCAGCCAGATGTCACGCTCAAACTCCTCCTTGCCCTCCATGCTCTGCTGCCCGAAGGGTGGAGCGAAGCGGGGGTCCTCCAGAAGCTCCGGCATTCCCAGGGCAGCGACGGTCAGGGGCCAGCGCTGCCCCCCGCCCGACACGGAGATGTAGCCGTCCTTGCAGGGGTAGTGGCCCTGGGGATAGCCGCCCCGGGTGCTGGGCCCCCGGCGACGACCGCGCTCGCCGTTGTACTGGTAGTTCACCAGGCTGGTGAGCCGCCCGTTGATGGAGGCCATCTGCGTCTCCAGTATGGACACGTCTATGTGCTGGCCGCCCATGCCCTCGTACCTCTGGCCGTGCCACGCGAAGAGGGTGGCCATGGCCGCGTTGTTGCCGGCCTGGTACTGGACGTGGTTGCCGCCCAGCTTCAGGGGGTAGCGCTCCGGCAGGCCCAGGGCGTGCATCCGGCCGCCCATTCCGAACAGCGTTAGCTCCGATGCCTTGTAGTCCCGGTACGGGCCGGTCTGCCCGAAGTTGGAGATTGAGGTCACAACCAGGTTGGGGTTGACGGCCTTGAGCGCGTCGTAGTCCAGCCCCAGGCTGGCCATGACGCCGGGCCGGAAATTTTCCACCAGCACGTCGGCGTCCTTCACCAATGCCTTGAGCGCGTCGACGCCTTCAGGCGTCTTGAGGTCCAGGGTTATGCCGCGCTTGTCGGTGTTCAGGAACAGGAATATGCCGCTCTTCTCCGGGTGCGGGACGTCATCGGGGAAGGGGCCGAGGGAGCGGGCGTAATCGCCGTCGCCGGGCCGCTCCACCTTGATGACGTCTGCGCCGAAGTCGGCGAGAAGCTTGGTGCAGTAGGGCCCTGCAATGCCGTGGGTGAGATCGACGATACGAATATCGGAAAGGGGCTGGGGTTCCGTGCGCTCTTCCATAGTCTACCCTCCTGTGCGCGGGGCTTTCCTGAAAGATACGCTTGTAGCATAGCACATACGGAGCGCCTGCGTCTTGTGGCGGATGGGGATGTGCTAAACTGGTGCGAGGAGGGTGTAGAGATGCGCACTATTGAGGTTGTCCTGTACCGCGACAAAACGGCTTGGGTAGCCCAGGCTCTCAACGTGGACGTCTCATCGTTCGGCGACACGCGGGAGGAGGCGAGAGCGGCCATTCAAGAGGCCCTGGAGCTTTATTTTGAGGATGCCCCGGACGCGGAGGTCATTGAAGTGGCCGATGTAGAGATAGAATCGGTCAGCCTTGGGACCATATAGCAGTCGGGAGGTAGTGCGAGCGCTGGAACGGTTAGGATTTGAGCAGGTGTCCCAGCGCGGGAGCCATCTCAAGCTCAGATTGCGAACGCAGGAAAGAACTCGCACAGTTATTGTGAAGATGGGAGCAAGAGAAGTGCCGCCGGGGACTCTGTCTTCCATACTGCGTCAGGCTAGCCTAAGCAGGGATGAATTTGAGTCGGCAGTGTGAGAATGGCAAAATGCAACTATTCGGGCTCTCGCCACTACATGTCCTTCTTTTGAGAGTCCTTGGGCTTAGCCATATCATTAGCTAATCGAAACGGAGAGGAGTGGGCAATGGCAACGGTGAACGTCCACGAAGCAAAGACCCACCTGTCGCGCCTGCTGAAACAGGTTGAGGCGGGTGAGGAGGTCATCATCGCCCGCAATGGGGTCCCCGTGGCCCGGTTGGTGAGCAGCAAAAAGCGCGGCAAGCGGCAGCCCGGTTCCATGAAGGGCCTCATAAAGATAGACGACCGCTTCTTTGAGCCGCTGCCGGAAGATGAACTGGCGGCTTGGGAGGGGAACGCTTAGCGGATGCGGCTCTTTTACCGCGAAGAACGGCTTGGGTTGTCTAGGCCCTCAATGTGGATGTCTCATCATTTGGCGACACGCGGGAAGAGGCGAGAGCGGCCGTTCAGGAGACCCTGGAGCTTTATTTTGAAGACGCCCCGGACGCGGAGGTGGTTATTAGACAAAAACTCACTTTACTTTGCTACAATGAGAAGTGATCGGGGGCAGGTGCATGGCTACAGAGAATTCACCAGATAATTCAATGCACTTGGCATACGAGTTCGTCACTCATTCTTATGAATGGAGTCTGTCAAGGTTGGATGCCGTGGAAAGACGGGTTCAGGGCCTTTTGGTGTATCTCGCAACTATTACCTTTGTTCCACCAGTGGCACTTATCGCTATAACTGGAGACTCTTATTCTATAGATGATTTAGATTGGCCCGCTGCATTAGCATTTGTTGTCTTCGTCATTGCTACCATCCTCTTGGTAGTGGCGAGGACGTTGGGAAGGCATCGCATTCCTGATCCCGAAAATATCTTTAAGGAAGATATATCGAAGAATCCCTCGCAATTTATGAGCGATACCATCTATAGGGCTAGCCAGGATCTTAAGGCTACATTGAAGCTTGTCAACCGAAAAACCGGAATGGCAGACATTGTGTCTTGGCTTATCTTACTAGAAATATTCCTGTGGCTGGCATCTCTTGTAACCCTGAATCGGTGAGGAGGGCACAATGGAAGCGCTTAACGAGTTTTTGATTGAAAGCGCGGCTACAATATTCATTATCACAATAGTGATTGCCCTTGCCGTGTCCATATTCAAGGCCATTGCCGGCAAGTAGTCCGCTACTGGAAGAAACACCTGAGATAACTCTGTCCGGGCTATTACGAGTCGCCTTTCCCTTGAGTGGGATGCACTGGAGAATGGGTTACAATAGATAATCTTGGTGATAATGAGCAAAAGCAGAGGAGAAGGATGGTTGAGGTAAAGAAAGAATCTGACGCATATGAGATACTCCCAGAGCCGGGCGGTGAGCTCATACCCTTGGACTCCATAGAGGCCAACCCTTGGCAGGCTCGTAAGACCGTCAGCCTAGAAGGTCTCGCGAAACTGGCGGAAAGCATCGCCACCTCCGGCCTCCTCCAAATCCCCATAGGACGCAGGTTGGAGTCCGGCACAGTCCAGCTTGCCTTCGGGCATAGGCGTGTGGAGGCCATTCGGATGCTGGCAAAGAGCGGGCTATGGAATGGCGGCGTGCCTGTCATCCTGAAGGACCTTGCGGATCAAGATCTCGCGATCTTGGCTTTGGAAGAGAACGCCAAGCGAGAGGACATAAGTTTCTTGGAGCAACTTCAAGCCTACAAGCGCGTAATAGACGACGGACTCTTGACAATCACCGCGCTAGCGGAAAGATTGGGACTAGACAGATCAACTGTCTCTAACAATCTCCGCCTCCTGAATCTGCCGGAAGCAGCACTAGAGCGCCTCGGTAGCCAGGAGATGAGCGCTCACGCAGCGCGCGAACTGCTGATATTCTGCGCCTCCGACCACAGCCAGGAGGCTGACATAATGGGCGTGATCGAGGGTATAGAAAGTCCGGGGCGAGATGCTCTTGACTGGAGGGTGCAGTCCGTGAGAAGTGAGATCAGGCGAAGGATTACGATGCACGGGAAAAACTCCTGGCGGCCCCTTACGAGAGACGTGGCCTATGGAATGCCTCTGCCTTCCTTTGACACCGGTGCCTTTGCCCGAGAATTCCCCACATATGTACACACGTTCCCTGCGTCTCAGGGAGATCGTGGGGAGCGTTGGACCTGCAACGTCGCCGAGTGGCGGCGGTGGCAAGTAGAAGCGCAGGCCAAGGGGGTTGGGACCACGGACGAACCCCTGGTGGACGCACCTGACAGCGTTTCCAGCCAAGGCACAATGTTCAAAGAGCAGAACACTTCAGCCAACCAACATTACAATCAGCGCCGAAGTCCTGAACTAGACTATGAAGAAGAGAACTCTGACAATCTCAATTTTGGTTTAGAGAGAGACTTACAGAGGGCCTTACGAGCAAATATCCAGCAACTTGAATCAGGGTTAAAGATCATAGATGGCGGTGTCGAGAAATCTATCAGTGCAGGGCGAGTCGATATAACTGCGGAAGATTCTGAGGGTTGTTTAGTAGTGATTGAGTTAAAGACAGGTATGGCTGACCTGCGTTCTGTTGGGCAAGTGCTTGCTTATATATCAAGTGTCAGTGAAGATACTAGCCGTCGCGTCCGTGGGATACTTGTTGCCAGTGATTTCGATGACCGTGTAGTAAAGGCCGCAAGAACAGTACACAATCTGTCGCTTGTAGCGTATTCATTTCAGTTCTCGTTTAGCGAGTGCAAATAACCCCAATTTACCTGCGGCTAACCTTACGTTGAAGAGCTGATTTGTCGTGATGTTGCCCCGTCCCTAGTAGTTTCCTTGGTTTGTGCAGCATAACACGGCAGGGTTCTGATATACTCCCAACCAGCAATTCCAGCAAAGGAGAAGCATGGTTGAGATAAAGAAGACGCCTGACGGAATCGAGATACCGCCGCCGGGGCCGGACGATGTGCTCTACGAGAAGGGGGACGGCTTCGCTCGCATCACCCTCAATCGCCCCACGGTGCTCAACGCCATGAACAAGAACGTCCAGCGGCTGCTGAACGCCGCGCTGGAGCGGGCGGAGGAGGACGACGACGTGAAGGCGGTCATCCTGACGGGCGCGGGCCGCGCCTTCACCGCCGGCGGCGATCTGTACTCCCACCTCTACCCGGACGACGACCCCGCGCCAAGCGGGATGGACAACCAGATGAAGATTTGGTCGCTGCTCAAGCCGGTCATAGCGGCTGTCCGGGGCCACGCCGTGGGCCAGGGGTTTGAGTTCGCGGGCGTGTGCGACTTCACCATCGCCGCGGAGGACGCCCGTTTTGGCGAGATACAGATTCGCCACGGCGGCTCTCCCCCCGTGTTGATAACGCCCTATATGCTGGGCCTCAAGAGCGCCAAGGAGGTGCTCCTTCTGGGCGAACAGATAGGCGCGCAGGACGCCCTCAGGATGGGCATCGTGAACAAGGTGGTGCCTGTGGACCAGCTTCAGGAGGAGGCGGAGGCGTGGGGGAAGAAGCTCGCCGCCCTACCCCCGGCCGCGGTGCAACGCAACAAGTTCCTGGTCAACCGCGTCTACGACCTCGCGGGCTTCCGTGAGGGCCTGGCCTACAGCGACGACCCCGCCGTCAAGGCCCTCTCTGAGAGCGCGGACGACGACCGGCTAACCAGGGAGCGCAGGCAGCGGCTCCAGGAGACGGGCTGGGGCGCGTTCAAGGACGAGCGGGACGCTGCCTTCAGGGGTGACGCGCCGAAGTCTTAGAGTGCGGGCCCCCCATCCCAACCTTCCCCCGGAGACGGGGGAAGGGGTATTCTCGCCCCTTTCAGGGGGAGAGTTAGAGCTTGCCCCGTACTCCGATACGTGGAGGGAGTACCCCGCTTACCTGACGTGCTCTGCGTAGTCCATTCCTATGTGGCCCAGGGCCTTCAGGTTGTCGTACTCCGCCTCCGTGAGCTTCAGCACCTCGCGGTAGATGTGGTCGTTGTCCTCGCCCAGGCGCACGGCGGGTTTTCTAATCCTGAACTCCATGCCGGACATCTTGTAGGTCGCGCCCGGGTACAGGTGCGTCCCAATCTCCGGGTGATGCACGGGCACCAGGATTCCGCGCTCCTTGACGTGTGGGTCGGCGAGCGCGTGGGGCTCGTGCATCAGGTATCCGGCGATTACGCCCTCCTTCTGCAACGTGTGGAACAGAGCGACCGGCTCCTTGTCCGCCGTCCACTCCGCGATGATCCGGTCGACGTCGTCGTGGTTCGACCGGAGGGCTGCCATGCTCTCGAAACGCGGGTCGTTTGCCAGCTCCGGCCGCCCCATCACCTTGCACAGGGCGCTCCAGTGGTCGTGCTTGCCGATGGAGACGGCAATCCACTCGTCATCGCCCTTACAGGGGTACACGCCCTGCACAAACAACGGGTCCCTGTTGCCGCGGGAGATTGCCACTCGCCCGTTGATGGTGTAGTCCATGAACAGCTCACCCAGATGGGGCAGGAAGTTCTCGCCCAGGGAGATGTCGATGAACATGCCCTTGCCCGTGCGCTCGCGATGGTGCAGGGCGATGGTGGCCGCCATTGCGACGGTGACGCCGGTGCAGGCGTCCGCCGGGACGGTCAGCGGCACGCCCTCCGGCCCCATGTCAGGGTAGCCCATCACCGACGCGTGGCCGTAGGCGGCCTCGAAGGATGTGCCGATGCCCCGGTACGTTGCCCAGGGCCCCGTCTGCCCAAAGCCGGTGATGGATATCATTATGAGGCGCGGGTTCCATCGGCTTACCACGTCGTAGGTGAAGCCGAGGCGCGCGATGGAGCCAACGGCGTTGTTCTCGATGAACATGTCGCTGATGTCCACCAGGCGGCGGAAGACGTCCTGGCCCTCCGGCGTTCGCAGGTCTATGGTGATGCCGTGCTTGTTGCGCCCGTGGGCGTTGAACCCGGCGTACCTGTTCCACGGCCTCTCGCCGGGGTCCTTGTCCGGGTACATGGACATGGGCGCGTTGGCCTCTGCCTCCTTGCTTGGCCGGGCGAACTGCCCCCTGCTGGTGGCCGATAGCTGCTGAAGGGTCTCAACCCTGATGACCTGCGCGCCCATGTCTCCCAGGAACATTGTGCCGTAGGGCCCCGCCAGCACCACCGTCATGTCGATGATGCGGACGCCGTCCAAGGGGAGCCTGGAGCCATCTGCGCTTGTGGAAGGGGATGGACTGTGCGCTGTGGAGGGCTGTCGCGCGCTGTCAAGCGCTTGCAGCACTTCCAGGTTGTGCTGGCCCAGAAGGGGCGCGGGCCTGCGTATCCACCACCACTGGCCCTCGGTGAACACCGGCGAGCCGGGGTATCGGAACTCCCCGGCCTCCGGGTGCTCAATCTCCGTGAAATAGCCCCGGGCGTCAAGCTGCGGGTTGTTGTCCACCACGTCGTCTATGGTGTTATAGGGAGTGCACAGCAGCTCGTTGGCCTGGCACTGCTGCACCACCTCTTCCTTTGTGCGCTGCATGAGCCAGGGAATCCAGATGGTGGTCTCGAACTCCTCTTTGTAGTCGGGGTTCTGCGCGCCCTTTGCTATGCCGTAGAGCGGGTGCTCCACAAGCTCCGGCTGGCCCACCGATGCGGCGACTCGCGGGAACCGCTGCCCGCCGCCGGCCACGGAGATGTACCCGTCCTTGCACGGGTAGACGCCGTTTGGATACCCGGCCACGCTCGTCCCAAGCCGCCGGCCGCGCATCCCGTTGTACTGGTACCCGATTATGCTCATCATGCGGCCGTTTATCGATCCCATCTGTGTATCGAAAATCGACACGTCCACGTGCTGCCCGCCCATGCCCCTGTGCCTCCGGGCGTACCATGCGAACATGGTGGCCATTGCCGCGTTGTTCCCGGCCTGGTACTGGACGTGGTTGCCTCCCAGCTTAAGGGGATAGCGGTCCGGCAGCCCCAGGCGCGTCATGCTGTTGCCCATGCCGAACAGGGTAAGCTCCGACGCCTTGTAGTCCCTGTAGGGCCCGGTCTGCCCGAAGTTGGACACGGAGGTCATGACGAGGTTGGGGTTGACGGCCTTGAGCGTCTCGTAGTCCAGCCCCAGGCTGGCCATGACGCCCGGCCGGAAGCTCTCCACCAGCACGTCGGCGTCCTTCACCAGCGCCTTGAGCGCGTCGACGCCCTCAGGCGTCTTGAGGTCGAGGGTGATGCTCCGCTTGTTGGTGTTGAGGAACAGGAAGATGCCGCTCTTCTCCGGGTGCGGGACGTCGCCCGGGAAGGGGCCAAGGGCGCGGGCATAGTCGCCGGAGCCGGGCTTCTCCACCTTGATGACGTCGGCCCCGTAGTCGGCCAGTAGCTTGGTGCAGTACGGCCCCGCAATGCCGTGGGTCAGGTCTATGATCCGCAGGTCCGAGAGTGGCTGCTCTTCCATGACTTACCCTCCTGACGGTGAGGATTCCTGGGCGAAAGGCTCCCGCGTCTTGCGGATTCTCCTAGAACAGCGCTATTGGGTTTATGGGGGAGCCTGTGCCGTAGCGGATGCGCAGGGGAGCGACGGTGAGCAGGAACTCCCATCGACCCCTCTCTTCGCAGGCGGCGGCCAGCTCCTCCAGGTTGGCGTTGTCGATGAGCCACAGGCCCATGTGAGGGATGCCTATCTGGTGAAAAGGCATTCGCAGGTTGGGATAGCTGCTGGGGCTGGGATCGCTCACGGTATCGCCGCCCAGGACCGCCACGCCGCGCTCTCTGACCCAGGGCAGGCAAGCCCCGTGCAACCCCGGCCAGCCGTCGTCTATGGGCCTGGGGCCCTCCTCGTTGCGTCGGCGGTAGTGCCCCGTGCGCACGAGGAGTATGTCGCCCTCCCGCACGCGGACTCCCTGCTCCTCCTCGATTGCGTCCAACTCTGAGGGCAGGATGGTCTCTCCGAGGTCCAGCCACTTCACGCCCCGGTGTCGTGGCGCGTCCAGCAGCACGCCGCGGCTGACCACCCCGTCCTGGAGCAGCTCAATCGACTCCGCGGTCGCCCCTTCGCTGCTGGTAATCAGCGCCGATGACTGGCCGTTGTACATCTGGCCGTTCCAGAAAATGTGGCAGAGGGAGTCAATGTGGGTGATGCTGTACCCGTGAAACGCCAGGCCGATGAAGTCACCGCTGCCCTGGGAAGCCGGGGGGAAGGTCTCCGGCTGGTTGGCGAACCCCTCGCCGGAGCGGGTCATATAGTGAATGGCTACGGAGTTGGAGTCCGGCGCGCGCTCGTAGGTGATGGTCCTGGCGCACGAGACCGACACGCCGTCCTTGACCAGGGCAGCCGCCTGCCTGCGCTGCTCCGGCCCAATGTGGTTGATGGTGCCCAGCTGGTCGTCCGGCCCCCACCTTCCCCAGTTGCTCAGAGTCTTGACATACCCAAAGACTTCTTCCTCAGAGGGGACTTGCGCCTGGGTCATGTGGCTTCCTCCTTGTCATTCAGTCTTTGTGCCGGGAAGCTGGCTAGGCGACAGTGACCTCGGCCTTTGCCAGCTTCTCAAGGAAGGGCAGATAGATGGTGGCTCTCCGCTCATGTCCGATATCGACGAACCTGTCGGCGTCCTGCTGCCTGAGGCTCTCCGCCTCCTCGGGAGTGAAAACGGGCGGGTGCAGCTCCGAGTGTGGCAGGATACGATGCAGGTTCTCGCCGACGGCCCTGGGATGCACCTCGTCGTCGCCGGGTATGATGACCATAGGGACCTGGATGCGCTTGAGCTCCTCCTCCGTAGCGCCGATTACGGGCTTGTCAGCCGTGAAGAAGGTGCGCCATCTGCGCATGACGGCAATGAACTCCTGGACGTCCATGGCCAGCAGCCTCTCGCGGTTGGAGGGGTTCTCAGCAATGCGCTCTGCGAAGAACTCGCTCTCTACTACGCCCTTCATCCCGTCCCGCTCTGCGTCTTCGATGAACTGCTCGTAGTAGTTGTAGCCCAGCCGCTCGGCGGCCACCGCGCCACCCGTGACGTGCCATAGTAGGAGACCTTTGACCGCCTCAGCATGTCGCAGGGCCAGGAGCAGCGCCACACGGCACCCGGCTGAGCCGCCGCCCACGTAGGCGGGCGATGCGCCCAGCCTGCTGAGGAGCTCGTTCAGGTCGTCCGCCCAGACCTCCTGCTCCGACGGCTCGCCGCCGATCACCACGTCGGAGGCGCCGCAGTTGCGCCTGTCGTATATGATGACGCGGTAGTGGGGAGCCATGCGCTCCGCAAGCCCTCTGACTGCCTCCATGCCGCTTCTGCCGCCCGGCGTAAGGACAACCGGCTGGCCGCTGCCCATCTCCTCGTACTTTATGCTGACGCCGTCGATTGTAATGGTAGGCATAACGTCCTCCTGGAAACGACTTGAGGGTTCAAGGGGTGGCACAGGTACGATAGCAGTATATTTGCAGCCCCTTGCTGCGGTCAATACGACGATGCTGCGCTTGCCCAGTGCGTGTTGGGCAAGTACAATTCTACTTGGAGAGTCCTCTGATACGAGGGAGTTACATGGAGAACCTGCAGGAGTACAAGAAACTGTATACACATTTGTGTGGCCTTCAGGTCAAAGAGTGGGAGACTACCTTTGACGAGATAGAGTCGATAATCGGCTTCAGGCTGCCTGATTTTGCGCGTAAAGACAGGGGGTGGTGGTCAAACAAGGAGCTTGTCAACGGCCTCTTGATCACTTCACTCTGGATTGATGCCGGATGGAAGACGTCAGAGGTTGACATGGACGCGGAGACGCTTGTGTTCTTGAAGCTCAGCGGGCCGGAGGACATACCCGATTTCAACCTTGATGAGATATGGCCGGCCCACCCCACAGCGGTGTGGCCGGAGGGCCTCAGCCTCAGACGGGAGGACATGTACGAGGACAGTTGATCCGAACGGAGGGCACATGGCTGGTTTGGACGATTTACTCTCACAGGTGGGTCGCAACGCGGACGAGATAATGTCCGTTCACAGGGATCTGGTCGGTATCCCGTCGGTGAACACGGGATTCATGCCCACCGGCAACGAGACCCCGGTGTGCGAGTACGCCCGGGACCTGCTGGCGCGGGACGGCATTCACTCCGACATCATGGAGTCCGCCCCGAACCGGGGCAACCTGCTGTCCGGGCTGGAGGGCGCATCCGGCAGGCCGGGCCTGATGTTCATGTCCCATACTGACGTTGTGCCTATTGAAGACGAGAGCAAGTGGAGATTCCCTCCCTTCAGCGCAACGCTCTCGGATGGGCGCATCTACGGCCGCGGCGCCACCGACTGCAAGGGCTTGCTTACCGCCCAGCTTATGGCGACACTCCTGCTGAAGCGCAACGGCGTGGCTCTTCAGGACAGCCTCATCCTGGCCGCGGGCGCGGACGAGGAGCACGGCGGCCGGTACGGCTTCGGGTGGCTGGCCCAGAACCATCCTGAGAGGATTACCGCGCCCTTTGCCGTGAACGAGGGCGGCGGAGTGCCCATCAGGGTCGGCGCGGGCTTTGTCTACGCGCTTGGCGTTGGTGAGAAGGGTCGCCTCCAGGTGGAGATCGACATAAGGGGCGCCAGCGCCCACGCCTCCATTCCCTGGCGCGGCGACAACGCCCTCTACCCCCTGGCCCAGGTGCTGACGCGCATCCAGGCGTACGAGGCGGAGCGCGACACGTCGACGAGCCTGTTCCAGCACCTTTCTACCCTTGCCATAGAGCACAGGGCGTCGCCGGAGAACGTCGACGATATCATCGCAGAGCTGGAGGCCGACAACCCGCAGCTGTCCTCCACGCTTCGCGCCCTCTCCCGCATGACCGTGACGCCCACGATGGTGCAGGGCGGTATCAAGTCCAACAGCGTGCCTGAGTCCATACGCCTGACCTGCGACGTGAGGACGCTGCCGCACCAGACAGACGACTACCTGCGCCGTGAGCTTGACGGGGTGCTTGGCGGGATCCCCGGCGTTGAGTACGAGATAGACTACATGGCCGTTCCCAACTCATCTCCCTTTGAGACGCCCTTTGCCCAGCACATCAGGGGCGCGACCGCCCGCGCCCTGGGCATGGACGACGTCCAGATGGTGCCGTCCATCAGCACGGGCTTCACCGACTCCAGGTTCACTCGCAATCTGGGAGTGGTGACGTACGGCTACAACGCCGCCCACCCGGACGACGACCCCAGCCTCACCCGCGCCCACGGCACGGACGAGTCCATAGGCGTTGCCAGTCTGATGAACAGTACCAGGACAATGCTGGCCCTAGCCTACAATATGCTGGCCGCGCGCTAGCCTACGTCTGTTCACGACGCAGGACTGCCCTCAGAGAGCGCCAGGAGCGGTTGAGTGCGCTCAGCCGCTCGCCGTCGGCGTTCATTTGGCCGTACCGCTCCTCTATGTAGGCCTGGGTGATGGCCTCTAGCGCCTCGTCCTCCGACGTGAGACTTGCCTCAAGCCGGTCCCTGTACTCGCTGGGCGTCTCCGGCCTGCGGCGTGGGACTCCAACGCGGCGCATCTCCCACAGCAACCCCCGGTATATGTCTCGGACGCTGAACACGATGGCCGTGTCCGTCTCCCTGGCTATCGGTGGTGGGGGAGTGGCCGCAACGGGGACGGCAGCCTTCTCCCTCCTGAATCTCCCAAAGAGCCGCGACAGGAAGGAGCGCATGTCAGCCTTGAACCCTTCCCACGTCCAAAGCGACTCACTCACCTCGTCAACGTCCTCCTCGCGACGTCTGCCACTGGCGTAGCGGAAGAGGGCGCGGGCCAGGATGAAGAGGACGGCCAGAACCACCAGGGCAACGAGGCCCCACTTCAGGATGAGCGCCGCCTCGGGCGGAAGGCTGCTCGTGTCCTGGCCCTCCACGAAACCCTGTACGTCTGCCGGGCCGGGTATGCCCAGTGGCTGCGGAGGCTCGCCTTGAGGCAGGAGGCTGGCCAGGAATCGGAACACGTATATCAGCAACGCGGCTATAAACCCCAGGGGCAACGCAACCACGTATATGAACAGGGTGATCAGCAGGTCGCCCAGCAGTCTCAGGGGGTGGAGCAGCGCCACTGCGAGGTTGAAGGAGAAGACGCTGGCGGCGACAAGGGAAACTGCGATGATGCCGAATACCACTCCCATGAGCATGGAGAACCACCGCCGGCTCACCGCGCCTGACGCCTCGTCACGGCGGCGCATCTCCTCCCAAACGGCTCTCAGGTTGACCAGCCCCATGGAGAGCAGCCCTATGCACAGGAACCCGGCAACGTAGAAGCCGGTTGACTCCAGCACGTTTTGGCCTTCGTCTGCGCCGGGAATTAGGCCCCTGAGCGCCAGAAGGGTGACCAGGGCCAGAAGGCCGAACAGGAACCTGCGATAGATGACATCGAAGGAGGGGGTCTCCATCCCGATGATTATTCCCCGCCACAGCAGGTACGCGCCAAAGGCCAGCGCGCCGAAGATTGCCGCCCGGCTCTCGACGGCGAATGACCACCAGCCGGAGTCCCAGAGCGCGTGTCCGCCGTCCAGGTCCAGTCGCACTACGAGCGCCGTCAGAAGGAGGAGGGCGGGCAGCACGACCGATATCGTCCTCACTGTCGTCCAGCTTCGCGCCAGCGCGCCGCGGGACATGAGCATTGCCGCGAATGTCAGCAGTACCGCGCTTGCAAGGGCCAGGGGTGGCTCGGGCCACTCCACAAAGTCCCAGTCACCGGCCCAGACGAACCAGGGGTACGCCCACAGCGTCTCCATGAGCGCCCCCAGGGGCGGGATGGCGCGCGCCGCGTCCGGCCGCAGCGCTCCCGTGAACCGCCTTGCGCCAGACATTACAGCCCTCCGCCTTCTGCCTGTCTCAGTTGCACGGACTCCAGCTGCTGGGTGTATACATCCCCGGAGACGTGGTAGACGGGCATGCCGTTCAGGGCAAGGCCGTCATCCTGCTCTCCCACCAGGACCAACGCCACCCGGCGGCCGGCCCGCCGGAAGCGGTTGAGGGTCGCGAGAAGCGACTCTGTAGGCTCCGCGGTGATCACCGTCAGCGTAGCCGACCCCGGCAGGTTTCTGGCCTCCCGGTTCAGAAGCTGCTCTACCGGCATGGACGGCCACCCCTGCACCTGGGCCAGGGCCTCCAGGGTCCGCTGCAGCTGGTCGGGGTGGTCGGAGGGCGCGAGCCTTATCATGCCCTCGGAGAAGAGGTAGGGTTCGTTGGCGTACAGCCCCAGCCTGTAGCCCTGTTTCAGGGCGTGATTTGCGATGGATGCGGCGGTCATCACTCCCGTCTCCAGGAGGCGTTCCACGCGGCCCCAGATGCGCACGCCCACGGTGCGCACGTCCAGGAACAGCGCCAGGTCGACTGTGGTGGTCGGCTCAAAGACGCGGCTCTGCAGTCGTTGCAGGCGTGCGCTCGCCTTCCAGTGGATGCGCTTGAGCGGGTCGCCCGGGACGTACTCGCGGGTCGATACCACGCGGACGGGGTCTTCGTGAAGGTGTCGTCGCACTCGAATGTCGCCAAAGGGGTCCCTGGACGGGATGCCCAGGTCCTCCAGGGGGACAACCTTGGGGTAGACGAGCAGGTAGTCGCGCTTCTCCTCCTCCATCTCCCGGTGGAAGAAGCCGAAGAGGTCGCCGGAGCGCACGGTGGCCGGCCCGAAGGTGAAGTAGCCGCGCCGGAGGCACTGCACGGGATAGCGGCGGGTGAGGCGGTGGTACCACATCAGCGACAGGAAGGTGGAGAGGAAGGCGCGCCCGGACCTGTGCCCCGGCGTGGTGCGCACCGTGAGGAAGGACAGGTCTTCCGGCACGTCGTCCTGGACGTGAACCCAGGGCAGGGGCAGTATCTTGGCGTTGGCGATGCGCATGTCCAAAGTCACCGTCTCGCCGAAGAACACCCTGGTCTCGCTCAGGCGGCGGCTGTACTCCACCCGCTCCAGGGCGTAGCGCGCCCACAGCCGGGCGACGCCGGAGGCGATGAAGAAGAACAGGGCTATTAGCAGGAGCAGCGCGTGCTGCAGAGCGACCGCGGCCACCAGTATCGCCAGTGTGATGTAGAGCCAGGCTTTGCCCAGCACCGCTAGCCCCCGGCGCTCGCGTCGGCTGCCTCTTCCTCCTCCACGGGCACGGCGACGGACTCAAGCACCTCGCTCAGGATGTCGGCGGCGGTGTGGCCCCGCAGGTGGCTCTGGGAGTGTGGGATGATGCGGTGCTCCAGGACGTAGGGCGCCAGCTGCTTGACGTCGTCCGGTATGACGAAGCTGCGGCCGCGGATGGCGGCCAGGGCCTGGGCCGTGTGAAGCATCCCCAGCATGGCGCGCGGGCTTGCGCCAAGTTCAACCTGGGGATGCTGGCGCGTGGCGTGGACAAGCTTGATGATGTACTGTCGAACGTCGGCGTCCACCAGCACTTCGCGGCAGGCCCGTTGCAGCTCCAGCAGCTGCTCTGCGTTGACCACAGAAGCCAGCTCACCGATGGGGTTGCCCTGGGCAAAACGCTCCATGATCAGCTCATCCTCTGCCTCGTCCGGGTAGCCCATGCGCACCCGCAGCAGGAAGCGGTCAAGCTGCGCCTCCGGCAGGGGGAACGTGCCCTCAAGCTCCACGGGGTTCTGGGTTGCCAGCACCAGGAATGGACGAAGCAGGGGCCTCGTCTCGCCCTCCACCGTTATCTGCCGCTCCTCCATAGCCTCAAGGAAGGCCGACTGCGTGCGGGGCGTGGCCCTGTTGATCTCGTCTGCCAGGAGAACCTGGGCGAAGACAGGCCCGGAGCGGAACTCGAAGTCGTTGGTCTTCTGGTTGTAGATGTACGTGCCGGTCACGTCCGACGGAAGGAGGTCCGGGGTGCACTGGATGCGATTGAAGGAGCAGCCCAGAGAGCGCGCTATCGACCGGGCCAGCATCGTCTTGCCAATGCCGGGCACGTCCTCTATCAGGATGTGCCCCTCGCACAGAATGGCCACCAGCGCCAGCTCCACCACGTCCGCTTTGCCCACAATGACCCGCGCAATGTTGTCGTGGATTTCGCGGGCCGCGCCGGCGATTCTGTCTACAGAAGCGTCTGTCATCTAGCCCGCTCTAATCCTCCAGCATCAGTTGCAGATGCTCCAGCAGCGACTCCACGTGCTCCAAGTCCTCACGCACTGATAGCGCCGGCATCCAGTTCTCATAGAAGTTCTTGTGAAGGCCGTCTGCCACTTTGAACAGATTGGCCAAGTCCTCTTCCGCCGGATCCGCAGACAGATCCTCAATGGCCTTCCACAATAGGCCGTGGCTATTGTGTCCCCATCCCCTCTTCTCCGCCACCGCCTTTACCATCTGAGCTGCCGCGCCCCACCCCTTCTCAGACGCTTGCCTAGTGTCACCTGCGTCCCACTCAATATACGCCTGCTGGAGCAGGTCCCATGCCGCCGCCCGATACGTCATTTCCCTAGTCAATTCTTATCTGCCTGCGCTTTCCCCCGGACGTATTAGAATATCAAGCGCCTGATCAACGTGTTCCGGCCCAATGAGCCAGTCCCAGTAACCGTTCTCTTGGCGGCGCGGCACTTGCTTGTCAGCCAGGTAATTCTGTAGTGATTTTGGAAAGAAGGTGGCTTTCCCGGCGATCCTGGCTATATTGCCCCGCTCTTCATCCCGAAAGTAAATTGTAGCTCGCGGGCGATACTGGAGCTTCCAGCAATCGCTGAATCTGCCCTCGCCGCCTATGCCTTCCTGGCGCTTCCACTTTATCCTGTTCGGATAGGCTTCCCAGAACTTGTCCATTACTGTCCCGTCTGTCATCTCTCTTCTCCATTATACCTGAGAGCGGTCAGCAAGGATAACCTCGCCTCATTCATCAGCTAAGGGTCTCCAGTATGTCCATGCCTATGTGACCCTCAGCCTCCAGGCGGTCGTACTCCTCGTCCGACACGCCCAAGACCTCCCGATACACGTAGGGGTTGTGCTCTCCAAGGAGGGGCGGTGCCTTGCGGAGCTTGTTGGGCGTCTTGGACATGCTCCACAGGGGGCCGTGGTACTTGATGGTGGGCATCTCCGCGTGCTCCAGCGGCTGGTAGTAGCCCCGGTCCACCATGTGGGGGTCCTCCAGCGCCTCAAGCTCGTCCAGGATGGGGCCGGACGGAACGCCCCGGGCCTGGAGCCTGTTGAACACCTCCCGGTGGTCCTGCTGCCTCGTCCACTCGATGATGATGGGGTCAAGCTCGTCCTGGTTTCTCCACCGCGCGTCCGTGTCCCTGAAGCGCGGGTCTACGGCCAGCTCCGAGTCGCCCATCACCTCGCACAGTCCATGCCACTCCTCGTCGCTGCCGACGGCCAGGGTAATCCACTTGTCCTCGCCCCGGCATGGGTACACGCCGTGGGGCGCCATCCACCTGTCCTTGTTGCCCATGCTCTCGCGGACGCGCCCGTTCATGTTGTAGTCCATAATGGACTCCGCCATGAAGGGGATGAAGTTCTCAGCTAATGGCATCTCAATCAGTTGCCCCTTGCCCGTGCGCCTGCGATGCCACAGAGCGGTCATCACGGCGAAGCAACCCGCCGCCCCCGCCGCCGCATCCGCCGCGACGGTCTCCCCGCGCCGGTGGGGCTCCTCGTCCGGGTAGCCCCGCGTGTAGGAGTGGCCCGACACGCCGTCCACGTGCATCCCCAGGCACCGGAAGTTGGTGTAAGGCCCGGACAGGCCGAAGGCCGGCATCCGCACCATGATTATCTGCGGGTTCCACTCCCGCAGCCAGTCGTAGGTGATCTTCAGCTTATCCATAGTCTCCGGCACGTTGTTCTCAATGAACACGTCCGACTTGGCTATCAGCTTCCCCAGGATCTCCAGGCCCTCCGGCCTCAGAAGGTCCACGGTCATGCTCTTCTTGTTCCGGCCAGTGGACGTCATGCTGGTTGACCGGTTCCAGGGCCGAGGCCCCGGGTCCCAGTTTGGGAAGACACCTGCGCCCGTTCCCGCCAGCTTGGACTGCTCAATCATCTCCTTGGACACCTTGGCGTGCTGGCCCCGCGTTCCAAGCACCAGCGACATGACGGTCTCCAGCCGGATGAGGTCTGCTCCCCAGTCGGCCAGGTGCATGGTGGCATACGGCCCGGCGAAGATGTGGGTCAGCTCCACAATCCGTACTCCCTCCAAAGGCAGCTTGCTCATTTGCTTCTCCTCCCGGGGCCTTCCGGCCCGACTAGATTACGCCCAGTCCCCGCAGGCGCGCCAGGCTCTGGCCGTCGTAGCCCAGCGCGTCGCCGAAGACCTCTTCGTTGTGCTCCCCAAGCTGCGGCGCGGGTCGTCGCAGCTGCCAGGGCGTCTCGCCCATGATGATGGGTCGTCCCGGGTAGGTGTACCGCCCTGCTACGGGATGGTCGATGTCGACCCACATCCCCCGGTCCCGGAAGTGGCTGTCGTCCATAAGCGCCCTGGAGTTGTAGATGGGGCCGGACAGCACGTGCGCCTTCTGCGCCAGCGTCCAAACCTCCTGCATGGTGTGCTGCATGAGCCAGGGCATGAGAATCTCCCGGTTGAAGTCCTCCGAGTTCTCCGGGTTGAGCCGAGCCTCCGGCGTTGCGAAGCGAGGGTCTTCTATAAGCTCCGGCCTGCCCAGCATCTCCAGCGCCCTGGGAAAGCGGTTTCCTCCGCCGGTGACGTTGACGTAGCCGTCCTTGCACGGGAACGTCCCCGACGCCATCGTGGCCCCCGGCGCACGGCGTGGGAACACCTGGTTCACGAACTGGGCGGTCATAAGCTGGGGCGCTCTGCGGTCCTGGGAGCCGGCCTGGGTCTCGACTATTGCGACATCGACGTGCTCGCCTTCGCCGCCGCGCGCCTCGCGGGTGAAGAGGGCGGCCACAGTCGCCGCGGCCCCGATGAGGCCCGACTGCCTAAGAGCGACGTGGCTGCCGTACTTGACCGGCTCGCGCTCAGGCAGCCCCAGGCTTCGCAGATTGCCTCCCATGCCGTGAAGCACAATCTCGCTGGCCTTGTAGTCGCGGTAAGGCCCCGTCTGCCCGAAGTTGGAGATGGAGACCAGAATCACGCCGGGGTTCACCCGCTCCAGGTCCTCGTAGGCCAGGCCCAGGGAGGGCATGACCCTTGGGGCGAAGTTCTCCACCACCACGTCCACCCGCTTGACAAGCTCCAGGAGCATGCCGCGGGCCGTGGCGCTCTTGAGGTTGAGGGTCACGCCGCGCTTGTTGGTGTTGAGGTGCAGGAAGAGGCCGCTCTTCTCAGGGTGTGGCACGTCGTCCGGGAAGGGGCCCATGCGACGGGTGAAGTCGCCGCCGTCGGGACGCTCCACCTTGATGACGTCCGCGCCGTAGTCGGCCAGCATCTTGGTGCAGAAGGGCCCGGCGACGTGCCGGGTCAGGTCCAGGACGCGCACGTCTGAAAGCGCCATCTCCGACATCAGGCCACCTCCGGCTGCCCTTGCGTGGTTGGCGGTTGGGGCTGAGAATCGTGGAGCTATTATAGCACGGGATGGGGAGGGAGAGGCGTATTTCCGGCCAGTCTTTACCTGTCCTAAAGCGAGTGATATTATTCACACGATGTGATTATACGGGGGTAATTCTATGCCTACGCTGGAGTTCAAAGGCAAGCAGCATATCTATGCCCACCATCGCACCGTTCCCTACCGGCCCCTCATTCCGGACTCCACACGCTCCCTGAATTCGACGGGCGCTGACGACAACCTCATTATCCACGGTGACAACCTGCACGCGCTGAAGGCGCTGCTCCCTCGCTACGCCGGCCGCGTCAAGTGCATATACATAGATCCGCCCTACAACACCGGCAACAAGGACTGGAGTTATAACGACAACGTAAACAGCCCTCTTATGAAGGAGTGGTTGAAGCATAACAGCCCGGTTGACGGTGAAGACTTGGAACGCCACGACAAATGGCTCTGCATGATGTGGCCCCGCCTCCATCTGCTGAAAGAGCTACTTTCCGACGATGGAGTGATTTTCATATCCATAGACGACAACGAACAGCATCACCTGCGGATGCTAATAGACGAGATTTTTGGCGGTAGGAACTTTATCACAAATTTTGTATGGCAAAAAAATACGCACCAACCAATGACGCTAAGTATTTTTCTGATAATCATGACTTTGTCCTTTGTTATGCCAAAAATCGATGGGACGCTACCACAAGTACAGGGTGGGATAGAAATCTACTCCCACGCACTGAGAAACAGAATAAACGGTTCAGGTACGATGACCAAGACGGCAAAGGGCCTTGGAGGACCGACAATTTAACTGCTAAAAGCTATTCCCCAGAGTACGATTACCCTGTGATTAATCCCAATACTGGCCAGTCACATACCCCAGCTCAGGGTACATGCTGGCGAGTACCTCCAGAGACTATGGCTCTTTGGATAGATGAAGGACGTGTATTTTTTGGTAAGAAGGGTAGAGGCAGACCACAGTTAAAGAGGTATTTGCAAGAAGTTCAACAGGGTGTGGTTCCCCTTACAATCTGGCCTCATGATGAAGTAGGCCATACAGATTCTGCCCGAAAGTTGATTAAGGAGATATTTTACGAAAGCGACAATCCCTTCGATAATCCTAAATCAGTCGGGTTAGTAGACCGCATCTTGCGCATCGCCTCAGACCCCGATTCCATTATCTTGGACTCCTTTGCCGGCAGTGGCACTACTGCTCATGCCGTACTCGCCCTGAACCAGGAAGACGGAGGCAACCGCAAGTTCATCCTAGTCGAGTGTGAAGACTATGCTGACACTGTAACCGCCGAGCGGGTGCGCCGCGTCATCAATGGAGTCCCGAATACTAAAGACAAATCCCTAAGGAAAGGCTTGGGAGGCTCCTTCAGCTACTGTACTCTAGGGTCCCCCATTGAACTGGAGGGTATGCTGACGGGAGAAGCTCTGCCTGATTATGCTGCGTTGGCCGCCTATCTGCTGCATACGGACTCCGGAATATCTGCCGGAGAAACCAGCTTGAAACCTCAGAATGAGGATGGTTTGTTCTACACCAACGGCAACAAAAATTATTACCTGGTCTACGAACCGGGTGTCGAGTTTCTGCGTAGTAACAAGGCTGTCCTAAATGAGGAAAGGGTCAACCGCATAAGTGCCGCTCTCGAAAATGACAAAGAGGCCGTTGTCTTTGCGGCTGCCAAGTACATAGGCCAACGGGAACTTACCAATATGCGCATTACATTCTGCCAGTTGCCGTATGAGCTTTACAGGACAGGGTGAGATAAGGGCAAATGGAGCTGAAAGAGTACCAGTCTCGCACCCTGGACGCGTTCGGACGGTGGCTTGATGCTATTCGCGAGGCAGAGGAAGGGTCCAACAGGGGGATTGAGGCTCTACGCGGTGCTGGGTTGCCTGTTCCAGAAGAGCTCAGCAACTACCCCAAGAATGCCTGGATGGCATTGAAGGCGTCTGGAAGCGTAGCCGAGAGCGCAGGAGATTATGTTGATCGCAGAGATGAAGCTGAGCGTCCTATACCGCACGTGTGTTTCAAGATTCCCACTGGTGGCGGCAAAACCTTGGTTGCAGCCGCAGCGCTGGAGCGTCTCAATCGCCCCACAGGGCTAAATCTGTGGATGGTGCCATCCACCGCCATCTACCAACAGACAAAAGCCGCGTTGTGGAACCGAGAGCACCCGTATAGGCAAATGCTGGAGCGGGCCAGCGGCGGGCGCGTCAAAATGCTGGAGAAGGATGATCCTTTTACAGCCTCTGACATCGCCCATTACATGTGCGTTATGTTGGTGTCAATGCAGTCCGCCAACCATAAGAACAACAATAGCTTTTATCGTATGTTCAGAGATTCTGGACGCTATCCCACCCTGTTTCCTGATAGTGATGACGCACTTGCTGATTCTCGCCTGCTGAAGCGGTACCCCGACCTGAACCGTACCTCCGCAGATGGACCGGTCAGCCATAGCCTGCTCAATGTGTTTAAGATACATAGACCTGTGGTGGTGCTGGACGAAGCGCACAAGGCATATGGCAATTCCGCGGAATCCAGCGATAAGCTGATGAACTGGGTAGGGCAACTGGATCCCAGCTTGGTTATAGAGCTATCTGCCACTCCCAGTCGGCGTAAGAGTAACCTACTTGTTGATGTTTCCGGCGTTGACCTTAAAGCTGAGGAGATGATCAAGCTGCCTGTGAAAGTTACGTCTTATGTCAGCGCCGAGTGGAAATACACACTGAACAAATCTGCGGAGAAATTGGAAGAGCTTTCCAAAGAAGCGCAATCGTTACAGATGGGTGAGGGGCGCTACATTAGACCCATCGCGGTAGTGCGTGTGGAGCGTACAGGGAAAGACCAGCAAGATGGAGAACATGTCCATGCTGAGGATGTGCGGAAGCATCTTATTCAGAATTTGAGTGTACCTCCTGACTCCATTCGTGTGAAGGCGGCTAAGAATGATGAGTTAGGCCGCGAGGATTTACTATCGGAAGAGTCACAGGTGCGCTGGATTATTACCCAATCTGCTCTCATGGAGGGTTGGGACTGCCCATTCGCGTATTTGTTGGTAATGCTGGACAATACCAGAGCGCAGCGCGCTATAACACAGTTGGTTGGGCGTGTGATGCGTCAGCCAAATGCGCGACGCACCGGACGAGAGACTCTAGACCAATGCTACGTCTATTGTTGTAACACTGATGTAGGGATTGCCGTGCAGCGAGTTAAGAACGGCTTGGAACAGGAAGGCTTTACTGGGCTTGGTGACGACGTGAGAAGCGATCAGTACTTGACTGCTAAGCCCGTCCCGGTGCTAAGACGGGAGCAGTTTCGTGGTCTAGACATATTCCTTCCCAGAGTGCTCCATGCTGAAGGTGATGGATGGTGTGAACTGGACTACCAGAAGCATATCTTAGCAGACGTGGACTGGGACGCGATAAAAGCTCCAAATCCACAAAGCACCATGCACGAAGGTCCCCAAATGCAGATGGCGTCCGTTGACGTGGGTGAAACTCAGCCGCTGTTTTACCCTCCCCAAGCATTGCAGATTGACAAGTCCATAAAAGTATCGTATTTCGCTCGCTATATTTCGGATATAGTACCGAATCCTTGGCAGGCTGCCCGTATCGTACAAGACCTACTCCGCCAGCTAAGGGAAGCGGATGAAAGTGAAGAAGTTACGTATGACAGACGCCTCTATTTGGCGAACTCACTTTCGCAGCACGTAATACTTGAGGTGGAGAAACAGGGGGAGAAAATCTTCCGAGACAAGCTGTTCAAGGACAACAAAATACGTTTCGATCTAGAGTCAAGCGAGGCGAACTATCGTATGGTGGATTCCTACGAGATACCCGCAACAGCCGACGACCGTACGCTCCTTAACTATGGCAGGCCTCTGCAGTTGAGCCTGTTTGAGCCTCTTTTTGAACGCCAATTTGATTCTATACTAGAACACAGCTTTGCCCGCTATATTGATGAGCGAAGGGCATTACGATGGTGGCATAGAGTTGGAGTACGACAGCATCAGGAATATTACCTGCGGGGGTGGAAGCGTGAACGGATTTACCCTGACTTCATTGCCATGGCGGGTGAAACCTATGGTAAGCCTCACCTGCTGGTCTTTGAAACGAAAGGGGAACACCTGAGAGGCCACCCGGACACTGAGTACAAGAAAAAAGTATTTGAGACACTGGAGAATGCTTTCAACGTAGGTAAAATGCAAGTTAGTGATGGCCCGGTCAAAGGCACATTTAGAATCCTGTTTAATGAGACTGAGTTCCCTAAAGCGTTTACGAGGCTCTAAGGTAGATCTTGAATCCACCACCAAACCTTGATGAGGAGATGGCGCTGCGAGCCCTGGGCCACCGCGCAGTCGCCGGCGTAGACGAGGCGGGCAGGGGGCCGCTGGCCGGGCCGGTGGTGGCCGGGGCTGTCGTGCTTCCCGTTGATGCTAGCCTGCCCTGGCTGGCGGGTGTGCGGGACAGCAAGCAGTTGACTGCTAAGCAGAGGGAGACTCTCTTTAGCCACATGCGGGAGTCGGGCATTGGCTGGTCTGCGGGTGTTGTCTCGTCGGAGGACGTGGACGCCCTGGGCATTGTGCCTGCCACCAGGGAGGCCATGCTGCGGGCCATACGCGGGCTGCCGGAGCCTCCCGGCTTCCTGCTCATCGACGCCGTGAAGCTGCCGGAGAGCGGCCTGCCGTTCAAGGCCATCATCAAGGGGGACCGCAAGTGCCTGTCGATAGCGGCGGCGTCCATAGTTGCCAAGGTCACCCGTGACAGGCTGATGACGGAGGAGGACGCCAGGCACCCGGGCTACGGCTTCGCCGCGCACAAGGGGTATCCCACGCCGGCACACCTGGCGCGGCTGCGCAGCCTGGGGCCGTGCCCGATTCACCGGCGCTCCTTTGCGCCCGTGCGGGCCGTGGAGGACGCCCGCTATGGCTGACGGCGGCCGCCGCATACGGCTGGGGGAGGCGGGGGAGCGGGCGGCGAGGGGCTACCTGGAGAGCAGGGGCTACGCCATCCTGGACACCAACTTCCGTTGTCCCTACGGCGAGGTGGACATCATCGCGCAGGAGGGTGACTGCCTGGTGTTCCTGGAGGTGCGCACCCGGAGCGGCGGGAACTTTGGGTCTCCCGAGGAGTCGATAACGCCGGACAAGGAGCGGAAGCTCATTGCCACTGCGGAGACGTACATGCAGTCAAGATCGGACCTGCCGGAGCAGTGGCGCATCGATCTGGTGGCTGTGGAGGTTGACGGCCGGGGGCGCATCACCCGCATAGAGCTGATGGAGAATGCGGTACCAAGCGGGTTGTAGGGTGGGCCATACTGTCACTCCCGAGGAGTCGGGAGTCCACACCGCACCCCTCCTGGATGCCCGTCGTCACGGGCATGACGATTCGATAGTAGTTGCCGGCTCTCATTCAATCCGTCGGCATTGACCTACATCCAAAGGCCAGCTTATGATTCCACCATTCCGTATCGGCGCTTGCTGCTGAGGAGGCTCGTATGCCAAAGTTCATCGTGCTGGCTGCCATGAAGGGGGAGTTCCTCTCTCGCTCGGGCAACATCTACGAGAACTTCCAGATGATGGGCTACGTGGAGGCGACCAGCCCCTTTGACGCCGTAAGGCACTTCTTTGATGAGCCTCAGTTCCCTATCGACTGGCGGGACGTCAGGTACATGTGGGCGGAGCCCCTGAAGGACGACGAGAACAGCGGCCACTACGGCGACTTTGACCGGATTTTCATTGAGGACCTGACGCGCACTTTCAGGCAGGCCGCGGGCCTGGACGCGCCTGAGCGTGGGGGCAGCAGCTAACGGGTCTCAGCCGGCGCGGGGCTTTGGCCCCTGGTCGCGACCCTTGGGGTGGTTGGCCATCCGGTTCTTTGCCGCCAGCTCCACTGCCTGGGCCACCCGCGCAGCCCTAGTCTCCGGCCTCCGGGCCGACTTTATCCACCAGAGGATGTTCTTCTTGGAGGAGTCGGGGAAGCTCTGGAAAAAGGCCGCGGCTGTGTTGTTCTCCACCAGCGCGGAGGCCAGATCCGGTGGTATGACCAGGTCCTCTATCTCATCATAGACGGTCCATGAGCCGTCCGACTTGGCCGCCTCAACCAGCCTGACGCCGGCCTCAGCCATCAGCCCCTGCTGCATCAGACGCTCCACCTTCTCCTTGTTGATGCGCGACCAGGGGCTCTTGGGATTGCGGGGCGTGAAGAGCCTCATGGCCCGGTCTTCGTCCAGCTTGTTGGGCCTGGAGTCCACCCACCCGAAGCACAGCGCCTCATCAACGCTGTCCGTGTACGGGACAAAGGGCTTGCCCGCGGCCTTCTTCCAGGAGACAAGCCAGACGCCGTCCGACTTATCGTGGTTTTGCCCAAGCCAGCCGCGCCACTCCTCGCGGGTCTCCGCTTGAAGGAGGGGTCGGCCATCGGCGGGGTGGGCGCCAATTTCATCTATCATCGGCATCTATACACGCGCTAACCCATTGCCGCCTGGCGCAGTTGCTCAATGTCTATCTTCTGCATTGTCAGCAGCGCCTCCATGACGGTCTCCGGCGCGCTCTCCATAAGCTCGCCAAGGGCCGCGGGGATTACCTGCCAGGACACCCCGAACCTGTCCACCAGCCAGCCGCACTGGCCCTTCTCTCCACCCTCCGAGAGCCTTTCCCAGTAGTAGTCTATCTCCTCCTGGGATTCGCACGGGACAACGAAGGATATGGCGGGCGTGAACTTGTACATCGGGCCGCCGTCCACGGCCGCGAACTTCAGGCCGCCAATCTCAAACTCCACGAACCCGCTGCCCTTGGCGGGGCCGGTCTGCAGATCCTCGCTGCCCAGTATCCGGGAGTCGGGGAACACCGAGACGTAGAACTCTGCCGCCTCCTGGCACTGGCCGTCAAACCAGAGGAAGGGGTTTATCTTCGGCGATACTGTCATTATTGTTCATCCTCCCGCACAGACGTTGTAGCGCTTCCAGTTTTGGGCTTTTCACGATGCGTCGGCGCGCCCGGCGCTTGTGAAGCGGAGGAACAGGTATCCCGCCGCGCCCGCCGCGAGGGACGCGCCGAACACGCCTATCTTCGCCTGGTCCACCATGGCGGGATCGTCAAAGGCGATTCCGGAGATGAAGAGGGAGACGGTGAACCCCATTCCGCACAGGGAGGCGACCCCAAGCACGTGGCCCCATGTGACCGCCGACGGCAGCGCGCCTATGCCCAGTCGGACGGCCAGCCAGGTGAACCCCATGATCCCGGCAACTTTGCCCGCCAGAAGGCCCGCCGCGATGCCCAGAGTAACGCTGCTGGCCGCAGCCTCTGAGACTGTCTCAGAGGTGAATACTATGCCGGCGTTGGCCAGGGCAAAGACGGGAAGAATGAGGAAACTCACCCAGGGGTGAATGATCCCTTCCAGGCGCTCCATAGGGCCTTCGGTGCCGCGGCTGAGCCTCTCTATCTCCTCCAGTATGACCTCCGCCCTGTCTTCGTCCTCGTTCGCTATAGCAGTCCTGTATTCGTGGAGCAGGCCCTCCACGGCGTCGGCGTAGTCCCTTCGATGGATATGCGGCTCGGAGGGCACTACGGCGGCCACGAGGACTCCGACCAGCGTCGCGTGGACGCCGGACTTGAGGAAGAACTGCCACATTACGATGCACAAGATGACGTACAACACAGAGGAGCGTGCGCCCATGCGGATGCAGGCCGCAATCGCAGCGAATGTCGCAACGCCCAGGCCGAGGTCCGTCCAACTGATTGTGTCGACGTAGAAGATGGCGATGACGGCTATGGCCCCCAGGTCGTCGAAGACGGCCAGGCCAAGGAGGAACACCCTCAGCTCAGGCGGAATCCTGCTTCCCAGGAGCGCCAGCACGCCAAGGGCAAACGCAATGTCGGTTGCCATGGGGATGCCCCAGCCTAACGACTCCTCGCCCGACTGGTTGAAGGAGAAATAGATCAACGCCGGGACTGCCATGCCGCCTATGGCCGCAGCCACGGGCAGGGTCGCCTTCCTGACGGTGGACAGCTCCCCGTGGAGCAGCTCCCGCTTAATCTCCAGGCCAACAACGAAGAAGAAGACGGCCATGAGGCCATCGTTCACCAGGTGCCCCAGGTCCTCTGACAGGGCAAAGATGTGGATGTCTATCGATATGTAGGTGTGCCAGAAGTCAAAGTATTCGTCGGACCAGGGGGAGTTGGCCAGGCCGAGAGCGGCCACCGAGGCCAGCAGCAGGACGATCGCACCGACCTCTTCGGTGTGAATGAAGTTCTGTACGGGTACTCGCAGCGCTCTGACGAGGTTAGACGGTTGCCTGGACATGTGTACCTGAAGTTACCTGCTGGCCTTCAGCCGGCCGCCTTGACGCAGGGGCGCTAGAACAGGGGATGGCATAACGGAGTCATTCTATCAATGATTAGCCCAAAGCGTCCAACACAAGCTGCTCATGGCGGGAATGCCGCGCCGTCGGGGGCAGAAGCGTGGCGTGTCAGATCTCGTGGCCCCGGGCCGTCAGGACCATCATCTCCAGGACCTCGTAGCTGGAGATGGAGCCGATGAAGGCGTCCGTCTCCGCATCCATTACGGGCAGCACGGTCAGAGCGCTTTCGGTCATCCGTTGCAGGGCGTCCTCCACCGACTCGTCGGAGTGGGCGTGGGGGGTGGTCTGGCGCAGCACGCCGCTCAGTGAAGTGCGGCCCCACTCGCTGCGGGGGAGGTACCGCAGAAGGCTCAGGGACACTATCCCGGCCAACTGCCCGTGGTTCACCACCACGTAGTCGTGCTGCTCCGGCAGCAGCCAGTTCTCGGCAAAGGCCTTGACGGATAGCGACTGCTCCGGGTGGCTCCGAGACCGGTCAAGGATGTCCCTCACACGGATTCCCTCCAGGACGAATCGGTCGAGAGACGGCGGGACCTGCTCCCTGGGCGTAACGTCCTCAGAGTGTTCGAGGCGTCTGAGAGCGAAGCCGATGCCCATCGGCGTAAGCAGCATGTAGCCGAACATGACCAGCACCAGCAGGGAGAAGACCCCCTTGTCGATGGCGCCCGTGTGGAGCAGCAGCAGAAGGAGCGCGATCTCCGCCACGCCCTTGGCCATGAGGCCCGTGGCAATGGCAAGGGGAGCCTCAAGCCGGGTGATGTACGCGCTGACAAACGCTCCAATGAATTTGCCGGCCAGGGGAATAAGCGTCAACGCCAGTATGGTCTCAGGCGGCAGTCTCAGGAACTCCGTGCTCAGGTGCAGGCCCGCGGACGCGAAGAATAGCGGGACAAAGAAGCCCTCCGCCGTGCCTCTCATGCCGGGCATGATGTCTCGGCGCACCTGGTAGGGCAGCATGGAGAGGGCCGCTCCAAAGAGCAGCGCTCCCAGGGAGCCGTGAAGCCCCACGCGTTCGGCGGCGACAACCACCAGGAACAGGCCGCCAAGCAGCAGCCCGAAGGAGAGTTGGGGCACCTGCAGGAATCGATGCAGCAGGACTATCACCCTGGGCAGCACCCTGGTGGAGACGAACCACGTTATCACAGTGAACCCGATGATCTGGCCCACGATGGTCGACACGCTGAGCCAGTCCAGCGCGTGGCCGTGCCCCCCGGCGTAGAAGTGCTCGCTGATGGCGAAGCCCACCACGAACAGGGCAATCAGCTCTGCTATGACCACGGCGGTGAAGATCTGAACGCCCACCGGCTCACGGATGCGCCCCTGGTCGATGAGCGCCTTGGCGACTATGCCCAGGCTGGACAGCGCCAGGACCCCGGCCAGTCCCAGGGCCTGGGTGAATTCGAGGCCCAGCTGGAGGTCTATGAGGTAGTCTGTGGTGACGGCCAGGGACACCAGCAGCGATATCGTCACGGACAGCACGGAGGCGATGAAGAGACGGCCGCGTATCGCTGCCAGGAACCCCGTTATGTCCAGCTCCTCCAGGCCGATGAGGAAGAAGAAAATGAAGATGCCAATGCTGAGGATGATTTCGGTCTCGGCGCCCGTCTCCACAAGCCCGGTCACCGGGCCAAGGATAACCCCCGTAACGGCGTAGGCAATGATGGAGTTCAGGCCGAGCCGCTTGAATATGCCCTCAAGCAGCTTGGCAAAGACTATGAGCAGGCCAACCGAAAGCAGTACCTCGTGGATTTCCAATTTGGAGTGACCTCCCTGGCAGTTGCTGCCTTCAGGCAGTATTGGCTGGGAACGAGGCAAAGCGCCGTGGCGTCCGAGTCATTATGCCGAGGGGCGTGGGGGGTGTCAATGGAAGCAGGGCCTGGGAGTGATCGCCGGGATGCGTTGGTATTGCCAACTTTTTTGGAATACTGCCCCCGTGACCATTCCTGACTCTGGAGACCTTTGCACAACTCAAGGTGTCAGTTCGCCAGGAGCGCGACGCTGTCATTCTGAACGGAGCGCAGCGGAGTGAAGAATCTAAAGCCTCTGTCTGCAAAGCTACGATGCCCGTAGGCAAAGACCTTGGATTCTTCGCTGCGCTCAGAATGACGTTGATACGGGGCTTGGTCACAAATTGCGCAAAGGTCTCCCTCCGCAGGAATGGGGGAAAGGAGGAGTATTTGCCCAACGGCGTCGGTGATACCAACACATATAAGGAATAGAGGGGGCTGCCGAAAGCGCGAGCCAAGGCGTTGAAGCTTCAGCCTGGGCCGTCCGGGCTGTCCAGGTACGTCTTGCTCTCGGACCTCTGCACTCCCAGGTACCTGGTCCCGGAGAAGCCGCTTGCCAGGTCGTCCCAGAAGGTAGTCTTGAGCTCCTCCGGGAAGATGGTCATCCCGGCCATCTCCTCTCTTCTGACGAAACGCGCGTCCTTGATCATGTGGTCCACGTCGAATATGCCTGCGCCGGGGTTGCTGCCCGTCGCCAGCGGCCCGGAGTAGGAGGTAGCCATGAAGAAAACCTCGCAGTGGTGGTAGCCCGGCTCCACGAACTCCCGGATGTAGGCTATCCCGCCCAGCTCCACCGTCAGCCCCGTCTCCTCAAGGGTCTCGCGCAGGGCGCACTCCGCCAGCGACTCCTCGCCCTCAACGCCGCCGCCCGGTGGCACCCACCAGGACTCCCCGCCCTGGATCTCGTCGTGTTGGTGCTGGACGAGGAGCACGGAGTCGCCTTCTACAACTATGGCTGCCGCGCGAATTCTGTGACGCATGATGCTCACATAGTGTAGCTTATCTGGGCTTGCTGTCCAGTGTTGGGACGGAGGAGGCCCCCTGACGGCCGTGGACAGAGGCGGCATCATCCGAGACAAGAGTAGGCTGGTGTTGACAAGGCGACTTTAATTTGATACGTTGTCTTACTTAATGCGAAGTACGCCCAATACTTGCTTATCCAAAAGTGAGATAGCATATCGAAATTACAGGCACAAAACGAACAGGGTGGATAGTAATGCGTTCTGATTGAAAAGCTGGGAAGTGAAGATCAGGAGTACATTAACGAGTTAGAGCTTGAATATTGATGCGCGAGGTTAAATATGGAATTTTATAACGTGAAGACCAGGCAAAAGGTGGATATACCGGAGAGCGGCCTGAAGAAACGCACACTGGTGCAGAAGAACGGCAAACGCACCTATGCCGTTACCGGGGAGGAAAACGGCGCCAAGCTGGTTAGATTTGTCAGTAAACAGCAGTACGATGCCTTGCAAGTGCCTGAGATTGAGGGCGCCTGAGGAGGCATTATGTGGTGGTTCAAACAAGCGGTGCTCCGTTCGACTTTTACTGATGTCCAGGCGATGCACCCCTGGTTCCTGGACTACGAGCAGTTGGAGCCGGGGATCAGGGAGTTGGTGTGGGCGTTGAACCAGACCGACCTGGTGGAAACCCTCTCCTCCTGTGAAGGTCACCCGGAGCTGCCAGACTGGTGGGAGGCTACCGGGGGAACGGCTTACGTCCTGTGCCTGGTGACCAGTCCCATCCAGTGGGGTGGGGTGCTGCATCGGTTGCGGCAGTTGGCCCAGGACTGGAAGAATGTCCAGTTGATAGTACAGGATGACCCGGAGCAGGGGGAGCAGTGGCTGGGGTTTCAGGTGAGCCATGCCCAACCAGAATCTGCCCGCATCGCCCTGGACCAGGCCATTGGCCAGGCTAAGGAGTTGATTAAAGAGTACCTGGACTACGATGTAGTTGCCATAGCCCCAGCCCGACGTGGACAGGAGGACCATGCCCGGCAAAATGGTCCTCACGTCTAGCTAGAGGGTCAGGGCAAGGCCAGGGGAAAGGCCAACAGATAGACGGAGGTGTCTCATGGAAGGACTAACCGCTTACTGCCTAGCGCTGCGCAGGATGTGCGAGATTGTGGAACCCAGTGTGGTAACCCTTAAAAATGGTCGTAAGGCGGTACGGGGCCGGGCCAAGGACGCTCCCCAGTACACCGTCTTCCGCATTGTGAGCGACGCTGAAGCCAAGCAGGTGGAGGCCATGCTCAGTGAACAAAACAGGACTTAGGTTTGGTCTGAGCAAGTCTAACGTCACCTCTGAGGAGTCACGAGTCTACGCTCAGCCCACTGGATTCCGGCTTCCGCCGGAATGACGGTATTGCAAAGGTCTGCCTACGCAGGAATGGTCGGCGGGGGTGTCAGGGCGAGCGCTGTCATTCTGAACGGAGCGGATCGCGTTTCTCGTCATTCCCGTGAAAACGGGAATCTAGAGCCGCTGTCTGCAAAGCCGCGACGTATCTGGTGAACGTCCCTGGATTCCTGCCCCCGTATCGGAGTACGGGGCAGGCTTCGCAGGAATGGTCGGCGGGGGTGTTTACCGCTCACCCCCGTATCAAGTACGGGGCAGGCTTCGCGGGAGTGGATTGGGCTTATTAGGTCGGATATGGGCGGTAGTGGACTCGAACCACTGACCTCTGCCATGTCAAGGCAGCACTCTAACCAGCTGAGCTAACCGCCCATCTAAGCAAAATTCTAGCAGTTGGGGGTTGACGAGGGCAATCCGTTGCGGACTGCCCTCGGCTTTATGCTAGAAGTCAAGGTCTCCGGGCGCGGACTCCAGGACGTGGTAGATGGCCTCCGACTCCAGGGTCAGCTGCGGCGCGGCCTGGCCCTCTTCGCCTTCGGCTATGGCTATGCCCAGGCGCTCCCGGCCCTCTTCGGAGGCCTCCAGGTTGGCGGGAATCAGGCGTCCGATGATGACGTTCTCCTTCAGCCCGTTCAGGTAGTCCACGGAGCCGTTGATGCTGCCCTCCGTGAGGACACGCGCCGTCTCCTGGAAGGATGCCGCCGCCAGGAAGCTGTCGGTGCTCAGGGACGCCCTGGTCACGCCCAAAAGGGCGGGGGAGGCCATTGCGGGTTCGCCGCCTTCGGCAAGCACCTTCGCGTTGGCGTCCTCGTAGGTCACGCGGTCCACGAGCTCGCCGGGGAGCATGTCCGTGTCGCCGGGCCCATCGACTCTGACCCGCCTCAGCATCTGGCGGACTATGACCTCAATGTGCTTGTCGTTGATGTTCACGCCCTGGGAGCGGTACACCTTCTGCACCTCCTCCAGGAGGTACTGCTGCACCGACTCGCGGCCAAGAATGCGCAGGATGTCCTGGGGGTTGAGCGGCCCGGCGGTGATGGCGTCTCCGGCCCTGACCGTTGCCCCGTCAGAAACCACCAGGTGCGAAGAGGGCGGTATCAGGTACTCCCGCTCCTCCTTCTCCTCCCAGGTAAGGGTGATGGTGTTGTCATGGATGTTGGTGCGACCGGCGATGCGCGCCTTGAGTGGCAGCGGCTCCGGCACGGCCTCTTCACCTTCCTGGGCCTGCTCCTCCGGCTTGGCCAGGTCTGTTCCCACGTCCACCCACTGGCCGTCCTCCACCAGGGCCTGGTAGCCGGCGGGCAACGGGTAGTCCTCCCTGTACTCGTCCGTGCTGGAGACCTTGACGCGCCTCTCGTCTCCGTCCTCCGCAATCTCCACGTTGCCGTCGATCTCGACAAGGAACGCCTGCCCCTTGGGCGACCTGGCCTCAAAGAGCTCTTCCACCCGGGGCAGGCCGCTGGTGATGTCCACGCCTGCGACGCCGCCCGTGTGGAAGGTGCGCATGGTCAGCTGGGTGCCCGGCTCGCCGATGCTCTGGGCGGCCATGACTCCCACGGCCTCTCCCAGGATAGCCAGCTTGCCCGTGGCCGGGTTGCGGCCGTAGCACAGGCTGCAGATGCCGCTCCTGGCCTCGCAGTTGAGGGGAGAGCGCACGAACACCTCGCTTATGCCCAGGGAGGCTATCTGCTTGGCGGTGTCCTCCGCAATCTCCTCGTTGTGGTCGACGATGACCTCGCCCGTGGTGGGGTCTGCCACCGCCGTGATAGCCACGCGCCCCAGGAGCCGCTCGGCGTAGGGCGCGACCAGTGGCTTGTCCGGGAGCTCCTGGATGGTTATGCCCATGCTGGTCCCGCAGTCGTATTCGAGAACTATGACCTCCTGGGACACGTCAATGAGCCTCCGGGTGAGGTAGCCGCTGTCTGCCGTTCGCAGAGCCGTGTCGGCCAGCCCCTTGCGAGCGCCGTGGGTGGAGATGAAGTACTCCAGCACGCTGAGGCCCTCCCGGAAGCTGGACTTGATGGGCAGGTCAATGATGCGGCCCCTGGGGTTGCTCATCAGGCCTCTCATGCCGGCCATCTGCTTGATCTGGGCGATGTTGCCCTTTGCGCCGGAAATGGCCATGAGGTAGACGCCGCCGTAGGTGGGCAGCTGCTCCTCAATGACCCCCGTCATCTCGTCGCTGGTCTCCGTCCAGATGCGGACGGCGGTGTTGTACCGCTCCTCCTCGGTGATGAGGCCCCGCTGGAACTGCTCCTCAAGGCCCTCAATCTTGCCGGACGCGTTGTCGATGAGGTCCGCCTTCTGGCGCGGCACCTCAATGTCGTTGATGGCTATGGTGGTGCCGGACTGGCCCGCGTAGTGGAAGCCCAGGCGCTTTATCTTGTCCAGCACCTCCGCGGTGACCTCGTTGCCCTGGGTGCGGTAGCACTCGGCGGCTATTTCCTTGAGAAGGTTCTTGTCCATAATCTCGTTGCGGAAGCGAAGCTCCTCTGGCAGCACCTCGTTGAAGATGATGCGCCCGACCGTTGTCTTGAACCAGGAGCTTCCCGCGCCGTTTCCGTTCTGCTTCACCTCAACGGGCGACCGGAGGTCCACCAAGCCGTGCTCGTAGGCCATCCTGGCTTCGTCGAAGTCGTTGAACCTCTGCCCCTCGCCCTTGGCCCCTGGCACCTCCGTGGTGAGGTAGTAGCAGCCGAAGACCATGTCCAGGGTGGGCGCCACAATGGGCTCCCCGGAGCTGGGGGAGAGCATGTTCTGGGTGCTGAGCATGAGGCGCTTGGCCTCCTGCACGGCCTCTCTGGACAGGGGCACGTGCACGGCCATCTGGTCGCCGTCAAAGTCCGCGTTGAAGGCGGTGCAGACCAGGGGGTGAATCTTGATGGCGCTGCCCTCCACCATCACGGGCTGGAATGCCTGGATGCCCAGGCGGTGCAGGGTAGGGGCGCGGTTCAGGAGCACGGGGCGAGTGGCAATGACGTCCTCCAGAATGTCCCACACCTCCGGCCTCACGCGCTCCACCATGCGCTTTGCGCTCTTGATGTTGTGGACGCGGCCCTCAAGTATGAGTCGGTTCATCACGAAGGGCTTGAACAGCTCCAGGGCCATCCTCTTGGGAAGGCCGCACTGGTTCAGCGCAAGCTCAGGCCCCACCACAATGACCGACCGGCCGCTGTAGTCCACGCGCTTGCCCAGGAGGTTCTGGCGGAACCTGCCCTGCTTGCCCCTGAGCAGGTCTGCCAGGGACTTGAGCTTGTGGTTGTGGCTTCCGGAGATGGCTTTGCCCACGCGCCCATTGTCGATGAGGGCGTCCACGGCCTCCTGGAGCATCCGCTTCTCGTTGCGCACAATGATGTCGGGCGCGCCAAGCTCCAGCAGCCGCTTCAGGCGGTTGTTGCGGTTGATGACCCTCCTGTAAAGGTCGTTGAGGTCGCTGGTGGCGAAACGCCCGCCGTCCAGCTGCACCATCGGCCTCAGGTCTGGGGGCAGCACCGGCAGCACGGTGAGTATCATCCACTCCGGCCGGTTGCCGCTCTTGATGAGGGACTCCACCACGCGCAGGCGCTTGATGGCCTTCTTGCGGCGCTGCCCGGAGGAAGTGCCTATCTCATCGTGGAGCTTCAGCTTCAGGCTCTCAAGGTCCATCTGCTGGAGGGTGTAGAGTATGCCCTCCGCGCCCATGGACGCCTTGAACACGTCGCCGTACTTGTCCCTGCGCTCCCGGTACTCCGCTTCCGTGAGGAGCTGCATGGTCTGCAGGCTCTCCAGGTCGTCTATCTTGGCCTGGATGTCGTCCGGCAGGGGCGTGGTGTCCTTCGCGCTCGACTTGGCGCCGTTGGCGCTCTTCGCCGCCACTTCGGGAGTGTTCTCCGACTGCTCAGCCCCGTCGGTCGCCTCGATTGCGGCCTGGGCCTCTTCAGCCTGAGCCACGGCCGCCTTCAGGGATTCGATCAGCTCGGCGCGGTACTCCTCGTCCACGTGGGTGATGATGTACTTGGCAAAGTAGAGGACGCGCTCCAGGTTCCTTGGCGAGAGGTCAAGGAGAAGCCCGAGGCGGCTGGGGATGCCCTTGGAGTACCAGACGTGGGCCACCGGCGCGGCAAGCTGGATGTGGGCCATCCGCTCCCGTCTCACCTTTGAGCGGGCCACCTCAACGCCGCACCTGTCGCAGATAACGCCCTTGTAGCGGATCTTCTTGTACTTCCCGCAGAAGCACTCCCAGTCCTTGGTGGGGCCAAAGATGCGCTCGCAGAAGAGCCCGTCCTTCTCAGGCCTGAGGGTCCGGTAGTTGATGGTCTCGGGCTTGGTGACCTCGCCGTAGGACCAGCTCTTTATCTGGTCCGGGGAAGCAACGGAGATACGAATTGCGCTAAATTCCGAAGTCTGGGGCATTCTCCAACTCCTCTTGCTCTTCTTCGTTTTCGCTGTTGATTTCCTCAAACATCATCCCGACCAGGTCTGCCAGGTTATCCTCGTCGTCCGACTCCTCTATCACTTCGCCGTCGACCATGACCGACTCTGCGGACTCCGAGAGCATTATCTGCTCCGACTCGTCCTGGAGCAGCTCAACGGCCAGCCCAAGGCTCTGGAGTTCCTTGACGAGAACGTGGAACGACTCCGGCACGCCGGGCTGTATGACGTCCTCGCCCTTGACTATGGCCTCGTAGGTCTTCACGCGGCCCACAACGTCGTCCGACTTGACCGTGAGCATCTCCTGGAGGTTGTAAGCCGCGCTGTAGGACTCCAGCGCCCACACCTCCATCTCTCCGAATCGCTGCCCGCCGAACTGGGCCTTTCCGCCCAGGGGCTGCTGCGTTATCAGGGAGTAGGGGCCGGTGGATCGGGCGTGTATCTTGTCCTCCACCAGGTGAATCAGCTTCATCATGTAGATGTAGCCCACCGTCACCGGCTGGTAGAACGGCTCGCCCGTGCGTCCGTCGTAGAGGACGCTCTTGCCCAGGATGGGGGCCGCCTTGCCGGAGTCCTTGCTGAGGACGAGGGCCTTCTCGAACATCTCCTCGTCGGACATGTCCTTCGTGTTCATACCGGCCTCTTCATCCAGCCATATCTTCAGACAGGCGCTCCGTGCCTCTCCGGGGTGGTCGTCGCTCAGCACCTTCTCGGCGTCGAACCCCTTCTGGCTGAGCCACTCCTTCACGGCGTCCATGTTGCTGCCTGCGCCATTGCCGTTGCCCGGGTGCGGGTTTCTGGCTCCGGCCTTTTCGATCATCCAGGCCTTGGCCAGCCCGTCCTCAATGGAGGAGTCCCGCGCCCCGTCGAACACGGGGCTTGAAACCTTCATCCCCAGGCTGTGGGCTGCCATGCCCAGGTGGGTCTCCAGCAGCTGCCCCAGGTTCATCCGGGAGGGCACGCCGATGGGATTCAGGATGATGTCTACGGGGGTGCCGTCCGCGAGGAATGGCATGTCCGCCGCCGGCAGCACCCTGGAGATGACTCCCTTGTTGCCGTGGCGTCCCGCCATCTTGTCACCCTCCGCCACCTTGCGGGCCTGGGCAATCCACACCCGTACCAGGGTGTTGACGCCGGGCGCAAGGTCGTCGTTGTTCTCCCGGGAGAGCACCTTCACGTCGATGACCTTGCCGCGCTCTCCGTGGGGCACTCTGAGGGACGTGTCCTTCACGTCCCGGGCCTTCTCACCGAAAATGGCCCGCAGCAGCTTCTCCTCGGCGGTCAGCTCCGTCTCGCCCTTGGGGGTAATCTTGCCCACAAGGATGTCTCCGGGGCCGACCTCTGCGCCGACGTAGACAACGCCGCCCTCGTCCAGGTTCCTCAGGCCCTCCTCGCCGACGTTGGATATGTCGCGGGTGATCTCCTCAGGTCCCAGCTTGGTGTCCCGGGCGTCCACCTCGTACTTCTCGATGTGGACGGAGGTGAACTTGTCCTTGCGAAGCAGGTCCTCGTTCACGATGATTGCGTCTTCGAAGTTGTACCCCTCCCAGCTCATGAAGGCCACCAGCACGTTCTGGCCCAGGGCCAGCTCGCCGTTGTCCGTGGATGAGCTGTCCGCCAGGGGCTGCCCGCGCTCAATCACGTCGCCCTTCCTGACGATGGGCCTCTGGCCGATGCAGGTGCCCTGGTTGCTCCTCAGGAACTTCACCAGGGGATACCTGTGCTTCTCGCCCTCCGGGTCCTGCACCTCAATGGCCTCCGCGGACACGCTGCTCACCACGCCGCCGGTCTCCGAAATGACCACCTGCCCGCTGTCCATGGCCACCCGCTTCTCCATTCCGGTGCCCACCAGAGGGGCCTCCGTCAGGAGCAGGGGCACGGCCTGGCGCTGCATGTTGGAGCCCATGAGGGCGCGGTTGGCGTCGTCGTGCTCAAGGAAGGGGATGAGGGCCGCGGACACGCTCACAATCTGGATAGGTGAGATGTCCATGTAGGCCACGTTGTCGGGCGACTCGTTGGAGAAGACCTCGCCCTGTCGTATCTCAATCCTCTCCGAGATGAACTGGTTCTTCTCGTCCAGGATGGAGTTGGCCTGGGCGATTGGGTAGCTCTCCTCTTCGTCGGCGGCCAGGTAGGCTATGTCGTCCGGGTCAACGGAGGCGAAGGGCTTCACCTTGACGACGCACTCAGGCAGGGCTGCGATGCTCTTCGCCATGTTCTTTGTGACGACCGCGCCCTCCTTGGCTATCGTCCTGCCCTTGTCGTTGGTCACGGCCTCCGTGAGGGTGCGCCCCTCCAGGTCCGGGTAGCTATTGGGCACCTCCCTGCGAATCCGCCTGTAGGGGGTCTCGATGAAGCCGTACTCGTTGGTTCGAGCGTAGGTGGCCAGGGAACCCAGGAGGCCAATGTTGGGGCCTTCAGGGGTCTCGATGGGGCATATGCGGCCATAGTGGGAGTGGTGCACGTCTCGCACGTCGAAACCGGCCCGCTCCCTGGAGAGGCCGCCAGGGCCCAGGGCGGAGAGCCGACGCTTGTGGGTCAGCTCCGCCAGGGGGTTGGTCTGGTCCATGAACTGGGACAGCTGGGAGCCGCCAAAGAACTCCCTCACCGCGGCCACCACGGGGCGGACGTTCATAAGCTCCGCCGGGGTGGCCCTGGTGGGCTCCGGGTGGGTGGTCATCCTCTCTCGGATAACCCGCTCCATGCGCAGGAAGCCCACGCGAAGCTGGTTCTGGAGAAGCTCGCCCACGGCCCTTATCCGGCGGTTCCCCAGGTGGTCGATGTCGTCCGGGGTCTCGCGGCCGTTGTTGACCAAGATCATCTTCCTGACCACGGCAATCAGGTCTTCCTTGGTGAGGTTGCGCTGCTCCGAGTCCAGGTCAAGGCCCAGCCTGCGGTTCAGCTTGTACCGCCCCACGTTGCCAAGGTCGTACCGGCGGGAGTTGAAAAAGAGGTTCTGCATCAGGTTGCGGGCGTTCTCCACGTTGGGAGGCTCGCCGGGCCTGAGGCGTCGGTAGAACTCCAGCAGGGCGTGGTCTTCGTCGTGGATGTAGGTGTCACGCTCCAGGGTGGACTTGATGTACTGGTGCTGGAGGTCGGTATCCACGTCCTCGAATGCCGACCGAAGCTCGGCCTCGTTCATCAGGCCCAGGGCGCGCAGGAGGGTGGTGATGGGCGCCCGCCGCTTGCGGTCAACCTTGACCGACAGCACGTCCTTGTTGCTGGTTTCGAACTCCAGCCACGCGCCGCGGTAGGGTATCAGCTTGCCGAAGCACAGGTCCCGGTCGCTGGCGACGTCCCGCTCGGTGGTGAAGTACACCCCCGGAGACCTGACCAGCTGGCTCACCACCACGCGCTCAGCGCCGTTGATGATGAAGGTGCCCTGGGAGGTCATCATGGGTATGTCGCCCATGAACACCTCTCGCTCCGCTATCTCGCCCGTCTCCTTGATGAGGAGGCTGGCCTTGACGTAGAGCGGGGCGGAGTAGGTGACCTCCTTGGCGCGGCACTCCTCCTCCGTGTGCTTGGGCGGGTGGAAGGAGTGGTCCGAGAAGGACAACTCAAACCGGCCCCCGGTGAAGTCCTGTATGGGGGAGATCTCCTCAAAGAGGGAGGTCAGACAGTCCCCCATGAACCAGTCGAATGACCGGGTCTGCAGCTGGATGAGGTTTGGCACATCCAGCACCTGGGGTATCTGGGCGTAGGACTTCTGTACAAGGGGCGTCTGGTTCTTGGGAGAGACAGGGGCTAAAGACTGCATACTAAATCACACTCCAAAACCGAGCAATTTGGGACGACTACGGGCGCGACAATAGGGCAACAATAAAGTTGCCGGGCGAAAAAATGGGGGACATACCTTGAGCCATATTAACGATAGACTGAAAGTGTAACCTGTCGGGTGGGAGATGTCAATACCTTCAATCGGCGAATTTACCCTCGCTGCATTTGCGCCCCGCGCTGAGCCTGCCGTATACTCGCGTCGGATACCTCACTACGCTTTTGGAGGCCGCTATGAACTGGGACAACCCCTACGTTAGCTACGAGAAGAAGGGCCAGATTGCCTACCTCACCATGAACCGCCCGGAGCGGATGAACGCCCTGGGCCGGGACATCAGCCGAGGCTTGCAGGAGGGCGTCACGGACTTCCGCAACGACCCTGAAATGAGGGTGCTTATCATCACGGGCGCAGGCGACCGCGCCTTCTGCGCCGGCGGCGACCTGAAGGAGATGGCGGAGCGCTCCAGGTCGGGTGAGTCCACCATGCCGCCGACCACCACGGAGGTCGCGACCCCGGAGCTTATAATGACCACCTACAACAAGCCCGTCATCGCCGCCATCAACGGCGTGGCCGCGGGCGGCGGCTGCGAGATCGCGGCCTGCTGCGACATTCGCATCGGCACGCCGAACACCCGCATGGGCTGCCCGGAGGCGCGGGTGGGCCTGGGCGCGCACGTGGGCACCGTCATGCTGCCCCGGATGCTCCCAATGGGCGTTGCCCTGGAGGCCCTGTTCACCGCCCGGCTGCTCAACGCGGAGGAGTGCGAGAAGTGGGGCCTCATCAACAAGATTGTGCCCCAGGAGGAGCTGCTGTCCTACTGCACGGAGCTTGCGGAGAAGATACTGGACTGCGCGCCCCTTTCGGTTGCCCGGCAGAAGCACAACGCCTACAAGACCATCGGCCTGCCCCTGCCATACGCTTTCCACGTCAACGCGGGGCCGGACGTGTACGGCGAGCAGGGGGCGGAGGACCGGGCGGAGGGGGCCAGGGCCTTTGCGGAGAAGCGGAGGCCAAGCTGGAAGGCGCGGATTACAAGCCCGGACTAGAGATATTCCAACGCTCGTGGTGAGCTTGTCGAACCATTCGAGCGATGGAACTGACGTTCATGTTCCCGCTCACACACTTCGACAAGCTCAGTGTGAGCGGGAGCCAGGGGGCGGTTGACCTAAGAAACCTCTGAACAAGTAACAAACATGACCATCCCGCCTAAAGACACCTTCAATGACCATTCCTGCATAGGCAGGAATCCAGGAGGGGTGGGGCGTGGACTCCCGCCTTCGCGGGAGTGGACTGAACTTGTTCAGACTATTCCTAAACTGACTGAACCGTGAATAAGGGACGAGACCTTCCATGACAGACCAACCACAAAAACCCTTCTTCCATAGGCTGCGGGGCCACGTACGCAGCACGCTGATTGTAGGCGTGCTCATCCTGATTCCCGTGGCCATTACCTACGTGCTGGTCAGGTGGGCCTTCGACACCGTCGACGGGCTGCTGAGGCCGGCGATAGACTCGCTCATTGGCTGGAGCATCCCCGGCCTGGGGCTGATAGCCCTTGCGCTGGCGGCGTACCTGCTGGGGCTGCTCTGGACCAAGCGCGTGGGGCGTCGGGCCATCCGCGCATCGCAGGAGTTCATGCTGCAGGTGCCGCTGGTCGGGGCAATATACGGCCCGGCCCGGAAGCTGATAGAGTCCTTCACGGGGGACAGCGCGGCGGGCTTCAAGCGGGTCGTCATTGTGGAGTACCCCAGGGAGGGCGCGTGGATGGTGGGCTTTCTCACCGGTATCACCGCCTTCGACTCCGGCCAGACCGTGGGCGTGATTTACCTGCCGACTGCGCCTACGCCCAACTCCGGCTGGGTGGCGATGGTGCCGGTGGAGAACATCTACGACACGACTATGACCGTGCCGGAGGCGATGTCGATGGTGCTGTCCGGCGGCATATCCTCGCCGTTGGGCATCGACCTGAAGCCGATGGACCCGCAGGAGGCGGCGGAGTTCCTGGCGCAGGGCGGCATGGAGGCCGTCACGGAGAAGAAGGAGGACGGGGACTGACGGGAGACGCCACCAGTCGACCCAGGCGTCGGCAGGTTGCCCCTTTGCCTAAAGAGGCGTTATACTGAGGGTCTACCCATTCTGGAGGCTTCAAAAATGAAAGCTGCAATCATAAACGTAACGGGTTACTCCGGCATTGAGCTTGCCCGCATCCTGCACCGCCACCCGGAGGTGGAGCTTACCCAGGTCACCGGCAGGAGCGCTGTGGGCCAGAAGCTGGGCGAGGCCTTCCCGCACCTGGGCGACATCGACCTGACAATCCTGGACGAGGTGACCGAGAGCGTCGACATCGCGTTCTCCGCCCTTCCGCAGACGGCCAGCGCAGAGGCGCTGATTCCCTTGGTGGAGAAGGGAGTGAAGTCGATTGACATCAGCGCCGACTTCCGGCTCAAGGACGCCTCCGAGTACGAGCAGTGGTACGGCGTGGAGCATCCCAAACCGGAACTGCTGGAGGACTCCGTATACGGGCTGACGGAGCTGTTCCGCAGCGACATCAAGGGGTCAACCCTGGTGGCCAACCCCGGCTGCTACCCCACCGGCGCAATCCTGGCGCTGGCCCCGGCCATCCGCGAGGGGCTGATTGGGGAGGACATCATCGTCGATGCCAAGTCCGGGGTGTCCGGCGCCGGGCGCGGCCTCAGCCTGACCGCCCACTTCTCTGAGGTTAACGAGAACGTGTCGGCCTACTCCGTGAACGGCCACCGCCACCTGCCGGAGATAACCCAGGAGATTCGCCACTACCAGCCCTCCTACGACCCCAAAATCACCTTCCTGCCCCACCTGATACCCATGACAAGGGGCATCCTCAGCTCCTGCTACGTCCCGCTCAAGGACGGGGCCATCTCCTCGGGGAAGACGGGTATTGACGAGGTGCGGTCTCTGTACAAGGACTTCTACCGGGACGAACCCTTCATCCGGGTGGTTGACGCGTCGCCAATGACCAAGCACACCCTGGGCAACAACAACTGCATCGTCTTCCCGCACGTGGACACCCGCACCAACCGCCTTATGGTGGTGAGCTGCCTGGACAACCTGGTCAAGGGCGCGGCGGGACAGGCCATCCAGAACATGAACCTCATGTTTGACATGCCGGAAGCGGAGGGCCTGGAGCAGTTGGCGTTGTATCCGTAGGGATAGCGGCGGCAAGCGGCTCCACGACTCGCAGCATTCACATGCCCTCATCGTCTAGCCTGGCCTAGGACGCCACCCTTTCAAGGTGGAGATCAGGGGTTCGAATCCCCTTGAGGGCATAGCCTCCTCCCTACCATTAACCATTCCTGCGGAAGCAGGAATCCAGGACGCCTCCCCATTCCGCTCATAGCCTGCCCCGTACTTGATACGGGGGTGAGCCTGTCGAACCATTTGAGCGGAATGGGCTCGGAAGTAGACATACCCGCTCATATCCTTCGACAAGCTCAGAGCCTGCCCCGTACTTGATACGGGGATGAGCGGGTAATATCGGCCGTTGCTGCGCACTTTGGGAGTATCCAGTTGGCGTAGCGCTGGACATAGGGCGTATACTTGGCGCAAACCCCGTCGCCGAAAGTGAGGCCCCGCCATTAGCTCTGATATGGAACAGTCCCCGGCGAACGAGCCGCGGTCACCCCGGCGGCTGGGGCCCCTGCGTGCCTTCGCTTACCCCCAGTTCCGCATATTCTGGGCCGCCTCTCTCATCTCCATAACCTCCTTCTTCATGACCATGATCGCCCGCGGCTGGCTGGCACTGGACCTGACCGACTCCCCCTTTATGGTGACCGCCGTCAACGCCGTGGGAATGGTTCCCATGCTAGTCTTCTCAGCCTTCGGCGGAGTGATTGCGGACCGGGTGAATCGCAGGCTGGTGCTCATAGTCAGCGAGGTATTCAACCTGGTGGTGGTGCTGGCCCTGGCGCTCCTCATAGTTGCAGGCGTTGTCCAGGTGTGGCAGCTGTTCGCTCTCACCATCCTGCACGGAGTGGGCTTTGCCTTGGGGATGCCGGCCCGGGCGGCGACGGTGGGCAACCTGGTAGACCAGAAAGACCTGGCAAGCGGCGTGGCGCTGTTCACCACCATCTTCAGCGCCGGGCAGCTGGTGGGGCCGGCTCTGGCCGGATACCTCATCAACTCCTATGGGATGGGGTTCTGCTTCGTTGTGGCCTGCATTGTGCTGGTCCCCGCGCTCCTTATTCTCTTTCCCCTGAGGATTCCCAGCGTGTCCCCCGGCATTGGGGTGGCCGCCCAGACTTCTGTGCTGGGCAGCATTGCACAGGGCGTAAACTACGTGCGCACAAACAGCGTGCTTATGGGCCTTCTTCTGATGGGAGCGGTTCTCACGATTTTCGCCATGCCTTACATGACGCTCCTGCCCGTATTCGCCCGGGACATTCTTGACGTCGGCGCCGACGGCCTGGGGTGGCTGGGAGCGATGGGGGGAGCGGGGGCGATTGCAGGCTCGATGACGGTGGCGGCCTTCAGCAAACCGGGGCAGATGAAGGCGCTCATGATAACCGGCGGCCTGGGGCTTGGACTCTTCATCGCCTTCTTCGCGTTCTCCACCGTGTACTTCCTCTCCCTCTTCCTGGTCCTGCTGGTGGGGTACCTGTTCCAGATATTCATGACCAGCAACTTCACACTGGTGCAGATAATCTCGCCCGACTATATTAGAGGCCGGGTGCTGAGCATACGCATGATTGCTGCCGGCATGGGGCCTGTGGGGATGGTGTTGCTGGGAGCCAGCGCGGAGGCGTGGGGCGCGCCCGGTGCCACGGCCTCAATGGGCATTTTCTCGCTCATTCTGGTGACTGCGATACTAGTAGGCATACCGGCAGTCAGGAGGGCGGAGACGGCGGTAGGGGAGGGGACTCCTCAGCCTGCCGAAGAGACCCCGGCGGCTGCGGCTTCCTCCTAGTTGTAGCGGTTCATGGCCCAGTCCAGGCCGTGGGCCAGCACGTCCATCACGGCGTCCCGCGCGGTGGTCAGGGCCTCCGAGATAAGCGGCTCCTCCTCTGAGGTGAATCCACCGAGTACGTGCCTTATCTCGTCCACGTCCTCCGGTGGATGGCCTATGCCGATGCGGAGCCGCGGGACGTCCTGGCTCCTCAGGGCGGCTATAATCGACTCCATGCCCCTCTGCCCGGCGCCGCTGCCTGTAGGCCTGATGCGTATCTTGCCCATGGGCAGGTCCATGTCGTCGTAGATGATGAGCAGGTCGCTGTGGGATACGGGAAAGCGGGTGGTCAGGTATGACAGCGCCTCTCCGCTGTTGTTCATGAAGGTGCGGGGCTTTGCCAGCACAACCTCTTCTCCCTCAATGAAGCCCCGGCCTATGACGACCACGTCGCGTCTTTCTGAAAGGCGTATCCCTCCCAGAGCGGCTACCGCCTCCACACACATGAACCCGACGTTGTGCCTGGACCTGGCGTACCTCTCGCCCGGGTTCCCCAGTCCGACTATGAGCTTCATGGACGGTCAGCGTACGCCTGCAATGGCGTTACAGTGTGAGGGGAGGGAACCATTCCTGCGAAGGCAGGAATCCAGAGTCCCTGCCCTGCAATCTGCGCTATCTCCTGGGACGTGCCCTAGATTCCCGCTCGGAGGCGGGAATGACGGAGACGCGGGTATACCATTCCTGCGGAAGCAGGAATCCAGGAGGGGTGGAGTGTGGACTCCCGTCTGCACGGGAGTGACAATGATTTCTTTGGGATGAGGATGCATAGCAACTCAGCCCCCGCCCACCTTCTCCAGAAAATCCGCCTCCGTGAGCACGGTGGTGCCCAGCCTGTTGGCCTGGTCCAGCTTGGAGCCGGCCTCCTCGCCGGCCACCAGGAAGCTGGTCTTGCGGCTCACGCTGCTCCCCACCGCGCCGCCAAGCTCCTTGATGCGCGCCTCCGCCTGGGACCTGGTCATGCTGTCCAGCCTGCCCGTCACAACGAACTGCAGCCCGGCCAGGGGCTGCTCGACCGGCTCTTGGGGCGAATCGTCCAACAGCCGAACGCCGGCGCGTTGCAGCTTTCGCAGGATGTGGCGGTTGGCCTCGTTATCGAAATAGGCAGCTACGCTCTCGGCTATCTTTGGCCCGACACCCGGAATCGCCACAAGCTCCTCCTCCGTAGCGCGAGACAGTCGCCACAGGTTCCTGTAGTGGGACACCAGGGTCTCCGCCATCTCCGAGCCAACGTGCAGGACGCCCAGGGCGGAAAGTATACGAGGAAGGGGGCGCTCCTTGCTGGCCTCTATTGCGTCGATGATGTTTGTGGCGCTCTTCTCGGCCATGCGCTCCAGCTTCAACAGGTCTTCCTTTGCTATGGAGTAGACGTCCGCAATGTCCCTGACCAGCCCCGCCTCCAGCAGCGAGAGGCACAGCTTCTCCCCCATGCCCTCAATGTCCATTGCGCCCCGGGAGACGAAGTGCTTGAGAAGCTCGAATAGCTGCGCGGGGCACGAGGGATTGGGGCAGAGGCTCATCGCCTGGCCCTGGGGTCGGACTACGGCAGTGCGGCACTGGGGGCACGTCTCCGGCATGGAGAACTCGCGCTCCTCGCCCGTCCGTCGTTCTGCCAGGGGGCCTACAACCTGGGGGATGACCTCACCGGCGCGCTCCACCACCACCCAGTCGCCGATGCGCAGATCCTTGCTGTGTATGTAGTCCTCGTTGTGCAGTGTCGCCATCTTCACCGTCGCCCCGCCCACGTCCACCGGCTCCAGCATGGCGTAGGGGTTCAGGCTGCCGGTTCGCCCCACGTTGACGCCTATGCCCAGCAGACGGGTGACGGCCTGGGTAGCCGGGAACTTGTAGGCGATGGCCCACCGAGGCTCACGGCCGACGCTGCCTAGGGCGTCCTGCTGGCGGAAGGGATTGACCTTCACCACCACGCCGTCGGCCCCGTAGTCCAGCACCTCAGCCTCCTCAACCCATCGGCGGTAGTAGGCTTCAACCTCCTCCGGGCTGCGGCACAGGGCGTTGTTGGGGTTGACCTTGAAGCCCAGGGACTTGAGGTACTCCAGGGTGTCCCACTGGTTGTCCGGTACATTGGCGTCTCCGGCGTCCTCCAGGCTGTACATGCTGTAGACGAAGATGTCCAGGGCCCTCTGCGCCGTTATGCGGGAGTCCAGCTGGCGCAGGGAGCCGGCGGCGGTGTTCCTAGGGTTGGCGTATGTGGGCTGACCCTGGGCGGCACGCTCCTCGTTGAGCTTGTCGAAGAGGGAGCGCGGGAAGTAGACCTCTCCGCGCACCTCGAAGCGGCGCGGGGCCTCCGGCGGCAGCGACAGGGGTATGGAGCGAATGGTGCGAAGGTTGTGTGTAACGTCCTCGCCTCGATAGCCGTCGCCCCGGGTCGCGCCGTGGACGAACACGCTGTCCTCGTAGGTGAGGGCGACAGCCAGCCCGTCGATCTTCAGCTCGCACACCATCTCGAAGTCCGCGCCGTCCAGCAGGTTGGTGGCCCGGCGGTGCCACGCCGCAAGCTCGTCGCCGTCGAAGGCGTTGGCAAGGCTCAGCATGGGGCGCGGGTGAACAACCTCGGCGAAGCCCTCCGCGGGCGGCGCGCCCACGCGCTGGGTCGGCGAGTCCAGGGTGACAAGCTCCGGGCGCTCCTCCTCCAGGCCGCGCAACTCCACCATGAGGGCGTCGTAGGCGGCGTCGCTTATCTCAGGCGTGTCCAGGACAAAGTAGAGGTGGTTGTGGCGGTTTATCTCGGCGCGGAGCCGCTCCACCCTCTCTCTAACGGAAGCGTTGTTCATGGCTGTGTGGCCGCTCAGGTCAGGCGGTTTATCACCAGGCCCGTGGGCAGCTTGGGGCTGAAGTAGGTGGACTTGATGGGCATACGCGCGCCGGAGAGCACCACGTCCTCGAACACGTCCAGGGACAGGGGCGGCAGGACGAAGCCAAGCTGCACGTCGCCGCCGCTTATGGCTTGTGACACCTCCTCCGACTCGTGGCTGTAGTACAGCAGCCCCCTGTCAACAGCGTCCGACTGGGTGCCCAGGGCAGGCTCCAGCACCATCTTCTCCAGCGCCCAGGTCGCGCACCGCTCCAAGGGCGAGGGGGACGCTCCGGGCTGCTCCTTGAGGGTCAGGAGGGAGACGCGCTTTCCGGCGGCGTCCAGAAGGCCCAGGGCCACCCGCGACCCGGCTATCTCCTCAAGGCGGTCCTCCAGGACTGGCACAGCGTCACCGCCGCCGGCGCTGTCCAGGGGCTGGACGTCGAAGCTCGCTTCAACCAGCCTCTGAATCTCGGCCAGCTGCTCGGAGGACAGGCCCCGCAGCAGCCGGTGGTAGGGGAGTACCACCAGGCCGGGGTCGTCTATCTCCAGGAGGGACATGAGGACGAAGTCGTGGCCGCCAGCCTGCGCGCCGCTTTCGTTCTGGATCTCTCGATAGCGGAGGGCCGTCTCGTAGCGGTGATGGCCGTCGGCAATGTAGATGGGCACGCCGTCCAGGGACTCCCTTATGGTCTCCACGTCGGCCTTTTCGTAGATGGCCCACAGCTTGATGCCCACGCCGTCGAAAGTGGTGTCGATGAGGGGCGACTTGCCGGCCGTCTTCTCTATCGCCGCGCCGACCCTGGGCGAGGGAGAGCGGTATATCGCCATCAGGGGGCTGAGGTTGGCCTCGGTGGCCGTTAGCAGCTCCAGGCGGTCCTGCTTGGGACCCTGGGATGTCTCCTCGTGGGGCAGCACGACCCTGCGGGAGAACTCTTCAAGGCCCACCCTGGCCACCAGCGAGCGGCGCGCCCTGACCCGACCGCGATGGGTGAACTCCTCCTGGAGCAGGTAGAATGACGGCTCAGGCTCTCGTTGCAGAACGCCCTCGCCCAGCCACTCCTCCAGCAGGCCGGAGGCGCGGGTGTAGCGGTTGGACTCCGCGGAGTCGTTGGGGGCATCCATCCCGAACTCCAGGCGAATGGCGTTGTAGGGGCTGCGGTCGTGCAGCCTCTCCTGGTGTTCCGGGGAAATCACGTCGTAGGGCGGGCACAGAAGCTGCCCCATGTTTTCACTGAGTGTTGCGTTGTAGCGTATGCCTTTGAAGGGTTGAACGTCGGCCAATGCTAATTCTCTCCAATATCTGAGTGTAAGGGTACTGGGTAATTATAGTGAGCCTCACGCAAAGCGTCTAGGGCAGCGCTGGTGCGGTATTCTCTACAGGCGTTGGTTATGGTGAACGACACCGCTCATACTGAGCTTGTCGAAGTAGAGCGGTAGCAACTACACCCGCAGTCTTCCCGCTCTGGTTCGACCAGGCTCACCACGAGCGGTAAAGGGGGTGTTATCTCAGCAAAGATGGCAAGTACAAACGCCTGTAGAGAACACCCTTGGTGCTATAATCCCTGTGAAAGAAGATGAGCCACGACGCAATACTAGGAAGCCTGAACCCGGCGCAGCGTGAAGCCGTGGAGGCGGTCGATGGGCCGCTGCTGATACTGGCTGGCCCTGGCAGCGGCAAGACCCGTGTCATCACCCATCGGATAGCCTACCTTGTCCTGAGATGCGGGGTCATGCCGTACCGCATTGCGGCGGTCACCTTCACCAACAAGGCGGCGCGGGAGATGCGCGACAGGCTGTTCGGCAGGAGCCAGAGCGATCCGTCGTCGCCCCTTCTCGGAGATCTGTGGCACATGCGGGGCGACTTCAACGTCGCCACCTTCCACGCCCTCTGCGCACAGATACTGCGCAGGGAGGCCGACTACGCCGGCCTCGATCGCTCCTTTGTCATCTACGACCAGGAGGACCAGCTGGAGGTGCTTGACCAGGCAATGGCCCAGCTTGAGTACGACCCCAAGCGGTTCCCGCCCAGGTCGGTGCTCTCCGCCATCTCCGCCGCCAAGAGCCAGCTGATAGAGGCGGAGGACTACGCCCCCGGGCATCCCAACCCCATGGAGCGGGTCGTCGGCCAGGTGTATCTAAGATACCAGGCGCTGCTCCACTCCAACAATGCAGTGGACTTCGATGACCTGCTGCTCAAGACCTACGTCCTCTTCCGGGATAACTCGGAGGTCTTGGAGAAGTACCGCTCCCGTTTCGAGTACCTGCTCATCGACGAGTTCCAGGACACCAACGTCGCCCAGTACGCCATCGCCAGGCAGCTGGCGAGCAGGCATCGCAACATCTGTGTGGTGGGCGACCCCGACCAGGCCATCTACTCATGGCGCAACGCCGACATCCGCAACATCCTCTCCTTTGAGCGGGACTACCCGGACGTCAGGAAGGTGACCCTGGAGGAGAACTACCGCTCCACCGAGACCATACTGGAGGCGGCAACCGGCGTCATCTCCGCCAACCGCCGGCGCATCGGCAAGGCGCTGACCACCGAGAACGAGCGAGGAGTGCCCCTGTACGTGGGTGAGGCGTACAACCCGGAGGAGGAGGCCCAGCAGGTGCTCCAGGAGATCGAGAGGATGAACCAGTACGACGGCCGCAAGCTGGGCGACTGCGCCGTGATGTACCGCATCAACGCCCAGTCCCGCGCCTTGGAGGAGGTGTGCCTGCGGTACGGCATCCCCTACAAGCTCATCGGCGGGCTGCGCTTCTACCAGCGCAGGGAGATCAAGGACGTGGTCGCCTACCTGCGGGTTGTCCACAACCCCTACGACGAGGTGAGCCTGAGGCGAATCATCAACGTCCCTCCCAGGGGCATAGGGCAGAAGACCCTGGACCAGCTTGTCCACACCGCTCGGATGGGCAACGTGCCCGTCTACACCGCCGCGCAGCTCATGGCGACGGAGGGCGACGACGGAGGGCGGCCCAACCGGGCGGTGGCTCGGTTCCTGCACATAATCAACACCCTGATAGAGTACGCTAGAAACCTTAGCGTGGAGGAGCTTATCGACGCCGTGATGGAGCGCACGGGGTACGGCGACCACCTGCGGGCCGAGGGTGAGCAGGGTCTGGAGCGTCTGGAGAACCTCAAGGAGCTTAGGACTACGGCCCGGGAGTTCCGGCCAATGGAGCCGTCGGAACGGCTCTCCGCGTTCCTGGAGGGAGTGGCCCTGGTCTCGGACGTGGATACGCTGGAAGAGGCCACAGACGCCATCACCCTCATCACGCTGCACCAGGCCAAGGGCCTTGAGTTTCCGGTGGTGTTCATTGTCGGGCTGGAGGAGGGCCTGCTGCCCCACAGCCGTTCCGTTGACGACCCGGACCAGCTGGAGGAGGAGCGCAGGCTGTTCTACGTGGGCATGACGCGAGCCAGGGAGAGGCTGTATCTGACCCGCGCCTTCCGCCGGGGCTTCTGGGGCAGCAACTCCGCCTCAAGGCCGTCCCGGTTCCTGGGAGACGTGCCCCAGCGCCTCATCACGTCTATGTCGATGGCCGGGCAGAAGGCAGCCGCGCCGGGGTCGGTGGGCAGGGCGGTAGGCATAGAGCAGAATACCGTTCCGGTCGAGGCGCCCTTTAAGGACGGCGACAGGGTTACGCACTTCAAGTTCGGAGAGGGCATAGTGGTCAGCTGCGCCCCAACGGACCAGGACTACGAGGTGACGGTGGCCTTCAAGGGGGAGTCCGGTATCAAGAAGCTGCTGTACAGCTACGCGCCACTGGAGAAGGTGGAGTAGGATCCCCTACAGCACCGCTCCCAGCAACTTGGACAGCACCCAACCCAGGATGGCGCAGAAGGGGTAGGTCACCAGCCAGGCCCAGAGAATGCCGCGGGAGACTCCCCAGCGCACCGCCGAAAGCCGGCGCGTTGCGCCCACTCCCATAATTGAGCTGCTGGAGGTGTGGGTGGTGCTCACGGGCAGCCCTATGTTTGAAGCCGCCTCAATGACGGCGGCGGCGCAGGTGTTGGCCGCGAATCCCTGGACGGGTTGCAGCCTGGTCACTCGCATTCCCAAGGTGCGGATAACCCTCCAGCCTCCCAGGGCGGTCCCAATGCCGATCATCAGGGCGCTGGCAAGCTGCATCCAGAGCTCCACCTCAACCTCCTGGACGTAGTACACGCCCACCGCCAGGGCCATGATCCCCATCGCGTTCTGTGCGTCGTTCTTGCCGTGGCTGTAGGCCAGGAAGGCCGCCGCCAGAATCTGCAGCTTGCCGAATAGGGCGGTCACCTGGTGAGGCGTCATTCGTCGAAATACCCAGTAGATGATGATCATGAAGACGAAGGCCGTCGCGAAACCGAGCAGCGGTGAAAAGGCCAGGGCCATCAGCACCTTGATGAGTGTGCCGACTTTGACGGCGGCAGTCCCGGCGTGGGCTACCCCTGCGCCAAGCACGCCCGCCACCAGGGAGTGGCTCACGCTTACGGGGAAGCCGTAGCGCGTGGCCACGAGCACCCAGATCACCGCCGACAGGATGGCCGCCATCACTGCTTCCTGGGACATGAGGTCCGGGTTTACAATCCCTTTGCCGATGGTCTTGGCCACTGCAGTTCCCGTGAGCGCCCCGACCAGGTTCATCAACCCGCCCATGAGCACGGCCGCCGTCGGAGACAGGACCCGTGTGGATACCACGGTGGCTATGGCGTTGGCGGCGTCGTTCAGTCCGTTGCCATAGGCGTATGCCAGAGCCAGTCCAATCGTGATTATCAGTATGGCTTCATCAGGCATGCTTCAGGACTATTCCCTCCAGCATATTGGCCGCCGTCTCGCAGTGGTCGGTAGCGCCCTCCAGCAGGTCGTAGATCTCCTTCCACTTGATGACGTAGATGGGGGAGACGTTGTCGTCGTTGAACAGCTCAGCCATCGCACGGCTCACCACCTGGTCCGCCTGGTTCTCAAGGAGGTTGATCTCTGATGCAAGGGGGAGGATGTCCCGGAGCTTCGCCCCTCGCAGATGCAGCAGCCCTATGGCCTGCTCCAGGGTCTCCGAGCAGCGCAGCAGGATTCGGGCAAGCTCCTTGGCGTTTTCCGTGGACTCCTGAATGCGGTACTCCACCATCAGGCGGGCGGCCTCCTCCATGTAGTCCACAATGTCGTCCAGGCGTTCTCCCAGAGCGGCAATGTCCTCCCTGTCCAGGGGAGTGACGAAGGTCCTGTGGAGGCTGGTCATTATCTCATGGATGACGTTGTCTCCCACCTCCTCCAGGCGCTTGATCTCGGCCACCTTGTCCGGGACGTTCTCGTAGTTCTCCATGAGGTCCAGCAGCTTCTCTCCGGTTGCCTTGAGGTTGGCCGCGCTCTGCTGGAAGAGGGTGAAGAACTTCTCTTCTCTGGGCAATAAGGATATCTTCATGGCATCCTCCGACGCTCTGTGTTTCGGCCACAAAAAAACCCTCTCACTATGAGAGGATTCCTAATCGATAGCCCCGCTTGTGGGACTATGCCCACGCTTGAAGGATGTGGGGGGGGGGGAGGTGGTTCCTGGATTGTTGAACATAGGTAAGCGCACACATCTTCCCAAGTCTGGGTTGCGCGAATGACGATAGCTTAGACCAGGCGGGTTGTCAAGGAGCTTGGCGGGCTCGGCTTCCCTCCAGGGCTTCTAACCGACGACACATTTGCGCTTATATGAGCTTGACAGCCATAACAGGGTAGGGTAACGTGCAAATACACCCCCTGTGTGCTTCGGCAGCAGGGCGCAAGGCTGCCTTTAGGCAGCCTTAGCTTTTCTACGGAATGTTCTCGGTCAGACCTTATATGTTAGTTTACGGCGCGTAATCCAGATATCAGACGGGGAGGCTACCATCAACCACGGCATTGCAACCACGCCCCAGACTTGATAGAATGCTTTCCTCATGATCTCTTCGTCAGAGGTATCAAGCGTAGTTCGCTCGGAAGGCGGGGTTCTGGCATTGCTCCGCTGGGCGGACTGCGTTGTCCTTTAGTTTCCTCTTCCATCCGCTACGCCCTCAGCCCTCTCTCCGGGATACGTCCGTATGCTCACCACATCCCTGAACTCGTGGTATCCTAGTGCACGGGTTTGAGAGCTCATCACATCGTGCAACCGATTAGAGGAGACCCGTAATGCCAGAAGAAACAAACACGTCCGACGCCAGGCCTCGTACCCCTGAGCGAAGATACGACCCCCGGGAGCTTGACGCCAAGTGGCAGGAACGCTGGAGCACGGACAATCTATACCAGGTCAAGGACGACGACCCCCGCCCCAAGTGGTACGAGCTCACCATGTACCCATATCCCTCAGGCGACCTGCACATAGGCCACTGGTACGCCATGGCCCCCTCGGACGCCCACGCCCGCTTCCGCCGTATGCAGGGCTACAACGTCCTGCACCCAATGGGGTTCGACGCTTTCGGGCTGCCGGCGGAGAACGCCGCCATTCGCCGGGGCATCCACCCCTACCAGTGGACTATGGGCAACATCGAGAACATGCGCAAGCAGCTCAGCTCAATGGGCCCCGTCTACGACTGGGACCGGGAGATAATCTGCGCCCTGCCTGAGTACTACAGGTGGAACCAGTGGATATTCCTCCAGTTCTACAAGGCCGGGCTGGCCTATCGCGACAACGCCCCGGCCAACTGGTGCCCCTCCTGCCAGACGGTGCTCGCCAACGAGCAGGTGGTCGACGGCAAGTGCGAACGGTGCGAGGCCTCCGTCTCCCGCCGTGACCTGGAGCAGTGGTTCTTCGGCATCACCAGGTACGCGGAGGAGCTGCTGGACTTCTCCGGCCTCCTGGACTGGCCGGAGCGCATCAAGACCATGCAGACCAACTGGATTGGCCGCAGCGAGGGCGTGGAGATCAGCTTTGACATCTCCGAGTACGGGCTGGAGGAGACCGAGATCCGCACCTTCACGACTCGAATAGACACCATCTATGGCGTCACCTTCGTGGTCATTGCGCCGGAGCACCCCTTGGTGGACAGGCTGACCACCGCCGACCGCCGGGCGGAGGTCGACGCCTACATAGAGGAGGCGCGCAGGCAGTCGGAAGTGGAGCGGCTATCGACGGAGCGGGAGAAGTCGGGCGTCTTCACCGGCTCCTACGCCGTCAACCGCCTGAACGGGGATCGCGTGCCCATCTTCGTCGCTGACTACGTGCTGCTCACATACGGCACGGGTATCGTCATGGGCGTTCCGGCCCACGACCAGCGCGACTTCGAATTCGCCAAGAAGTACGGCTTGGACATACGCGTCGTCATCGCCCCGCCAGGCTGGGACGGCGGAGAGCTGGCGGAAGCCCACGTTGAGGACGGGACGCAGGTGAACTCCGGCCCCTTTGACGGCCTGCCTGTGGTCGAGGGCAAGGAGCGCATTGCCGACCACGTTGAGGCCAGCGGCTGGGGCAGCCGCACGGTGTCCTACAGGCTGCGGGACTGGCTCATCTCCCGCCAGCGCTACTGGGGCACGCCCATTCCCATGCTGTACTGCGATGGTTGTGGCGTTGTGCCGGTGCCGGAGGAGGACCTGCCGGTGCTGCTGCCAGAGGACGCCCAGTTCAGACCCACCGGAGAGTCGCCCCTGAAGTACCACGAGGAGTTCCTGAACGTCGACTGCCCCGGCTGCGGCGCGCCCGCCCAGAGGGAGACGGACACCATGGACACCTTCGTGGACTCCTCCTGGTATCACCTGCGTTACGCCAGCCCCAAGTACGACCAGGGCCCCTTCGACCCGGAGGCGTCCAGGGGCTGGCTGCCGGTGAACCAGTACACCGGCGGCGCGGAGCACGCGGTGATGCACCTGATGTACTCACGCTTCTTCAACAAGGCGCTGCGAGACCTGGGCCTGGTTGAGTACGACGAGCCATACCTGCGGCTGTTCAACCAGGGAACCATAATTGCCGACCGACAGAAGATGAGCAAGTCCCGCGGCAACGTCATCACGCCGGACCCCTACGTACAGGAGCAGGGCGCGGACGTGGTGCGCACCTACCTGATGTTCCTGGGCCCCTGGGACCAGGGCGGCGAGTGGTCGGATGCGGGCATCAACGGCATGGCCCGATGGCTCAACCGCGTCTGGGACATCGCCCAGCGTGACGCCTCGACCCTGGACGGGCAGGCAATGGACGACGAGGCCGTGCGGTCGCTGGTGCGCATGACACACAAGACCGTCAGGAAGGTGGAGGACGATATGGAGCGGTTCAAGTTCAACACCGCTCTGGCTGCCATGATGGAGTTGACCAACCACATGGGCCGCGCCTGGGACGACGGCGGGCTGGACTCCGCAAGCTGGCGGGACGCCGTGGAGAAGCTGCTGCTCCTGCTGGCGCCCATCGCCCCGCACGTAACCGAGGAGCTCTGGGAGCGGACGGGGCACGCCTACAGCATCCACAACCAGACGCTGCCGGCATGGGACGAGGAGCTGGCCCGTGACGAGGAGATAACCCTGGTGGTGCAGGTGAACGGCAGGGTGCGCGACCGCATCCAGGTGGAGGCCTCTATTGCCGAGGATGAGGCCAGGCAGCTGGCTATGGAGAGCAGCCGCGTGCAGCCCTACCTGGAGGGCGTCCAGGTCAGGCAGGTCATATACGTGCCCGGCCGCCTTGTGAACGTGGTGGTGGGGTAGGGGAAGGGTAGTCTGCACATAATGTCCCTTCCCTCGCTTGTGGGGGAAGGTTAGGATGGGGGAAACCACGTAGGGGCGGTTCGCGAACCGCCCCTACGTTCGTCATATCCGATTGCGGCGCTACTCCAGACGCCGCAGACGCGGGCTGGAAAGCAGGATGGTCGTCGCCACAAGGATTAGCAACACCGCCATGATGCCAAGGGAGAGGGGCGCGCCTATCCGGTCCGCCAGGAAGGTTATGGGAAGCACTCCCGCGGGCATGAGGCCCATGTTCAGGGAGAAGATGCTCAACACCCGGCCCCGATACTCCGGGTCCGCGTACTCCAGCATCAGGCTGTTGGTCAGGGTCATCCTTGCCGCCTGCACAACTCCTATCAGCACCAGGAAAGCTATGCCGGCTATGAATATGGGAGTCAGGTAGGACAGGGCAGAGAACCCCACGAGGAAGCTGCCCGATAGAATTCCGCTCAGGAGCAACGCTATGCCGCGCCGGGTAACCTTGCCCAGAAAGGCTATGACCAGCGTCCCGAACAGGGACCCCAGGCCAATGGCGCTCAACATTGTGCCCAGCCTCTCCGGTCCAACCTCGTACACGTCGGCGGCGAACACAGGGAGTATGAATCGTATGGGCATGGCTAGGATTATGGTGGAGAAGGAGAGGAACAGCAGCAGGAAGATCACCCGGGTTGAAGCGGCGTACTTCAAGCCGTCCTTCATGTCGGACAGGATTGAGCCCTGTCTGCCTGTGGGCGTACTCTTCAGTTTGGGCAGGAGCTGTGTGAAGAAGAGGGCTACCACAAACATTGCGGCGATGACGTAGTAGACCAGCTCAATCCCTAGGGCGCCGATGAGGCCCCCGGCAAAGGCGGGAGCCACCATCGTGGTCAGACCCATCACCATGGAGTTGAGGGCAACGGCGTTCTGCAGCCGCTCCATCCCCACCAGCTGCGGGACAATGGCCTGGCGCGTGGGCATTATCAGCGGCATGACGCTGCCCTGAACGAAGGCCGCCGCCAGCAGATGCACCCACGTGATTGTGCCCGTGGTGATGGACACACCCACAAATAGCGAAGCGATCAGGGTGACAACCTGACCGGTCTGAATGATGCGTTTCTTGTCCAGGCGGTCCGCCAAGACCCCGCCGAAGAGGGCAAGGGAGACGGCCGGTATCGCGCCCGAGGCCGTGACCACTCCCAACAGGGAGGCCCTGCCAGTCAGCTCGTAGACGTAGTACCCGCCGGACAGCATCATCATCTGCATGCCGCCCATCTGGAGCAGAAAGCCTATCCACAGGTTGCGGTAGGCCGGCACACTCAGGGAGTCGAAGGTGCGCTTTATCGCGCCCAGGGAGGTGAAGGAGCGCAGCCCCAGGCCCGGAGGACGGCCCATAGTTGCTGTGCCGGCGGCGCCACCAGGCCCCATGCCGCCTCTGCCCGGACCGCCCGCGGCCTGGGCAGCTGCTCCCTGCGCGGCTCCAGACGCCACGGCGGCCGGCTCTTGCCCGTTCTCATCTTCGACGCGTGCGCCGCGCCAGGGCCCGCTTCCCATGGGGCCAAACTGCATCTCTCCGGATACCTCGTCGCCGGAAACGTCGCCGGTGAAGTCAAGCTTCATAGCGCCCATGGGTCCCTGGACGGTGGCGCTGAACTCTACGGAGCCGTTATCGGCGTGGCCTGAGACGGGAGCCGTGCCCATGCCAGTGGTCAGCGACCCCTCCAGGTTGCCGGTGGCCTCTGTGATGGAGAGCTGCGCCGGACGCTCCCCCATCGGGGAGGTTATGGTGAGCTGCCAGTTACCCTCAAAGGACATGCGGGATACCTGCCCTTCGCCTGTTGGCTGCATTATACGCCTGTTGCGGCACATTGACCAACAGGCGATGTGGGCGCCTGCGTGCCCTGCCCGCTCATCCTGAGCTTGTCGAAGGAAATGAGCGGGCAGGGCATGTGCGCTGGAATTCTTCCCGCTCAAATGGTTCGACAGGCTCACCATGAGCGGGCAAAAAAGGATGGGAGTAGCCTACCGCTCCAGGTGCTGCCTGACCTCTTCTGCAAGCGCGGCGACGCCCCTGCGCGTCACCGAGACCTTTCGCCCGTCGCCCTTGCTCTCAAAGTGGCGCGACACCTTGTGGGGGAGGGGAGTGCTGGCCCAGAAGACTATCACGTCTGCCCAGTCCCGGTCGCTGCGGTAGTACCGGGCGTCTCGGGACGTCTGCGTGGTCACGAACCGCCACTCCACGGAGTTCGGCGAGTTGTCGCGGATCTCCCGCGCCTGCGCCTCCGTGCCGCCGACCACAAGCACGCGGCTGACCCCCGCCTTCTTCAACGACTTTGCCATCCGCTCCAGGGCGCTCCGGTTGGTGGACCCTCCGCACACCTGGCAGGAGGGCTGGTCGACCAGGAGCAGGGCGCGCGGGTCGCCGGCGCCGGCGGCCTGCTGGCGGCAGTCCCCGTTGTGGCAGTGCTGAAAGAAGGCCTCGGCCAGGACCTCGCCAACCCGCTCCCGCTTGTCGGCGGCGATGCGCGTGCGGTTCGGGCGGCTGGACACCACGCCCGCCGCGACCAGCGCCTCAAGGGCCGACTGCTGCGAACCCGCGTCGCTTACGCCAAATCCGGCGAGCATCTCTGTGATGGAGATGTCAGCCAAGGCGCGCCTCCCTGCCGCCGCTCGCCGGAGGCTCGAATCCAGCGGGCGGCTTCTGGGCCACAAGCTGCTGAAGGGCAATTAGGCGGCCTCCCTCCCGCTCAGACTCCCACGCCAGGCCCTCCGAGAAGAACCGCACGCGGAAGTCCGGGAACAGCCGCAGAAGCTCGTTGGAGCGCAGGCGGAAGTCCGGGTCCGTGGGGCCGCTCACGTCGTGGTCGGTGGCGTAGTGCTGCTCGTGGAGCACAAAGCCTCCGGGCTTGAGGGCGTCCTGCATCCTGGGTACCAGGCTGCGGTTGAGGTAGAAGCTGGTGATTATCAAGTCGTAGGTCTCGGCGGGAAGGGGATGGTCGTCCAGGTCTGCCAGGATGGTGTTGACCGAAAGCCCGCGTTCCCGGGCGGTGTTCTGGACCAGCTTCAGGGCAGGCTCTGCGATATCGACTGCGTCTACCTGGAAGCCGCGCTCGGCAAGGTAGAGGGCGTTTCGACCGCTGCCGCAGGCCAGGTCCAGGGCGCGGCCCCTGGGCAGTCGGTCAGCCCAGTCGATGATGAGAGGCGACGGCGCGCTTCGGCCTTGGTAGTCGCCTCCCGCCCATCTGTCCGCCCACTCGATTCGCTCCCTCTCGCTCATCCTGAGTTGCTCCTTGTCGCCTCCGATGGCTGCACCATACTATAGCACGCCTGTCGCTTGGGGCATATGTTAGAATGAATGGGTTAGGAGGTGCTTCCTTGAGACAGATAGACCTGCGCAGCGACACCGTGACCCATCCCACGCCGGCCATGCGGCAGGCTATGGCAACCGCAGAGGTCGGGGACGACGGCTGGGGAGACGACCCCACCGTCAATCGTCTGCAAGAAACGGTGGCGCGCATGATGGGCATGGAGGCCGCGGTCTTCGTCCCCAGCGGCACCATGGCCAATCTGACGTCCATCCTGAGCCACTGCCAGCGGGGAGACGAGATCATCGTCGGAGACCAGTCGCACATCTACCTGTACGAGTACGGCGGCGCCTCCACCCTGGGCGGCGTGGCCTACCGCCAGCTTCACAACGCCGAGGACGGCACGATGGACCCGCAGGCGATTGAGGATGCCATCCGCCCTGCGTCGGCCCGCTTCCCGCGCACGGCCCTGGTGTGCCTGGAGAACACCCACAACCGGTGCAGCGGCCGGGTGCTGACTCCTGAGTACACCGACGCCATTGCAGACATGGCCCACCGCCGGGACGCCGCCGTGCACCTGGACGGGGCGCGTATCTTCAATGCCGCCGTGCACCTTGGCCTGCCCCCGGCGGAGCTTGTGCGCTCCGTGGACTCTGTGATGTTCTGCTTCTCCAAGGGCCTCTCCTGTCCCGTGGGCTCCATTGTCTGCGGCCCTCGTGACTTCATTGAGAGGGCGCGCCGCAACCGCAACTTGCTGGGCGGCGGTATGCGCCAGGCGGGCGTCCTGGCGGCTGCGGCCCTGGTTGCCCTGGACGAGATGACGGAGCGACTGGCGGAAGACCACGCCAGCGCCCGCTGGCTGGCTGAGGGGCTGAGCCGCATCCCGGGCGTTCTCATCGATCCGACTACAATCCAGACCAACATCGTCATCCTGGAGCTTGCCGACGGCGACGCCCCGGGCTTCCTGCGGGAGGCGGAGGCGCGCGGCCTGCGAGGCTCCCATCCCCACGGCTCGCGGGTGCGGTTCGTGACCCACTACGGCATTGGGCAGGAGGACGTAGACGCCGCGCTGGACGTTGTGGACTCCGTGATGAAGGAGCGGGCGGCCGTCCGGCGGTAGCCCGCGCCGTACTTCCCCACTTGATTGGACTTTGTATGGCTTTGCTCGCAGTTCCATATTGCCGTCATTCCGGCGGAAGCCGGAATCCAGGGGTGGAGGTTCCGCTCATCCTGAGCTTGTCGAAGGAAATGAGCGAGGGGCGCATACGCCCGCACTATTCCCGCTCAAATGGTTCGACAGGCTCACCATGAGCGGGAATGGAGCCGCTAACTTTGAGCTATCCACCTCAATCATGATGAAGGACTTCACAGTGCTGCCAAGCGTATGCAAGCACATAAGGCCATCGCCGTGAGAAGAAGGCCCCCCAGCCCGGACGCATTTTATCCTTCACCGTCATTCCTGCGGAAGCAGGAATCCAGGTGGGGGAGGGGTGGGCTGCCACTGTGAGAAGAAGGCCCCCAAACCCTGACGACGACTACCAGGACTGGGAGTTCCCGGACCCTGACGAGATCGAGGAGCTGTCCAACCTGCCGGAGCCGGAGGGCCCGGCCACCATCGCCGGTATCCCCGTCTCATTCCTGCTGAAGGCAATCGCCTTCTTCATCATCGTCGGGCTGATTGGCTCACTGGCGCTGCCGGTCATTGAGCCGCTTAGAGGAGTCCGTCAGCCGGAGGCTCAGACCATACCCGCCAACCCGGACATAGCCGACTACCACCTGTGGCTGGACGACAGCGTGCTCCGGGCCCTGGACGACTCCAGCAACACGGCCCGGGCCCGCTACCTGGGCGTGCGGTTCGGTGAGTCCGGCCGCGACCCCATCATAGGTGTGCTGGCGGAGGGCTACGACCCCACCAGCGCCTTTCCCAGCGCCATCCTCCACAACCCCAGCATAGAGGTGCTGCGGCGCATCTTCAACGACGACCGCGCCGAGCGCGTGACCCTGGCGTGGCTCTGGGACCCGCCCGGCGAGGCCGGTCAGGAGATTGTGATGCTGGTGGGTATGCTCAGGAGCACCGCTGAGAGCATCGACTGGTCGTACATGCGGGCCTCTGACCTCCCGCGCCTGGCCGACGAGTACCAGGAGGCGCACCCGGCCAGCCGCTCAACGCCCGTGCCGGCTTAGGGGGTGTGGGCGAGGCTAAGGAGGGGGATTAGCCACGAAAGACGTGTAGAGGGCAGCCCGTAACGGATGGACGTAGCTGGAGAGGGGTGGCTTCAGGCGGGAGAGGTTGTCGGGGTTGTGGAAAGCTGTCGGTTTGGTCGGCAAAGGCAATAAGCCATATCTCTCTAGTTAGCCAATTCACCAGTTTCAACATAAAGGTCGCTACCACAAACGGGACAAACTCCGTACGCTTTCCAGGCTTTAAGTGTCATCCTGTTGCTACAACTTCCACACTCTACTATAGTTCTCAGCCGCCTGTTTGTCCTCAAGTGCAATATGCCCATAGGTACTCCTAATAGGATAACAAGAAACACCAACGCCCCTAATGTTTCCATGTCACTCCTCTTCTTCTTTTAGCAACTCGTCTACAGTCCTCACGATATTGCTGGCAATCCTCAGAGCTTGGGAAGCTGTGAGATAAGCATATCGCGGTTTTCCTCTCCCTATCTTACCTATCCTGAGCATAAGGGATTGACTACCAAGGGAGCTAATAACGACAGGCTCTCCGCCAATTGCTTTTACTCCTCTCGTTTTCGGCATCTTTACCCCCTCTTATTTTTTACCTCCAACCACATCAGTAGAGATCTCCATCAGATATTCAGCCATTTAGCCGTTTAGCAGGACTGCGATGATGGCATCGGCGTGCTGAGATTCAATGATATATTGAAGGCTAGACCGGTCTCTATTTGCATTTCCACATCCTAAAGGAACACCATTCTCCTCTAAGCATTGCTGGAGACCTTCCGCGCGCGGGCGGAAGTTTTTGACCCAACTAGGCACAATATGCGCGTGGTTCACGCCAATGGGGAAATAGATTGATCCTCTCTTCGCGTACTCAAGCCTCATATACAGATTCCCATTGTCACCGTGCCCAAATCCCTGTTTCGGTCCATACCATCGCGCACTCTCCGGGAATGCAAGCCTGAATCTTGCCAGGACGGTGTTCTGCATTGCTGTCATATTCCTCTCTACCACTTATGGCTCTTTAGGTATAGGATAGCCGTTCTTCTGCGGCACAGGCAATGCGTGTTCAACTCCGCAGATCCGCCTCCCGCTCCAGCGCTTCCTTAATCCAGCTGTTGATGCTCGTGCCGCTCCGGGCCGCCAGCGCGGCCACGCGCGCGTGGAGGTCCGGTCCAAGGCGCAGGTTCAGCTTGCCGGAGAACGGCCGCTTGGGCTCAACGCCATCCTCCGCACACCAGGCCAGGTATTCGTCAATGGAAATTCGGAATTCCTTCCTGAGCGTTTCCACGTCAGCCGCCTCACAGGTTGCAATGGGATAGCTCCCGCTGTTGATCACGCTCCCGTGCAGAAGGCCAACGGAGTCGTCGTACTCAACCTTGGCAATGTACCCTTTGTACTCCATCATGGCGTCACTCCTATCTCCTCAAGGAACTGAGCGATTTTTTCTACCGTGGCTTTGCTAACCTGTGAGCTTGGATGTGGCTTGTGGATTACAATCCGTTCCGTTTCTTTTCGAAAACCCACCCGAGACCCGGACCTCTCTACGACTACTACCCCAGCTGCTCTCATCAACGCCTCTATCTCCGGCCACCTGATGTCGGATGGTGTCGGTCTTGTGAAGATGCGTTCCAGGGTCCGGCGATGCCTTGAACTAATATTCATATGGTACCAATAAGTAGTACCGCTTTCAAGGGTTTTGGATCTGCATAGGTGTGCTGGACAGTCTGTTCGTGGTGCCGAAGGCCGGATTCGAACCGGCACGGGGATTGCGCCCCAACGGTTTTTGAGACCGCCGCGTCTACCATTCCGCCACTTCGGCTCAAAAAAGAATGGAGCGGAAGATGGGATTCGAACCCACGACCCTCTCCTTGGCAAGGAGATGCTCTACCACTGAGCCACTTCCGCTCTTGCAGGTGTGCCGCCAGTGTCTAGCGGCTAACCCAATTATAGATTAGTCGCCCGTCTGATGACAACTGCGTCGAGAACGAACATCGCCGCAAGCTCAGTCGAACTTTGGAGGTTCGCGCATCGGGTCCCTTGGGGGTATATCCAACTCCACGCCGCCGAACGGCCTGAACCGCTCATAGATAGCCGTTCCAAGGTCCATCTCGGGCGCGGTTTCCTCCTCCAGGGCCTGCTTCAGGATCTCCCGGGCCTCCTGCTCCATGGACCGGCCGTTCTCCGCGGCGCGAATCCGCAGCCGCCGCTTCACATCGTCATCCAGGTTGCGCACCGTGATGCTTGCCATGGCTGCACCTCCGCCTGCATTGTCGTGCGATTATACCATGATTGCATTGCAATCACACTACACCCGCTATCTCCCCGCTCTGGTTTGACAAGCTCACCATGAGCGGGGCAAGGACAACGGGCTGCCTACTCTCCCCGCAGCCTCAGGTAGTTGAATAGCAGCGGGTGCTTCTCCACAACCAGATCCAGCGCCTGCTGCATGACCCTGCGGATGGTGAAGTGCGCCTGGGGGCTGGTGCGCAGCTTGAACAGGTGGTAGCACTCCCTGAGGTTCATCCTGGACAGCACTCGACGCAGGTGGGCGTGTGTCACCAGGTACTCCGCCACCCGCGGAAGGGGGTCCAGAAGCTGGTAGAAGCCGTCCTCCGAGGCCTGCATGGCCTCCCGGAACAGGCCCTCCGCTCCCGCCTCCACCACAAGCTCCGGCACAATGTAGCCCAGGCCAACGGTCGCAGGCTGGGGGACGTAGGTCTGCATCCGGTGCCGCTTGAACTCCCTGTACGCCCCGTAGTCCATCACCAGGTCAAAGGTGTAGTCTACCACCTCAAGCTCCCGCACCGGGATGTCGTGGGGCCCCAGGCGGTCCAGCGCCTCGTGGATTACGGACTCCCGCTCCTGCTGCGACATCGACTCCACGCGCCGCCAGATGTCCCGGTAAGACTCACCGGAATAGCGGTACAGCAGCGCGGCCACCAGCTTCGACTCCGCCTGTGGGTCGTAGTGCACAAGCTCAGCGTTGCAGTCATCGAAGGCCGGCGGCGGATCGTCGCCCGCCGACCGCTCCATCTGCGACTCGCGGGTGAGGGCCAGGTACTCGTTGCGGTCGGCGTAGCGGATGAGGGTTGGCGTGATGCGCCTGCCCTCCGCCTTCAGCTCCTCGCCAAGCTCCCGCTCCTCGGACAGGTCGGAGGAGAGCAGCTTGCGGATGGCGTGCTCCATTGAGCGGGCGTTCATTGTCACCCCCACGTTGGTCAGGGTGGCCGCGGGCAGCAGGAAGCGGCACACGTCGGTGGCGACCCTGCGCAGCCGCAGGTTGTAGGCGGCGTCCCGCTCGCCGTCGTTCCGGGGCGTGGTCTCCCGGAGGTGCTGTAGCGCCTGATCAACGGCTGCTTCGTAGGAGCGAAAGAGCCCGTGGCAGGTATCAACGTAGACGCCCCTGAGCGGGTGGCCCTCAAGCTCCGTCGGGACGTGGTAGCTGCCCTGGTCAAGCACCTGGTATCGGGACGACTTCTCCGTGTAGGACGCCAGGCGGTTGTCCTCCAGGGTGTCGCAGGCCAGGCGGGAGACGTTCTCCACCGCCATGTGTACTATGGCGTGCTCAGCGACCGAGGCGTGGCCGTAGTTGAGGACCCATCGCTCGTGGAAGTCGGCCGCCCGCTCCTCTGTGACGGCCTTGGCTATCTCGTCGAAGGGCTGAGGGTTGCGGGAGGTCATGGCGAAGGTGACGGCAATCTGCTCCTCCGTCATTTCGCGAGGGTCTAGGGGGTAGACTCGCCGGGACAGGTCCATGAGCGCGGCCTCCGCTAAGGGCTGGGGGATAGCATATCACACGGGAGAGGGGAGACCATCAAGAGCATGACTTGGTAATTCCAACTCCTGTTGGGGAGATCTCCCGTTTCCGCTCATGGTGAGCTTGTCGAACCATTTGAGCGGAAACACAGCAACTGTTAATCTCCCGCTCGCTCCCTTCGACAGGCTCAGGGCGAGCGGGTTGTTCGCTACTATCGACACACCGAGGAAAACCAAGCGTCGAGGATGCTGATGGGTTATCCTGCTGCCGGAGCGATCCTAGCGCCGAACCTTGGCCCTGACCTCGGTGAGGCGGTAGCTCGCCTCTTCAAAGGCGTCGGGCATTCGCGGATGCGCCACCAGCCCGTCCTCCAGAACGTCGAAGACGCCGTTGCTCAGACTCACGGGCGCGAAGAAGACCTCGTAGGACTTGATGCCCGGCGCAACCTCCCTGGTGTGCTGCTTGAGGAACAGCAGAAGCTGCTGGCCGCTCATCAGGGCCGTGGCCCCCTCTATGGCAGAGTCGTCCGCGTCCGGCGCGCCCACAATGACTATGCTTCTTGTCTCGCCGCGCAGCGTCTCTGTCACTGCAACGCCATAGAACACCGTGGGAATGCCCGCCCCGCTCTGCTGGCCGGCGCCTGATGTTCCGTAGTCCACCTCCCGGGCCACAACACCCTGCACGGTGCCGACGACCACGAGGTCGGAGGCTGCCGCCAACTCCTCCATGGATGAGTACACCCGTATATCTTGAGTCCTCTGTTCGCCGGTCTGATAAGTTTCCATGTCTATGATGCAGGCAACAAAATCTGGCGATGCCCTTTGGCCGGGCTAGTACCTCTCCTCTTCCTCATCTTCGATATCGTCCTTTACGCTGACGTAGGAGACCGCCTCGTCCTCGTCGGAGGGCAGCGCGGCTATGTTCGCCTCACCCTCATCGTCCCAGTCGATGATGGGAGGCCGGTCGGTATCCTCATCCTCCTCCAGGTCCAGCTCCATCGGCACTGGAGGAGCGCCCGGGTATGAGTAGGCGCCGTCTCCCGGCTGCTTGGCCGGGAAGGACACAGTGCCGAACTGGCTGGGGTGCTGGTAGGTCTCCTTTATCATTATCACAAGGCTGTGCTCGTCCACTGCGGTGACGGCGGCGGCGTACCTGTTGCCGCCCTGAATCAACTTGGCAAGGCGCAACCCCAGCTTGGGCTCTATCTCTCCAAGGTACTCTCCCTGCACGTTCTCGACGGCCATGCGGCTGCCGTCCGCCTTGAGCTCCACCGCGTCGCCGGGGGCCATAGGCAGGTGCGCCGTGCCGGGAGGGAGGTTCCTGAGAGACACCGTTGCCGTCCTGCCCCGCTCCTCTATGAAGAGCTGAGGGGCCACCTTGGCGCTGAGCTTGGGCTGGGCGTCCCTGTCGCCCAGGTGGGCCAGCCGCTTGATGTTCTTCCTGGCTATCATGTTGGCCGGCGAAATCTCCAGGGTCTGGCGGAAGGCGTCCTCCGCCTGCTTGTACTGGCCCAGCTCGGACAGGGCCTTCCCAAGGCGGTTCAACGCCTCCACGTCCCGCGGAAACTCCGCGATGATCTCCCGGTTCAGGGCCAGCGCCTCCTCCCATCGGCTCTCCAACGCCAGGGCGATGGCTTCCTTGGCCTTGTCCCTTCTCAAACGCGCTTTGTCTTCAGTGGTGTTCAGATTCATCGTCTACTCCAAGGGAGATGAATTGTATACCGCTTGTCAACAGGTGTGCAATACCTTTGTGTTAATTTGCAGTAAACAAAGAGTGCAGAGACGGGTCAGGTAGGGATTCCAAGCAGGAAAAGGGCGAGAGGGGGTTGTCCGAGACCGGCGCCGAGAGGAAGTGGTTAAGGGGAGTCCCTGACGGCCCTGATTGAGAACAGTTGGGGGAAGGTCGTTGTGCTCCGGGAAGCGCCACCAGCCGTCGGCGTCCCGCCTCAGTCCGAGAGGTTGTTGGGGGCCTTGTCCGCCTCATTGGCCACGGGCTGAGCGCCCCCGGCCTTAGATCTGAGGTCGCCGTACCTGCCCCTGGCGTGGCTCCACCTCACGGAGAAGATGTCCCTGAGCATGAGGAAGCTGTCCCTGACCGGCTTCACCTTGCTCCCCTCGTGGTAGTACCAGTCAATGGGTATGTCCACAATGCGCATACCCAGCCGCTGGGCCAGGAACAGCACCTCAACGTCAAAGCCGAAGCCGTGGGCGCGCTGGAGCGCGAAGAGGGTATCCGCGGCCTGGGCGTCGAAGCACTTGAAGCCGCACTGGGTGTCGGAAAAGCCCCTGACGGCCAGGAGCCTCACCATCCAGTTGAACACGCGCCCCATGAGGTGACGGCGAAGGGGCTCTTGGAAGCGGCGGGACCCCGGCGCCTCCCGCGAGCCTATGGCTATGTCGAACTCTGTGAGGTGGGGAGGGAGGAATCGCTCCAGGTGCTCAATGGGCATGGACAGGTCGGCGTCTGCGAGGAAGCGGTATCGCCCCCGGGCGTTCAGCATCCCGCCCTTCACCGCCCAACCCTTGCCGCGGTGGTCGAGGCTGACCAGCCGAATGCCCGGGTTGTCGTTGGCGGCGGCCTCAACGAGACTCGCGGTTGCGTCTTCGCTGCCGTCGTCGGCAACAACCACCTCCCAGGAGTAGCTCTGGCTTCGCAGATAGCCCACCACAGTCTCCAGGGTCTGGGTAATCCGCACCTCCTCGTTATAGGCGGGGATTACAATAGAAAGGAACGGATGCGCCAAGAAGAGAACCCGCCTTCCCCATGCCGTCTAGTCGGCCTCGTCAAGCCTGAAGGAGTCGTGCAGGGCTCGCACGGCGTCCTCCACCATGTCCTCGGCCACAATGCAGGTGATGCGTATCTCCGAAGTGGTGATCATCTCGATGTTCACGTTGGCTTCGTACAGGGCGCGGAACATCTGGGCGGCGTAGCCGGGATGGTTCTGCATCCCGGTACCGACAATGCTCACCTTGGCCAGGCGGTCGTCGCTGACGCAGTCCCTAGCGCCTATGCCTTCTGCGACGGGCCTGACTATGTCCATGGCGGCCGGCAGGTCCGCGCGGGTCACCGTGAAGGTGAGGTCCGTGATGCGCTCCACGCTGGAGTTCTGGACGATGGTGTCCACGCTGATACCCTGCTGCGCCAGGGGGTCGAAGAGCGTGGCGGCGATACCCGGCCTGTCCGGGACGCCAAGCACCGTTATCTTGGCGACGTTCTTGTCGTGGGCTACTCCTCTTACTCTGTTTCTTACTTCCATATCTCTCTCAGTGTATCAAAGTTCCGGGCGCGTCCACAAAGCTGGAGGCCACCATTATGGGCACGTTGTAAATCGCCCCAAGCTCTATGGAGCGGGGGTTCATCTTGGCCCCGTGCCCGGCCAGCTCCAGCATCTCCTCGTAGCCTATCTCGTCCAGCTTCCTGGCGTTGGGCACAACCCTGGGGTCGGCTGTGTAAATGCCCTCCACGTCCGTGTATATCTCGCACATCCCGGCCTCCAGCTGGGCGGCCAGGGCTATGGCGGTGGTGTCCGACGCCCCTCGTCCCAGGGTGGTTATCTCCATGTCCTCCGTGATGCCCTGGAACCCGGCGACGACCACGATCTTGCCCTCCTCCAGTTCCCTGCGAATGCGCTGCGTGTCTATTGCCACTATTCTAGCACGAGTGTAGTCCGTGCCGGTGGTCTGGATGCCCGCCTGCCCTCCGCTCAGGCCGATGGCGTCGTAGCCCATCGACCGCAGGGCCATTGTGACCAGGGTGCAGGACACTATCTCCCCGGTGGACAGCAGCAGCGCAAGCTCCCGGCCGTCGGGCCTCTCGTTGACCGAGTAGGCCAGGCTGATGAGGTCGTCGGTCGTGTCGCCCATCGCCGATACGACCACCACCACCTGATCGCCCCGGTCCTTGGCGCGGGCTATGCGACCGGCCACGTTCTTGATTCGCTCGGCGTTGGCCACGGAGCTTCCGCCGTACTTCTGTACAATCAGTTCGCTCATATCCGCTCCATCACTCCGTCGATACCACGTGCGCGCCAACGGGGGACGGCCTCGTCACCTTGAGGCTCCCCGATACGCCCACTTTGTCCGCAGCGTTTATCATCTCATAACCAATGGTCATGGGCCTGGAGGTTGCCAGCGCCAGGACGCTGGAGCCTCCCCCCGACAGGAACGCGCCGACTGCGCCCGCGTCCAGGGCGGCCCGCAGCACGTACTTCATGGCCGGGAATATGGCCTGGCGAGCCGGCTGGTGAAGCCTGTCCTGGGTTGCCACCTTCATATTGTCCAGCCGTCCCGTCGACAGGCTGTTCACGAGCAGCGCAACCCTCCCCAGATTGTACACCGCTTCTTCTCGGCTGACCATCTCCGGCAGGACGGCGCGCGCTTCGCTGGTGGCCATCGGTACATCCGGCACCAGGACAACAGCCATAAGGCCCGGCGGCAGCGGCACTGACTCAGCGATGACTCGGCCTTCGTCGCGCACCACCACCCGGCAGCCCCCCAGCAGGGCAGGGGAGACGTTGTCGCCGTGCCCCTCCATGTCCACGGCCAGGTTGAGCAGGCACTCCTGGTCAATGGGACGACGGCAGAGGGCGTTGGCGGCCACCAGCCCGCCCACGATAGCGGCGGCGCTGCTCCCAAGGCCCCGGGCCAGGGGGATGCGGTTGCGGCACCATATCGAGAGCGCAGGAGGCTCCTCGCCAGCCGCGTTGAAGGCGGCGCACGCGGCGCGGTACACCAGGTTGTCCTCAGCCGCGCTCAGGGAGCCTGCGCCCTCTCCCTCGACGCGCACAGCCGGAGATGTGGACACGCTCATGCAGACCTCGTTCCACCAGTCCAGGGCCATGCCCAGGCAGTCGAAGCCTGGGCCAAGGTTGGCCGTGGTGGCGGGCACTCGTATGGATACGGTTCGGTTGTCCATGATACCTAGCAGAGCTAATGACCTTCTGAACAAGTTGCAACCACGCCCGTCTCACCCAAGGACACCGTCACCGTCATTCCTGCGAAAGCAGGAATCCAGGAGGGGCGTGGTGTGGACTCCCTAGAAGTCGGGAGTGACATTAGACTTGTTGAGATAATTGATAAGTATACAGGGCGCATATCCCGTATTCAAGGAAGGCGATTTCCACTCGCATTGGCCGTGAAGTTATTAAAATTCTTACAATTTGGCCTGGGTACTATGCTAATCCCTTGACGTGGGTTAGACTGGTTGTCACTTCCTGCACTTCAAGTCTTTAGAGCAAGGCTATTTGGAGGTGGACATGGCTACGTACAGTCAGATTGGTCAAGGCGCAATCTTCTCGCCGCGGGCGGCGCAAGAGGCGATAGAGCGTGAGATTATCGAACGATTCCTCAACAGGGCGGCCACCCTGGGCTTGCACCCGACGCCCCTGGAGCTGACGCCCCTGAAGAAAGGCCTCTTCGGGTTCATGCACATGTCGGACGTCTACCGGGTGTCATGGCGCAAGGAGATCGGCGTCAGCATACCGGGAGTGGCGCGCCTTACGATGGGCATCCCAAAGAGCGGGACCTTCGTCAAGTACGACGCCAACAAGGTGCTGATGAGCGTGGAGGCGGAGGCTCTCCGCGAGCCGCTGTCCACCCTGTATGAGATAGAGGAGACGGCGGTGCTGGCCGAGGAGGTTGACCCCATACTGGCCGTCAAGGTGGCCGGCCGCTGGTTTGAGGTTTACCGGTGGCTGAAGCGCCCCTACCCCCTCAGCGACGAGGAGGCGGAGCACCTGGCGCGTCTCTGGCGGTGAAGCCAAAAGTATCTCTAAGAGTCAGGCACCTCAATGATTAGCCCACTCTTTACGAGTTGATCATACGCGAGACGGATAGTCTGCCTATGAAACTTGGGCTTAAGTTTGTAAACATCGTCTACAACGCTTTCCTTAATGGGTTCATCCAACAGGTTGTGTACAAAATGAACCGTTGCGTACAACTCTAGGTTTGAAGCGTCTAGGACGCTAAGAGCGTGAATTGCTTTAGTCATCTCTTCTTTGTACGTGGCTAGCTCACTGTCCCAAGGAAGCTGCTTTTCGGAAGCGGGTGTAATGTGATATCCATATCCCTGTGAATCGTGAGTCACCTCTATGTAACCGGCAGATTGCAGTGCTGAAATGCCACTATCTATCTCATCAGAGAAGGGACCGTAGTGGTGCATTTTAAAGCTGTAATCAAGCGGAACTTGGAGTCCCTCTTGCAGGAAGTAGATGATCTTCTGAACCTTCGTCTTGCCGATATCCTTTGATTGCTCCACTATACACTGAATAGCGGCGAGTCGCCTGACAAGTAATTCTGTATCGCTCATTTTCGCTCCCTATCTCATAAACTGAAAACAGAATTCCCTAATTATTTGGCTCAGATCCTCATCTCCGCGTACATCCGCGTAGACTCTGACTAAGCTGATCTCCTCTAAACCTTGCAATGCCCTGGAGAGGTACTTAATGTCATTCCAAGAACCTCCTTGTGAGACCGGCAACATCTCCGTTTTGAACTTCTCTGGATGGTCGGAGGCACGATCGGCCCAGATTAACAAGTCGCCAAACTGGTGGCGGATTTCTTCGGGTAGTCTGACGAAAGCCCTACTTGCTCGCAACTGATCCGGATGATCAGGCGTATCGTAAACAACTTTCGGATGCTGCCTGGACACTATCCTCCATGCTAGGTTCTTATCTTCCGCGTCTGCCCGAGCATGTGCCTTCGCTAGCACCGACAGATCGTTCCATTCTAGAAATTCGTTCACATCTTCAGGATAGTGGTTTTTACCTGTATCCTCCAAGAGAAGTTCCTTGATGAATTCAGTCAGTATATAGTCGTAAGCGCGCCTCACGCCATGGAAGTAAACTTGAGTGAACATGAAATAGCGAGCTAAAATGAGTCCCTCAACCGCATGGAGCCCACCATACTCTACTCCGAGCTGGAGATTACCACTTGAGTCCTCAACACATAGCGTGAATGTGTCCAGCAATCTATCTAGGTCATAGTTGCCGTATTGCACGCCACAGTACAATGAATCCCTAAGCAGATAATCCATTTTGTCTACGTCCCAAGCACTCGATACTAGTTCTCTCACAAATCCCGCTTGGTACGTTCCCTTTTTCTTTACTATCTCTGAGACACGTTCCTTAGTGATTCCCCACCTTTCGAGTTCAGTGTCTATGGTCTCACCTATACCCAGATCCGGCGAAACTATGATAGCGGCACTATAGTCCTCATGCTCCATGCCTTCCGGGAACAGAGCAGCTTCGCCAACATGGGAGAATGGAGCATGGCCAATATCGTGTAGCAGACCGCCCAGCCTTGCCTCCATGATAAGCTGTTCAGCATTCTGATCGAAGTTCGAGGACTCCCAACCTAAACTTCCCTCGATCAGGCCCCTGTTCTTGAGTATCAGCCTCTCAGTGAACTTACCGGCTAGATGCATTGCTCCCAGCGAATGTCCAAATCGGGAATGTTCAGCACCGTGGTAGACGTATGAAGAAAGTCCCAGTTGATGAATCCACCGCAAACGCTGGAAAGCGAAGGTATCTATAATTGTCTTCTCATGTGGATAAACATCAATGTAACCATGAACAGGGTCTCTAAAGGTCCCAGCAGGGCTAGGCAACAAGTTACACCTCGTTGTTAGAACGCTTGTGTTCTAACATTATTCTGCCATAAGTGTCAATAGGCGAATGTCTTAAAGTGTCCTTGTCCCTACTCTCCCAGGCGCGCCACCGTGTCCACGTCCTTGTCCCCGCGGCCGCTGAGGCAGACCAGGACAATCGCGTCCTGGGGCAGCGTGGGGGCCATCTGGCTGACGTAGTAGATGGCGTGGGCCGGCTCCAGGGCCGGGATGATGCCCTCGGCGCGTGAGAGCAGGTGGAACCCCTCAAGGGCCTGGGAGTCGGTGACGGCGGTGTACTCCGCCCGCTCCGTGTCCTTCAGATGGCTGTGCTCCGGGCCAACGCCGGGGTAGTCCAGGCCCGCGGAGATGCTGTGGGTCTCTATTACCTGGCCGTGCTCGTCCTGGAGCAGGTAGGACATGGAGCCGTGGAGCACGCCGGGCCTCCCGGCGACGAGAGTGGACGCGTGGCTCCCGGTGTCGACGCCGCTGCCGCCGGCCTCAACGCCCACCAGCTTGACCTCGGTGTCGTCGATGAAGGGGTAGAAGAGGCCCATCGAGTTGCTGCCTCCACCGACGCACGCGACGGCGTAGTCGGGCAGGCGGCCCTCCGCCTCCAGCATCTGCCCACGCGCCTCCGCGCCGATGACCGACTGGAAGTCACGCACCATCATCGGGTACGGGTGCGGCCCCACGACGCTGCCCAGCAGGTAGTGAGTGGTCTCCACGTTGGTCACCCAGTCGCGGATGGCCTCGTTGATGGCGTCCTTCAGAGTTCGGCTTCCCGCCGTGACAGCCCTCACCTCAGCTCCCAGCAGCCTCATGCGGTAGACGTTGATGGCCTGTCGCCGCATGTCCTCTTCGCCCATGTACACCACGCACTCCAGCCCCAGCATTGCGCAGGCTGTGGCCGTTGCAACGCCGTGCTGCCCTGCGCCCGTCTCGGCGATGATGCGCCGCTTGCCCATGTGCTGCGCCAGCAGCGCCTGGCCCAGAGCGTTGTTGATCTTGTGCGCCCCGGTGTGGGTCAGGTCCTCCCGCTTGAGGTAGATGCGAGCGCCGCCGAACTGGGCCGACAGGTTTCGGGCGAAGTAGAGGGGCGTGGGCCTTCCGGCGTAGTTGGCGTTGTAGTCGGAGAGACGATTTTGAAAGAGGTGAGACTCCCGGGAGGCCGCGTACTCCCTCTCAAGCTCCTCCAGCGCCGACATCAGGGTCTCCGGCACAAAGCGGCCGCCGTAAGGCCCAAAGTGGCCCAGGGAGTCGGGGAGGGGGGCTTTTTCTGTTGTCATACTTTTGCCTTCTGTGAGGTCGTCACGCCCCGGCGCTCTGCTTAAGCAACGCGTCTGCGCGCCGTACCTGCTCTATGAAGTCCACGATTTTGGCCGCGTCCTTTTGGCCGTCGGTCTCGACGCCGCTGGATACGTCAAGGCCCCAGGACCCGACCTGGCGCATGGCATCGGCGACGTTGTCGCGGTTAAGGCCTCCCGCCAGTAGCAGAGGGTGTTCGCGGGCCAGTTCCCGCGCCACGTCCCAGTCGAAGACCTGGCCGGTGCCGCCAAGGACTCCCTGCTTGAAGGTGTCCAGCATACACATGTGGCCGTCGTTCTCGTACAGGGCCAGGGAGTTGCCCACCTCCGCCAGAACGTCCTGGGCCGGTGCGTCGCTTCTGACGTGCACCACCTTAATCACCGGTTTTGCCACCTGGCGGCAGTAGTCCGGGGACTCGCTGCCGGACAACTGGGCCATGTCCAGGTCGCAGTGAGCGATGACGCGCTGCACGTCCTCAAGGGGCTGGTTGGCGAAGACGCCCACCCAGCGAGGGCCGTCCTGCCCCCAGCGCTCGTGGAAGTCCCTAACTAGGTCTCTCGCCTCATCTTCACCTACGTAGCGCTTGCTGCGAGGCTCAAAGACGATGCCCAGAAAGTCCGCGCCCGCTTTGGCGGCGGCCAGCGCGTCATCGATGTTTCTAAGCCCGCAAATCTTTACCTTGGTCATACAGAGAGATTTCCTTCGCAGAGTGGACTCACGCGGAGCCGCGAATCAGCTCCCTCACCTTGGCCCCCGGGTCCGGGGCTGTGACAATGGCCTCCCCCACCAGCATGGCGTGAGCGCCGCCCCGTCGCAGCCGCATCATGTCCTCGTGGCTGTGAATGCCGCTCTCGCTGACCACAATCTTGCCCCTGGGCGCCAGGGACGCCAGGCGGTCCGTGAGGGAGATGTCCGTGTTGAAGGTGCGCAGGTCCCGGTTGTTGATGCCGATAATCTCCGCGCCCGCGTCCAGGGCCGTCTGAAGCTCCAACTCGTCGTGCACCTCCACGAGGGCCTGCACCCACAGGCTCTGGCTGATCTCCAGAAGCTCCCTGAGGCACTCAGGCGTGAGTATGGCGACTATGAGCAGCAGGGCGTCCGCGCCGTAGGCCCTGGCCTCGTAGACCTGGTAGGGGTCGAAGATGAAGTCCTTGCGCAGAGCGGGTATGCCGTGCGGCCGGACGACCTCCTTGACAGCCGACAGGTGCTCCAGGCTGCCCTGGAAGTGGTCTACCTCCGTGAGCACCGAGACCGCCGCTGCGCCGTTATCGACGTAGCATTTAGCCAGGGCCGCGGGGTCGTACTCCTCCCGCAGCAGGCCCTTGGACGGCGACGCCTTCTTGGTCTCCGCTATCAGCCGCAGGCTGTCCCCCATGAGCGCGCCGGACAGGTTGGCGGGCACGGGCAGCGACCGGATGCGCTCCTCAAGCGCCTCAAGGGGCTCCTCCACCTTGCGGCGTTCCACCTCCCGCGCCTTGACCTCAACTATCTTGTCAAGAATGGTAGCCATGTGCGAGACCTACGTCAGCGTCTGGCTCAGCTCAGCCAGGGCTTGGAGCTTGTCCATTGCCTTGCCGCTGTCTATGGACTCGGAGGCGGCCATGATTCCCTGCTTCAGGTTATCGACGGCGTTGCCTGCGGCCAGCGCGGCGGAGGCGTTGAGCAGCACAATGTCCCTGGCCGGGCCCCTCTCGCCGGAGAGGACGCCGTTCATTGCGGCCAGGTTGTCCTCTATGGAGCTTCCCTGTACGTCGCTTGCGGCGGCCCGGGACAGCCCAAGGTCCTCCGGCGTAACGCTGAAGTTGTAGATGTTGCCGTCCTTCAGCTCCCATATCTGTGAAGGAGCGGCTATGGATATCTCGTCCAGGCCGTCCTCCCCGTGAACCACGAGGGCGTGCTGGCAGCCCAGTCGGAGCAGCACCATCGCCATCTTCTCACCAAGCGCGCCGTCGGCCACGCCCAGCACCTGGCTGCGCGCCCCGGCGGGGTTGGTCAGGGGGCCAAGGATGTTGAACACGGTGCGTATGCCTATCTCCCTCCTGGGAGGACCGGCGTGCCTCATGGCGGGGTGGAAGGTGGGAGCGAACATGAAACCGATGCCCACGTCCCGGATGCACTGCTCCACCGCCTCAGGCCCCAAGTCCACCTTCACCCCTGCCGCCTCCATGACGTCGGCGCTGCCGCAGGCGCTGGTGATGGCCCGGTTTCCGTGCTTGGCAACCTTCAGCCCCGCGCCAGCGGTCACGAACGCGGCTATGGTGGATACGTTTATGGTGTGCGACCCGTCGCCGCCGGTGCCGCATGTGTCCACCAGGTCGCCGTCGGACTGGACGCGGAGGGCCTTCTCGCGCATCACCCGCGCCATCCCGGCGATTTCGTCCGGCGTCTCGCCCTTGAGTCGCAGGGCTGTGACAAAGGCCCCGAACTGCGCCGGGGTCGCTTCGCCCGTCATTATCTCCTCCATCACTTGGGCGGCCTCTTCAGCGGACAGGTGATGGCCGGAGACCACGCTGCTTATGGCTTCCTGTATCATCTTTGCCTCAGGAGCTGAGGAAGTTCCTCAGCAGGTCTTTGCCCACAACGGTCATGATGGACTCAGGGTGGAACTGCACGCCCTCAATGTGGTGCTCCTTGTGCCGCACGCCCATTATCAGGCCCTTGTCCGTCCACGCCGTGACCTCCAGGTCCTCCGGCAGGTCCTCCCGGTAGATGGCCAGGGAGTGGTAGCGAATGGCCTCGAAGGGGTTGGGAAGGCCGCGGAAAACGCCCTTGCCGTCGTGGTGGATCATCGAGGTCTTGCCGTGCATTATCTCTCCGGCCCTGTCCACGGTGCCGCCGTAGGTGTAGCCGATGCACTGGTGGCCCAGGCAGACGCCGAGGATGGGCACGCGGCCGGCGAAGTGGCTCACCACGTCGTTGGAGATGCCCGCCTCCCTGGGAGTGCACGGCCCGGGGGAGATGACGATCTTCTCCGGGCGCATGAGCTCCACGTCCTCCACCGTGGCCTGGTCGTTGCGCACCACCTCCACCTCAGCCCCAAGCTCGCTCAGGTACTGGTACAGGTTGTAGGTGAAGCTGTCGTAGTTGTCTATCAGCAGAATCATGGCCGTGCTCCAGCGCTAATTGTAGCGTTCTGCCTGGCTAAATGGAAGTCGGCTTGCAGTTGCAAGCCGACTTCGCCGTAATCGCAGGACTTTCGTTGCCGGGCTAGTCGAACCGTATGCGGGGGTCCAGCCAGCCGTAGCTCAGGTCCACAATCAGGTTGGTGATCACTATCCACAGGGAGAAGAGCAGCACCAGCGACTGCACAACCGGGTAGTCTCGCTGGTTCATGCCCTCCACCAGCATGTTGCCGATGCCGTCCAGGACGAAGATGCGCTCCATGATCACGGAGCCGCCGATGATGGTGGCTATGGAGAAACCGATGACCGTGATCACCGGGATGAAGGCGTTCTTCATGGCGTGGCGATAGGTGACCATGGTCCCGCTCAGGCCCTTGGCGTGGGCTGTGCGGATGTAGTCCTGTCGCAGCACCTCAAGCATGGTGGAGCGCATCATCCGCGCCTTGGTGACCATGGAGGAGAAGCCAACTATGACGGCAGGCCAGAAGAACTGGGCCATGTTCGCCCCGGGATCGTCAAAGAACGGGACGAAGCCGATCTGGGGACTCCACTCGAATATGTACATGCCGATAACCAGCAGCATGGTGGCAAGCCAGAAGTTGGGTATGGAGAGGCCGGACAGAGACCATATCCTCAGGGTGTAGTCTATCCAGGTGTCCCGCTTGAGAGCCATGAGCACCCCTGCGGGAAGCCCCAGGATGGTGGACAAGCCAATGGAGAGAATCGCCAGCTCCAGGGTCACAGGGAGCTTTCTCATGAAGTTCTCCCAAATGCCCTCGTTGGAGAACATGGACTCGCCCCAGTCACCGGTCACCCAGCCGCCAATCCAGCTCAGGTACTGCATGTATATGGGTGCGTTGAGCCCCACGTCCTCGCGGATCTTCTGCAGCTGGTCCTCTGTGACCAGGTCCTCTTCGCCGCCGGTCATCTCCAGCGCGATCATCATCGCTACGTCGCCAGGGGCGATGCGCAGGATGGCAAATATCACCAGAGACACCAGTATGCCGGTAACGGCCCCTTGTATTAGTCGGTTCGCTACGTATCTATGCATGATCGACCTCTTGCTCTAGGCTGGTACTTCACCCGTTATACGTTCTTGCTGAATTCAACCGGTCAGAGGCGGTTGCGCCTGAAGTGAAGACGCTGTCAACACTATGATTGAGTGCCAATTGTATTGGCGATTTGTAGAGCAGTCAATACAATTTTGGGAGATTTTATCAGATTGTAATGATTGTACAGCAAGCGCCTTGCGTAATGCGATACCCCCATGCCCCGGAACGAAGCAATCAGCTTACCCAGCGCTGGAGAAGTAGTGGGTCAATACTGTATGGGTCGCCTCGTACGAAATGCCACTACTCTCAGCGCTCCTGATAACCAAACTGTACCTCCCACCAATATCTGCTACAAAGCTGAAGTTGGCCTGCCGGATTTCACCTAAGTCCAGAACGTTTTGTCCACTTGGGTCCTGAATATACGCCTGGCAAGCGCCGCCATTGCAGATGATTTGCCCTCTTACCTCCGCAAGGGGATCCACGTAAATCGGGATGGACACGATCTCACGTGGGGCGATATTGCCGGACGACTCGATGGGCTCTGATACCAGTGGCGGGTTCCGAGATAAAGTGTCCAGCTTATATTGCAGGGCGTCTTTTATTTCAGATGTGCGGGCCAGATCATCTGACAATGAGTCCCTCTCTGCACTCAGATGGGCAACCCGCTGTTCTGCAATTACCTTACCGACCTCAGAGTGAGCCAGAGCCGACCTAAACCCGTTCAACTCATTGTTAAGGTATTCTATTTCTTCGTCTCGTGCAAGAACATCCTCAACAAGCCCGTCCATGGAGTCCAACTTGACTTGTATAGTCTCCAGCTGATTGTTAAGCCCGTCCATTGAGTCCGGTTTGTCCTGTATAGTCTCCAACTTATCGTTAAGTCCGTCTATGGATCCCAGCTTGCCTTGTATGGTCTCCAACTGATCGTCAAGTCCGTCCGTGGAGTCCAACTTGATCTCTATGGTCTCCAGCCGACCGTTGGCCTCAGAAGCGTGGGCGGCGAGATCACGTCTCGTCAAATCGACATGGTCCGCAGTATCGACGATACTAAGATATATGAGCGTCCCGGTTATGGATGCCAAGGCGATTCCGAATCCAAGCGTGATCCCCAGCAAGGACACCCGTGGTCTAACCTCAGAAGTCATGACTGTTGCCTCCACTGGAGCAGGATGGCTGGGCAGAATACCAATCCTGAGAATATCGTCGGGTATTCAATCGAAATTCAAACCCGCTCGCTATCCGCTATCTCCCATCTACTAGAGCTGTCCTTTTCCACCATGCTGAGGGCCAGTGCCGCGCCCTAACCCTCAGCATGAACCATAACATCTGTCCGGGAGACGGCCCTTCGTCCTCTAGTCGTGACGGATGCGGGGGTCAAGCCACCCGTAGCTCAGGTCCACCAGGAGGTTCACGATCACTATCCACAGGGAGAAGAGCAGCACCAGCGACTGCACAATGGGGTAGTCCCGCTGGTTCATGCCCTCCACCAGCATGTTGCCTATGCCGTCCAGGACAAAGATGCGCTCCATAATCACAGACCCGCCGATGATGCCCGCTATGGAGAAGCCGACAACGGTGATTACCGGGATGAAGGCGTTCTTCAGAGCGTGCCGGTAGGTGACGACCGTGCTCCTCAGGCCCTTGGCATGGGCCGTGCGGATGTAGTCCTGTCGCAGCACCTCCAGCATGGTGGAGCGCATCATCCGCGCCTTGGTGACCATGGAGGAGAAGCCCACTATCAGGGCGGGCCAGAAGAACTGGCTCATGTTCGCCCCGGGGTCATCGAAGAACGGGACGAACCCCAGCTGCGGGCTCCAGTCAAAGGCGTACATCCCTACAACCAGCACCATGGTGGCGAGCCAGAAGTTGGGTATGGAGAGGCCGGACAGGGACCAGATTCTCAGGACGTAGTCTATCCAGGTGTCCTTTTTTATGGCCATAAGTATGCCCGCGGGCAGACCGAGCACCGTTGACAGGCCAATGGAGAGAAGCGCCAGCTCAAGGGTCACGGGCAGCTTTCTCATGAAGTTCCCCCAGATGCCCTCATTGGAGAACATGGACTTTCCCCAGTCGCCGGTTACCCAGCCGCCAATCCAGGTCAGGTACTGCATGTGCAGGGGAGCGTTAAGCCCCACGTCCTCGCGGATTTTCGCAAGCTGCGGCTCCGTGACCAGGTCCGCCTCTCCGCCGTTCTGCTCCAGCGCAATCATCATAGCCACGTCGCCGGGGGCGATGCGCATAATGGCGAAGATCACCAGGGACACCAGCAGCCCGGTGAGGGCCCCCTGTATAAGTCGGTTTGCAACGTATCTGTGCATTGTCTACCTCCGCTCTATCCTGTTTTCCACCCTTCTATACGCTTCGACTGCGTTCAGCCGCAGTCACTGGTGTGAGTACCGCTGCGTCTCCAACTTTCCTGTAATCGTATAGCGCCTCCTTCTGCAGGCGATGCGCCTGCCTGGAGTACAAGGCGACTTGGAGGGCCCGCCTACGGAGAGCCGCCCTCTTGGATGCCCTCCTGGAGGAACAGGCCGGTAGTGGGGTTCCAGTCCGCCCATGCGAACCAGTAGGAGTAGAACGCGGGCAGCTGCTCAAGCCTGGTTCCCTTGAGAGGGCCATCCACGGCCTCCGCCGTCAGGAGCAGCCACCGGCTGCCGGTCTCCTCATCGACCATAATCAGGCCGTCTGCGCCGTCCTCCTCCAGGATGTTGAAGGTGAGGGAGCGGCCGTCTACCTCCCGTGAGAAGACTGCCCCCGTGTCCGACACAGGCTCGTAGGTGATCACCACGTCCCTTCCTCCAATGGAGTCGTTGACGACGGGGTGGTCTACAAGGTTATTGAAGGGGTAGGCCATGGACTCGTCGTTCAGCACCAGGCCCAGCACAAAGTCCTTCTGCTCCAAGCGGTTGTCCTCCCTGGTACGCCCGTAGCCGACCCAGCCGCTGGCGTAGTAGCCCAGGTACGGGTCGTAGGTGAAGCCCAGCGCGCCGGTGGGGTCCTCATTGGTTGGCATCCTCCACGCCAGCACCTGGGAGTCGGGGTGAAGATCCCGCCAGTGGCCCCAGGTGGTCTGCATCACAGGCAGCACCTCCAGCTGCGTGCCCAGGTAATCGCCCGTGATGGCTTCACCCGTGAAGTGAGCCCACAGGGAGTCCGTCTGGTGGTCGTACATTATCATTGCGTTCATGCTCAGTTTGCCGGACACGCCAAAGGTCAGAGTCTCTTCACCGAACTGGCGGGCGTAGACTACGCCCGAGTAGCAGAGCGGTCACCACGTGACGGCGACGGGCACACCTCCCACCACGTCGTTGACTATCTCGTGATGGCTGAGGATGTCTATGGGGTAGGCCTTGCTCTCGCCGTTCAGCGACATTCCCATGACAAGCTCCGTGTCCCGGAACTCCGGCGGCACCGACTCCGGCGGCACGAAGTGAGGATCAAGGATGGCGGGGATGCCGTCCCTCACCACGGCGGTCTGCAGCCTGGCGACAAGCTCATCCCTGGTAACCCTGCCGGTGTCCGACAGGGGGAAGGGGGTGGTGGTGGGAACGGGCTCGAGTGTGGGCGCAGGGGTGGACGTGGCCTGGGGCGTGGAGGTTGACTCGGACGTCGGTGCGGGCGTGGCGGCGGGCTCGCTGCACCCGGCGGCGAGCAGCGCCAACCCCGACGTCATCGTCAGGCCAACGGCAAGTCCACGAGCCTTCACCATTGTCATGCGGATATACCTCTCCCAAGGTCTTATTCGCCAAATCATAACGGCTCCATCTTTCGCAATCCTTAAGTATATTAAGAGGCTATAACAGAAAAGGGCGGAATGTTGAAGGGTTCAAGCGCGCCGGTCAGGAGGCCGCGCCGTCACGAACAAAGAGGCCGGTGGAGGGATGCCAGTCCTTCCACGCAAACCAGAAGGAGTAGTTGGTTGGAACCTGCGCCAGCCGCGTGCCTTGAAGGGGGCCGTCAACGGCCTCTCCCGTGAGGAGCAGCCACCGGGTTCCCGTCTCCAGGTCCTCCATCAGCAGGTCGCCTGAGCCGGTGTCCTCAAGCAGCCGGAACTCCAGGGTACGGCCGTCCACGTCTCGGCTGTAGACGTTGCCGGTCTCGGATTCGGCGTCGAAAACGACCACCACGTTTGCGCCTCCCACGACGTCGTTGACCACGGGCTGCTCGCTCAGGTCGTCGAAGGCGTAGGCCTTGGCCTCGCCGCCGATCACCAGGCCCACGACCAGGTCCTTGGTGGCCAGGCGGTCGTCGATAACGGTCTCGCCAATGACGCCGGCGTCCGACCTCTGGTAGTAGGACGTGTAGTTGTCATAGCTGTACCGCCCGCCCTTGTCCAGCGCCAGGGTGTCGGGGTGCAGCTCCTTCCACCTGCCCCATGTGGTGTGGGTTGACGGAACAAGCTCCAGCCTTGTGCCCAGGTAGTCGCCCTCAATGGCGTCCCCCGTGAAGTGGCTCCACAGGGAGTCCGTCTGGTGGTCGTACATGACCAGGGCGTTCATCACCAGCTTGCCGGACACGCCGAAGGTCAGTGTCTCTTCTCCGAACTCACGGGCATAAACTATGCCCGAGAAACAGAGGGGTCACCAGGTAACGGCGACGGGCATGCCTCCCACCACGTCGTTGGCTATCTCGTGCCTGCTGAGCATGTTGACGGAGTAGGCCCGTGAGTCCCCCTCGATGGATATCCCCAAGACCAGCTCGTCCTCCTTCATCTGCTCGTCGGCCTCGGTAACGGCCAGGAACTCCGGCTCCAGGATGGCCGGTATGGCGTCCTTGCGAAGGAGCGTTACGATCTCCAGGTCGCGGTCCATGTTCGCCGAGGGCGTGGAGGTGGGCGACGGCTGGGCCGTGGGCGCGTCAGGCGCAGTAGCGGTAGGGGAGTCGGTGGGCGCGGGCTGCGTGTCGGGTCCGACAGGCCCCGCGGCCGAAGGCGTGGCCGTGGGCGCGGGCTGCGTGTCTGGTCCAACAGGCCCCGCGGCCGAGGGATTGGCCGTAGGCGCGGGCGCCGGGTCGTCGCCGGTGAAGTTGGTCACCACCAGGGCTATGACCACCAGGGTGACCAGGGCCAGCGCTATGCCAAGGGCGAAGTATAAGACGGATCTGACCAACTCTTGCCTCTTAATAATCCCTTAAAACTGCTCGCGTAAAGATAGATTGAAGCGCCAAGCGTTAGTGAACTGTCATGCTCCCTATACCTATACCTCTATCATAGCAGGTAAATGCTGAGGCTGAGACGTATCTGCTACACTTTTTCCATGAGGACTCGCTATCTACTACTCCTTATTGTAGCGGTAAGCGCCCTGCTGGCGACGGGCTGCCCAGGGCCGGAGGCCGCGCCCACCGATACCCCGGAGCCCAGCCCGTCGCCGATGCCTTCGCCCACCCTCGCGCCCACCGCCACACCCACCCCAGCGCCGACGCCAACCCCGCCGCCCACGCCCATCCCCACTCTTGCGCCCACGCCTGCCAGAAAGGCCAACGTCAACGTCGCTCCCTTCACCCCCGTAGGCTGGCGTCTCCCGCTGGTGGCCGCGGGCGCGCCCGGGCCTCGCAGCGACGCGCCGCTGTCGGTGGACGGCGACACCTATCTCAGCTGGGCGGTGATCAACGCCAGTCCCAATCCCATAGACTACCCCTTCTTCATAGACGTGTACCTGAACGACGTTCTGGTTGAGAGGTGGACTACCAACAATCTGGAGGCCAACCTGTTCATAAGCCTCACCGACTGGGATGAGCTTCCACGGCGGTTGAGCCTCCGGCCCGGAACCCATACCCTGAAGCTGGTGGTTGACTCCACAAACCTGGTGCCGGAGACGGACGAGTCCGACAACGTATACGAGCTGGAGTACACCTGGCTGCCCTCCGAGCTCCCCGCGCCCGAGCCAACTCCCATCCCTGTCAAGCTGCCGGACCTGGCCCCGTCGGTACCCCTCGGCTGGGGTGACTCGCTCATAGCCACGTCCTACGCCGGGGACGCGGCGGACGGCCCCCTGTCGGTGGACGTGCCGACCTATATCAGGTACGGCTTCCAGAACACGGGCCTCGCCAGCATCCGGGAGCACGTCACGGTCTACCTCTACTTTGACGACATCCTGATATCGGTTCAGGAAGGGGACGGGCTGCTGGCGGAGGAGGCCACCGGCAGTGCGGAGTGGGACAGGCTGCAGAGCGTTACCAGGGTTACGCCGGGCGTCCATACCCTGAAGGTAGTGCTGGACGCCACGGGCGCGGTTGAGGAGTCGGACGAGAGCAACAACACCATAGAGAGGGAGTTCACTTGGGGCACGGGGCCGGTTGCGCCGATGCCCGCCGCGGAGCATACGCCTGACGCAACTCCGCCCGCGCCTCTGACGCTGCCCAACCTCACTCCCGGATGGAGGATGGACTCGGACGCGCCCATCAGCATCTCCCACGAGCGGGGGACTTTTCTGGACGACCCACTGGTCGTCGGCAGGACGCCCTACGTGGACGTAGCGGTGCACAACCTCAGCACCGTGGAGGCCGCAGCTCCCTTCACTACAGACCTCTACTTCGATGACGTGCTTGTCCAGACCTTTGAGTTCCAGGGCAGTATGCCCTCCAACCTCCTCCTCTGGAGCGAGGACTGGGACGGGCTTGCCGACCAGGTGACCATCGACGAGGGGCCACACACCCTGAGGATGGTGATTGACCCGGATAACGCGGTCGTGGAGACCAACGAGGACGACAACGTCTATGAGAAGACCTTTGTTTGGAGCGCGGTGGAGGCCGACGAAACTGCCCCCGTCGTCTACAGCGAAGACGACCTACGGCTCAAGCTGTCGGCCCTGGAGTCGCTGCTTGAGATACGGGAGCCGGCCATCAGCCTTGAAGGCGGGCCGGACTACTCCCGGGAGGTGCTGGACGTCGTGGACGCGGGCTACTACCTGCTGACCGGCCAGAGCCTCCACGACGAACGCCTGGAGATTCTGTTCTTCACCAGGGCGGAGTTCAACGACTGGATAGACGGCTACTTCGCGGAGAGGTTCGCCCTCAGCCCGGAGTCGGAGTACCCGCGCCTCTTTGAGCAGCGGGAGCGGATAAAGGCGACGGCAGTCGGGATAACTGTGCCCCGCTTCGGGAGGACGACGGTGGCCATAGACGCCGAGCGGGGGCTGGCCGACGTAATCCAATCCCTGGCCCATGAGATGGGCCACGTGCATCAGAGGCACGCCTACCCCGACCCGGCGGAGAGCACGGCCTCCAGGCACACCCTGAGCAGCATCAGGGAGGCCCAGGCCCAGCAGTTTGAGAGGGCCTTCTGGCTGAAGCTGGAGGAGCTAACGGGCGCCACAATCCTCTCCTACCCGGACTATGAGGGGTTTCACGTCTTCATCAGCCGGCGGCTGGCGTCATGGCGCTTGAACCAGGGCCTGGACGAGCACATGCTTGGCTACCTGATCCAGTGGCTTGCGGTCCTGGAGGACCCCAACCTGGCGGAGCTGAGGGAGGAGCTGATGACCGAAGGAGAGCTTGGGGCCGAGTCCTCTATGCGGCTCTTTGACTACTTTGTGAGGCTGCCCACCGAGACGGCGGAGGAGTACGTGTCCTCTCTCCTGGACACCCTGGACGCCAACGCAGGCGTCATATCGGGGATAGCCGCCGACCGCCTGGAACCCGGCCTGCACCCGGACGACGAGGGGTCACCGGATTTGAGGGAAACGGGGCTGCTGAGTCCGTAAATTATTTGACCGGCAATCGGGGGAAGTATTACACTAGAAATACTGGCCCTTACTGCCGAGTGGTGTAATGGTAGCACGCCTGACTCTGGATCAGGTAATCCTGGTTCGAATCCAGGCTCGGCAGCCAGATAACAAGGAATGTAGCAGAGAAGAGAACCTGGCGGCGGTCAAGCCCCCCTCCACGGGAGGGGGTTATTTTATGGCGTAATCCTTGATAATTTCTTCACAATCCAAGACCACTATAGACCACTATACGGAGCGGAGTAGAGAATGCGATTCATCACCGGCGCGGCCATCAGCAAGAGATCGGTCACACTTCTGGCAATTTTCCTCCTTCTTATATCGGGCGTTACGGCCTACAACACCCTGCGGGTAGACCTGTTCCCGGACATCGAGTTCCCGCTGGTGACGGTAACCACCTCCTACCCTTCGGCCAACCCTGAAGCGGTGGTGCGGGACGTCACCGATCCCGTGGAATCGGTCATCGACGGGATGCAGGGTCTGGAGACGATTCAGTCCACCAGCTTTGAGGGCAACTCCATTGTCCTGGCCACCTTCAAGTTCGGGACGGACATGGCCGCAGCCGAGAGCGACGTGGAAGCCGCCGTTTCCGCCCTGAACTTTCCGACGGGCGTTGAGCGGCCAAACGTGGGCCGCTTCAGGCCGGACCAGTTCCCCATTGTCCAGTTTAGCGCCATCTCCGACCGGGACGCCGCCGACACCAGGCGCATAGTCCAGTCGCAGATACTCCCGGCCATCTCGGAGGTGGACGGCATTCTGGATATCCAGGTCACGGGAGAGGTGGAGCGGCGCGTCAACATATCCGTGGACCCCGAGAGGCTGCAGGCCAACGGCGTATCCCTGTTCCAGGTATCCTCGGCCCTCACGGAGAACAACCTGAGCATACCCGCCGGCCTCATCTTCGAGAGCGGGCAGGCCGTCCCGGCCAAGACCACTCACGCCTTCGGCTCCGTGGAGGAGATTGCGGAGCTGATAGTCGGCGCTTCCGAGACGGGCCCCGTGCGGTTGAAGGACGTAGCGGACGTCCGGCTGGGTCCGGGCATGACCACCTCCGTCTCCCGCACCAACGGCAAGTCCAGCATCAGCGTGTCCATTCTCAAGGAGGCGGACGCCAACACCGTTGAGGTGTCCAACGGCGTGCGCGAGGTGCTGGACGGCCTCACGGAGCTGCCGCCGGACGTTGAGCTGGTGGTGGTGTCCGACCAGGGGCCGGAGATTCAGGCCCAGATTGACAAGCTGCGGCGGGAGGGCATCTTCGGGTTCCTCTTTGCCGTGACCGTTGTGTTCGCCTTCATGTTCACCATCCGGCCCACCTTCATAAGGGGGATGTTCAACACCGTTCGCCCCACCGTGGTCATAGGGCTGTCCATTCCCCTGAGCGTCTTCACCGGCGTGCTGCTCCTGGCGTGGCAGGACCTGACCCTCAACTTCATGACCCTGGGAGGCCTGGCCATATCCGTCGGGCGCGTGGTGGACGACGCCATAGTCGTGCTGGAGAACGTGTACCGCCACATCCAGGCCGGTCGCGACCGGTGGCGCGCGGCCCTGGACGCTACGACGGAGGTAGGCCCGGCCATCTTCGCATCCACCATGACGACGGTGGTGGTGTTCCTGCCCCTGGCCTTCATCGAGGGCCTTGTCGGGTCCTTCTTCGAGCCCTTCGCGCTCACCGTCACCTTCGCGCTTCTGGCGTCGCTGGTCGTCGCCCTGACCGCCGTGCCCGTGCTGGGCGCGTACTTGCTGAGGCCGGGCGACCTGCCTGAAGAGGTCGTCGCCGAGGGCGAAGAGGTGCTGGGCCAGGAGACGTGGTTGCAGCGCGTGTACACGCCCATTCTCAGGTGGTCACTTGGCCACAAGGTCATCACCCTGGCGGCCGTCTTTGTGGTAACCGTTGGCAGCCTGGGGCTGCTGGCCGTCATCCCGGTGACCTTCTTCCCAACAGGCGGAGAGCGGTCGCTCCAGATAGAGGTCGCCCTGCCTCCCGGCACGCCCCTGGGCAATACGCTGAAGGAAGTGGAGGAGATAGAGGCGCGGATAGACGAGATTTCGGACCTGTACATCGCCACTGTGGGCCAGACCAATTTGCAGTTTGGAGGCGCCCCCGGAGGACAGAACAACGCAAGCCTGCTGGTCAATCTGCCATCGGGCGCGCCCGAAGACATTGCCACCACTCTCAGGGAGGAGCTGGACAAGCCGGGCAGAACTGTCAGGATCACGGAGATAACCGCCGGGCCTCCCACCAGCGGCGTGGAGATCAGCGTCACCGGCTCAAACTACGACGACATCGCCGTGGCGTCCAGCCAACTGGTGGAGGCCATCTCGTCCGTTGAGGGGGTGGTAAACCTTGAGAGCGACGTGGCCCAGGCGCGGGACGAGGTGTCCATCCAGGTCGACCCGTCCAGGGCCGGCGCAATCGGTCTGACCACCAGACAAGTCGGCGTACAGCTGAGCCAGTACCTGACGGGGCGGACCGTCAGCAGCATTGTCATCGATGGCGAGAGCGCCGACGTTGTGCTGGCAGGGAATCGGCAGGCCGCAGGCGGCATAGAGCAGGTCAAGAAGCTGGTAATAGCCGGTCCGGGCGGCGCGGCGCCCCTGGAGGAGCTGGCGGAGGTTGTGGTCAGGAAGGGGCCAGTCACCATCAGCCGCACCGACGGCGTGCGGTCGGCCACCATAACGGGCGACCTTTCCGGGGAGGACACCCAGGCCATAGGCCTCCTGGTGGACGAGAAGATCGCGTCCCTGGCGCTGCCCCCGGGCGTGAACGTCAGCAGCGGCGGCATCTTTGGAGACATAGCGGAGGGGATGCGGGCAATCCTGATCTCAATGGCGGTGGGCATAGTGCTGGTCTACCTGGTAATGGTGGCCAGCCTCGGCTCCCTGCGGAATCCCTTGGTCATCATAACCAGCCTGCCCCTGGCGCTGATAGGCGCGCTCGCGGCGTTGGCCATAACGGACCGAACCCTGAGCCTCTCGGCGATGATGGGCATCCTGCTGCTCATTGGCATAGTGGTGACCAACGCCATTGTGCTGATTGCCTTTGTGGAGCAGCTGCGCCAGGGTGGACGCTCGGTATACGATGCGCTGATTACCGGGGGCCGCGTCCGGCTGCGCCCCATTCTCATGACGGCGTTGACCACCAGCTTTGCGCTGCTGCCCCTGGCGGCCATCAGCGACGAAGAGGGCGGAATAATCAGCGCGGAGTTGGCGACGGTGGTAATCGGCGGCCTCTTCAGCTCAACCGTATTGACCCTGGTTGTGGTGCCCATTGTCTACTCCATCTTCAACGAGACCGTGCCGCGCTGGCTGGGGCGCATTGCAAGGGTGGGGCGCGCCGAGACTACGACTTCCTGATACGCGAGCGCGGCTTTCACCAATCCTTGATTCCTGCTTCTCTGGATTGCAGGTCAACCAAACCTTCATTCATACGTTTTCGTAATCAGGAGGCTAGTAGCGTATGATGGAAACCCGCTTGCACACGGGATAGAGGGCAGCTAAACTATCCGCCCAACGTGGAAATGCTTGACAGATAGTGCATTCCGTGATAAATTCGCCGATAATTTCGTGGTTTCCACGAGACACAAGTTAGGCCCGCTAGCTCAAATGGTAGAGCAGCTGACTCTTAATCAGCGGGTTACAGGTTCGAGTCCTGTGCGGGTCAGAGCCGGATAGGTGGGGAAGTGTCGGAATTGGCAGACGAGCATGACTTAGGATCATGTGCCTAAGGGCGTAGGAGTTCGAGTCTCCTCTTCCCCAGGAGCAAGGGATTAGGACTCCTGCCAGGAGATACAGAGGGTAGACATAGGGGATCTCACAACTCAAGGTTACTGTGAATAAGGGGATAAAGATTCACGGTAAATCAGGAGGGAATAGTGGCCAATCTGCTGGAGGTAAAGGACCTATCGACCTACTTCTTCACTCCTGAAGGAGTGGTAAAAGCAGTAGACAACATCACCTATGACCTGGAGGAGGGGGAGACCCTGGGGCTGGTGGGTGAGAGCGGCTGCGGGAAGAGCGTCAGCGCCCTTTCCATTATGCGTCTCATCCAGAGGCCCGGCAGGACCGTTGCCGGCGAGGTCAACTTCAACGGCCAGGACCTGCTGGCCCTGGACGACTCAGAGATGAGGCGCATTCGGGGCAAGGACATGGCGATGATCTTCCAGGAGCCCATGACATCGCTGAACCCCGTGCTCACCATAGGCAAGCAGCTTACGGAAGCCCTGATGCTGCACCTTGGTTTGGATCAGGCCGCTGCCAACGACCGGGCCGGCGACCTTCTTGAGATGGTGGGCATACCGGAGGGCAGGGGACGTCTCAGGGACTATCCCCACCAGTTCAGCGGCGGTATGCGCCAGAGGGTTATGATTGCAATGGCCCTCAGCTGCGACCCCAAAATGCTCATAGCCGACGAGCCGACCACGGCTCTGGACGTGACCATTCAAGCCCAGATACTGGAGCTGGTCAGGAGGCTGGGGCGGGAGACGGGGACCGCAGTGCTTATCATCACTCACAACCTGGGGGTGGTGGCCCGATACGCCGACCGCGTGAACGTTATGTACGCCGGCAAGATCATCGAGAGGGGCACCGCCCGGGAGATATACACCAACCCGCGGCACCCCTACACCATCGGCCTGCTGAACTCGGTGCCGCGGCTGGACGAGCCCCGCAAGGAGCAGCTTGACCCGATTGAGGGGTCCCCGCCGGACCTCATTGGACTGCCGGCGGGTTGCTCATTCAGGCCTCGATGCAGATACGCTATAGACAGGTGCGCCGTGGAGTACCCGCCGCTGCGAGAGGTGGCCGAGGGCCACACGGCGGCATGTTGGGTTTCAGACCAACTCGGTATCGGGGAGAGAAGGTAATGACAGAGCAAAAGCAAGAGGGTGAGATTCTTCTGGACGTCAAGAACCTGGTCAAATACTTCCCCGTAACCAGGGGCATAGTATTCCAGAGGCACGTTGCCGACGTTAAGGCGGTGGACGACATCAGCTTCTTCATCCGCAGGGGTGAGACCCTGGGTATGGTGGGTGAGAGCGGCTGCGGAAAGACCACCGCCGCCCGCACCATCCTGCACCTGGGCCAGGTATACCAGCCCACCTCCGGACAGGTCATGTTCGAGGGGCAGAACCTGTCAGAGCTGAAGGGCAGGGAGCTGCGACAGGCCCGCCGCAAGATGCAGATGATCTTCCAGGACCCCTACGGCTCCCTGAACCCCAGGATGAACGCCGGAAACATCATCGGCGAGCCGCTGGTGGTGCACAAGATCACCAGAAGCCGCAACGAGTACAGGGATCAGGTTGCGGAGCTTCTCAGCGTTGTGGGCCTGAACCCCCACATGGCGGCCAGGTTCCCCCACGAGTTCAGCGGAGGCCAGAGGCAGCGAATCGGAGTGGCCCGGGCCCTTGCCGTGAGGCCCAGCTTCATCGCCTGCGACGAGCCGGTGTCCGCCTTGGACGTGTCCATTCAGGCCCAGCTCATCAACCTCCTGGAGGAGTTGCAGCAGGAGTTTGACCTGACGTACCTCTTTGTGGCCCACGACCTCTCAGTCGTGCGGCACATCAGCGACCGGATCGTGGTGATGTACCTTGGCAAGATTGCCGAGATCGCCGACAGGTACGAGTTGTACGAGAACCCGTTGCACCCCTACACCAAGGCGCTTCTCTCCGCCGTGCCCATTCCCGACCCCGTTGTGGAGGCGACCCGGGAGCGCATCGTGCTGACGGGCGACGTGCCAAGCCCGCTGCGGCCACCAGCCGGGTGTGTGTTCCACCCCCGGTGCCCCATCGCCATAGACGATTGCATGGGCGTTGAATCGGCAGGCCTCACCAACGAGCGCGGCGTGCCGGAGCTTCGTGAGGTGTCGCCGGAGCACTGGGTCTCCTGCATCCGCGTGTAAGCGCACGCCTTAAGACTATAGAGGTCAGAGTAGGGGCGGTTCGCGAACCGCCCCTACTTGCATCTCTTGTAAGGGCGGGCCGCCTTGAGGGTATACTATCCCTATGCTACTATGGCCTTGATATGGACGCCAGCCGAATTCGCAACTTCTGCATCATCGCCCACATAGACCACGGCAAGTCCACCCTGGCTGACCGCATCCTGGAGCTTACGGGCGCCGTTAGCTCCCGCGAGATGCAGGAGCAGTTCATGGACCAGATGGACCTGGAGCGTGAGCGCGGCATTACCATTAAGGGCAAGGCCGTGCGGATGACCTACGCCAACGGGGACGGCGACTACCAGCTCAACCTCATCGATACGCCCGGTCACGTGGACTTCGGCTACGAGGTGTCCCGGGCCCTGGCCGCCTGCGAAGGCGCGCTCCTGGTGGTTGACGCCACCCAGGGCATACAGGCGCAGACCCTGGCCAACGTGTACCTGGCCCTGGAGCATGACCTGACCATCATCCCCGTGATCAACAAGATCGACCTGCCTGTGGCCCATCCCCAGGCGGTGTCCGAGGAGCTTCAGCAGGCCTTCGGGTTTATGGAGGAGGAGATGATATTCGTCTCCGCCAAGGACGGCCGGGGCGTCGGCGAGCTTCTGGAGACCATCTTGGAGCGGGTGCCGCCTCCCAAGAGCCACTCCGATTCTCTGAAGGCGCTGATTTTCGACTCCGCCTACGACCCATACAAGGGCGTGGTGGCCTACGTGCGCCTGTTCGGAGGCTCCATCAGCAAAGCCACCGAGGTGGTGATGATGTCCACCGGCTCCGTTGGCGACGTGCTGGAGGTGGGGGTGTTCCACCCGCAGCTGACCCAGGTGCAGAGCCTTTACGCGGGAGAGGTGGGGTATATTGCCACCGGTTTGAAGAACGTGCGGGAGTGCCGGGTTGGGGACACCATCACCCTGGCCAGGAAGCCCACCGCCGAGCCTCTGCCGGGCTACCAGGCACTGAAACCCATGGTCTTCGCCGGCCTCTATCCTGCGGAGGGCGAGGACTACCTGGCGCTGCGCGTCGCCCTGGAGAAGCTGCAACTGAGCGACGCCGCCCTGAGCTATGAGCCTGAGACCAGCGCGGCCCTGGGCTTCGGGTTCAGGTGCGGGTTCCTGGGTCTGCTTCACATGGAGGTTGTACAGGAGCGGCTTGAGAGGGAGTACGGCCTGAACCTGCTGGTGACGGCGCCGGGCGTTGCGTATCAGACCGTGCTGGACGACGGTACGGAGCTTGAGGTGGAGAGCCCTGCGAAGCTGCCGGCGGCCCAGCGCATCGTGGAGATGCGGGAGCCGCTGCTCTCCCTGAGCATCGTGACCCCCGCAAGGCACATTGGCACGGTTATGGAGCTGGTCTCGGCCCGTCGCGGGGAGTTCACGCGGATGGAGTACCTGCAGGGCGCGGTGTCAGAGGGCGAACAGAGCAGCCAGTCGTCGGAGGCGCGGGCGCTGCTGGAGTACCAGGTGCCCCTGGCCGAGGTGCTGGTCGACTTCTACGATCACCTCAAGTCGCGCACTCAGGGGTACGCCTCAATGGACTACTCCCTGACCGGGTATCGGGCTGCGCCCTTGGTCAAGCTGGACCTGCTGGTCAACAACCAGCCCGTCGACGCGCTGTCGCTCATAACGCATCGCGACAAGGCCTACTACCAGGGCAAGTCGCTGGTGGAGAAGCTGAAGACGCTGATACCCCGCCAGCTGTTTGAGGTGCCCATACAGGCGGCGATAGGGAACCGCATCATCGCGCGGGAGACCATAAGCGCGCTGAGGAAGAACGTGCTGGCGAAGTGCTACGGCGGCGACGTGACCCGCAAGAGGAAGCTGCTGGAGAAGCAGGCGGAGGGCAAGAAGCGGATGAAGCGGGTGGGCAACGTGGACATCCCCCAGGAGGCGTTCCTGGCCCTGCTCAAGATCGAGCGGTAGGCAGGCCTACCCTACATCCCGGTGAGCATCTCTACGTCGTAGTTCGATAGAACGGCCTCTTCCCGGCACCCCTCGATGAACTGCACCACTTTGGAGAGCATCTCGTTGGCGTGGCGGCCGTCGTTGCTGACGCAGGTCACGCCCAGGGTGGCGGTCTTCCAGCTTTCGGTGTTGTCGACTTCTGCGATGGCGACGTTGAACCGGCTGCGCACCCTGTCGACGATTGAGCGCACCACCTTGCGCTTGTCCTTCAGCGAGTGGCTGGCGGGCAGATCCAGCTCTATGCGGCAAACTCCGATGTTCATGTGAGTGGGCGTTGGTGTGTGGATAGGTCAGGGGGGCCTGATTCCAGTATAGCATCTTGCATTCAAGAGCGTAGGCGGGGTGGAAATGAGCCAACGGCCCAATGTCCCGCTCATGGTGAGCTTGTCGAACCATTTGAGCGGGGAACCGAATATCCCGCTCACTCCCTTCGACAGGCTCAGGGTGAGCGGGAGAGAAAGAGATCGCGTCTGTTAACCGGGGTGTTGAGTGACTTGGTATACTCTGTTGGCGCGGATACGCGCCAGCACCTGACTTGAGACGGAGGCCCCTGACCCAATGCCAACCCTGTACGTTGTGGCTACTCCCATAGGCAACCTGGAGGACATGACCCTCAGGGGTCTGCGCGTCCTGGGGAAGGTGAGCCTCATAGCCGCCGAGGACACCCGCACCACCCGCAAGCTGCTGTCCCACTACGACATCCACACGCCCCTAACCAGCTACTACGACCACAACAAGGGCCAGAAGCTGCCCCAGATACTCCAGGCGTTGGAGCAGGGGGACGTGGCCCTGGTCTCGGAGGCAGGGACGCCCGGCATAAGCGATCCCGGCCTTGAGCTGGTCGCGGCGGCATCGGCCGCGGGCTTCCCGGTGGTCTCTGTCCCCGGGCCATCCGCGGTGGCCGCGGCCCTGGCCGTCTCCGGCATTCCCGCCGATCGCTTCCTGTTCCTGGGCTTCCTGCCACGCGCTAAAGGCGAGAGGCAGGCGCTGCTGCGGTCGGTGGCCGCCATGCCCTTCACCCTGGTCATCTTTGAGGCGCCTCACCGCATACAGCGCTCACTGGCCGACGTGAGAGAGGTCCTCGGAGACCGGCCCATCACCGTGTTACGTGAGGCCACCAAGCTCCACGAGGAGGTCTTTCGCGGCACCGTGTCCGAAGCTCTGGGGCACTTCGAACGGCCGCGAGGGGAGTTCACGCTGGTGGTGGGCTGGGAGCCGTCGGATGATACGCCCTCATCTGAGGACGCGGAGGAGATGCTGCGCTCTCTGCTGGCCCGGGGCGTGTCCGGCAGGGAGGCGAGGGAGGTGGTTGCCGTGGAGACGGGGGTGTCTCGCAGGGAGCTGTATCGGATGTGGCTGCGGCTGAAGTAGGGGTGAGGATATACCCCCTCTCTGACTCTCCCCCTGAAAGGGGGAGAGAAAGTACCTTCCCCCGCAGTGCGGGGGAAGGTTGGGATGGGGGGTGCCTTCCTAGACTCGCTCAGGACTGGTTGAGTAGCTCCGGCAGTCTGGCGATTACGTCGTGGAAGTCATTGAAGGGGAAGAATGGGATGCCCTCTGCCTCGCAGTGGGCGCGGAGCCTGCGGCAGGCGAAGACGTAGTCGGCCTTGGCGGCGACGCAGGTGTCGGAGAAGCCGTCGCCCACCAGCGCCACCCTGTAGCCCTCGTCAGCATACTTAAGCGCATGAAAGCACTTGCAAGCACCCACGGAATCGCAGATGACCGGGCAGTCGTTGTACTCCACATTCACCCTGTCGCCGACGCCGAAGTTGGCGCGGCTGCTGAACACGGGCACGTCCGAGAGGCCGCGGGCCGCCAGAACGGAGCGTATGTAGAAGCCCAGCCCGCTGGAGGAAATCTTGAGGGGAATGCCGTCCTCCTTGCAGCGCCGGACAAGCTCCTCAAAGCCGGGCCTTATGACGGCCTTCTCCTGGACGAAGCGGGCCATCTCCTCCTCGCGGTCGCTGGGCAGACAGCCGAACTCGCTGGCCAGGCACTCCTTGCCCACAATCAGCCCCGCCTCGCGCATCGGCTCAAAGCGTTTCCAGTCCTCCAGGGCAAAGGCCTCCAGCAGCTGAACGCCCATGTCGCGCTCGGTCACCGTGCCGTCGAAGTCGATAAGGAGGGCGAGCTTGCTGCGCTTCGTCATCGTTCAGGGCGGAACGCGCCGCGAATTACGTCGTCCGGGAAGAGGCTGGGCACCATGCCGTCCACGGCGTAGTTGTACAGGGCCGCCTTGTAGATGCCGTTCAGCGTGGCGAACACCAGGGAGATGCCGACGATGAGCACGACGCCGATGGCTATGGCCGTGAAGACACCGAAGCCGCCAAGGGGCGACAGGACGAAGAGCAGCACAGCGATGATCGCGGCGGCGGCCAGGTAGAACAGGAGCGACGCAATGCCGAGGCCAAAGTTGGCGACTATCTGCTCGCCCCAGGTGCGGCGCAGCATTGAGAGGGACGTCTTGAAGGAGTCGCCCAGGGAGCGGTGCTCAATGACTATCAGAGGCACAATGAAGTAGGTGATGAGGGACCACGCCGCGCCAAGCATGGAGACGATGAAGTAGGCAATCATGCCCACAATGCCGCCCCGCTGCCGCGCCTGGCTGGAGAGTATCTGCAGAATCAGCCCCACGGTTGCGGCGATGACGGACCACATGAATATGGTCACAACGGACTGCATGGCCCCGTTCAGCCCGGAGCGGATGTTGGGGTCGCCGCCGGCCAGCCGCTCGTGGGCGGCGTACACCAGCGCGCTGTTGAAGAAGATGATGACGAAGTAGGAGAGGACGTAGAAGCCAAAGGCCACGACAAGGTCGCCGCCGCCGACCGTCCCGGCGTTGAGCCTGTCCAGCGCGCCTATCCCTATCCCCACGCCCAGGAACGTCAGCATGACAAGGATCACGCCTATGGAGGAGAAGATGGGAAAGAAGATCAGCTCCTTATCGACTGCCAGAACGTGGAGACAGAGCTTTACCAGCCTGAAGCTCCGCTTGATTGTATCAAACATATCTACCTCTCCTGATGCCCGGCGCCTGGACGCCGGCGATTTCGTATGCCCATAAGTCAGGGAGCTATCGATTTAACTTCTGGAAACGCCCATGAACCCGCGAACCTTGACAATAGCGTACCCAACGGCAAAGAGCGCTGAGCCAATCACGACGATGCGTGAGAGCAGGACGGGGTATTCCCACACTGCGTACTTGTCAGGGCTGAATGACGAGCAGCCCGTCCAGTTGCAGATGGCAATTGTCCAACTGGCTACGAGAAAGACGAAGGCGAAATCTTTAAGTGAAAGCTGCATGGCGCAGTGAGTGCCTCTCTTTGGTCAAGCAAATACTTCATTTAGTTAAGTATCTTATCCCGTGCGCTTCCAAGTCAAGGTGTTGAGGGGGCGCGTTGCCCTTGTCATGCCCCGCTCGAATGGTTCGACAGGCTCACCACGAGCGGGTGGGTAATAGTCCGCTCGTCCTGAGCGTGTCGAAGGGTGAGCGGACTATCAACGACTGTAGTATATCCGCCCATGGTTCGAGAGCCTCACCATGAGCGGGAAGGACGCGACAGGCTCACCACGAGCGGGCCTTCGTCATGCCCGTGCAGACGGACATCCAGGAGGGGTGGGGAGTGGACTCCCGACTCCTCGGGAGTGACGGTGCGCCCCTACCTGCTCCGCAGCGCGGCCAGGAACTCCGCCTGCGACTTTGTGCCCTTCAGGGAGTTGCAGGCGTTGCAGAGAAGCTGCAGGTTCTCCAGGTGATCTGTGCCGCCCCGGGCCCTGGGCACAACGTGGTCAACGGTGAAGTTCCTGAATGGGAACAGCACCTCGCACCCGGCGCATACGCCCTCCTGCATTCCGTAGAGGGTGTGCTTCTGCGTCCGGTAGGGCGGCGGCTTCTCAACATCCGTCCGCCTTGGCACGTCCTCCCGGTAGATTACCCCAAGGCTGTCAAACCCAAGCTCATTTGCCATCCGACGCTGCACCAGGGTCCTAGCCACCGGCGACAGGTCTATGCCTACCCACTGGCGCTCCAGCTTCTCCGCGGCTATCAGCGCGGTGGCGCAGCCGCAGAAGGGGTCCAGGACGACGTCGCCGGGGTTTGAGGAGGCGCTGATTATGCGCTCCAGCAGGGCAATAGGCTTCTGGGTTGGGTAGCCCACGCGCTCCGCAGAGCGCGGCTGAACGGGCTTGATGTCGTCCCAGATGGTGTCCACGGGATTGCCTTGCATCTCGTCCAGATACCTCTTTAGCCTTGGCACCGCCCCGGGACGCTGCTGGACTACCAAACCCTGGTCATAGGCCGACTGCATCCGCTCCCGGGTCCAGCGCCACACCCTGGTGACGCCAAGGAACTCGTAGGTCAGGTTGGGGCGGTCGTGGTTCGGGTTCACCAAGTTATCAAGCATGTAGCGTCTGCCCGTCTCCGGCTCAATGTTCTTGTAGAACTTGTCCACGTAGGCCTGGTCGTGGGGCCGGAAAGGACGCTTCCAGGTGAAATCATCCGTCTTGCTGTAGTACAGCAGGATGTCGGCGTTGTTGGGATAGCCCTTGAAGGCCAGGCCCTTGGCGTTGGTGCGCTTCCAGGTGATCTCACTGCGGAAGTTCCCCGACCCGAAAACGCTGTCCATAGTCAGCTTCAGGTAGTGGCTGGCCGTGGGGTCGCAGTGTAGGTAGATGGAGCCGGTCGGCTTCAGAATCCGCCTCATCTCCAGAAGGCGGACGGCCATCATTATCAGGTATGACTTCATGCCCTTGCCCTGGGCAACGCCCGCGGCGTCGATTATGCCGTACAGCCCCGGGTGCTCCTCCGCAATCAGCCCGTGCCACGCAAGGTCTACGTCGTTGAGGGTCCAGGTGTCCTTGAAGGCTGCGCCGGCCGCCTCGGAGCCAATGGGCGCGGAGTAGTCGCGGTTGGAGTTGAAGGGCGGGTCCAGGTAGATGAGGTCTACGGACTCGGAGTTGAGGCCGCGCATGATGTCCAGGTTGTCGCCCGTCCACAGCGTGCGGTTCTTGAAGTTGGGTTCTGTCATGTGCTTCCCCTGGGTTGGAATGTGACGTAATTCTACCACTTGGAGGTACGGGTTGTTTTGCGGCAGGAAAGCCCCGCTCGAATGGTTCGACAGGCTCACCACGAGCGGGGGAGAGATTATCCGCTCGTCCTGAGCCTGTCGAAGGGCGAGCGGAATATCAACGACCGTGGTATATCCGCCCATGGTTCGAGAGCCTCACCATGAGCGGGAAAAGGGTGGAATTACTACCAGCGTCGGCAATACCGACACGCCCCGAGAATACCCATTGCCAAGAGCCATTGACATCCGGCGCATAGCCCGATATGTTGAGGAAACCAGCTTGGGACTCAGGCCCCTGCAAAGGAGCGCGACTTCCATGGGGATATTCAATACGGACGTTCAGGTCGGTGGGGGTAAGAACGGCTCCTTTGAGACGGTTACGGCAATGGTGGATACGGGAGCAATCTACTCCATGTTTCCCGCCCGGCTGTTGAGAAGCCTTGGAGTGGAGCCGTTTGATGAAAGGGAGTTTACCCTGGCAGACGGCAGCAAGCGGAAGCTGGAATTGGGGGAGGTCAGGCTGCGCATCGGGCGTGATGAGCGTACAAGCATAGCGATCTTTGGCCCCGATGACCGGGCGCTGCTGGGAGCGGTGTCCCTGGAGGAGTTCGGGCTGATTGCCGATACCACGCATCGTCAGCTGATCCCCGCCCCTGAACTGCCTCTCTAGGAGGCGACGGGAAGTCATCAACTCACCACGAGCTTCTGGAACCCCTGACTAGTCTCGCATCGCTCGCCCAAAGCGATTACGCTTTCCGACCACGGGCCTTCTCTTTTCTGTGCTATCGTGGTATAGTTATGCTGATACTGGAGGTGAAGTATGCCTGCGAGTGAGCCAAAGCTCTCTGGACCGCAAGAGGGCTTAACACCCATGAGTGAACAAGAGGTAATAGATCTTATTGGAGACCCACAGGAAGTTGACAAGTCGCTAACCGCATTCCGAAAGTCAGCCCGTAAGTTGTCTTCTCGACAATCGAAGATGATGGAGCGGTATCCTCAGGAGTGGGTAGCAATTCATGCCGGCCGCGTAAGGGCACATGGAGCATCCATGGATTCTGTTCTCAAAGAGATTGATAAAAAGGGGTTGGCTAGGAGTGAGACGATTCTACGGTTCATAGAAATTGAACCGCGAACGTTGATCCTCTAGCCATGTTGCGCGGTCGATTCGGAGACTCAACTGGCAGACCTTACATTGAGGGTCGTTTGTCACTTCCAGGTTTAGCCCGCAGTGACATTTCGTTCCTGGTTGATACCGGCGCTGATACAACCATACTATTCCCATTGGATTGTAGGAAGATGGGAATCGACTTCAATCGGTTACCCGGACCAGCTGAGGAAGGCGCGGCTGGCATTGGAGGTCGCGCCCTGAGCAAGACTCTGCCAGCCGTAATTGCTTTCAACGACCCCGGCTCCAAAGTCTACGTGTATCACATTGAACTCTCCGTGATACAACCCAACGAGGACATTGAGCATATACCTTCTTTGCTGGGACGGGATGTGCTCAATCAATGGACTATGAGATATTCATACCCTACACGACGCCTCACTGCCTCCGTTGTCAGCGCGAACTTCATATTTCCTGTAAACCCCCAGCCAAACTGAGGCACTAACCCATCCCCCAACCTATTGACCCAGCCATTTTGAGGGCATACACTATAGGAACTTCCCATACAAGGAAGGTGGCTCTTGAGCAAGGTGACCTTTCCGATGGGAGTGGAGGCGGCGGGGCAGCAAGATATACCCCATGAAGAGTGTGGGGTTGTAGGGGTGTACGCCCCGGGAGAAGACGTAGCCAGAATTACCTTCTTTGGCCTCTTCGCGCTCCAGCATCGGGGGCAGGAGAGCGCCGGCATCGCCGTCAGCGACGGTGAGACCATCAGGGACCACACCGAGATGGGCCTTGTGACCCAGGCCTTCCGCGAGCAGGACCTGGAGCGCCTGACGGGCCACATCGCCATCGGCCACACCAGGTACTCCACCACCGGCTCCAGCCTGCTTTGCAACGCCCAGCCAATCCTGGTCAACGGGCCTTACGGGGAGCTTGCCCTGGGCCACAACGGGAACGTGGTCAACCCAGTCCCCCTGCGCACGGAGCTTGAGGAGTGGGGCTGCACCTTCTCGGCGACTACGGACTCTGAGACCCTGGCCCATCTGCTGGCAAATGCGCCTGGCAGGGACTGGGGCGAAAGGGTGCAGTACCTCATGCGGCGCGCCCAGGGCGCATACTCTCTTGTGGTGCTGACGAAGGACACCCTGATGGCCATCCGCGATCCCCTGGGCGTCCGGCCTCTGTGCGTCGGCAGGCTGAGCGACGGCGGATGGATCGTCGCCTCCGAGACCTGTGCCCTGGACCACCTGGGCGCGGAGCTTGTGCGAGAGGTTGAGCCGGGAGAGGCCGTCGCCATCGACGACCAGGGCATGAGGACCATCCACAAGAGCGCCGAGCGCAAGCGGGCGTTCTGCATCTTTGAGTACATCTACTTTGCCAGGCCGGACAGCGTCTTCAGGGGGAAGCTGACCTTCTCCATGCGCCAGGCAATGGGCGCGGAGCTGGCCCGGGAGCACCCGGTGGATGCCGACGTGGTAATTGGCGTGCCGGACTCGGCCACGGCGGCCGCGGTCGGCTACGCGCAGGAGACGGGCATACCCTACAGCGAGGGGCTGACCAAGAACCGCTATGTCGGCAGGACGTTCATCGAGCCTGACCAGCGCGTCCGAGACCTGGGCGTGCAGTTGAAGTTCAACCCGCTGCCGGCGGTGCTGTCGGGCAAGCGCGTAGTCGTAATAGACGACAGCATTGTGCGCGGTACCACCACGCCCCACGTCGTCAGGCTGATGAAGAGGGCGGGGGCCAAGGAGGTGCACCTGCGGGTGTGCGCTCCACCCCTGAAGCACCCCTGCCACCTGGGAGTGGACATGGCCACCTACCGGGAGCTGATTGCCGCCAACAACAGCATCGAGGAGATTCGGCAGTTCGTGGACGCCGACTCCCTGGGCTATCTGAGCGTGGAGGGTCTGCTGAAGGCCGTGGGCGGCGAGCCTGCCAGCCATTGCACCGGCTGCTTCACCGGCGACCATCCCATCCCCGTCCAACTTGAGTTGGGCAAGCTGGCCCTGGAAGTCGCCAGGTAGTGGCAAGGCCCCATGCCCGGTGAGACCTACCTAGCCGCCGGAGTCAACCAGGGGGCGGCGCAAGAGGCCAAGGAGCGCATCAAGCCCTTGGCGTCCAGGACCCTTGGGCCCAACGTCATCGGCGGCGTGGGCTTCTTTGGCGGGATGTACCGGCTTCAGGGCTACCGCGATCCCGTCCTGGTCTCCAGCACCGACTCGCCGGGCACCAAGCTGAAGCTGGCGACCCTGATGGACCGCTACGACACCGTGGGCGTCGACGCCGTGAACCACTGCGTCAACGACGTATTCACCTCCGGCGCAAAGCCCCTCTTCTTCCTGGACTACCTGGGCGTGGGCCACCTGGACCCCCGCAGGGCGGAGGCCCTGGTGAAGGGCGTGGCGGAGGCGTGCGAGGCGGTGGGCTGCGCCCTCATAGGCGGGGAGACTGCGGAGCTGCCGGGCATCTACCCGGAGGACGGCTTCGACCTGGCGGGATTCGCCGTGGGCGTTGTGGAGAAAGAGGACATCCTGGACGGCTCAACCATAGCAGAGGGCGACGCGCTGCTGGCCGTTCCCTCCAACGGGCTGCACACCAACGGCTACTCCCTGGCCCGTAGGGTGTTCGGCGTGGAGGAGGACCCGTCGGTCCTGAACAGCGTCTATCCTGAGCTTGGCGAGACCCTGGGAGAGGCGCTGCTGAGGCCGCACCGGTGCTACTACCCGCTGCTGGAGCCTGTGCTGCGCCACATCAAGGGCATGGCGCATATCACCGGCGGAGGGCTGCCGGAGAACGTGCCAAGGATTCTCCCCGACGGGCTGGGCGCGCGGTTCCACGAGTCCGCGTGGGACGCGCCGCCCATCTTCGGCCTCATCCAGGAGGCCGGGCGGGTGGCCACGGACGAGATGTACAGGGTGTTCAACATGGGCGTGGGAATGGCGCTGGCGTGCGATCCATCGCAGGTGGACGCAGTGCGCCTCCTTGTGCCAGAGGCCCGGGTGGCGGGAGAGGTGGTCAATGGCAACGAAGTAATCATATCGAGGTAGTGAATGAAAGCTCTTATCAGCGTATTCGACAAGACGGGGGTTGTGGAGTTTGGACGGAAGCTGACGGAACTGGGCATGGAACTGGTCAGCACCGGAGGCACACACGGCACACTCCAGGATGCCAACCTGCCCGTGCAGCAGGTCTCTGACCTGACGGGCTTCCCGGAGATAATGGACGGCCGGGTCAAGACCCTCCACCCCTCAATCCACGGCGGCATCCTGGCCCGCCGCGACGTGCCCGCTCACGTTGCCGAGCTTGAGAACCGCAGCATCGCCTCCATAGACCTGGTCGCGGTCAACCTCTACCCCTTCGCGGACACCATCGCCAGGCCGGACGTGAGCCTGGATGAGGCCCTGGAGAACATCGACATCGGCGGCCCCACCATGATACGCGCCGCGGCCAAGAACTTCCCCTTCGTCGCCGTGGTGGTCGACCCGTCGGACTACGACCTGGTTGCCGAGCGCATGGCGGCGGGCGGCATTTCGATGGAGGAGCGGCAGCGACTGGCGCAGAAGGCGTTCCAGCACGTGGCCTACTACGACACGTTGATTGCGTCATACCTGCGCCGCGACGACCCCGGGGCGGCCTTCCCCCAGGAGCTCACGCTGGCGTACCGCAGGGTGCAGGAGCTGCGCTATGGCGAGAACCCCCACCAGCAGGGCGCCCTCTACACGGAGCCTCTGCTTGGCTACGCCAGCCTCGCCGGCGGCTCACAGTTGCTTGGCCAGGAGCCGTCTCTGTGCAACGTGTACGACATGTCGGCGGCTCTGGAGAGTGTGCGGGACTTCATGGACAGGCCGGCGGCGGTGGTCATCAAGCACGCCACGCCCAGCGGCTTCGCGTTCGGGGCCACGACGGCGGAGGCGCTGCAAAAGGCCATCCACGCGGACGCCACGTCCGCCTTTGGCGGCATAATCGGGCTGAACCGGCCCATGGACGTGGAGACGGCCCAGGTGGTGGCCCGGTTCCGCGAGCTGGAGTCTTCCAACATAGACGCCATTGTTGCGCCCGGCGCGGCCGATGAGGCCGTGGCCATCCTGCGCCAGACCCGAAGGCGAATGGTGCTCTACACCGTGGACGACCTTGGGCCGCTGCCGGCGGGCAGCGTGAACCTGAAGCAGGCGCCCGGCGGGCTCCTGTACCAGCAGGCCAACACGTCGCCCATAGACCGGGCGTCGTGGAAGGTGGCAACCAGGATTCAGCCCACGCCGGAGCAGCTGCAAGGCATGGAGGATGCCTGGCTGCTGATGCGCCACATCCGCTCCAACACCATTCTGGTCTGGGACGAGGCCGCGGGGGTGACCTTGGGCATAGGCAGCGGCCAGGTGAGCCGGGTGGGCTCGGCCCGCATAGCCCTTGAGCAGGCCGGAGACCGCGCCCGCGGAGCCATTCTTGCGTCGGACTCCTTCTTCCCCTTCCAGGACAGCGTGGAGCTGGCCGCCGGCTACGGAATCGCGGCCATCGTGCAGCAGGGCGGCTCAATCAACGACCAGGCCTCCATAGACGCCGCTGACGCCGCGGGCATTGCAATGGTGCTCACCGGCGAGCGCGCCTTCTGGCACTAGAGCGACAATGCCTCCACTGGTTGACGTTGTAATCCCCGTCCTGAACGAAGAGCGGGCCCTGCCCATCTGCGTTGCCAATCTCCTGGAGTTCCTGGGCGACAACTCGCCGTATCCGTATCGAATAGTGGTGGCGGACAACGGCTCCGCCGACCGGACGCCGGAGATAGCCGAGTCCCTCTCACGGGAGCACGAGCAGGTGACCTGGAGCCGCCTGGAGATACGGGGCCGGGGCCGCGCGCTGCGCAAGGCGTGGCTGGAAAGCGACGCCGACATCCTTACCTACATGGACGTTGACCTGTCCACGGGCCTTGAGGCGTTCCCGCCCCTGGTGCGCGCCATAGGCGAGGAGGGCTACGACCTGGCCATTGGCTCGCGGCTGATGAAGGGGTCGCTGGTGGAGAAGCGCGCCCTCAAGCGGGAGATCACCTCCCGCGGCTACAACGTGATTATCAAGGCCATGTTCTTCACAAGGTTCTCCGACGCCCAGTGCGGCTTCAAGGCCATCAGCAGCAGGGCCGCGCAGGTCCTGGTGCCCAAGATAAAGGACCAGGCGTGGTTCTTCGACTCGGAGATGCTCATACTTGCGGAGAAGGGCGGCTACCGCATCAAGGACATTCCCGTACACTGGGTTGACGACCCGGACACGCGCGTCCGCGTCATCAAGACGGCCACGGACGACATGAAGGGCCTCTTCAGGCTGAGGTTTGGCGGGGTGTCCAGGGCGCTGAAGTCGGACTGAATGCCCCCATCCTGACTCTGGTATTCCATATGTGTGTTGGTAATAGTGAACGACACCGCTCATACTGAGCTTGTCGAAGTATGAGCGGTAGCAGCTACGCCCGCAGACTACACGCTCTGGCTCGACAGGCTCACACACGTATCAAGTACGAAGGCAGGAGTCCATACCCCACCCCTCCTGGATTCCTGCCTACGGAGACCTTAGCGTAACTTGTGACCAAGCCCCATCCACTGTCATTCCGAGCGCAGCGAGGAATCTAAAGTGTTCGATAGCAGGATACCGCAGCCTTGTGAAAAGAGACTTTGGATTCTTCACTCCGCGCAGTTTATCCTGAGCGTAGCCGAAGGGCTCCGTTCAGAATGACACTGAAGACGATCCCCCTTTAGCAGGCGACAGAGTTATGCACAGGTTTCCCATGTTGCGCAAAGGTCCGCCAACGGTGAGTCCCGGATAGCCTGGAGCTCACCATGGAAAGGCCACGCCGCGCCTGGAGCAGCCGCCGGCGCCTACTCATGCATTAAGAAAATAGTGTGTTCAGGCAACGCAACCCGGTACTCTGAGTCAACGCTGAGCTTGGCCAGAAGCATTCGTCCCTCGGAGCGGATTTCCGAAGAGTCGATATCGACTGCACTCGACCAGCTTTCGGGGCCAGAAAAATAACCTCCCCCTTCCTCAATTCTCCTGCGCAGGAGTTCCACGTTCTCCTCCGCAGAGGCGGTGTTCGTATGGACCAGCGCCAGGGCCAAATAATGCCCGTCCTCGTCAATGCCGGCGCCTGTGGCATATCCGTCAAAGGGGCGCAGCAGGGGACCGCCCGTCTCTGCCAGTATGCGTTTCTGCTCCTCCATCTCCGACTGGGTCAGGACTACATCGGAGTACCACCGCGTGTATATCCCCTCAACCGATTTGTCATAGGCGCCGGAGCCGTCGGTTAGCAGCATGGTGTAGGCTCCCAGCCGGGACATTCCGTCCGCCAGGAGACGCCACTCTTCCACGTCCGCCAGGGAGGGGGCTTTGTTCAGTTTGCTGTCTATTATGGCCTCCATCTCGGGCGAGCCGGTGGTGCGGAATACGTAATCGTCCAGCACCGCGATGCGTCCTCCTATGCCGTATTTGTCGTAGGCCGGAGGTGAATATTTCATCCCGAATTCGGCTTCATAGTCCTCGCCCCAGCTGTACCAGGAGACGCCCCGGTGTTCTTCGCGGTTGTGGGGTGGACACTCGGCGCAAGCTTCCAGGGCCCTGTCAGCGGCCCGGGGATCGAAACTGCCCCGAACTACGTCCATCGAAGTCAACCACTCTATCGGGGGCTCTTGTTGCAGGTTCGGGTTTACAACAAGAGTTTGGCTCACGTTCCGTATGTCAAGAGCGAGGTACTGCAGATTATCCTGCATATACGTTCGCTGGCTATACCACCCCAAAAATGAAATGCTTCCAAATGAAAAAAGTCCTACGTGCCCAACCAGAGCGGGGGTGGGGGTGCCCCGACTGCTGGAAGGGCTCCAGTCGTAAAACGCCTCCAGCGCGTCGTCGTCATCCCCCGGCCCTGGCAGTGGGATGTCAAACATCCGGCGGACCACGTCGTAGTCGTTTATGTATACAGCCCGGGGCGTTCTAGGGGAGTCCGGAATGACCGGAATAACCCCCAGGAGCGAATCGTAGACCGACTCCGAGCCGTCCGTCCTGGCGGGTGTTGGTTCGGCCTGCGACGTGGAAGTGGCGGACGGACTCGCTCCTTCTCCGCCTGTGCCCCGGGTCTCCGCAGCGCCCGTCTGAGGCGCGGCTTGCGTCCCGCCATTCTCCACCGCGCCGTCCCCGTCTCCGCAGGCCGCCAGCACGACGAGTAGCAGGGCCATGCAGAGCGTCCCAAGGACCACAAGCCCGGATGGGTGGATGGACGCCAGCGCTGGTCGTCGAAGCTGTTTCAACTCATGGTTTCCATCTGTCATTACACTGCTCCTTTACACAAGATATGACATCGCTTTTCCAGAATTCCCGGCGCTGGCTGCGATGAACTCCCCCTAAGGTGGCGTGGCTTCACCGCGTTCGTCATAGCCCCAGCAGGCGACGGAGCCGTCGGCCCTCACCCCACAGGTGTGGGCGCCCCCGGCGCTGACGGAGGCGAACTCCCCCTCCGGCGGCGTGGCCTTGCCAAAATCATCATCGCCCCAGCACAGGACGGACCCATTCCGCAGCGCCCCGCAGGTGTGGTTGAACCCGGCGGTGACCGAGACGAACTCCCCATCTTGTGGCGTGGCCTGGCCATCAAAATCATCGCCCCAGCACAGCACGGCATTGTCGGTCCTTACCCCGCAGTTGTGGCGCTGCCCGGCGCTGACGTAGGCGAACTCTCCCTCCGGCGGCGTGGCCTGGCCTTGGCCATCATAGCCCCAGCACAGCATGGCGCCGTCGGTTTTCACGCCACAGGTGTGGAGTTGCCCGACGCTGACCGAGGCGAACTTTCCCTCCGGCGGCCTGGCCTGGCCAAGTCCTCCATCGCCCCAGCACAGGACGGAGCCGTCCCTCAGCGCCCCGCAGGTGTGGTCCCACCCGGCGCTGACGGAGGCGAACTCCCCCTTCGGCGGAGTGGCCTGGCCATGCTCATCATCGCCCCAGCACAGGACGGACCCATTCCGCAGCGTCCCGCAGGTGTAGTCCTCCCCGGCGCTGATTGAGTCGAACTCCCCCTCCGGTGGTGTGGCCTGGCCATGCTTGTCATCGCCCCAGCACAGCACGGTGCCGTCCTTCAGCGCCCCGCAGGTGTGGCCATTTCCGGCGCTGGCGGAGGTGAACTCCGACTTGGCCGTCGCTTCTCTGGCGGTATCCCGCTCCGCCGTGGGTTCCGGCTGGGCGGTGGCCTCGCCGCCAGGCGTCGGCGCGGCCTGAGTCCCGCCATTCTCCGCCGCGCCGTCTCCGTCTCCACAGGCCGCCAGCAGCACAGCGAGTAGCAGCAATGCGACGATTCTCATAGCAGTTCCTCCTTCGCCTTGGGTTTTCCCCTCCGGCGCTCCGACGCCCCGGAATGCGCTCAACGGCGCGGTGAATCGATACCATCAACAAACATACGAAAGACTCCGCTGAACATTGTAGAAGCTGTTGCACAAATAGTCAGTAAATTATTGGTGACAATATGTGTGACTTATCGGTTACAATTTGTCCTCCGAGGCAGGGAAACGTGCTATACTAACCGCAAATTCACCAACCCCACGCCACGCCCACCCCGCCCGGGACAGGGGGCGGATCGAGGACCGCATCAAGTCCTTCAACAGCGAGCCGGAAGGGGCCAACGTCGCCTTCCCGCTCATAGGAGACCTTTTAATGACTTGGGGTCGTGTCGCTCCCTCTTCGTCATTCCGGCGGAAGCCGGAATCCAGGACGTTTGATATAGAGGGCAATAGATTCCCGCGAAAGCGGGAATGACGAAAAGTGTGCTCACTTCGGGATGACACCGTAGTTGTGCAAAGGTCTCCTCATAGCCTGCCCCGTACTTGATACGGGGGTGAGTCTCGTCGAGCCATGAGTGGATATACGGCGGTTGTTTGCGTTCCGCTCGTCCTGAGCTTGTCGAAGGGCGAGCGCGCTTGTGATATTCTTGGCGCCTTCTTGTTTTGCCGCGGAGCAATACCAACTCGTATAGAAAATAACCAATGCGGCAATGCGCCCCTCGCTCCCGTATCTCCACAAGCGCATACCTGTTGTAAGGGCGGGCGTCGTCGTGGTATTATTCCCTAGCGCCGGCAGGCGTGTCCGCCGGACGTTTTGAACTACGGAGGGATGGTAGTTGAACGGGACGCGCCCCGATAACGAGGTGAGAATCCTCCACACCTCGGACAATCACATAGACAAGATTTCCACGTGCGCCGCCCTGGGCAAGGTGGTTGACAAGGCCAACGAGCTTGAGGTCGACCTGGTAATCCTTGCAGGAGACTTCTTCGATAACGCCAGGGTCAGGGACGACGTGGTGTTCGAGACCATTCGCCAGCTCGGTCGGCTGGATATGCCGGTGGTGCTTCTGCCCGGCAACCACGACCAGCTTGACCAGCACACCATATACAACCATCCGGGCTTCCAGAACCTGCCCTGGCAGGTGAACCTCCTCCGCGACCCGGAGGGTGAGGCCGTTCTCTTTGAAGATCTGAAGCTCCACGTATGGGGGCGGCCCACCTACGACCACCATATGGACTTCCGACCCCTTCAGGGCGCGCCTCCCAGGAACGGCCCCTGGTGGCACGTTGGCATAGCCCACGGCTTCTACGTTCCGCCAGGCGTGGAGAACGACCGCTCCTCTCCCATCTTCGCCTATGAGATAGAGGCCACGGGCTACGACTACGTGGCCCTGGGCCACTCCGACCTGTTTGAAGACCTGTCCCAGGGCAGCGTGCGCGCGGCCTACTCCGGCGCGCCCATCCTCACCTCTGACGGGCGTGAGCTGGGGGCGGTGTGCCTGGTCCATCTGCACCCAAGCAGGGGTGTGGACTTCCGGCAGGTGTCCCTGGTTGAGTCTGAGTAGCCTACCTGGACAGGGCAGTGGTCTTCAGCATATAGTCCCCGCTCTCCACCTCAAAGTGGCGGTCCAGTGAGAAGGTCGCGCCCCGCTGGATCGAAATAAACCCGTACTTCCGGCGAATGGCGTCCACCGCAAGGGCCAGGTCCTGCGACCTGTCGCTATCGGGTTCCAGCAGTGAAAGCTGGGACGACCTTGGGATGAAGTCGGCGACACCTATGCCGATGAGCCGGACGGGGGAGCGCCGCTGCTCCAGGGCCTTCTTCAACAGCGCGACGCCCGGCTCAAAGATGTCCTCGTCGCCAAAGGCGGGCCTTGGCCGGGTGTGGTTCCTGGACACCGTCTGAAAGTCCTCGTACCTCAGCTTCAGCGCCACCTTGCGGGCCAGCTTCTCCTCCCTCCTGAGGGCCGCCCCAACACGCTCGCTCAGGTAGTGCAGCGTGCCCACCAGCAGGTCCATGTCCAGGGTGTCCCTGGTGAAGGTGGTCTCCCTGCTGATGGACTTGGCCGGACCCGGCGGGCTGACCTGGCTGTTGTCCTGGCCACAGGCCCATATGTGCAGGTTATCGCCCCAGGAGCCGACCAACCGCCTCAGCGTCGCGGGCGGCATATCGGCCAGCTCGCCGATGGTGGTGATACGCCACTCGTCCAGGACCTTGGCCGTCTTACCGCCTACGCCGGGGAGGTCCCTCACGGCCAGGGGCGCGAGGAAGGCCGCATCGCCCCCGATGGGGACCTCCAGGAGGCCGTCCGGCTTGCACCGGTCGGAGGCAACCTTGGCGGTTATCTTGGAGCCGGCGATGCCCACTGACACGGTGACTCCAAGCTCCCTGAGGACGCGGGTCTTGATGTCCGCAGCAACCTGCGCCAGGGGCCCGTACAGCCCGTCGAAACCCGTCATGTCCATGTAGGCCTCATCAATGCCCATAGGCTCCAGGAAGGGGGTGTAGTCTCCAAGGATGTCCATGAAGGAACGGGAGACCTCCTGGTAGCGGCCAAAGCGGCCCTTGAGGTAGACGGCGTCAGGGCAGAGCTGCTGGGCCCGGGCCAAGGGCATCCCGGCGCGTAGGCCGTAGGGCCGGGCCTCGTATGAGGCGCAGACCACCACGCCCCTGGCCCCCAGCTCCCCGCCCACGACCACGGGCTTGCCAACAAGGGAGGGGTCCATGGCGCGCTCCACCGCCACAAAGAAGGCGTCCAGGTCTATGTGGAATATGCGCCTGTCCATTTGAGCACCCATGTGCTAATATCCGGCCTGCGGGGAGCCGTTGTCAACGGCCGGATGGCGCAGAGGCAAGTAGGGCTGTGGGTGCGGGTGTCAGTCCAGGATCTTTGAGAGGAACTCCTGGGCGCGCTCGTGCTTGGGGTTGCTGAAGAACTCTTCCGCGGTGCCCTCTTCAATAATGGCGCCCTCGTCAAACATGACCACGCGGTCGGCGACCTCTTTCGCGAAACCGATCTCGTGGCTGACTATGAGCATGGTCATCCCGGAGTTCGCCAGCTCGCGCATTACGTCCAGCACCTCGTTGATCATCTCAGGGTCCAGGGCGGACGTTGGCTCGTCGAAGAGCATTATCTTTGGCTGCATGGCAAGGGCGCGGGCTATGGCGACGCGCTGCTGCTGGCCGCCGGAAAGCTCGCCGGGGAACTTCCCCGCCTGCTCCGGTATGCCCACCCTCTCCAGGAGCTCGGTGGCTATCTCCTCGGCCCTGCTGCGGGGCCACTTCCTGACCTTCATGGGTCCAAGGGTGATGTTCTGCATCACCGAGAGGTGCGGAAAGAGGTTGAACTGCTGGAACACCATGCCCACCTCCCGGCGTATGGCGTCTATGTTCCGCACGTCCTGAGACAGCTCTATCCCGTCGACAACGATGGTGCCCCTCTGGTGCTCCTCCAGGCGGTTTATGGTGCGGATGAAGGTGGACTTGCCGGAGCCGGACGGCCCAAGGATCACGATCTTCTCGCCGCGCCTCACGGAGGTTGTGACACCCTTGAGGACGTGGAACGTCCCGAACCACTTGTGCACGTCATTGCATATTATGATGTCTTCCGTTGCCTGGTCCAGTTCTGCATTCATCGGTCGCCTCCTGATGAGGTCATTATATCAGGGAATACAAAATCCCGCGCTGATTCAGGATGACTCTATAGTCGTATTCCGTTCTGAAACCCTCGCCTGGTCGGGCGGCACTAGACACGACACGTATTCAGGACTATAGTTAGAAGCTGTTGCAGCAGGCTTGGCCCCAGGCGCAGGTCTCTGCGGTAAATATCCATAGCAGGTGAGCCATGCCTCAGATACACGACCTGAACATACAGAGCATAGAGCCGCTTCCCACGCCCGCGGAGTTCATTGAGAGATTTCCCATCACTCCCCAGGTGGCCCAGTTGGTGGCGGATGGACGCGAGGAGATAGCCAGTATACTCCGCGGCGAAGGCGACAGGCTGCTGGTGATAACCGGCCCGTGCTCCATCCACGACGTTGAGAGCGGTCTGGAGTACGCCACCCGGCTGAAGAAGCTGGCCGACGCCGTGCAGGACCGCATCCTGGTGGTCATGCGGGTCTACTTTGAGAAGCCCCGCACTACGGTGGGCTGGAAGGGCCTCATCTACGACCCCCACCTCAACGGCAGCTTCGACATCACCACAGGGCTGGGGATGGCCCGGGAGTTCCTGCTCCAGGTGGGAGATTTGGGGTTGCTGTCGGCCATAGAGTTTGTGGACCCCATTACGCCCCAGTACATAGCTGACCTGATATCGTGGACGGCCATAGGCGCGCGCACCGCCGAGAGCCAGACGCACAGGCAGATGGCCAGCGGCCTCAGCATGCCCGTCGGCCTCAAGAACGGCACGGGCGGCAGCGTGCAGCTGGCGGTGGACGGCGTGGTTGCGGCCCAGGCCAAGCAGGCTTTTCTGGGAGTGGACGCCAATGGCAGGGCGTCCACTGTGGTCACAAAGGGCAATCCAGACTGCCACATAGTGCTGCGTGGCGGCAGCCGCGGCACCAACTACGATGCAGAGTCCGTCGCTGACGCGGTCGAAAGGCTGGAGCGGGCGGGCGTGAGCACCCAGCTTGTGGTGGACTGCTCCCACGCCAACTGCGGCAGAGACCACACCAAGGAGCGCGTGGCTTTCTTCGACGTCCTCAACCAGAGGACGTCCGGCAACGCCAACCTGGTGGGCGTGATGCTGGAGAGCCACCTGCACGAGGGCAACCAGCGGCTGGACGAGAGCAATCCGGGGGCTCTGGCCTACGGCGTCTCAATCACCGACCCGTGCATCAACTGGGAGGAGACGGAGGAGCTTCTCACAGCCGCTCACCGGATGCTGGCTCCCCAGGGCGTGCCCGCCTAGATAGCTCAGCCCTCCCCAAGTGATTGGGAGGACTCCTTAAACCATAGATGAAGAGGCCCACACGCTAGTGTGGGCCTCTTCTTTTTCCTCAATCAGCGGGCTGCGCCGGCTCTGCCCCCGGCTCTTGGCCCTCCGCGGTCGGCTCTCTGCGCCTGCGCCGCCGTCCGCCCCATCTCCAGCCCAGCACTACAAGTAGCTCACCAACGGACGCGTCGCTGGCCTCGTCCTTCAGGGGCACGTCCGGGTGTATCTGGTATGAGTTCAACCTGCCGACCTTGGTCTTGGTGACGTAGCCGGCGTCTTCCAGGTCATTGATTATCTTGTGGGCCGCCCTCTCCGTAATGCCCACCACGTCGCCAATCTCTCTTGCTGTTCGGCCAAGGCCCCTGGCAATTGCGGCCAGGACAAGCCCGTGGTTGGTGACAAAGGACCAATTAGCCATGTAGGAAATTCCTCTCAGAATTATCTGAGAAATGCTTGACAAGTAACAAAAGAGATGTATACTGAAGCAAGAAGTTCAGTTCATCTTTTGTTAACCATGCTTTATTACTCTAGCTAAACCAGCCAAGTAACAGAATTCTAGGAGGATGTATCATGGGTAACGTTTCTTGATAAACCAGCACAATTATTCCACAAAGGAGGGTCGCTGTCAAGTTTCCTGGGGGCGGGTTGAAGGTCAAAATTGTATTGGACTTATTCCGTTTTTTTGAGTTGATAGGAATGTCATCAGGAACACCCTGGACAGCGAGGGCGGAAGCAGAGAACAGATGAGGAGCGCCAAAATGCAATACTCAACGATTATGAGGACAAAGGACATCATTGGCAGGGAGATGCCAAAAGCGCTGGCTGCCAGGGTGGGCGAACACCGGAGAGCACGGGGCCGGAAGCCGGTCGCCAAGGCGCCGGACGCGGCCCACGACGACTGGCTGCAGACCAACGCCGGGGCCAGGGCGCAGAGCGACTTCTGGATTCAGTTGCTGGTCGTTCGCAACATGGGCCGTCCGCCCCTCTGACGGATACCCCCGCCCGGGTTGGGAGATGGATGTGGCTGTCCCCCAACCCGGTGTCTGCACCCGTCTGCTAGAGGCGATTCAACCGGCATTGTTCGGATAGCCGGTAAGTACTGTTGCTGCGGGCAGGCATCTGTGGCTGTCTCATAATTTTCTTGTATCAATGTAGAGAGGCTCAGCTATATGGACTGGATAGTTCTATCTTTGCTCAGCGCAGTGTCTTTTTCGGCGTACAGCATAATTCAGAAGCGCGCCCTTCAAAGGCAGACCTGCGGCATATTTGCCTTCGGGTTCTGGGGAGCCATGCTTCATCTGGTCATAGCGGTGGTCATCCTGGCCGTGAATCCCCTGTCCATATCGTGGTTCTCCGCGCCTGTGCTCGCAATGCTGGCCGCCGGGCTGCTGAACGTAGGGTTCAACCTCCTCATAAACAGAATGGTCCAGCAGGGAGACGTCACCAGGATAGTTCCCGTGGTGGACAGCTATCCGGTGTTCATTGCGATCATGGCCGTGCTATTCCTGGGCGAGAGCCTCACCCCAATCAAGTGGCTGGCCATATGCCTGGTGGTCTGCGGCGTGCTGGTCGCCTCCTGGCATCAGGCGCTTCCCGGAAGCAGGGTCAGGATAGGCGGGCCGCTCTTCCTGTTGCTGGCGGCCAGCTTTGGGATTGCCGTCTACAGCATCGTGGCCAAGTACGCGCTTGGGCACATGAGCTTCTGGCACGCTTACGCCCTATCCAGCCTGGCCTCCGGCCCCGCCTTTGGAATGGCCGTACACGCCTTCCGCGCCTGGCCCCAGGTGCAGGTGGCGGCTCGCCGGTCGGGGGCGCTGGCGCTGGTGTGGTCGGCCAACGGCATGATATTCCTGGCCTTCATCACAGGGCTGTGGGCCTTTGAACTGGGCCCGGTCTCCCTCTCATCAGCCATCATGGCGACCAGGCCGGTGATGATCATGGTCTACGTAACGTTCCTGGGCGTTCTTGCGTCGAGGGGGCTCGCTGAGCGCAACACGTCAGGAGCGATCCTTGAGAAGGGCACGGCGGCTACCCTGGTGACTGTGGGCATTGGGGCAATGGCCCTCCTTTGAGCGAGCGGGTGGCTCATTGCTGCTCTTGCCCGCTCATGGTGAGCCTGTCGAACCATTTGAGCGGGCATACAACAACCGTGAGGCTCCCGCTCACACCCTTCGACAAGCTCAGAGCCTGCCCCGTACTTGATACGGGGGTGAGCGGAAAACGAGGTATGCCTGTTGGCGACGCCGCCGGCTCAGCTTGACGCTCATATGGGCCTATGCTAGTATCAATGCGCTTTTCTTGAGTAGAGTGGGGATAGAGCGCCCTGAAAACGTATAGGCCTTGCAATGAGAGTCCATGAAGAGCTGCCGGACGCGCCGCCGGATAAGAACACCGTCCTCACCATAGGCGTGTTCGATGGCGTGCACAGGGGCCACCAGCACCTCCTGAAGCGGGTCGTTGACGTGGCCTCCAAAGGCGGGATGCTGAGCGGCGTCCTGACCTTTGTTAACCATCCCCGGTCGGTGCTGGTCCCCGACACCTGCATCAGCTACATCACCTCCGTTGAGGACCGCCTGGCCCTTCTGAAGGACGCCGGCGTGGACATGGTCATACCCCTGCACTTCGACATGGAGCTTTCCCGCCTCCGGGCCCACGAGTTCACCGCTCTGCTCCAGGAGCGTTTGAAGATGGCCGGCCTGGTGATGGGGTACAACTTCGCGATGGGCTTCAAGCGCGAGGGCACGCCGGAGACCCTGGCCTCCATCGGGAGCGACCAGGGGTTCTCCGTGACGGTGGTGGACGCCGTGTCCGTTGGGGATGGGCGGGTCAGCAGCACCGTCATCCGGGACAGCGTGTCGGCGGGAGACGTGGCCGGGGCCTCTTCGCTGCTGGGCAGACCCTTCTCACTCTGCGGCAAAGTGGTGGCCGGCGAGGGCAGGGGAAGGTCCGTTTTGGGCTTTCCAACCGCGAACATGGACCTGCCGGAGGACCGGCTCGTGCCCGGGAACGGGATTTACGCCGCGTGGGCCAGTGTTGGGGACCGGAAGTACATGGCGGCCACCAACGTGGGAATCAAGCCCACGTTCGGAGAGAACGAGAGAAACATAGAGTCGTTCCTCCTGGACTTTGACGGCGACCTCTACGGCAAAGAGATCACCCTGGAGTTCGTTGAGCGGTTGCGGGACGAGCTTCGCTTTGAATCGGCGGAAGCCCTTATTGCACAGATGCACGTGGACGTTGAGCGGGCGCGGGAGACCCTGAACAACTCCGCCGCTCTTTAGGTATCAATCCTTGATCTTGGTGTGAGGCAGGCAGACTCTATTGGCTAGCAGCGCTTTAGACCCTCAGACCCTTCAGAGCGTGATACGCCGAGGCGTGTCGGAGATAATCGTGGAGGAGGAGTTTGTGCGCCTCCTGCAGGAGGGCGAGCCCCTGCGCCTCAAGATGGGCTTTGACCCCAGCCGGCCGGACATCCACCTGGGCCATACGGTGGGACTTCGCAAGCTGCGCCAGCTTCAGGACCTGGGTCACCAGGTGATACTCATAGTCGGGGACTGGACCGCCCAGATAGGCGACCCCAGCGGCCAGTCCGCCACCCGCCCCATGCTCACGGCCGAGGAGGTGCGGGACAACGCCGAGTCCTACATGCGGCAGTTCTTCAAGGTGGTGGACAGAGAGCGCACCCAGACCGTCTGGCAGAGCGAGTGGTTCGGGAATTTCACCCTGGCAAACGTCATAGACCTGACCAAGCGCTTCACCGTCGCCCAGTTCCTGGCCCGGGACGACTTTGCCCAGCGCTTCAGGGCGCAGCGTCCCATCGCCATTACGGAGCTGCTGTACCCGCTGCTCCAGGCCTACGACTCGATTGCCATCCAGTCGGACGTGGAGTTCGGCGGCACGGACCAGAAGTTCAACCTGCTGGTGGGCCGCGACCTCCAGGGCATGATGGGCCAGAGGCAGCAGCAGTGCTTCACCATGCCCATTCTGGTGGGCACGGACGGGGAGCAGAAGATGAGCAAGAGCCTGGACAACTACATTGGCGTGGACGAAGCCCCCAACGACATGTACGGCAAGGTGATGTCCATCTCCGACTCCCTGATGATGGACTACTTCTACCTGGTGACGGACGTGCCGGACGCTGAGCTCTCCGAGATGAGCCGGGCGCTGGAGGCCGAGTCCGTGAACCCGATGGACATGAAGAAGCGGCTGGCCCGTGAGATTGTGGCCCAGTTCCACGACGACCAGGCGGCCACGCAGGCGGAGGCCAACTTTGCCGGAACGTACCAGAGGGGCGAGGCGCCGGATGACGCCCAGACCATATCCATCCCCAAGTGGGTCGCAAGGCTGCGCGAGGGGGACTCGCCTCCCGCGGACGACGGCTCCGGGGCGCTGATGCTGCCCATCCTTCCTATAATAGTAGGGGAGGGCCTGGTCAAGAGCGCCAACGAGGCCAAGAGGCTCCTGGCCCAGGGCGCAATACAGGTCGACGGGGACAGGCTCACGGCGGACGCGGCGGCCCTGCGCAACGGCAGCATCCTGAGGGTCGGCAGGCGTCGTTTCGCCAGGATGGTGGACACGGACGATTAGAAGAGTGGCCCTTGAACGGGCCGGGCGCTGAGGGCGCTGCCCCAAGGCCCCGGTCATTGCAAGGCCAACCGCGTGTGGAGAGGGACGGAAGTCGGAGCAAGGAAAAACTCGCTGCCCCTCCTCTTTGATACGGAAGCGTTAGTGTGCTAAAATTCACAATGTAGCGGGCGGCGTCCCGCTCCTTCCCAGCGCACCCAACAAAGAGCACCATTACAGGAGGCTGAATTGAACCTGAGAATACCCGGTCCTACACCCGTCCCCGACGACGTCCTGGAGGCCATGAGCGGGGAGATGATTAACCACCGCGGCCCTGAGTTTCGAGACATCAGCACCCGGGTCACGGAAGGCCTGAAGAAAGTGTTCCAGACGGAGAACGACGTGCTGATACTCACCACGTCGGGGACCGGTGGCATGGAGGCGGCCGTGGTCAGCACCCTGTCTCCGGGGGACGTGGTCCTCTCCGTGTCCATAGGCGTCTTCGGCGACCGCTTCGCCCAGATAGCGGAGGCGTACGGCGCAACCGTCGTCCGGCTCACCGCCACCTGGGGCGAGGCCATCGACCCGGAGGCCGTCCGCGACGCGCTCAAGGGGAACCCATCGGTCAAGGCGGTCCTGGTGACCCACAACGAGACCTCTACAGGCGTAACCAACGATCTGGCCGCCATCAGCAAGGTGGTCAAGGAGTCCGACAAGCTGCTGCTGGTGGACGCCGTCAGCAGCCTATCCTCCATCCCCTTCTGCAACGACGAGTGGGGCTGCGACGTGGTGGTGTCCGGCTCTCAGAAGGGCTGGATGGTGCCGCCGGGACTGGCCTTCGTCAGCGTCAGCGCCAGGGGCTGGGAGGCGTACGCCGAAGCCAAGATACCCCGCTTCTACTTTGACCTGGGCAGCGCCAAGCGATACTACGAGCGGGGCCAGACCCCCTGGACTCCCGCGGTCTCCATCTACTATGCGATGGACGTGGCCCTGGAGAAGATGATGGCGGAGGGCCTGGACAACATCTACGAGCGTCACGCAAGGCTGGCGCAGAAGACCAGGGACGGTGTCAAGGGCCTTGGCCTGTCCCTCTTCGCCAGCGAGTCCCACGCCTCCAACACCGTCACCGCCGTCAACGTGCCAGAGGGCGTTGAGGCCAGGGCGCTTGTGCAGCAGATGCAGGCCGACCACAATATCGTCCTGGCCGGCGGTCAGCAGAGCCTGGACGGCAAGATAGTGCGCATTGGGCACCTGGGATACGTGTCCGATGCGGATATATCCCACGTTATAGACGCCCTGGGCGCGACACTCCCCAAGGTGGGGTTCCAGCCCGCGGGCGCAGCAGCGCGAGGCGCGTAATGCCCAGGATACTGGTGTCAGACCCAATAGACCCCCAGGGGATCGAGATGCTGAAAGCCGTCGGGGACGTGGACGTGAAGCTGGGCATGGACCCCAAGGAGCTGCTCTCCATAATAGGCGAGTACGACGCCCTTGTGGTCAGGAGCGAGACCAAGGCCACCGCGGAGGTCATTGAGGCCAGCCACAAGCTCCAGGTCATCGGGCGCGCTGGTGTCGGCGTTGACAACATCGACCTGGAGGCGGCAACCCAGAAGGGCATAGCTGTGGTGAACGCGCCCACGGGCAACACCATAGCCGCCGCCGAGCACACCATCGCCCTGATGATGGCGCTGGCCCGCAACATACCCCAGGCCAACGAGTCCCTCCGCGGCGGAGAGTGGAAGCGGAGTGCCTTCATGGGCATTGAGGTGCGCAACAAGGTGCTGGGCGTCATCGGCCTGGGCAAGGTGGGCACCGAGGTTGCCCGCAGGGCCGCCGGCCTCCAGATGCAGGTGCACGGCTACGACCCCTTCGTCTCCCCGGAGCAGGCCCGTCTCCTGGGCATCGAGATGGTGGAGCTGGAGCAGATATTCCGGGAGTCCGACTTCATCTGCCTGCACACCCCGCTGACCGAGGCCACGCGCGGCCTCATCAACGACGAGCGAATCGCCATGATGAAGCCCACTGCGCGCGTGTTGAACGCCGCCCGCGGAGAGCTGGTGGACGAGGCGGCCCTGTCCAAGGCCGTTGAAGAGGGGCGGATAGCCGGAGCGGCGCTGGACGTCTTCTCCCAGGAGCCGCCGCCCCAGGACAACCCGCTGCTCAAGAGCGGCAGGATCATCGTCACTCCGCACCTGGGAGCGTCCACGGAGGAGGCCCAGGCGGAGGTCGCAAAAGAGGTCGCGGAGCAGGTCATCTCCGTGCTCCAGGGGCAGTCGGCCAGGTACACCGTCAACGCGCCTTTCGTGCTGCCGGAGTCCCAGGCCATACTGGCGCCCTACATCGACGTCGCCACCTGCGTCGGCAAGCTGGCTACCCAGCTTTCCGACGGACAGCTGAGGACCATAAACCTTCGCTATGAGGGTGAGATTGCCGCCTACGACACCAACATCCTCAAGGCCGGGTGCCTTGTGGGGATTCTGGGGCCCATCAGCGAGGAACGGGTGAACCTGGTCAACGCCAACCTGATTGCGTCCCAACGGGAGCTCCGGATAATGGAGCAGAAGGGGCCTTCAACGGAGCAGTACAGCAGCCTGGTTACGGTGGAGATGGAGACCTCCAGCGGCAAGACGGAGGTGTCCGGCGCTTACGTCCGGGGGGAGACCCACATTGTGAAGGTCAACGGCTACTGGATAGACCTGGTGGCCACCGGCGGCTACATGATGTTCACGGACCACCAGGACCGGCCGGGAATGATAGGGTTGGTGGGCACAATCACCGGCAAGCACGATATCAACATTGGCTTTATGGAGGTTGGGCGTCTGGAGCCCCGGGGCCGGGCCACCATGATCTTGGGCCTTGACGATCCCATGCCTGAGCCGGTGCTCAACGAGATAAAGACGCTGTCCAACGTCTACCAGGTGAAGGTGGTGCAGCTGTAGGTCTTACCTGTCACCCCTGCGAAAGCAGGGGTCTGGATTCCTGCCTCCGCAGGAATGGTCGTTGGGTGGATGGGGTGGTCTCTTTGGTGGGTGTAAACCGTTCCTCTGAGAAGGGAACAGAGTAGCCTACGCCTCGTGCACCAGGTTTGAGCGCAGGCGGGCTATCGTCTCCTGGTCAACGCCTGCAGAGCGGACGTACTCGGCTGTACCGCCGTACTGCTGGTCGATGTACCTGAGGGTCTGCTCCATCACGTCGGCCCTGCACTCAAGCATCCTGTCCAGACGCTCCAGGTCGAAGCCGATCTGGGCCGCCGCGCTGCGCAGGTCCTGGGACAGGTTCTGCATGTAGTACCTGGTTTGCACGTAGTCCTCGACTATCGTCCTTCTCTCAACACCCACCAGGTCCAGCAGGCAGGCTATCACAAGCCCCGTGCGGTCCTTGCCTGCGGAGCAGTGCACAAGGGCGGGGGTGCGGTTCTCCTCTGCCAGAAGAGAGATCACCAGCGCCACCTGGTTCTGGCACCTGTCTACCAGAAGGCGGTTCAGCTCCTCAAGGGTGTCGGCCCGGTGGAGGTCTACGATGTGGGGCGCAAGCATGGGCAGGTGGATGTATGCCACCCTGTCGGAGCGGGCGAAGACATCGGGAGCGGTGGCCGCCTCCGTCTCCGTGCGGAGGTCGATGACGGTGCGCACCCCGAAGTAAATCAGCCGTCCCTGGGACTCCAGGGGCAGCCGGTGCAGGCTGTCGGAGCGGAGGAGCACGCCCCACCGGGTGCAGGAGTCGTCGGTGGTGGCGTAGCCTCCCACGTCTCGCAGGTTCTGCGTCCCCTCAAGGGGCCAATGGCGGATTGTGTACTGGTCTATCTCGGGCGTCCTGATGTTCATGCTACTGCTGGCTCCTTTTCCAGGATGTTGTGACCGGCCCTTGCTGCCGCCTCGGACTGGGCGACCGCCAGGTCGTTCTCGTACTTGATGATGTAGCGAGGCCCAGGCAGGATGACGGGGTGCACGGAAAGCTGGTTGTCCCGGATGCTCACCATGTTGAAGCCTGCGCCGTAGGCGTACCGCAGCCCGTTCTGGGAGCTGGGGTCGATGAGATTGGCGACTCCGGGCGCTGTGGCGGAGATGGTGTTCCCGAACCTGTTCACGCTTGGGTAGTGGGTGTGGCCGTTGAGCAGTCCCTGGACGGGGTGGTCCTTTATCACCGCCAGGAGGTCTGCGCCGTCGATGAGCTTGAAGCCGTCGACCCACGTTGCGCCCGTGTTGACCGGCGGGTGATGAAGGACGATGACCGTGCCCAGACAAGGCTCCGGCAGACTAAGCTCGCTGTCCAGCCACTCAAGCTGCTCCGTGCCCAGATGCCCCGACCCGTGGCCGTGTACAAGGGAGTCCAGCACTACGACCCGCAGGCCGCCGATGGTCTGGCTGTAGTGGTATTTGGGATGCCCCTCAGGATTCCAGTCCGGGTGGAACACGCTGTAGAAGTTGGCCCTGTCGTCGTGGTTGCCCAGGGCCAGCAGCACCGGTATCCCCCGCTCCTCCACTTCAGCCACCAGGCAGGCCAGCCGCACGTAGCTCTCAACCTCGCCGTTGTCCGAGAGGTCGCCGCTCACGACGATGAAGGCGGGGTCAACGTCAAGCTCAAGGGCCGCCGCAATCACCCTGTTGAAGTTCCGGGCCGTGTCCTCATCGGTATACAACCCTCTGCGTGGCGGGGTTATATGGGTGTCGCTGATGTGGATGAAGTAGAAGTCGTTCTCTCTTGTCATGACTGCCTTTAATCTCAACATAACAGCGTCGTGTTAACGGGCGGTTAAGGGTCGTTTAACGCCTGTTTAGGGTATGGTGAAGGGTCGTTGAAGGCGACCCGCTTGAGAGGGAGACTAGGCCGCTTCGATGCCACGTAATCGTCGCTTCCTTTACCCTTGCCACTCCGTAGGCTATAATCCTCAGAGTCCAAGCGCTTAACGAAATGGAGGGTCTAATGGCGGAAAGAATCGGGATTATCGGGTCTGGCATTATGGGGGCGGGCATTGCTCAGATTGCCACGCAGAACGGGTACGAGGTGATAATGACGGACGTGGGCCAGGAGCAGTTGGACGCGGCCGTGGGACGGATAACCACCGGCCTGGACAGGGGCGTTCAGCGAGGCCTCTTTGAGCAGTCCGTGCGAGACAACGCCGTGAGCAACCTCAAGACCACCCTGGACCTGGAGGAGGCCGCCCAGGCGCCGCTCATCATTGAGAACATCTGGGAGGAGCAGCCCGCCAAGGAGGAACTGCTGGAGAAGCTGGACCGGATGGCGCCGGCGGAGACCATTCTGGCCTCCAACACCTCAACGCTGCCCATCACCGAGCTTGCCGCCGCCACCAAGCGGCCCGAAAAGGTGGTTGGGATGCACTTCTTCAACCCGCCCTACGCCATGCAGCTTGTGGAGGTCATCCGGGGCTTTCACACCAGCGACGAGGCGGTGGAGGTCGTGGTCAAGGCGTCCGAGGTCATGGGCCGGAAGCCGGTGGTGATGGAGGACTCGGCGGGCTTTGTGGTCAACCGTCTCATTGCGCCCTTCCTCAACGAGGCCACCTTCCTGCTGCAGGAGGGCGTGGCCGGCAAGGAGGACATCGACGAGTGCGTCCGCCTGGGGCTGAACCATCCGATGGGGCCCTTCCAGCTGATGGACCTGATTGGGCTGGACGTCATCCTCCACGAGATATCCACCGTCTTTGAGAAGACCGGCGATCCCAAGTACCGACCCAGCCAGCTGCTCCAGAGGATGGTGGTGGCGGGCCAGCTTGGCCGCAAGGTGGGCAAGGGCTGGTACGAGTACTAGGCCTCGGCAGCAACTACGTGACGACAGTTTAGCGACGCTCATCCTGAGCCTGTCGAAGGATATGAGCGTCGCTTTGTCATAGGACTCCGAGGGGTAGTCGGGAAACCCTCACCGGGGCCGAACTGCCCTGGGCCTGTAGGCCATCTTCATGTAGCGATCGCCGGCGCGCAGCTCCTCCAGCATCTGGTTGAGGCGCTTCTGGCGGGTTTCCTCGCGCTTGGCCCCGGCAATCCAGATGAGGTAGTCGTTGCGCTGGTAGGGCGGCCGGCTGCGGTACGCCTCCTCAAGGCCGTGCTCCGCAAGGGCGTCCCGTACGAAGTCCGGCATCTCGTGGCGTGGGCGGCGGGGTGGGGGCATGGGTTACTCCGTTTGGCTAGAAGGGTCTGGCCCGAAGCACTCTTGGGATTAGCCTTTCGTCCACAGGATCTACCATCAGGCCGAATATTTCCAATGTGGTCGCGCCCAGGAGGTACTGTCCCTCGGGTCCGAAGATAATCGGGCAGTTCCATTCCATGCCGTCAATGGCTATGCGCGCCTGGCCGATACCCAACGATACCTCGCTGCCGTCGGCCAGGGTCAGTTCGCGCTTATCGCGCTCTTCTACGTTCATCTGCGTCAGCAGGGAGCTGGGCAGCATTGTGTACGTGGATCCGGTATCCACCGTTGCAGATACCTCGGTCAAACTGCCGTTGTCCGAATGCCCGACGCCTATGTTTACGTTGAAAGTGCCCATGCCAGCGTCCCTCTCCTGAAGCATATAATAGCATATCAGGAGCAGTTGGTTAGGAGGTTACTGGAAGCGTAAGGCCGTGGCTCTCGGCGGTGTGCTCAGGGCGCAGAGGGAATTAGTGTATCCTGATTCAATTCCTTCCATCTAGTATAATTGCTAGTATGCCCGGTGCCATTTAATTCAACCTAAGGGCAATGGTGAGAAACGCTTCTGTATGACATTTCAACTGTAGTACTAGAGGGTGATTATGGGAGACAAGGAACATATCAGATGGCTCAGCGAAGGCGTAGAGGCATGGAACAATAGGCGGGAGAAAGAGGACTTTAGACCTAACTTTGAATCTGAGGATCTATCTAAGATATTTGAAGTTAGCGACCTAAAACCTATAAGTGGTATCAATTGGAGGGGCATTAACCTCTCAAATGCCAACTTCACTGGTGCTTATATCGGGGCCGCTCTTTTCCTTGCTCTCAGTAACCGCTCCATAGTCGACCTGACAGAAGCCGACTTCACATACAGTGATCTTACCCGCGCTAAGTTTGTCAATGTTGATTTGATGCGTGCAGATTTCACAAAAGCTATTCTGAACTATGCCACTCTCGCGAGGTCCGATCTCATTGAGACTTGTTTCTCATCGGCACATTTAAGTGGGACTCGATTCAGCAACTGTAATCTTGAGCAGTCGAAATTGTACAATGCTCGCTTGCAAGGAGCGGAGTTCTTTGCGTCCAGACCTTGGGAAGCGAAGCTATATTCCACATCTAATTCAAACGAGGTTACCACTGAGTCCTTTCCTAACAAGAGAATCGATTCAATAGAAGCCCTGTTGAACGGATGTCGAGAATTCAGGCAAACGCACAAAGATGAAATAGTGTTGTACTTCCGAGGGGAAAGAGGTCAATGGGATCTCAAACCCTCTGTAATGAGAACCACCACTGAAGAAGAGTCTACTCTGCGTTCAGTGGAGGGGGAGATGTTGAACGATCTGATGACGCGCCAGCCTGAGGCATTCTCTGGACTCGAGTCTGCGCTATCTCAGTGGGTTCTGGCTCAACATCATGGGCTTAAGACACGTCTCCTAGACATAACTAGGAATCCACTCGTGGCACTCTTCTCTGCATGTGCTTTCGCCTGCAAGGACAAGAGTCACGAGGATAGAAAAGGACAACTGGACTGCAATGACAAGAGTCATGAAGGCGAAGACGGACGCCTTCATGTATTTGGTGTGCCCAAGTATTTGATCAAGCCCTTCAATAGTGACACAGTGAGTGTTATAGCAAACTTCGCTAAACTTCGACGTTACGAGCAGAACCTGCTCTTAGATAAGACCGAGGATTACGAAAGTGACGACACTCCCACGTCTGAGAATGAAAGCACACTAGTAGGACCTGAGTTATTTGAAAGAGCCAAAGACCGTCTCTATTACATCATCCGACAGGAGAGACCGAATTTTAGAGAGCTTATTGATGTTCGGGATTTGTATAGAGTATTTGTAGTTGAGCCTCAACAGATGTTCGAACGCATTAGGGCACAGTCTGGAGCTTTCCTTATTTCAGCGTTTCACGAGCGATTTGAACGAGATGAAGTCTTACGGTTGAACAAGAACATTCCAATTTATTCACATTATCAATTGGAGGTATCCAAGGAGCAGAAATCTAAAATTCTCGACGACCTACGGCTGTTGAATGTGACGCGTGAGACTCTGCTTCCGAGCATAGACGAGACCACAAAGGCTATCACACAGCAATACCTCGACCGTGCGAAGCAAACCAAGGAACCTTCGTAGAGAATAGGAAAACAGCTTGTTGCCAGGATGTTTAATATATCCTGATGTCAAATCAAGCCTTTTGCCTCTGATTGGCCTGACATGCGCGAGTGGGCGTACCGTCAATCTGCCAATCGCCGCGCCTTGCGCCTCCCCCCACACTCCCGCCTTTGCCCCAGTTGTGGTAAGATATTATGCGGTTGTGTTTCAAGCATCAGATTCAAGAGAGGTGTGAATCATATGGCTACTACAATGGATCGCTCCCCCGACTATAAGGTTGTTGGGACAAGACCCGTCCGGCACGACGGGGTGGACAAGGTCACGGGCCGGGCCAAGTTCGGCGCGGACGTGCATGGGGTTGATATCCTGCACGGGAAGATACTCCGCAGCCCCCACGCCCACGCCCGCATAAAGTCCATCGACGCCAGCAAGGCCCTGAAGCTTCCCGGCGTGAGGGCCGTGGTCACCAGCGCCGACCTGCCTGAGCCGCCCAATGAGCCGGTGTCCGTCGGCGAGGGGCCTATGGTCAACCTTCGCTACATCTCCTCCAACGTGCTGGCCCGTGAGAAGGCGCTCTACAAGGGCCATGCGGTAGCCGCGGTGTGCGCCGACAGCCCGCACGTGGCCGAGGAGGCCCTGGACCTCATCGAGGTGGAGTACGAGGTGCTTCCCCCGGTCATGACCGCGTTCGAGGCGATGCAGGACGGCGCGCCGATCCTCCACGACTCCATGACCACCATGTCCCTGGGCAAGGACACCGGCAAGAACAGCAACGTAGCCGTCCACACCCAGTTCACCATCGGCGACGTGGAGAAGGGCTTCAAGGAAGCCGACGTTGTAATCGAGCGTGAGTTCAACACCAAGACCGTCCACCAGGGCTACATTGAGCCGCAGAACGCCACCGTGCACTGGGGCAGCGACGGCAAGATAACCATCTGGACCAGCAACCAGGGGCACTTCGGCGTGCGGCAGAACACCGCGGCGCTGCTGGGCGTCCCGGTCTCCCAGGTGCACGTAATCCCAATGGAGATTGGCGGCGGCTTTGGCGGCAAGATCAACATCTACATGGAGCCTGTGGCCGCCGTTATGTCCCGGATGACGGGTCACCCGGTCAAGATGGTCATGACCCGCACCGAGGTGCTGGAGTCCACCGGCCCCGGCTCTGGCACGTACACCAAGGCGAAGCTGGGCTTCTCCAACGACGACAGGATAGTCGCCGCGCAGGGCTTCCTGGCCTTCGACGCGGGCGCCTACCCCGGCTCGCCGGTGACGGCGGGCGCCATGTGCATGCTGGGCATGTACGACATCGAGAACGCCCTGCTGGACGCCTACGACGTGGTGGTCAACAAGCCCAAGACCTCCGCTTACCGCGCCCCCGGCTCGCCCCAGGCCACTCTGGCGGTTGAGTCCATAGTCGACGAGTACTGCCTGCAGAAGGGCATTGACCCCCTGGAGTTCCGCCTGAAGAACGCCTCCAAGGAGGGAGACCGGCAGGTGACCGGAGCGCCCTTCGGCAACATTGGCAACGTTGAGGTGCTGGAGGCCGCCAAGTCCAGCGACCACTGGAACACCCCCCTTGAGGGCAAGCACCGGGGCAGGGGAATCTCCAGCGGCTTCTGGTTCAACGGCGGGATGCAGTCCAGCTGCAACCTCCAGGTCAACCCGGACGGCACGGTCGCCATGATTGAGGGGTCCGTGGACATCGGCGGAACGCGGGCGGCCATCGCCATGCAGGCTGCTGAGGTGCTCGGGCTCGCTGCGGAAGAGGTTCACCCCGTGGTGGGCGACACCGCCTCCATCGGATACACGGCGGTCACGGGTGGCAGCCGCGTCGCCTTCGCCACCGGCTGGGCCGCATACGAAGCCGCCCAGGACGTGGTCCGACAGATGAAGGAGCGGGTGGCCAGGATCTGGGAGACGACGGAGGACGACGTGGACTTTGCCGACTCCACCTTCACCCGCATCTCCGACGCCGAGCAGCAGATTACCTTCAAGGACGTGTGCAAGCGCCTGATGGAGACGGGCGGCACCCTTGTGGGGAAGGGAACTGTAAGCCCCCGAGGCGTGGGCGCGGCCTTTGGCCATCACATTGTGGACGTGGAGGTTGACACGGAGACGGGCAAGGTTGACGTGCTCCGCTACACCGCCATCCAGGACGCGGGCAGGGCCATTCACCCCAGCTACGTGGAGGGCCAGATTCAGGGCGGCGTTGTGCAGGGCATCGGCTGGGCGCTCAACGAGGAGTACTACTACAACGACGAGGGCGTCATGGCCAACTCCTCGCTGCTGGACTATCGAATGCCCACTTCACTGGACCTGCCGATGATCGACACCATCCTGGTGGAGAAGGCGAACCCCGGCCATCCCTATGGAGCGAGGGGCGTCGGCGAGGTGCCGATAGTGCCCCCGCTGGCGGCCATGGCCAACGCGGTGTCCCGCGCCATTGGCGTCAGGATGCTCGACCTGCCGATGAACCCCGGCGCCATCCTGGAAGCCCTGTGGGAGAAGGAAGAGAACGGGGCCGGCTAGGCTTCCGACGGAACAGCCATACTGGAGCAACGAAGAGGGAGGCCTGGGGCAACTGGGCCTCCCTCTCTATGTACGTCAAATGAATTCGCAAGAGAAGTCTAGCGGCGAGCAGCTGTCCAAAGAGCGCTCCTTTCAGATACTCAAGGACCTCTACGACCGCTTGGACGCCGCCGAGCACCACCTGGGCGGGCCGTATAAGAGGACGGCCGTGGGCCAGTACCTGCCGTCGCCGCTGCGCCACCTGAACGCCGCCATCGAGTACCTCATGGAGACGTCGGTCTTCGACCCATCCGGCCTGTTCCTGGACGCCGGCGCGGGAGACGGGCGGGTGGTGGCGCTAACCGCGCTGGTGCACGGCATAGCCTCAGTGGGCGTGGAGTACGACCAGCCGCTTGTGGAGTTCTCAAGGGCCAACATCGAGAGCCTCAAACGCTCAGGCCTGCAGGGCGCGTCCGACCTCATCATCCCCGGAGATTTCACGGAGGATGAGACATATCACCGGGCGGGGCTCAGGTTTGAGGACTTTGCCACGGTGTTCAACTACATCAACAACGAGGGCGACATAGCGGAGAAGGTGGCGGTCTCCTCGCCGCCGGGCGCCAAGCTGCTTGTGCTGGGGGCATTCCCGGTTCCCGGCTATCACGGCCTGACCCTGGAGCGCAACGTAATGCTGGCCACAGGCCGGGACCCGGACGGGGCCGTAGCTCTGGTGGAGCTGCCCGTCTCCGACGATACCTACATAGATCTGAACGCCACGTACATACAGGTATACCGTCGGTAGGGGAGGGCAGCGATCTTCCCACTTCGAACCACTCTCGCGAAAGCGGGGGTCTATTCTTTGCCGTGGTGGGTGTCCTGGATTCCTGCCTCCGCAGGAATGGTACTGGGCCTGAGTTTATGCAGCAGGTCTCCCCGGCCGCCCGCAAGCTGCAGGTCAGGGTTGTTCAGGCTCATCCAGAAGAACTCAAAGGCAATGGGCGGGCTGCCGTCGCTTGGGTCATTCTCCCAGTGTAGCCATGATTCCTCAGCGGGGCCGGTCAGCTCCAGGTGGTACACGTGGCGGTCGTGCGACTCATCCGCGTTGGGCGAGGCGCTGTACAGATACCTGCCCAGTAAGCCCACGAGCCTGACGTCCGTGAGGCCGCTCTCCTCCTGCAGCTCCCGCAGCACAGCCTCATCCGGGTCTTCCCCGTCTTCTATACTCCCACCCGGCACTTGGAGACCGGCCTCCGGGAAGTCCCTGTGCCGGAAGACCAGCAGCTCCTGGCCGCGGGTAACGTAGGCAATGACCTTACTTCTCACAGACAACGCCGTCGCCGTCCCCGTCGCGGGCGGAGGGCACCATTTCCTGCGGGAAGCCGCGGCCGTTGCCTTGGCTGCCCTGCACGCGCTCCTCCCCGGCGGCCTCAGCCGCATCGCAGGAATCGTAGAGTGCTACGGATGCCGGGGTTCCCACTGAAGTTGGCGTAGGCGGCTGAGGCTGGGTAGACTCCACCCGTGTGAGCGTCACTTGAGGCGTGCAGGTGTTCAGCATCTCGGAGAGGGCGGCCGCCTCCGAGGAGGTCGCGGTCAGCTTCCAGGTGTTCTTTATGGTGGTCCAGTCCATGGCGTACTGGCACCAGTAGCCCCGGTCGGGTGGCCTCCATTCCTCCGGCCCGTCCGCGCCCTTGGCCCGGTTTGCCGAGTTCTGCACCGCTATCAGGTGGCCGTCGTAGGAGAGGTCGTTGGCGTAATCCCTCCTTCTTGATTCACTCCACGCCCATCCGCCGGAGCGGTGCGCGTTCCCAAGGGGGACCATGTGGTCTACGTCCAGGTCGCTGGGGTCGGTGAACTGCTCACCGGTGTACGGGCCGTTCCACTCCCCCGACGCCACCCTGCATTCATCGGCGTCTTTGTACTCCACGGGTGAAACCGACTCCTCGATGAGCACCTCCTGGCGCGTGTCCTGGCAGTCCCTGTCCTCGTCTATCCAGTGCCGCCATTCGCCGCGGTCGTAGGCGGGGATGTCGGCCGGAACGGGAGCGACCATTATGGACAATGTCGGACCATCATCTGGCGCCTCGGGCGTTGCCGTTGGGGATGGCAGTTCCTCACACGCCGCGACCAGCAGCGTGACGGCAACGGCCGCAAGCAGGACGCGGATGAAGGAGGTCATTGAGCTTCCGTGGGCTTACGGCTGGCTAGTCCCGCTTGGGAAGCACCGTTATCTTCCGGCTCTCTCCCACGCCCGTGCTCTCCGTGGCAACCCTGGGGTTGTCCGCCAGGGCCATGTGGATCACCCGCCGCTCGTTGGGGGCCATGGGCTCCAGGGTGATGGAGCGTCCCGTAGAGGCCACTCGCTCCGCGACCCTCGACGCCAGGGCCCTCAGCGAGTTGTAGCGCCGCTCTCGATACCCCTCCACGTCCAGGATGACCCGGCCGTTTGTCCTCTGGCCCACCAGGAGGTTCACCGTGAACTGCAGGGCGCGGAGGGTCTCGCCGCGCCGCCCGATGAGCAGCCCGGAGTCCTCGCCCTCTATGTCCATCTCTATGGTGTCCTCTTCACCCTCCAGCTGCGGCCTTGGCGTGGCCGTGGCCGAAACCTTCATGGACCTGAGCAGGCTGTCCACGGTGAGCTTCGCCACAGCCGGCAGGTTGGAGGGCAGCGAGGCCAGGGTCACCTTTATGCGGGCAGGCTCCGCGCCAAACCCAAGTATGCCGCCCTTGCCCTGGCTAATTACGTCTATTTCGACCTGATCGCGCTCTGCGCCTAGCTGGTCTAGGGCGATTTCTATTGCTTCCTCGACTGACCTTGCCGTCACTTCCATCGTCGTTTCCATCTTCTGCGCTCTCCTTGACCGGCTGGGCTGGCGTTGGCTGGGCGCTTGGCCCCGGCCTTCGAGTGGGGAGCAGGCCTCCCCAGCCGGCAACAAAGTATTGTATCCCCATCTGAATCATGTTGGACGCCACCCAGTACAGAGACAGGCCGCTGGGCAGTGAGAAGGAGAAGAACATGAGCATCATTGGCATGAGCCAGAGCATCATCTGGGTTGTCTGCGCCTGCCGCGGGTCCGCCGGCTGCACCGTCGACGTCTTCTGAACGGCCCACATGGATATGCCCACCAGCACCGGCAGCACGAATCGAGGCGGTTCTGCCAGGTCCAGCCACAGGAAGCGGCTGTCCAGGGGAATGGCCTCGTTTACCAGGGGCAGCCAGGCGTACAACTTCTGCGACAGCCCCGCCAGACGCTCCGGGTGGTCCGGCAGGGTCTGGATGATGGCCTGGTACAGGCCAATCCAGATGGGCATCTGGATGAACATGGGGCCCAGACATCCCAGGGGGTTGACGCCCTTCTCCTTGTACAGGCGCATGGTCTCCTGGGACTGCTTCTGCCTGTCGTCCGGGTACTTCTGGCGGATCTCCATCGCCAGGGGCTGGATCTCGGACATCTTCTTGGTCATCCGGATCTGTTTCAGCGTCAGGGGCAGGGTGACCACGCGGATGATCACAGTGAACACCAGGATGCTGGCGCCGAAGTTGGCGAAGAACAGGGCGTACAGCAGCACCAGGATGTTTATCATGGGACCCAGGATGAGCTGGTTCCACACTGTTGCAATCAGTTCCAGCACGCGCTACCTCTCTGCCCTCTGCGACTCAGTTGTCAATTGCATTGCTCTCATGCGTCCTTTGCGGCCTCTACTCGCACCGGGCCGTGGACTCCTTTGTGTTGAAGCACCACATCTCCGTCCAGAACCCCTGCTGCAGGTCGACGGCGCGGACGGTGTGGTCCATAGCGCTAAAGTAGACGATTGAACCCGATGCTGTCAAAGGCGCGCGTATGTGGTCGAAGTCCGGGACTCCCCTTATCTCCGTGCCGTCCGTGGTGCGCACCAGGTAAACGTCGCCGTTGTCCGTGGCCACGGCCACGCCCGCCGGGACCAGCGCAGGCGCAGCGATTATGGGGCTTTTGGGGTCAGTCTCAAACCGCCATCGCTCCGTTCCGTTTGTGGCGTCCAGGGCGTACAGGTTGCCGTCCAGTGATGCGACGTAGACGGTCGCGCCGTCGGAGACGGCCGTAGACCAGAGCCAGTTGCCCGCCTCGAAGGGCGCGGCCCAAGACTCCTGGCCGGTGCTCGCGTCTAGGGCGTAGAACTTGCGGTCAAAGGAGCCGATGTAGACGCGCCCGTTCAGGACGAGGGGCGTGGCTGCAACCGCGCCCTCTGTCTCGAACCGCCACACCTCGTCGCCCGCCCTGTGAGCGCCCATGTTCCTGATGGCTACGGCGTAGACGTTGTGGTCCAGGGACCCGAAGTACACCACGTCCTCGTAGACCACCGGCGTGGACCATATCTTGTTGCCCGTCTCAAACCGCCACTGCTCCGTGCCATTGGCGTCCAGTGCGTACAGGTTCCCGTCGGACGATCCCACGACTATCGTCTCCAGCCTGCCGGCGGCCGGGTCTTCGGCGGGCATGTCATCAGCTTGCGGAGTCGGGGTTACCGAGAAACCGGGGGTCGGAGTCGCCTCCAGCGGGGTTGGAGTTGCAACAGCCTCCTCCATTTCATACACCAGCGCCGGCGACCCCACTATGCTGTCCTCCGTGCGGAACTCCCACAGCTTCTGCCTCGACTCCGGGTCCACGGCGTAGAGAACGCCGTTGTACCCGCCCATCAGCACAAAGCCATCGGTCACCGCCGGGGTGGAGTAGATGCCCTGCAGTCCGTCCTCCTCCTGGCCCTCCTGAGGGAAGCTCCAGAGCAGCGCGCCGTTGGTCCTGTCCAGGGCCAGCAGCTCATCCTCGCGGGAGCCGATGTACACCGCGTCCTCGGTCACCGCTGCGCCCGACCATCCGGAGTCCGGGCCCAGGTCTCGCGCGTCGCAGCCCGCAAGGACTATGACTGCCAGTGAGAGGGCAAGGAACCACCAGCCGCGTCCGGTACGGCGCGCCTCAGGGGACCGGGTCATAGCCTGTCCCGCCAATGGGCGTGCATCTGGCCAGCCGGCCCAGGCTCATCCACACGCCGCGCACAAGCCCGTACCTGTCTATAGCCTCGTGGGAGTAGTGTGAGCAGGTGGGCTCGTAGCGACAGGACGTTGGCAGGTACGGCGAAATCGCCCTCTGGTAGAGGCGTATGGCTCCCAGCGCTCCCCGCTTCATGCCTTCAGCTTCTCCGACTGCGTAGTGCGCTCCAGGAGCTTTCCCCTTCGAAGCAGGTCCCTCACCGATGCGCTCAGCTTGTGGTAGTCCGCCGAACCCGCTCCCCGTCGGGCGATGAATATCATGTCCCAGCCTCCCACGGTGGGCGTGTTGCGCACGGCCTCCCTCGTCCTTCGCTTTATGGTGTTCCTCACCACCGCGTTGCCGGTGCGCTTGCTCACGGAGAAGCCGTACCTGTTCCTGCCGTCCGTGCCGTTGGGCATGGCCTTAAGCACAAGCAGGTCATTGGCCCACGATCTTCCCCGGCGATAGATGTGAGAGAACTCCTGCGCCTTCTTGAGGCGTAGCTCTTTTTGCATTCAGTTGAGAGCAAGCGGCGAAGGAACCAACGGCGCCGGCGCCTAAACGGTGAGCCTCTGGCGGCCCTTGAAACGCCTCCGCTTGAGGACGTTCTGGCCGCCCCGCGTCTGCATGCGGGAGAAGAAGCCGTGCACCCTTTTCCTTCGTCTGACTTTTGGCTGATAGGTTCGTTTTGTCATTGGACTACAGGCGATGATTATAATTCCCGCGCCTTCCTGGTGTCAATCTGAGCGGGCGGCCACGAGCAGATGTCAGGGTTATCTTGCATCCCTCTCAAAATGCTCAAATGGCAGCCCTGAACGGAAGAGGTTGGCGTAGTGGGCGGTCTTGCGTACGTACAGGTCGCCCACGGCGTAGGCGCCAATACCGGCATCAGGCTCTATGTAGCAGACCTCCCAGTAGGAGTTCCAGTACCATATCCAGACCAGGTTGATTTCAGAGCGTCTGGGATGCTCAATTATCTGCTGCCAGGCTTCGTCGTACTTCCCGTCCGTGCCTAGGGGATCGACTTCGGGAAGATTTACGGGTCTGTCGGGGTCTCCTCCCACCGGAGGGTTGTACCAGGGGAAGTAAGGGCTGTTTGAGGCATAGGTGACCACGCTGGTGAACCGTGGCCAGATGTTTACAACCCCGTCGATGCCTGGGATGGCAGACGGCGGATCCAGGTAGACATAGTCGGTAGTGAACTCGTCTTCATCCTCGTGGTAGTTGGAAACTTCTATTAGCTTGAACCGCGCGTCGGTCCAGTCATGATTTCTCCACCAACCGCCCTTTACATCCGGGACACTGAATAGGGCAGGTTTCTCATCCAACTGCAATGCAAAGTTGCCGTACTTGGAAGGGTGGTAGAAGTTATCCCACGCGTAGTCAGTGACAATCTGCCGCTGCTCATCTGTAAGGTCATTGGTGGATATTGACGTTGCCCCGCCAACGTAGAATGTAAACGCCTCGACAAGCAGAGCGAACTTCATTGGGATGTTGTTGTCTTTGATATGGTCCAGCAACATAATGGCGGCCTCTTGGTACTGAGCAAACAGTCCCTCTGAGTCTCCAGTGCCATCGAGCTCGGAATCACCCCATCCGAACCAGGAGATTATGATGGTGTCGATGCCGGCCCTTTGCATTTGCTCAACCTGCCACTTGATGGTCTCTATATCTTTGGAGGCGTACCAACCAATCTCCGGCCAGGTGGTCGTGAAACCGGTCCATGGGAAGGGCTGGTCGGCTCCCGGCGGGCCGTAGAGGTTCCAGTGGGTCGTACCCCTGCCGCCGGTGGCCTCATAGGGAGGGGTCTGCTGGAACCCGTGAGTGGGATAGAAGAGAGTGGCTATGGGCGCGTCGTTGGGTGCGTACTGCACCGGCTCCTGGGTGTGAGTCGGCGTTGGGCCTGGCGCTGTCTCGCTACATCCAATCACCGCGAGCAAGAGGCAGGCCAAGAGGGACGTAAGGACAAGCCATGTTTTCATCATGGGGCATCCTCCTCAAAAGATTCAAAGGGCAGCCCTGAGCGGAAGAGGTTGGCGTAGTGGGCCGTCTTGCGGACCAGACCGTCTCCGGCGGGGTAAACCCCCTGTCCGTCGTCCGGCTCTATATAGAGCTGTTCCATCCACGAGTTCCAGGCCCACAGAATCACAAGGTCGACGTCCTCGCGCCTGTCAAATACTTGGCGCCATTCGGAGTCGTACAGGCCCTCGGCAAGATACGGGTCACGTCTTAAAGGACCGGTGTCCCTGCGGCCCCAAGCTTCGGGCCACCAGTCGGGATTGGCGGCGGCCAGGAACCACTCATCATATCTAGGCGAGAGGATGACGGCGTTGTCCGTTGTCTGGAAGTAGGGCAGCGACTCCGTGATGATCCAGTCCCAGGCGTTCCCTGGGTCAAAGTCACCCTCCTTGAACCGGAAGCTGCGGAGCGTGAACCTGTCTCCGGGAGAGTCCTCGTTTGGCTCAAAATACAGCTCGCCGACCGCGGCCAGGAGCGGCTTGCCCTGCCAGTTGAAAATGAGGTCCGGATAAACGCTGTAGACATTGTCCCACACGTAGTCCAGAATCATCTGCTTTTTGCTCTCAGACAAGCCCTTGGCCGTACCGGGCACAGGTTTGTGGTCGATTGTTGGAGCCACAATGTCCGGCCACGGCTCCACCATCAAAGCTACCTTGAAGGGGAGATCTTGCGACCGTACGTAGTCCAGCAGGCGAATGAGGGCGTCGTGGCTGCGCTGCTCAATGTAACCGTCATAGGCGCCATCCAGGTCTGAGTCTCCCCAGCCCCACCAAGAGACAATGATGGTATCTATGCCAGCCTCTTCCATCCGGTCAAGCTGCCACGCGATGGTGTCGTCGTTATCGCTGGCGTAGTAGCCTATCTCCGGGCGGTTCGCCACAAAGCCCGTAATTAACTGATCGTTGACTATGTCGTTCCAGTGGAATGTCCCAAGACCGCCAGTGGCAGGCCAGCCGCTCTCACGGTCATGTTCATAACCAAACCACTGGTAGAAAAGGGCAGCTATTGGGATATTCTCAGCAGTCTGTGGCGTCTCTTTGCTGCACCCCGCCGTTGCCAGCACAAGGCAGGCCGTCAGCGCCGTTAAGATAATCCATCTCCATATCGGGTAAAGCCTATTCATATCACAAGTCTATCAGCGGACTGCCCAAAGCTGCCAAGAATATGGGCTGACCCGGGAGGTCGGCTAATTGCCAATTGGCCGCCCAGCCAGGAACTGGCGATAGTACTCAGCAGTCTTCTCCACCAGGGAGCGGCCATAGCTCACATGCGAGACCCCTTTATCCGGTTCGATGGCCGCGTGCTCCGCGTGCTCGTTCCACGTGTACAAGACAATCAGCTTGATTTTGTCCCGGTTGTCCACCGCCACCTGCCAGGTCTCCTCATAGACGCCCTCGGTCAGTAGCGGGTCTACTCGACGATATGGATAAGCGAACTTCCTCCCCATGATGTGCAGCCAGTATTCGTCGAACCTTGGGAAGACTACGTACATCCCGTCGACTGAGATCATCTCTGGCAGCCATGCCGGTTCCGGGTACCAGTTCCAGTCCTGATTGGTCGCGGTTTTCCAGTCGGGCCCGCCGAAGTAGCTCCCCCACGTCTTGACGGTGAACCTGGGATCGCTTGGCGTCTTCAGCTCCACAGGGGCCCAGGTCACAAGCAACGGCTTGCCTTCCCACTGGAACATCAGGTCCGGGTACACGCTATACACTTTATCCCAAATATGGTCGAGTATGCCCTGCTTCTGTGCTGGCGTAACCCTCAAAGGCTCCGGCATATAAGGCTCAACCAGAAATGCGACCTTGAAGGGGAGGTTGTTAGCCGAGATATGGTTGAGGAGGACGTCAACGGCTCGGACCATCGCCTCGGACTCCTTGTTCTCGTTCACGTCATCAAGATCACTGTCACCGTACCCCCACCACGAAACTAAGATGACGCTGATACCGGCTTCCTCCATGTCTTCAAGCTGTCTGGCAATGACGTGTGGGTCGTCGGAGGCGTAGAACCCGTATTCAGGCTCATCGGTCACTCCAACTCTGCTCCCGAAGCTACCGACATCCGTGTTCCAATGGCTTGACCCCAATCCCCCAACGCTCTCACCGGTATGGAGGTCGAATCCGAACCAGAAGTATGTCAGCGCAGCCAGTGGCGCGTCATTAGCTGTGATAGGCTCATTCTCCGTCTCACCGCACCCCGCCGTTGCCAGCACAAGGCAGGCCGCGAGCGCCATAAGGCCAAGCCATCTCATCACCATGAGGCATCTCTCCTGAGCAGCTATGCCTGGATTGTAGCGCACACGGGGCTGCGGTGCACAATCGGGCAGGGCAGTCTTAGGACAAAGGCTGAAAGCTGACGGCCACCTTTTGACCGCGCCCATCTGCGGTATTACAATGGAGTCAAAGCCTCGGCAGTATCGAGAGAGCGGTGCCCGGTGGTGTAGTGGTAGCACAGGGGACTTTGGATCCCCTGACCCTGGTTCGAATCCAGGCCGGGCAGCCAGCAGACCTCCAACCTCACTCCATCCCCCAGTGTGGCGTAGAACGCCCGGCCCTAGAACCCGCGCATGTCCCTGAGCCTTGCAATCCGCTTTTTCATTGGCGGGTGCGTGGAGAACATGCTAGCGGAGAACCCGCTCAGCGGGTTGACAATGAACAGGTGGGAGACGGCCTCGTTCACCTTCATGGGCCTCCGGCTGGCTCCCTGCTCCAGCTTCTCCAGCGCCCTGGCAAGGGCCCAGGGGTTCCGGCAGTTCTTCGCGCCCGTCGAGTCGGCCTGGTACTCTCTGGCCCGGGAAATAGCCGCCCGCACCAGGATGGCGGCCAGGGGCAGAAGAATGGCGACCACCAGCATACCGACAATGGCGAACATCGCCCCGTGGCCTCCGGCGTCCCTTCGCCCGAAGCCGCCAAAGAGCATGGAGAAGCGGGCGATCATCGCCAGAAAGGTGATGGCCCCGGCGATGGTGGCGGCGATGGTCATGATGAGGGTGTCCCGGTTGCCAACGTGGGCCATCTCGTGGGCCATGACCGCCGAAAGCTCCTCGCGGTTCAGGATGCGCATGATGCCCGTGGTGGCCGCGACGGCCGCGTTGCGGGGGTTCCTGCCGGTGGCAAAGGCGTTGGGCGAGTCGTTCTCAATGATGTACACCCTTGGCATTGGCAAATTGCTCTGCCTGGCCTGCTCCTCCACAATGAAGTGCAGCTCAGGGGCCTCCTGCGGAGTGACCTCCCTGGCGCCCGCCATCTTCAGAGCCAGCTTGTCGCTGTACCAGTACGCGCCGACGTTCATCAGCAGCGACAACCCCAGGGCGATGGCCATTCCGCCCTCACCTCCCAGGAAGAAGCCGGCCATGACCAGCAGCATCGACATCACTATCAGCAGGAATCCCGTCTTGAGCGTATTCATCGGTTTCTCCCGAAGTGTTCCTTAATCCCTCTCACACTGAGCTCGTCGAACCGGATGAGCGACGGTAGCGCTCCCGCTCACACTGAGCTTGTCGAAGTGTGAGCGGATAATCCTTCACAGCCCTCAATCCTTCGGATATCGCACCCTCACAAACTCCACGTGGTCCCACACCAAGGCCGAGAACTCCAGGGATTCAGGCACCTCAAAGAAGAGGTAGCCGGGTATCTCAAACCCGGAGATTATCTGGAATTCCCCCCAGATACGCGCCGCGTACGGGTTGTCCTCCGGCGGCTCCTCCTGGGTTTCCACAGCTCCCGCCCCCGGGTTGGGGTCGATCATGTTGTACTGGATCTCGTTGAGGTCCCTGAGGGTTGCGGCGTTCTCGTCCACCAACAGCGTAACCTGTGTCGATTCGGGGTTGAGCACCCTGGTCCTCACGGCGGCAATGACGTTGCCCGGAACCTTTGGGGCGATGACGTAGTTCCGGTTCAATCCGGCCTCAAGAAAGCCGTAAACCGGCACATCCTCCAGGGCCGCAGGTATGCAGCCGGTGAGATCGTCGTTTCCGGTTATTTCCAGCGACGCCAGGCTGGAGAGACTGCCAAGCTCCTCGGGGAGCTCTCCGGCAAGGTCGTTGTTGGGGAGGGAGATTGCGATGACGCTGCCGCCGGCGTCGGTGGTCACGCCGTGCCATTCGCCCAGGGGCGCGTTGCTCAGCCAGTTGTCGTTGTTATCCCAACCGGCTCCGCCCGCGGAGGCGTAGAGAGCGATGAGGGCGTCCGACTCCGAGACCTGCGTATCCTCCCCCGTCTCCTCGCAGTGCCGCGGAAGAGCGTACACCACCTTCTCCAGCATCATCGGCTTGTGTGCGCCGACATGGATGATTTCACCCCTGCCGCCGTACTCCCGGTCGCTGCTCCCGCGCAGGCAACCCACTGCGGCCACAATAGTCAGCAGCGCTGCAACCAGAAGGAGTTTTGCGATGATGCCTTTCTTCATAGTCGGCTAAGGCGTGACGTGGGACAGGCTGGGCATGGCCCGCAGCCGCCCGACAAGGTCGGGCAGCACGCGGAGCACGTGCTCAACTTCCTCTTGGGTGTTGTCCTTGCCCAGGGTCAGTCGAAGGCTGGCCTGAGCCAGGTCGGCGGGCAGGCCAAGGGCCAGCAGCACGTGGGACGGCTCCAGCGCGCCGGAGGTGCAGGCGCTGCCGCTGGAGGCCGCCGTGCCCGCAAAGTCCAGACCCAGGAGTATAGGCTCACCCTCCACGCCTTCAAAGGAGAAGTTCACGTTGTTGGGAAGCCGTAGGGTAGGGTGGCCGTTCAGATGCACCCTCTCTATCCGCTCCTGAATGCCTTGGATCAGGCTGTCCCGCAGCCGCAGGCAGCTCTCGCTGCTGGCCTCCCGCTCCTCCTCCGCCAGCCTCAGGGCCACCGCCGTGCCCACAATGCCGGGCACGTTCTCGGTTCCGGCCCGTCGCTGCCTCTCCTGCGCCCCGCCGAACTGCTGGGGCGTGAAGGGCGTGCCCCTTCGCACGTACAGCACGCCAACCCCCTTGGGGCCGTAGAACTTGTGGGACGAGAGGCTGAGCATGTCCACTCCCAGGGCGTTGACACCGATATCCAGGAATCCGGCGGCCTGCACCGCGTCCGTGTGAAAGACGATGGTGCGGTTCAGCCTCCTGGCGGTCTCCTTGACGCCCCGGGCCATCTCCGCCACCGGCTGTATGGTGCCGATCTCGTTGTTGGCGAGCATCACGCTCACAAGGATGGTCTCGTCAGTGACGGCCTTGAGCACGTCCTCCGCGCTCACCAGGCCGTCCCTGTTCACGGGCAGGTAGGTGACCCGGAAGCCGTTGTCCTCAAGGTACTGGCAGGTGTGGATGACGGCGTGGTGCTCGATGCTGGTTGTGATGATGTGGTTGCCGGTCTGCCTCAGGGCGAGGGCGGCCCCCTTCAGCGCGGTGTTGTCCGACTCGCTGCCGCCGCTGGTGAAGACCACCTCGCTTGTGCGACAGCCCAGGACGCGCGCCACCGACTCCCTGGCCTCGTCCACCGCCCTGCGCGACTCCTGGGCCAGTGTGTACAGGCTGGAGGCGTTCCCAAATCGATGGGTGAAATAGGGCAGCATAGCCTCCATGACCTCCGGCCTCACCGGAGTGGTGGCTGCGTGGTCCATGTAGACCATCCTCGGCTGCTCCTGCATTCAAGTCCCCCTTAGGGAGTGGGTGTCCTCAGATTGATGCTATTCATATATTGTAGCACTGCGCAGCCTTGGGATAAAGCGGACTATGACGTGCCCGCTCACACTGAGCTTGTCGAAGTGTGAGCGGTACTTGGTCACTGAGAAAGCTGAACGCGAAACTGAGCTGGGTCTTTGCCGAGTTCTTTAACCATTGGGGCACAGTATAGTGCAGCGTCTCTTGAATAAAGATTGGCCTCAAGGTACAAGCCATTTGACAGTCGGGTGATTCTCCTGAAGTATCTGCCATTCGGATGTACGGGCCGGGAGTTAATCAAGCATCGATCGTGCATCCCTTCGACCACGACAGGGCAATGGTCTTTAGTCAACAACCCTTCTCTTATTAGCCATTCAGCAGTTTCTTCAATAAACCCACTCCATGTACTGACTTGCACCTCGTTCCCTTGAGGGTATTTGAGTCTCTGAGGCAAGAAAGAGATATCTCTCTGAGAAAGGGATCTGCAGCTCTCCGCGAGTTCAGTGAAGGTCACCCACCCATTGGCATCTGGTGTGTGTGGCATGGTCTCATGTTCGGATGGTGATTGAGGCGCTCTCACTTGGCTTGGGGCACCTTGAATCAGGCCGGCCGCTACTGCCTCGGCCTCGAGCAACTGTAGTATTCGATCCTGAGCGTTGCTCAGTATTAACTGCCCGTCAATTGGCTGCGCTTGTAGGGTGGCAAGCTCTGTTTTTAAGTTCTCAAGTTCCGCCTTCCGGTTGTTTTCCCATTTTGTGTACGCAGTTTGTAGCTGTGGCATGCTAGAGGGACGTTGTTCATCTGGAAGCGATTCTATGTACTGCTGAAACCTGCGATACATGGCCATTTCGTTTGCTAGGTCTGATTCCAACTGCCGCACAGCAAGGTGTAGCTCATCCCTGCGATCGTCTACCGTACCGTATAAACGACGTCGCTCTTCATCCAAAATGTTCCTAAGGAACGGAACAATGTCATTTGAGTGATTAGGCTCATCCGGAATATAGGCTAAAGCCTCTAGTTCTTGAGTTACGGGCAGATTTGCCAAGATGTGTGCATCGTGGTGACAAAGGTCGCAGACCAGTTCATGGTCCTGGCCACACATAGTCTTCATGTTCCACTGCTCCCTGGCTCGCCAAGTTCCGCAGCGGCCACAGGTCTCACCAAATGGCTCCCCGCAATAGATGCAATGATGACTTGCGGCTGGGGAAAGTGTTTCGCACTTGTTGCAGCGGATCAACGGGGCCATTCCTGGTGGCAATTTACCCCTGGCAGTAAGTGTCCATTCCCTATAGTCTTCAGGAAGTCCGTGTCTGCGACTGTTGTCGGTCATATCCAGGACTATGCAGTCGCCGGAATCCGGCTTTGGACGAAGTCCTCTGCCCACCATCTGCAAGTAGAGTGCAAGGCTCATTGTGGGACGTGTGATCAACACACAGGAGGCGTCCGGAAGGTCGAAGCCTTCGGTGGCTACAGCAACATTGACTAAAATCCTGAGCTCCCCTCTCTGAAATCTGCTGATCAGCTCTGCCCGCTCTGATTCCGGTGTATTGGCTACCAACACGCCTGCCGGTATTCCGGCGTCGTTGAACACGTTGGCAAGGTTCCTGGCGTGCCTTATGGAAACCGCGTAGACTAGAGTCTGGCGACTCTCGCCATTCTTCTGCCAGAATGTCAAAGCTCCGGCTGTCCAGATGTCGTTGTCCCGGTTGGCTTCCTCTATGCCTGGCTCGGAGTACTCGCCGGTACCGTCAACCTGGCCGCCCAGTACTAGCTCGTCCTCCGGGGGAGACAGCGCGTAGGCATTACACAGCCATCCATCGGATTGCAGTTCTGCAACCTGGGGTCCTGAGATCAGCTCTCCAAAAAGATGATCGAATCCCTCCCGCTGGGAGAGGCGCCAAGGTGTGGCCGTCATACCCAGCACAGGGCCCGGCCACTGGCGCATGGCCCTGGCCCAGCCCTCGGCGGTGGCGTGGTGAGCCTCGTCTATAATCATGAGGTCTTGAGTTTTGTAGCTGTCCCAAACCTCCGCGCTGGCAGTGCGGCGGCTCACTGTTTGAGCCATCAGTATGACAACGGCGTTGGGCATAGATGGGGCTTTAGTGCCTGGGGTCCACTGTATATCTTTCGTCGCCGAGATACCGTCTTTGTGGAGCATTCCTTCAGTTTGGGCCGCCAACTCCCAGCGGTGGGTTAGCCAGACAGCCTTGCGCCCATCCCTAAGCCATGTGGACAGCAACTCTCCCGCGATGCGAGTCTTGCCGCCGCCGGTTGGCAGTTGCAGGATGACTCTGGCTTTAGGCGTGTCTGTGAGCGCGCTCTGTACCTTCTCCAGCAAGTCTGCCTGATAGTCTCTAAGCTCCAATGGTGATACCTGCCAAGTTTTGAGCTAGGGGCATTTTAGCAGAAGTTCCCGTAAGGCGCGTTCTATCCCTCCCTACCTGCGGCTTAGACTCAGAGCAGTTATCTCCGCCCTGTGAGGCTGTCCTGGACTATGACGCCCAGAAGCTCTCCGCGCTCCACCACCGTCACCATGCCCGTATCCCCTTCGTCCATGAGGTCCAACACCCGGTAGGAGTCGTCGTCCGGGGCGACGGCGGGCACCAGGGTCAGGGGCGCCATCGCCTGGCTCACGCTGGCCGTCTCCCAGGTTTTCCTGCCCAGGCTTCTGGCCGACCGCGGCCCCAGCAGCCCCTCCACTTTGCTCTCCTGCCGCACTATGTAGCACATGCCGCCCTGGGCCACGGTCTTCCTCCGGCCCACGTCTCTCAGCGCCGTCTCCGGGGACAGCTCCGGGCAGTCGACGCTCATCAGGTCACGGGCCACATATCCGCTGAGCCTCTGGAGCTGCCGGGCGCGTCGTGAGGTCATGGCGGCCGCCAGCCACAGGAACCAGCCTGTGAAGGCCAGCCAGATGCCCAGCAGGTACACCTCCCACATGAACAGGAAGGCGGCTCCGGCCAGGACGAATATCGCCGCCGTCGCCATACCGCCGATGGTCGCTATCCGGGTTGCCAGGGCGTGGTTGCCGGTGACCGCCCAGATCCCCGCCCGGAACACGCGGCCTCCGTCCAGGGGGAACCCGGGAATCAGGTTGAATAGGCCCAGGGCTATGTTCATCACAAACAGCCACCTGGCAATCACCGTGAGATGGGCGCTGGCCGGCTCCACGATGTAGCTCAGGGCCAGGAAGCCCAGGCCCATCACTATGCTGGAGGCGGGCCCCACTATTGCCATGGCGAACTCCGCCGAGGGCCTGGTGTTCTCCCGGGTGATGTGCGCCACTCCTCCAAGTACAAAGAGGGTGATGCCCTTTACGGGGACTCCGTTCCTCCTCGCCACAAGACAGTGGCACAGCTCGTGGACCACCACGGAGGCGAACAGCAGCAGGCTGGAGGCGATTGCTACCCAGAGCAGCTCAACCAGAGACCAGGACGGTCGGACGCGGCCTATGGAAATTGCTATGGACAGGGTGAGCAGGAAGAGGCACAGGAACCAGCTATAGTGGATCTCAATGGGTATACCCAGAATCCTGCCAAACCTGAAAGTCCTCAGCATCCCCGGCCTCCATCCCTAGACTCCGCAACCCTCTTCCGTTGCGTATCCCATCAGCTTGTAGGCCAGCTTGGCGGCAACAGAGGATGACGCGGGAGGCCCGGCCGCGGGGCATAGCTCCACGACATCGAAGCCGACCACGGTGCGCCTCCTGCAAACGGCCCTCAGCAGCCCGATGACCGCGTTCCAGTCCAGCCCTCCGGGTTCCGGCGTGCCGACCGCGGGCATCAGGCCCGGGTCCAGCGCGTCCAGGTCGATGCTCACGTAGACATGGCCGGAGAGGCGGGATGCCACCTCCTCCGCGTCCCAGGAGGCCGGCGCGCCGCCCCCATCGTGGAAGTAGACGGGGATGCCCTGCTGTTGCACAAAGTCCATCTCCTCCTGGCTGATGCTGCGCACCCCCACCTCCACCACTGGGCACTCCTCCCAAATCCTGCGGGCTGTGCAGGCGTGGCTGAAACGGCTTCCCATGTACTCGTCCCTCAGGTCGGCGTGGGCGTCCAGGTACAGCACCGAGAGGTCCGGGTGTACTTTGCGAAAGGCCCTGGCCGCGCCCACCGAGACGGTGTGTTCGCCTCCCAGGGTCGCCACCAGCTTGCCGTCCCTGGCAAATGGCTCGACCGCGGCCTGCACGCGATCCACCATGCCCTCCGGGCCGCCGACGTGGGGCTCCAGCTCCGGCAGGGTGTGGATGCCGACCCGGTAGACCTCTCTGCCAAGCTCTATGTCGTAGTCCTCCAGATGACGGGAGGCCTCGATGATGGCCCTGGGCCCTTCCCTGGCTCCGCCCATGTAGGACGTCGTGCTGTCGTAGGGAACGGGCAGCACCACTACGCGGCAGTCCTTGGCGTTGGTCTCCTCCGGGCCAACGGCAAGGAAGCTCCAGGGGACGGACGCTGGAAAGGGCGACGGATGGCCAGAGGCCATCAGCTCACCCCGCTTAGCACCGCCTTCGCTTGGCCCCTCTCAACGGGCGACGGGAAATCGGGGCGGGAGTAGTCCAGCCCGCGCCCAATGACCCACAGCTTCACCTGGTCCAGTCCAAAGAGGTCCTTTACTCGCTCCAGGACGCGCTCGTGGTCAAAGTCCTTGCATGAGAACACGTCAATGTTCACGTAAGACCTGTCCGGGAAGGTGTGTACGCTAATGTGGCTCTCCGCAATCATCACAAAGCCGGAGACGCCCCAGTCCTCTTCCTTAGGCCCGTTGTAGGTCATCACGTGAGGCCCGTGTATCTTGGTCATCCCAATCTCGTCGGGAAGCGTATCAAGGAATCGAAAAACGAAGTCCTCGCTCTTCAGATTCTCCTCATCACCACCAAATCCATCCATCAGCAAATGCATCTATCAGACCTCCGTATGGGACCGCTGTCAGAGATTAAGCAGGAATAGGCCCCATGAAAGGGACTCGACTGCTAAGCATAGCATTTTGCCAGTCACAGCACAACGGCTGCGCGGCTTGGGTATTCTCTACAGGCGTTGGTTATGGTGAACGACACCGCTCATACTGAGCTTGTCGAAGTATGAGCGATGGCTAATATGCCCGTAGTCTTCCCGCTCATACCCTTCGCTGTTGCTCAGGGTGACAATAAAAGATCCTGGACTTGCCCCTGCGATTCGAAGCCCAATTAGCGTGGTTGGAGAGCCAAAAATCGGTAACTCCCGTGCGTAAATGGCATTGACACTGGCAGGGATTTCCTTTATATTTCCATCACGTAATACGCCATACATCGGCACTCTTTTGTATGGCTTTCGGATACGCTAAACAGCAAAATTATCCCCAACAGCCGCCAATTTAGTGGCGCCTCCCCTGGGAATTGATGGAACCCCGCCGGGGCAAGTCTGCACAGAGGAGAGATTCCAGCATGGCAGTAACGTCGGAGCCTGGCTCGGTATTGGCCGGCCCGCCCGTAAACCCTGAGTTCTCAAAGGCGCTTGACGACCTGGTGGCCGCCGCTAAGGTGGGCCACAAGTCGGACAGCCAGTTCTTCAACCCATCCAGCGAGTGGCTCATTGGCCGCATGCGCATTTTCCAGGACCTCCCGGAGGAGCAGCAAAGGGCGATTCTCCAGGAGGCCGACGAAATAACCAGTGAGGCGGAGGCGCTGAACGCCGATGGCAAGGCGGCGGCCCGCGCGTGGCCGGACGTGGCGGTGCGACTGGACAGCGGCGGCCTTGGCTTCTTCAGCCAGTTGGGAGTCGCCCGCAGGCCGGACCTCACCCAGTACTTCATCGACGGCTTTGCGCGCAATCGGGACGGACTTGCCTTCAGCGAGGAGAGCCAGGCGCTTTTTGCAGAGGTCTTCCCGTACATCACCGCCGCAATGAAGAAGCACTTTGCCGCCGGCGACACCGTCGTTCAGACAGACCGGCAAATCGGCGACTCGCCTGATCGCTCCTTCCACGCCCGCCAGCTGCTGTTCGGCACCGAGTACCTTCAGCTTCCGTACATGTGGCGTCAGCTTACCTTCGACCTGCCGGACGCCAAGCTCCAGGAGCCCCCGGACATCATGGAGGTCTCCCTTCCGAGGTGGTTGGAGGATCTGGGTCTGCCGGAGGAACTGAAGGAGCGCGTCAGGGACTCCGGCCTTACGCAGCTGGTGTTCAAGGCGCCGACCCGCGGCCTCTCCCTTCATCTGGGGTTCGACTACCTGGGTGAACACAAGATGGGGCCTCTTTCGATAGCGATGTTCCTGGTCAAGCAGGCCAAAGGCCTTGCGCTCCAGGCCGCCCTCAGCATGGCGCGGGTCAAGACCCTGGAGGGCAGCCCCACTAACACGGCTATAGTCACGGCCGGCCCTTCGCTCCACGGCAAGAGCACCCTGACCATCATGATAGAGCTGGCAGGCAGCGACCTGTCCAAGCTCATCGGCCTGGCCGAGGACGCGGGTGAAGCCGTCTACCCAATGAACGACGACATCCTGCTCTTCCAGCCGTTGCGGGAGCCAGTCACATCCGAGCGCGGCGGCAAGTCGATCAGCGTCTCCTACGGCATAGCCGGCACGGAGAACAACTTCTACGCCGTGCCCTTCGGCCTCAGCCGCGATGACGACCCCATAACCTACGACGTCCTCAGGGGTGTGGAGAACGACCCCAACCCGCAGGAGACCCTGGAGAACGTGCCCTTTAATCCCGACGACGGCGCTCCTGAGTTCATGCGCAACCCCGTCCGCAACATGCGGATGATTCTCTCCCGCTCGCGCCTTCTGTCCAGGAAGGGAGTCCAGCACCTGCCGGAGGTCATCACCAACGGCCAGGTCAAGGACACCGTGCACGTGCCTATGGAGAGTACGGACAAGGTGATGTGGCAGTCTGTCATGCGCCAGAATACTGTCGTTCCTCCCCTGATACGGCTGACCGCCAAGCAGTACGTGCGCACCCTCATGTACGGCGAGGCCGTGCAGACCGGGGCGGCCGCGGGCGCTATCGGCAGGCCCTACGTGGAGTACTTCTCCGACCCGTTCATCATCGGGCTGGAGGATGAGAACGCGACCCTGATGTACAACGTTCTACAGGACATGGCCAGGGGCGGTCTGCCCCAGGAGTTCTACTCCTTCAACACCGGCGGCCTGGGCGCGGAGAGGAACGAGGAGTCGAGCGGTCCTCTGTACAAGAAGATACCGCGGGAGATTACCCTGATGCTCCAGGAGGCTGTGCTCCGGGGCGCGGTGAAGTTCGAGCATGACCCGGCCCTGGGCGTGGAGATTGCCGTAGCCATTATGAACCCCCAGGGCGAGGTGGCCCTTAACCTGCGTGAGGAGTGGGGCCCAAGGCAGATCTACGGCGACGCTGAGTACGAGATGCGCGTCCGCGAGCTCAAGAGGAAGCGGTACTACGGAGAGCACGAGGAGGACAGGGCGGGGATTCTCCGCTACACAAAGGCCACCGACGCCATATTCGATCTGGACGATATTCCGCCTCCGTCCACGGAGCGGGAATTGGCGTGGCTGCTCTCCTTCTATTGGCACGTCGACCAGGCGTGCAACTCCCTGGCGGACCTGGCGGCTCACCTGAGCGAGGGAGAACGCCCAAGTGCACAGACCCTGGAGTCCCTCAGCCGGGCCTACAGCGCAGGCCTTGCCCATGGCCTGGAGCTTTCACCGGCCTCTCAGCAGGCGCTGGGGTCTCTGGGTATAGGCGCTCAGGGCTAGTCCGGCCCTCTCAACCCACCGTAATCCCCCTCACTCCTGGATACCCGTCTTCGCGGGTATGACATATCACAAAGGTGTGTATTCCTGTAGAGCGGTTCGCAACCGCCTTTACAACCGTCATCCCGCCGATTCTGAAGACCAACCTTGGACAAGTCTGCCTTTGCGCGGGTACACTGGAAGTATAGCCATTGGGAGAGGCGTGCAGTGTCCAGCGAGCTTGAGAGGGCCAAATCAAGGCTGTTCTCGGTTCTTCGTAGCAGGATACCTTCCCACAGGGTAATCAATGCCATGGAGAGGGTGCCTCGGGAGCTGTTTGTGCCCGAATCGAAACGACACCTCAGCTACGAGGACATGCCCCTTCCCATAGGCGAGGAGCAGACGGTCTCGCAGCCCCACATAGTTGCGATGATGACCCACGCCCTGGAGCTTGGGGAGGGCGGCAGGGTGCTGGAGGTGGGCACCGGCAGCGGTTACCAGGCGGCGGTGCTCTCGCTCCTGGCCGGACAGGTCATCTCCATTGAGCGCATTCCGGCGCTGGCCGAGCGGGCCAGGGACCTGCTGTCGTATCTGGGGTACGCCAACGTAGAGGTGCGCCCGGCGGGCGACGAGTTGGGCTGCCCGGAGGAGGCCCCCTTCGACGCCATCATCGTCACCGCGGCCGCGCCTGCATTGCCAAGGACTCTCATGGAGCAGCTGGCGGACGGCGGCAGGATGGTGATTCCGGCGGGATCCCAGCAGGAGCAGAGCCTTATCAAGGTGAACAAGACGGGGAAGACCTACTCCGTATCCAACCTTGGGCCGTGCCGGTTTGTGCTGCTAGTGGGCAAGGGCGCGTGGGATACGGGCTAGCCTCGCCTGGGGCGGTGCCTGTCCGCGCTGTCGATTGCGATGGTCACCGGGCCGTCGTTCTCTATGTACACCATCATACGCTCCTGGAAGCGGCCGGTCCTCACTTCAAGGCCGGTGTCCCGGAACATCTCCACCGCCCGCTCAAACAGCGCTCTTGCCTCCTGGGGAGGGGCGGCCTCGCTGAAGGATGGCCGGCGTCCCTTGCGCACGTCGCCGTAGAGGGTGAACTGGCTGACCACCAGCAGCTGGGCGGATACGTCCAGGGCGGAGTGGTCGAACCTCTCGGCTTCGTCTTCAAAGATGCGGAGGTTGACAGCCTTGTCCACAATGTAGCGGGCATCTTCCTCGTCGTCGTCCCGCCCTACGCCCACGAACACCACCAGGCCGCGCTCAATGCGTTCCACGGCTTCGGCAACTGTCACGGAGGCGGCGGCAACTCTCTGGACGAGGGCGCGCACTGGTGCGTCCCTCTAGTCGTCTCTGGTCGGGTCCTTGGCCCCGCTATCGCTGCCCCTGTCCTCGGGGTGAAATTCCTTTCGGGCGTAGTCGGTCGTGTAGAAACCGCTGCCCTTGTAGATGACGGTGGGGGAGTGGAACCTGCGCTTGGATGTCCCGCTGCACAGGGGGCAGGACTGGGTGGTCTCGGCGTCGAAGCCCTGCTTCATCTCAAAGCGGTGGTCGCAGGTCCCGCACTGGTACTCGTATATCGGCATTTGTCTCCAGATCGACGTTAGCGGTCTCAGGTAGGGGCTGCTAACGCCGCATAGTAATTTACGCGCTTTTGAGATTCCTGTCAACACGCGCGCAGAGGAAGCGGGTTTGAGCAGCAGGCCGCAAGCGGCTACAATACTCAATCATGCCTACTACCAAGCTACACGCAGGCGCAGTACGGGACGGAGCCCTGACATGCCCCGGGCTTTGACCATGGGCGCTCTCCTGGCTCTCGTGATTGCGGCAGTGGTTCTCTTCAGGATCTGCGGCACGGGAGAGGACTCTTCGGAGATGGTACATGGCAGGGTGACCGTCGTTGAGAACAGGAGCATCATTCAGGTTGATTCCTTCTCCTTGTTGGACGCGGAAGGGGAGACGTGGAGCTTTGTTGCCGAGTGGCCTCTGGAGTTCGCGCCATCCCACCTGCGGGAGCACATGCTCACGGGCGAGGAGGTGAGGGTGCGCTTCAGGCGGGCGGGCGACGTCCTGATAGCCGTGAGCGTCGCTGACTATCCCTGAGCCCATTGCAGGTTGAGCCTTGACCCCCAAATTCCGCTAACTTATGATGGAGTCATCGGGGTGTAGCGCAGGGGTACGCGCGCCTGGTTTGGGACCAGGAGGTCGGCGGTTCAAATCCGCCCACCCCGACTTTGCGCCCTACTCCTCACCGGGCAGCTTCCTGTCGAAGCACAGATCAAGGAAGTCCTGCACCGCCAGCAGCGCTATTGTGCCGGGCATGTCCCGTGGGTTCGCGTAGTCGCCCCTGAGTTGGGAGTCGGCCGTCCGCATGACTATCCGCGCCTGGAGCGCAAGCTGGAAAACCTGCCTCCCAATGTCGCCCTGGAGCTTCTCGCACAGCTCCTCATAGCTAAGACGCACTCCGTCGTTCATGTCATGCACCTCCCGCGCTATTCGTCGACGCCGCGGCCGTTCCACACCGGATGTTGCCACTCCGGTATCGACTTGTCCTTACCGCGCACCAGGTCTTTGTAGAGACGGCGGACCTTCCGGGTTAACGGCCCCGGCCTGCCCGATCCCACCGCGTACCGGTCCACCGACACCACGGGCTCAATCTCGGCGTAGGTGCCGCACAGGAACACCTCGTCCGCCACGTAAAGCTCCGTCCTGTCCACGTCCCTCTCCACGACGGGCACGCCAAGACGCTCCCTGAACAGGTGCATCGCCGTCTCCCTCGTGATGCTCTCCAGTATGCCGGAGGTCACGCCCGGCGTAATGGCGACCCCGTCCCGCACAATGAAGATGCAGGCGTATGAGCCCTCTGCCACCTTGCCCTCCGGGTTGAGGATGATGCCCGCGTCGTACCCGTTGATGCGCGCCTCGGTGGATACCAGGCGGCTGTTCTCGTAGTTGGAGAGCATCTTGGCCCTGGGCGGCAGTACGTTGTCGGATATGCGCGTCCAGGTGCTCACGCAGCAGTGGCTGCCCCGGTTGCTGCCCAGGTTGGAGGCGCTGGGCCTGGCGATGACGTAGACGGCGCCGGGCTGCTCGTAGGCCGCCATATAGCCTGCCACGTCGCCGCTGAAGTAGGCCACCGGCATGATGTACGTGTCCTCCCGCGCCTTGTTCGCCCTCAGCAGGTCCACAATGGCCGCCGTCAGCTCCTCCCTAGTGGATGGAGGGGTCATTCGCACCAGCTTCATTGAGTTGAACAGGCGATCAAGGTGAGACTGGAGGCGGAACACGTAAAGCTCCTGCTCCTCCTCGTTCCAGTAGCCCCTGATTCCCTCGAAGACCGCCGATAGGGAAGCCCATGCCATGCCCGTGATGTGGATGGTCGCCTCGTCCCAGGGCACCAGTTCCCCGGACCTCCACAGGTAGGCGGGTGGGGCAGAGGGCGGAGCGGCGTTTCTCCTGGCGGTCTTTCCCTTAAGCGTCATTCAAGCTCTCCCGTAACTGGGTTGTGGACGGCCTACGACTGCTCAAGAGACTCCGTGACGCGGGCCAGCAGATTCAGCGTCCGCTCACGAGACGCCTCTCTGTTGTCTCCGGCGGTTATCGGTGATACCAGTATCTCGGTGGCCCCGAAGGAGAATAGCTCCATCAGCTTCTCCTCAACCTGTGCCTCGCTGCCGGACAGCACTACGGCGTCCAGCATTCCGTCGCTCCACTCTCCGTTGGACGCCTCCGGGAATCCGGCGTCAGCGAACATGTTGGCGTAGAAGGGCGCCCTTGGGTAGAACCCCATCTGCTGCCGCGCGGCGGCGTACACCTCGTCCGGGTTGTCGTGGACGCAGACGGGGGCGTGGGCGATGAGGGGAGGCGCGTGGCGTCCGGCCTGCTCCGCTCCTGCCTTGAGGGCGGGGACGGCCACGTCTCGCAGATAGACCCCCGGGCACACCCAGCTTATCGCTCCGTCCGCCTCTGCGCCGCACAGCTCAAAGGCCCGTCGCCGCAGGGCGGAGGCCATAACCGGCACGTCAATCGGCGAGGGAATACGGCCGTGGACCGTGTAGTATTGGCCTTCATAGTCCACCTGCCCGTCTCTGAATAACCTCTTCAGAATCTGCAGGTACTCCCGCAGGTTACCAAGAGGGGATTTGAAGTCAATTCCGTACATCCCCTCTATGATGGCCTGGTGGCTTGGCCCCACGCCCAGGCGGAACCGGCCGGGGTCCAGGTCTTCAAGCGCCTGAACCTGCTGAGCCGTGACCAGGGGGTGGCGGGGGTACGTGGGGATGATTGACGTCCCCAGAAGCACGTCCCGCGTCCTCATCAAGGCCGCCCCAAAGAAGGTCATAGCGTCTCCGCCGGACCCGCCGGTCGTGGCCCAGGCCGCCGGAATGCCCAGGTAGTCCACCTGCAGGACCTGGTCCATCGCCTCTCTGCTGTTCTGCGCCAAGAGCGCAACGCCAATCATCTTTCCGTTCATGTCTCTCACTTCGCCTCCCTGAACGCCGCCGAGACCTCCTCCGCCGTCACCACGTCCGCCTGGCGGGGGAATATCTTCTCCGTGAGCACGCGGTGCACCTCCTCATCCTGGTCTCCGCAGCAGTCCGAAACGACCACGATGCGATAGTCCACGTCCGCGGCCCAGCGCACCGCGGTGAGAACGCAGCCGCTGGTGGCGACGCCGAAGAAGACCAGGGTGGTCGCGCCGATGGAGTGAAGCACAGCATCCATGTCCGTAGTGGAGAAGGGCCCCGTGCGGCGCTTGACCACCACCATCTCGCCGGGCTGGGGAGCGACCGCCGGGTGCACCTCGGCTCCGGGCGTGCCCTCTATCAGCCGGTTCCCGAAGCGCTGGCGGTTTCGGGGCAGCACCTCCGGGTGTCCCTCCCGGAACTGCACCACCACGTAAACCACGGGGATGCCCGCCTGCCGCGCGCTCTCCAGCACGGAGGCCGATCTCTGAAGGAGACCCTCTCCGTCCGTGGAGTAGTTGCTCACAATGTCGTTCTGGTAGTCCATAATGACCACCGCAGTTCTGTCTCGTTCAAGCTCCAGGTCAGCCATGCTCGGCCTCCTTTCACCGCCTTGGATAGCGCCGGTGTCCTGCGGGAGTGACGCCACGGGCATTATACTCCATCTCAAGGGCCTGCTCCAGAAGCGCCAGGGTTATGTATAGAGAGACAAGTGCACTACGTGACCGCGCTATCGGTGTATAAGTGAAGCAAGTCACTTTCTTGCCTTTCACGAGGTTTCTCTGTATCGTTAGACTATCTTCAGCCTCAAGGAATGAGGGGGTTTGTGATGGTGGATACCAAGGAGATGCTGGCAAAACAGAACGCGTTTTACGAAACTATACGCGAAGAGTTGGAAGCTGAATCTTTTGGCAAATGGGCAGTTGTGTCCAACGAGAGCTTGGTAGGCGTGTATAACTCCAACCGCGAGGCCTCTGAGGTCGCGCTCAAGCTGATACCGAATCAAGTGTGTCTGGTCAAGCACATTGGATATGTTCTCAGTGCGTCGCAACTGATGTCCCAGGTGAAGCGTGTACCTGCCGGGCATCTATAACAATTGAGGTCATACGAAAACGCAGGCTGTAGGGAGGACTTAGGGTGCAACGATTCTACGGCACTACATTGAACATCCACACCGTCCTAGCCGTCCTGGGACTACAGCTACTGATACTGACAGCGTGCCAAGTCGAAGTCGAGGAACCAGACGCCGGGCAACAACCATCAGAGATAGAGAAAAACCTAATTGCGACAATTGCCAGTACGCACTACTCAGACTCAGAGCTATCACAGAAAGAGATCATTGCGACAGTTTCCAAAGAGGCGGAGAACTTCGTAACAATCAGAAGCAATTTAGCCCCAGACGCGAAGACATGGTCGAGAACAGAGGCACTTGCACATTTAGCCAAACTTGCCACCACGCCGACACCGACTCCCACTAGCCGTCAAAATAGCTTTAATATCTTCTTGGATGCATACGGCGACTTCATCGAAAGCTTTCATAACTGTTTCCCTTATACAACGGAGAAGTACTGGGACAAAGACTTACAAGCATCGATAGACGACCCTGGGGTAATTGCTGAGCATGATGGGTACTTCTACAGCGCAAACCAGGATCAGTACCTTCATGATATGGACCTCTTCGCTGAAATGCAAAGTGTCATGAAGACGTACCAAACCACTAGATACGGAACGCCTGAGCCACCACAGATTAGACCAGACACCCTGTTGGATATAAGCGACCGATTAAGACTTAGCCAGAACAGGGTGGACCAGTGCTGGAGTAGCTAAGTAGAGCCTTAGAGCGTAGACCAGACCATAAGCCAGCGCTACCACCAGACAGCAACAGGCACAGCGCTGATGGACACTGGAGGCTTGGAGCCGACCCCCGCAGGCCGTCCCTCGAGTCGTTCTTTGGCGTGTGGCCTGCGCGCTGCTCTGAGGGGATTCGGGGAATACCATTAGGGCGGAACTTCATCGGATTTTGCAGTATTCCAGAAATTGCCATAAGCCTCCGGCCGCGAGGGTCGGCCGGCTGAGCGGAGAGGGACTATGGCACAGGATAGACACGAGGACTTGATGCGTGACTGGTAAGTATGGTCCGCTTTATGAGCATTTGCGGAGATTGGCTGAGAGGGGCCTTGCGGAGTGGTCTACGACATTTGCCGACATAGAACAGGTTATAGGCGACAAATTTCCTCGTTCTGCGCCCACATATCGGCCTTGGTGGGCCAATCAGAGGAATTACGGCAGGCGACCTCAGTGCGTCGCATGGACGGAGGCTGGTTGGCAAGTGAAAAGGACTATTTATCTTTACTCTCTGAGACGGTGGTGTTCGTTAGGGCGAGCGCGGGTTGAGCATGGAGTTGTGTAATTAGGTATATAATTCCCATCTTAATCGATTACGTTCTCACTGTGGACGGCCCGAGAGGGACCATTTCGTTGTCTTTGCTGCCCTCTGCCAGCGGTTGACAGAAGCATGGTCAGCCATTATCATCGGGCTACCTCTGAAGGCGTATTCCCCGTCGCAACTCCTCTCCTTTCAGGAGTGTCAAAGGAGGCTCCGATGGCAGATGGAATCCTAAATGGACTCAGGGTAATCGAGTGGGGCGACTTGGTATCGGGCCCTTGGACCGCTCGACTGCTGGCGGACATGGGCGCGGACGTCATCAAGGTGGAATCCCCAGGCTCAGGCGACGCTTCCCGGCGCGTAGGTCCATTCCCCGGCGACGTGCCCCATCCGGAGACCAGCGGCCTGTTCCTCTATCTGAACATCAACAAGCGCGGCGTCACGCTTGATCTCACCAAGGCCGAGGGCAAACGCATCTTCAAGGAGCTAGTTGCGGGCGCCGATATCCTCATCGAGAACCACCAACCCCGTGTAGTCGAAGAGTTGGGGCTTGGCTACGACACCCTCAGCGCTCTGAACCCCCGGCTAATAATGGTGTCCGTTAGCCCATTCGGGCAGCAGGGGCCCTACCGGGACTACGTTGGCAGCGAGTTGGTGCTCTTCCACATGGGCGGCCCCGGCTACGAGACCCCCGTCAACGAGGTGACCGACCTTGAGAAGCAGTCGCCGTTGAAGGGCCCTGGGTATCAGGGTTACTTCGCATCCGGCTGGCTGGCCGCCACCTGCACAAGCGTCGCTCTCTTCCAGCGGGAGATGACGGGGGAGGGCCAGTTCGTGGACGTCTCAGAGCATGAGGCAGTTTTCAGTTTGGAGCGGCCTCGAATCGCCCAGTACACCTACACGGGGGAGATACCGCCCCGGGAGGGCAACGGCATCCCCAGGTTCAAGCCGTGCAAGGACGGCTTCTTTGCCGGGCTGAACGTCCAGAGGGACGACATTCGATGGGGTCGCCTCTGCAATCTGATGGGGAACCCGGAGTGGACCAACGACGAGATTTGCTCGACGCCAGAGTCCCGACGGGACAATACGGACATCATTGAAGCCCACATAATGTCTTGGATGATGGATTACACAAAGGCGGAGCTCTTTGAGAGGGGCCAGGACGCCGGCCTGGGCGTGTTTCCCCTCAATACCGCCGCCGACGTATACGCAGAGCCGCAGTACCGCTACCGGGAGTTCTTCCAGAACGTGGAGCACCCCATTGCCGGCACACACGAATACCCCGGCATATCCTACAAGCTCTCGGACCACCAGTCTGAGATCCGACATCGCGCTCCGCTGCTTGGAGAGCACAACAGCGACGTGTTCTGCGAAGAGTTGGGCCGCTCGCCGGAGGACCTGGTCCACCTCTATCAGTCCGGCGTAATCTAGAGTCGATTAAGCAGCCGCCGCAGGAGGTCAGCCATGGGAAAGCTACCCTTTGAAGGAATCAGAGTTGCCGACTTCGGATGGATTCTCGCTGCCCCACTTTCCGGTCAGTGGCTGTCAACCCTGGGAGCGGATGTCATCAGGATAGAGAGCAAGGCGCGCCCTGACCTTGTGCGCATGGGCGCAGCCGGGGGCGTGGTGCCCGGCCCTGAGCCCTCGTGGAACCGGGTGGCGACCTTCAACTCCCTCAACTACGGCAAGAAGAGCTGTACCCTGGACATGACCAAGGAGAAGGGCCAGGAGTTGGCCTACCGCATAATCGAGAAGTCGGATGTCGTAATCGAAGCCTTTACGACCCCGGTTGTTGAGCGGTTTGGCCTGACCTATGACAAGCTGAAGGCCATCAAACCGGACATTATTCTCATCGCCAACTCGTCCCTGGGCAAGACCGGCCCCCTGGGTGACGTGGCGGGAATGGGCCCGGCGAACCAGGCCTTCGCCGGCCTGCCGTCGATGACTGGGTACGAGGGCGGTACTCCGACGGGCATGGGCGGCACCTGGCCCGACTACACTGTCGGCATGACCCTCGCATACCTGATCATAACGGCCCTTTACCACCGGCAACGTACCGGAGAGGGCCTCTACATCGACCACTCCATGGCGGAGACCGTGATGAACATGATTCCCGGCCAGCTTCTGGACTACGCCATGAACGGCAGGGTCGCGGAGCCACGGGGCAACAGGGATGACCTGGCCGTTCCTCACAACCTGTACAGGTGCCAGGGAGAGGACAAGTGGGTCGCCATCTCGGTCCACGACGATGGGCAGTGGGCCGCGTTATGCAGGGCCGCCGGGCACCCGGAGTGGCTGGAGGATGAGCGTTTCCGCGACTCTTTCAGCAGGCACAGCAATGTGAAAGAGCTGGACGACCTCATCACCGAGTGGACGCTTACTCTCACCAACATGGAGGTGATGGAGCGGCTACAGGCTGTCGGCGTTCCGGCAGGCCCGTCCCAGAACAACGAGGCTCTGATAAACGACCCGCAGCTCCAGTTCAGGAACCAGTTCATTGAGACTGACCACCCGGAGGTGGGGGTTCGCATGAGCATGGGGATGCAGGGCGTGTTCAGCGCCGTCCCGGAGCGCAAGTACGAGGCCTCTCCCCTCATCGGCCAGCACAACGATGATGTCTTCCACGGCTTCCTTGGCATGTCCCGGGAGGAGATAGACCGCCTGGTCAAGGAAGAGGTCATCTACTAGAGGAAACCTGGTCGGAAGTGCCGCATATCTGCCTATCTCTGGCTGGTTCGATTGGTCAGGTTTTGCGACCCATCTAGTTGCCGCCGGATTTAGGCAGGAAGGGAATGATCTTGCCCGCCAGGGAGGCCAGGTTCCGGGACTGAATCCAGACGTCGCCGTTGCCCTTGAACTTCATCACCAGCCCCTCGCCGCCGGCGATGAGGGAGCGGATCCCGCCAACTTTGCCAATGGAGTAGTCCACGTCCTCGGTGAAGGCCACCAGGTGGCCCGTGTCCACAACAAGCTCCTGGCCCGGCTCCACACGCACCTTCTTGATTGCGCCATAGGAGTTGTAGTAGACCGTGCCCATTCCCTCCGTGGAGAAGGCCCTTATGAAGAACAGGCTCTCGCCGCTGAACATGCCCCTGAAGCCCTGGAACTTGGTGTCGGTCTGGACGTTGGCCGTACACGCCAGGAAGGAGCCGGACTGTATGAAGAGGTTCCTGCCGGGTTGCAGTTCAAACTCCCCGATGTCGCCGGGAGAGCTTGGGGCAAGGCTTATGTGCCCACCGCCTCTCTCCGCAGTAAAGGTATTGACGAAGAAGGACTCTCCGCCCACCATCCTCTTGAGCCCGCCTAGCAGGCCGCCGCCGCCCGTGCCCGTCGACATCTCCACCCCGTGCTGGAGGACCATTGCTCCGGTCTCCGCCTTTACGGACTCGCCCGGGTCCAGGTCAATTGTCAGCATGGCGTAGCTGGGGTCGAACTCAACTGTCGTCTTCAAGGTCTGTCCTCCTGAATTTCAATTGTCTCTCTTTCCATCATAACCCTAATTCCGCCGCGTAGCCACACTCACGCCCGGAAACGCGCTGACGACAGGTGGTTGATCTCGTGCAGTCGGAGTGAGAGCAGGGAGGCGGCCGGATGGGAGGGCAGGGGGGTGGCTATCGTCTGCCAACGCCCAGGTTCTGCTCGATTCGCCTGCTCACGGAGGACATGGTGTAGGTGAAGATCCAGAAAACAATAGCCAGAAAGATGAACAGCTCCTGCGCGTTCGCTATGAACTCAGGGTTGCCCTGGATGAATGCCCTGCTGTACGTCAATATGTCCTGCATACCGATAATGAACACGAGCGTTGTGTCCTTGAACAGGGCGATGAACTGGCCCACAATAGCTGGTATGACGTTGCGGATGGCCTGTGGCAGGGTGATGAACAGGGTGATTTGCCAGTTCTTCAGACCCAGCGACTGTCCCGCCTCCGCCTGCCCGCGGTGAAGCGCCTGCAAGCCTCCCCGGATGTTCTCAGCCATGTACGCCGCGCTGAAGAGAGTTATGACTATAGCGGCGCGCATCAGGGAGTTCACGGGGAAGTTTTCGGGGAAGGCAAGGGGCACCAGCGTCTGGGACATGAACAGGAGTGTTATCAGCGGCACGCCCCGGAAGACCTCGATGAATACCACGCACAGCAGCTTCACCACCGGGAGATTCCCGCGGCGACCCAGGGCCAGCGCGACGCCAATGGGGAAACACAGCGTTATGCCAGCCACGGCCAGCAGCAGGTTCAGCATAAGGCCGCCCCAGTGGTTGACGGACACGGGCTGGAGGCCGGGAACCCCCTCCACCCCGCGCAGCAATACCAGTGTTACCAGAAAGGTGCCCACCGCCAGTATCGCCACCCACCGAGCCGTGCCCAGAGGGGTGTAGCGGGCCAGGGCCCAGCCCAACGCCAGGGCGGGTATGTTTGCCAGAAGCAGCAGGCGCACGTCCATTCCCATCTTGTCCAGGCTGTATGGCAGGAGGGAGAAGGCGGCCAGCGCAACCACCACCCCTATGGCGATGCGCTTTGTCAGGCCGCCGCCGGCCACCACCCACCCCATCCCCAGAAGCATGGTCACCAGCATCAGTGCGACCTGGGGCCTCCAGAAGCAGTTCTGCCCGGGGCACGCGCCCTCGGTATTGTACGGGCCTATGACCATTCGACCGCCCAGGGTGGCTATAACCGACCAGTCGGATTCCAGGAGCAGCCATTGCAGCCCGAACCATAAGGCAGCCCCCAGAATCACGCTGGAGATAATGGTGAGGGCCGTGTTGAACCTGTTGCTGAACAGGTTGGCGTGGGCCCAGCCCAGCATCCCCCGCTCCATGACTGGCGGCAGAAGGACCGGGCTCGGTGGAGTTGTTTCGAGATTGGATGACATTATGACGGGCTTACGAGAAGCGGATACGGCGGTTGTACAGGTTGCCAATCAGCGAGTAGGTCAGGCTCATGGCCAGGTAGGCCAGCATAATCAGGATGAAAATGGACACGGCCGGCGCCGTCTGGGTCATGGTCGTGGCCACGTTGGTGAGGTCGGAGTAGCCGATGGCGGCGGCAAGGCTGCTGTTCTTGGTGAGGTTCAGGCACTGGCTGATAAGGGGAGGTATGATGACCCTCAGGGCCTGTGGGAACGTCACGTGGCGCAGGGTCTTCATGTACTGCAGTCCCAGGGACCGGGCGGCCTCAGTCTGCCCGCGCCCCACGGACTGGATGCCCGCCCGGACAATTTCGGCTATAAAGGAGGAGGTGTATATCACAAGGCCGGTCAGAAGAGCGATAAGCCCGCCTGAAGCGGTGAAGCCACCCGCCGGGCGTGCGAAGATGCCCTGCGGTTCGGGTGTCGAGATGTAAAACGGCGCATTGCCGGAGGCGATGGTGATGGCCAGCCAGCAGGTGGCTGAGATAAGGACAGCGGTGACAATGCCCAGCGCAACGGGGTAGGAAGTAGCTCCCGTCATTACTTCGCGCCTTGTCATTGCTCTGTGAACTACCACTCCGGCGATTGCTGCAACCACCGCCAGGCCAATGAACAGCAATCCTGTGTCCGGGCTGGTCGCATAGGGCCAAGGCAACGATATGCCCCCGTTGTTAATGTATATCCTTTCGGCGATGACGTGTCCCTGGCGGACCTGCGGCAGCGACAGGACTATGTAGAACCAGAAGAACAGCTGGATCAGGAGGGGTACGTTGCGGAAGAACTCGATGTAGACCAGCGCCGCCTTGGACACAATCCAGTTGCCGGACATGCGGGAGACGCCTACGAATATCCCCAGCGCCGTCGCCAGTATGACGCCCATTATGGAGACGACTATTGTGTTCGTTGTCGCGACGCCAAATGCGTACAGGAAGGAGTCTGACGACTCGTAGGGCAGGAAGTGCTGCCCTATAGGGGTCTGGTACTCGCGGGATAAAAAGCTGAAGCCATACGGGATATCTCTATCCCGTATGGCTCCGCTGATGTTTATGAAGAACCACGCTACGAGGGTCACAACCAGGAGGCCGGATACGACCTGCAATGCCCCCTGGATAACCTGGGTATGCCGCCAGAGCGGGATACCCTTATAGGTCAATCCTCGCGGTATGGCCGCCATAGCATCGATTTACCTCAGAGGAGCAGCGTAAATCTGTCCTCCCTTGGGGCAGTCGGTGCAACGGGCGTTGGCCCACAGCGCGTTCCGGCCGTTCTCCCTGGGCAGGTTGATGTTCCCGGACGCCAGGTTGCGCGCGTAAATCTCTCCGTAGTTGCCAACGGCGCGGATTACGTCCTGGGCGGCCGTCTCCTTGAGGCCCAGGGTATCCTGCCCGTATGAGCCGGACAGGCCAAAGAGCCTGTCCACCACGGTGTCGCCGGTCACTTCGGTGGGCACGCTGTCGGAGTCCACTCCGTAGGCTTCGGCGTAGATGAGCATACCCATTACGGTCTTCACAATGTCGTACCACTGCTCGTCGCCGTGGGGGACCACCGGGCCAAGAGGCTCCTCTGAGATGGTCTCCGGCAGGATGACGTGATCGTCGACGTTGGCGAAGGCGCTTCCAATGGCGGCCAGCTGGGAGCGGTCGTTGGTGAAGGCGTCGCACTGCTGGCTCTCGTAAGCCGCCACAACCAGATCGGTGTCCTCAAAGGTCAGCGCCTCTATGTTCAGCTCGTACTGGTTGGAGAAGTCCTGTAGGTTCAGCTCCGTGGTAGTTCCCTGGGTTACGCAGACTGTTGCGTCCTTCAGGTCCAGGGCGCTGTCCACTCCCAAGTCCTTCCTGACCATGAAGCCCTGGCCGTCGTAGAACATGGTCTGGGCGTAGTTGCCCCACTGGGCGTCGCGAGAGGTGGTCCAGGTGACCGTGCGGACCAGCATGTCAACCTCGCCGGACTGGACGGTAGGACCGCGTTGGGCTGCTGTGATCAGCCGAATCTCTATGGCGTTGGGGTCGCCCAGAACGGCTGCGGCAAGGGCTCGGCAGAGGTCGATGTCAAAGCCGACGTTGTTGCCGTTTGCATCCAGATACCCGTAGCCGGGCACGTCGTCACGGCTGGCGCATATTACGCTGCCGCGCTCCATCACCGTCTCAAGACGGCTCTTCTCTTCCATCATTGCAGGTTCCGTGGGCATCATGGCTTCAGGAGTAGGAGTTGCCTCCTCCGTACATGCAAGCACTGCCAGAAGACTGGCCATGACGGCCACCAGAAGAATTGCTGTCTTACGGCTCAATTTACCTCACCTCCAAGTGAACAAATGATATGAAAGCATAGCATACCGAGGCATAAGAGTAAATGACCAATTTACAATTGCTTCAAAATTGAGGTTGGCGCCAAAAAACAAGCAGGAGGCGAAGAGATTCGCCTCCTGTGTGTGGTTTAGCCTTAGCGACTGGATAGCGGAAGGAAGGGAAGTTTCCGATGGTGTGTGCAGCGGGTTCTCTCAGGGTGTTAGCCTGAATGGTCCCTGGGTTTGAGGGAGCTCCCTCCGGCTTCTTAGGGCCGGGTCATGCTGCGACCTCTTGGCCAGGGGCCTTTCACCCACTGATCGAACTGGGGTTCCTGTGTGTGGACTAGCGTCCACGTGGGCAGGACTCCTTAGAAAGGAGGTGATCCAGCCGCACCTTCCGGTACAGCTACCTTGTTACGACTTCGTCCCAGTCACCGGCCCC
>DAOUJW010000004.1:0-2697 GCA_034422115.1 Dehalococcoidia bacterium | reverse complement strand
TCGGTCATGGGCTACCCGGACATGGACTTCGAAGGCTCGCCGGGTTCCGTGGCGACGGACGCTTCCACCGGGGTCACCATAGCCATTGCCGCCATAATGGCGCTGAAGCAGCGGGAGAAGACGGGCAAGGGCATGTTTGTGGACGTTGCGCTGGCGGAGAACTTCCTCCCCCACCTGGGCGAGCTTTTCATGGAGTACAGCATGACCGGCCGGGTGCCGGGCACTCCGGGCAACAGGGACCACCTGCGCCAGGACGTGCAGGGCTGCTATCAGGTTGCCGGAGACGACGAGTGGATCACCATCTGCATAGGCAAGATCGAGCAGTGGCACTCCCTCTGCCGTCTCATGGACAAGGCGGAGCTTATAGAGGACGAGCGCTTCGCGGACATGGCCGGGCTTTGGGCCAATCACAACGACTTTGACCGCATCGTCTCCGAGTGGACGGCGGATAAGGACAACTTTGAGCTGTTCAACCGGCTTCAGAAGGCGGGCATAGCCGCAGGCCCTGTGGTGCACGAGGCCCACGCCTACGCCGACCCACACATGAAGGAACGCGGGTTCTTCGTGGAGATCAACGCGCCGGAGGTTGGCACACACAGGTACCCCGGCGTAACCTACAAGATATCCGGGATACCCTACGAGGTGCGCAAGCCTCCCGTCAGGCTGGGCGAAGACAACGACTACGTCTACCGGGAGGTGCTTGGCCTGACGGAGGAGGAGTACGACCACCTCAAGGAGCTCGGACATATAGGGATGGAGTTCGCGCCCCACGTCAGGTGACCCCAAAGGCGGGACTTCCCATAATGGACATTGGTAGCCACACTATGAGACCTTTGCATAATCACCAAATTAGCGCACCCCCTCTCTGACTCTCCCCCTTCAGAGGGAGAGAAACCCCTTCCCCCGCTTGCGGGGGAAGGTTGGGATGGGGGTTTCTGAAGGTTACGCAAGGGTCTAAACTAGCAGGAGGAGAGACATGGTAGACAGCCAGCTATCCCAGCCTCTTTCGGGCCTACGGGTTGTAGACCTCACTCACGGCATTTCCGGCCCGTACTGCACCAAGCTCCTAGCCGACCACGGCGCAGACGTCATTAAGATTGAGCGCCCGGGCACAGGGGACTTCGCCCGCGGCATGGGCCCCTTCCCCGATGACACGCCCCACCCGGAGAAGAGCGGCATATTCCTCTTCCTGAACACCAACAAGCGGGGAATCACCCTCGACCTCAAGAGCACGGAGGGCGCGGAGGCGGTGAAGGAGCTGGTCAAGGGCGCAGACGTGCTGGTGGAGAGCTTCAAGCCCGGCACTATGGAGCGTTTCGGCCTTGGGTACGACACTCTCTCCAAGATCAATCCGAACCTGCTGATGACGGCCGTCAGCAACTTCGGGCAGACCGGCCCGTACAGGGACTACCTCATAAACGAGATCACCCTGTACGCCTCGGGCGGCCGGATGAACGGCTCCGGGCTGCCGGACCGCTACCCGCTCAAGCTGGGTGGCAACCACGGCCTGTACCAGGCGGGAAACGTCGCCGCCCTGGCCACTCTCTTCGCCTGGCGCGGCAGGGAGGAACAGGGACTGGGCGGCCAGTACGTAGACATATCCATACTGGAGACCCAGACGGGGTCCATAAACCAGCGTCTGATGAGCCTGGTGCAGTACCAGTACACGGGTGAAAAGACCGTCCGGCTGGGCCCAATAAGGGCGGGATACCCTGGCGGCATCTTCCCCTGCCTGGACGGCTACATTTCGGTGTCCGTGGGCGGACCGCGGTGGGCCTCCCTCTGCAACACTCTGGAGAGGCCGGACCTGATCGACAGCTACTACGGCACTGCAATGGGCCAGGTTGACCTGGACGCCAAGGACGAGTTCGAGGAGACCATCTGGCTCCCCTGGCTCTTCGAGAGGACCATGCAGGAGATAGTGGAGGTCGGCCAGGCAAACGAGATGCTCATCTCCCCCATCGTGACCATTGACTACGCGGTAGATAGCCATCCGCAGCTGGCCTCCCGCGACTACTTTACTGAGATAGACCACCCCGTAGCCGGCAAGTTCCGCTATCCGGGCGCGCCCATATTCAACCCGAAGGGCTGGTGGAGCATCGGCAGGCCCGCTCCCACCCTGGGCCAGCACAACAAGGAGGTGCTGGAGGGAGCTGCGGGAGTATCCCACGCCTGGGCGGACTCTGCTTCAAAGGAAGATAGTTCAGGCAACTCCGGCGCGTCCCCTGGGACGTCCGAGAAGAAGCTGCCCATGGATGGAGTGCGGGTGGTCGACATGACCGTCATCTGGGCCGGGCCCTACGGCACGATGTTCCTGGGCGACATGGGCGCGGAGGTCATCAGGGTCGAGACCCTCCAGCGAATGCCGCCGGGCCGGGGCCAGTTCGCCCGGCCTGACCCGGAAGCCGAGAAGAAGCGGGTTATCTCCCTCTATCCTGATCGGGACCCGGGAGAGCGTCCCTGGAACCGGGCGGGCGCGTTCAACATGCACGCCAGGAACAAGCACAGTATGACCCTGGACCTGAACTCCCCTATGGGCCTGGAGACCTTCCGCCGCCTCATTGAGGAAAGCGACCTGTTCATTGAGAACAACGCCTTTGGCTCAATGGCGAAACTGGGAATCGACTACTCCGTGGTCAGCCAGTGGAACCCGCGGCTGATAATGATCTCCACCTGCGGCTTCGGTCAGACGGGGCC
>DAOUJW010000003.1:0-62251 GCA_034422115.1 Dehalococcoidia bacterium | reverse complement strand
TTATTATACTGAACTCCATGCTCAAGCATGGTCGACCCTGGAACCCTGTTCCAGCTCAACAAAATGCTTGACACTTAAGACAGTTGCTGAGCTTGTCGAAGGGTATGAGCGGGGTCATACTTCCCGCTCACCCTGAGCTTGTCGAAGGGTGTGAGCGGGAGCCTCACGGCTGTTGTTTGCCTGCTCAAATGGTTCGACAGGCTCACCATGAGCGGGCAAGAGGCGGGGTTCACTTCGGGAATTGCCATTACCAACAAACTCTGAGAATACCTACTGCCCCTGGAGCAGGTTGTTCTTCACCAGGTACATGGCCCTCTCCGCCTCAACGACGTCATCGGGAAGGATGTTGGCTCCGCCGAGCATGGAAGACCACACGAAAATCTGGGCCGCCCTCTCAACAAGCTCACACACGCCAAGGGCCTGCTCCGGCGTCGCGCCCACGCCCACAATACCGTGATTCCTGAGTATCACCGCGCCCCGGTCCCCCAGCGCCAGGCACGCCTTCTCCGCAAGCTCCTCGCTGCCCGGGAAGCCGTAGTCCGCCACCCTCACCGTGCCTCCCACGGCAACCACCAGCTCGTCAATCACGGGCGGCAGGTCAAGGCCCGCCACCGCCAGGACAGAGGCGTAGACCGAGTGGGTGTGCACAACTGCGCCGACGTCGCTCCTGGCCCTGTACACCCCAACGTGGGTCAGCGTCTCCGTGGAAGGGATCATGTCACCCTCTACGGGGTCTCCCGCAAAGTCAACGACAACCAGATCATCTCTGGTCATCCGGTCATAGGGCAGCTGCGATGGCGTTATCAGCAGCAGGCCGCCATCGCCGTTGCGCTCCAGGCGCATACTGACGTTGCCACTGGCCCCCGCCACCAGTCCTCCGGTGGACATTCGCTGCGCCGCGCTCAGCAGCGTCTCCCGCTCCGCGCTCCACGCGCTCATAGCGGGCCTGCCTCCTCTCTCCGAGCCACCGCTTGGGCGGCGGCCCGCCCGCTGCGCACGGCCCCCTCCATTGTGCCCGGCCAGCCCGTATCCACCCACTCCCCGGCCAGGAACAGGTTGGAGATGGGCGTCGCGCTGGGCAGCCGGTGCGCCTCCACTCCGGGGAGGGAGCGGAAGGTGGCCCAGGGCTGCTTGACAACCAGCAGGCGTTCCACCCTTGCGTCACGCGCCCTGGGGAAGACCCGCCCCATCTCCTCCAGGAACATCTCGCGTATCTCCTGCTTGGGCATGTCCGCGTACCGCCACGCGCCGCTGAGGGATATGCACAGGTACTGCCCAGAATCGGCGCCATCGCCGCGCATACGGGTCTTGTTGAACACCCACTGCAACGGGCTGTCCACAAAGCCGCAGAAGGCCTCGTCCATCACCGGGCGGTCGTACCAGATGTGGACGTCCACTATGGGCGAGTACGACAGGCCGTTGGCGCGGGCGAAGAAGCCGTTCTCCGAAAGGGATTTTGGCAGCATCGCCGTAAGGTCGTACGATGGAAGCGCGGAGACGTACCAGTCGCCTTTGACGACGCCTGCAGAGGTCTGCACGCCGCACACTCTGTCGCCGTCCACGGTGATCTCCCTGGCCCCGGCGCCCATCAGCGTCTCCCCTCCCCTGGCCGCCAGGTAGGACTTGACCGCCTCCGAGACCAGCTCCGAGAGGCCAACCTTCGCATACCCGATTGCGGCGCTGTCCCTGGACTTCAGCACCCCCTCCCGGAACACCATCAGCCCCATGTCGGCGCTCACCTCGGATATGTCGTCGTTGAGTGTGGGCAGGATGATGAGGTTCCAGAACCTGTCTATGGCCGAGTCCGTCTGGCGATGACGCTTCAGCCAGCCGGCGAAGGTCTCCCCTGCCCGACCTCTACCCCTGGCCATGGAGATACGTAGACCCCCGTACAGGACGCGGAGCTTCTCGCCCCACGACAGGTGGGGATAGCTCAGCAGCGAGGGCAGCAGGTGAAGGGGCGCGGGAAGGCCGACGCTGCGGAGGACTCCCCTCTTCCCGCCGTAGCCAAGGACGGGAACGTCCAGCCTTGGAGGGATATGGGTGTTGTGCAGCACTCCCAGCTTCCCAAGAAAGTCCATGTAGGCCGTGCAGCAGCCAAGGAAGACGTGCTGGCCGTTGTCTATCTCCTGGTCGGTGTCGGGATCGGGGAAGGAGAAGGCTCTGCCGCCCAGGAAAGGCCTCTTCTCCATCAGCGTCACCGGGTGGCCGCGGTCGGCGAGGTCGCAGGCGGCGGCCATGCCCGCCAGCCCACCGCCGATGACCACTACCTTCCCGAGGCCCTGGCCGCTATCCCGTTCGCCCATAGCCTCGCCATAAGCACCAGCTTCTCCCCGGTGCTGAGACTCACCCGTCTGCCGAACACGTTGTAGCCGGACGCCTCTATGCGGTCCAGCAGACGGCTGTAGGTCCCGTGGAGCACGGCGGGACACGCCCTGGACCGGGGCGAAAGCAGAGGCAGAAGCCGTTTGCCCTTCCTGAAATACTCACGGGCCCGCTCCACCTGGAACCTCATCAGGTCTCGGAAGTTGTCGTTCACCCTTCCCTGGAATATGTCATCCTCGGAGCAGCCAAAGCGGGCAAGCTCCTCCTGGGGTATGTACACCCTGTCCCGCTCCATATCCTCCTCCACGTCCCGGAGGATGTTGGTCAGCTGCATTGCCAGCCCCAGGTCGACAGCGTGCTCCCTGGCGTCCGGGTCGTCGTACCCGAATATCTCTATGCAGACCAGCCCCACGGAGGAGGCCACGCGGTAGCAGTATTCCCTCAGCTCCTCGAAGGTGGCGTACCGCGTTTTGGAGATGTCCATCTCCACCCCGTTGATCACCTCTTCAAGGTACTCCATCGGGATGCCGTAGGTGTCGATGGCGTCCTGAAGCGCAACGTACACCTGCCCATCCGGTCGGCCCGCGCTTAGACCCGCAAGCAGCGAGCGCTGCTCGGCAACAAGCCGCAGCTTCTCCGCCGCCGCTATGTCATCGTCCGTGGCGTCGTCGCACAGGCGGCAGAAGGCGTAGGCGGCGTAAATCGCCCTGCGCTTCTCGCCAGGCAGGGTGATGAAGGCGTAGTAGAAGTTCTTGGCGCGCTCCTTGGTGAGCCTGCGACAATACTCGTACGCCTGGTCCAGCTCACTGGCCATGAACGTCTCCCATCCCACAGCGGGATGTTCAGATTACTCTCTTCAGCTTCATCCTGGCCGCCGTGCTTGCGACAAGCCACGCCCTGGACACCTTGGATAGCCTCGGGCGGCGACTGAGCACGTCGTACCCCTGGCGTTCAATTGCCTTCAGGATGTGCTGTCCGCCCAGGGTGAACAGGGCGATGTCCAGCCGCACGACGCCCTCTACCCTGTCCACCAGCCCTGCGCCCTCGTCGAAGAGGCCCCTGGCGCGGTCTACCTGGAACCGCATCAGCTCCCTGAATGAGTCGTCAGCCACCCCGGCCTGCAGCTTCTCCTCCGTGTACCCAAAGCGCTCCATGTCCTCCCGGGGAATGTAGACGCGGCCCATACCCCAGTCCCGGCGCACGTCCTGCCAGAAGTTGGTCAGCTGGAGCGCCGTGCAGGTGGCGTCCGCCATGCGCTGCCTCTCCTCATCACGATACCCGAACAGGTACAGGAACAGGTGGCCCACCGGGTTGGCGGAGTGCTCGCAGTAGTGCAGCAGGTCATCGTACGTCTCGTGGCGATGCGCCCTCTGGTCCATGCGGTTGGCCTCCACCAGCTTCAGGAACGGCTCCCGGGGAATGTCAAAGCGGTGTATCGTCTCCCGGAGCGCCACGGAGATGGGGTGAGTGGGTGTGGAGTCGTAGCAGCTTCGCAGCTCCTCCTCCCACCGGTCCAGGAGGCTCAGGCGGTCGCCGGGGGACTCGTCCCCCAGGTCGTCTACAAAGCGGCAGAAGGCGTAGACGGCGTAGACGTGGGGCCGCTTCTCCCTGGGAAGGAACCACGAGGCCACGGTGAAGTTCTCGTAGTGAGACTTGGCGAGCTTTCGACAATACTCATACGATTGCTCCACGCTCCACCGGCCGCGAGCGCCCGTAACAAGGGAGTCCATGTGGCGCTTCCGTCACTCGCCCAGGATCTGGATCAGGACCTCCCTGGGCCGAGGCATATCCAGCTCAATGAGAAAGACCCTCTGCCACCTGCCCAGCTGGAGCTGGCCGTTCACAATGGGTATGTTCTCGCTGGTGCCAAGTAGAAGATGCTGGCAATGGGCGTGACCGTTTGGACACTCTTCCGGGGTCATGTTCACCGTGCGTATGGAGAAGTCGTTGTGCTGGTAGTGGCCGTTGCGGGACGCCACCTTCTCCAGGAACGCCGTCATGTCGTTCAGGAGAAGAGGCTCGTTTTCGTTTATTCTGATAGCAGCGGTTGTGTGCTTGGAGTACACTACGGCGAAGCCGTTTTGCACCTCCGAGTCCTTGACGTACCGGCAGATCCCGTCCGTGATATCCACGAACTCCGGCGCCTTGGTGGTATCCATCTTGATACAGTAAGTGTTTGCTTTCATTGCCTTCTATGTCTCCTTGCCAGAGCGGTTCTACCGCAGCTACAGAATGTTACCCTAGCATAACGATGTATCTTTTGCAACATTTTTGACCGAATTATGCACGATTCCACGTATCTAACAAACCGGTGCAGGCCCTGCGAGAACGCCTCCTCTATCGCTCGCGAGTCAGAAGGAACTCCACAAGCTCCTCCATCTCCTCACGAGCGCGCTCCGTAGTCGATACGCTCTGCAGCGCCTCCTGCGCCAGGGCGGCCTGCTTCTGAGCCAGCCTCTGAACGTAGTCAGCGACGCCCAGTTGCTCCAGCAGCCCCATCATCGAGGCAACGTCCCGGTCGTCCACCTCCTCCTTGGCGTAGATGGAATTTATCTGCTCCCTCTCTCCGCTCCCTGCCCTCTCCATTGCGTACACCAGGGGCAGCGAGTTCTTCTTGCGGCGCAAATCGTTCCCTATCGGCTTGCCCGTCTCCTCCTCACGGCCCCAGATGCCCAGGTAGTCGTCACGGATCTGGAAGGCAAGACCCAGGTACCGGCCGCACTGGGACATAGCCTGCACGGTCTCCGCATTTCCGCTGCCCACCAGAGACCCCATGTGCATGGAGCAGCGAATCAGCGCCCCCGTCTTCCGGGCAATCATCTCCAGGTAGGCTGCGGTGTCCACGTCCGTCCGCCCCTCGAAGTCCATGTCCAGGTACTGCCCCTCAATCATCTCCAGGTAGGCGTCGCTCAGCGCCCGGCTGCACCCGGTCACCACTTCCGCCGGCAGCCTCTCGCCGATGACCCGCTGAACGCCCATGTCCGCCATGACCCGCATGACGTTCCCCGCCTGTAGCGCCTTGGGCTTGCCCCATACGGCCCACACCGTAGGCCGATGGTGGCGCTGCAGGTCGCCGTCCTGGATGTCGTCGTGGATGAGGGAGAAGTTGTGCACCAGCTCCAGGGCCGCGGCCGCCGGCAGCGCCTGCTCCGGCAGACCGCCCACGGCCTCGCAGGCGAACATGCACAGGGAGGGTCGCAGCCGCTTGCCCTGGCTCAGCGCAGTGGGCCGCCCGCTCTCGTCTACACGGCCCATGTGGTACCTGAGCATTGTGCTCACGTCCGGGTCGTTGGGAGCCAGCAGCTCGTCCAGCGCCTCCTCTACCCCGTCCAGGTACTTGCGCAGAATGGCGGGGGTGGTGTCTATGCGGTTGCCCTGGGCATTCACCGGCTGCTCCCTTCCGTTTGCCTGAGGCTGCGACGCCATACGCGCCTTACCTCTCAAATCGATGCATCGTGATACGATGTATGTATGCTAACAGAGGCCGTGGCATGTGTCAAGGATGGCGTTAGATTCCAACGTAGGGGCCGTTCGCGAACCGCCTCCACACCTCCATCATGCCCGTGCAGACGGGCATCCAGGCGGGGCAGGGTATCCGCTCACCCTGAGCTTGTCGAAGGGTATGAGCGGAAGGTGGGGCACACGGGGTGGCAAGGGCCGTTCGCGAACCGCCTCCACACCTCCGTCATGCCCGTTGTCATGGTCAATAAAACCTCTTCCCCCTTGAGGGGGAAGATTGAGATGGGGGTGAGACGTGGACTCCTGCCTCCACATGAGCGGCCAATCCGCCCTACCCGCCCTCCGCCTCATCCCCGATGAGGCGCTCCGCGTAGCCCATGAGAACCTCCGCCCTCTCCTCCGGCACCTTCGCCGTGTCCAGGTACAGCCTCAACGCCTCCTGCGGCGACAGCCCCTCCACCCTGGCCGCCCCTAGCCGCGTGCGACGCTCCCTGGTCACCTCCCGCACTATGGGCGCAACGTAGCGGGCCTCCGACAGCGCCGCCCGCACCTCGCTCTCCCGCAGCTGCGCCTCCACCTCCTGGGGCATGGTTATCCGCACCCTGACTATCGCGCCCTCGACGTGGCTGCGGGCGATGGCCTTGAGCGCCTCTTCCGTCGGGTCTTCGTCGGCGTCGACCGCCACCTCTATCGTGAGGAAGCGGCGGGCGTTGACGTGCTGAAACCGGAAGTCGACCAGACGCCGGCCCCGGGGCGCGGACGCGTCAAGGTCGATGACGCAGAATCCCTTGTCGTCGCCCTCTTCGCCAAAGTCGATGCGCTCCAGGCTGCCGGGGTACACCACGTGGGGGTTGGTGGAGAGAACCTGGTGCCTGTGGATGTGGCCCAAGGCAACGTAGTCCAGCTCAGGCCGGGCAATGGCGCTCTGCATGATGACGGGATCACGACCCAGAAGCATGGACTGCTCCGAGCTTGTGCGAGCGGTGTTCAGGGAGACGTGGGCGGTCAGGACCGCAGGCACGGCGGGATCAAGGCTCTCTATCTGCCAGGCCAGCAGCGTTGTGACACGCTCCTCCAGCTGCCGGTTTATCTCCTCGATGGTGAGGTTGCGGGTCTCCTCCCTGGCCAGGAATGCGCTGCGCATTATCCAGGGCAGGGCGACTATCTGCACCGGGCCGGCGGCGGTGTGCACCACGTAGGTGTCCAGCCTGTCGCCGATGGTGACGTTGGGGACGGAGAGCGTCGGGAAGATGTCCAGGGCGGTGGCGCGGCTGGCTATGTGGGGCAGGTCGTGGTTGCCCACCAGCAGGAAGACGGGCACGCCCTCCCGCGACAGGCGGGCTATGCGCCTGGCGAACTCCCTCTGGTGGGTCTGCGACGGGTCGCGGCTCTTGTAGGCGTCGCCGGCAAAGAGCGCCAGGTCTACGGAGTTGTCCAGGGCGAAGTCCACCACCTCGTCGAAGGTGGACAGGAAGTCCATGAGCCGGGCGCTGAGGCCCGTGGACGGGTCGGTGGAGCCGTAGCTCTCGACGCCTATGTGCACGTCAGCGAAGTGCAGAATGCGCATGGCGTCAGTTGTCACTTACGCGAAGGCGGAAACCCATCTCAGACGCTTTCCCTGACCTTGAGGTCAATGCCATTCACAACCGGAACATCGAAGTTGCGGGAGATGGAGAAGAGCAACCATTCCTCTAAAACCTCTTCCAGCATTGTGCGGCATTCCTCAAGCGTTTCAGCGTTTGAGTAGACGCCTTGGAAGCCGGGAATCTCGCCGTAAAAGGAGCCGTCATCGCTCAAGATTTCGTATTCCGCCTTGGCCATTGCCGCGGATATGTATTCTCGGATCATGGTGCGCCTCCGGGGTCTATTGTAACTGACTGGGGGCTGACGTGCATATCGGAGACAAGAAAGTACTAGTTAAAGTGCAACTCTATGTCAGAGCAACCACTATCAGCGCGTGCTTGATCGAGAAGAACCCACCCCTCCCCCCTACCCCGCCAGCCGCGCGCTCAGCGTGTCCAGCAGCTCAGGGATGGGGACGCGGGTCTGCTGCATTGTGTCCCGGTCTCGGATGGTGACGGCGTCGTCCTCCTCAATGGTCTTGAAGTCCACCGTCACCGCCAGGGGCGTGCCAATCTCGTCCTGCCGGCGGTAGCGGCGGCCTATGGACTGGGCGTCGTCGTACTGGGCCGCAAAGCGATTTCGCACCATGTCGTACACCTCCCGGGCCCTGGGCACAAGCCTTTCGTTGCGGCTCAGGGGCAGCACCGCCACCTTCACGGGGGCAATGGCCGGGTGCAGATGGAGCACCACGCGGGTGTCCCCCTCAACCGTCTCCTCGTCATAGGCGTCAAAGAGGAAGACCAGCAGGGCGCGGTCAACGCCCAGGGCCGGCTCCACAACGTAGGGCACAACGTGCTCCTTGGTCTCGTCGTCGTAGTAGTCCAGCCGCTCGCCGCTGTGCATGGAGTGGGCCTTCAGGTCGTAGTCCGTGCGGTTGGCAATGCCCATCAGCTCGCCCCAGCCCCACGCAAAGCTGTACTCAATGTCGTAGGTGGCCTTGGAGTAGTGGGAAAGCTCCTCGTCCGTGTGCTGTCGCAGTCGAAGCCGGTCGGGACGAACGCCAAGGTCCGTGAACCAGGCCATGAAGTCGTCCATCCAGCGCTGGTGCCACTCCTGGTCTGTGCCGGGCTTGACGAAGTACTCAATCTCCATCTGCTCGAACTCACGAGTGCGAAAGGTGAAGTTGCCAGTGGTGATCTCATTGCGGAAGGACTTGCCAATCTGCCCGATGCCGAAGGGAAGCCGCTTGCGAGTGGCGGTCAGCACGTTCTGGAAGTTGACGAAGATGCCCTGGGCCGTCTCAGGGCGCAGGTAGGCCTGGGAAGCCGAGTCCTCCACCGGGCCGATGAAGGTCTTGAACATCAGGTTGAAGTTGCGGGGCTCCGTGAGGCTGCCGTCGCAGTCCGGGCAGGCGTCTGCCGACTCCAGGTGGTCGGCGCGGTAGCGCTGGTTGCACTTCCGGCACTCCACCAGGGGGTCGGTGAAGGTGTCGGCGTGGCCGGAGGCCACCCACACCTGGGGGTGCATGAGGATGGCGGCGTCCAGGCCAACCATGTCGTCCCTGTCCTGGATGAACCGCTTCCACCAGGAGTCGCGGATGTTTCGCTTCAGCTCAATGCCCAGGGGGCCGTAGTCATAGGTGGAAGCCAGGCCGCCGTATATCTCGCTGGACTGGAAGATGAAGCCCCTGCGCTTGCACAGCGACACGATTTTATCCATTTCAACCCGGTCCAGACTGCGATTCACGGCGCGCCTCCAGAGGAGAATTTGTGGGAATGAAGTTACCAAGTTCCCACTGAGTTGTAAAGGGAGAGGCTCGCCGACGACCGTTGGCCCCCCTTGCCCGTCAGTTCACGGTCAAACTATGCTGGTCTGGGAAGCCGCCTCCAGCCTATTCACCTTTGTTGGGAAACTTGATAGAATGAAGTATCCAGAACGTTCAGAGTACAGGAAGCCAAATGTTGGAGACAAATAGCTCGGCAACCAGGAGGCATACTCCAGTTCACAACGCAGCGCCCGGGACTATGCTGGCGGAGGCGGAGAAGGAGATGCGCGTGTACGAGAAGCGCTACGAGATGTCCAGTGAAAGGATGGCAGCGCTCCTGGAAGCGGACGCCATCCGCCCTACCGCTGAGGTGCTCAAATGGTACGCCACCTTTCAAGGAGCCAAATTGCTCCGCGCAAAGACCCCCACGACTGGAACACCTGGGACCACTACCTGACCATCCACGAAAGCCGTCTGAGCCAGCACCCCTTCGTAGTCAACGACACCCTCGCCTTCAGTTTTCAGGACGAGGGTGTCATTGTTCTAAGAGGGATCGTTCAGTGTCAAAGGGACGTACTGCTGGACGTGGTAAAGTGGTTTGACACTCGCTACTCAGGGAGCGCCCTGCGGGTCAGGTGCCACACATACGTGTACATCGGTTGGCTGCGGGGCGAGCACCTTCTGCTGAAGTACCACAACGTTCATAGGGACAGAGACGAGTACCACCACCGCATCTATGACCCGGCAACCGGGGTAGAAGTGTTCCATGAAGTCCTGGAAAGGTATCAGTTCCCCCTCTTCACGGAAGTGCTGGACGAACTACAGACACTGACCCAAGATTTGTAGTGTAACCAACTCCACTGCAACCTGTAGTTGCCGGTACTCTCAGTACGTGTTGGTGTTATCGGATCACACCGCTCATCCCCGTATCAAGTACGGGGCAAGCTATGAGATGGTATAGCGCATTGCCCGGCCTCGGCGGATAGGCTGTCACGGATAAATCACACATAGCTTCACCAGATATTTACTGATTATTCGCAATATACCCCTTATAATGTGTGGACAGGAGCTGCTATCCTGCCCACACAATTACCAAGGGGGGCAATGTTCGAGTCACCAATACGGTCAGAAGTCTTTTATGTCGCTCTGTTCATTTTCTTCGGCCTCGCTCCAACCGTAACCCTCTCCATCAGTTTGATTGCAGGAGCCATCTATAGGAGGCTGGGCCTCGGTTTCGTGTTTGGCTTCATATTTGCCTTGGTCAGTAGCCCTACCGGATTTTTGTTATTCGTAAGTGGGGTGCTGGGTCGATACCCCACCGATGCTGACATTCTGATGTTATTTGTCGTGACTGGATTCTTCTTCGCACTCCCATCTTGGCTCTTGATTAACTTCATTCATGCGAGGGCCGAGGCATCCCTGCGACGCTCAGCACAAACCGAGACAGCCTCTCCACTAGCGGAATAGCGAAGATAGCCGGTCCCCCGGTTGGTCAGTCTTGGAGCCGTATAGAACTATAGAACAAGGAGGGAGGTGACATGCCCGGTCCAGGTTTTGGGGAAGCACTTGTCTTAGTGATAGTCCTTTTCTTTGTCGTGAGTTCAAGCCTACCCTTTGCCGTATCCCTCATCATCAGTTTGATAGTAGGAGCCAAATATGGGAGGGTGGACCTCGGTGTCAAGTGTGGATTTCCAATGGCTATACTCAGCATCCCTACATCTCTGTGTTTGTACGTTGCCATTAGATTGGAGTTAGGTCCACCCTTCAACATGGGTTACTTCCTGCCGATAGGCGCTGGAACCGGACTTTTTTATTCAGTCGTCTCTTGGAGGCTGATTCGCGTCTTTGACTCGCGGGACAAATCCTCAGCCACTGGAGGACACGACGTTCCAGACTGAGCAATCGGCGGAGCTGCGCCGGATATGGAGACTCAAGGGCAGTCCATCTTATTACTGCGGACTCACCTGCCCGTATCGCGGGAAGCAACACCCGCAATAACGCATTTTATGCGGAAGAGGAGAAGGTATGATACAAGAGAGACAAAGCAATAAGACGAACACGAAAGAGACGGCGAGCCGGAGAAGTCGGCTATTCGGGTTAGTGGGCGTCACGGCCCTGGCCATACTGGCCTTTACAGCCTGTGACTCTCAGCAGCCAAACGGCGCCGATTGCACACCTGCCAAGGACGACCAGATACCTATCGACATAGGCCAGGGCACAGAATACATCGACCCGCAGCTGTGGGCAACGCTCCAGCGCCACGCCAACGGTGATTCCGGCTTACCTGCCTCAATGACCATGGCCCTTGGCTGGGAATGGCCCGAAGAGGACGCCATTTTCAAGGCCATAGAAGACGCTGGGGGAGTAAGGGACGGGGAAGACGAATATATGTGGCGGATACCGACGGAGAATATTCTGGCGATTCTCCAGCGCCCGGACGTGTTCTACGCTGAGATACCGCCGCCGGAGGGCTTTGACCAACGGGCAACGGCAACGGTAGAGGCGGTGCAGTCAGACCAACGATGGCCCCCCACCGAGCCAATGAACCATGTCTTGGCCGATGTCGTAAAGGCGTATTGCCTGGGGATTGCAGCAGAGCAGGCGGCTCAATACGCCCTGTTTTCAAGGGGTGACAGCGTGGCCGTGAGGGTGGTCAACGATGACGCAGAAACCAAGGCGGGGGTGCGCGCCTGGCTGGATGACCGCAATATCTACGCTCCCAATCTCGACCACCGCGTAGACCGCAGCCCCGACGACTACGATATAGGTGTTCTCCTTCCGGTGGCGCAGATCGACCCACTGGCCCAGGCCTTCTTCCCCAAGACATACCTCATAGGTGAAGACCATCAGGGGCAGGGATTGCCCTTGGACCGCTTTTACTGGCCTGCTGAAGCTATCGAATACGAGGAGGCAGTGACCGAACCATTCCTGGAATCCTACGCCACACCAACCCCTTAGCTCCCGACCTCGGTTTTGGCGACAGGGGATTGCAGAACCTCAGTGAGAACCGAAATCCGACATAGAGGAGGAACCCGGGACGTTGAAAGACTTAGCCGCCTTGTCTAAGGGTCTGCTCCTTGCCGTCCTGCTGATGGCCACCCTTGCAGTGGGATGCACTGAGTCCATCCCCCAACCTACGCCCAGGCCAACGTCCACGCCTACACCCATTCCCACAGTGAGGCCCACAGAGACGCCCACGCCTACGCCCACACCAGGGCCGAGTCCGACGCCCCTGCCAACTTCCACGCGCACTTATGGCGAAGACTACATGCGGAAGTTCTGTTCATCCCTTTGGCAAATGAACTAGTTGGGGACCGATGGACTCACTTGGGGAGCAGCTTTGCAAATAGTGAATAGCGCCCAAGGAACTGCCGGGGAGATTGCCCCTCCCAAGCGCGCGGTAGCCTTCCAACTAGCCTGGGATAACCTTTTGGACGGCGTAAGGCGCGTTTTGGAAACAGGGGACCGAAACCCCTACGAAATCTATGATTGGGAGGACCCGGGATGGTCTACTCGCGAGATGAGGACATTGCACCAGACTTTCGCGGACGCCATGGACGACTTGTTTTGGGAATACGGCGATTGGATAGGCCAATACGATTGTGATTGGGTTGGATTCGATTGGTCAAGCTGACGGCGCTCAGCGCTATAACCCGCCAGAGTTCAAACGAATCCCGACCAGCGATAGGAGAGATAGATATGTGGGGTGGTTCATGGGCACCAGTTGATTACATTAACTGGTTCCTTTTTCTGCACTTTGTACTCGTCCCGGCCCTCACCTTTACAATCAGTTGTGTCGCAGGATGGTTCTACCACAGGGTTGGCGTCGGATGTGGCATCGGTATTCTAATAGCTATAATCAGTGTGCCATTGAGCCTTGTAATCTCAGTGCAAGGAAACGAAATGGGCTATGTGGTGGGCTACTTTGATGGAGGCGGGTATCTTGATTTAGTCCCTGCCGCCGTCGTATCTGTGTTTGTCTGCTACATATTCGCCCATCTATTGATACACCTGATATACATAGTTCCCAAACTCCGAGCCAGGCACATAGCCCTGCACAGGGGCGCAACGCCCCCGCCTCTTTCTCGCGGTGAAGACGATGCAGACTGAGCAAGCCGCGGAGCTGCGCCGGATATGGAGACTCAGTGGTTGGCCCGTACAGGACAGGGGGCTTTTCTGGCGAGGGAGGTGACGACGTAGAACCGACACCGACGCCGACACCTAAGCCTAGCTCCTAATCCTGAAGGGATCGGTTAGTATGAGTGGGCATGATTTGGTATCATGCCCACCTGATTAGAGAGCTTAACAACTTCTCAAGGATGCAAGTCGTCCTAAGTCCAGCAATGGATAGGAGAGAAAGGACGGTTCCGAGTATGTACGTGGGTATAGAGGCTTGGCATGTAATCGTCGCCATTTTCGTGTTTTTTGGCCTCTCACCAACTATGACCATGATTACTGCCACAATAACTTCACGCGCCTTTAAGAGGATGGACCTCATAGAATCTGCTAGTGGACTGGCCGGGTTGAGCGTGATTGCGGGTTTTTCTTTCTTGGGCCTACTCCTGTTAGCAGGGGGGGGTAAAACGAATGAGTACAACGCTTCGTTTTGGTTCATGCCATTCATAATGTCTGGATTTGTGTTCTCGCTTCTCGCCTTCGTGAAGATCGAGAAGATACACCGCACCTCGCTTGAGTCTTCATCAAAGGCTCAGGACCCAGATTCCTTCGATTGAAGTGGCGCTCACAGCGTGACCCGCTTGCGCCTGTTGACACGCGCCCGGGATTGTGATAGCGTGAGCACATCTCTGAAGCTATGCGCATTGGAGAGGCCAAAGGCCAGGACGGAGAGGAGTAAGGGGCAACCGTCCATCCAGCGAGTCTGGTACGGTGGAAGCAGACGTGGAACGGCCCCCTGAAGGTAGCTCCCGAGCCGCCAGAAGAAAGTCCCGCTACGTCGGGGCAAGTAGAACTGACCGGGGTCGTCTCCCGTTATCATGGACGAGGGCGTGTTGGCGCCCTGCCAAGAGCCCCGGCCTGCCGGGGAAAAAGGGTGGTACCGCGGGAAACGCTCCCGTCCCTTTGGGGCGGGATTTATTTTTTGATTGAACAGCGCCGGACGGAGGTGAACGGATGAAGCTAACGGGAGGACAGATAGTCTGCGAGAGCCTTATCAAGGAGGGCGTGGACGTGGTGTTTGGCATTCCGGGGGGAGCAATCCTGCCCCTGTACCAGACCATGTACTACTACCCCCAGATCAGGCACATCCTGACGCGCCACGAAGAGGGGGCGTCGATGGCGGCGGACGGCTACGCCCGCGTGACCGGCAAGGTGGGCGTGTGCATGGCCACCTCCGGGCCCGGGGCCACGAACCTGGTCACCGGCATTACGACGGCCCAGATGGACTCGGTGCCGATGGTGGCGATCACGGGCCAGGTGTCCAGGCCGGCCATCGGGCGAGACGCCTTCCAGGAGACGGACGTGACCGGCATCACCCTGCCCGTCACCAAGCACAACTACCTTGTGATGAGCGCCAGCGAGATAGCGGAGGCCATCAAGGAGGCCTTCTACATTGCCAACACCGGCAGGCCCGGCCCCGTGCTGGTGGACATCCCCAAGGACGTGTTCACGGAGACGGCGGAGTTCCACTACCCGGACGGCGTGGACCTGCCCGGCTACAAGCCGGTGATGGACGGCCATCCCGCCCAGATAAGGCGGGCGGCGCAGCTGATCTCGGAGGCCAAGCGGCCCGTGATCCTGGCGGGCCACGGCGTCATCATCTCCCGCGGCTACGACGACCTGCTGGAGCTTGCGGAGAAGGCCCAGATTCCGGTCATCACCACCCTCCTGGGTCGCAGCGCCTTCCCGGACAGCCACGCGCTCTTCGTGGGCATGCCCGGGATGCACGGCGTCGCCTACGCCAGCCTGGCCATCGACGAGGCTGACCTGGTCATCGGCCTGGGGATGCGCTTCGATGACCGCATCACGGGCAAGATAAGCGCCTTCGCTCCCAACGCCAAGGTCATCCACGTGGACATAGACCCGGCGGAGATCGACAAGAACGTCCACGCAGACGTGCCAATCGTGGGAGACCTGGGCCGGGTGCTGAAGCAGCTCAACCAGATCGTCCAGCCTGCAACCCACCCGGAGTGGCTCAAGCGCATCGACGAGCTGCGGCAGGACCACCCCTCCCTGCGCATACGGGAGACGGACAAGCTGCTGCCCCAGTACGTTGTCCGCGACCTGTGCGAGGCCACCGAGGGCAGCGCCATTGTGGTGACGGGCGTGGGCCAGCACCAGATGTGGGCGGCCCAGCACTACGCCCACACGGAGGCCAACTCCTTCATCACCTCCGGCGGCCTGGGATCGATGGGGTTCGAGGTGCCTGCGGCCATGGGCGCGCAGGTGGGACAGCCCGACCGCGTGGTCTGGTCCATATGCGGCGACGGCGGCTTCCAGATGACCATGTCGGAGCTTGCGACCATCGTGGAGAACAACATCCCGGTGAAGTTCGCCATCTTCAACAACGGCTACCTGGGCATGGTGCGCCAGTGGCAGGAGATCTTCTATCAGAAGGACTACTTCTCCACCCACTACACCGGAAACCCTGACTTTGTGAAGCTGGCCGACGCCTTCGGGATACGCGGCATTAGGGTGAGCCGCAGGGAGGAGTCCATTGAGGCCATCCGGGAGGCTATGGCCCATCCCGGGCCGGTGCTGGTGGACTTCATGGTGGAGGATGAGGAGAACGTCTACCCCATGATTCCCCCCGGAGAGAGCACGGCAGAGCTTATGGAGGAACCCTTTGCAAGGGAGCTGAGATGACAACACAGACAAGTGAGCACACGATTGTAGCCCTGGTCCACGACAAGCCCGGCGTCCTGAACCGGGTCGCCAGCATGTTCCGGCGGCGCGGCTTCAACATCTCAAGCCTGGCCGTGGGCAACAGCGAGACCAACGGCTTCTCGCGCATGACCTTCGTGGTTGACGGCGACGAGGCGACCGTTGACCAGATTACCAAGCAGCTCTACAAGCTGATAGACGTGGTCAAGGTGTCGGACATCTCCGAGGAGGACGTTGTGGTGCGGGAGCTTGCGCTCATCAAGGTGCGCACAACCGCCTCCACTCGACCGGAGATCCTCCAGCTGGCGGAGATATTCCGCTCCAGCGTGGTTGACGTTTCGCCGGACTCGGTGATCCTGGAGGTGACCGGAGACGAGGACAAGGTGGACTCGCTGATACGCATACTGAAGCCCTTTGGCATTCGGGAGGTCATGCGCACCGGGCGCGTGGGCCTCATGCGGGGCATGACCAAGTCCCTGGCAATGGACAACGGCAACCGACCCGGCCGCGGCAACGGCAGGTCCAACGGCAGAGCATAGAGCTGTAAGGAGGCAACGGGCTATGGCCAATGTTTACTACGAAAACGATGCAGACCTTTCTCTGCTTGACGGCAGGACCGTCGGGGTCATCGGCTACGGGAGCCAGGGGCACGCCCATGCCCTGAGCCTCAAGGACAGCGGCGTCGACGTGGTGGTGGGCCTGTACGAGGGCAGCTCCAGCTGGCCCAGGGCCGAGGAGGCCGGCCTGCGAGTAGCCACCGTTTCGGACGTGGCGCAGCAGGCGGACATAATGATGATGCTGGTGCCGGACCACCTCCAGTCCCGGATATACCGAGAGTCCATCCAGCCGCACCTGGCGGAGGGCAAGACCCTCATGTTCGCCCACGGCTTCAACATCCACTACCAGCAGATAGTGCCGCCGCCCCAGGTGGACGTGTCCATGGTCGCGCCCAAGGCCCCCGGCCACCGGATGCGGGAGATATTCACCCGCGGCTCAGGCGTGCCGGGCCTGCTGGCGATTCACCAGGACGCCTCCGGCAAGGCCAAGGAGAACGCCCTGGCCTACTCCAAGGGCGTCGGGTGCACCCGGGCGGGAGTGCTGGACACCACCTTCAAGGAGGAGACGGAGACCGACCTGTTCGGGGAGCAGACCATCCTCTGCGGCGGCGTCTCGGCGCTGATCAAGGCCGGCTTCGAGACGCTGGTGGAGGCCGGATACCAGCCGGAGTCCGCCTACTTTGAGTGCCTCCACGAGCTCAAGCTCATCGTCGACCTCATCTACCAGGGCGGCCTGGGCTACATGCGCTACTCCGTCAGCGACACGGCGGAGTACGGCGACTACAGCCGCGGCCCCCGAGTCATTGACGAGCACGTGAAGGAGAACATGAAGCTGATTCTGGAGGACATCCAGAACGGCTCCTTCGCCCGCGAGTGGATCGCGGAGAACGACGAGGGCCGCCCGCGCTTCAACCGCATGCGCCAGGAGGACGCCGACCACTCAATTGAGCGGGTGGGCGAGGAACTGCGCAGTCTCATGGGTTTCTTGAAGGACGTGGATTAGCATTCCGCGCTATGGGGTGATTGTAATGCCAAAAGGAGCTTCAGAGCGAATTCGCAATTACCTGATGGAGTTGGTTGAAGATGCACGCGGTGCTGGCAAGACGAGCATAGCTTTCCGCGCTGGTACCATAAACAAAGAACTAGGGTTAGGTAACGGTAACGCCCAAGTCTGCTCTGTACTTAAAAGCCAAACGTTTCATGATAAAGCACGGGTGAAGTTTCTGGAGGACAAGACAACGGGGCCGCCAAAAGGAGCGGGGGGAAACCTCGTATGCCATTATGAGATATTAGGGTCGGAGAAATCGGCAGAAGCGTTAGAAGGGGATACGGCTGAGTCACTTCGCCAACAACTCCTGAAGCTGACGCCTGCCGAGTTCCAGGAGTTGACTCGCTATTATTGGATGAACAAGGGATTCTCCAAAGCGGAAATAAATGTTACCCTGAGTATGACAGTGTAAATCGGCGCCTGATCATTCGCTCAGGCCATTAGGAGCATATTCAGAAATGACCACAACACAGGAAGCACCCGAGGGTGAGCGCCTGGCGAGGCTGGAAGCAACCACAGAAGCGCTTGTTCGAGAGGTCAGCCTCTTCAGACAAGACATACGCGATCTCGACAACAAGATACGCACCTATTTCCTCTGGACACTGGGAACCCTTGTTGGTATATTGGCCCCGTCCTTGATAGGACTGATTGTCACTCTAATCTTGAAAGACTGACACGGAGATGACGAAATGAACGGCCCGGAGGTACCACACGTAGTCCGCCAGAAGGGACGGCTTATGGCAATGGTCGTCTCGGCGGACTGCGTTGTCCTTTAGTCTCTCCCGGATACTTTGGCACACCCCTGCCCTGTGAAGGCGCGCGCGTCAACCGCAGGAGAGTTCCAGCGAAGCACAAACATCCCCAGGCAGAGACTCTATTGGACTGGGAAGAGACAGAGGAGTAACCCCGAAATGCCCGACGACAAGGTGATAATCTTCGATACCACGCTGCGTGACGGCGAGCAGGCCGCCGGAGCAGCCATGACCCTCGATGAGAAGGTCGCAATTGCCAGACGACTGGAGCGCCTGCGAGTCGACGTGATTGAGGCGGGTTTCGCCGCCAGCTCTCCCGGCGACTTCCTGGCCGTCCAGACCATCGCCAGAGAGGTGCGCACCCCCACCATCTGCTCCCTCTCCAGGTGCATCCCTGAGGACGTGGACAGCGCAATGGAGGCGCTCAAGGACGCCGCCCACCCCCGCATCCACGTGTTCCTGTCCAGCTCTGACATCCAGATACTCCACCAGCTTCGGAAGAACCGCGAGGAGGTCATGGAGATGGCGGTGGCCGCCGTGGAGAGGGCCAAGACCTTCTGCGACGACGTTGAGTTCTCCCCGATGGACGCCACTCGCACCCAGCCGGAGTACCTGTACCAGCTGCTGGAGGCCACGATAGCCGCCGGGGCCACGACGGTCAACATCCCCGACACCGTTGGCTACGCGATACCGGAGGAGTTCGCAAGGCTGCTGGTGGACATCCAGAGCAACGTGCCCAACATCGGCAAGGCTGTGCTCTCAGTGCACTGCCACAACGACCTTGGCCTCTCGGTGTCCAACAGCCTGGCCGCCGTCAAGGTGGGCGCTCGCCAGGTTGAGGGGTGCATCAATGGCATAGGAGAGAGGGCCGGGAACGCCTCCCTTGAGGAGGTCATTATGAGCCTGGCCACCCGGAAGGACTACTTCGGTGTCGATATTGGCATAGACACCGCGGAGCTGTATCCCACAAGCCGCTTGGTCAGCGACATCACCGGCTTCACCGTACAGCCCAACAAGGCCATTGTGGGCCAGAACGCCTTCCGCCACGCCTCCGGCATTCACCAGGACGGCGTGCTCAAGGAGCGCACCACCTTTGAGATAATGGACCCCCAGTCCGTCGGCATTCCCAGCAACAGCCTGGTGCTGGGCAAGCTGAGCGGCCGCGCCGGGCTTCGCGCAAGGCTGGAGGAGCTGGGCTACCACCTGGATCAGGATAACCTGAACTCGGTCTTCGAGGAGTTCAAGAACCTGGCCGACAAGAAGCGCGAGGTTGACGACCGGGACCTGGAGGCGCTGATGGGCGACCACCGCCGGTCTGAGGTCGAGATCTGCAAGCTGGACCACGTCCAGGTGTCCTGCGGCGACCACGAGATCGCCACGGCCACGGTGCGCATCATCGACCCCGAAGGCCGTACTCTGACCGACGCTGGCACAGGCACAGGCCCCGTGGACGCGGTGTGCGTCGCCATCAATCGTATACTCCAGGTGCCCAACACCCTCCAGGAGTTCTCCATTGACTCCATCACTGAGGGCACGGACGCAATGGGAGTGGTGACCATACGGATTTCGCGGGACAGCAAGATTTACACGGGGCGGGGCTCCTCAACGGACATCATAGTTGCCAGCGCCAAGGCCTACGTCAACGCCCTGAACAAGCTCATGGCCATTGAGGGCATCCCGGACACCATAGCCGCCATCAGGTAGTAAGGGCGTGGGGATACTCCCCTGCCCGACTCTGGTAACCTCCCACAGGGGCGATTTGCGAATCGCCCCTGCTTCTTTTGTTGGACAGGCCAGTGACTCAAACATTACGAAACTCTTACGTTTTCCTTACAGCTAGGGCTGCTTTCTTCTTAGGCACAGAATATTGAGGAGAGAGCATCGCAAAGTCCCCAAAATACTGACGGCTCTCGTTGACGCGCCCCACCGCCACCTCTATCATCTTGCTCCAAAGTAAAGCGCTTTCCTACGGTGGGAGGTGGCTTATGCTCAGATACATTGCACGGCGGCTATTGGTAGGGCTGCTCACGGCCTCCGTAGTATCCATCCTTGTTTTTGCCCTTCTACGCATTGCCGTTGATCAAGAGCTCTTTGTAGCTATTGAACCCATTGGTGGGGTTTCCTTACAACCAGCCGAGGAGGTGCGATGGGCTATCAGAGAGCGTTTAGGCTTGAACGCCCCTCTGTACATACAGTACTTCAGTTGGGTTGGAGGCTTGGCTTCTGGGGACTGGGGCGAGTCCATGTTCTCTGGAGAAGCCATATGGGAGAAGTTCATGGAGGGTCTGCCGGCAACCCTTCAGCTGGTTGCAATGGCCCTGACTATTGCAGTGCTTTTGGGCGTACCCGCCGGGATCATCATGGCCCTCAGGAGAAACTCTTGGTTAGACCTTCTCGGACGAGCTGTCTTTAGGACGTGGCTGACCCTCCCCATATTCTGGACAGCTACCCTACTGCTGGTTGCGGGTATCCGATTCCTGGAGTGGAGCCCCAAGGTCGGATACATTCCACCCTTAGAAGACCCAAGGGGCAACTTGATCCTGTTTGTCTGGCCCGCTTTAGTCCTTGGTATACCAGCCGCTACCGCTGTCGCCCTGATGATGCGCTCAGTTGCACTGGATGCGCTGCGCCAAGACTACGTAATGGATATGACTGCATCAGAGCCGCCGCACCCAGCCATGATATTCCTATTCACACTGAAGCATACCCTTGCGCCGGCAGCCGTTATCTTGGCACTTACCTTCCCGGCTATCCTCGGAGGGATGTTGATAATGGAGCGGGTTTTTGTTCTGGACGGCGTAGGCCGTATGCTTAACGCGGCTTTAAACGAGAGGGACTTCCCTGTTATAGAATCCCTCGCCCTCTTCTTCTCCGTATGGGTGATTGCGGTCAACACCCTGGTGGACATCCTCTGCGGTTGGCTGACACCAGACGTACGCTCCTCGGGGAAGTCACCTAGAGAAGAGTGGAACCATCTGGCAGACCCCGTCCGGCTGGTGTAGCCCGGGCGCAGGAGGTGGCTTATACTCAGATACATTGCCCGGCGGCTATTGGCGGGGCTGATCACCGCATTCATAGTATCTCTGATTCTTTTTGCCATCCTCCGTTCTACTCTTGGACTTGAAGATTATATGATGCTGGGTATTGGAGGATGGGAACCCACCGAGGAAGAACTGAGAATGATCAGAGAGGACTTGGGATTGCATGGGCCATTGCATATGAAGTACCTCAGATGGATAGGCGGTTGGGCCACTGGGAACTGGGGAGAGTCATGGTTTAGCGGTGAGAGTATATGGGAAATGTTCTTCAGCGTCCTGCCGGCGACTCTCCAACTCGTCATCATGGCCCACGCTATGGCAGTGCTAGTCGGCATACCTGCCGGGGTATTCATGGCCCTCAGGAGAAACTCATGGATAGACATTCTCGGACGGGCTGTCTTTAGAACGTGGCTGACCCTCCCTGTGTTCTGGACAGCTACACTACTGCTGGTTGCGGGTATCCGATTCCTGGAGTGGAGCCCTAAGGTCGGATATATTCCACCCTTAGAAGACCCAAGGGGCAACTTGATCCTGTTTGTCTGGCCCGCTTTAGTCCTTGGTATACCGACCGCTACCGCTGTCGCCCTGATGATGCGCTCCTCCACACTGGACGCGCTGCGCCAAGACTACGTAGTGGATGTGACTGCATCAGAGCCGCCGCACCCAGCCATGATATTCCTACTCACACTGAAGCATACCCTTGCCCCAGCGGCAGCTATATTTGCGCTCATCCTTCCGGTCATCCTTGGCGGCACGCTGATAATGGAGCAGGTCTTCGTTCTGGACGGCGTAGGCCGTATGCTTAACGCGGCCCTAAACCAGAGAGACTACCCAATTATAGAATCCCTGGCCCTCTTCTTTGCCGTGTGGGTGATAGCAATCAACACCCTGGTGGACATCCTATGCGGTTGGCTGACACCAGACGTACGCTCCTCGGGGAAGTCACCTAGAGAAGAGTGGAACCATCTGGCAAACCCCGTCCGGCTGGTGTAAACTAGCACCTAACATCCAATAGAAGGACGCCATGCACAGATACATCGCACAACGACTACTGCAGGGGATGCTCAGCGCATTCCTCGTATCGCTTCTGATTTTCGTCATCCTCCGGATAGCCCCGGGGGACGTGGCAATGATGGTGTACACCCAGGGGGACGACGACATTGTGTCAATAGATGAGGAGGCGCTGGATCGAATCAGGGAAAATCTGGGGCTGCACAGGCCCCTCCACATGCAGTACCTGGTCTGGATGGGGGACATGCTGACCTTTGACTGGGGCACCTCCTACTTCCACGGCGGAAACGTGTGGGATGACTTCAAGCAGAAGCTGCCGGTGACCATGGAGCTGGGCATTCTGAGTCTGGTGTTATCCGTGTTGATAGCGTTCCCGGTGGGGCTATTGATGGCCCTAAAGCAGGACACCTGGAGCGACTACGTCGGGCGCGTGTTCTCCTTGGGCGGCCTGTCCATACCCAATTTCTGGATTGCGACGATGCTCTTGGTGGTGGGGCTGTATCTCTTCGACTGGAGCCCGCGGCTGGAGTACAAGGACTTCTTCGAAGACCCATTCGGCAACCTGAGCCTTATGTTCTGGCCCGCCGTCATCGTGGGCTACAGCTCTACGGCGGTTAAAGCCAGGATGCTGCGCTCCTCAATGCTGGAGGTGCTGCGACAGGACTACATCAGGACGGCCCACGCCAAGGGATTGAGCGGCGCAGTGGTCACCTACCGCCACGCCCTGAGAAACGCCATGCTGCCCGTGGTGACCATTGTTGGGTTCTCTATAGCGGCAATCATCGGCGGCTCCGTGATTATGGAGACCATCTTCCAGATGCCCGGGCTGGGCCAGTACCTTGTGGCGGGGATGAACAGCCGGGACTACAACATTGTGCAGTCCCTGGTCACCTTCTTTGCCATGTGGATAATCGTGACCAACATCATAGTCGACATCTCGTACGCATGGCTGGACCCGCGCATAAGGTTCGACTAGGCTTACAAGACAACGGTACTGGATTCCTGCTTCCGCAGGAATGACGAAGAAAAGCACGAGAGGCTGTGTTCCCACAGCCTCTCGCTCTCTTTTAGGATCAACGTAGTATTACGTCTGCTCCCTGCCCTGCTGCCTGAGAAACTCCTGCACGCTGCGGACGGTCTCATCGTCGCCACGGAAGATCATGTAGCCACCACGCTCACTGCCAATGGTGGCCTGGGCTATCTCCCACCCCTGATACTGGTGCCCGATCAGGCAGTCCCCAGGCACGCGCACGTCGTCCAACTCGATGTGGCTGTCGCTGCCCAAGAGAAGATCCTGGCTGCTGACGTAGATGCCCGGAGTGGCGGCGTCTATCATGAACACGCCGAGATTGAGCTTTTCAGGACGGGTGACGTCAGTGACGGCAAGCGTCCAGAGGTAGTCGGGGTCAAACCGGCCCAGAACAAAGGCCTTGCTGCCGTTGATGATCCACTCCCCGCCGTCGCGGACGGCGTGGGTCTTGATGGAGGCCAGGTCGCTGCCCGTCTCCAACTCGCTGAAGAGCTGCCATACAATGGTCTCACCCCGGAGGGCCGGGGGCACGTATCGCTCCTTCTGCTCCGGGCTGCCCCAGACCAGTAGAGGCGGAATCCAGCGCTGGGTGTTGCCGATTGACGGGAGGTTCAGCCGCCTGATCTCCTCCAGAAAGACCTCCTCCAACTCCGGGTGCAGCCCGCCGCCGCCCCACTCCAGGGGCCAGGACGGCGCCAGCCAGCCCTTCTCGCCCAGCCTGCACCGGAAATCCCTGACCTTCTGCTGTGTCTCCTTGTCCAGGGGCCTGCCGTCCGACGGGATGTCCAGGTCCTTGGGCATGTTGTCGTCCAGCCAGGCGCGGAGGGCCCCTCGAAACTGCTGCTGCTGGTCCGTGTAGTGGATCTCGAAGTCCACTGTGCCCTCCTTTCCGATTCACCACCGCACTTGGTGAGCCGGCCTTGCCGCTCCGTGCGCCAGGCGCTATTCGACGACCAGAATAGTGGGTTGAGGGAAACTACCCCATATTACCACCAAAAAGGCTGCGCGACTACACCGCGCTATTGCAGGCATTCCCCATGGTGTATCAGCGTTAGCAGACAACACCGCTCATCCTGAGCCTGTCGAAGGGTGAGCGGGGGACGCCCTACGCTTGCTGTATTCCCGCTCTGGTTCGACAAGCTCAACATGAGCGGGAAAGAAAGTCTGCTTTAGCCAGCTTAGGCATCTTCAACGTGTGTCGGGAATACCCCCTGCAAGCAACGAGGCAAATCCCCAGGCTAGGCGGGCGTCTTGCTTATGACCTCAATGAGCCGATAGCCGTACCTGGAGGCGTCCTGGGGCGGCTCCTGGCCCGGATAGGCTTCGAACTTCTCTATCCTGAGCCTGTAGACGTACGCCTCTTCGTAGTCGAAGCCTTCTATCCGGCTGTAGAAGAAGCTGCCGTCAACCACCATGCACTTCATGGGCCCAACGCCTACGCAGTCGACAAGCTCAGGGCCGACCTCGACCTCAAGGACTTCGGTCGTGGATGCGTCAAAGGTGCAGGCGCCCAAAACCAGAGCCAGCGCAGACGCCATAGCCACCAATCTCTTGAACGTGGCGGCAGGTGGCTGACGCATAGAGCTAACTCAGTGGGCAGTTAGGCGGACGTCGGCTTCAATGAGGCCATGCAAGTCTAGCCGCTATTGTCGGTGGCCTGGCACTGGTGGCAGTTGATGTAGAACTCCATGCGGTGACCGACCACCTCGCCCGGAATGTCGCTACCGACGGCTCGCAGAAGACGCTCCACCGTCGCAGCCCGGAACTCGCCGACCGTGCCGCACTTGACGCACACTGTGTGGTGATGGTGCTCGTTGCGGGAGAGGCTGTACTTCGGGGCGCCGTCCATCAGAGCGAGTTTGCAGATAACCCCCTCCTCCAGAAGGAGCTTGATGGTCCTGTAGACCGTCGCCCGGCCCACGGACGGAAGCTCTTCGCTGATCTCCTCAGCGGTAAAGCCCGCCTGCTTCATCTCCAGTAGCTGGATGATGGCCAGCCTGGGAGCCGTAGACCTGTAGCCTCGATCCTCCAGCACGGCCATGAGGTTGGGGCGGGAAACCTGTGTCTCGTTCATAATTTCTTCGACTACGTCCTGTATAGTGTAAGTATAGTCTACTACCAGGGAGACTGAGTATCAACCCACCTCTTATAGCAAGGCAGAGCCTGTGCTAGAATGGCGTAATCCTGTTCACCACTACTACCCAGCCATATCTCACAACACTTGAGGCAAAAGAGGTCTGAAGTAGATTGTCCACAGCTACCAACAGAACGGAGCCACGTGACGGCATCTGTCCCGTGCGGGCCGGCCTCACTGCGGGGTCGGTTGCCGCCATTGCGGCCGTGCTGGTCAACCTCCCGCTGGAAGCGCCTACGGACACCTTCTTCAACGGCGGGTCGGTGATGGTGGGTGCGCTGGCCGTGGGCCTAGCCGACAGCGCGCTCTGGCGGGCTACGGAGGGCCGGGGGGCGCGGCAGTGGGTCATCTTCCACTCCGTCCACTGGCTAGTGTTCGCCATCGTCGCCATTGCCGCCGTGGTGGGCGAGACGCAGCTGGAGCGCTCTATCTCATACATTCTCCCTCTGGCGGTCGTTGTCTTTGGGCTGACGGGCTTTATCACCCCACACCTTGCCCGGGCAGGCTCGTGGCTGCCACGCTGGGCGACGGCGCTGTTGCTGCTACTGGCGGTCAGCCTCGGCATCGCGCTGGCCGACCAGGGCGACCAGGAGAGCGGCCGGCTGGAGCTGCCCCCAAGGACTTCATCCTATGTTATCCTAGACTCCGACTCCCCCATCTAAGGCAGCTTTCGTGCAGAAAGAGACGGTCCAATATGACAACTAATCCCAGACTCCTGATTGCGGCGTCCGCCCTATCCCTCTTTCTGATGCTGCTGGTGGGCTGTGGCTCCGAAGAGCCGACCGCCGCGCCCGCGCCAACCTCCACGCCGGTCCCCACAAATACCCCTTCCCAGATGGAACCCACTGCCGCGCCAACGGCGACGGCCGAAATGATGCCCGGCACACCTGAGCCTTCGCCCACGGCTGAGCCTGCGATGACGGAGAGGAGCGTGGGTGACTACGATGGAATAACCTTCGTTGTGTCCGACGGGTCTGAGGCCACCTTCACGGTGGAGGAGCAGCTTGTGAGGCTGCCCCTGCCCAACGACGCCGTTATGCGCACCACCACCCTATCTGGAGAGGTGCATCTGGACGGCCGGGAGTCCGCCGTCCAGATAGACCTGCACACGCTGTCCAGCGATCAGCAGTACAGGGACAGGTACGTCAGGAGCAGGATGTTCGGCGACCACCAGTTCGCCACCTTCACCGTGCCGGACGTGGGCCCGCTGCCGGATGGGCTGGACGCCGGAGAGACGGTGATGACCAAGGTGAACGGCTCCCTGGACATCCGGGGCATCACGGTGCCTATGGAGTTCGACATCGAGGCGCGGGACGACGGCGGCGAGCTGTTCATCCTGGGGCGCACGACCTTCACCTGGCAGGAGCTGGACATTCCGCCCCCAACTGCGCCCTCCGTGGCCAGCATTGAGGACGAGGTGCGGGTGGAGGTGCTGCTGGCCGTGGTCCCGCAGTAAGGTTGGCGCTACTGCTGGACAAACCTCCTGTACACCTCCTCCTCCGAGAGGGACTCCTTGTGGAACCAGTTGGTCTCTATTACGCCGTAGACCTCCTGCAGGCCGTCCAGGACGCTGTTGGTGAGGCTGTAGGCCTCCTCCGTCGATTGCAGGGGCAGGCTGGCCCCGTCCAGTATCAGCAGCACGCTAGACACGGCCCTGATTAGCTCCACGGTGCCCACCTGCGTTGCGTTGTTCCGGGCAGTGGACATGCTGTGGTAGATGGAGGACGGCTCATGGTACTTGAGGAGCATGGACAGAGAGTGGTCCGGCTCATCGATGTGAATGCCCCGAAGCCTGGCGGCATTGACCAGGGACGCCGCCAGCGCGTGTACGTCCTCTCCGTTGTCCATCGCCAGCCTGGCAAAAGTGTTGATTACCCGGGCCACGTTCTCGGCCCGCTCCAGCCAGCGGCCCAGCCAGATGAGGTTGTACACCCTGGAGTCGGTAAGCCACCTGTCTGAGTTGAATGACCAAGCCCTTGGTTCTACCATCTCCTCACCTCTTTCACCCGTTGTTATTCTCAATGAGGCCCAGTGCGTCATCGAAGGAAATGTGATCTCTGTCGAAGTACACCTGCGCCTTTGTAAAGTCCAGCTGTCCCGACCCTCTTGAGATAAAGGAGCCTGAGACGGGCGGCACGTCCGAGTAGTCGCGCCCGACTCCCAGCTTGAGGTAGTCGGCGCCTATCTCGATGACTACGCCCCTGGTGGGGTCAGCGGGCAGCCAGCCGGCCTCTTGGTGGTGGAACTCCAGCCAGGCGTGGGTCTCGCCGGCCTGGCGGGTCAGCAGACCGCTCACGTAGCGCGCGGGCACGCCCAGGGCCCGTATCATGCCCAGCGCCAGGTGCGTCTTGTCCTGGCAGACGCCCTCCATGGAGTTCAGCACGTCCAGGGCCGAGGTGTTGACCGAGGTGTTACCCCTCTGGTACTTCACCTCCTCCCTCACCCACTTCACAACCCTGTGGATTAGCTCCAGGAGGGTTGATGAATCGCCGGCAATGGCTTTGGCCGCGTCCTCCACGGTAGAGGGATCCACCAGCGGAGAGGGCGCCAGGAACTCGAAGGCGTCCGGGCGGCGCTCCATTGAGGAAAGGGACATATCGACGACCGGCGGCGACTCTTCATCCAAGTACACCTCGCCTATGGAGGCGATGATAAGCTCCTGGTGCGGGGTCATAATCCGCGCCCGATGCACCGCGTTGCCGAACCGGTCGGAGTAGCCCACCTTCCTCCCGTCCGGGCTGGTCTGGATATCGCGGCTTTCAACCCACTGACGCTGGTCTGAGTAGGCGGAAAGTCGCAGAAAGTTGTCGTTCTGGACCACCACGTCCGAGTAGGTGTACCTGGCCACGTAGGCGTAGTGGACGGGTACTGCGCCGCTGCCTACATGACTACCCAGCTCGGCTTGCATGACCCACCTGAAGAGTTGTTGGTGACCCGACTGGAAGCCTGGGATACACGTGTGAGACCTCCCGGAAACACGCTGACTTCACCGTTGCCGTTTTGGGTGGCGAAAACCCTCAGGTCGACGTACCGCTCCTGCAGCCTGCCGCTCTCTTCATCGAACACCACGTGCTTTGAAAAGTCAAGAGTCTCCTGGGCGATGAAGGTCTGTGGCTGCTCGATCACCTGGCGCGCCAGACGATTCCTGTACATTCCTCCCAGATCCGGCATGATGTAGACGCCCAGGCCGCCGTACCCCTGGCGAATCTTCAGCACAAGGTTGTCCAGGTTCTGCAGGACGTACTGACGCTCGGTCGGCGACCGCAGGTCGTAGGAGACCGCCTGCTCCAGGATGGGGTCTTCCCCCAGGTAGCTCTTTATCATATCCGGCACCCACAGGAATACCAGCTTGTCGTCGACGGCCCCGGTGCCCATCGCGTTCACCAAGACGACCTTCCTGTTCAGGTAAGCCTCCATCAGCCCCGGCACGAACATGTCCAGGTCTTCCACGCGCCGGTATATCAGGTCAACCTCAAAGTCGCCGTCCATTGACCTGCACCACACCCGTCCGTTGCCCCCTATGTACAGGTCTGACCCCTCCACAAGGGTAATCCCCAGAAGCTCGGACAGGTAGCGGTGCTCAAAGAAGGCGGCGCCGTACTTGCTGTCCGTCAGCAGCACGCAGGAGGGGGAGTCAGTGTCACACAGGGAGAGGAACATCTCCTGGTAGGCCGCCTTTATGTCGTAGGGAACGATGTTGTAGCCCTCTGACAGCTCCGGCATGACCTGCAGGCCAATCTCCGTGGACTTCATCTGGTAGCTGATGCCGGACGGAATGCGCAGGTTGTCCTCCAGAATCACGTAGTTCCCCTCCCCCATGTGGACAAGGTCTACGCCGTAGATGTGGACAAAAACGTCCTTGGGAGGCCGGAAGTCCTGCAGCTCCGGGTTATAGTAGTGGCAGGAGAAGAGAACGTCTCCGGGGACGATGCCTTGCTCGCCGCAGTAAAGGTCCAGCATGAAGCGATTGATAGCCTTCAGGCGCTGGCCGACGCCCTCGGCAATCCTGTCCCAGTGCTCCCTGGGAATGATCCGGGGAATCCAGTCTATCGGCACGGTGCGGAACTCCCGGGGGTCCAGCCGGAAGGTGAAGGCGTCCATCATGGACCGGTCTCTGGCCTGCTGCCAGCGACGCTGCATCTCGTCCACGCCCAGCCTGTCCAGGTTGTTCCTTAGTCCCTCGTAGACGGGGCGTACATCTCCGCTGGAGTCCAGGAACTCGTTCAGAGACTGGCCTGCGGGGAATGAGTCCATTAACATAGCGCGTTAGCTCTCCCTCCGGGCGTTCCTGTGCCCTTCCCTGCCCGCCTCGCGTCCGTTTCGACAGAGTTGGGACTCTAACATACCTTCCAGGTATTGCAACCACGTTACGTTATGGTAACAGGCAGGTTACAGGGGTAAGTCCGTAGGCACAGGAATGCTCACGTCAGAGTCGACAGAGCTAATAATCAAGTCTGCCCAAGGAGTTAGACAAACGCTAGGGCCAGAGTTTCAGGACACCTACGATCACGCTGGACATAAGTAGGGCAACGGCAACAAACCGTAGAAGCAAGCGGCTCTCAAAGGCTTCAATTTTCCCCTCCAGCCGCGCAATATCAGCCTGGGTTGCCATATTCTCCTTGACAAACTCGTAAGCCACTTCTAGCCTCGTCGTCCTGTCTCTTTCCTCAGAGGTTGTCACTGTGCCCTCCTTGCGCTAGACAGATCATTATCTTAAATCCTATTCACTAGTACTATGATACTATGACTCGCATATTTGCTCCAGTGTAGCGGAGCGACGACGGCTACCACTGCACGAACATGGGCATTACAACGTGGACGTAGTCCTCGTTGCCCACGGGCTTCACCACGCCCGGGCTGGAGGGCGTTGTGGTCTCCAGGGCTACCTCGCCGCGCTCCATTGCGCCGAGCACCTCCGTCAGGTAACGGCTGCTGAAGGCGATCTTGGCCTCGTCGCCCTCTACCTTGGCGTCTATCTCGCCCTGGTTGTCGCCCGTCTCCTCTGCCCTGGAGGCGATTACCATCTTCCCCACTGAGTCGTTGGAGCCGGGAGTCATCTGGAGCCGGATAATGCCGCCGCCGTCCCGTGCGAATATGGATGCGGCCCGGGCCGCCCGGTTGAAGTCCTGAAGGTCAACCACCGCCCTGGTGCCAAAGCCCTGGGGCACTAGCTGGCTGTAGTTGGGGAAGGTGCCCTGGATGAGCTGCGAAACTATCTCCACGTTCTTCAAGTGCACCAGCAGCTGGCTCTTGGAGGGGGTGACCACCAGGTCTACGGGCTCGTCCTGGTCGGCAAGCAGGCGCTGCAGCTCGCCGAGGGTCCTGGCGGGGACTATGGCGTGGGTCTCCTCCGGCACAGGCTCCAGGAGCGGGGCCCTGTACACCGCCAGCCGGAAGCCGTCCGCGCCAGCCAGGGTTAGGGTCTGCTCAGACGCCTCCAGCTTGACGCCGGTGAGCACGGGCCTAGTGTCCTCCGTGGCGGCTGCAAAGACCACCCGGCTGATGGCCGTCCGCAGCACCTGGGGGTCTATGCGGGCGGTCATGCCATCCTCAACCGTGGGTATGGGCGGGAACTCCTCGGCGTCCGCGCCGTTTATGTGGGCCTCAAACCGGGCGCACTTGAAGTGCACCCCCTTGGGCCGCGGGGTCAACTCCATGTCTATCTTCTCGTTGGGAAGGGAACCAACGAAGTCCGAGAGAAGCCTTGCCGGGACGGTGATGGCTCCCTCCATCTCCACCATGGCTCCCACCCAGGTTGTGATGGCCAGCTCCAGGTTGGTGGCCGACAGCTTGAGCCTGGACTGGTCCGTCTCCATGAGGACGTTCTGGGTTATTGGCAGAGTGGTGCGGGTAGCCACCGCACGACTAATCAGATTCAGCCCCCGGTTAAGGTTTTCCTGCAAACACGATACCCTCATGGCCCACCTTTAGAACAGATTTAATAGACTGCCAGTAGTATAAGTCCGACCCGTTGTATCGTCAATGAAGTTGAAGCCCGCTTGACGCCAATGCTAGACTTCCATCAAGAGCCTCGCCTGGTTGCCAATGGGAGCCGCGAAACATCCATCAGGAGGGTAGATATGATTTCGTCAGACTCGAACTTGCTTCCATCAACAAAGTCCGCGGGGATAGCCCTGACCGCGGGAATCCTCCTGGCCTTCCTGTCATCCGCCTTCTACCCCGGGGGAGCAATAATAGACCCCGTGGAGCAGTCCGACTTCCTCGCCGTCATCGACGTCTGGACTGACAACGCAAGCCTCACCCACATACTGACCTTGACATTCATAGTCGCCATGCTGCTTGAGGCGTATGGATTCCTGGGGTTGTTCCGACTGCTGGGTCAGCAGAGCGGATTCGCCAATTCAGCATTGCTTTTCGGGCTGGTAACCAGCCTCTTCACCTGGGGGGTATTCATAGTTGGAATGGGCATGAGGCACATTGTTGTCCACATCATGCGGCACGATCTGGGCGCGGGCCCGGATGCGCAGGCGGACCTTGAAGTCCTTGCCCTGACGGTCTATACGGCCATGGCGGGAGTCCACTTTGCGTTCCTTGCCGTCTCTCCTATCGCTACCATGTTCACCGGGATTGGCCTCGCTCCCCGGTTTGAGGAGATGAGCATCTACAAGCTGGCCCCCTACGGCCTGATCCTGTCCGGCCTTGTGGGCATTGTCCACTTCACCGGCGCCCAACAGCTCCAGAACGTCGATCTCACCCAGTTTGCGTGGACATCCGCCATACTACTGCTGTTCAGCTCCGTATGTCTGATGATAGTAGGCGTGGGTATGGCCCAGAACCGCTATGAGCTCACCGGAGAGGACAGGTACGCCTGGTAAGGCCGCGCCTTAGCTCGAATACTGATCGAAGGGCGGGCGGTCTCCGGAAGGCTGCCCGCCTCTGGTTTCGCCCCGGCTATTGGCGAACGCAGCCCTACCCTGCCAGACTGCGTATGTCTCCCAGGACAAGGTCCATGTCCCACTCGACCGCGCCGTCGTAGTAGGCCCTGATCTGCCCTTCGCCGTCCAGAAGGGCCAGCCTGTTTGTGTGGGCTACGTCGTACTCGTGAACGTGCACCGAGCCGTCCGTATGCAGGTGCTCAAACGTCTTGGGGACCTCCGTGAAGGTCAGCTTGAAGCCGTCGGTCACGATGCGCCGCATCTCCTCCGGCGACCCGGTCAGAAAGCGCCACGCGTCGTGGTCTGCGCCGTGGGTGTTGGCGTAAGCCCGAAGCACGTCCGGGGTGTCGTACTCCGGGTCTACGGTGAAGGAGAGCAGCGCCACCTCGCTACCCAGAAGGCCGTCCTCCTCCAGCCTTTCCTGCACCTGCGCCATGCGCGGAGTCAGCGTGGGGCAGAACTCGACGCAGTTGGTGAAGACGAAGTTTGCCAGGACAACCCTGCCCCGGAGGTCGCCATCGGTGACCGTGCGCCCCAGCTGGTCGGTCAGGGAGAAGGAGGGAGACTCGTAGTATACGGGCAGGTCGTCGGCTTCGGAGCCGCAGGCGAGGGCAGTAACAAGGATGGCGCATATCGCACCAAGCAGCCATCGCTTCGATTTCGGAACAACTGAATCAGGCCACAAAGGCGCGATCCAGGACCAGGCCCAGGAACAGGGCCGCCAGGTACACGGTGGAGTATTTGAACAGCCGCATGGCCCACACCCGCTCCAGTGAGCGGTACACCTTTACGGAGAGGGCTACAAGGGGGACGCCCAGAAGGACGGACGTTGCGAGGTACAGAGCACCGAACAGGCCCAGCACGGCGGGCAGAGCCGTCACGAGAACAAGCAGGACGGAGTAGAGAAGGATGTGTCGAGCCGTCTCCCTGTCGCCCAGCACCACCGGGAGCATGGGAACGCTGACCTTTCTGTAGTCCTCCTTGAACACCATTATCAGGGCGTAGGCGTGGGGCGGCGTCCAGAAGAAGACTATGAGGAACAGGAAGATGGAGGACATGTCTATGCTGCCGGATACGGCGACCCAGCCAATCAGGGGCGGGAACGCGCCGGCCGCCCCTCCCACGACGACGTTCTGGTGAGTCCGCCGCTTGAGGTAGACGCTGTAGATCAGCACGTAGTACAGCCACGCGACGGCCCCCAGCACGGCTACAAGGGGGCTTATCAGGAGAAACAGAGGTATGGAGAGCAGGCTGATGGCTATGCTGAATATCAACACGTGCCTGGGGGCTATCTGTCCCAGGGGCAGAGGCCGTCGGCGGGTGCGCTCCATCTCCACGTCCAGCTCCCGGTCAAGGTAGCAGTTGAGAGCGCCCGCGCCACCGGAGCAAAGGTAGCCGCCAAGCAGGATGATGGCCGCCGTGCTCCAGGCCACCGTGCCGCCCCCGGCCGCAAGCATTCCGGCGGCTGTGCTTATGAGGAGCAGCAGGGCTATCCTGGGCTTGGTGAGCCGGAAGTACACCCTGGCAGTGGACAGCAGCCGCGGGTACAGAGCCGTCGCCGGTTCGCTGGACGTGAAGCCGGTCTTCACCGGGCTACTCCATAGTTGGCCCTGCCGGGCGTCATGAGTGACTCCTCGGCGTCCGACGCGCCGTTCCACAAGCGTCCGACCAGCAGCATGGCAACGGCGAAGAAGAGGACGGCGGCAACTAGGTGCATGGCGCGAATCTCCGTTGGCAGGCGCAGCAGCACGTTGCCGAGGCCAAGGGCCACCTGCGACCCCAACACCGCGCTCATCAGCCACGTAAACTGGACGATGCCCGCCTGACCGACGCCAATAGCCCTTATCACGGCCACGACCATGAAGACTACCGCCAGGAAGGCGGCAACCCTGTGTATCATGTGAATCCAGTGTACTGTTGCCATGTCCCCTACCGATATTCCGCACAATGGTATGGAGGTGCACGCCAGTGAAGCCCCCTCCGTGCGGGTCACGTATGCCCCCGTCAGTATAACAAGAAGTGTGACGGCTGCCAGCGCCACTATCAGTCGCCGGAACCTGTCCCATCTGTTGTCCCAGACCACGTCTACCGACTGCGGCCTGAACGGCTCGACTGTCCTTGCGACTATGACCGCCTGCACACCCACAAGGCTTGTGGCGATGGCGGTGTGTATCAGGGCCACGCCCGGACTCAGCTCCGACAGGACGGTGTACGCCCCGAACCCGGCCTGTATCACAATGAGCACACCGGACACCAACACCAGGTGCATTGTAGTGCCCCGCGACCCGTAGCGCGCGAAGCCGGAGACGACCATGAGGAAGGTGAACACCCCGGCCACGGCCGCCGAGAGCCGGTGGAGGTACTCCAGCCAGGAGGTCAGCTCCCAGGGAGGTATCACCTGCCCGTAGCACAGGGGCCAGTCGGGGCAGCCAAGGCCGGAGCCGGTGACGCGCACGACTCCCCCCATCGTCACCGCCATAAGCGCTGTGACAAGGGAGGCCACGGCCATCGCCGGAAACATTCGCCTGAGACTTGCGCCCATCGTTTAGCTCTGACTTCTCTCCACTACGGTACTGGTCATCTTCACAGCGTTGGCTGGAACTCCTGGATCTCCTCCCGCTCCTGCCTGTAGAACCACTTGAGGAACAGGATGCAGATGGCGGGCAGGAAGACGGAGAGCCAGGAGACCTTCATTATTATCCCGCCCATCTGCTGGTCTGCCAACGGGGATATGCCCCAAATCCTGGGCGTGGTCTCGTAGAAGGAGTACATCACGTCGTTGGAGAAGGTTAGGGCGGCGAACAGCGGCGTCTGGGAGATGGACAGGGCCACCAGGTAGAGTATCTGGGCCGGATAGGATATGCGGGGCAGCTCCGGCAACGGGCTCAACACGGGCCACCACGCTATCACGGCAGCCGACATGAACAGAAGGTGCTCCAGGATGTGCACTGGATGCTGTCGCAGCGCGCCCTCGTAGAAGATGGGGAAGTGCCACAAGTTCAGGATGATGTTGAAGGTGAGAAAGGCGACGAGGGGCTTGGTCAGGAAGCGCCCGACCTTCAGCACAAAGCCGTTGCTCACCAGGGGACGCAGCAGCCAGCCCGGCGTCCCGACCAGCAGCAGAGGCGGCACAACCAACGTAATCAGCGAGTGCTGCACCATGTGGGCGCTGAACAGGTAGTTGTCGCTCAGCTCGTGGATGGGGCCGGCCAGCGAGAAGAGCATGACGCCCACGGCCGTCAGGAAGGAGATCACCTGCCATCGAGTCGGCTTGACCACGTCGGCCCACACCAGGCGTCCCCGGAGAGGCCCCACGTACAGGAGGTACAGCCCGGCGAACAGCAGCAAGCCGGAGTAGAGGTCTGTGTGCCAGTGCCACTCCCACCAGGAAAAGCTCTCCCGATAACCATAAGTCTGGCCGAAGATGGACGCCATTGTGTCAGAAGCTACGTGCCACATGTCATCGACTCCGGGGCCTCACCATTATACAACAGCCGACCCGTCGAGGGGGCCAGGGAGGGAGACATGTAGCCTAGCGCCCGCTAGGGGGTAACCTCAAAGGTCCCAAACATGGTGGCGTTGTGGCCCGGGAAGGTGCACACGAACTGGTAGGTTCCCGCCTCCGGCGCCGTGAAGGTGACCTGGGCGGACTCCCCGGGGCTGATCAGGTTCACGCTGGCTATCACGTTGGGGTCGTCCGGGCCGATCCAGTTGACCGGATCCACCAGCCCGGCGGTGGCAACGTCGTCCTTGGTGCCGTCCTGCACCAGCACCCAGTTGTGCTGCTGGGTGACGGCGTTATTAGTGAACCTCACGGTAACCTCTGCTCCCGCCGCCGCCGTCATGGAGTCAGTTGTGAACACAAACTCGTCGCTGCTGGCGGAGCCGATCTCATGGGTCGGCGCGGCCATAGCGGCGTCAGTAGTGGTGCCGGTTGTCGTATCGGTGGTTGTGTCAGCGTCGTGGCCGACCGTAGTGGTCTCTTCCGGCACCGCGACCACTATCCTTTCGCCGGAGACGATGGCGAACAGGGCCATGAGCGCGAGGATGACGGTCGTCGCCAGCAACAGCCCGCCCACGAAGAACCCGGAGAAGAGCCGGTGGTCGAATTTCAGGTGCATGTAGAACATTCCCACCAGCGCGAACTTGACGGCGGAGAGCAGAACGAAAGCGGGTATAATGGTGGATTTCAAGCCCGGAGCGTAGTCTGGGACGTAGAATATGCCGAACTCGATGGCCGTAATGATGGCCAGTATCGAAGCTATCTTCGCGTAGGTGGCCGGAGTGGGATGGCCGGCCTCGTGGGCGCTACTCTGCATAGCTCATCTCCTCACATACGCACAACGACGGTCGAGCTTGGGTTCTCACTTGCCGAACACACCTATCAGGTAAACCGCGGTGAAGATCACAATCCACACTATGTCCACAAAGTGCCAGTACAGGGCGGCTATGTCCACGCTCAGACCTTCATCGGGGGTCAGGTCGCCCTTGAAGGAGTACCCGAAGAGGGAGACGAGCCAGACCACTCCGACGGTGACGTGGGCGCCGTGGAAGCCCGTCAGCGTGAAGAAGGTGCTCCCGAACAGGTTGGTGCGCGGCGTTAGATGGCCGTGAACGGCGAAGTGCCTGAACTCAAAGACCTGGAAACCCAGGAAGGTGGCCCCAAGGAACGCCGTGCAGAGTATCCAGATGCGGAAGTTCCTGACGTTCCCTCTGCGTATGTTGGCATAGGCCATCACCATCGAAAAGCTGCTCATCAGCAGGACGAAGGTGCTTACCGTGGTGGTGGGTATGTCCAGAACGTCGGCCGGGGTCGGCCCGCTCACGCTCTGGCCATAGTAGATCAGATACGTGGCTATGAGAGAGCCAAAGAACATGCACTCAGAGCCAAGAAAGACCCAAATGAGCATTTTCCGGTGGTCTATACCGGTTGTCGTCTCGTGTTCCGGGGCATGCTCCATGGCTTGAGCGTGTTCCACTTGCTAATCTCCCTATTCTAGTGCTCGCTGGGCTCCGATGCCGGCTCCATAGCCCAGGCGTATACTCCAACCATTGTTATCGCCACTCCAACTATGGCGACGATAGCGCCCGCCACCTGTCCGGGCTCGTGGAATACCATGCCGTACCCGGAGACGGCCAAGCCGACGGCGGCGACCAGTGGCCAGTACGACGGGCTGGGCATGTGGATGCCGTGGCCCTCATCCTCGTGGTGCTCCTCGTGGTCACTGGCTCCCTGCGGGACAGCGTGGCCGTTGGCGTACTTCTGGTCCCAGAAGGCGTCCCGCCCGTGTACCGTGGGGATGGTGGCGAAGTTGTACTCCGGCGGCGGCGATGGGATGGACCACTCCAGCGTCCGGCCATCCCAGGGGTCGCCTCCTGCGCGCTCGCCTTTCTTAAGACTCCAGAAGAAGTTGTGCAGGAATATCAGGACACCCAGCACAATGATGAACGTACCGCCCGTCGCCACCAGGTTCCAGAGATCCCAACCCATCTCGGACTCATAAGTGGGCTGGCGGCGAGGCATCCCGTCCATGCCCAGGAAGTGCATGGGGAAGAAGGCTATGTTGAAGCCTATGAACGTGACCCAGAAGTTGAGCTTGCCTATGCCCTCGTTCAGCAGCTTACCGGTGGCCTTGGGGAACCAGTAGTAGATGCCGGAGAACACGGCGAATATGCTGCCACCGAACAGGACGTAGTGTATGTGGGCCACGATGAAGTAGGTGTCCTGCTGCTGGGCGTCGGAGGGCGCTATGGAGTGCATAACCCCGCTGAGACCTCCGACAATGAACACGAAGATGAACCCGATCGCATACAGCATCGACGTGGAAAGACTGATCGAGCCTCCCCACATTGTACCTATCCAGTTGAATATCTTGATGCCGGTGGGTATGGCGATGGCCATAGTCGTCAGGGCAAAGACGGAGTTGGCGACCGGCCCCAGGCCCACGGTGAACATGTGGTGGCTCCAGACTGCCCAGCCCATGAAGCCGATGGTTATGCCGGAGAGCACCACTACGGGATAGCCGTACAGGGGCTTGCGGGAGTACGTGGGCAACACCTCCGATATGATGCCCATTGCCGGCAGAATCAGGATGTACACCTCCGGGTGCCCGAACACCCAGAAGAGGTGCTGCCACAGCACAACGTCCGCGCCGGCGTTGACGTTGAAGAAGTTCATGCCGAACTCGCGGTCGAAGTAGAGCTCAATCAGCCCCACGGTGATGACCGGGAAGGCGGTTATCAGGAGGAAGGAGGTCACCAGGGTCATCCAGATGAAGACTGGCATCCGCATGAGGGTCATACCAGGGGCCCTCATGTTGATGATGGTCACAATGAAGTTGAGGGCTGCGGCCACAGAGGAGACGCCCAGTACGCCCAGGCCCAGCAGGTAGAACTCCATGCCGTTGCCGGGGTTTGCGCCGGGCCCCGTCAGGGGCGCGTAGGCGAACCACCCGGCGTTGGGCGAGCCGCCCAGGAGCCAGCCGGACTGGAGCAGTATCGCTCCAAACAGGAAGACCCAGTAGCTGAAGGCGTTTAGCCTCGGGAACGCCACGTCCCTCGCGCCTATCATCAGAGGCACGACAAGGTTGAAGAAGGCGGCGCTGAGGGGCATGACCGCCAGGAATATCATTGTCAGGGCGTGCATGGTGAACAGCTGGCTGAACACCTCAGGGCTGACAAGGTCAAACTCAGGCCTGTGCAACTGAAGCCGCATGACGGTGGCTTCAATTCCGCCTATCAGGAAGAAGATGAAGGCGGTCACCCCGTAAAGTGCGCCTATCTTCTTGTGATCAACAGTTGTGATCCAGCCCCACAGCCCCGTGGTGCTGGTCGGTCTCTGAAGCACTCCTAGCGTCGTAGCCATCTCAGGCCTCCCAAGGTTCTTGGGTTCTTGTTCACGGGCGCTGCCCGTTGTTTTAGAGCATTATACATCACACAAGCGCCACTTGCTTCACTTCAAGCTCAGGAGATAGGCCACCAGTTCCGTGATCTCCGTGTCCGTGAGGGCCTGGTCCGGGTCGTAGTAGACCTGTGCGTCCCTGGCCATGTAGTTGCCCGGCTTCACTTTGTCGGGGTCTTCCAGCCACTCCCTCAGGTTCTCGGCGTTCAGCTCCCTGATGCCCGCCGCCATGGTGCTGCGGCTGGCCAGGTGGGTCAGGTTGGGGCCCTTGCTGATTCTGAAGCCTTCCCTTGTCTCGTAGGCCTTGTTGAGCTCGTCCTTGTCCGGCAGCTCCACAACGCCGGAGATTGAGTGGCACAGGATGCAGCCACTTGTCCTGAACACGTTGAGTCCGGCCTTTGGCAGAATGTCGTCGTAGTCGTCGCCGGGAGTGGGCGCGTCCGCCAGCTGGGCCTGCGTCCACGCCTCGTAGTCCTCCTGGGTGTCCACGGTAACGCGGAACCTCATCCAGGCGTGGGCCTCACCGCAGAACTCGGCGCACTGTCCGTAATACTCGCCGGGGTTGTCTCCCTGGAACCACATGGTGAGGTTCTTGCCGGGTATGATGTCCAGCTTGCCGGCCAGCTTGGGAATCCAGAAGCTGTGGAGCACGTCGCTTGAGGTCATATTTACCTCAATCACCGTATCCTCCGGCACGTGAAACTCGTTGGCAGTCTTCACCCCGGAGTCGGGGTATTCTATCTCCCACCACCACTGGTGAGCCGTCACGTTCACCTGCAGGACATCCCCCTCAGGGGTGTTGGAGACGTAGAACTGGGTGAGCACCGTTGGCACTGCAACTATCGCCAGCACTATGGCCGGAGCGATAGTCCACGCGATTTCAAGCTTGGTGTTGCCGTGGGTCTGCTCCGGTATCGAGTCGTCGCCGGGCTTCCGGCGGAAGCGGAACACGGTGTACAGCAGGCCGCCGCCCACGACGATCATGACGAACATCGCCGCCCAGAAGATAATCCAGAAGAGCTCCATCTGCCTCTCGGCCACGGGGCCGTGAGGGTCAAAGGTGGACTGGGGATGGCCGGGGGAAGTAAACTGGCAGCCCGTGAGAAGGACAACGCCAAGGATTGTAACTAGGGAAGTGAATAAGACTACCGAGCGGTGTTTTGAAGTCACTCTTTCTTTCCCCTTAGTTGTCAGCCGTTACAGCTTTGCTTACCCCGTACCTGCGCTGTCGGGTTGGACACCTTGTGTTAAGCGTCACATACTCTAGCATAGCGTTTCCGCATTTTCAAGGGGTTTCAACGTGGAGTCTACGGCTCATTTTGAGAACCAGCCAGGGCGCGTGCCCCCCATCCGACCTTCCCCCGCAAGGCAGGGGAAGGTCGGCAGTGTATGTATTGTGGCTATGAGGCTAGTCCCCTACGCCCAGGAAGCCGCGAGTCACCTGAATGAACTCCTCCGGCTTGTCCACGGGCACGACGTGGCCGGCGTCCTCCACGTCCACGTTGACGAAGAGTGGGTTGGCCTTGCACATGCGCTCAATGATGTCGTCCGAGAGCAGCGGGCTGCCAAGGCCGCGCACCTCCATGATGGGGCACTGGATGGCCTCAAGGCTCCGCCAGTAGCGGTCAATGGACTCCTGGCTCTCCATGTCGGGCAGGGGCACGGTCATAAGCAGGGGGTCGGCCTTCCACGTCCACTTGCCGTCGTCACGCTGCTTCATCCTGTCCTCCAGGTCGCTCCGAAGGCGGGCGTCCGTGGCCCAGGGGTTGCCGGCGCGCGACCACTCGACTGCCTCATCGAAGCTGTCGAACTCCAGGGGCGTCGGCGGGCGCGTGCCTCTCAGCCGACGGGACTCCTCGCTGGACTCCGGGCCGATGTCCACGATGACGACCCTCTCCACCTTGTCCTGGTGCTGCGGGGTGTACAGCAGGCTGTTCCAGCCGCCCATTGACAGGCCGACCAGGGTGACCTTGTCAAAGCCGAAGGAGTCCACAAAGGCGGCCAGGTCCGACACAAAGTCGTCGCGCTCGTAGCCTTCGGTGGTCCATTGGCTGCCGCCGTGCCCCCGCTGGTCAAGGGCAAAGACGTGGTAATGATCTGACATGAACTCCGCGAACTCGTCCCAGATGTGGGCCTGTCCCGAGTGGCCGTGCATACAGATCATGGGCGGCTTGCCCTCGGTGCCCCAGTCAAAGTACCGGAGCCGGACGTTGTTGACGGTGATAAACTTCTCTTGCGCCTTAACTGTGGTCATGGCGTCCTCCTGTATCTGTTCGGTCTTGCTACCTCGCCCCGGTCTCAGACGCGCCGGGGGCGCTGTCATTGTAACAGCCCTCAGTCTTCGCCGCCAGACCGCCCAATTGTTAACGGGCAACTGGGGCTTTGTGATAGAATTCCTATCATTCCATCCCCGTATGGCTAAACTCGCCAAACAGGCGGAGGTCAAATGCAGCGCACGGATCCCAATGTCTCCACTCGCACACTCATCGGGCAGCTGAACTCCGACATCTCGGAGTACACCCGGGGCTGCGCGGCCCTGGCCCTGGGCCAGGCCAGGGAGAAGCGCGCCGTGGACGATCTGCTCAAGGCGCTGTCGGACGAGTCCGCCTGGGTGCGCGGCTGGGCAGCCTACGCCCTGGGCGAAATCCGGGAGAACCGCACGCTGAACGCCATCTGCGACGCCCTTGGCGACGATGACCTCTGGGTGCGCCAGCAGGCCGCCGACGCCGTGGTGCGCTTCGACAGCCACTTGGCCAACAGCGCCCTGCGCAGGGTGCTGCAAGGAGACAACTCCATGGCAAAGGCGTGGTCGCTTCACGCCATCGCCCAGCGCGGCGACCCGGACTCGGCCCTTGACGTGGTGGCCTTCCTTGAGGACGGGAGCCGCGCCGTGAGGCTTAGCGCAGTGCGCACCCTCTACCGGCTGGGCCAGACCTCGGCCGTTGCGCCCGTCAGGATGTTCATGCGAGACCCGGACGAGCACCTGCGGGGCGCGGCCGCCTTTGCCCTTGGCGCGCTGGGAGACCACGAAAGCACGTCCGCCCTGACCCTGGCGCTGACCGACCCCACGCCCTGGGTCAGGCGAAACGCCGCCTGGTCCCTACTGGAGCTTGGGGAGTCCCTGCGCCTGGTGGCCTCCATGATAGACGACACGGACGCAGGCGTGCGGTGCTTTGCGGTCAACGCCCAAGAGATGCTGCGCAAAGCGGAGCAGGCCGGGGAGGCGGAGGGCGGCATTCCGTCTGAGTGATCAGTTAATGCCCCCATCCCCGTATCGAGTACGGGGCAGGCTCTGACCTTCCCCCGCATGGCTGGGGAAGGGATATGCTTCTCCTTCAGGAGACCCTTGCACAACTACGGTGCCATTCTGAAAGGAGTGTTTTTCGTCATTCCCGTGAAAACGGGAATCTAAAGGCATTTCTTTCAAGGCCTCGTATCTTTGCAGACCGTATCTGTGGATTCCTGCCTTCGCAGGAATAGTTGAGTAGGCTTGCCCGCGCCGTCCCACATTACATATCTTAAACTTTCCTTAAAAATCAACGCGCCTGAATTCGTTGACTGGCAACGGCAGAGTGATAGAATAGTGGCACATTCACATCTCTAACCCGTAGTCAAGGCTGGTCCTTCAGACATGACACAAGCAGAGCAGAGCGCAGCAGACATCCCCAAGGCGTACGACCCCGCCAGCGTGGAGCAGCGTATCTACAAGTTCTGGACGGACGGGGGTTTCTTCGCGCCCAAAATAGACCCCTCCAAAGAGCCGTTCACCATCATCATGCCTCCGCCCAACGTGACGGGGGAGCTGCATTTGGGACACGCGCTCGTGGCCACCCTGGAGGACATCATGACCCGGTGGCACAGAATGAAGGGAGACCCCACCCTCTGGCTGCCCGGGGCCGACCACGCGGGCATAGCAACCCAGATGGTCGTTGAGCGTTCGTTGGCGGAGGAGGGACTCACCAGGCAGTCGCTGGGAAGGGAGAAATTCCTGGAGCGGGTGTGGCAGTGGGTCGACCTGTACGGCCACACCATCGACGAGCAGCAGAAGCGGCTTGGGGCCTCCTGCGACTGGAGCCGTCGGCGGTTCACCCTGGACGAAGGGCCCAGCAAGGCGGTGCGCACCACCTTCGCCAACCTCTTCGACAAGGGGCTTATCTACCGGGGCGAGCGCATAATCAACTGGTGCCCCCGCTGCTCCACCGCACTGTCCGACCTGGAGGTGCAGCACGTTGAGGAGCAGTCATTCCTCTACCACATCCGCTACCCCCTTGAGGAGGGCATGGGCCACGTGACGGTGGCCACCACCCGCCCGGAGACCCTGCTGGGCGATACCGGCGTTGCCGTGAACCCGGATGACGAGCGATACAGCCACCTCAGCGGAAAGCGGGTGCTCCTTCCGGTGCTGGACCGCCCTCTGCCCGTGGTCGGGGACGACGCCGTTGACCCAGAGTTCGGCACGGGCGCGCTGAAGATCACCCCCGGCCACGATCCGGTGGACTTTGAGGTGGGACAGCGCCACGGCCTGCCCGTCATCACCGCCATCAACCTGGACGGCACAATGAACGGCGAGGCCGGCCCCTACGAGGGCATGGACCGCTTCGCCTGCCGCGAGGCCATCCTCAAAGACCTGGAGGAGGACGGCCTGCTGGAGGCCATCGAGCCTTACGCCCACTCCGTCGGGCACTGCGACCGCTGCTCCGTGGTGGTGGAGCCCCTGGTGAGCAAGCAGTGGTTCGTGAGCGTGGACAGCCTGGCCAGGCCCGCCATGGACGTGGTGCTGGACGGGCGCATCAAGATCATCCCGGACAGGTTCGCCAGGGTGTACCTCAACTGGATGGAGAACATACGGGACTGGTGCATCAGCCGCCAGCTATGCTGGGGTCACCGCATCCCGGCCTGGTACTGCCTGGACTGCGCCGGTGACAGCATCGAGGTGCTCTTCCCGGAGTCCCTCGCCGCGGAGGGCCTTGCCAGCGGCACTTACAGGGGCCTCAACGAAAAGGGCCTCTCCTGGGCCGAGATGGAGGCGAAGTCTAGCCACATCTTCGTCGAGCTGGACGCGTCGCCCATCGTCGGCGTCGAGCCGCCGTCGGCCTGCCCGGCCTGCGGAGGCAGCGACCTTGTGCAGGACCCGGACGTGCTCGACACCTGGTTCTCGTCGGCGCTGTGGCCCCATTCGACCCTGGGCTGGCCGGACAACGCCGAGGACCTTCGCTACTTCCACCCCACCACGGTGATGGAGACGGGCTACGACATCCTCTTCTTCTGGGTGGCACGGATGATTATGATGGGACTGGCCAACACGGGCGAGATCCCCTTCCAGTACGTGTACCTTCACGGCCTCATCAGGGACGAGCACGGGGCCAAGATGAGCAAGACCCGGGGCAACGTGACCGACCCCATCGACGCCCTGGAGGAGTACGGCACCGATGCCCTGCGCTTCACCCTGGTCACGGGCAACACCCCCGGCAACGACATGCGAATCAGCGCCGGCAAGCTGGGGGCCAGCCGCAACTTCGTCAACAAGGTGTGGAACGCCGCCAGGTACGTGCTGACCACCATCGACGAGTCGCCTGCGGCCCAGGGCTGGCAGTCGCCCTCCACCGAGCACAGGCAGGACAGGTGGATCGTCAGTCGCCTGAACCGGGTGGCCTTCCGCCTGCAGCACCACATGGAGGAGTTCCAGTTCGGGGAGGCCCAAAGAGAGATACAAGATTTCTTCTGGAACGAGTTCTGCGACTGGTACATCGAGATGGCAAAGCTGAGGCTGCGAGCCGGAGAGGAGCCCTCTCCCCTGCCCGTCCTCACTCACGTCCTGGAGAAGAGCCTGCGCCTGATGCACCCCTTTGTCCCCTTTGTGACGGAGGAGATATGGCAGAGCCTCAAGGAGAGGCTGCCGGAGAAGGACGACCTACCCGAGTCCATCATGGTCGCGCACTATCCCGCGCCGGACGACGACGCCCTTGACCAGGACACCGAGGAAGAGATTGACCTGCTGACGGGCATCGTGAGGGCCATACGCAACGTGCGGGCGGAGTTCAAGATTCCGCCCGGCCAGCCTCTGCAGGCCGTGGTGGAGCTTTCGGCATCAAGCGCCGCCCTAGAGGAGGAGGCCCCGGCCATCAGGAGCCTTGCCAGGGCTGAGCCGCTGCTCTTCCAGGCAGAGGGCTCTCCAAGGCCGCCTGCCGACAAGACCGCCTCCGCCGTCCTGCGCGGCGCGACCGTCCTGATTCCCCTGGAGGGACTGGTGGACACCGACAAGGAGCGCGGTCGGCTGGAGCAGGAGCTTCAGGAGTGCCTTCAGAACCTTGAGCGGCTGTCCCAGAGGCTGAGCAACACGGAGTTCACAGGCAAGGCGCCGACGGAGGTGGTTGATAGGGAGAGGGGCCGCCTGGAGGGCATGGAGGAGCGGAGAGACCGCATTCAGGAGCTTCTGTCACAGCTGGGGTAGGGCCGGACGCGTTCACTGTCATTCCGAACGTAACGGAGTGAAGTGAGGAATCCAAAGTCTCTGTCCGCAAAGCCGCGATGTCCGTAGGCGAAAACCTTGGATTCTTCGCTACGCTCAGAATGACGGTAACTCTGTCATGCCTGTGCAGCCTGTCCCGTACTTGATACAGGGACGTGCATCCACACCACACCCCACCTGGATTCCCGTTTTCACGGGAATGACTGAGATATGACAGAATGTACACCTACCGGGCGCGTCCCTCCTGGCGCAGCTTCTCCAGGAACAGGATGCCCTTGCGGGTGTCGCTGGCCACCTTTGCCCCCTCGCTGTTCTGCAGGCGGTACTTGAACAGCCAGTAGGTGAACTCCTTGAACTCCGTGGTGTCAACGACCTCGCTCTCAGGATAACCCTTCTGGTCGCGGAAGAGCTTCAGGAGCTCCAGCCTGCCCAGGCCGTAGACGCGTCGATATGCTATGTCGGTCACCCCTATGGGAGACTGCACGCCGCCGCTGTTCTGGCGCTTCCACTCCTCCTCCTCGGCGCACTGGACCACAGCGCCCTCAACTACCACGCCGTACCAGTAGTTCAGGTATGCGCTGTACTTCATGTGACCAAGCAGGTCCTTGAACTGCTCGCCGGAGACCGACCCTGAGACGTCGCCGGTGGCAAGCAGATGCCGCCTGGCCTCCTCCGGGACAATGCCGTCCACCTCCGCCAGAAGCCGCTCCGCCAGGAGCAGCCAGTCGAAGGCCTCTCCGTCCAGAAGGTACTTGTTGCGGCGTTCCCGGAAGGTCTCCTCAGGCGTAGTCCACATCGACATGGACTCCAGCAGCGCCTGGACCCAGTCCCTGCCCTCAGCAATGGACTTCTTCAGGTGGTGTATGGCCTGGGGATCGCCCAGGATCTCCTGCCCCCTGCTGTGCCCGCCCACGGCGTCCGTCATCAGGCCTTCCCCCCCAGGAACGACAGGAACTCAGCCAAAGGCCGTGTGTTCACGACGTCCCCTGCCCTGCACCATCCCCTGCGGGCAACAGCCACGCCAAAGCGCATGTTGTCCATGTGCTCCAGGGCGTGGGAGTCCGTGCTGACGACCAGTGGCGCGCCAAGCTCCCTGGCCCTCAGCACGTGGGTGTCCTTGAGGTCCAGCCTCTCCGGCGATGCGTTGATCTCCAGGGCGGTACCCGTCTCAGCGGCGGCCCTGAATACCGCCTCCACATCTATGTCTATAGGCTCCCTCTCGCCCAAAAGCCGGGTCGTCAGGTGCCCGATGACGTTCACGTGAGGATTGCGCATGGCCCTGATCACCCGCTCCGTCATCCTCTCCCGCTCCTGGCCCATAGCCGAGTGCACCGAAGCCACGACCACGTCAAGCTCCGCCAGCATCTCGTCCGGGTAGTCCAGGGAGCCGTCCGCCCGGATGTCCACCTCCGAGCCGGTCAGCACGCGAATGTCCGGCAGGCTCGCGTCCAGCACTCGTATATTGGCGATGTGATTTCGCAGACGCTCCTCGCTCAGGCCGTTGGCTATGCCCCGGCCCGCGGAGTGGTCGGTGATGGCAAGGTACTCGTAGCCGCGGCTTCGGGCGGCTTCAACCATCACCGCCAGGGGCTCGCGGCCGTCGCTTTCGTTGGTGTGGCAGTGGAGGTCGCCCCTGATATCGCCCACCGTCACCAGGTCCGGCAGCGCACCCTGGGCTGCCATGTCCACCTCCCAAAGCCCCTCTCTAAGCTCCGGCGGAATGGGCTGCAGGCCAAGCCGGGCGTAGAAGGAGTCCTCATCGAGGAACTGCTCCATCTCCCCCGTCTCAATGTTGGTGATGCCGTACTCGTTGAGGGAGAGGCCCATCTTGCGGGCGTAGTCACGCAGGCGGATGTTGTGCTGCTGGCTGCCGGTGAAGTACTGGATTAGAGCGCCGTAGCTGGCGTTGTCCACCATGCGCAGGTCAACCTGAAGGCCGCCGTGCACAACCACGCTGGCCTTGGTGGGGCCGTGAACCAGCACGTCCTGCACCAGGGGAAGCTCCACAAAGGCGTTGAGCGCCTCCTCCGGCTGCTCGGACGTGCCCATGATGTCGATGTCGCCGATGGTCTCCTGCCACCGCCTCAGGCTGCCCGCAACGCCTATCTGCTGGATGCCCGGGCATCGCTCTCTGAGTGCGCTGACCACGGCCTCCGACACGGGCATCGCGCGGCCGATGGGGATGCGCGTGTCCTTGGTGCGCATTGAGCTAAGATGCCGGGCGATGTTGTCCGCCGTCTTCTTCCCCAGGCGAGTCAGAGCCGCAAGGCTGCCGTCCTCGATGGTCTTCTCCAGGGCATCCACCGTGGACACGCCAAGCTCCAGGCTTATGCGCAGGGCCGTCTTGGGCCCAATGCCCGGCACGTCCATGAGCGCCAGAATGCCCTCCGGGAACTCCCCCTTCAGCCCCTCGTAGTACTCCAGGCCACCCGTCTTTACCATCTCCTGAATCTTCTGGGAGATGGCCTCGCCAATGCCGGGTATCTCCCTCAGGTTCTCGCCGTCCTGCACCATGCGGCTCAGCTCCACTGGCAGGTGGTCGATGGTGCGGGCCGCCCGCTGGTAGGCGCGCACCGTGAACACCGACTCCTCCTTGAGCTGGAGGAGGGCGGCTATCTTCTCAAAGACCTGGGCTATCTCTGCGTTGTTCATGGCGAAGACGACTATTCCACCCTGAGCCGCACGGGGATAAGCCCCTCGCGCCCGTAGAACCGCTCCATGATCTCTGAGCCGAACTTGGCAAGAAACAGCTCCCGGATAGCGGCCCTTTCGGATTCAGGCTCTTCAACCGGCTCCATCGTGACGGTGTGGGTCTCGCCTGCTATCTCCACGCTTGCGGAGGGGTTGGCCTGGAGGTTCCTGTACCAGTGGTTGGGCCGGCCGTCCTCCGTGGACCCCGCCAGAAGGCAGATGCAGCCGTCGTCATAGGCGAACCAAAGCTCCACCCTGCGGGGCAGCCCCGTGCTGCGGCCCGTGGTGGTGAGGTGCAGGTTGTTGGTCGTGTGGAGCGGCGACTGTCTATCGTGTTCGGATGTCATAAGAGGCTCTGAACAGGTAAAGCGCTATTCCAATATCTCGTCATTCCTGCGGAAGCAGGAATCTAAAAGCTGGGGACAGAGGTTCCTGCTTTCGCAGGAACGACGGTCGTTCAGAGGCTTCATAACACACCATCCCCGACTACGCCGCCACCCCGTGGCACCGCTTGTACTTCTTGCCGCTGCCGCAGGGACACTTATCGTTCCGGCCCACCTTCCGGGCGCCGGTCTGCGCCTGCTGCCCGCCCGTTGGCGCCGCCTGGGGCCTCGGGGTCCGGCGCACCGCCGGCCTCGCCTCAAGGCCGGTGTGGTAGATGGTGTGCACTATGTCGTGCTGGATGCGGTCGAGGAGGTTCTGGAACATCTGGTGCCCCTCCCGCTTGTACATCACAAGGGGGTCCCGCTGCCCGAAGGCCTGAAGGCCGATGCTCTGGCGCAGGTTCTCAATGGAGGTGAGGTGCTGCACCCAGTGGGTGTCTATGATGCGCAACATGACCAGACGCTCCAGCATGCGCATCTCCTCCGCGCCCGTCTGCTCCTCCCGCTCCCCGTAGAGGGCGTCGGCGTGCTCCAGCAGGCGCTCCTCCACCTCTTCGGGGTGCATACCGGCCATGCTGTCCCTGTCCAGGCCCGGCGGCAGGGGGAAGATGGCCTGAAGCTCGGAGGTAAGGGTGTTCAGGTCCCACTCCTCGTTGTTCTGGCTGGAGAGGTGGGTGGACACCAGGGACCCAAGCTCCTTGTGAATCATCTCCTGGATGTTGGCCTTGAGGTCTGAGCCCTCCAGAATCTTGCGGCGCTCAGCGTAGATCACGTCCCGGTGGGCGTTGGCGACGTCGTCGTACTCCACCAGGTGCTTGCGCGCCTCGAAGTGGGACGTCTCCACCTTGGTCTGTGACGCCTCTATCGACTTGTTGACCAGCCTGTTCTCGATGGGCACGTCATCTCCAAGACCGGCCCACTCCATGAACCCCTTGACGCGCTCCCCGCCGAATCGACGGATGACGTCGTCCTCCAGGGAGACGTAGAACCGGGAGCTGCCCGGGTCTCCCTGCCGGCCGGCGCGGCCCCGGAGCTGGTTGTCTATACGGCGGGAGTCGTGGCGCTCCGTGCCGATGATGTGAAGCCCGCCAAGGTCCACCACCCTGTCGTGGGCCTCCTGCCACTGCTCCGGCTTCATATCCAGGCTGGCCGGGTTGCCGCCCAGGATGATGTCCGTGCCGCGCCCGGCCATGTTGGTGGCCACGGTCACGGCTCCGGGCCGTCCGGCCTCAGCCACGATGGTGGCCTCCCGCTCGTGCTGCTTGGCGTTGAGCACCTGGCAGGATATGCCTCGGCGCTTGAGGATGTCGCTCAGCATCTCCGACTTCTCAATGGAGACGGTGCCCACCAGCACGGGGCGCCCCGTCTTGTGCACCTCCTCCAGGTCGTCGGCTATGGCCTTGAACTTGGCCCGCTCCGTGGCGAACACAACGTCAGGGTTGTCCTCGCGTATCATGGCTTCGTGGGTGGGAATCGAGACCACCTCAAGGGTGTATATCTTGGAAAGCTCCTCAGCCTCCGTGGCGGCGGTTCCCGTCATACCGGCCAGCTTGCCGTACATGCGGAAGTAGTTCTGGAGGGTGATGGTGGCGTAGGTGATGGTCTCCCTCTGCACCCTGACGCCCTCCTTGGCCTCTATGGCCTGGTGCAGCCCGTCCGAGTAGCGGCGGCCCTCCATCAGCCGTCCCGTGTGCTCGTCCACGATGATCACCTGGCCGTTCCGCACGATGTATTCCCTGTCCTTTACGTACAGCTCCCGCGCCTTCAGCGCGTTGTCCAGGTAGTGGATGTAGGCGTTGTTGCTTGCGTCGTACAGGTTGCCCACGTTCAGCCACTTCTCCATCTTGGCTATGCCCTGGTCCGTGGGGGTGATGGAGCGATGACGCTCGTCTATCTCAAAGTCCTCACCCTTGTCAAGGCGGGCGGCCAGCTTGGCGATGTTGGAGTAGACGGTGGTCGGCTCCTGGGCCGGGCCGCTGATGATGAGGGGCGTCCGCGCCTCGTCGATGAGGATGTTGTCCACCTCGTCAACTATGGCGTAGTGGAGCTCCCGCTGCACCTTCTGGGAGTTGTCCACCATCATGTTGTCCCGCAGGTAGTCAAAGCCGAACTCGTTGTTGGTACCGTAGGTGATGTCGGCGGTGTAGGCCTCCTGCCTGTCCGCCGGCCGCATCTTCGCAAGGCTGGGGTCGTCGTCCCTGACAGACGCGTCGTAGAAGAGCGCGGCCTGGTGCTGAAGGCAGCCGATGGTCAGGCCAAGCATGTCGTAGATGGGACCCATCCACTGGGCGTCCCTCCTGGCCAGGTAGTCGTTGACGGTGACCACGTGGATGCCCCGCCCGGCCAGGGCGTTGAGGTAGACGGGCAGGGTCGCCACCAGGGTCTTGCCCTCCCCCGTCCTCATCTCCGCTATCTTGCCCTGGTGGAGGACGATGCCGCCCATCATCTGCTCATCGAAGTGCCTCTGGCCCAGGGTGCGTTTGGCGGCCTCCCGGACGGCGGCGAAGGCCTCCGGGAGGATTTCGTCCAGGCTGTCCTCCAGGTCACCGCCGCGCTGGAGGGCCGCCTTGAACTCCAGGGTCATGGCCCTGAGACCGTCGTCGGACAGCCTCTCGAACTCAGGCTCAAGGGAGTTGATCCGCTTGAGCAGGGGTTGCAGCTTCTTGACGACCTTCTCGTTGGACTCACCGAGAAAGCCGAATATCTTTGTTACCATTGTCTACAAAGTCTCCTATTCAAACATGGCTCCCACTGAGAGGCCCTCGTGAATTCTGCGGATGGCCTCTCCCAGGAGCGGCGCAACGGACAGCACCGTCACCTTGCCGTTCGTCTGCTTCTCCTCCGGCAGCGGAAGGGTGTCCGTGGCAACAAGCTCCTTGATGGGGCTCTGGGCAATCCTGTCCGCGCCCGGCCCGGACAGGACCAGGTGGGTGCAGCAGGAGTAGATGTCCTTTGCCCCGGCCTTCTGCAGCGCCTCCACTGCCGACATCAGGGATCCCGCGGTATCGATTTCGTCGTCAAAGGTGAGGGCGTTCATCCCTTCAACGTCGCCAATGATGTTGAGGCTCTCGGTGCTGTCGTCGTTGCCGACGCGGCGCTTCTCAATGATGGCCAGGGGCACCCCCAGGCGAGCGGCCATGTCCCTGGCCCGCTTGCTTATGCCGATGTCCACGGACACCACCACCAGGTTCTCAATGGCCTTGTCCTGGAAGTAGCGGGCAAGAATGGGCAGGGCCGTGAGCTCGTCCACCGGGATGTTGAAAAAGCCCTGAATCTGGCCGGCGTGCAGGTCCATGGTCAGAACGCGGTCGGCCCCGGCCACGCTCAGGAGGTCGGCCACCAGCCGCGCGGTTATGGGAACGCGGGGCTGGTCCTTCTTGTCTGTGCGACCGTAGGCGTAGTAGGGCGTGACGGCCGTGATGCGGCCCGCGGACGCCCTCTTGGCGGCGTCGATCATTATCAGAAGCTCCATGATGTGGTCGTTGACCGGGTAGGCGAAGGGCTGGACGAGAAAGATGTCCCGCTGTCGTATGTTCTCCTGGAACTGCACAAAGGTGTTGTCGTTGCTGAACTTGAAGACGTTTGACTCACCCTTGGGAATCCCAAGGTACTCGCTTATATCGATTGCCAGGGAGGTGTCCGCCCTCCCCGAGAACACCATAGGCGGTTCGTCACGACGCAGCATTTCATCCCCTTGACGCTGGTTTGTTGAGCAGAAGAACCGGGACGCCCTGCGCCCCTTCTCTTCTAGGGTCGATTATAGCATAGTAGGGGCACGACCCAAAAACGCCGTAAGCGCGTTGTAGACCGCAATTTCGGCGCGCAATTGCCGACGAAGCAGGCTATAATCCAGGAAGAGGCATCAGCGACGTATGACAGCAGCATACAGAATAACCCTACCGCGGCGGATGCTGAACCGCCTGGTCAAGGTCTACGTGAGGCTTGGGCTGCCGCCGCGGAAGTACCACCTGCTGACGGTCAGGGGGCGCAACAGCGGGCGGATGCACACCACGCCCGTCTCAGTTATGGAGGTCAACGGAGACCGGTGGCTGGTGTGCCCCTACGGGGAGCGCCAGTGGGTGAAGAACGCCCGGGCCGCGGGCGAGGTGTCTCTGACCAGGGGCCGCCGCACAGAGTCGTTCAGGGTTGAGGAGGAGCGCGACCCCGCGAAGAGCGCTCCCGTGCTGATGCGGTACGTCCGGGAGGAGCCCATCACCCGCAAGTTCTTCGGCGTTTCGCCCGATTCGCCAATGGAGGACTTTGTGCGGGAGGCACCGCGGCACACGGTGTTCCGCTTAGCTGAGCAGGTCGGCTAGGAATGGCCTGAACAGGTCCAGTCCACTCCCGCGAAGCATGCCCCGTACTTGATACGGGGGGCGGGAGTCCACACCCCACCCTCCTGGATTCGCCGGAATGGTCATAAAGGTGAGATTAGGTGGGGTGGTCATGTTTGCTACTTGTTCAGAGGTTCCTTAGACTATACTCAAGCGACATCGAGAAACAGAAAGGAGAGCAGAAATGCCCAACCCCGTTATACACTGGGAGATCACAGGAAAGGACGCCCCCAGGCTCCAGCAGTTCTACGCAGACCTGTTCGGGTGGGACGTGAACGCCAACAACCCCATGAACTACGGCTTGGTGGACACCCAGACGGAGGAGGGAATCAACGGAGGCATTGCCGGTGAGCAGGAGGCGGCGACGCGAGTCACAATCTACGTGCAGGTGGACGACCTGCAGGCGTACCTGGACAAGGCGGAGAGCCTGGGCGGCAAGACCTTAATGCCTCCCACCGTCATACCCAACGCCGTCACCCTAGCAATGTTCACCGACCCGGAGGGGAACATCACGGGCATGGTTACGGGTTAAGGCCCGGACCCGACGGGTCGACGCACAACACCCTGGCCCTGCGGCCTCCGCGCCTCTCCACGTCAAAAAACCTGTGAGTGCAGCTTCTACCACCGGCGCGGAGGCCGCAAGCGACCGGGATATGCTTCAGAACAAGGCCTGAGCTAGCCGTAGACGGCCTGCTTCAGGGGCGCCGTGTGCAGGTCCGCCGCCTTTGCGGACATCCAGACGCCCTGTATGCTGCGCAGCCTGTCGCCAATGAGGACGGACAGCGCCTTCATCACGGAGTATCCCAGCTCGCAGTCCCGGTCCATCTCCGCCCTGAGGGAGGCGGCGTCTATGGCGACCACGGTGCACTCCCTTTCCGTCTCCGCGCTCAGGGTCGCCTGGTACGGGTCGATGAGGGCCGACCAGCCAAAGGTGCCGTAGGGCCCAATGACGGAGACGATGGAGCGCAGGGTTGAGTCCCCGTTCCACAGCCTGACGCCCGTGGTGAGCTTAACAGACCCGCGCTGGAGAAGGTACAAATCGCCCAGAGCGTCTCCCTCCCGGAACACCTCGGCGCCGGCGGGGAAGAACTGCACCCTGGCCATGTCGGCCACCCTCTTCAGCCGGAGCTCGTCCAGGGACGTAAAGAGACCGGTTTCTCCTATCAGCTTAACGATGGACATAGCAAGAACCTCCCAATAGAGCTGTTTCCAAGACTTACGCTATTTCCTACTCATCCATCACCCCCTCCCGGCGGAGTCCCGATTCCCGCCGCGACAGGTCACTTATATGGAGAGTACAACGAGAGCACGATTCTGTCAATTTTGTGCGAAATATCACACAATTAAAGCAGTCTACATCCAATTGTGATGCGTATCACGTATTGTGTAAAGGGGCGCAAAAGACGAATACAGGCAACAAGAGACGCGAGAGTAGCGATATTGTGGACGTCCCGCTGGGTGTGTTCGCGGGACGCGGTACAGCGTGTCGCAAAGGGCTACGATGCAGGGACTCAGGCCCCTATTTTGACCCCTCCCTGGCAGGCCCTGCGAAGGGTCTCTATCGCGGAGAGCAGGGCCAGGTGGCTGGTCATGGGGTTGTCCGGGTGGGGCACGTTCTCCATGGTGAAGCGCAGCGTCCCGCTCCTGCCCCGGGCGTAGATCTCGTGGATGTTGCCTCCGGCCTCCGGGTCGGCGATGATGCGCACTTTGGTCCGCTCCGGCCCTATGCCCGCCAGGCTCAGGACGGAGGCCACGTTGATGTTGAAGGGAAAGCGCTTCACGGCCTCCAGCGCGTTGCCCTCGAAGACCACCTGGGCGGACGTAATCTCCCCGAACGGCGTCCGGTCTGAAGCGGTCACGTCCACAATGGTGCCCGGCGGCTTGCGGGTTGTAAGGGTGACCTCCTCCAGCTCGTCACGCGCGGCTCTGATGGCGTCGATGCCGCCAACTGCGCCGGAGGGCGCGTACACAAGGCATCCCCTCTCGTCGGCCAGGGCCGACAGCCTGGAAAGCAGCCCGCCGTCCAGGAGCGCGCCCGTACTCATAACCAGCAGGTCCTTGCCGCGGGAGAGCGCCGCCTCCCCGTAGCGGCGCACCGCGTCCTGGGAGGCGGCCTCCACCACCATGTCCACGCGTTGGTCGGCCAGGAGTTCGTCGAAGGATGCGGCGGCAGTGGGTCTGCCCTCCAGAATGCCGGCCAAAGCCTGGGCAGTGCCGCCGTCCTGGTCGTACACGGCGACCAGCGCCGCGCCCGGGACTTTGCCCTGGTCGACGGCCATAGCAAGGCCGCGGCCGATGGCCCCGCACCCCAGTAGACCTATACCCTGCTCTGCCCTGGTCATTCAGCTCCTCCGGCAACATATTATCAGGTCTGGCCCGGAAGGTGTATACGCCCGCGGAAAGAGGCTCTCTAAACCGGGGTTGTTGTATTCTACACGCATTCGTGTAAAATACGGGTATGGAGTACAGGAGAAGAGGGAGGCAGAGCCGCCAGTGGGACGCCGGGAGTGTGAAGGCGCTGAGGGACCACCTGGGTCTCACCCAGCAGCAGATGTCGGAGGAGCTGGGCACCCGGCAGCAGACCATCAGCGAGTGGGAGAGGGGGATGTACAGGCCAAGGGGCGTCTCCCGCACCATGCTCAACATCATAGCCGACCGGGCGGGCTTCGGGTACGAAGCAGGTTCCCCGGGGGAGTCCGGCAAGTCGGATGAGGAGACGGTGGCGGGTTGATACGGACAACGCAGATCACCGGCTCCGGGCGCGGCGGCGGTCGTCTGAGAGACGGCCCAAGACCACGCGCCCTGAGAGACAAGAGGCGCTCGGACGGGGGCGCGGCCAAGGGAACAGACAGGGACATCAGGGAGATCCAGGTGTCGGAGTGGTGGCGCAGCGGCGCCATCAAGACGGTGGTGACCACGGAGGGACGCCCGCTGAGGGTACTCTACTCCGGGCGGCACGCGCCCCACGCGGGGCCGGACTTCCGGGACACCCTGCTGATAACCGAGGAGGGTGACCTGATCAGGGGAGACACGGAGGTGCACCTGAAACGGGCCGACTGGGACGGCCACGGCCACCGGGGAGATCCCCGCTACGACAGGGTGGTGCTCCACCTCTTCCTGCGCGGCGGAGGCAGGCCCCTGGAGGCGGGCGGGCAGATGCAGGAGGTGCTGCTGGACCAGCGGGCGGAGGTACTGGCGCGGTCGGGGAAAGGCCAGCGGCACACCGGCCCGCAGCAGGGAGCCGCGCCCCTAGAGCGCCTCAGGAGGCTGAACGCTTCGGAGCTGGAGCGGGCGCTGGATGAGGCGGGTGAGCGGCGCTTCCTGGGCATGGCCTGCGCCTACGCAAAGCGTCTCAGGGCCGGAGACGCGCAGGAGGAGCTGTACGCGGGCGTCATGGAGGCGCTGGGATACAGCCAGAACGGCGCCCCGATGGAGCTGCTGGCCAGGGGCCTTCCACTGCGGCGTTTGATTGAGACGGCCGGTACGGGGTGTGACGCCTCCACCCTGGAGGCCGTTCTCCTTGGGGCGGCGGGGCTGCTCCACCGCCAGCTCAGCCTGGGAATCGATGACGCCGCCGGAGATGAGAGCCGCAGCCTGGAGATGGAGCGCGCATGGCGATCGGCCGGTGCGCCGGTCGCTGTTTCCCGCGGCGCGTGGAGCTACGCCGGGATGAGGCCCCACAACAGGCCCGCCCGCCGCCTAGCGGGGGCCGCGATCCTGATACGGAGGCACAGGGACACGGGACTGCTGGAGGGGCTCAGAAACGCGCTTCAGGGTGGAGGGATCCCGGACGTGGAGAGGGCGCTGGTGGTGGAGGACGGGCAGGAGGGCCAACCGCCGGGCGCTCGCAACGCCAAGAGCCGGGCGCCGGCCCTGATAGGCAGGTCGCGGGCCAGGGACGTGGCCATCAACGTAATGCTGCCCTTCTTCTACGCCAGGGCGCACATGCTGGGGGACGCGGCGCTGGGCAGGCTGTGCCTGGAGCGCTACCTGGAGTTCCCTCCGGGCCAGGAGAACGAGATCACCCGGGAGATGAAGGCGCTCCTGGGCATGGCTGCGGGAAAGGGTCCCGCGGTAGACTCGGCCAGGAGGCAGCAGGGGTTGATTCACCTGTACAGAGTGCTGAGCGGGCAGGCGGCGTGATGGAGCGGGACGCGGCTCCCACCGAGGCAAATGTGGAAGGCCTGCCCATGATGCCGGGCGAGAGCGTCGACATGGCCTTCGGGGAGAGGGCCGGTACGGGCGCGGCCGTAGACAGGGAGAGGAACGCCCTGCTGCTCACCGACCGCAGGGTCATCCGGCTCTCCAGGACGAGGGCGGGCCTGTCGACTACGTTCCTGTCCCTGGGCGACGTCCTGAGCGCGGAGGTGGCGCACAGGTCCAGGGGCGTGAAGCGCCTGTTCAGAATGGCGATCCTTCTGGCCGGGGCCGGGGCCGCCCTGGCCGCGGTGGAGTGGCAGCCCCTGTCGTGGGGGCTGGCTGCGCTCCTGGGCCTGGGGGCGCTGCACCACCTGTACCAGTTCGTCTCAGTCTCCCATGAGGGCAGCATCCTGTTCCGGGCCGCCCAGCAGGAGGTGAGCATACCCTACAGGGGCCGCACCTCCCGGGAAGCTTACGACCTGGTCAACAGGTTCTTCGAGCTCAAGGCCGCCTACTCCCCTGCCCTGTTCGGAGGCGACGGCCGTATCGACCGGGATGCGCTGATGGAGTGGTCGTGGCTTGGTGGGGAGGGAGAGGATGGCAGAAGGCCGGACGCCCCGGGCGACCTGGTTTGGCTCTGGGGCGTGGAGTCGCCCTACGAGGCGTGGTACATGGAGAGGAGTGTCCCAGTGGCGCAGCTCAGGCTCAGGCAGCGGGTCTACGAGACGTGGTACATGGAGAGGGACGTTCCGGTGGCTGAGCTTCGCTCAAGGGCGGGGTAGGTAAGCGCTTCCGCCGCTAGGTCGTAGGCTTGGAGCGCGACTCCGTCAGCCCAGCTTGAGGCCCGGCTCCACGTCCAGGTCCCAGCCGTTGCCGCCGACCCTGTCCTGCTGAAAGTAGCCGCAGGCGGCGATCATCGCGCCGTTGTCGGTGCAGAGGGCGGGCGACGGGATGAACAGGGGCAGATGGGACTTCTCTCTGAGCATAGCGCGGAGCGCGGAGTTGGCGGCCACGCCCCCGCCCAGCATGATCCCCCGGACGTTGTGCTTGCGAGCGGCGTTCAGGGTCTTGGTGGTCATCACGTCGGCCACGGAGGTCTGGAAGGCGGCGGCCATCTCCCGCACCAGGTATGGGTCAGGGTCGGAGTCGTCGACCGGCGGGTATACGCCCTGGGCCCTGGCCTTGTGCAACAGGGCCGTCTTGAGGCCGCTGAAGCTGAAGTCGTGGGAGCCCCGTAGCCAGGCGCGGGGCAGCGTCTCGTCGCCCGCGGCGCCCTGGGATGCCTTCTGCACCTCCGGGCCGCCCGGGAATCCAAGGCCCAGTATGCGAGCCGCCTTGTCAAAAGCCTCGCCGGCGGCGTCGTCCCTTGTGCGCCCCAGGAGGTTGTAGCGGCCGTGGTCCTCCATCAGGATGAGATCGGTGTGGCCTCCGGAGGCGATGAGGCACAGGAGCGGGAAGCCAGGATCCCTCTCCGGGTCTGCGCCCTCCAGCCAGTTGGCGTACACGTGGCCCTCCAGGTGGTTGACCCCTATCAGCGGCAGGCCCGCTCCCAGGGCCAGGGCCTTGGCCGCGTTCACCCCCACCAGCAGGGCGCCCGCCAGACCGGGGCCGTGGGTGACCGCAATGGCGTCGATGTCGCTCCAGGCCAGGTCTGCCCTGGTCAGGCCGGCCTCCACCGTGGGCACAAGCTCCAGGACGTGCTGGCGGGAGGCCACCTCCGGCACCACGCCGCCGTATCGGGCGTGAAGCTCCACCTGGGAGGCGATGACGTTGGACAGCACCTGGCGGCCGTCCTCGACAACGGATATGGCAGTCTCGTCGCAGGAGGTCTCTATACCCATGATTCTCATAGCAGGGAGATGATAGCGCGGGCTTCCCGCAGAGTCAATTTGGGCGGCGGAAACGAGGTTTCCCGAAGGCCCCCGTGTGCTATAATCGTGGGCAAGCCAGCGCCGGACGGCCGGTCTCCCATCGGGCTCCGGGCCGCCTCGGAGAAAGGGGTCGCAGTGAACGCGATCGAGTTTATCCAGTCCACCCTGTTCGAGCTTAACCGGAGCTTCGTAAACGAAGTGGAGCCCCTGACCGACGTGCAGATGCTGTACCGGCCCACCCCTGAGGCCAACTCCATCGCCTTCCTCATGTGGCACTTCACCAGGACGGAGGACAACTCCTTTCACCGGGTGAGCACAGCCGAGGGGACGCCGTCCGTGTGGGCCAGGGAGAACTGGCACGAGCGCCTTGGGCTGCCGGAGACGGGTTCCGGGACAGGCTTCACGCCGGACCAGGTGGAGGCGCACAGGCCCAGCAAGGAGGGGCTTGTGGGCTACATGGAGGCGGTGAGGCAGTCGGTGCAGGACGGCCTCTCAAAGATGACGGACGACGACCTGGACCGCCCCCTGGACCCGGACAACCCCAGGCAGACAGTGGGCCGCAACATCCAGAGCATCATCATTGGGCACGGCTTCTTCCACCTGGGAGAGGTGAGGTTCCTGAAGGGCCTGCAGGGTATGCCCTTCCCGCGGTAGGTGGCCCTTGGGTAGAAGCCTTATGGTCACTCCCGCCGGCGCGGGGGGTCACGCCACCCTCCACCTGGATTCCTGCTTTCGCAGGAATGACGAACAACGCGTCGCTCCCGAGCAGTCGGGAGTCCACGCCACTCCCCGCCTGGATTCCGGCCCCGTATCGGGGTACGGGGCATGCTTTCGCCGGAATGACGGACAACGCGTCTCTTCTTGTGAGACGCCTGGACATTCGAAGGTCTTGCCGCTATGAGCCACAGCCACATGCACGTCTACACCGGCATCCAGTCGGACGACAGCAAGTGGCTGACGGACGAGATGGCCTTCAGCGCGCTGCTGGACTCCATCGCGGCGCAGGAGATAGTCCTGGGCAGGTCGGTTGAGTGGACGGGCAGCATTGGCGACCCACGGGAGGAGCCGGGAGGAGTGTGGGTCGTCTACGCCAGGGCCCTGGCGCTGACCGGCAACGGCAACGACGGGAGCCCGTGCTCGGACGGCAGGGACACCATAGCCTGCGAGGAGCTGAACAGCTACTTCAATACCTGAGGGCAAAACGCCACAGGTCGAGAGCGGAGAGGCCCCGTTCCGCCGAGATTCTACAGATTTACAGGGAAACCACCCAGCGAATATGGTATGCTAGACCCCTAACCGCCACTGAGCGCCCTTGATGATAGGAGGAGAGATATGGTAGACAGCCAGGTATCCCAGCCTCTTTCCGGCCTGCGGGTTGTTGACCTCACTCACGGCATAGCCGGTCCGTACTGCACCAAGCTCCTGGCCGACCACGGCGCAGACGTAATCAAAATTGAGCGCCCGGGCGATGGGGACTTCGCCCGCGCCAAGGGACCTTTTCCGGATGACGCGGCCCACCAGGAGAAGAGCGGACTCTTCCTTTTCCTGAACACCAACAAGCGGGGCATCACCCTCGACCTCAAGTCGACCGAGGGCGTTGAGGCCGTGAAGGAGCTGGTCAAGGGGGCGGACGTGCTTGTGGAGAGCTTCAAGCCAGGCACTATGGAGCGTCTGGGCCTTGGCTACGACACCCTCTCCAGGATCAATCCCAACCTGCTTATGACGTCCATCAGCAACTTCGGGCAGACCGGCCCCTACCGGGACTACCTCTTAGACGAGATCAACCTGTACGCCATGGGCGGGAGGATGAACGGCTCCGGGCTGCCTGACCGCTACCCCCTCAAGCTGGGAGGCAACCACTGCTTGTTCCAGGCGGGGAACGTCGCTGCTATGGCTACCCTGTTCGCCTGGCACGCCAGGGAGAACCAGGGACAGGGCGGCCAGTACATCGACATATCCATGTACGAAACCCAGATGGGCTCCATCAACGGGCGTCTCCTGGGGCTGGTGCAGTACCAGTACAACGGCGAAAAGGGGAAGCGCCTGGGGCCCATAAGGGCAGGGTACCCTGGCGGCATCTACCCCTGCCTGGACGGCTACATTTCGGTGTCCGTTGGCGGCGCGCGGTGGCCGGCCCTCTGCCACGCTCTCGGCAGGCCGGACCTGATAGACAGCTACTACGGGTCGGCCATGGGACAGGTTGACCTGGACGCCCGGGACGAGTTTGAAGGGACCGTCTGGCTCCCCTGGCTGTTTGAGAGAACCATGAAGGAGATAGTGGAGACCGGCCAGGCCAACGAGATGCTCATCTCCCCCATCGTGACCATTGACTTTGCGATGGACGACCATCCGCAGTTGGCGTTCCGCAACTACTTCCAGGAGATAGACCACCCGGTGGCGGGCAAGTTCCGCTACCCCGGCGCGCCCATATTCAACCAGCACGGCTGGTGGAAAATCGACAGACCGGCCCCCACCCTGGGCCAGCACAACGTGGAGGTGCTGGAGGCAGAAGCGGGAGTCGCAGGCGCGTGGGACGGCTCCGAGTCAGGGGACGCCGGTGGCGACTCCGCGACGGCTGTGGGAGACAAGAAGCTGCCCCTGGAGGGCGTGCGCGTGGTGGACATGACCGTCATATGGGCAGGCCCCTACGGCACCATGCACCTGGCCGACATGGGCGCGGAGGTCATCAGGGTGGAGACCCTCCAGCGAATGCCGCCGGGCCGGGGCCAGTTCGCGCGACCCGACCCGGACGCGGAGAAGAAGCGGGCCGTCTCCTCCTACCCAGACCGGGAGCCCGGCGAGCGCCCCTGGAATCGGGCCGCCAACTTCAACATGCACGCCCGGAACAAGCTCAGCATGACCTTGGACCTGAACTCCCCCATGGGCCTGGAGACCTTCCGCCGCCTGATTGAGGAGAGCGACCTGTTCATCGAGAACAACGCCTTTGGCTCAATGGCGAAACTGGGAATCGACTACTCCGTGGTCAGCCAGTGGAACCCGCGGCTGATAATGATCTCCACCTGCGGCTTCGGTCAGACGGGGCC
>DAOUJW010000002.1:0-108707 GCA_034422115.1 Dehalococcoidia bacterium | reverse complement strand
CTTCTCAGCGCCACCGAGGAAGGCCACTGGTTCAAGTACTTGTGGCCCAACCCCAGGACGGCGGGGCAATTGACGGTGTACCTCTGGATAATCCGCCACGACGGATACGTCTTCGCCTCTGCCTACTATGTTGAGGGTGACGTGGACGCGCCACCGCCCCCCGCTTCCGACGATGCGCTGACGCGCGCCTACGTGGAAAAGGCTATCGCCTACTACGAGGCCAACGGCCGGGAAGCGACGGTCGCGCGCTACAAGTCTGAGGCATCCACAGAAAACGGGCGGACACTGATCCTCATGGACGAAGCAGAAAGCAGGTTGCTGGTATACCGGAACATTCCCGCCCTGGAAGGCCAGTACGTTGGCCCGGGCTCGCCATTTGCCGGCCTCACGCAGCTGGTGGGAGCTGCCACCGAGGAGGGTCTCTGGATTACGACCCAGGGCGTCAACCCGGCCACCAAGCAGGAAGAGCCGCGGCGAGTACTCGTCGTCCTTTACGACGGCCTGGTGTTCTCTTCCAGCCATTCTGCCTTGGTGGAAGACGTCGCGGATTCCGTTAAGGAATACGTGAACAAGGCTATACTCAAATACGAGAATGACGGCCTCGACGCTGTCATCACCCACTACAACGGCCAGGACAGCCTGGACGGACAGTTTTACCTGTTCCTCATCGGCGAGGATGACATCTACCTGGCCCATCCCATTTTCCCCCACCTCATTGGCACCGACATCAAGGACGTGGTCGGCTCCGACGGGCAGGAGCTGGGTGAGGAGATAGCGGAAGCCACGGAGCAAGGCGTGTGGGTGGAGTACCTGTGGCCCCATCCCGTTTCCCGGAAGGAACAGCAAAAGGTCACCTGGGCCATCCGCCACGACGGGCTGATATTCGCCTCCGGCTACTACGCCGGCGAGCCCGAGACCGGTCCCCCGGCCTGGCGCGACGCCGACCCAAGGGAGTACACCGTCCAGTACGTGAACCAGGCCATAGAACGTTACGAGAGCGAAGGCTTGGAGTCCATGCTCAACTACTACAACAGCGTCGCCAGCTTCGAGGGCCAGTGGTATCTCTTCGCCACCGACGACGCCGACATCTACCACGTCCACCCTCTGTTGCCACAGCTCATAGGGACCGATATCAAGAACGTAGTGGGTTCCGACGGCTACAAGCTGGGTGAGGAGTTGGCCAAGGCCGTTGACGGCGGTGAAGGAGTCTGGGTAGAGTACCTGTGGCCTCACCCGGTAACGCTCAAGGAAGTTCCCAAGGTGGGGTACGCTGTGCGACGCGACGGGATGCTCTTCGCTTCCGGCTACTACCCGCAGGTTGAAGACCCGGCGGCGCGGACCAAGGAGTACGTGCAGGAGGCCATAGCGTACTATCAGGCCAACGGATTGGACGACACCATCGCCCATTACAACAGCCAGGAGAGCGTTGACGGTCAGTGGAACCTGACAATGGCCGATGAGAGCGACATTATACGGGTCGCTGTCCTCACTCCACATCTAATAGGCACCGACTTGAAAGAGCTCGGCCGCATTCGGAAGATTGGCCAAGAGATGGCGGCGGCCACTGAGGACGGCATCTGGGTCAGCTTCGTCTTCCCCAACACGAGGTCTTCGGAGACCTTGTACGCTCACGTGTGGGCTATCCGCCACGACGGGCTGCTCTTCACGTCGCGCTACTACGACGACCAGCCTGACGTCGCCGACGAGTCTTAGAGTGTCGAGCCACTTGAGCGGGCAGACCATCCCTGGCATCTGCCCGCTCATTTCCTTGGACAATGCTCGTGGGCTTTGAGTCGTACGCCTTTCGCTCTCACACCCCACCGCCCGTTGAAAACCCAGGGGCGCTGGTGTAGACTCACCTGCGAGGCGCTCAGCGCCTGCGAACCCGCACAAGCCCATGTTCAGAGTAGACGGCAGACCCAACGACCGCCCCAGGGACGTGACCATAACCCCGTCCTACCTGGTGTTCCCGGAAGGCTCGGCGCTCATTGAGGTGGGGGAGACCAGGGTGGTGTGCACGGCCAGCCTTGAGGAGCGGGTCCCGCCGTGGCTCCGCGGCCAGGGCAAGGGGTGGATAACGGCGGAGTACAATATGCTGCCCCGCTCGACGCTGACCAGGACACAGCGCGAGCGCGAGGCGGGCCGGGTGTCGGGGCGCACGTTGGAGATACAGCGGCTCATCGGCCGGTCGCTCAGGGCGGTCGCCGACATGGGCGCTATGGGCGAGCGCACCATCACCATAGACTGCGACGTCCTGCAGGCCGACGGCGGCACGCGCACGGCCTCCATCACCGGGGCCTACATTGCCCTGTACCAGGCCATGCAGTACATGGTCAAGACGGGCGCCCTTCGCTCTGTGCCACTCAAGGGCGCGGTGGCCGCCATCAGCGTGGGGCTGGTGGACAACGAGCTGGCGCTGGACCTGTGCTACGACGAGGACTCACGGGCGGAGGTGGACTTCAACGTGGTGATGACGGACGCCGGGGAGTACGTGGAGGTGCAGGGAACCGCAGAGGGCAGCCCCTTCTCCCGTGACGCCATGAACGACCTGCTGTCCCTAGCCGGCAGGGGCATCCAGTACCACTTCGAGGCTCAGCAGGCGGCCATCAAGTCCCTCTGAAGCCTTGAGCAGATCCTTTCCATCCAAGGGTCGAGGGAGACCGCTATGGAGAGACAGCAATACCAGGTAGCAATCATCGGGGGCGGAATAGTCGGCCTCGCGACCGCCCTGCGCCTCACGGAGCGGCATCCCGACTGCAAGGTCATCGTCCTGGAGAAGGAGCCTACCCTGGCCCAGCACCAGACCGGCCACAACAGCGGGGTCATTCACTCCGGCATCTACTACGCGCCCGGGTCGGCCAAGGCCCAGTTCTGCACCGCCGGCGTGGGGCTGCTCACCCGGTTCTGCGAGGAGAACGACATTGAGTACGAGCAGTGCGGCAAGGTGATTGTGGCCACCAGCGAGTCGGAGTTCGGCAGGATGAACACGCTCTACGAGCGGGGCGTCGCCAACGGCGTGCAGGGGCTGGAGGAGATTGGCCCCGAGCGGCTGAAGGAGATTGAGCCTCACTCCTTCGGGCTGAAGGCCCTCTGGGTGCCCGTGACCGGCATCGTCGACTTCAAGAAGGTAGCCAACACCTACGCCGACAAGATAAGAGCCGGCGGTGGGGAGATTGTGAACAACGCGGCCGTCCGGGCCATCTGGGAGGACCAGGGATCGCTGGTCTTGGAGACGACCCAGGGCGACGTGCAGACAAAGCACCTTATCAACTGCGCCGGGCTTGCGGCGGACAGGGTAGCCCGGATGATGGGCATCAAGCCCAGCGTGCGGATCATCCCCTTCCGCGGCGAGTACTACACGCTGAAGGACGACCGCCGGGACCTGGTTAAGGGCCTCATCTACCCCGTGCCCAACCCCAGCCTCCCCTTCCTGGGTGTCCACTTCACCAAGCGCATCAACGGGGAGGTGGAGGCCGGGCCCAACGCCGTCCTGGCCTTTGCTCGGGAGGGGTACACCAAGACCAGCTTCAAGCTGGGCGAGTTCATGGACACCCTCTCATACGGGGGCTTCTGGTCGATGTCCCGGAAGTTCTGGAAGGTGGGCATTGCGGAGATGCACCGCTCCTTCAGCAAGGCGACGTTCGTGAGAGACCTCCGACGCCTGCTGCCGGAGATCACCCCCGACGACGTGGTGTCGGGCGGTGCAGGCGTGAGGGCGCAGGCCGTCAACCCCAACGGCTCCCTTGTGGACGACTTCCGCATAGAGGAGGCCAGGGGCGCAATCCACGTGCTCAACGCGCCCTCGCCCGGGGCCACGTCCTCCCTGGCCATAGGCAGCTACATAGTTGACCTTGCGTCCAAGTCCTTTGAGTTGGGGTAGGGGGAGATCACGACTCACAATATAGGTCTATCAAGTTCACGTCCCCAGACGGGAGGAACAAGGCGGAAATCCGCCAGTTTATGGTGTACAATATAGTTAAGGATTGTGTATCTTAACACCTGCTGAAGAATCACTAAAGAGATATTATGGTGGAGTATCTGCCTTTCCACGATAAGCACTCGACAATGTTCCCTTCCGTTGGCTGTTGGGAACCGATCATGTAATTCACTACTATTGACAGTCAGTAACGCTTATGGAGCAAGAAATATACTGGAATCCTGTCATCCTGCCGCTGTTGGAGCGGCTAGCTGAGTTACGGTCGTTGCCTAAGACCGCCCGGTGGCCAAGTGCTGATTGGCCTAACGACAGAGCATTTGTTGACGCCCGGAAATTCACAGAACGTCTGCCTGTACCACTAAGAGCATCCCCCCACATCTCATTGGCAGACGACGGCGAGGTCAACTTTGCATGGTCCATTGAAGGGGCGCGTATCGATCTCGGATTCTATGGCACAGGTAAATTTTCATATTACGCCCGTGCCAAAAACGGCGATGAATGGTTCGGTGACGACGTCCCTGTGACTTCACCTCTTCCCGGAGAACTCAGGGTGCTGCTGGCCTTATAGTCACGTATGCATTCTCAGCCTCTGCACCTGGACGAAGCTACAACTGCGGCGCCAGGCATTTCTCCGGGCATTGTACTAGATGAAGAGAGGCTCCTCAGAGAGATCCTAAATCCTGACCACGTTAGAGGCGGTGAGGTTCAGCCATCTGCGATTCCCCTGAGAGATTTGAAAGAACGTGGTTTCTCAGTACATCGCCTGCAGTACGCCACCAAGGAATTCGTTGAAGACTCCATAAACGAAAAACTGGCAAGGCCCTCTGCAGGAGATACAAGAGTCTCAGAAGGAGTGGCGCGCTTTACTGCCCGCGCAGTACGAGAGATTAGCGACGACGGGAACAAAGCATTCGTAGTAATTGACACAGCAAAGCCATCGAACGTAGGGCATGCCTCGATCTACTTGCTCAACATCGATGTCAAGGATAGCCTGGCTCGCAGTATGAGAGATAAACTGAGGCCACTTCTAGAGAACCGAATGACAGTAGCTGAAGCCTTTGCGGGGAACTAGCCGAGACGTCTAGTATGGTACCCACGCCCCCTAACCCACCGGCCTGGGCGGCGGCCAGATGCCCTCGAAGGTGCAGCGCACTCCTGAGCTCAGGGCGTCGGTGACGGTGGGCGCGAGTATCCTGGCCGTTGCGCCGTCCTCGCACACCACCTGAAGTCCGCTTCTCTCTATCGTAGTGACAGCGAACTCCCAAGGCTGCCCGGCAATGGGCATAAACTCCCCGTGCCATCTCCTCATAGCCGGATCGGTCTGGTCCACCCAGCCGGTCATCCGGCAACTGCCGATGACGCTGCCGTCCCTGTCCTTGATTGTCACTCTTTCATCGAATGCAAGCATACATGCCTCTTTTTTATTCTTGAGACGTGTTCCCGCCCCTGGATTCCTGCCCCCGCATCAAGCATATAGGGCGGTCCGCGAACCGCCCCTACATATTACTACAACACAGCCCTGATGTGTGGCTAGAGGGTCTAGACTTGGTGCCAGACCCACTCCCAGCAATGGTCTAACTTCCCCTTGTGCTATACTCTATAACCAAACGCAATTGGAGTGAGCTTTAAGCGTGCGCAATCTACGTCTGGCAATGGCCCAGATCAACACCACCGTGGGCGACCTGGAGGGCAACACGGCCAAGGTCCTGGAGTACATCAGGAAGGCCCGGGAGCAGCAGGCCGACCTTGTGGTCTTCCCGGAGATGGCAATCCCCGGCTACCCGCCGGAGGACCTGCTGTTCAAACCCTCCTTCATCCGCTCCAACATCCAGAAGATGCATGAGGTGGTGGCGAACTCCCAGGGCATCACCGTTGTCGTGGGCTTTGTGGACTCCCAGGGCGACATCTACAACGCCGCGGCGGTGGCCCACGACGGCCAGCTGCTGGGCGTCTACCACAAGATGTACCTGCCCAACTACGGCGTCTTTGATGAAGACCGCTACTTCAAGGCCGGCTCCCAGTGCCCCGTGTTCGTGGTCAACGGCATCCACATTGGCGTCAACATCTGTGAGGACATCTGGTACGCCCTTGGCCCGGCGGCCGTGCAGCGGGAGGCGGGCGCGGAGATAATCATCAACCTCAACGCCTCGCCCTACCACGCCGGAAAGCTGGGCTTTCGTGAGCGAATGGTGGCGACCCGCGCCTCCGACAACGAGGTCTTCGTGTCCTACACCAACCTGGTTGGCGGCCAGGACGAGCTGGTGTTCGACGGCGGCAGCGTGGTGTTCGACCAGAGCGGCGAGCTGGTGGCCCGGGGCAGGCAGTTCGAGGAGGACCTGGTGGTGGTCGACCTGGACATGGACGCCGTCTTCCGCCATCGTCTCCGGGACCCCAGGCCCCGCAAGGAGCGTCCCATCCTGGACAACATTGGCGCGTCCCGGGTGGTGCATCACTCAGACTTCGCCACCGACGATCCCAAGCAGGCCCTTGACGGCTGCATCGCCGAGCCCCTGGCCCCCCTGGCGGAGGTGTACGCCGCCCTGGTGCTGGGCACGGGGGACTACGTGCGCAAGAGCGGCTTCAGTAAGGTGGTCATCGGCCTTTCGGGCGGCATCGACTCCAGCCTGACCGCGGCCATCGCGGCGGACGCCCTGGGCAGCGAGAACGTCCTCTGCGTGGCAATGCCGTCTCGCTACTCGTCAGAGGGCAGCCTGCTGGACGCCAAATCGCTTACGCAGAACCTGGGCATCGAGCTGCTGACCGTCCCCATCGAGGAGGCTTTCGAGGCCATGCTCCACATGCTCTCCGGCCCCTTCGGAGACAGCGCCCCCAACGTCGCCGAGGAGAACATCCAGACCCGCATCAGGGGCAACATCCTCATGGGCCTGTCCAACAAGTTCGGCTGGCTGGTGCTCACCACCGGCAACAAGAGTGAGGTCGCCACCGGCTACGCCACCCTCTACGGCGACATGGCGGGCGGCTTTGCGGTCATCAAGGACGTGCCCAAGACCCTGGTCTACCGGCTTGCCCGGTATCGAAACGACCACGGCTCGCCCCGCAACGCAATCCCGCAGAGCGTGATTGACAAGGCCCCCAGCGCGGAGCTGAAGCCCGACCAGACCGACCAGGACACGCTTCCGCCCTACGACCTCCTCGACCAGATTCTCCAGGCCTACGTGGAGGAGGACCGCAGCTACGCCGACATTGTGGACATGGGCTTCGACTCAGCGACGGTCCAGAGGGTCATTGCGATGGTGGACCGCAACGAGTACAAGCGAAGACAGGCCCCGCCTGGGGTCAAGATAACGCCAAGGGCCTTTGGCCGCGACCGACGTCTGCCCATAGTCAACCGCTACAGGCAGAGCTAGAGGTATTTTCCATCTCGCTCGGCGTGTCGAGCGCGATAATACTAGAGCAACAACGTGTGGTCGGCGTCCAGCGCCTCGAAGGTAAGAGAACCTGTGGGCGCGGAGTAGCGCATTTCCCATCTGTTCAGGATGTCGCGCCCAAGCAAAGACGGCAAGTCTCTTATCGAAGGGTGTGGCCTCGCAACGGCCAACGCGATTTCATAAACATAGACACTAAGTTCAGGCTCTCTAAACAGTATCAGGGCCGGTAGCCTCTTGAATTCCGCGTTGCCTCCAATGCCTACGCTGCCTTGGGTGTGACCCGGCAAGGCGTCGAAGTCGATGCCCATTCTCATGCTGTCGCGCGGCAACAACATTGTTGAGGTGGATCCGGTATCGACCAGGAACTGGATTTCCGTAACCGCAGTTACGCCAGGCAACGCGACCCTGCCGTATACAAAGGGGCTGCCGTTGATGGCATCGAATCCACCAAGCAGCATGGCTAGAGAATCACAACCGGCGGGTCTGGGTCCAAATACCGAATGTGCGCCTTGTCCCTCTTGACGCCCTTGGCGTCCATTATTTCCAGCAGGGCCTCCAGCGATTCAGCGCGCGCCCGAACTCGGCCGCTATGGAACGCAATCCATTGGTTCGGATAGCGCTTCAGCAGCTTCTCATACTTTGCCGACAGTTCGTCGTGCGACCTGGCAAATTCCGCCATGTCCCTGTCAAGTTCCCGCGGGTCGCCAATGAGAGCTAGCAGTTCTTCTCTGTCCGCTGGCATCGTTCCCCCTCGTTCCAGGCAACGGAACAAGCCTCGCCAGCCGTTGCTGGCTCAGTATCTTCAGTATACCCTTGCTGTCAATCAACCCAGCGAGTTCCAATCCGCTCTCTGCTGCCGGCGTCTGCCCATAGTCAACCGCTACAGGCAAGGCTAGGGATCTTCGCCCTTCTTCTTCTCCCCACGCTCCTCCCTGGGCGCGGTCAGCTTGCCAATCCAGAGCAGGACCAGGTACACGACGCCCATCCCAAGGAAGAACAGGATTCCCATCAGCACCAGGACAAACCCTATCGCGGTCACGGCCTATTCCTCAGGAGATGTTCCTGCTGAGGGCGACAATCGCCACGCCCAGCACAACCAGCAGAGTGCCAATGACGGTCCGCACTGTTATCTTCTCAAGCCGCTGGAGGAAGAGGTGGGCCAGGGCCAGGGACACCAGGGGGCTTATGGCCACCACCGGAGAGATGACCACAACGGGCGCCTCGCTCAGGGCGAAGTAGAGCAGCGCCACGCCTGTCGCAGAGGTGATCCCCGACAGCCCGAACCACAGATAGCCGTACCGCGGGTTGGCCTTGAGGTCCGGGGGTACGTGCCGGTGGAACATCAGAGAGACGTAAAGGAAGCCAAAGAGAAGAGCAAAGGCCGTGCCCACCAGCGGCGGCGCGTACTCGGTGGTAATGTGCTTACCGATGGTCTGGGAAGCGCCGTAGGACAGGGCCGCGCCCATGGCCGCCGCGTACCCCAGCCACAGGCGGCCGCCACCGCGAATCCGCGACTGGATGGTCTTCATCGCACCTGCTCGCTTGTGATGAGGACTATGCCGCCCACAATGGTGACGGTACCCAGGAGCAGCCAGGGGGTGATGGACTCACCCAGGAAGATTATCGCCAGGATTGTTGCAAAGAGTGGCGCGGTGCTGAACAGAGGCGTCGCGCGGGCCACCCCCGCCAGCCCGATGCTGACGGTGTTGAACAGCCGGCCCAGGGCGAAGTTGAATAGACCGCTCAGCGCGAACCACACAAACGCGATCGCCGTCAGCTCCGGGAACGCGTCCTGGTTGAACACCAGCGCCAGGCCCATCACCAGCACAACACCCGGTATAAGAGAGATCCAGGTGCCGGTGGTAGGGCGCAGGTGCTGGAGACCGAATCGCACCAGCACGGCGCTGAAGCCCCAGCAGGTTGCCGCCAGTATTCCAAAGAGAATGCCTAGCATATGATAGTCACTCCAAAAAGCAGACAGACTCCGTTAACCCGGTAGTCAGATCACCAATGTAATCCCCGGCAAAACAGGGGCTTAGAGAGACCTTCGCGTAACCAGGCGTCCATCTGAAGACGGCATGTCTATCGTCATTCCTGCGGAAGCAGGAATCTAATATCACACCCTGCAAAGCTACGATGCCTTGGAAAGAACCCCTTAGATTCCCGTTTTCACGGGAATGACAGAGAGGATATCCTCTTTTAGAAGACACAACAGAGTTACCCAAGGAACTCCTGGAAGAAAAAAGAGGTTTCGCGAGGGTCTAATCCAGTCGCGACCCCACCTAGCCCATGTGCCGGGACAGGAAGTCCAGGGTCTTCTGCCAAGCGTCGTTGGATTCCGTCTCCCAGTAGGTCTCAGGCCTGCTGTCGTTGAAGAAGGCGTGGGGCGCGCCCGGATAGGTATGAATCTCCACCGACTTGCCGTAGCCTGTCAGGGCGTCTCGCAGGGCGTTGACCGCGTCCGGAAAGAGACGGTCGTCTTCGCCGTAGATGCCCAGCACCGCGCCGGGGATGTTCTGCACCTGCTCCAGGGGGTTAGGGTTGCCGCCGTAATAGACAATCGTGGCGTCAACGGCATACCGGCAGGACGCCGAGAGGGACAGGCCGCCTCCCATGCAGTAGCCTATGGTGGCGACTGTGCCCCTGGCGTAGGGACGACCCCTCAGATACGTAACCGCCCCACCCACCTCGCGGGTGGCCAGGTCCATGTCCGTCTCCATCGCCAGCTTCCGGGCCTCGTCCGGCTCTTCGGTGACCTGTCCGTGATACAGGTCGGGGGCCAGGGCTGCGAACCCCTCCCGCGCAAATCGCTCGGCTATGTCCTTGATGTGCGCGTCAAGGCCCCACCACTCCTGGATGACCACAATGGCCGGGAACGGCCCGTCGCCCTGCGGCCTTGCCAGATAGCCTGGCACCGGACTGCCGTCGGTGACCGGGCACTCTACCATCTCAGTCAGGATCTCGCCTGCCATGCTCACTCCTTGGATTCTAGGATTTGCCCGCATTATAGCACACACTCCAAGCCGGCTAAGGGGTGCGACTGATTGGCGAAGCGATGGGCGCGCAAAAGCCAAAGTGCGTTAGCATAGAGCGGCGCCGTCCGGCGGACGGGGGGATGGGGAGGTCTTGAGAACGACTCAGGGCAAGGGAGCGGAGGAGCGCTTCTTGACCGACAGCGTGACAAAGGTCTCGCTCCGCTTGACGCCGTCTATCTTGCCGACGGTGCTCAGGAGGAAGCTGTGAAGCTGCTCAGGGGAGGGCAGCGCCACCCACGCGAAGATGTCGAAGGCACCCGTGGTCACGGAGACGTTCAGTGTCTCCGGCACCCGGCCCAACTCATCGGCCACGGACTCCAGCTTGCCCGGGTCCACCTGAATGCCCACTATGGCCTCGGTGTTGTAGCCCAGCTTGGAGGGCTCTGGCAGAGCCACAACCTGGATGGCCTCGTCCTCAATGAGGCGCTTCAGCCTGCGCCTTATGGTGCCCTCGCTTACGCCCAACTGCCGGGCTATCTTGGCGTTGGACGCCCTGCCGTCTAGTTGAAGAATTCCGATGATTTTTCTGTCTAATTCGTCCATTGCCTCATTAGCCGCATTAGTCTTTCTATGCCAAATGCTACACCACAAGTACGAAATGTGTCAATAGCGAGATTGCGCCGTGCGATGTCCACGCCCGTCTCCGCACCTCGCGTCACAACGCTAATGCTACGCCGGATGACCGGCCGGCGCAAGGCGTATGCCGTTATAGACGAGACTTTGCTTAACTTGCGGCAAGCTCCCCTGTCAATGTCATTCTGCGCGCAGCGAAGAATCCAAGGGTATCCAATCCAAAACATCGTAGTTTTGTGGGCGGAGACTTTGGATTCTTCACTCCGCGCAGTTTACCCTGAGCTTAACCGAAGGGCTCCGTTCAGAATGACAGCGTCGCGCTTCCTTCAGGGGAAGAGCCAGAGCATGCCCCGTACTCCGATACGGGGATGGGGCAGACCAACACCTACTACGAAAGAAGCTCTCGCCTCACACGGCCCCAGTAAGCATCGAAGAGAGCCCGCGTCACAGGGCCGGGCGCGCCTGCGCCAACCGGCCTGCCGTCCAGGTAGACCACCGGCACAGGCCCCTGGACCACGTTGGTCAGAAATACCTCGTCTGCGCCTGCAACATCCTCAGGCTCCAAGGACTGCTCCACTGCGGACAAGCCCAGATTGCGCGCCTCCTCCAGCACTGTGCTCCGGGCTACGCCGGCGAGCACGCCGTCCTCCTCCGGAGGCGTGAGCAGTTTGCCGCCCTTTACGACAAAGACGTTGCTCGACGTACCGCATGCCACCAGGCCGTGGGTGTTGCACAGCAGGGCGTCGTCGGCTCCGGCGCGCTGGGCCTCCAGCCGGGCCACAACACCCTCCACGTAGGACAGGGACTTGATCCTGGACAACGGCGAACGGTCGTTGCGGGGTATCGCCGAGAAGGCAAGCCTGCGGCCCTGTGGCAGCGAGTCCGGCGGCCCCTGCCAGGGAGCCACCCTCACCACAACGGAGGGGTCGATTGCAGCGGGCGCGTCCAGCCCCCGGCCCCGGTCGATGCCCCGGCTCACCGTGAGACGCGCCACCGAGCCAGAGTGCCCGTTCCGCCCTATGCTCTCCAACACAATCCCAGCCAGCTCCTCGGCGGGAGGCAGGGGGATGTGCAGTACCTCCGCGCCCCGCCGCATCCTGGCCAGGTGCTCCGATATGCGGAACACCCTGTCGCCCAGGGCCACCATCGTCTCAAAGAGGCCGTCGGCCAGGGTGAACCCCCGGTCAAGGGGTGACAAGGCAGCCTCGTCCTCCGGGATAAAGCGGCCGTTGACGTACATCACCGGGCGGGCTTCAGTCATCGCACCCCAGGGCGCGGCGAAGGCCCCGCGCCTTGTGCAGGGTCTCCTGGTATTCGGCTTCGGGGTCGGAGTCGGCCACTATACCCCCGCCCACCTGGAGGTACGCCTCCCCGCGGGTCAGCGCGAGAGTGCGAATGGTCATGCTGGCGGCCATGTCCCCGCCGAAGGAAACGTAGCCGATGGCGCCGCAGTAGATTCCCCTGCGCACCGGTTCAAGCTCCTCAATAATCTCCATGGCCCGCACCTTGGGCGCCCCCGTCACCGAGCCGCCGGGGAAGCAGGCCCTCAGCAGGTCCACGGCGTCCGCAGAGGGCAGCAGCTCGCCGGTCACGGTGGACACCAGGTGCAGCACCGTGGGGTGCTCCTCGACCGCGAAGAGGCTTGGTACCTGCACCGACCCGATGCGGCAGACCCGGCCGATGTCGTTGCGCAGCAGATCGACGATCATGACGTTCTCCGCCCGCTCCTTCTCACTGGCCAGCAGCGACTCCGCCTGAAGCGCGGTCTCCTCGCTGGTTCGGCCTACCGGTCGCGTGCCCTTGATGGGCCGCACGCGCACACGACCCTCCTCCAGGCGCAGGAACTCCTCCGGCGACGCGCTGAGCACGTCCACCTCCGGATAGCTCAGGAAGGCGGCGAAGGGCGCGGGGTTGATCTGGCGCAGCCTCCGGTAAAGCTCCCAGGAGTCGCCTTCGTAGGACGTGCGAAAGCGCTGGGACAGGTTCACCTGGTAGACGTCCCCGGCCTCCAGGTACTCCTTCACGCGCCCCACCGCGGCCATGTACGACTCCTGCGTGAAGTTGGAACGCAAAGCCGCGGGAGTGTAGGGAAATTGGGGCGCTGTGTCCTGGGGTACCTCGTTCAGGCGGCGCATCACCTCCGCGGCGCGGGCCTCGGCGCAGCCGGCAGTGGCCGACGGCATCCCGGAGGAGACCAGCCACGACAGGCCAGTTGCCCCATCGTGGGCCAGCGCCCAGTCGTAGAAGCCCAGGTACATCTCAGGAAGGCCCAGGTCGTCCTCAGCCCAGGACGGAAGACGCTCCAGGTGTCTGCCCAGGTCGTACCCCCAGTAGCCCAGCGCTCCGCCCTGGAAGGGTGGCAGCCCCGGCAGCCTCTCCACGCGGTATCTGCGAAGGAGTTCCTGGAGTACCCGCCACGGGTCTCCCTCCATCTCCTCAGCGACGCCGTCCCGGAGAATTTCCACATGGCGTCCGCTGCTTCTCAACACCAGGAAGGGGTCCGCCGTCAGATACGAGAACCTGCCGCCCTCGGCTCCGGGCATGGCGCCATCCAGCAGCGCGGGGTACGGCAGGTCGCGGAATGACGGGAGGAGCCTCGCCGGATGAGGCAGCGAGTCGAGGGGGAAGCTCAAGGGAAGAGCGTCAAGTTTGGGCGTCGACGGCACTTTCAACGCAAAGCACCCCGGATTCAGATTGACCGGTCGGGAGGCCTGGGACATCCTGATTGTGGCGTTCAGGGCGTCCAGCGTCAAGCTCCCGTCTAGCGCGTATACCGCCTACTCCTGTACACGCTGGACGTGCGTCTAGCATTCCGGCAAATCGATTTTGTACAGGTCGGTGTATGGAAGGGCCAGCAGAACCGCGGGAACGCACCCGGTCAACGGGTTGTCATTGAGATACAGTGAGAACAGGAGGGGGAGGTTGCCCAGCTCCGGCGGTATCTGACCGCTCAACCGGTTGCTGTCCAGGCGGATCTCCTCCAGGTTGGATAGGCTGAAAATTGCGGTTGGTATCTCCCCGCTCAGCCGGTTATTGGCGAAGTACATCCGTCGCAGGCTGGAGAGGTTGACCAGATGAGGTGGTATCTCCCCGGTCAACTGATTGAAAGTCAGGCGAAGCTCTACAACCCGGTTATCCTTATCGACTACCACGCCGTACCATTTGTTGATCGGTGCGTGGGTTGTCCAGTTTACATTGCTGCTCCAGTTCTCCCCGCCGGTGGCATTGTAGAGCGCGACCAGCGCGGCCCGGTCCACGCTAGTCGTGCAGGGAGGCAGCCCGGGCGCATCGAAGTAAATGTCAATGAACTCCGCGTACTTGAGGTCGCCGGGCAGGCACCCGCTTAGAGAGTTGCCATCAAGATACAGGAACTCCATGCCGGAGAGGGCCCCCATTTCGGGCGGGACCTCTCCGACCAACTCGTTGTCGTTCAGGTACAGCTCCCGCAACTCAGGGAGGTTGCCCAGCTCCGACGGTATCCCTCCAACCAACATATTATTGTGGAGGGACAGCGATTTGAGGTTGGAGAGGCTGCCCAGCTCAGGCGGTATCTCCCCGGTCAGCAGGTTGTCCCCGAGGTGCAGCCCCCACAGGTCGGCGAAGCTGCCCAACTCCGGCGGTATCTCTCCGGTCAACTGGTTGTTGTTGAGATTCAGCGCCCGCAGGTTGGAGATGGAGCTGAGCTCCGAGGGTATCCCTCCACTCAACCGGTTGTCGTTCAGATACAGCGTCCACAGACCGGAGACGTTGACCAGCTCCAACGGTATCTCTCCACTAAAGTCGTTGTGAGCCAGGCGCAACTCGCGAAGGTTTGCGAGGTTGCCCAACTCCGGCGGTATCTCTCCGCTCAACCGGTTGTTGCTGAGATACAGCGTCCGCAGGCTGGAGAGGTCGCCCAACCCCGTCGGCAGCTCCCCACTCACCCCGTTGTCATTGAGATTCAACGTCCGCAGGCTGGAGAGATTGCCCAACTCCGGCGGTATCTCTCCGCTCAACTGGTTGTAAGGCAGGTGCAACTCCCGCAGCCCGGAGAGGCTGCCCAACTCCGCTGGTATCTCTCCACTCAACCGGTTGTCTCTCAGGTCCAGCTTATTGACCTGCCCGGTCTCATCTGCAAAGACGCCGTGCCACTCCCAGAACGGCGCCTCGCTCAGCCAGTTTGTGTTGTTGCTCCAGTTCTCTCCTCCGGTGGCGTTGTACAGAGCCACCAGCGCGGCCCTGTCCGATGCGCTCTCGCTGCTGGGTGTCGGCTCAGACGCGGGAGTTTGCAGCGGAGAGTCAGTGGAGACCTGGGTGGCGACCGCTATGGGCGCGGCGGTGGGAACCGGAGTGGCAGTCGGCGTGGGCGCCTTGGTTGGTGTTGATGCAGGCGCGGCGGTTGGCGTTGGTGTGCCGGTAGGTGACGGAGCGGCGGTCGGCGTTGAAGTTGCGGCTTGCGTTGCAACCGCGGACGGCGTGGGTGCAGACTCCGTGCACGCCGTCAGCAAGAAAGCTGCCATGCTCCACAGCGCCGCCAGGCGCACTGTGGAGCCAGCCCTTCTCACTGTCGCCCCCAGGTACGTACTCGTCGCCGCTCTACTCTCCCTTGGAGATTGGCCGGACGCCAAGCGCCGGCCTAAATCTCGCCGTTTGACGTAAGGAAGTGCTCCGCGTCGATGGCCGCCATGCACCCCGTGCCCGCGGCCGTCACCGCCTGCCGGTAGACCCAGTCCTGCACGTCGCCGCTGGCAAAGACCCCCGGCACGCTGGTCTTGGTGCCGTCGTGCGTGATGATGTACCCGTTCTCGTTGATGTCCAGATGCCCCATGAACGGCTCCGTGTTGGGCTTGTGGCCTATGGCCATGAACACCCCGTCGATGGGCCTCACCACCACCTCGTCCGTCTTGACGTTGCGCAGCTTCACCGACTTCACCTCGCCGTCGTCCACGCCCAGAATCTCCTCCACCACGGTGTCCCAGATGAAGTCTATCTTGGGGTTGTTGAAGGCCCGCTCCTGCATGATGCGGGAGGCCCGCAGCTGGTCGCGCCTGTGGACGACGTGCACCTTGGAGGCGAACTTGGTGAGGAAGGTGGACTCCTCCATCGCCGTATCTCCGCCGCCAACCACGACCAACTCCTTGTCCCGGAAGAAGAATCCGTCGCAGGTGGCGCAGGCCGAGACGCCCCGCCCCATAAGCTCCGCCTCCCCCGGAATATCCAGAAGCCTGGCCGTAGCGCCGGAGGAGACGATCACGGTCTTGCCGTAGTAGCTGTCCTCCTCATCCACCTCTATGCGGAAGGGGCGCCTGGAGAAGTCAACCGCCGTCACGCTGCCGTTCACGTACCGCGCCCCGAACCGCTCCGCCTGCTCCCGGAACTTGAACATGAGGTCAGGCCCCATGACACCCTCCGGGAATCCGGGGTAGTTCTCAACGTCCGTGGTTATGGTGAGCTGTCCGCCCGGCTGAATGCCGTCTATGACCAGGGGCTTCAGGTCCGCTCTGGCGGCGTAGAGGGCGGCGGTATCGCCCGCCGGCCCAGACCCTATGATTATCACGTTCTCTACCTGGTTATCCGTCGTCACTGTTCCTCCCCTTGCGATAACGCTTCTGCCGTCCGTTTTGGCCCGCGTGTGCGGGATGTTCCCCGTATACCCTATGGGTCCGGCTCGTCCTGATCCTGCTCCAGGATCGCTCTGATGGCCGACAGGTCAACACTGTGGGCCTGCAAAATGCGGGTGTGGTCCTGCACGATAGCCTCTATCCGCTCCACCCGTTCCGCCATCCGTCCATGTCCATCCTCCATTACCCCCAGCCGTTCCTCTATCAGCCCCTGTCGATTCTCCATCCGCTCCATGCGATCTTCCATCCGCCCGACGCGATCCTCCATCCGCCCCAGGTGCTCCTCCATCCGCTCCATGCGATTCTCCATCCGCCCCAGGCGTTCCTCCATTCGACCCAGCCGGTTGCTGGTATCCACGTAGGCGATGACCAGGCGTTCCAGCACCTCGCTCATCCTGTCAAGGATCGCTTCGTGGGCCGCCTGTCCTTGCGCCAGTGTTGAGACCTGGTCTTGCAGCTCCGATATGTGCTGTTCCGCCGATGAAAGGCGCTCTTCTGTGGTCATTCCCGAACTCCCGCCTTTTCCACGTCATCCATAGTAGTGGTATCGCCCCTCCACCCGGTCCTTGTTCAGTCGCCTCTTGAGATGCAGCCCTTCCAGTATGAACTCCATTGCGGAGGCGATGATACCGTGGGTGTTGTCCGCCCCCAGTCGCCTGATGGGCTCGTCAAAGGCCTCCACCTCTCCCAGCAGGGACACGTACTCCATGGAGGGCCTGTCGCTGCCGGTCTCAATCACCATGCCCTCCTCAAAGGACTCCACAATCCCCTCCATCTCCTCCATGTCCACGTAGCGACCAAAGATGTTCAGCACCGCCCTCTTGGTGATGTCCTCCAGGACCTTCTCCTCGCGCCCGTCCTCCATTGTCTCCAGCTCTATCTTGCCCATTGTGGACGGCACGATAGCGGCGAGGTCGCTTATGCGCGGCACAACCTTGCCCTCTCCGAACCGCAGGGCGCGCTTGTAGGCGTTGCTGATAATGCTCTCGTAGTTGGCGATGGACACCCGGACGCTCACCCCCGACCGCTGGTTGATGTCGCCGCTCCGGCGGGCCAGGGAGGTCACTTCTGCAACAATGTCCTTCATGAAACCGGGCACAGCCACCTGCTCCTCCATGTCCGCAAAGGTGACGCGCTCCTGCTCCATTATCTGCACCTCGTCCTCCGGGAACTGGGGGTAGTGGGTGCGTATCTGCGCCCCGTACCTGTCCTTCAGGGGCGTGATGATGCGCCCTCGGTTGGTGTAGTCCTCCGGGTTGGCGCTTGCCACCAGGTACACGTCCAGGGGCAGGCGGATCCTGTACCCCTTGATCTGGATGTCCCGCTCCTCCATGAGGTTGAACAGGCCCACCTGGATACGCTCTGCCAGGTCCGGCAGCTCGTTGATGGAGAATATGCCCCGGTTGGTCCTTGGTATCAGGCCGAAGTGGACCGTCAGCTCGTCGGACAGGTAGCGGCCCTCCGCCACCTTGATGGGGTCCACCTCTCCGATTAGGTCGGCCACGGCGATGTCAGGAGTAGCCAGCTTCTCGGCGTAACGGTCGTCCCGTCCCAGCCACGAAATGGGGAGGTCATCCCCAGCCTTCTCGAGCATGACGATGCAGGCCCTGCAGATGGGATCGAAGGGATTGCAATTGATTTCGCAGTCGGCGATGCAGGGTATCTCATCGTCCAGCAGATTGACCAGGGCGCGGATGATGCGGGACTTGGCCTGGCCGCGCTCGCCCAGCAGGATGATGTCCTGCCCGGCCAGGATGGCGTTCTCTATCTGGGGAATGACCGACTCGCTGTAGCCGATTATCCCCGGAAAGAGGTCCTCATTGGCCACAATCTTCTTGACAAGGTTGCGCCGCAGCTCCTCCCTGACTCCCACCACCTCGTAGCCGCTCTCTTTCAGCTCTCGCAGGGTCTTTGCCTTCTGGGTAGAGGTCATAAGCTCCCCCTAACGTGTCTTGGTTAAGTGAACCAGGTACATCTCTATACTAGACAATGCGAGGTAAAAAGGGAAGGTTACGTCCCTCTAACCGCCCTCAGGCGACAGGCGTTTCATCAGAGAAACACACCCTGACCCTGTTCTGTCCAGAGAGATACCCCGCCAGGTGCCTTGCAGGTTAATCTTCAGAGTAGGGCTGAAGCTGGGTCTCCTCGCTGGTGAACTCAAACCCGATTGTCTGCGCGTTGGACTGGCTCATCAGCATCAGGGTGTTGGCCAGGTCCTCCGCAACGTCCTTGGTCATGCGCAGGTCAAGGGTCTTGGGGTTCTCGTCAGATCCGGGCCCGATAACCAGTATCTGGACACCCTCCTCCCCGTCTACATCCATCCGGGTTATTGCCATGTAAGGCCGGAGCGCTCCCCCGTAGTTGGCTATTCGGGTCTCGTGTTTCATTTCCAGGTTGACCTCTACGTGCGGCACAGAAACCTCCTTATCGTCTTTAACTCAAGCGTCTAACCCAACACACACCCTACCAGACATTCCATGTCTAATACAATTATAATACGTAGCAGGAGTCGCGTGGTATCATTGTGCTCTACATTTACAGGAAAAGTGAGTATGGCAAGCAAGGGAGACCTGTCGCTCGCTATAGACGTGGGCGGCACCAACATCCGGGTTGCGGTGGTAGACCGAAGCGGCGCGGTGCTGCAGAGAGAGCGTGAACGCACCCAGTCGCATCTGGGCGCGGAGAACGCGATGGCGCGCCTTTCGGCGACCGCCTCCCGGCTCATGCGCGCCGCCGGCGACGGGCAGTTTGCCGGAGTCGGCGTATCCATGGGCAGCCCTGTTGACCCGGACACCGGAACAATGTACAACCCACCGAGCCTTCCGGGCTGGGACGGCTTCTCGCCGAAGCAGGCCCTTGAAGACTCGCTTCACCTGCCCGTCCACATCGCCAACGACGCAACCCTGGGCGCGGTAGGCGAGCACGCCTACGGCATAGGGCAGGGCGTGGAGAACCTGGTCTACGTCACCGTGAGCACGGGCATAGGCGGCGGGGTGATTGTGGAGGGCATCCCGATATTTGGAGCTGACGGGTTTGCCGCCGAGCTGGGCCACATGAGCATAGAGAGAGACGGTCCTCTGTGCAACTGTGGCAACACAGGCTGCCTGGAGGCCATAGCCTCCGGCACGGCCCTGGCCAACATTGCCAACGAGCGGCTGCGGCAAGGGGCGCAAAGCTCGATGTCGGCAATGGCGGACGGCGACGAAGGCGTCAGGGCGGAGACGGTGATGTGGGCCGCCGCTCAGGGCGACGCCCTGGCCAGGGAGCTTGTCGAGCAGTTCGTCCAGGACCTGGGCCAGGGGCTTGCCAACCTCCTGCACATCTTCAACCCCCAGATGATAATTCTGGGAGGAGGCGTGTGCCGGGACCTTCACCTGTTCTTCGCCCCTCTCAAAGCCGCCATTCAACGCCGGGTAATGGCGCACATCAAGGTCAACATCCCCGTTGTGGCGTCCGTGCTCGGAGACGACGCCTCGCTGCTGGGCGCGGCGCACCTGGTCTTTGAAGGGCTGGAGTTGGAGTAAGGTAATCCCGTCAGACATTAAGGAAGGGAATTATCCGGTTAACTTCGCAAAATCTTCCGGCGAAAGTGCTTTGTAATATCCCTTTGTATTTTAGGAGTAATATAATCGGCAATGAGAGTGATGGGTACAGACCTCTACATACCACATCTCATAGAAGGTGAAAAATGGAGTTAGAGGGTGGTATCATATTTCGTACTGACAACCCTAGCACTGGTACAGAGGCTTATTTACACGATGTTAATTGGCATAGGCACGTGGAGAAGCGTCCTGAGTTGTCTGACAAGCTGCAAGCAGTCAGAACAACGGTGGAAGACCCGGATTTTGTTTTGCGAGATGACAAGGGAACAGTCTATAAATACCGACAGGGACTTGGTACAGGGAAAACGGCTAAGCTACGTCTAGTAGTGATAGAGGAACCAGGTGATAGCAGGTCACACTACATAAAGACTGCATATTTCACGCCAGACATCGTGGAAGCCGAACTCATATGTTTCCGTAGGCTTTAGAGGGAGAGGAAAATGGAGCAGAATTTCGAGGCTTTTAGGGTAGCTATAAGGAATCAGGCTACAGAGACGTTGACTCGTATGTTAGAAGTGAATGACGACGTAAACGGCCTTATAGCCAGACAGGGGATAAACTGGGAATATGTTAATGAGTATGACCATCTTTACATCGGACTGGGACAGCCGAGAGAAGGGATGGCGCTCTTTGTAGGAAATCTGATTGCGATTTGTGATCCCGAAACTCTAGAACTGTTGAGTGTTGAAGTGCCTGATTTTCGGAAGGGGATTGAAGCCGGTACGTTACAGGCATTCACAGAAGTAGCGGAGATTTTGGAATCGCATCCAATCATACGTGTCCTGCCAACGGAGTATGAGTCGTCGCCCGCTTCACCAGCTGTATTCGCAGAGGCCATTGAGCGAGAGCTGGTCCCTGCTTAGCATCATTTCCACACAAAGTTAGTAAGCAGAATCCCCTTAGTCGGATTGGCTGAGGGGATTCTGTCGTTTCGGAGCATAATACAAGTAGATTGGAAATTTAGCTGGTATCTGGGCCTAGAGTCCAGAATCTAGTTTGCGAAGTTAAACTGATAATTCCTTAAGGAATCCCCGCTCGCCCTGAGTATGTCGAAGGAAGCAAGCGGGAAGACTACAACCGCCTCATACCCGCTCAAATGGTTCGACAGGCTCACCATGAGAGCGGATAGCAACGCGGTCAACTACGGCGCCAAGGCATGTAGAGAATACCCGGACTAGGGGCTACAGGTCTGAGGTCTCTCCAAGGACCTCCAGAGCCTCCTCGGCGGCCTCCACAACCGCATCGTCCGAGGACTTGAGGCACCTGAGCAGCGCCTTCTTCGCAAGACTGCCGCCTATCGCCCCGACCGCCGCTATCGCCGACGTCTGCGCCTGCTGGTCATCGTCCTTAAAGAGTTGCATGAGATGGGGAACGGCGTCCTCCTCGCCCATCTCGCCGCAGGCGTTGGAGGCCTCGTAGCGCATGGCCGGGTGGGGGTTGCGAAGCTCCTGGAGTATGGTTGACAGCCACTGGGGGTTGCAGCTCTTGCCCATTGCGTAGACCGCGCTGCACCTCATCTCAAGCTGGTCGCTGGTGTAGGACTCCCGGATGATCTGGTGTACTTCCGGGGTGTTGAAGGCTCCCACGGCCTCCACGGCGCGGCGTCTCACCTCCTGCGTCTCGTCCGGGTTGCGGATGGCCGCGGTGAGCGACTCCATGATCTTGTCGCCGTCCTTGGCGAGTATCTTCCCGCTCTGGGCCAGCACTGCGAACTTGCTCATAGCCATAGCTGCGGCGGCCCTCACCCTGTCCGACGGGTCCTCGTTCAGAAGCCGGGCCAGGGGCGTCACCAGGGACCGGTCGTCGCACTCCCAGAGCCCCTCTATGGCCTTCTCCCTGACATCCGGGGCCTCGTCCTTGAGGCACAGGCGGAAGAGGCTGTTGAAGTCAGCGTCAAGGTTGTCCTCCGCCATCTCGATGAGTCGCTGCAAGACCTGCTGTCGCCGCTCGGAGTCGACGTCATCCCAGTCGGTGTGAATGGCCTCCAGCTCCTCGGTGGTCATGCCGGACAGGCTCATCAGGTCCGCGTTTCGCAGAGGCTGCTCGCTGTCGACGATTGCGCTCAGGCACTGCTCAAGGGTCACCTTGTCGGTCCTCCTTATGCTTTTGCCGTTACAGCCACGCCTTCACACAACAGTGAGGGGGCGCTCAGAAATCCCCTCAGCCACCGGCTCTCACTCCCGACGCTGACAACGCCGTTGAGGACATTGTACACGTTGCCGGACACCATGACATCCTTGGCCCGGCCCACAATTTCGCCGTTCTCCACATAATATCCCAGGAGCACATTGGCGTTAAAGCCCCCGCCAAGGATGTTCCCCTGCCCAGTTCCAAGCAGACGCTCCACCACAAGGGCCTCCTCCATGCCTGAAACCATCTCCTCAAAGGAGGCGTCCCCCGTAGAGAAAACCAGCACGCCGGGGCCTGGCTGGGGCAGGGTCGACAGCGACCGTGACGCGCTGCCGGTGGAAGTCTGCCCGGCCTGGGCCGCCGTCTGGAGGTCGTAGAGGAAGCTGGATGCGATGCCCCTGTCGATGAGGGGCGTGGCCCGGCTGGGCGTGCCCTCGTCGTCGCAGATGCGGCTGCCCGGCACGAAGGGCTGCGTGGGGTCGTCCCATAAAGATATGCGCTCATCGACGACCTGCTCCCCCAGCCTGCCCACCAACGGCGACGTGCCCTTGAGAGCGTTCTTGCCGCTGAACCCGCTTATCAGCGGGCCGATAAGGACTCCCCCCAGCCCTCGCGGGGTAAAAAGCACGGGCATGGCACGGCTGGGCACGGTCGCCACGCGGCTGGCCCGCTCCAGCTGGAGCTTCATCGAGTCCGCAAGGGGCGCTACGTCCGTTATCGGATGGCACGACGTCTCGCTCTCCGATACGTAGAGCATGTCGGTGCCCTGTACCAGCACACCCTCCAGGTAGATGCTCTTGGTGGTCTTTGTGTATGAGACCCGGCAGCCGCGGGAGTTCAGCAACTCCGTCCTGGTCACGCTCCTGCCGACCCTGCCCTCGCACTGGACGTTGGGCCACTCCGCCCTCACCGCGTCGATGAGGCTCTGCCCCAGGTGCCGCATGGCATCCATGCCAAGCGCCTCCAGCCTGGGGTCGTGCACGTCCACGGCAGGGTAGCTGACGGCGGTGGGCAGCTCCAGGAGGGCCTCCGCGCCAAAGGGCGCCATCTCCAGCGCCCTGTCCACCAGGGCGTCCTCCTCGGCAAGGTTGGTAGTGGAGGAGAAGCCGATGCGCCCGTCTTTGACCAGGCGCAGGGCCAGCCCGGAGGCCTCGCGGGTGTCCACCATCTTGAGGCGATTGGCCTCAAAGCTCATGCTGGTGTCCGTCTGGGAAACGCCGAACACCTCGCACTCTCCGGCCTCTCTAAGGGCTTTGTCCAGTATGGCTTCCACGGCCTAAACCCCGCTCACCAGGCAGTTACGTATGCGGATGTGAGGGCTGCCGTTGCTCACCGGAAGCGGCGACTGGCCGCCCTTGCCGCAGCCTCCACCCTGGTTGAAGTCCAGGTCGTTGCCGACGGCGTCCAGGTTGCGAAGGGTGGTGAACAGGTTGCCGGAGAGCATGACCGGCCGCACCATCTCCTCGATCCTGCCGTTGCGAATCATGTACGCCTCCCCGGCGGAGAAGGTGAACATCTCCATGCTGGTCATTCCGCCGTACCAGTTGGAGGCGTACACCCCATCTTTGACGCCAGCCAGCAGGTCGTCCAAAGTGGCCTCCCCCGGCTCGATGAAGGTGTTGGTCATGCGGACGATGGGTGGGAACTGGTGGCTGATGGCCCTGGCGTTGCCCGAGATTGGCTCCCCCATCCTGGAGGCCGTCTCCCGGGAGTGCAGCCTGCCTACCAGCACGCCCTCCCTTATCAGGTACGTGCGGGTCGATGGGACGCCCTCGTCGTCGTACTTGTAGCTACCCCGCAGCCCGCCGACCGCTCCCCCGTCCACAACGTTCAGGTGCGGCCCGCCGAAGGCGCTGCCCAGCACCATGATGTCCTTCAGCTGGTCGTTGTCGTACACCTGGTCAGCCTCCGACAGGTGGCCGAAGGCCTCGTGGATAAACACCCCGGCCAGCACCGGGTCCAGGATGACGGTGTGCTCTCCGCCCTTGACCTGGGGCGCCTTGAGCATCCTGACGGCCTTGTCGGCCACGTCCCTGGCGTTTTGATGAAGCGCCTCCACAAAGGAGAAGTCGCCGTTGCTGCCCAGGCTGACCCCGGCCTGCTGCACGTCCGCGCCGTCCCGCGCCATCGCCGAGAGGCGTATCGCTACGTCCACCTTGCCCTGCTCGATGTACGCGCCCTCGGAGCTTGCGAAGTATATCGTCCGGTTTCTGTCGGCGTAGGTTATGGATGTGCTCTGGATGGATGGGACGCCCCACATGATGTCGTTGTACTCGTCCAGAAGCGCCTTCTTCGCCGACAGGGGCGTCTGGGCGGGGTCCTTCACAATGTGGGGCGGAACAACGTCCACCACCGGCTCCACAGGCGCAAGGCCGACCCGCTCCCCGCCCACCAGCCGCGCCTGGCTCACGGCCAAGGCCACCTTCTCCCTGAGATCCGACAGGTCGTTGAAGCAGACAAAGCCCCAGCCGCCTCCCACCAGCACCCGGGCGTTGCCGCCCCTGGAGCTGCTCGCGCCGATGTCCTCCAGCTCGCGGCCGGCGTAGGTGATGTGGCTGGAGACGCCCTCCTCCAGCCGCACCTCAACGTAGTCGGCGTTGTGACCCCGAATGGCGTCCTGTATCAGGTCTATCAAGTGGCGCTGGCTCCTTCTGAGTATGGAGACCATTATAACCAAGAGGGTGGGTGAGTCTCCAGAATAATTTGGCGCAATTTTGGGGCTACTGTCTCATCGCGTCATGCCCGTGCAGACGGGCATCCAGGGGAGGGGGCCACTCCAACTATGCGCGCCTTGGTGGTACAATCGACACCTATGGCGAGAACGTGTAGGCGTGCCCCGTGACCCTTGGCGAAGGCTTCCTGCTGCTGGTGCGCTGGTTCCACTCGCTGGCGGCCGTGGCCTGGATAGGCGGCAGCCTCTTCTACGTCCTGGTACTCAGACCGGCGCAGCGCAGGGCGCGCGAGCGGGGATTTGCAGAGGGGACGACTGTGGTGGGGTCGGAGACGCAGTCCCAGTTCCAGGGCCTCGTGGACTCCTGCATAGCCGTCCTTCTGGTCACGGGCGCGGTCATGCTCTTCGACCGCCTGACGGACGCTACCACCGGGACTGCGTATGTGGTGACTGTCGCCATCAAGATCGGCCTGGCGCTGTGGATGTTCGCAATGGCCCGGGGCCGGTGGCGGAGGCGGCGGGCCTCGGAAACTATGGTTTACACACCGGACGCCCAGCGCAGCAGGCTGGCCAGGGCCATGGCCTTCATGTCCGGCGTCAACCTGAGCGTCATCCTGGGCATTGCCATCTTCTTCCTGTCGGACCTGCTCAGGTTCATCTTTGAGCAGGGATTGACAGGGGGATAGCCCAGGGCCAATATGTGTTTCATCCGTATTCAACCCACTTCGGAGCAATAGTATGAAGAGAGACCTGGTGGACATCCTGGCGTGTCCCGTGTGCAAGAGTCCTCTGAACCTGACGGTGCTGGAGCAGAGCGAAGGCGAGGTCATCAGAGGCGCGCTTCACTGCCGGGGCTGCGAGGAGCAGTACCCCATAGAGGACTCCATCCCCAACCTGCTGCCCCCGAGCCTCCGCGAGTAGGAACCTCCGCCACCCATCCCCCTGGATTCCTGCTTTCGCAGGAATGACGGGACGGTTGAAAGGAGCTTTACCTGCTCAAAGGTTTCCTAAGCAGTCCCACCAAGACGCAGCGCGCCCAGATACACGACCGTCTCCTTTCCCGGGGCGTCCGCGAGCAGCGCGCTGATGGGCCGCTTGAGTACGGGATGCTCCACGTCTGGCGCGATCTCCGCAAGGGGCGCGAGGACAAAGGCGCGCTCCGGGATGCCCGGGTGGGGTATCTGGAGGTCGGGCGTATCCACCACAAGATCGCCGTACAACAGGATGTCCACGTCCATTGTCCTTGGCCCGTAGCGGATGGCGCGCACACGGCCCAGCCTGCGCTCCACGTCCTGGGCAAAGGTCAGAAGCTCTTGCGGGGCCAGGGGCGTCCTGAATCCGCACGCCATGTTCAGAAAGCGTGGCTGCTCCGTATACCCCCAGGGCTCCGTATCGTAGACGGGTGAGAGGGCGGTGATCTCTCCTCCTTCGCCAAGGAGTGAGATGGCCTGGCGCAGGTAGTCCTCGCGGTCGCCCAGGTTGGACCCCAGGCCCAGGTAGGCCGTCACCTCGTTCATGGGAGTCTTCACAAACCTCTTCCCCCTCGGAGGGGGAAGATTGAGATGGGGGTGAATGGAGAGGATGCCACTATGTTTGCCCCCATTCTAACCTTCCCCCGCAAGGGAGGGAAGGGACATTATGTGCTTTCACCAAGTCCATTCAAGGATCTCCTTACGTCTGTTCCGGTGGCATCTCCCACCCCCGCACCACCGCGTCGCTCATCCGGGCCACCCGCGCCATCACCCTCACGTCGTGGACGCGCACTATGTCCGCGCCGTTGGCGATGGACAACGCGACGGTTGCCGCCGTGCCCTCAACGCGGTCGTCCACGGAGGCGTCCAGCACGTAGCCGATGGTCCTCTTGCGGGACATTCCCACAAGAAGGGGCCTGCCCAGGGCCTTGAACTCCGCCAAGCGCCTGAGTATCTGAAGGTTGTGCTCAGCGGTCTTCCCGAACCCCATGCCAGGGTCCAGAATGACATTCTCTCTTGGCACTCCCGCCTCAAGAGCAATCTCCAGGTTGGAGCGCAGGGCGGCTATCACATCCGGCACCAGGTCTGCGTAGTCCGTCCCTACCTGGTTGTGCATCAGGATAACCGGCACGCCCGCGCTTGCCGCCAGCGCCGCCATACCCGGGTCGTGCTTGAGGCCCCATACGTCGTTGATGACGGATGCGCCGGCGTCCAGGGCCGCGCGGGCCACTTCGCTCTTGTAGGTGTCGACGCTCACGGGAATGTCCAGCCTCGCGGCCAGCCCCCGTATCACTGGCAGTATGCGGCGCATCTCCTCCTCGGCGTCCACGGGCGTTGAGCCGGGGCGCGTCGACTCACCGCCCACGTCGATGATGTCCGCGCCCTCGGCCTGGAACCGCAGCCCCTGCTCCACGGCGGCCTCCACGTCGTGCTCAAGGCCGTCGCCGGAGAAGGAGTCGGGAGTCGCGTTGACTATGCCCATCACGTAGGTACGCCTGCCCCACGCCAGCTCCCACTTGCCCCACCGGGTTGTACCGAGACCCTCTTGCACGTTCATGCTCACCCCATCGCCATTCTACCAGAATCAGGATTGAAGCATCCCCTCAGGTGGGCTACAATGGCAGCCAGGCATCGGCGCAGGGGAGGCGTGGTTATGAGACTCTACAACACCCTTTCCAGAAAGACGGAGGAGCTTCAACCCCTGGAGCCGGGGGTCGTCAGGATGTACTCCTGCGGGCCAACCGTCTACCGGTACGCCCACATCGGCAACATGCGCACCTACCTCATGGCGGACTGGATTCGCCGGGGGCTGGAGCTGCAGGACCTCCGCGTCGTCCAGGTCAAGAACATCACGGACGTGGGCCACATGCGCCAGGAGATGCTGGAGCAGGGCGAGGACAAGATGATCGCCTCCGCCCTGGCCGAGGGCAAGACGCCCCAGGAGATTGCCGAGTTCTACACCCAGGCGTTCTATCGGGACGAAGCGAAGCTGGGCATCTCTCCGGCGACCCACTCGCCCAGGGCCACCGACCACGTCCGGGAGATGGTGGAGATAGTGGAGCGACTCCAGGCGAAGGGGTACGCCTACGAGGTTCAGGGCAACGTCTACTTCGACGTGGCCAGGTTCCCCGACTACGGCAAGCTCTCCGGCAACGTCCAGGAGTCCCTACTGGAGGGCGTCCGTGTGGAGGCGGATCCTCTCAAACGAGACCAGCGGGACTTCACCCTGTGGAAAGCCGCGGAGGAGGGCCGAGTCCTCCAATGGCCCAGCCCCTGGGGCCTTGGCTTCCCCGGCTGGCACATCGAGTGCTCCGCCATGTCCACCAAGTACCTGGGCGAGCAGCTGGACATCCACACCGGCGGCGTCGACAACATCTTCCCCCACCACGAGGGCGAGGTGGCCCAGAGTGAGGGCGCTTTCGGCAAGCCCTTCGTGCAGATTTGGGTGCACGGCCAGCACCTGCTGGCGGACGGCGTGAAGATGGCCAAGTCCGCCGCCAACGACTACACCATTCAAGATATTGAGGACATGGGCTTTGACCCAATGGCCTTCCGCTACCTGTGCCTCACCGCCCAGTACAGGACCCGCCTGAACTTCACCTTCTCCGCCCTGCGCGCCGCCCAGAACGGCCTGCAGCGCCTCCGCAACCGGGTGTGGGAGTGGTCGATTGAGACGTCGCCGAACGGCGGCGCGCCCGAGGCGCAGCCCTGGCGTGACGCCTTCTGGGAGCGAGTGAACGACGACCTGGACATGCCCGGCGCGCTGGCCCTGACCTGGAGAATGACCCGCTCCGACCTGCCGACGGCGGCGAAGCTGGGCCTGCTCCTGGACTTCGACTGCGTGCTGGGGCTGGGCCTGGAGCGGGTGGCCCTTGACTGGAAGATACCGGATGACGTGTCCCAGGCCGAGCAGAGGCGCTCGGCGCTGAGGGCCAGCCGCGACTACACAGCCGCAGATGAGGTGCGCCGCCGGCTGAACGAGGCTGGCTTCGTCCTGGAGGACTCCCCCGCCGCCACAAGGACAAGGCCCAAGTCGGAGTTTGAGAAGCGCACCGAGGAGCTGACGCGGGTCTCATCCTCAAAGGAGGTCGGCTCCCTGCTGGACGCCGAGGACGAGACGGAGTTTACCGTAGGGATCGTGGCCTGCAACTACCTCTCTGACCTGCAGCGGTGCGTAGGGAGCCTCCTGCCACTGGGGAACAACCACTCCCTGGAAGTCCTGGTGGTCGATAACGGCTCCACGGACGGCACTTCCGAATGGCTGGAGGAGCAGGCCCGCCGGGAGCCGCGCCTGCGGGTCATCCACACCGACCACGTGCTGGGAGATGCCGCCGCCAAGAACATCCTGCTGAAGCAGAGCCGGGGCACCTACCTGGTACTCATGGACACCTCCGTGGAGGCCCGCGAGGACTTCCTGGCGCCCCTGTCGGAGGCCCTGTCAGACGAGTCCGTGGGGGTTGCCGGGCCCTGGGGACTCAGAAGCGGAGACCTGCACCACTTCAACGAGGTGGAAGACGGCGACGCTGACGCCATGCAGGGCTACTGCTTCGCCTTCCGCCGGTCGCTGATACCGGAGGTGAGCCTGATGCGGGAGAGCTTCCGCTTCTACCGCAACCTGGACCTGGAATACAGCTTCTACTTCCGTGAAAAGGGATACCGCATAGTCGCCCTCAGCTCTCTGCCCCTGGAGCGGCACGAGCACCGCGTCTGGACCAGCTTGGCGGAGGATGAGAGGGAGAAGCTGAGCCGCGACAACTTCAAGCGCTTCCTGAAGAAGTGGGGGAACCGCCACGAGCTGCTGCTGGCCCCCGGCTCAGGCCACGACCACGACGACGACCACCACAACCACTAGCGGACGGCGCAGGGGAGGCTGAGCAAGCCTCGGCAAATTCCCACTGACTCTCTCCTTGAAACAGATCTTCGCGTACTGTGGTATAGCACCAAAGCGGAGGGGCACTGTCATTCTGAACGGAGCGCAGCGAAGTGAAGAATCCAAAGCCTTTGTCCGCAAAGCTACGGTGCTTGTAGGTGAAGGACTCTAGATTCTTCGCTACGCTCAGAATGACATCAATGTGGGTCTTGGCTTCGCCTAAGGCCCCTTCCCCCGATATACGGGGGAAGGCTGGGATGGGGGCAGTATAGACTCGCTCATACTTCCCTTTAGCTGCTCCGGCCCAACCTCCACCATGTCCCTGTTGAACAGCCTACTGAAGTGGCGCACCAGGCAGTCCGCCACGTCGTCCAAAGGCACGGGCCCTCCCAGAAGACGCTCCATTGACGTAACAGCCAGGCCCTCTATGCCGCAGGGCACTATGTGCTGGAAGTAGGAGAGGTCCGGGTTTACGTTAAGCGCAAAGCCGTGAGTCGCGATGCCACGGCTTATCCTGACGCCGATGAAGGCTATCTTCTCGTGGCCCACCCAGGCCCCCGGCAGGCCGTCCCTGCGCTCGGCCGCTATGCCGAAGTCCGCCAGCGCGTCTATCAGCAGCGTCTCCAGCGTCCGCACGTAGCCGCTCGCCCCACCCAGGGGCCTCACGTCCACTATGGGATAGCCAACCAGCTGCCCCGGGCCGTGATAGGTCGCCTCGCCGCCCCGGTCTGCGTCATACACCCGCGCCCCTATCTCTTCCAGGGCGTCCGGCTCCAGCAGCACGTCTGACTCGCCGGCCCTGCGGCCCAGGGTGTAGGTGTGGGGATGCTGCAACAGGAACAGGGCGTCCGGCAGCGAGCCCTCGGCCCTGTGGCGCGCCACGTCCCGTTGCAGCTCCAGGGCTTCAGCGTAGTCCGTGACGCCCAGCCTCAGCAGGAGGCAGGACTTGTTGTTGGTGTCGACGTCGCTCAACAGACTTGGGATTTCTTCCCATTCCTGCGAAGGCAGGAATCCAGAGGCATCTCAACTGTTCAACCCTACGCCCTGGACTCCCGTTTTCACGGGAATGATAGGCGTGTAACATAGGGGCGGTTCGCGAATCGCCCCTACACGGGTCATCCGAGACTCCCGCCTAGACCTGCGAGAGGAAGAATATCGTGGGCTCGTCGCTGACGCCGGACTCCGCCATTGCCTCCTTGAGGGTGTCGGAGGCCACCCACTGGCGAGCCTTCTCCAGCTCCTCCCACTCCATCAGCACCAGCACCTCAAAGGGGTTGTCGCCGCTGCGGAACACCATCGGGTCCCCAATCGCGCCCGCTGCCTCGCGCAGCCCGGCCTGCTCGTTGAAGGCGGGCCTCCATTTGGCGTAGCTCTCGACCGTGTGCCTGAACAGTACGTGTGCCAAGGGTCACCTCCTCTTTGAATGATGGGATGCCTCCGGTCGAGCCGGAAGCGTCCAGCGTATCAGATTCAAGTCTACCGGGCTGCGGCCTCCCGGGCCTCCCGCTCGGCGTGGGTCTCCTTGACCCACTCGCGCTTCATGGCATCGACGATATTGACCGTCAGCTTGCCGAAGCTGCCTATCTCCATGTCAACGGTCTCGCCGTCCTGGAGGGGGCCAAGGCCGCGGTGGTTGGTGCCGCAGGCAATGACGTCCCCCGGCTCCAGGGTGGTTATCCAGGTCATCCACTCCAGCAACGCCGGAATATTGTGAGCCATGTCGTTGGTGTTGTAGTCCTGCCTCAGCACGCCGTCGACCCACAGCTTGATGGGCAGGTTCTGCGCATCGCCAGCCTCGTCGGCGGTCACCAGGGCCGGGCCCATGGGGCCGAAGGTGTCCCACGACTTGCCAATGAAGAAGCTGTCCCTGTTCGCGGGGCCCGCGCCCCGGCAGGAGACGTCGATGAAGTTGACGTAGCCGAAGATGTGGTCAAACGCCTGGTCTGCCTTGATGGCGCTGGCCCTCTTGCCGATGACGATGCCAAGCTCCGCCTCGTGCTCAAAGACCGTGGCCGGGGCGTTCGGCAGGACTACGGTGTCCCCGTGGCCGATGACGCTGCTGGAGGACTTGTTGAAGGCGTTGATAGGGCCCGCCTCGGTGCGGGTGCCGCTCTCCATGTAGTTGCCCGCCATGCACACCAGGCGAAGGGGCCGGGGCAGAGGCGCCCTAAGTCGCACCTGGCTCACGGGCGTGCCCGGGCCGCTGAGGGCCTCCAGCGCGCCCCTGTGCTGGTCAAAGTTCTCGATGAGCTTGCTCATCATCTCCTGGGGCGTGTGGCCGTGGACGCTGTTGCCCACCGAGGAGGCGTCTATCACAGAGTCTCCCTGGAGCACCCCCAGGCGGAAGTCGTCGCCGAAAAGCACAAGCTTCATATCACTCTCCTTACTATGAAAATATATGGTTCAGAGCCTGCTTCGTGAGTAGTACGAGAGCGGAAATAACAACCCACAGTCATTCCCGCGAAAGCGGGAATCTCTGCTCCCACTTTTAGATTCCTGCTTCCGCAGGAATGACGAAAGGCTGTGCATTTTCATTCTCTCGCGTGACATTTACGAGGCATTAGAATCCAATAGTCTACTTCCTGATGTTCAGAGGCACGTTAAGCTCGCTGGACAGCTCCTCCAGCGACTGGTAGGTGGGTCCGTCCAGCGGTATGCCGTTGGCCCGGCGGTCGATCTCCGCCTCCCACTCAGGCTCGCCGTGGACGAAGACGCGGTCCCAGCCGGGTAGCTTCTCGGTGTTTCGAATCACCCGGAACACCTCGTCCATCTCCTCCTTGAACTCGTCCGCGGGCCGGAAGCCGTCGATGCGCAGCGCTCCGAAGAAGTGGCCCGTGTTCGCTGCCGCGCCCGCGCGCCTGACGCGCTCCGCCTCCGCGCCCTCTACGGACAGTTTGGCGGCCGTGGCCCCGACCGCCGCGCCGGAAAGCACGCCGGAGAGGATGTCCACCAGCAGCATGAGGCCGTACCCCTTGTGCCCGCCGGTCTCCCTGAACCCGCCAATGGGCAGGATGTACCCGCCCTCGCCCCGGGCGTTGGGGTCGGTGGCCAGATTGCCGTCGCCGTCCACCACCCAGCCTGCGGGAATGGAGTGGTTGCGGCGCATGGCTATCTGCAGCTTGCCAAAGGCAACGACGGTTGTGGCGAAGTCCATGACGAAAGGCGGCGGCGTCTTCGATGGCGCGGCCACTGCTATCGGGTTGGTGCCGAAGAGGCCCGTCTTGCTGCCAGTTGGAGGCGTGTCCCCGCCCGCGCCCACGTTGGTCATGGAGAAGCCAATCATGTCGTGCTCCAGGGCCATGCGAGCGTAGAAGCCGGCGATGCCATAGTGGGAGCTGTTCTTCACCGACACGAACCCCGCGCCGGTGTTCTGCGCCTTCTGGATGGCAATCTCCATAGCGCGCTGGCCCACTACCATCCCAAGGCCGTTCGCGCCGTCAACCGTGGCCGTGGAGGGCAGCTCACGGGCAATCACCACCTCCGGGTTGGCCTCCACCTGGCCGTTCTGGAGACGCGTTATGTAGTTGCGGAGCCTGGGCACGCCGTGGGACTCGATCCCCAGCACGTCCGACTTGACGAGGACAGCCGCAGCGTCTCGCGCATTCTTATCCGTTAGCCCCTGGGTCCTGAACAGGTCTACAACGAACCTCTCAAGTCCGTCGGCGTCAACCAGTACGCTATCCGGTTCGACTTCCGTAGCCATTGGACACCTCCTGTGTCGTTCTGCATTGAGGTAGCCCGTATCGATCGGGCGGGGCGTGAGGCGTTCGCGGCCCCGCGCCTAAGTATATTAGCACCCTCTGGCAAGGGCAATATGCGCCCTGTAACCCGTCATGGGAGAACCTTCCCCTTACCGCTCATAGCCTGCCCCGTACTTGATACGGGGGTGAGCCTGTCGAAGGGAGTGAGCGGGGAAATGGCTGACGCATGATGGGCACACAATCAGACTGCCTAATCCACCGGCCTCCTGGGTGGAGGGGGTGGAGGAGGAGGCAGCTTCACCCAGCGCTCACGCTCACGCTCCTCGATGGCCTTGCGTTCGTCAAGGCTGATGCCCATGCCGCCGCGCTCCACGTCAAGGAGCGTCTGGGCCACCTCCCAGCCTGCGCCTTCGCCGCCGATGACGTCCACCACCGGCACCCGCAAGTCCTTGAACTCAAAGCTCTTCATCTTCCTGCCAATAAGGCTGGAGCGGTAGTTGACGGTGACCCCCGGGCCCTTGGCGCTGATGAGCAGCATGCTCAGGTTCTGGTACTTGGGCCCCTCGGGATCGGTGGTGACGATGCTGAACAGGTAGTCAGGCGTCAGCGCCTCGCTGGTGTAACCCTTCTCCCCGTTGACAATGTAATCGTCGCCGTCGCGGATGGCCGTTGTGTGCTGGGTCGCCAGGTCGGTGCCCGTCGATGGCTCCGATTGCAGCTGCGACACGGTAATCTCGCCGCGCAGCGTCGGTATGAGCCATCGCTCCTTCTGCTCCTCCGTGCCCCAGGAGCGCATTGGCACCAGGAAGGTCATGCTCAGGCCCAAAGGGGGCAGTCTCAGGCGATTGACCTCCTGCATGATTGCGTTCGCGGCTTTCTGCGAGTATCCGCCGCCGCCGAAGTACTTGGGCCACGCGGGGGCGAGCCACCCCTTCTGCCCCAGCTTGCGACGGAACTCCAGCGTCCACGCCTCCAGCTCCGGGGTGATGTCCTCATCGGGGCCGGGCAGGTCCAGGTCCGGCGGTACGTTCTCCCCCAGCCAGGCCCGGACTTCCGCCCTGAGGCCCTGCAACTGCTGCTGTGTCAAGGTTGGCCTCCTTCTCGCTCCTCTGTGGAGCGGGAGTCTATTGCAGCGCTAATCATACCACGACAGGGGCGGTTTTTGCTCTATGTGAGCATCTGTCACCAAGGGTTGCCCGGCGCCTATCCCCAGCGCTAGCCTCTGCTCCCTCCCCATCGGAGCAGAATTTTCTTGTCCGACCCGTCCAATGCCATGGTGTACAGAACCACGTCGCCGCTAGTTGAGGCGCTCGTGTCTCGAACCGCTATCCTAGAGCCGTCCGGCGACAATGCTATCAGGGGTGAAATCCGATTACCGTCAAGGATAGTAAGTTTACGAGTGAGTGACCCGTCCGTCCTGAGAGCATATAAGGCGGCGTCATTTCTCAACAACGAATCAGAACGGCGTGTATATTCCGTACCAGCAAACAGGAACCAGGAACCATCAAGAGACCAGATTAAGCTGGACACACTGCGAAGACGAAGAAGGTCCAACTCCGCCACCTGCTTCAAGTCGGATCCGTCCGGGCGCGCAGTGTAGAATTTGGAGGCTAGTCTGGGTCTGCCAACTGCTACTGCGAATGCTAAAAGCCCCCCGTCCGGAGACCAGGTCGGCCTTACACTTGTCACGGAAACTCTCCTCAGGTCTGTGCCGTCGGCTGACACGGTGTAGAGCACTGTGGCATCTGAGTCACCCTCCAGAGCCCGGAAAGCTATGCGATTTCCATCAGGAGACCAAACTGGGGGGTCTTTGGTGGGACGGAGCGAAGGCGGTGAGATCCGTTGAATGTCTGAGCCGTCAGCAGCCATTGTATAGATGCTCCCATGATATTCTGCCGACTGAGTGGCAATGCGGGAGCCGTCGGGAGACCAGACTGGGTTAGTAAACAAACCATCGTTCTTCGTCAACATGCGATAACCGGACCCGTCAAGAGCTGATATCCCAATCCCAAAACTGACTCCACCAAAGGACGAGAATATCCCACTCCTTTCCCTCATGGTGGCGAACGCGACCTTTGTCCCGTCAGGCGAGATGCTGGGCGAAAAATCTCCCTCGCAACATCTGGTCATAAGGGGACGCTCAAAAAGCCTCTGAGGACGCGAGCCGTCAGCCTCAACCAGAAAGAGATTCGCAGACTCGCCGTACATCAGCCGAGTTCCATCCGGTGACCATATTGGAGCCTGTTGTTGTGACTCGGCCAGAGTGTCGAACAGCCTGTGTTCTTCTTGACCACATTCAAAAGCCCCTAGCAAAGGCATTAGCACAAGCCCTAAAATCAGTATTTTGGTTATAGTTCCAGGCTTCAATGCTCGCCTTCTCCGCCTCATGAATCTTGGGTTGTTCATTGTGGTTCTTCTCTGTGGATAAATGCCGCCTGCTGCTACGGGAAAGAGAAAAGATTGCGGCAGACGGCTGCTATGGAGAGCAGAGAGCTACACGCCGGCGGCTTCTTTGAACCGGCGGAGGGCGTCTATGTGGTCGGTGGGGGAGGACAGCCCCGCGCCCATTGTGTTGACGCCCAGGTGGGTCGCTCCAAGCTCCCGCCACGCCTCAACCTCCCTGGCCCAGTCCTCGGGGCTGCCGTTGCCAATGCTGGCCCGGCCCTCAATGCCGATGTCTCCGGGGTCACGGCCAGCCTCCCGCGCGTAGTCGTGGAGGCGTTGGAGAGTCTCACGGCCGCGGTCGTCCGGGCGGAACTGGGGAAACCAGCCGTCGGCCAGCCGCGCAATGCGCCGTATGACCGGCTCTGCGCCGCCGCCCATCCACAGGGGTATCGGCCTCCGGACGGGCAGGGGGTTGATGCCCGCGGCGGTCACCGTGTGCCACCGGCCCTGGAAGGTGATAATCTCATCGGTCCAGAGGGCCCGCATCAAGGCCACCTGCTCCTCCACCCTGCGCCCGCGGGTGTGGAAGTCCTCGCCAAGGGCCTCGTACTCAACCTCGTTCCAGCCAATGCCGATGCCCAGCCGGAGGCGACCGGCGCTGAGCACGTCAACGGCCGCGGCCTGCTTGGCCACGAGGGCCGTCTGGCGCTGGGGCAGGATGATGATGCCGGTCACCAGCTCAATGCGCTGGGTGACACCCGCCAGGTAGCCGAAGAGGACAAAGGGCTCGTGGAACTGGGAGCTGTGGTCGTAGGGGCCTCTCCAGCCGGGGCGGGCGTCCCGGCTCGCGCCCAGCACGTGGTCGTAGGCCAGGATGTGGGAGTAGCCCAGGTCTTCGGCGGCTTGGGCGTAGTCGCGGACGGCCGCGGGGTCGGAGCCAATCTCGGTCTGGGGGAAGACCACGCCAATCTGCATAGGCGTACTCAGGGGCGCAGTAACGCTGGAGGGAGGGGGTTAGCCTTCGCTCTCCCCGCTCTCCGGTTCGCTGTTGCTGCCCCTTGTCAGGGCAAAGCCAATGGCCGGGACAACAGCGATGATAGCCAGGCCGATTATGCTGGTGCCGGTGTTCCCGGCCTGGGTGAAGATTGCGCCCAGGGAGATGGCCACGGCGGCAACCGCGATGAGGGCGGCGAAGGGCAGAACTATTGCAAGGAGCACGGAGAAACCTCCTCTATGCCTGGTTCGTATTTCTCGTATACACCTGGGGCGTCTGCCCCAAGCTCCAAGGTATTCTACAGCTTAGCGGCGCGGTTTTCAAGCACGCGGCAGTGTGGGTATTCTCTATATGTGTTAGTGTTCCTTATCGGTATACAGACATGTACTGATACGCCTTGTTTCCCGCTCACCCTGAGCTTGTCGAAGGGTATGAGCGGGAGCCTCGAGGCCGTTGTATGCCCGCTCAAATGGTTCGACAGGCTCACCATGAGCGGGCATGATATGGCGCTCCCTGGGGGCATTTGCAATACCAACACGCTCCGAGAATACCGCAGTGTGTCTACCGTGTCGTGTAGGGGCGGTTCGCGAACCGCCCCTACGGATGCCGTCTGCCTCCGTGGGCGTCCAAGCGTGGACAGCCACGCGCGCTTTTGACGCACATTGATAAATATGGTACAATTACCATACAAGACAATAGCAAACCATCGATGTCTCATAGGCGCCCGCCGTCGGAATTCGATAACGCTTTACTGAATCCCAGCCAGCTTCGCACTTTTCTGTCCGTCAAGCGCCTATGGCAGACTCTCGACATTGGTAATTAAGCTGGCAGCAGCATTGTAGCTGTCCAGTCATATTCCTGGGGTACAGCCCCAGATAGAGAGGTCAGGAACATGGAAAAGAAGGACTTGTCTCAGGAATATACGGCTCAAGACATACAGGTGCTTGAGGGGATGGAGGCGGTGCGGCGTCGCCCCGGAATGTACATCGGCAGCACCGACCACCGGGGCCTGCATCACCTCATCTACGAGATAGTCGACAACGCAGTGGACGAGGCGATGGCCGGCTACTGCGACAGCGTTACCATTCAGATCAACCCGGACGGCTCGGTGCAGGTGGAGGACAACGGCCGGGGCATTCCCGTCGACATCCATCCAACGACGGGCAAGTCCGCGGTCGAAACTGTGATGACCACCCTTCACGCCGGGGGCAAGTTCGGCGGCAAGGGCTACACGGTGTCCGGTGGGCTGCACGGCGTCGGCGCATCGGTGGTCAACGCGCTATCGACGTGGCTGCGCGTCGAGGTGCGGCGCGACGGCTACCTCTACGCCCAGAGCTTCCAGCGCGGCCACGCAACCGGCCCCCTGGAGCGGGTGACCGAGGCGCTGGGCAGCGGCACCATCGCCACCTTCCTGCCGGACGAGGAGATCTTCGGCCCACTGGAGTACAACTTTGACGAGCTGTGCCAGCGGTTCAAGGAGATGGCCTACCTGAACAAGGGCCTCCGCATCTGCCTCATCAGCAACTGGCACAAGGAGCAGGGCTACTCCGAGTGGGAGCAGGAGTACCTCTTTGACGGCGGGATTGCCAGCTTTGTCAAGCAGCTCAACCACAACAAGGAGGCGCTCCAACCCGAGCCCATGTACGTGCTCAAGACGGTGGAGAGCACCATGGTTGAGGCTGCCCTTCAGTACAACGCCGGCTTCTCGGAGCTCACCTACTCCTTCGCCAACTGCATCAACACCGCCGACGGCGGCACCCACCTCACCGGGTTCCGCACGGCTCTCACCCGCGCCCTGAACGACTACGCCCGCAAGCAGAAGTTCCTCAAGGACGACCAGGCGAACTTCGCCGGCGAGGACGTGCGAGAGGGCCTGTCCGCCGTGCTGAGCGTGAAGCTGGTGGACCCCCAGTTCGAGGGGCAGACCAAGTCCAAGCTTGGCAACCCGGAGGTCAAGGGGTTCGTGGACTCGGTGGTGGCCGAGGCGCTCACCTACTACCTGGAGGAGCACCCCCAGGAGGCCAGGCGCATTATCGACAAGTGCGTCACCGCGCAGAAGGCCCGGGAGGCGGCGCGCAAGGCTAGGGACATGGTGCTCAGGAAGAACGCCCTTGACGGCGGCTCGCTGCCCGGCAAGCTGGCCGACTGCTCGGAGAAGGACCCGTCTCTGTCGGAGCTGTACCTGGTGGAGGGTGAGTCCGCAGGAGGCTCGGCCAAGGCCGGCCGGGACCGTCGCTTCCAGGCGATCCTGCCCCTTCGTGGCAAGATTCTCAACGTGGAGAAGGCGCGCATCGACAAGATGCTGGGCCACGAGGAGATACGCACCATCATCACCGCGGTCGGCGCGAGCCTGGGCGACGACTTCAACTCGGAGAAGCTACGGTACCACAAGGTCATCATCATGACTGACGCGGACGTCGACGGGTCGCACATTCGCACCCTGCTGCTGACCTTCTTCTATCGCAATATGCTGCCCCTCATTGATGAGGGCTGCCTGTACATTGCCCAGCCTCCGCTGTACAAGATGCAGGCGGGGAGGGACATCCGCTACGCCTACATGGAGAACGAGAAGGACGTCATTCTCAAGAAGATGGAGGGCAAGCGGGGCCTGTCCGTCCAGCGCTACAAGGGCCTGGGCGAGATGAACCCGGACCAGCTGTGGGAGACGACGATGAATCCCGACACTCGCACCCTCCTGCGGGTGACGGCGGAGGACGCCGAGAGCGCAGACCGCGTCTTCTCAGACCTCATGGGCGAGGAGGTGGCGCCGCGCAAGGCGTTCATCCAGGCCCACGCCACCAGCGTCCGCAACCTGGACGTGTAGGGATGCAGGGGACAATCGTCCGCTAGCAAGCCTCGGTTCTGGGAATCATGGCCAGTGACTCCGACCGGGAAAACGAGCAACTCCAAGCCGATATCGAGAGGCGACGGGAGTTCGATGAGTTCATAGCCTCGAGCAGTCGCCAACCGGAGAGGTCGGAGTCAACCTCAAAGGGCGGAGGATGCCTGCCGTGCGGGTGTCTTATCGTACTGCTTTTAGCCGTTGTCATCGCGGCAGTAGTGGCGTTCCAGCAGGGATTCATACAGACGGAGCGGTTGCAAGAGCTCCTGCCCTTTTCCGACGACGAGACCTTCGCTACGCCTGTCCCTACTCCTGCGGCACCCAGTGGAAGCCTCCGCACACCGCCGCCGCCTACCCATACGGCGCACGGCAGGGGCGCCGCGACAACAACCCCTACTGTAGACGACAGGACCACCGCTACACCCATACCTACTCCTACGGCAGACAGCGGTAGCGCCGCCATACCAACGCCTACAGACGGCGACAGAACTCCTGCAACTCCAACTCCCGAAAAGACCAGAGCCGCCCTGGTCTCCCTGTTCAACTCCGCCCGCGGCGCAGGATGGGAGTACAGCATCAACTGGCTGACGGATGCGCCGGTCAGCCAATGGCACGGCGTGATAGTCGACGACGATGGCAGAGTCATTGGCTTGAACCTCTCCTATAATGGACTGAGCGGAACCATCCCGGTGGAGCTGGGAGAACTTGGCAATCTGGAGCGGTTGTGGCTGCATGGAAACAATCTGAGCGGAGAGATACCGGCGGAGCTGGGCAATCTCCCAAACCTGAAGGAGCTGCATCTATTCGGCAACCAGCTAGGCGGGTCAATACCGTCGGAGTTGGGCAATCTGGTCAAGCTTGAGTCTTTAGCCCTCCACCGCAACAAGCTCCTTGATGAGATACCAGCAGAGCTGGGTAAACTCACCAATCTTGAGCGGTTGTGGCTTGACAACAACAGTCTGAGCGGAGAGGTGCCGGCGGAGCTGGGTAACCTTGATAACCTGAAAGAGTTGCGGCTATTTGACAATAATCTAAGCGGTGAGATTCCTACGGAATTTGGCAATCTGGCTGGTCTTGAGCTGATGGATCTCTACGATAACCGTTTGAGTGGGGAGATACCAGAGGCGCTGGGCAACCTCTCCAACCTGAAAGAGTTGCGGCTCAGCTATAACCGATTGAGCGGGGAGATACCAGAGACGCTGGGCAACCTCTCCAACCTGACGAGTCTGATTCTAAATGCAAACAGGATGACCGGATGCGTACCGGCTCACTTGCCCATTACCACCGATACTATGATGCCGTTTTGCGAGACCGACGACCGGAACACATCCGACGGCGTTTGGCCTGACAGGGAGGCGCTGATCACCCTCTATAATTCCACAAATGGCAGCAGATATTGGAGATACGACGCAAACTGGCTTAGCAACGCTCCAATCAGCCAGTGGTACGGCGTGACCACCGACGCCGATGGTCGAGTTATCAGCTTGAATCTTGCCCAAAACGGGCTGAGAGGCGCTATCCCGGTGGAGATGAGTGAGTTAGTTCGCCTGAAAGAGATGCGGTTTCAGGGCAACGGGCTGGTCGGAGAGATACCGGCGGAACTCGGTAGACTGGATAACCTGGAGACGCTGTGGCTCCAAGACAACCAGCTAAGGGGGTCAATACCGGCGGAGCTGGGCAATCTCTCAACCCTGAGACATTTGGATCTATCGGGAAACCTGCTAGTGAACCGGATTCCGGCGGAGTTTGGCAATCTCTCAGGTTTGGAACAGCTGCGTCTCAATGACAACGAGTTGAGCGGAGAGATACCGGCGGAACTGGGCAGCCTATCAAACTTGAAAGAGTTGCATCTGTATAGAAACAAGTTTAGCGGGGATATCCCTCCGGAGTTGGAGGGCCTTTCTAGCCTGGAAACCATGTTCTTGAAAGAAAACCGGTTGAGCGGCCAGATACCATCGGAGCTGAGCAACCTTGTCAGCCTGGTGCAGATATCTTTACGCCAGAATCAGTTGACGGGAGAGGTTCCACCCAAATTGGCAGACTTACCCAACCTGAAACGGCTGTGGCTTAGTGATAACCAGCTAACGGGATGTATATCTGCGAATCTGCCCCTTTGGGACGAGGTCGGTCTGCCATACTGCTTTGCCAACCAATGATCCGGGAATGGTCTGAACAAGTAGCAAACATGACCATCTCGTTCAAGGACATCCTCACCATCATTCCGGCTTTCGCCGGAATCCAGGGGGCGTCACATAGGCTCCTGACCTCTTATCAGGTACGGGGCAGGCTCCGCAGGTGTGGTCTGTAAGTCAGGCAGATATGACACCACTCGCACCCTTCGACAAGCTCAGGGCGAGCGGTGTCATTCGCCATTCTAGGGAGCGGCGTCAAGCCGCGCGTTGCCCGTTGAGTCCGCTCCCTTCGTCGTGCCGACGCGCTCCCACGGCCCCGCGCTCCAGGAACAGCGCCAGGCACTTGGGCCCGCCACCGGCCTTCAGGAACTCACTGACGTCCACCTCGTGGACCTCGTATCCCCGCGCCTGCAACTCCGCCGTGGCCACCGGGCAGCCTGCGCTCATCACCACGTGGCGGTCTATGACGACAGAGTTGCAGGCAAACCGCCTGGCCTCCACCTCCGGGACCGGAATAGCATCTGGAAAGCGATCAGCAATCAGGGCGCGGCCAGATGCCGTGAATGCCCCCGGATAGAACAGGATAGAGCCGTCCGTGAGCGGGCAGGCGCAGGTGTCCAGGTGATAGAACCAGGGGTCGGCCAGCTCCAGGGGCAGCACCTCCTTTTGCAGCAACCGGCCCACCTCCTCGACCGCCTCCCGGTCCGACCGGTACGTGTAGCCCGCCAGGATCAGGTCTCCAACGGAGAGCAGGTCGCCCTCCCCCTCAAAGCTCAGGTCCGAGGGCAGCCGGACCACGCTGTAGCCCCTGGACTCAAACCAGGCCTGCCAGTGGCGCTCTTCCTCCGCCCTTTCGGGATAGCGGAAGTTTGAGGGTATAAAGACGTTGCCCGCCAGCAGTCCAGCGTTGGCCGTGAACACGAAGTCGGGAAGCCCGGCAACGGGATCGACGATCTCCACCTCCGCCCCGATCTCTCCCGCAAGCGCCTGGTACAGGACTTCCCACTGCTCCCAGGCCGCGCCGTTGTCCACCCCGTTCCGCGTGTTCATCCAGGGGTTTATCTCGTACCTGACATCGAAGTAGTATGGGGGACACATCAGAATGTGGGCCGTACCCCTTCGCGGCGAAAGCCGTGGCTCCACAAGTGTTTCGGTCTTCATGTCAGCCCCCTCGTTCTCCACGCCATGGCCCAGGCTGCCGCTAGCTCAAGTCCGCCTTCAGACCCTGCGCCAGCTTGATGTCCTCCCCGTGGTTGACCGTCCAGGAGACCTTGTGGGTCACAGCCTCCAGCAGGCCGGCGGCCGAGGGCATCCCCGTGCCGCTCTTCTTCAGCCCGCCGAATGGCAGGTGCACCTCAGCCCCGATGGTCGGCAGATTCACGTACCCAACGCCAAAGTCGCACCCCTCCCGCACTGCGCGTATGGTCCTGTAGTCACGGCTGCACACGGACAGCGCAAAGCCGTACTCGGTATCGTTGTATATACGCACGGCCTCCTCAAGGTCGGTGAAGGGAATAAGGCCCACGTGCGGCCCAAACACTTCCTCCCTCAGCGCCCTGGCATCGGGATTGTGCTTCATCGTGTAGACGAAGGGGCGGACAAAGTACCCGTTGGCGTGCTCCTCATCCGCCAGTCGCCCGCCGTCCAGGTGGACGACTGCGCCCTCCTCGACCGCCAGCTTGCAGTAGTATTCGAACTTCTCGACCCCGGCCTGGCTCGCCAGCGGGCCCATGAAGGTGGCTTCATCCAGGGGGTCGCCAATCCGGATGTTCCGCGCCCGCTCCACGAAGGCGTCGACAAAGCGGTCGAAGATGCCATGCTGCACGATGATCCGCTCGGCGGAGACGCACCGCTGGCCGGTGGTGCGGAAGGCGGAGATGACGGCGGCGTTCACGGCCAGGTCAAAGTCGGCGTCATCGAAGACGATCATGGCGTTCTTGCCGCCCATCTCGCACACGCAGAACTTCCTGTAGTCCCTGGCGCACGCCTCCTTTATCATCGAGCCAACCTGGGCGGAGCCGGTAAACAGTACCACGTCCACGTCCGGGTGGGTGACCAGGGGCCAGCCCGCCTCCTCGCCGTAGCCCTGCACCAGGTTCAGCACGCCCTTGGGAAGCCCCGCCCTCTCAAAGTACTCGACGATTCGCTGCCCCATGAGGGGCGTCTCCTCCGCGGGCTTGAACACCACCGTGTTGCCCTCGACAATCGATGGGCAAATTAGCCACAGAGGTATAGCAAACGGGAAGTTCCAGGGCGCGACGGCCGCCACCACCCCCTTTGGCCTCCGGTGGACGTATGCGTCCTTCTCCGGTATCTCCGATGCCAGCACCTCTCCCCACTCCGTGCGCGCCCTGCCAAACCAGTACTGGGCAGAGTGAATGCCCTCCACAATGTCGGCGCGGGCCTCAGCAATGCACTTGCTGGACTCCATGCTCAGCAGCCGAGCCAGCTCCTCCTGGTCCCTCTTCACAAGCTTGACAAAGGCGTCCAGGTACTCCGCCCGGCGGATACGGGACTCACTCCTCCACTCCTGCAAAGCGGCCCGCGCCGACGTTACAGCCTCCTCCACGTCCTGCAACCCCGATCGGGGAAAGACCCCCAGAAGCTCTCCGGTGCTGGCCGGGTTCCGGTCCTCAAAGGTCTCTCCCCTCGCCTCCGCCCATCTGCCTCCAATGTAGTTCATCCCCTTAGTGATTGTGGATAACATCTTGTGCCCCCTTCCCGGGAATCATGTCCCTGCCATACGCCTAGGGTAAAACTACCCCTCTAAAGTAAATTGTACAAAGACGCATAGGAATTCGTCAAAATAGTTATCCATATCACAATTAACCACAAAGATAATGGTTGATATGCACGTAATCAAGTGAAGCAAATCACGAAGCCGTTAGTGTCGTCATGGACGAGAGCGTCCGCAACCTGAAAGCCAAGGAGAGGAGTTCTCCGTCATTCCGGCTTCCGCCGGAATCCAGGGCATACGCCATAGTACCCGCTAGACCCCGCCCCCGTATCGGAGTACGGGGCAGGCTCCACAGGGGTGGTCAGGTGGCTGGATGTCGTTAATCCCGCTCACCCTGAGCCTGTCGAAGGGAGTGAGCGGGAAACGGGGCGACAACCCCGCTACACCACCCGTATCGGGTGGGGCAGGGGCTGGTTGAACAGATAGCCCTTCTCGTTGTAGGGCACGCTGTCCGGCTGCGTGTTGCCCTCTGAGTCCGTGGCCCGCGTCATGATGGCGCTCTCCCCCGGCTCCGCGTCCCACTCGAACTCGAACCGCGCCCAGGAGTAGTCCGGCTGACCGCCCGACAGCTCCGCCTCGCGCCACGTGCGCCCGGCGTCCGCGCTCCACTCCACGCGCGATATTGGCCCCGAGGGCGAGTGGGCGTAGCCGTGAATGCGCTGTCGTCCTACCGGAAGCTCCGCCGGCCAGGGCAGGGCCAGCGCGCTCTTGATAACCTGCTCCGTAACAGGCTTGCCCTGGGACTCGCCCTCAGGCGGATAGGCGTCGCCGATGAGGGTGTAGGAGGTGGTGTTGTTGCGCGTCCACAGCCACTCCGAGGACACCTCAATGCGACCAAGCCACTTGATGTGGGAGCTGCCCACCCAGCCCGGGACCACCGCCCGCAGAGGGAAGCCGTGGTCTTTGGGCAGCGGCTCGCCGTTGAGGGCGTAGGCCAGCAGCGTGTCCGGGTGCATCGCCTTCTCCACCGGCAGCACGTAGCGGAATCCCTCCTCCGGCGACTCCGTGTCCAGGCCCACCAGCAGCACGCTGACTGCGTTGTCGTTTATGCCCGCAAGGGTCAGCACGTCCCGCAGTGTCGCGCCCACCCACTCGCCGTTGCCGACGGCCCCGGTCATCCACTGCGTGCCGGAGGTCTCCCGCCCGTTGAGCAGGTTGAACATGGCGCGGTGGTTCCCAGCGCACTCCAGGTAGGAGACCAGCGTGCGGCTGGGCAGGCTGCGAACGTCGTCGTAGGTCAGCGCCATCGGCTCAGAGACGGCGTCGCCCTCAACGGAGAGCAGCCAGTCCGCCGCTTCCAGCCCAATGCTGACGGAGTTGTTGCGGACAAAGAAGTGGCGGTTGGGCGTGATGAGGCCCTGCATATTCTCCAAGCGCGCCTCCAGCCCCTTGCCGTCGCGCTCGATGAAGGGCGCGGGGTCCTTGAAGAAGGGGGCGTACGGGTTCGCGCCTGAGGCCGTTGCCGACGGCGTAGACGTGGAGGTCTCGACCGATATGTCTACTCCGCACGCGGCGAGCACGGCCGCCGCGCCACCGGCCACCATCAGCTTCAGGAACCGGCGGCGGTCCATCCCCCGCTCATTGGCGAAGTGCCAGAGGGAATCTCCGTCATAGTTCCGTGGATGTGGAGATGGATCAGGGTTTTTGGCCGTCATTTATTAACGGAGTCCTTAAAATCAACTTGGTACGTCACCAGGCCATGCCTTGCCTTTGGGCCACCTCCTCGGCGGAACGAGTTGCGTCACCACTGGCCACCGCTTCTATTGAAGCCTGCAACTCTTTGGAGAACTCCTCCCTTAACTCCAGAGCGTCAGGGTCTTCAATAGGCTCTGGGGCCTCGCTGTCCGCGTCCAAACTGCCGGGCAAGGGATCGGGGGTGTTGGCGGTCATGTGTGGCTGTCCTCTATTCATAAAGGCTTTCCTTATTGTAGCAAACGGTGTAGTGTGATTGAAAAGCAATGGCACTTTCGGAGTGAACGACATGAAAGACAAAATGCGCTCAGGCACAGATCGGGTGAGAAGGGCTGGCAAGACAGCGGCTGACAAGACCTCTTCAGCGGTTGGTAAGGCAGCCTCTAATGCTAAACAAGGAGTTACAGACTCCGCGTCTGCGGTCGCGGGAATGGCACAGGACGGTACAAGGAAGACCGTGGACAAAACAGCTGAAGGCGCAAAGCTGGTGCGCTCAGGCTCCAAGAGGGTGACGGAGGCGACCAGTTCACTTGCTAGCGCTGTGCTGGAGACCTCTCAGGGTTTACTGACCAGCAGCTTGGCGCAAGATCTCAACAGTACTATCGAGGGGTTGGTTAAGGGGGGCCCAAGCATATATGACAACGCTATGGATGCCGTGTACAAAGCAACCCATATCGGCGGGGGCAACCATCGGATGTTCGACGGCGGACACACCCTGGACGGAGCCTGGGAAGCGGTAAGGGGCGCGTCGGAGAACGACAATATTATGCAGGAGGCTTGGGGATTCCTCCAGGGGCTGCTCAGGGATGGCACCACATCCAAAGGGCTTCCATTCGCGAACTGGGACAAGGCTACTTACGACCAAGTAGCTGGTTCACTAAAAGAGAATTTCAACATCCCAAAGGACTGGTTCTATGATCTGAATTCGTATGACGCCGCGGAACTGCTGGGAGGCGCAATAGGCGCTGTAGCTTTGGCCCTCAACTGGAGTCGCGCTGACACTGAGCAATTTTCCAGAATGGCCGGCAGCATGGGCCTAGCCTCTGTAATCAGCGCGAACCCACTGCTAATGATTGTAACCGTAGTTTCCCTTGCAAAGGCCTTTCACAAAGCTCATCAAACAGGAGAATACGCGGAGTTCGTAGATGGGCAGTTCAGGGGTTCCATGGGGACGGGGGCAACCCTGGCCGCGGTCTCCCTCATCGCAGCAGCCGGTGGGCCTGTGGGGACTCCACTTCTAGCGGGACTCGTAGCAGGCGTCCTGGTCAATAAAGCAACCAAGCACGTAAGCGTCACCCAGATCGCTCAGTTCATGGCTGAGCAGGCCTCCGTTGCTGCAACTGAATTGAAGAGCAACCTGACCCAAACAGAATCAGAGTCAGCAGATCTAGGTCCAGCTATTGCATAGCAGATGGTTTATCTTCCCGCTCATGGTGAGCCTGTCGAACCATATGAGCGGGTAGACACAGGCGTACTTTTCCCGCTCACCCTTCGACACGCTCAGGATGAGCGGGTTATTCAACCTTAACCCCTACCCCGGCGTTGAGCCCCAGACCATGAAGTCGCCGCCGCGGGGGTGCGGGCCGCCGGACACGCCAATCTCCGGCTTCACCGCCGTGACCTGCCTCGCACCCGCCCTCTCCTGTATCTGCTGAATGCAGTCCGTGTGCATCCATATGCGGGTGCGGCCGCTTCCGGCGTTGCCTCCGCTGGGCGAGACGGGGTTCGGCCCCTCGATGCTGATGTCCGTCTGGTAGAAGTCCAGCGCCTCGCCGGGCTGGACGCCCCGGTATCTCAGGCCCTCAAGCATGATCTGGTGGAACAGCGTATAGCCGTCGTACATGTTCTCAAAAGAGAGGTCGCTCGCCGTGATGCCCGCGCCCTCGTACAGCCTGCGCCCCAGGCTCGCGGCCGACTCCTCAACCTCGTCCAGCGTCTGCTCGATGCCCCGGTACCTGGGTCTCGACTCCGCGTGGCTGAGGATGTAGACCGGCTTCTGCTTCATGTCCTTCGCCCGCTCGGCGGTGGTGAAGAGATAGGCCACGGTCACGCACATCGGTATGTCACAGTCGTACAGGTTGACGGGCTTGACTATCCATCGAGCCGACAGGTAGTCCTCCACGGTCAGCGGCTCAGGGCGGTTCTGGGCGAAGAACCCCTCCGGGAAGAGCAGGCCGTTTCGCTTGGAGTTGACGACGAAGGGGGCCATCATGTCGTGATTGCCGCCGTACTTCTCCGTGTACTTGTTGAACCAGTAGGCCGGGTAGTATGGGCCAACCGCGCCCCAGGTGTTGGTCCACTGCGCGCCGCCCGTGACGGTGTCCGCAGCCGCCGCGCCGTACTGCCCGTAGCGGCCCGACAGGTTGTTCCTGGCCGTGAGCACAAGGCACGTCTGGGTGAGACCCTCGCCAATGGCCTGGGCCGCAACGCAGATGGCGTTGGACATGCACCCCGGGCCGTACATGGTGAACTGGATGTTGGTCAGCTCCGGCATGTTCTTCAGCACCCACTCGGAGCTCATCTGGCTCAGGCCGTCGTTGGGGTTGTCCGTGAGCTGGAACATATTGGCGAAGTCCTCCGGCACGGGCCTCGGCGACCAGGGCTCGCCCAGGCTCTCCGGGCTGATGACCAGGCCGTCGACCTGGTCCGGTGACACGCCGGCGTCCTCCATGGCGTTGCGCAGCGCGACTATCGACCACGCGCCAAGGCTGGTCTCCGGCGTCTCGTCCCAGCGGCGGGACGTGGGCGAGTGGCCTATGCCGACGGCCGCCACCTTGCCCCGATGTTCCCATACGCCAAGTCCCTCCTGGCTCCGATAAAACGACCTTGGCGCTGTCTGAGTGGGTCCGGTTGTCATTTCACACCTCTCTGTGTCAATTGCGTTCTGCGGATAAGTGGCCGGCTTAGCCCACGACGCGCCACTCGGGCACCTTCTGGCCCGTGGTCGGCGTAACCTCGAACTCCACCTGGACGGCGGCCCCAACCGGGACCTGGTCCACGGGGGTTCCTGGCAGGTGGCTGTACATCATAATCTCCGGGTCCTCCTCAAGCTCCACAAGGGCTATGTTAAAGGGCTGGTCGCCCTGCAGGGCGCGGACGCGGCAGTCATACATGACGCCGTAGCCGTGGATTCTGCCCCTGCCACTCATCTCGCGCCACTCCAGGTCGTCTTCTCCGGAGTCGCACTGGTCGCAGGCGGCCCTGGGCGGGTAGAGCAGCAGGCCACAGGCCTTGCAGGCCTGCATCACCAGTCGGTCTTCGTTGCAGGCGTCCCAATAGGGCTTGCTTATCTCGTCGGGAACGGGGGATGGCTTGGGCACTTCTCACCTCCTGCATATGGGGGTTGTGTTGGATTATGCGGAGACGGCGGTAGGTTGTCAACTTGCGACGGGCGCCGGGCCGTTATGCTCCCCGGTATTCCAATGACCTGGATGTCCGTCTATAATGGCTACATTGACGCTTGGGCGTCCGGCACGGCGCCTTTCAAATCACAGTGGGATAAACTGGACGTGATAACAAGGTCGGTAAACAGGCTGGAGTCTCTGGGAATGATTCTTGGGCCCTCTCTGGCTCTGGTCTTCTTCCTGCTGGAGCCGGGAGGGATGATATTTGACCCCGCGCCCTCGGACGACGCCGTGGGAAACATCACGGCCCTGGCGACTAACTCCACAATGGCTCACGTCACGGCGATGGGGGTGCCCCTGGGCCTGATTCTGATGCTCTACGGACTGGCCGGCATCAATCGCGTAATGGAAGAAAGCACGGCCGCTGCCCTGTCCCGGCTGGGTATTATGTTCATGATGGTTGGCGCCTTCGGCTGGATAATTTCGAGCGGGTTGAACCTCATCATTGCGCAAACGGCAATCGATTCTGAAGGGGCCCTTGAGACGGCCATAGCCACCTACAAGGTGGATAGAGGCATTACCCTCATCTCCGGCATGGGCGTGGCAACCGGGTTCCTGGCCTTCAACCTGGGCATGGCGGCCATGTTTCCATCGGGCCCACTCAGGGTCGGCGCGGTGGTGATTGCCATCGTCTCCCTGGTTGCTCTTATCGCTCTCATCATAGGGCACGCCGCCCAGGACGAGACTATGTTTACGCTGTCCAGGGCCTGCTATTTCCCCTGGGTGGTCTGGAGCATTGTACTTGGCGTGAAGTTCTTTGAGGGAGGCGAGTTCACGCGGGTAGGCCGGATCTGAGAAAACGCTTCGCGCGCTACTGAAACCGACGGAGCGTCGGGACCAGGGCGAAGACCAGCAGGGCCGTGACGCCGTAGAGAATCCCGCCTATGAGCACCGTGTCGGCTGCGCCCCGCACCTCGGCGATTGCGCCCATGATGATGACGCCAAATGGCGAGAAGCCCATGAACACCACCCGCAGGCTCATTATGCGGCCCCGCAGGTGGTCGGGCGCAAGCTGCTGCATGGCCACGGTGATCATCGTCATGAACATGACCTGGGATCCCCCAAGGGCGAACATAGCCACCAGCGAGAGGGGGAAGAACACGGACTGGGAGAAGACGATGAGCATCGCCGTCTTGGTGATCGCCATCGCTATCAGCAGCAGCCCCCTGCGGCGACGGGAGTTGCTGACGGCCAGCACTATCGCAGAGCCCGCTCCAGCGCCGAGGGCGGATGTCGTCATAAGCACGCCAAGACCCCACTCGCCCACGTCTAGGATGTCGATGGCGAAGATGGGCAGCAGGAAGTTGAAGGAGCCGGCAAAGAGGGAAGAGAGCAGGCCCAGCATGACCAGGGACATGATGACCTTCTCCCCGCGGATGTAGCGGAGGGCCTCCATGACGTTGCGCCCCACGCTCTCCCTGGCAGCCCTGCGCTCCTGGGGCGTCCAGCTAATCATTATCAGCGTTACGAAAGTGACCAGCTGGCCCGCGGCCGTCAGCCAGAACAGCCCGTCGACCCCTATTGGCCCGATGAGTATTCCGCCCAGCGCGGGCGCGGCTATCCGGGGCCACGCCATCGACACGGAGTCCAGGGCGACGGCGTTGCCCAGCCTCTGGTCGTCCACCACGCTGCCGATCATGGCCTGGTGCCCGGCGCGCCCGAAGGACTGGATGGTGCCGCTGGCGACGGCGGTGATGATGAAGTACCACCACTGGAACGACCCCAGGGAGATGAACAGCGCTACGGCCGCCCAGAGAATGACCAGCAGCCCCTCCGTCCAGAGCAGCAGCGTCTTGCGGTCCACCCTATCGGCGACGACGCCTCCCACAAGGGGCATGAAGAGCATGGGCCAAGAGAGGGCTGAGACGGCTATGCCCATGCGTAGTGGCGACTCGGTGGCCTCGAACACCCAGAGGGCGCGGGCGAACACCCGCATGGAGCGGCCGGAGTTGGAGGTTATGCGCCCGGCGAAGAGCAGCCGGTAGTTGCGCACCTCCAGGGCGGTGAACATACCGCGGATTGTCTGCATCGCCACGCGCCTAGTCCTTCCACTGGACCAGAAGCCCGGACCGCTCCGCCTCCTCTATGGCCCGCAGGCTTGACCGGGCCTTGTGCAGCGTCTCCTGGTACTCGCTCTCCGGCACGCTGTCGGCCACAACACCGCCGCCCGCCTGGATGTAGGCCACGCCGTCCTTGATGACCATCGTGCGGATGGTGATGGCGGTGTCCATGTTGCCGGAGAAGCTGAAGTAGCCCACAGCGCCTCCATAGGGGCCGCGCCTCTCGCCCTCCTGCTCGCCGATGATCTCCATAGCCCGTATCTTGGGCGCGCCGGAGAGCGTCCCGGCCGGTAGGCAGGAGCGAAGGGCGTCGTAGATGGTGCGGTCCGGGCGCAGCCTGCCCTGCACCTCCGACTCCAGGTGCATCACGTGGGAGTAGCGCACCACCCGCATTAGGTCGGTGACCTCCACCGTCCCTGCCTGGGAGACCCGCCCGACGTCGTTGCGGCCCAGGTCCACCAGCATGATGTGCTCGGCGCGCTCCTTCTCGTCTGCCTTCAACTCCGCGGCCAGCGCCTCGTCGTCTTCGGTTGTCGCTCCACGGGGCCGGGTGCCGGCCAGTGGGAAGTTGTAGACCAGCCCGTCATCGACGCGCACCAGCAGCTCCGGCGACGCGCCGACTATAGAGAAGTCCTCCAGCGACAGGTAATACATGTATGGCGAGGGGTTCAGGGTCCGCAGCGCTCTGTAGATGTCCAGGGGAGCAGCCACCGTGGGCCTGGCCAGCCGCTGGGAGGGCACCGCCTGGATGATGTCGCCGGCATAGATGTACTCCTTTATCTGCTCCACCATCGCCTCGTACCGCTCCTGGGTCATGTTGGAGGTGTACGACGGCCCGTCCTCGCCCTGGGATGCCGCTCGGCGTTCCACCAGGAGGGGTCTGTCCAGTCGCTCAACCAGGTTGTCTATCCGGGCCGCGGCGTCCGCATACGCCTGCTCTACGCTCCCCCCGTCCAGGTGGACGTGGCTGACCACCTTTATCTTGTGGCTCACGTGGTCGAACACAAGCAGGGTGTCGTCGAAAAGGAACACGGCTTCCGGCAGGCCCAGGGAATCCCTCTCGGGCGGCGGCACAGGCTCGTAGTAGCGGACGACGTCGTAGGCGATGAAGCCGACCGCGCCACCGTGGAACCTGGGCAGCCCTCGTATCGGCACCAGGGTGTGCCTGTTGAGCTCCTCTTCGATGAGCTCCAGGGGGTCGACCTCACCGTAGGGCTGGCCCGGCCCCGTCTTGACCACCTTGTACGGCTCGGCGCCGATGAAACTGTAGCGGGCAAGCTGCTCCCCACCCTCCACGCTCTCCAGCAGGTAGGAGTAGGGACCCTCCGCGACCTTCAGGTAGGCCGAAACGGGGGTCTCAAGGTCCGCGTTTATCTCCTGATACAGGGGAATCAGGTTCCCCTGCTTCGATAGCTCTTTGACCTCTTCCAACGATGGATAGTAGCTGCTCATGTTCTCTTCATCGGGGCTTGCGCCCGTCTCCATGTCCGGTAGTTTTTGATGCCCGCAAACAGCGAGAAGCCCCACCCACTAAGGGGCGGGGCTTCTCCGCGGTGCCACCCTTATCAGGAGAGGAGACAAGGTTGTCAGTCCTCTCTCATACTCAGCCGAGCCTCATACGGCAGGCTCGCGAGCCTGTAACGGGACTCCCCCGGCAAGGCCTACAGACCCTGCAACAGGGCCTTCGGTTTGCGGCTCCCGGGCCCATTCAACCCCTGCGCTGACACCGGCTCGCACCTTACCCGGCTCTCTGAGTCCCGCTTGAGGCTTACTATCCCCGTTCCCAGCCTTTGGCTATGTGGAGTGTGCGCGGAGTATAGCCAGCGCCACGCAAGGTGTCAAGCAAGGAAGGCTTGACTGGTACAATGCATTGTGCTAGCGTGCGCGCAACGAGAAGGAGGAATGAAATGACTGACCAAGATGTTAGCAAATCTTCCTCTGAAATGACCTTTATAGTCCAGCCTGAGACCGAAACCGCGTCGGTCAGCTTGCTCCTAAATGCTCTAGATCACATCAACCGTCTGCTCCGCGATGTGGATTATGCCATTCTAGGGGCCAGGTCTGAGAGTCATTGGGGCATCCGCAAGCTCCAGTCAAGTGCCCCAAGCATTACAGTACAACCTCTTTTCAGAAACGGTCACTACCCGCAAGCAGTTGAAGCTATCAGCGATGGTCTCCGCGCAGTAACTGACGGAACGGATCATCCACCTCAGTATTTTACGGAACAGGCACTAGTGAACCTCGGAAAGATGCGCCGACTGTTCAGCGGGAAGAACCCGGCCAGATCCATCACAGTACTAAGAGATGGGGAGCAGATGGCCACAATTAAGCGGGACATCTCAGACAAGACTAACAGAATCCTCACAGCCGGCTATCAGAACCTGGGGTCTCTAGAGGGAACGCTGGAAGCGATCAACGTCCATCGTACGCCCACCGTGACTATCTGGGATAGAATAAGTGGATCGCCCGTCCGATGCTCAATCCCCAGCGGCGCCGACTGGCTTTCTCACGTTAAAGGTCTACTCGGAATGAGAGTTCTGGTCACGGGAAGTATCCATTACTTCGTCAATGGTACCCCGCGATCAATCGCCGATGTGACCGCTATTGAAGATGCTACTCCCAATACCAACTTGCCTAGAGCAGAGTTCGGCTCCATTCCTGACCCGAGGGCTGCTGCTGACCCGACAGCGTTCCTCCAGGCCGTCCGGAGGCCAGCAGAAGTGTAGCCATGCCCCCATCACGCCGTTTATGGGATTCCTCCGTAGTTCTGGGATACCTTTCTGGATACCCAGCATTGGCTGAGTCTTGCCAGAATATCCTTGAGCAGGCCGTGCGAGGCGAATTGGAGATCGTTGTATCTACAATGGCCGCAACAGAGGTTGCTTATCTGGCAGGTCTTGATGATCAGGACTCTGAGGGAAAGATTCGTGAGTTCCTGAGCCGGGATTATATAATCCTAGCGGCTCTTGACGTGCGCTTGGCTGCTACCGCCAGGGAACTCATCAGACAGTATCGGAACGCGTCGAGCCTCAAGCCTCCTGATGCAATACATCTCGCCACTGCACTGCATTTGGGTATCCCTGTCCTTGAGACTATGGATCGGGACTTGATTAGACTTGACAGAACTGTAGGAACTCCCCCGATTATAATCCGCCAGCCCCTCTACGAGGGACCACAACGTCTGCCTGGTATGCCATAATTTCAATCCACCCACTACCTCGCCACCCGCTCCAACGTCAGCACGTAGGACGCCCGCTGGGTGGTCTTGGAAGCCGTGGGCGCTACAATCACGATGGCCTTCCCCAGTCCCTCGCCAAATCCCCTCAGAACCAGTGACCCGCTGCCATCGCTGTCCAGTGTCATCTCCCTGACGACGGTCTCGTCTCCAAGCTCAATCACCTGGACGATGTATCTCTGGGGCACGCGGTTGTTCGTGCGGTAGAAGCCGTCGGACGCCCATATCCCGTCCTCCTCCGCGTCGTCGTAGAAACCTATCTCCGGGATGGAGATGTCGTCAAAGCATATGCCGTCGTCGTAGGTCCTCTTGTCGGTGACGTACTCAAAGCGTACCGCTATCTCCCGGCCTGCGTAGGGCGTCAGGTCTACGGAGTCCTCAAGCCATCCGCCGCTGTGACCGGTGTAGCCCGGCCCGAACCTGACGCCTCTGGCCTTCTCCGTAGACGATTGCGCCCCCTCCAGGATGCTCCAGGTCTCCCCGCCGTCCTGGGACACCTCCACGTAGGCGTAGTCCCACAGGTCCTCTATGGCGTACCACGTCCGGAAGCTGAGGGTCGCCTGGGAGACATCGGAGAGGTCAAAGGTCCCAGTCAGAGTGGAGTTGATGGCGTCTCCGCTATTGCCCCACCAGCAGTGGTCGCCGCTATAGGCGTCGACGGGAAGCAGAGGCGTTTCCGTCTGCCCCTGGAAGGTCAGCCGGGCGTCCCCATCCGGCAGCAGCGCCTCTATGTACTGCCCTGCGTACTGGGGAGTTGTCGCCGCAAGGCTGCCGGGGGCGGTTATGGCCCGGTCAGGGCTGATGCTTACGTCAACGCCGTCATAGAAGTAGCCGCCGACTTTGAGAGAGTCCAGGTAGTTCGCCACCAGCCAGTCGCGGAACACGTCATGGAAGCCCTCGCTGTAGCCCATCGACTGAAGGTAGGCGTTCACTCCCTCTATGCCGTCCTCGGGACGCCGCATCAGCTCCCCAATGTTCTCGTGGCCTCCGTAGCGCTGGGCCAGGAACTCGAAGAAGAGGGTGGACGCACCGTAGCTTGGGAGAGTCGAGCCGCCGGCGGGCCACGTGGTGAGGGTTGTGCCAGGCGACGTCAGGAAGAAGCCGATGTACCGGAAGTCGTAGCCTGCCAGGCCCTTGGCCACCTCCGAAAGACCCTCGTTGACCCAGCCCTCGTCGTTCTGGTCGCCCTCCCAGTGGAGCAGGTGCTGAAGCTCGTGGGCCAGAGTCCCCAGGTAGTCGACGCCGCCCACGGGCAGGAGGCGCAGGTTCATGTACAGCATCATCCTCTCATTGCTGTAGGGGTAAAACTCGGTGGAGAACTCGTTGCCTGCGCTGTAGTAGCCCAGTGGCCCAATGTCCAGAACGTGGAGGATGGTCATGCGCGGGTCGTTGTCCACACCCGATCCCCGCTCGCCGAAGTGGGACGTCACCACCGGGTAGATGTTCCCCTCGAATGCACGGACCGCGGCGTCAACCGCCTCTTCATCTATCTCATAGGCGCTATCGAAGTACCAGTAGGCGTGCTCGCTCACGCGGGCGAGCGTAGCCTCCACCTGGTAAACGGCCCTGTTCACGGAGTCGCGCGCCCAGAAGGTCTCCCGGTGGCCCTCCTCATAGGTGACACTCCCCCTGTCCACAGGCGTCTGCACGGGGTTGTCCCAGGGGTTGCCAAGGCGACGGAACAGGTCGTCCACGTCCACGTCCGGCGCATCGGGGATGAGCTTTCTATCGACCTCCATGGAAGGTGTAGGCGTTGCCATGGAAGCCGGTGAGGGAGTCGATGTCGCCGCGACGGGTGAAGGGGTTGGTGAGGGTGTATGGACTCCGGCGACGGTTGGCCTGGGAGTTGGCTCAGGTACGGGCGATGCCGTCGGGGGCCCGGCGTCGGTTGGGGAGGGCGCTGGCTGATGGGTAGGCGAGGGCTGAGGCGCAGGCGTGCAGCTCAACGCCAGGCAGAGGGCCAACAGGCCCAGTGATAACGAGAAAAATCTGTACATCGCTTAGAGAATTGTACCCTGTCCAGTGCTCTAGGCACACCTCCAAACTACACGGAAGGGCTGCAATATCTTCCTTGTCCACTCGTATGGCCCGTGCTATGATGGTGCCAAATCGGAGGGTATCAGCGGAGGACTCTATGGTCACAGAAAAGGAGAAGGCGCTGGACCTGGCCCTGAGCCAGATAGAGCGTCAGGTGGGCAAGGGCAGCATAATGCGGCTGGGTGAGGCGTCCCAGCGCCTGGCGGTGGAGACCATCCCAACAGGCTCCCTCTCGCTGGACATGGCCCTGGGCGTCGGCGGCGTGCCCCGTGGAAGGGTCACGGAGATATTCGGGGCCGAGTCCGCCGGCAAGTCCACGCTGGCCCACCACATCATTGCCGAGGCGCAGAAGGCGGGGGGCACCGCCGCCTACATCGATGCCGAGCACGCCCTTGACCCCGCATACGCCGTCAACCTGGGCGTCAACGTGACCGACCTCCTTGTATCCCAGCCTGACACCGCTGAGCAGGCCCTGGAGATAGCCGAGTACCTGGTGCGAAGCGGTGCCGTGGACGTGGTCGTCGTAGACAGCGTGGCGGCCCTGGTACCCAGAGCCGAGATGGAGGGAGACATGGGCGACTCCCACATGGGCCTCCAGGCGCGCATCATGTCCCAGGCGCTCCGCAAGCTGTCCGCAGCCATCAATCGGTCCCAGACCTCCGTCGTGTTTATCAACCAGCTTCGAGAGAAGATAGGCGTCGTCTTCGGCAACCCGGAGGTCACGCCCGGAGGACGCGCCCTGAAGTTCTACAGCTCCGTTCGCATAGACCTGCGCCGAGTCGACTCCATCAAGCAGGGGTCGCAGGTCATTGGCACAAGGGTGAGGGCCAGGGTTGTGAAGAACAAGGTTGCGCCACCCTTCCGCACCGCCGAGTTTGACATTATGTTCAACCGGGGCATCAGCAAGGAGGGCGACATCCTGGACATTGCCACCACCGACGGCATTATCAAGAAGGCGGGGTCCTTCTACTCCTACGGCGACGTGCGTCTGGGACAGGGGCGGGAGTCCGCCAAGGAGTACCTCAACCAGCACAAGGACGTGTCTTCGGAGATAGAGGGGCGGATCAGGGCTTCAGCGGCAAACGTCCAGACACAGGCCATTGGGCCCATTGATGACGACGATGAAGAGGTGGAGGACTAGAGGTCTCTCCTCTCCCCGCGATGGATGAGGACAAACTCCTAGAGAAGGCCACCTCCCAGGCCCTGCGATTCCTCTCATACCGCGCTCGCAGCGAGTCCGAGGTTAGGCGTCGGCTGGCACCCAAATACGCCGGCCAGGTGACGGAGTCCGTGGTGCAGAGGCTGAAGGAGTTGGGCCTTCTGGACGACGCCTCCTTTGCCCGTGAGTGGACCAGAAGCCGCGTCTCCCACAGGCCTCGCAGCGCCTCCGCGATACGCCGGGAGCTTCTGGGCAAGGGCATCGACAGGGACACGGCCCAGGCTGCGGTGGAGACCCTGGACGACGAGGAGTCGGCCTACCGCGCCGGGCAGAGGGCCGCAAGCTCCCTGGCGGACTCGGACTACGTAGCTTTCAGACGCCGTCTCCAGGGATACCTGTACCGTCGTGGCTTCAATGGGGCCGTCATCCGCAAGACGGCGGACCGCTTGTGGGAGGAGCGGGAGGCCGCGGAGTGAGGGCATCCCTTCCGTCATTCCTCCGAAAGCAGGAATCCAGACCGCACTCCGAAACAAGACCTATTCTAAACCACCAGGGAGGACCGCAGATATGAAGATAGGAATCATCGCAGACACCCACTTGCCATCGGCCGGGCCTGAGCTGTCGGCGGAGATAGCCCAGGCCCTAGAGGGCGTTGACCTCATCCTCCACTGCGGCGACATATACATCGCGCCATGCCTGGACTGGCTGGAGCGCATAGCGCCGGTCAAGGCGGTCCGGGGCATCTTCGACCACCTCCAGGACGACCCCAGGACGGAGGGCCAGACGCGGGTGCTGGAGCTGGAGGGACACAGCATCGGTATGACCCACGAGCTCATCATCCCCGTCCCGGGCATAAGGTCGAAGGAGGTTGTGCCGGGGGCCATAGGCCGCTACTTCCCTCCCGACGCTTCCATCGCGGAAGCGATGACGGAGGTGTTCGGCGCGCCTGTGGACATAGTCGCTGCGGGCTTCACCCACGAGACCCTTATTGAGGAGCACGAGGGCATTCTGTTCATCAACCCCGGCAGCGCCACCTGGCCCAGCCAGAAGATGATGCCCGGGACCCTGGCCATCCTTGAGCTTACGGCGGACACCCGCGAGGCCCGCATAGTGGACACGGCGCAGATGTAGGGGGCATCCTTTGGGCTATAGCGAAATTGCTATATTGCCAGTATAATAATTTTGCTATATCATGGGCGCACAGTTCACATTCTTCGACTACGTGGATGCAAACGGCGTCAACACTATCAAGGCCTGGCTAGACGGGCCGGGGAGGGCAGCGAGGGCCAAGTTCAACAACCGACTCAGGAACCTGGAGGCCGCACCCCCTGGAGAGTGGAGCCGCCCGTATGTAGATACCCTGACGGGCGAGTGCGCTGGCCTCTTTGAGATACGTGTACGTGTTTCACGTCAGCAGTACCGCATCCTGGGGTTTCACGGCCCTGGGCAACGGCTGCCGACCTTAGCTCTCTGCATAACGAAGGCGAGTAATGAGGTGCCCGTGGAGGAGTGTAGAAGAGCTTTGAGGATAAAGGACGCTGTCGAGGCCCAGCCACTTGAGAGGAGGAGCAAGCATGATTTCACCGGATGAGAGAAGAGATTTTCTGGCCGAGGTGCAGGATCCGGGGTACCGCCACGAGTTCGTTTCCGAGCACGTAATAGAGGGGCTGGCATTCCAGATAAACCTCATCCGCCAGGCCCGCGGCTGGACCCAGGAGGAGCTTGCCAAGCGCTGCGACATGGCGCAGGAGAGCATCTCGCGGCTGGAGGACCCTAACTATGGGCGGTACTCATTGAAGACCCTTAAGCGCCTGGCCAAGGCTTTCGACGTGGGCCTGCTCGTGCGGTTTGTCTCATTTGGAGAGCTGGGGGAGTGGACGGTCAATCTCACCTCACAGAGGCTCAAGCCCCCAAGCTACGACGAGGAGCGCCAGATGTCCTTCTACCACATCTCAGGCTCTCCTGAGTGGCAGGCGCAGGGGTCTCGAGTCGCGGACTCAGGCTAGCTGGCCGGGCTAGCCCAGCCGCCACCTAATCCCCCTTTGCCCTAGGCCCGAAGGGCTCCGGCATGAATGGCGTGTCCCTCACCTGAAGGAAGGCTCGCAGGCCGCCCTCCTTCCGGGCGTCCTCAAGGCGCTTGTTGAACTCCTCACGCTTGGACACGTGGGCCATCGCCGAGAGCTCAGCGTTGAGGGCCAGGGCCTTTCGCAGGCCCATCATCTCAAGGCCCTGGGTGGCAATGGCAAGGTTGAGCTTCACAGTCTCCGGCGGCACCAGCGCGATTCTCTCCACGACGTTGAAGCACTCGTCCAGCAGGTCGTCTTTGGGGACCACCTTGTTCACAATGCCGATGCGCAGCGCCTCCTGCGCGTCTATGTGGTCGCCGGTGAGGGCGTAGCGCAGGGCGTTCTTGAACCCGGCCAGCAGCACCCACATGAAGTTGGTGTTGGACGCCATGCGCACCTCCGGCTGCCCGAACACCGCGTCGTCTGCGGCGATGGTCATGTGGCAGGTGAGGGCCAGCCACGAGCCTGCGCCCAGGCACCAGCCGCTCACAGCCCCGATGATTGGCTTGGGGTACTCCCACCGGTACAGCTGGGCGTCCACGTTGGCCTTGTCACGGTCCCGCCAATCGTCGTAGTGCTCCCTCAGGGACATCCCCTCCGGGAGGCCGTAGGGCCAGACCCACTCCGTGCCCGTGCCGCCGCCACCGCCGCCGATGTCCGCGCCTGCTGAGAAGGCGCGTCCCGCGCCGGTTATCACCACCGCGCGTACCTCCGGGTCATCCTTGGCCTCCTCCAGGGCGGAGGCGATCTCGCTGCGCAGGTCCATGCTCAGGGCGTTCATGGCCTCCGGGCGGTTCAGGGTTATCAGCGCCCCGTTTCTCTGCTTCTGGTAAATCAGGTTTTCGTATGCGGGCATTGGCCTCTCCTTTTCATATGTCAGCTGGTTGAGGCAACTGGGCTTGGCGGCCTACTCCCGCGGCCGGGAGCGGGGGCCGAAGGGCTCCGGGCGGAACTTGTCGTCCCTGAGCCGCAGGTACGCGCCGACGCCCTCGTTCTTCCGGGTCTCGTCCAGGGGCCGCCGGTACTCCTCTCTAAGCAGGACCCGGGCCGGCGACGCAAGCTGAGAGTCCCAGTAGACGGCGTCTCGCAGGCCCATCATCTCCAGGCCCATGGTCGCGATGGCCAGGTTTATCTTCACCGTCTCCGGCGGCACCAGGGCTATCCGCTCTACGATGCCGAAGCACTCGTCCAGCAGGTCGTCCTGGGGGACAACCTTGTTCACAATGCCGATGCGCAGCGCCTCCTGCGCGTCGATGTGGTCTCCCGTGAGCCCATAGCGCAGGGCGTTCTTGAACCCGGCCAGCAGCGTCCACATGAAGCTGGTGTTGGAGCCGTGGCGAACCTCCGGCTGAGCGAAGACGGCGTTCTCCGATGCGATGGTGATGTGTGTGAAGCAGGCGTACCAGGAGCCCCCGCCCATTGCCCAGCCGTTGACCGCGCCGATGACCGGCTTGTCCAGCTCCCACAGGTGCAGCAGGGGGTTGCGGCCCTGGCCGCGCCGGGCATCGATGGCCTCCGCCGCGCTCATGCCCTCGGTGATGCCATAGGGCCAGACCGTCTCTCCACGACCGCCGCCGCCCTGGTCGTAGCCGGAGGAGAAGGCGTTGCCGGCCCCCGTCAGGACAACGGCCCTGATCTCCGGGTCGGCGACGGCCTCGTCAAGGGCGTCGTGCAACTCCGCCTCCAGCGGCCTGCTGATGGCGTTCAGGGCCGCCGGCCGGTTGAGGGTGATGAGCACCCCCTGGCGCTGCTTCTCGTACAGGATGTTTTCGTATGTGGGCATAGGGCCCTCCTTTGAGCGAGCAGGGTTACACGGGAAGTCTACCAGCTACCAGCGCGGCGGGCAAACTGGGGTAGGCGCTGGTGGCCCGTCTTCTGTCCGCCCACTCCCTTCGACAGGCTCAGAGCCTGCCCCGTACTCCGATACGGGGGCGAGCGGGGCAGTACCACCGACACAACTAACACCACTCAGGGGCATTGGCTTGGCTATGTTCGGTATGCCATAATTCACCAGAGCTATGGGGGAAGCATGACTATGGACTGGCGTGAGTACATATCCGTCGACCCGCAAATCTGCCACGGGCAAGCCTGCATTGCCGGCACCCGCGTCATGGTCACCGTCATCCTGGACAACCTCGCTGCAGGACTGACCGTTGAGGAGATTGCCGAGAGTTACCCGTCCGTTTCTACTAATGCGGTCAAAGCTGCCCTGCACTACGCCGCCGAGTTGGCCAGGGAACGCGTAGTGCCCCTGGGCGCTTAGAGGCCCATGCCCGCTCGTGTTGACAAACCTCCGAGCGTGGATTAGGATTACACACAAATGAGTCCCAAGTCTGTCATCAACTGCTGCTGTTGTAACCCCTGACATCGGGGGTCTACATTAAGTACCTGTAGCCACTAATCGCCCCCCGAAGCGCACAGCTTGCGGGGGGTGTCTATTATCCACACAATCGCAGAGTTTGAGCCGGGCAGCCAAAGGAGCGTTATGAGCGAGGCCAAGATAAATGAGAAGGGCATACTGCCTATCCTGATGGACGAGATCGATGACTTTGAGAAGGAGGTGGAGAGGTTTGTCCAGGGCGAATGGGACCCCAACGCCTTCATGGCCTTCCGCCTGAAGCAGGGCGTCTACGGCCAGCGGCAGCCGGACTCCCAGATGTTCCGGGTCAAGATACCCGTGGGCGGCCTGGACGCCGACCAGCTGGAGGCCCTGGGCGTCATCGCACGGGACATCGCTCCCCTGCAGAAGGGCCACGCCACCACCCGGGAGAACATCCAGTTCCACTTCCTGCCCCTTGAGCGCACGCCGGAGGCCATGCGCATCATCGGCCAGGTGGGCCTGTCGACTCGCGAGGCGTGCGGCAACACGGTGCGCAACGTCACCGGCTGCCCCTTCTCAGGCGTCTGCGCCGACGAACCCTTCGACGTTACGCCCTACGCGGCCGCCTACGCCCGCTACTTCCTGCGACACCCCGTGACCCAGGCCATGCCCCGCAAGTCCAAGCCCTCCTTCTCCGGCTGCGAGAAGGACTGCGCCATGACCAGCATTCACGACATCGGCTTTGTGCCCAGGCTCCAGGAGGTGGACGGGGAGATGAAGCGCGGCTTCAAGATTGTGGTTGGCGGCGGCCTCTCCATCATGGCCCGCATCGCCCCCACCCTGTACGAGTTCGTGCCTGAGGAGGACTACCTGAAGGTGAGCGAGGCGGTGCTTAGAGTATTCGACGCCTCCGATGAGCTGCGAAAGAACAGGATGAAGGCCCGAATCAAGTTCTTGGTCGACCGCATAGGCATCGATGAGTTCCGAAAGCTGGTGGAGGAGGAGCTGACGAAGCCCTGGGCGCAGCAGCCAATCGACCCCACGCCCCTGCTCTACCCAGACGACGAGGAGGTCGACGCGCCCCTGCCACTGGGCGCTGAGAGCTACGCATCGCCCAACGGGGACCGCAGCGAGTTTGAGCTGTGGCGCGCCACCAACGTGGAGCCGCAGAAGCAGGCCGGCTACAACGTGGTGCTGGTCAAGCTGCCCATAGGGGACATCTACGAGAACCAGTTCCCTCTGCTGGCAAACATCGCACGGCAGTACGCCGGGGGCCGGGCGCGCCTCACCCAGCAGCAGAACCTGGCCTTCCGCTGGGTGCGTGAGGAGGCGCTGTACGAGGTGTGGAAGGAGCTTCAGGCCGCGGGCATGGCCGACGTTGAGGTTAACTCCATCACGGACGTGACCTCCTGCCCCGGGACGGACAGCTGCAAGCTGGGCATCACGTCATCCATGGGCCTTGGCAACGCCATCAAGGAAGGCCTGGAGGAGACGGACATCTCCGACCCGCAGGTCAAGGGCCTGCACATCAAGATGAGCGGCTGCCCCAACTCCTGCGGCCAGCATCACATAGCCAACATCGGGTTCCATGGCGCGTCCATGAAGGGCGCCGGTGGCAACCAGGTGCCCGCCTACGAGATGTTCATCGGCGGCAGCTACCAGGACCTGAAGAGCCAGACGGAGGCTCGAATCGGCCTGCGGCCCAAGGGCAAGGTGCCCGCGAAGAAGGTGCCGGAGGTTATACGACACGTCCTATCCTACTACCAGGAGCACCGACTGGACGAGGCGGAGGCCTTCAACACCTTCGTGGACAGGGTGGGCGTGGCCCCCTTTGAGGCCATAATGGGAGAGTTCAAGGAGATTGGCCCCCTGAACCGCGAGAACATCGATACGTACCAGGACTGGAACAAGACCGTGCTGTACAAGCTGGAGCGCGGCGAAGGGGAGTGCGCCGTCTAGGGGCTAGCGGCTAGGTTCTATTGACTTCCGCAGGGGCGGTTCGCGAACCGCCCCTGCCTCTTTTACCCACAATCGTGTATCCAGGAATTGTTTGAATAAGTCCAATCCACTCCCGCGAAGCCTGCCCTGTACTTGATACTGGGATGAGACTGCCTAATCATCTGAGCGGGAAGACTGCGGGCGTAGTTGCTACCGCTCATACTTCGACAAGCTCAGTATGAGCGGTGTCGTTCACCATAGCTATCCCCTGTAGAGAGTGCCCCGTCCAGGGATTCTGGACAGGGACGGCTCTCTTGGTCTAAAGTATCCAGCAAAGGTCTGGGACGGCTTTGACAGGTCTCCGAAGGGGCGGCCGGCTACATCGAAGGACAGGCGCTCCGGCTTTCTGGACCGTCGCCGTTCACACCACACACTTGCACAAGGAGAGATAAAGTGACTTCCAATCAGTACTGGTGGCCGGATCAGCTGAACCTGAAGGCTCTCCGCCAGAACTCCCCCGTATCCGACCCAATGGGCGCGGACTTCAACTACGCCGAGGCCCTCAAGTCCCTGGACGTGGCTGCCCTGCAGAGGGACATAGAAGAGGTGATGACGACGTCCCAGGACTGGTGGCCCGCCGACTACGGCCACTACGGGCCCCTCTTCATCCGCATGGCGTGGCACGCAGCCGGCACCTATCGCACCATAGACGGCAGGGGCGGCGGCGGGTCCGGCTACCAGCGCCTGGCTCCCCTCAACAGCTGGCCGGACAATGCAAACCTGGACAAGGCGCGCCGCCTTCTATGGCCCGTCAAGCAGAAGTACGGCCGCACGGTCTCCTGGGCCGACCTGATCATCTTCGCGGGCAACTGCGCCCTGGAGTCGATGGGGTTCAAGACCTTTGGGTTCGGGTTTGGTCGCACGGACGCCTGGGAAGCGGATGAGACCTACTGGGGCCCCGAGGGCGCGTGGCTCGGAGACGATCGCCACAGCGCCGACGGAGAGCTCCAGGAGCCCCTTGGCGCCGACCACATGGGCCTCATCTACGTGAACCCGGAGGGGCCCAACGGCAACCCGGACCCGGCGGCCGCCGCAAAGTTCATCCGCCAGACCTTCGCGCGCATGGCCATGAACGACGAGGAGACGGTTGCCCTCATCGCCGGCGGGCACACCTTTGGCAAGGCCCACGGCGCAGTCGCCGAGGAGTTCGTAGGCCCGGACCCGGAGGGCGCCAGCATTGAGGAGCAGGGTCTCGGCTGGAAGAACAGCTACGGCAGCGGCAAGGGCAGCGAGACCTTCACCAGCGGTCTGGAGGGCGCCTGGACCACCAACCCGGTGAAGTGGGACAACAACTTCTTTGAGAACCTGCACGGCCTCCAGTGGGAGCTGATAAAGAGCCCGGCCGGCAAGTCTCAGTACGCACCCGGGAACGCCGCTCAGGTGGCCACCGTGCCGGACGCCCACGACCCGTCGAGGAAGCACCCACCCATGATGCTCACAACGGACCTCTCCCTGATGGCGGACCCGGACTACGCGGCCATCTCAAGGCGATTTCTTGAGAACCCCGCGGAGCTTGAAGAGGCCTTTGCGAAGGCGTGGTTCAAGCTGATACACCGCGACATGGGGCCCAGAAGCCGGTACCTCGGACCGCTGGTCCCGGAGGAGTCGATGCTGTGGCAAGACCCCGTGCCGGGCGTCGATCACCAAGTGATCGGAGAGCGCGAAATAGCCGATCTCAAGGCCAGGGTACTCGCTTCGGGGCTGTCCGTCTCTCAACTGGTTTCCACCGCCTGGGCATCGGCAGCCACCTTCCGCGGCACGGACAAGCGGGGCGGAGCAAACGGGGCCCGCATCCGCCTTGCGCCTCAGAAGGACTGGGAGGTCAACAACCCCGCTGAGCTTGCTGCGGTACTGGCGACGCTGGAACGGATACAGGCCGAATTCAACAGCGCGCAGGGCCAAGGCGCAAGGGTCTCTCTGGCCGACCTGATTGTGCTTGTCGGATGCGCAGGCGTGGAGCAGGCCGCAAGGAACGCCGGGCATGACGCGCAGGCGTCCTTCAAGCCCGGGCGCACGGACGCGTCCCAGGAGTGGACAGACGTCGAGTCCTTTGCCGTGCTTGAGCCCGTCGCCGACGGCTTCCGCAACTACCTGAAGGCGGGACAACGCCACTCGGCGGAGGAGCTGCTGGTGGAGCAAGCCTTCATGCTGACCCTTACCCCTCCTGAGATGACGGCGCTCATTGGCGGCATGCGCGTCCTGGACGCGAACACCGGGGAGTCCCGGCACGGCGTTTTCACTGACCGGCCGGGCGCGTTGACCAACGACTTCTTCGTGAATCTGCTGGACATGGACACCGAATGGCAGGCGTCTCCCACCGCTGAGGGCGTGTTCGAGGGACGCGACAGGCGGACGGGAGACCTCAAGTGGACCGGCTCAAGGGTAGACCTGGTCTTCGGCTCTAGCTCCGAGCTCCGGGCCATTGCCGAGGTGTACGCGAGCGACGATGCGCAGCAGACCTTTGTGCGCGACTTTGTGGCGGCGTGGGACAAGGTGATGAGCCTGGACCGCTTTGACCTGGCGTGACTCCCGGTTGACAGAGTCAGCGGTAAGGCAACTCGCGAATGGCCAAGAGCAGAAACCTTAACGAGCAATCAGCCGACCTCGGGATGGGCGCTCCAGGTAGTAAATGGCCGGTCTGTTGCCGCTAGGGTGATTTCGAGCGACTGGCCGGGAGCCAGGTCAGCGGGAGTCGTGGGGCCCAACTCAACACCGTTTGAGAGGTGAACCTCAACCCTGACGCTCCTCAACGTAGCATCGGTGGTGTTTTCGACTGTGCCGGTGAAAGAGTTGGAGGTTGAATCGTAGGACAGGACCAGCCTGGCGCCGGCCCGGGTCTCGTCGAAGGATTCATCCAAGGCCAACTGCGTCCCGGACTCCTCGCTATTGTCCGACTCTGAGCTGTTGCCGTGCTCACCAGACTCCGAATCTCTATCTTGCTCCCCGGACTCTGATCCCCCTCCATGCTCTCTGGACTCTCCTTCGCTGCCAAGGCAGGCAGCGAAGGAGAGTATCGCAAGCAATGCAAAAACGGATAAGAAATATCTCAAGGATTTCTCCTTTTCACCGGACAGACTGAGACGCAGAATACCGGCGAACTTTGAAGGAAAATTGAAGAGAGTGAAAATATTCAGAGCTTTCCATCGCCGTCCAAACGGAGATGACGCTCACAAGGAGTATGTGACAGAGAAACAGCCGCCGAAGTCCAAGAAGCGGAGAAGAGAAAAGGTGTTGGCTCTACCGCCGTTTGAACCAGCGCTGGAAGCCGCGCTTCCAGCCTCCACCCATCGAGGACGGGCGGTCCTGCTCGATCACCCTGCCGCGCCATCGCTTTTCTGGGCCGGCGCTGGGTCGGGCAAAGAAGAGCACATAGCCCAGGATGAACGCTATCAGCCCCAGCCACACGATGGGACCCAGAAAGCCGGGGAATATGGCGCTCACCAGGATGGCCGATAGCAAAAGGGCCAAGCCTATGAACATGAGCCGCCCTGAGGTCAAGTAAGCGCGATTGCCGCCCCCTCTACCCGTGCGGAAAAACGGGGGTAGCAGGGGAACTCCTCGGCCCTTCCCTGGCCTGTCGGCAGGCGCGGACTCACCCGCCTGGCTGAGGATCTCCTCTATCTCTCGTTGATACCGCTCAGACATCTCACCCCTCCGCCGCGGTGATACTCATATTATATCCTGTTCCGCACAAGAGCAAAAGGCTTTCGGCAAATCTCCAGGGCGGTTTTGCCCTGGGCAGAATTATGTGAAAAATATAGCAAACTGAACCCCGTTCTCCTTGACACGAAAGGGGGCTGTAGATATAATCCGCAACTATTGGGGAAGGGTTTTCGGCCAGGAGAGAGATGAGATTTAACGTGGCGCAGCTTCTGAAGGACGGTGTTGGGTCGCGCCGCACCTACCCCATGGACGAGACCTTTGAGGCGCTCCCGGAGACCGGCACGTCCCTCGTCAAGGGGCAGATCACCGTCACGCGCACGGACGTGGGCGTGTGGGCCAGCGGCCCAATCGAGGCCAACGCCCTCATCTCTTGCAGCCGCTGCCTGAACCCCGCGGAGTGCCCGGTGCGCTTCGGCATAGACGAGGAGTACCTGCCGACGGTGGACATCGCCAGCGGCGCGGCCATCAGGACGCCGGAGGTCAAGGAGGGGGCGTTCACCCTTGACCACAACCACATACTGGAACTGACGGAGGCCGTGAGGCAGTACGTCATCATCAACCTACCCATGAAGCCCCTGTGCAGGCAGGACTGCGCCGGCCTGTGCTCCAACTGCGGCGTAAACCTGAACGATGGCGAGTGCATCTGCTCAGCCCCCGTCGATTCCAGGTGGAGCCCTCTGCTGGAGCTTCTGGCAGTCAACGAAAAAAGATAAGAGAGGCAAACCCCATGGGAGCACTACCAAAGAAGAAGCGAACCAGACACCGGATAGGACATCGTCGTACGGGCTACCGGATGACCGTACCCCAGATTGGGACCTGCCCTCAGTGCCACAAAGCCATGCGGCCCCACCGGGTCTGCGATATCTGCGGCTACTACAATGGCCGTGAGGTAATCGCCAAGGGGGAAGCAGCCCTGCCCCAGTAGGGGAGCGGTGATCTCATCCCAATAACGCAATAATCCAGGAGTTGTTCCAGTGAGCACAAGTTCCAGCGACGCAAGACCCAAAGCGGCCTTTCTCTTCCCCGGGCAGGGGGCGCAGGCCGTGGGAATGGGGATGGACCTCTATGAGAGCTCCGCGGCGGCCAAGGCCGTCTTCGATGAAGTGGACGAGGCCCTTGGGGAGAAGTTCTCCCGTATCATATTCGAAGGGCCGGAGGACGATCTGCGAAGGACGGTCAACACCCAGCCCGGAATACTGACCGTGAGCATCGCCTGTCTAAGGGCAGCGGAGGAGGCGCTGGGAAGCGACCGAATGCCCGTCCCGTCGATGGCCGCGGGCCACAGCCTGGGCGAGTACACCGCGCTGGTGGCCGCCGGCGCCCTGAGCCTGACCGACGGCGTGCGGCTGGTGAGGGAGCGCGGCCGCCTGATGCAGTACGCCTCGGAGCTTACTGAGGGCGGAATGGCAGCCGTCATCGGACTGGAAGAGGCGGCGCTGGCGGAAGCCTGCCGGGAGGGTGGCACGGAGATATCCAACATCAACACCGCCGACCAGATAGTCATTAGCGGTGAGAAGCAAGCGGTCGAGCGGACGATGGAGCTGGCTACCGAAAAGGGTGCCAGGAGGGTGGTGCCCCTGGTCGTTGCCGGGGCGTTCCACTCACGGCTCATGCAGCCCGCCCAGGAGGGGCTGACCAAGGCCGTCAATGACCTCACCTTCCATCAGCCGTCCGTACCCATCATCGCCAACTGCACGGGCCAGCCTATAACCACGCCCGAGGAGCTGAAGGCGGAGCTGCTGTCCGGCCTGCTCTCCTGCGTCCGGTGGAAGGACTGCGTGGACACCATGCTGGCCTCCGGCGCAACGGACTTCTACGAGATGGGCCCCGGGAGAGTCCTGACGGGCACAGTCAGGCGCATCAACGAAGAGGCAAACATAACCAACGTCAGCGACCTGGAGTCGCTGCAGGCCCTGTCCGGTTAGCAAGCAAGTCCTTTAACAACGGAATATCGTTGGAGCGGAGTCCCGTAGATATGCAAGGCGACAGCTACGCCGCGTTCAGGCGAAAGGCCAGGACGGTGGCAATGCAGATCCTGTACGAGGTGGACAGCGTTGGGCACCCTTTGGATGTAGTCTGCAGCCGTCATCTGAAGGCCGCGGACCTGCCCGAGGATAGCGCCTCGTTCACTCGCGGCTTGGTGGAGGGCGCGCTGGGCAACTCGGCGGAGATAGACGGCATCATATCCAGGCTCGCTCCATCGTGGCCCATGTCCCAGCTGCCGGTGGTCGACCGCAGCCTGCTGCGCCTGGCCGTCTACGAGCTGGTCGTGGAGCAGTCGTCTCCCCCCAAGGTGGTGATAAACGAGATGGTGGAGCTGGCAAAGCTGTACGGCAGCGAGAGCTCGCCCAAGTTCGTCAACGGGGTACTGGGTTCCGTAATGGAAGAAGCTAGCTTATAGTATACATAACAGCGTTCACAGGAGGTCCGGATTGGCAACAGTTCTTGAGAGAGTGCAGAAGATAGTGGCCGAGAGGCTTGGGGTTGAGGAGTCGGCGGTTGTGCCTGAGGCGTCCTTCACGGAGGACCTGGAGGCGGACTCCCTGGACCTGGTAGACCTGATTCTGGCCTTCCAGGACGAGTTCAGCACGGACGACAACGCCATTGAGATCTCCGACGAGGACGCGGAGGGCCTGCTCAAGGTAAGCGACGCCATAGAGTACCTCACGGCCCGCGGCGTAACGGACGAGTAGGGGCTACGAGCGCGGCCTACGCCTTCAATACGAAACAGGTTCACAGATGGGTTGTACAGCCCATCAATGCCAATCACGGCGCTTCGCCGCCGCGGGGGATGAAGATGCTCATCAAGCAACGTGTGAGTTCCATCAACCGCTTTGATGCACTGCGGACAGCGTTGAGCGCCGATTTGGATTTTCACGGCATGGACAGCAGCTATGGTCCTCATGCCTGGCATCCTTTTCCCGCTAAGTTCCCACCTCAACTGCCGGGGTTTCTCATTGAACAACTATCGGAGCCGGATGACGTCGTTCTTGACCCGATGCTTGGCTCCGGAACCACCCTTATAGAAGCAGTGCGGCTTGGCCGTCGCGCTGTAGGCTGCGATATCGACCCCCTCGCTCGAATGATTGCCGCGGCCAAACTGACACACGTTGGCCCGTTGGCCGCTCTGCAAACAGGGCAAGCTATCCTGAACGCCGCCAGGAGGGACTGTTGGGAGGCTGTCTCCAGACTGCGGCAGGACTTTGATCTACGGTTTGACGCAAAGACCACGGACTTCATCAACTACTGGTTCCTGCCACAACACCAGCTTGAGTTGCTTTCACTTCTGCAACATATAGAAGCGTTGCCTCAAGAGGGTATGAGAGAGTTTCTGAAGGTGGTTTTCTCTTCGATCATCATCGCCAAGTCGGGAGGGGTCTCACTGGCGCGCGACCTTGCACATACGCGCCCCCACAGGGACACCAATAAGGTACCGGGATCCACGTTCGTAGAGTTTGCAAAGAGGCTGGAGCGCAACGTGGCCGCTCTTGCCAATAGCAGTCCTTATGACGTCGGTAAGTCCTATTCGCAAACTGGAACAGACGTAACCGCTTCCAGTGGGCAATACCCCCAAGCGGAAATTCACGCCGCTAGTGCGGCTGACACCGGCCTATCGCCTGCAAGTATCGACTTGATTGTCACGTCACCCCCATACGCCAACAATGCGATTGACTACATGCGAGCGCATAAATTCTCTCTGGTATGGTTTGGCTGGAAGATCGGCGATCTTTCAAAGATCCGGTCTCAGTACCTGGGACACGATGCCGCCTCCCGCGAAAAGCACAATAATCTGCCAGACCAGTGCGAAGGGACTATCACAAAACTCGCAGAGCGCGACGTCAAAAAAGCCGCGACCTTGCGCCGTTACTTTGGAGAAATGGCAGCCGTGATTGCCGAGATGAAACGGGTGTTGAAACGGGGTGGAGCGGCAGCAATTGTCGTTGGAACCTCAAACCTACGAGGTATTGACGTAGAAACGCACAAGGGGCTGGCCGCCATTGGCGAAAGCGCTGGCTTTGACTTGGCAGGAATCGGAATTCGACGTCTCGACCGGGACAAGCGCATGATGCCTGCGCGTTGGGAGACTCAGCCAGACTCCCAGATTGAGGCGCGTATGCACGATGAATACGTCATCGGTCTGGTAAAGCCTTAATGTCCGGCAAGATCGAAGATCTCCGCCGGTCCTATCACCAGCGCATCTGCCGCGATGTGCTACGAAAGAATGCGTCAGGCATTCCGAACAACTCCGATAGCTCAAGTCCTGCAAGTGTCAGACTTGGTAAGGGGATTGTGGATAACATTGGGATTCAGGTAAAGGACGGCAAATTAGCTGGACAAACTGCGGGCAGACTGTTTGAAGAGGCTACAAGGGATTTTTTGCGCGAGGCTTTTGGCCTTCTGTCTCATCTTCGTCCGGGCGAGTGGGAATTCTCGCTGGGAGGCAACATAGGGGACTACGAGCAATACATGCATCTGTCTGACGTGCGACGGCTAGTTGATGAAAACGAGGAGCTGCGGATCATTTTCGGCGACTACATAGTTAAGCCTGACATTGTCGTTGGCAGAAAGCCGGTCACTGATTCAAAGATCAACGAGAGAGAAATCTTGGTGACGGATGACGGGACGGCTGACCATACACCTCTCCGCCGCGAAAACTCGGAAGTGGACATTATGCATGCCACTGTCTCCTGCAAATGGACTATTCGCAGCGATCGCTCACAAAACGCACGCACTGAGGGCTTGAACCTTGTCCGCAACCGGAAGGGCAAGACACCCCACATAGTCGTGGTTGTAGGGGAACCGCTTCCCGGGCGAATTGCATCCCTTGCATACGGCACAGGCGATATCGACTGCATCTACCACTTTGCCCTGAGGGAATTGATGGGCGCCGCCTCAGGTAGCGACTCGGAAGCCGAGCTATTGAACACGCTGGTTGCCGGCCGGAGGCTGCGTGACGTCAGTGACTTACCGTTTGATTTGGCGATTTAAGCAAAATGAGCGGTGCGGCCTAAACCCAATCTTCCATCTCAAATGGTTCGACAAGCTCACCATGAGCGGGAGGGAACCGGCACCTGCTTTGGACTGGTAATACCAGCGCTCTAGGGGATACCTGCCACCCGCAATTGACCCCTCTACCCCTCCGTGCTATTATGCTCGCGAAGTAAGGCTGCCTTGTGCAGCCGTCGTATAGTCTGGTGTAGAGCATGGACAGCCTAGCCCGGATAGATCAAGAGGTCTCCACCTGTACTAACTGCCCTTTGCATCAAAACCGCAGCAGGGCCGTGCCCGGCGAGGGGCCGGAGAACGCGGAGATAATGCTCATTGGGGAGGCCCCCGGCTTCAATGAGGACAAGCAGGGGCGACCCTTCGTTGGTGCGGCGGGCCAGTTCCTGGACAAGCTCCTGGCCTCGGCTAACCTGAGTCGAGAGCAGGTCTACATCACCAACACGGTCAAGTGCCGGCCCCTCAACAACCGCGACCCGCTGCCCGTAGAGATGGCCGCCTGCCGCAAGTACCTTGACCGCCAGATAGAGGTCATCGCCCCCAAGGTCATAGTGACCCTGGGACGGCACTCTCTCACCGCCTTCCTGCCCAAGGAGACCATCTCCAAGGCCCGGGCCAGGCCCAGGAGCGTCAACGGGAGAACCCTCTTCCCGATGTATCACCCGGCGGCCGCGCTCCACCAGCAAAGTCTCCGCGAGGTAATTGAAGCGGATATCAAGAAGCTGCCCGCCCTTCTCAAGGAAGCCCCCTCTCCGGAGCCGGAAAGGGAGAGGGAAGGGGAGCAGCTCAGTATGTTCTAAGGTCCCCCCTAATGTCACGGTCTTTAAGGGTCATCCCCCTGGGTGGCCTTGGCGAAATAGGCAGGAACATGATGGCCCTGGAGTGCGATGGCGACATCATCGTCATCGACGCCGGGGTGCTGTTCCCCGAGGAGGACATGCTGGGGGTCGACCTGGTCATCCCCAACATCGCCTACCTGGTCGAACACCGCGAGCGGGTCAGGGGCATCCTTATCACCCACGGCCACGAGGACCACACCGGCGCGCTGCCCTACGTGCTGCGAGAGTTGAACGTCCCCGTCTTCGCCTCGCGGCTGACCCAGGGCCTCATTGAAGTCAAGCTGAAGGAGCATCGCTCCCTACGCGACGCCAGGCTGGAGGTTGTGGAGCCTGGAGACCCATTCAAGCTGGGGGTGTTTGAGGCGGAGTTCTTCAGGGTGTGTCACAGCATCCCCGACGCCATGGGCATAGCCATCAGGACGCCCGTGGGCCTGGTGGTGCACACCGGGGATTTCAAGATCGACCACACGCCCGTGGACGGCAACCTCACGGAGCTGAACAAGCTGGCGGAGCTTGCCGGGGAGGGCGTCCTGCTCCTCTGCTCCGACTCCACCTACGCCGAGGTGCCGGGCTACACGCCTTCCGAGAGGGTGGTTGGAGACGCCCTGGAGCGGGTTATCGCCGAGGCCCCGGGCAGGGTGATTATAGCCACCTTCGCCTCTCTCATCTCGCGTATGCAGCAGGTCATTGACGCCGCGGAGTGGCACGGCCGCAAGGTGGCCTTCATTGGCCGCAGCATGGTGGACAACGCCAACATGGCTACGAAGATGGGGTATCTCTCCGTCCCGCCGGGCATCGTGGTGAACATCCGCCAGGTGCGCGATCTGCCGCCGGAGAGGGTTGTGCTGATGACCACCGGCAGCCAGGGGGAGCCGACCTCCGCCCTGGTGCGCATAGCCAACCGCGAGCACCGGGACGTGCAGATAATGCCCGGCGACACCGTCGTCATCTCCGCCACGCCCATTCCCGGCAACGAGACGGTGGTCAGCAGGACTATCGACAACCTCTTCCGGCAGGGCGCGGAGGTGCTCTACGACCGGATAGCGCTGGTTCACGTCCACGGCCACGCCAGCCAGGAGGAGCTCAAGCTGATGCTCAACCTGACCAAGCCGGAATTCTTCGTGCCCGTCCACGGAGAGCACCGCCACCTGAAGGCCCACGCGGAGCTGGCGCAATCCCTGGGCATCCCCGCCGAGAACACCTTTGTCCTGGAGGACGGCGACGTGCTGGAGCTGACGCCCGATGGCGGAGAGGTAGTCGACCGGGTGACGGCCGGCCCGGTGTACGTCGATGGTCGCCGGGTGTGGGACATGCAGAACGGCGTGATGCGGGACAGGAGGCTGCTCTCCAAAGACGGCATAGTCGTTCTCGTGCTTACCCAGGACGGCAGAACAGGGCAGCTGGCCAAGCCTCCTGAGATGGTGTCAAGCGGCTTCATCGACCCGGATGAACACACCGCGACCGTGTCTGCAATGGCCCACGTAGTGATGGAAGCCCTGAACAGCGACGGCGAGCACCCGTTGGAGAAGGAGGACATTGCCAAGATGGTGAAGGACACCGTCAGCAACTTCCTCCACCAGCAGACGGGCCGCCGTCCCATGATTATCCCCGTGGTTGTGGAGGTGTAGATATGAAACGGCTCATAAAGGGAGGCTGGCGCAACCGCAAGTGGGTGGGCATCTCCATCCTGTCCCTGGCGATTATCGGGCTCGTAGCGTGGCAGTTTGCAAACATAGTGGACGCCTTCATATCGACAAGGGACCTGCTCATACGAAGCCTCGCCTTCAGCATCTTCCCGCCGCTGCTGTGGGTGACGGCCCTGGCGCTGGCTATATGGAAGCGACGCTCCTTGCTGCAAGTACGCCTCTTGAACCGATGGCTGGCCGCCCTCCTGGCAACGCCGGTCTCGTGGGGCGTCCTGGCCTTCTTCACAACCTCCTCCGGGGTGCTGGCGGAGTACAGCTTTGGCGGATGGATAGGCCAGAGCATAAAGGGCTCCTCCGACGTGCTGGGCGCGCTGCGGCTGGCGGTGATGACCGTGCTCATTCTCGTCATAGCCTTTCCCATCGGCTCACGCATATTCTCCGGGTGGGCCGTCGGCAAGGCCCGGACCGGGGCGCGGACAACGGCTCCCCTGATTGTGAGGGTGTACAGGAAGCTGGCCGGCGGCGTGGCGGCTATAGCCCGCAAGAGGGCGGAGAGGAAGCAGGCAAAGGCAGCGGAGGCGACGGAGCAGGCGACCGCGTCCTCCAACGGGCGCAGGCGCGGCAAGCCGGTCATCACTGTGCAGGAGGCGCCTCCGCCCACCATAACCAGACGCCGCAGGCCGGGAGAGCAGGACGCCGAGGCCACTCCCCTGGAAGATGACGACGACGATTTCGACATACCCGTCATTGCGCCGGAGATGCCTCCCCGGCAGGCGAAGGCACCGCCCCAGGCCAACGGAGCGTACCAGGCCCCGGAGATGCCGCCGGTCCGTCGCAGCGTGAACCTGGAGGACTGGGTGCTGCCCTCGGTATCGCTCTTGACCGAGACGCCCGCGGAGGACCAGGAGCCGGGCATAGACCAGGAGAAGACCTCCGGCCTCATAGAGAGCACCCTTCGGGAGTACGGCATTGAGGTGAACGTGGAGGAGGTCAAGATTGGCCCCGTGGTGACCATGTTCGGCCTGGTGCCGGGCTGGGTTAGGCGGTCGCGGCAGAGCAAAGGCAAGGACGCCGCGGAAGATGACAACTCAGACAGGACCCGCGTCAGGGTGGACAGCATAGTGGCGCGGGAGAGGGACCTGGCCCTGGCGCTGGCCGCTCCAAGCCTGCGCATAGAGGCCCCGATACCCGGCGCTTCCCTGGTGGGAATTGAGGTGCCCAACCCACGGCCCGCGTCCGTCACACTTCGGGGAGTCATGGAGACGAAACCCTACAAGGACCTCCTGGAGAAGTCCAATCTGGCCCTGGGGCTTGGCCTGGGAAGCGGAGGCGAGGTCGCTGTGGCAGACCTGGCCCGTATGCCTCACCTGCTCATTGCAGGCTCAACGGGCAGCGGCAAGAGCGTGTGCATGAACACAGTCATCTCCTGCATGATAATGCAGAACTCGCCCTGGGAGACCCGCCTGCTGCTCATAGACCCCAAGCGCGTGGAGCTTACGCCCTACAACGGAATCCCTCACCTGATAACCCCCGTGGTGGTGGAGCCGGAGACGGCGGTCAACTGCCTCAAGGGGATGGTGCAGGAGATGCTGGCCCGCTACAAGCTGCTGGAGGAGGCCGGGGCGCGCAACATAGCCTCCTACAACCGCGACCTGCCTCCTGAGGAGAAGATGCCATTCATTGTGGTGGCGGTGGACGAGCTGGCGGACCTGATGATGGCCGCTCCCCACGACATTGAGCACTCCATAATCAGGCTGGCCCAGCTTGGACGGGCCACAGGGATTCACATGATAGTGGCAACACAGCGCCCCTCGGTCAACGTGGTGACGGGCCTCATAAAGGCCAACTTCCCCGGGCGCATCAGCTTTGCCGTCGCCTCCCAGGTGGACTCCCGCACCATCCTGGACTCCGCCGGCGCCGAGAAGCTCCTGGGTCGGGGCGACATGCTGTTCCTGCCGCCAGATATGCCCAAGCCTGTGCGCATCCAGGGCGCGTTCCTGTCGGACAGGGACATAGAGGAGCTGGTCACCCACTGGAAGGAGATCCAGGGGCCCCTGCCTCCGCCGATCTCCCTGGAGGTCGCGGAGGAGCAACATGAAGGCGGCGGCCAGTTCGACGGCGGCGACCACGGAGACGACCTCCTGCAGAAGGCGTGGGAGCTTGCCACCAGCCACAACCGGCTGTCGACGTCGCTGCTCCAGAGGCGGCTTCGCATTGGGTACCCACGGGCCGCCCGCCTCATGGACCTCCTTGAGGAGGAGGGCGTGATAGGCCCGGGCGAGCCGGGCAAGTCCCGGGACGTGCTGGTGGGCAGGGGCGGAAGCAGCATGGGGGACTAGGCCTTGGTTCGCAGCCTTACGGACCGCCTGAGCGCCTTTTTGGGGAGAGGCCCGCGCCCTCCCGAAGACGACCAGGAGCCGCGCGACAACTGCCTGGCCTGCGGCGCATCCCTGCTGGACGACCCCTTGTACCAGCAGTACCGCGTCTGCTCATCGTGTCGGTTCCACTACAACCTGACGGCCAGGGAGCGCGTCTCCCTGCTGGCCGACCCCAGCAGCTTTCGGGAGAACCACCGCTCCATAGTCTCACTGGACCCGGAGGCCGCTCCGCCCTCGGAGCAGCGAGGCCGCAGGACCGGCCTTACGGAGGCCGCCATCACCGGCAGGTGCTCCATCGGCGGAAGGCCGGTGGTGCTCGTCGTGCTGGACTTCCGGTTCGTGGGCGGCACCATCGGAGCCGTGGTCGGCGAGAAGGTGTCCCTGGCCTTCGAGCTGGCCACCAGGCGTAAGATACCCTTGGTCGCAGTCGTCACCAGCGGCACCGCTGGCATACAGGAGGGGGTCATATCCCTGATGCAGATGGCCAAGGCCTCATTTGCCCTGAACAGCCTGGGCGAGGAGGGGCTGCCGTTCATCACCGTGATGGCCAACCCCACCACCGGGCAGGTGTACTCCAGCTTTGCCACCCTGGCCGACGTTATACTGGCCGAGCCGGGCGCGTTGCTTGGACTCGCGCCCGCGCGGTCGTCCCCGACCAGCTCCCAGGGCGCCGGGATTCACAGCGCGGAGGCGCACCTGGCCCGGGGCATGATAGACCGCATAATCGACAGGGAGAAGTTGAGAGACCTGCTTACGGTGCTCCTGGACCTGACGACGCCAACCCAGCCCGTCGCCGAGGACGAGTCCACCCGCGGCTTACCCGCGCCCAAGTTGGAGGAGCGCATAGGCGAGCAGCGTATCGAGGAGCTGTGGCCCCCGGCGTGGGAGTCGGTACAGCTGGCGCGCCGGGGCGAGAGGCCCACGTCGCTGGACTTCATCCGGCGCTGCCTCTCCGGCTTCGTGGAGCTTCACGGCGACCGCCTGTACGGAGACGACCCGTCGATAGTCGCTGGAATCGGAGACCTGGACGGCCGGACCGTCGCTGTCATAGGGCAGGAGCGCGGCCACGACCTCACGTCGCGGGAGCGGCACGAGGGGCGCATCTACCCGGAGGGGTTCCGCAAGGCCCAGCGCATGATGCGGCTGGCGGCCAAGCTCCAGGCGCCCCTGGTCACCTTCATTGACACCTCCGGCCCCAACTACGGCCGTGAGGCGGAGGAGCGGGGCATTGGCAACGCCATCTCCTCCACAATGGCGCAGATGGCCCAGCTTCCCGTTCCCACGGTGTCCGTGGTGGTCGGAGAGGCGGGCAGCGAGGGGGCGCTGGCGATGTCCATCGCCGACCGCATTCTCATGCTGGAGCGAGCCGTCTACAACGTGACCTCGCCGGACGTGGCCACGGCCATGCTGCACCGGGAAGAGCTGCCGGATGCGGAGCGACTCGACCCCCTACGGCTGACGGCCCAGGACTGCCAGGAGCTGGGGATCATAGACGCGGTGGTGCCGGAGCCCCCGGAGGGCGCGCACATCAACCCCAACGACGCCGCCGCACGACTCAAGGCCGCCCTGGAGGAGGAGATGTCGGCGCTGACGGCCCGCTCCACCAAGCGCATTCTGAAGGACAGGCACCGGAAGTTCCGCAAGATGGGGGAGTACAGCTCCCACTTCCGCGTGGCCCTGAGCCGGGAGGCCTCGACGCTTCAGGGGTACGTGGCCCAGGGCGTGCGGCTCATCCGCAGGCGGCCGCGGCGTGGCGGGGGCAGGGGGCAGTAGGGCCACCTACGTCCAGCCTCTAGAGGAGATTCCCCAGAACCCTGATTCAGGGGCAGTCGCTAAATCCGTTTCCAGGAGTTGACAGCGCCATAGGGTGGTGTGTATCATATACACACAGCGCAAGCACGTCAGCAGATGCACAGCAGAGAGGTAATCAGGAGACTAGAGCGAGACGGCTGGGAGCTTGACCGCATTCGGGGCAGCCACCACCAGTTCACTCACCCCAACAGGCCCGGCAGGGTGACACTCGCACATCCTCTGGCTGACATACCAACAGGCACACTGCGCAACATCTTCCGGCAAGCCGGATGGAATTGGAGGGAGCGGTAATGCAATTTGCCATTGTGGTACACCATGACGAAGGTTCCAGCTACGGGGTCTCGGTCCCTGACCTTCCCGGCTGCTTCTCAGGGGGGCGTACGGCGGAGGAGGCTTTCGTGGCCGCTCACGAGGCTGTCCTGCTGCACCTGGAAGGAATGATAGCGGACGGGGAGTCCCTGCCCCAGCCCCAACCCATTGAAGCGCACCTGGGCAACGAGCGCTATCAGGGCGGTATATGGGGCCTGGTCGACGTGGACCTGGCCGCCCTTCCCGACAAGGCCGTGCGAGTCAACATCACGGTGCCGTCCAGGCTGCTAGCCGTAATCGACCAGTGGGCCAACCGCGAGAGCGAGAGCAGGTCCGGCTTTCTAGCCAAAGCAGCTCTGGAGCATATAAGCGCCAGGTCGTCTCAATAGCGCGGCTCGCCCTTACTCCCCTTCCTGGATCAAACTCCCCAACCCTTGTCACCCAAAGTTGATTCGTGATATACTTCTCAAAGTATTCAACGGCAGGGAGGAGGCTTCAGTGGATAACTTAATCATACCCAAGTGTCAGACCTGCAGCACAGGTGATCTGGTACCCCTATCAGACTTCGGGAGTCAGGGAGCGCCCATCCACTACAAGGCGTGGGTGTGCACCAACCCCAGTTGTGGCTTCAACATCAAGATTCGCAACGGAGACGTCTACCTCAACGAGCCTATAACCAGCGGCGCTATGCACGCTCCAAGAGCGCGCTAGAAGCCCCATATCAATCTGCGACTTGGCCCGCTTCCGTAGCGGCCCGGTGGGTCACTACACTGAAGACTGCTAGAGTACGTCTTCTTTCCCGCTCATGGTGAGCCTGTCGAACCATTTGAGCGGGAAGGTTGCGAGGTTAGACCCTGCCGCTCATTTCCTTCGACAAGCTCAGGATGAGCGGCGCTAATCGCCGTTGCAAAGTACACCGAGCGGCTCACGGCGGCTATTGACGCTCGCGCCCGCCTCCCCTAGACTTTAGACCGACCAGTCGGTCTGGAGGCAGCTATGGAGGTCAGGGAGCCACAGCTTGAACCCGCCCCGGAGGGCAAGGAGGCCACGCGCCAGCGCATCCTGGACGCGGCCACGGAGGTCTTCTCCGAGAAGGGCTACCACGGCTCGGCGGTTGACGACATTGTGAAGGCGTCCAGCACCTCCAAGGGCTCCTTCTACTTCCACTTCCCCAGCAAGCAGGAGATATTCTTCGCCCTGGTAGACCGCCTCATTGTGGCCCTGGCCCGCTCCACGGAGGAGGCCATTGCCAGGGAGAGCGGCGCGCTGGCGAAGGTGACGGCCGCCCTGGACACGGTGTTCCGCACCTTCTCGCGGCATCGCAGCCTGGCCAAGATACTGCTGGTGAGCGGCGTGGGGCTGGGCAAGGCCTTCGACGAGCGCCTGCTGTCGATCCACGCCCGCTTCGCCGACGCTATCAAGTCGCACCTGGACGAGGCCGTGGCGGAGGGCTCCATACCGCCCATCGACACGGAGCTGACCGCCTACGTCTGGATGGGCGCCGTCAACGAGGTCATTGTCCGGTGGCTCTACACGGGCAAGCCGGAGCCTCTGGAGGGGGCGCTGGACAGCCTGCGCGAGCTTCTACTGCGCAGCATCCGGGCTAACGAACCCGACTCCGGGAACCAGATGACGCCGGATGAAGACCAGTTGCCAACACCCTCCCAAATGCGCGGGCTGGTGAAGGGTATGACGGAGGGACGCCCTGCCGAAGATTATTTGCGGGACTTGCGCGATGAGGGCCACTAATGGCTTTAGGAGATACTGGGATTCATGCAATTTTATCTCTCTGATTGCAGAAGACGAAGCAGAACGAGCAGAGATTTGTCAGCGCATACTCGAAGATGCAGAAGCGGGCAGGCTTGCTATTGTAACGTCTACGCTAACCATCGCAGAGGTTATCCGTATGAGGGGGTCACCGATGCTAACTGAGGACGAAGAGACCACCATAAGTAGTTTCTTCCTGCACAGCTACATTCTGATGTACGATGTAACTCGCATTGTGGCAGAGAACGCTCGCAAAATCGCTCGCCAGCATGGGCTCCGGCCAAATGACGCCGTACATCTGTCTACCGCTCTGCTTTCTGATGCAGATGTGTTCGAAACTTGGAACACAAACGACTTTAGCAGAGTCCAAGGGCTCCCAATAGAAATCAGGACGCCGACTTGGCAGGGAAACCTGCCGCTTTTCTCATAAGATTCAGGACTCAACTATCAGCCAAATCGAGAGCAGAAATGAAGTTCAAAGACATCCGAGAGTTCATAGCCTTCCTGGAGGAGAGGGGCGAGCTGGCGCGCATCAAGACGCCCGTCAGCCGCGACCTGGAGATCACGGAAATCAACGACCGCGTGGTGAAGAGCGGCGGCCCGGCCCTGCTGTTCGAGAACGTGGAGGGGTACGACGTCCCCGTGCTCATCAACACCTACGGGTCGGAGCAGCGCATGGCCTGGGCCCTGGGCGTGGAGCGCCTGGACGACCTGGGAGACCGGGTGAGGAAGCTCCTCAACCTCACTAAAGGCCCCCCCGCCGGCCTCATGGACAAGTTTCGCACCCTGATGGACCTCATCAAGATGGCGGGGACACAGCCCAAGGTGGTGCGCCAGGCCCCCTGCCAGGAGGTCATCCTCACCGGCAGGGACGCCGACCTGAACAGCCTCCCCATCTTGAAGTGCTGGCCCATGGACGCCGGACGCTTCATCACACTGCCACTGGTCATCTCCAGGGACCCGGAGACGGGCACTCGCAACGTCGGCACCTACCGGATGCAGGTGTACGACGGGCAGACGGCGGGGATGCACTGGCAGACCCACAAGGTCGGCACCCACCACGAGCGGGTGGCGCGGGAGCAGGGCCGCGAGCGGCTGGAGGTGGCCGTGGCCCTGGGTGGCGACCCTACAACGCTGTGGACGGGCTCGGCGCCGCTGCCTCCGGGCCTGGATGAGCTTGCTATCGCTGGCGTCATCCGAGAGGAGGGCGTGGAGGTGGTCAAATGCGCCACCGTCGACCTGGAGGTTCCCGCCCACTCGGAGATCGTGCTGGAGGGGTACATCGTGCCAGGAGAGGAGCGCGTCGAGGGGCCCTTCGGCGACCACACCGGCTACTACTCACTGGCCGATACGTATCCGGTCTTCCACCTTACGGCGATAACCCGTCGTCGCCACCCCATCTACCCCACCATCCTGGTAGGGCGGCCCGTGCAGGAGGACTTCTACATGGGCAAGGCCACGGAGCGCCTGTTTATGCCCATCATCCAGATGATGCTGCCGGAGATTGTGGACATGAACATGCCGGCGGAGGGTGTGTTCCACAACCTGGTCATTGTGTCCATCAAGAAGGAGTACCCCGGCCAGGCGCAGAAGGTGATGCACGCCCTGTGGGGCCTGGGCCTGATGATGCTGGCGAAGGCGATCATTGTGGTGGACGACTACGTGAACGTGCAGGACGTGTCGGAGGTGGCGTGGCGGGTGACCAACAACCTGGACGCCTCCCGGGACATCACCTTCGCCGACGGCCCCGTGGACGACCTGGACCACGCCTCGCCGACGGCGAAGTTCGGCAGTAAGGTGGGCATCGACGCCACGGCCAAGGGCCCGCTGGAGGGCCGGGAGCGGGAGTGGCCCCCGGACATCGTCATGTCAGACGACATCAAGTCCCTGGTGGACGGCAAGTGGGCGCAGTACGGGATACACATTGGTAGATGAAAGGTTCGTACTATCTGTCCATGCTTTGGATGTGATGGAGGAGCGGGAAATACCTCGAGAGTGGGTGCGGACAGCATTACATGAACCGGAGAGTGTAGAGGTGGATGAAGAGGGTAACATTCACTACTTTCGCGCCATATCGGAGTTCGGGGGACGTGTGCTGCACGTAGTAGTGAACCCTGATACAAATCCCCAAAGAGTTGTTACACTATTCTTTGACCGCCGAAGGAGAAGAACGCCGTGAAGCTAAAGCTAGATGAGGAGACCGATACCCTCTACTTGAGACTGGACGAGTCTGCAATTGTGGAATCCGAAGAGGTGCAGCCGGGCGTTATCCTGGACTTCAACGCTGATAACCGGGTAGTGGGCATTGAGATGCTGAACATCAGCAAGAGAGTGGAAAGGGAGAAACTGTTGGACTTCCATTTTGAGTCCAACTTGCAATAGCTGTGCTTCAGCAACACGGAAAACCTCTAATGCAACGGACAGTAGACCAAGCGGCCACCAGCCCAAGAGCAAAATGAGCAGGGTAACTGCCGTGCCGGGAAAACTCCGTCTCATTCTGGACTCCATCCGGTTTGAGCACACCATCTTCGCGCTGCCCTTTGCCTACCTGGGCATGGCGCTGGCCGCCGACGGTCTGCCCACACTCGGCCAGTTCATCTGGATAACGGTGGCTATGGCGTCGGCGAGGACGCTGGCCATGTCCGCCAACCGCATCATTGACCGGCATCTGGACGCCCGGAACCCGCGCACCGCCGCGCGCCCCCTGCCGGCGGGCCGCATCAAGCTGTGGGAGATGACCGCCATGTCCGCCGTCTCCCTGGCCGTCTTCCTGTTTTCAGCCGCCATGCTCAACCCCCTGGCCCTGGCCCTTGCGCCCGTGGCTGCCGTGGTCGTGGTTGGCTACTCCTACACCAAGCGGTTTACATGGACGTCCCACTTCATCCTTGGCTGGGCCGACGGCATCGCGCCCGCGGGGGCGTGGATAGCCGTGACGGGCGCTCTGTCCTGGGAGCCGGTGCTCCTGGCCTTTGCCGTGGCCGCGTGGATAGGCGGGTTCGACATCCTGTACGCCTGCCAGGACTACGACTTCGACGTCGAGAGCGGCCTCCACTCGATACCCCAGAAGTTCGGGATACCCGCCGCTCTCATGTGGGCCAGGGTGATGCACGTCCTAACCGCCGCGTCGCTGGTGGCGCTGGGCCCCTGGATGGGGCTTGGGTTCCCGTACTACATCGGCTGCGCTCTGGCGGCGGGCCTGCTGGTGTACGAGCACAGGCTGGTCTCGCCCACCGACCTCTCGCGGCTCAACATGGCCTTCTTCAACGTCAACGGCTACATCGCCGTCATCATGTTCGTCTTCACATTTGCGTCAATATACGTTTAGGGGCATACTGAGAGTATGGACCCTGTAGTGGTAGGCATATCAGGAGCAAGCGGCTCCATCCTGGCGAAGCGCGCCATAGGCGTGCTGCTGGAGAGCGACGTGCCGGTCATCGCCACCTGCACCTCGGCGGCGAGGATGGTGTGGCAGGAGGAGATGGACGAGTCCTTCGGCTCCTCCCTGGCCCAGTGGCAGGAGTCGCCCAACTTCAGCTACTACCCCATAGGCGACCTCAAGGCGCCCATTGCCAGCGGCACCACGCGCATCGCCGGAATGGTGGTGATGCCGTGCAGCACGGGCACCCTTTCGGCCATAGCCCACGGCACGTCCGCCAACCTCCTCCAGCGAGCCGCGGACGTGTGCCTGAAGGAGCGCCATCGCCTCGTGCTGGTGCCCAGGGAGACCCCTCTGTCCGCCATTCACCTGGAGAACATGCTCACCCTGGCCCGCCTGGGCGTCACCATCCTGCCGCCGGAACCCGCCTTCTACCTGCACCCCAGGTCTGTGGACGACGTGGTGGACTACGTGGTGGCGAAGGCCCTGGACGCCCTGGGGCTGGACGGCTTCATGGGCGACCGCATGCGCTACCAGAGGCGCAGCGAGTAGGCGGACGGCATGGTGCAGCTGAAGGGGGACGACAAGGCTCGTTACGTGGCGTCGATGTTCGACCGCATCTCCCGGCGCTACGACCTGATGAACACGGTGATGACGGGCGGGCTGCACCACCTGTGGCGATGGAAGGCGACCGCCGTCGCCAGCCGCGGAGGCGCGGGCGAGGCTCTGGACATAGCGACGGGCACGGGCGACTTTGCCTGGGAGCTGTCGGAAAGGACGTCTATAAGCCGGGTGGTCGGCGTGGACTTTGCGCCACAGATGCTGTCCCACGCCCGAAGGAAGACCCGCAAGCACAAACGCCAGGCTCACCGCGTCCACTGGGTGCGCGGCGACGCCGTGAATCTCCCATTCGCAGACGACCGCTTCTGGTGCGTCACCTGCGGCTTCGGGCTGCGCAACTTCGCCGACATGGAGGCGGCTCTGAGGGAAATGGCCCGCGTCATTGTGCCCGGGGGCAGAGTGGTGATCCTGGACATCATACCCGTGACGGGCAGCGACGGCCTCAGCCGCCTGTTCCAGTGGTACTTCCGCAAGGCGGTGCCCTGGATGGGGTCGCTGGTGGCCGGAAGCAGGGAGGCGTACACCTACCTGCCGGAGTCGGTGGCAAGCTACATGACCGCCGATGAGCTTGCCGCGCTTATGGAGAAGGTGGGCTTGCAGAAGGTTGAGTACAGGAAGATGGGCCTTGGCACCGTGGCCATCCACGCCGGGGAGAAGCCGGGCGGGGAGACGGACGGCCGCGAGGAGGACATCGATCTATGAGCACAACGGAACGCCTGCGGGGCAAATACTCCTACCTGTGGGACAGGCTGTTCAACCACCCCTTTGTCGTGGGCATAGGCAGCGGCGAGCTTCCTCTTGAGAAGTTCCAGTTCTATGTGAAGCAGGACTACTACTTCCTCATCCAGTACAACCGTATGCTGGCCCTGGCAACGGCCAAGGCCCCGGACCTGGAGAACATTGGGCGGTTCGCCTCGCTGCTCAACGAGACGTTGAACACGGAGATGGAGCTTCACCGCTCCTTCAGTCGCAAGTTCGACGTGTCCGCCGAGGAGCTTGAGGCCACACGCCCTGCGCCCATCACCCTGGCCTACACCGACTACCTGCTGCGCGTTGCCTACGAGGGCACCCTGACGGACGTCATAGCCAACCTCCTGCCATGCCAGTGGGGCTACGCCGAGACGGGCCTGCATCTGGCCCGCACCGGAGACTCGTCGGACGCCAACCCCTACGCCGAGTGGATTCACATGTACTCTGCGGAGGAGTTCACGTCCTTCGTGGACTGGCTGCGGGGTTTCCTGGACTCGCTGACGGAGGGCGCGGGCGACCGGGAGATGGCCCGACTGGAGGAGCACTTCCTGACGGCCACCCGCTACGAGTACCTCTTCTGGGAGATGTCCTACAACCTGGAGGACTGGCCGCTTTAGGGGTACTCACCCGCTCATGGTGAACCTGTCGAACCATTTGAGCGAACTCGACGCTGCCGTTTCGGACGTAATTGGGTATCCTGGGCCGCGCTTCTCGGTGGATGCCCACAATCATATGACAACCGCGGAAGAATCTCTGAGACATTAGCGATGGAAGTAGCTTTCTCAATCCTCTTCACATTCGTTGTCCTCGTACTATTGATTGGGATTAGCGTTATTTGGATTCCTTTAGCCTCCGGGATATGTGCACTCATTGCCTGGCGAAAGGGGCTGGACACCAAACGGTATGCTCTCATAGGGGGTATCTATTCAGCTTTACTCTTCTTCCCATGGCTTTATCTGGTGCTGCGAATGCTCAATATAGCGGTACCACGATTTCTCATAGTGACGGTTTATGTGGCGCTATATTCCGGGTGGCTCATAGGCACAATTATTTTGGTGGGAATAGTGATCGCAGTCTCTACTACTGTTCCCGATCTCAATAGCTATGCGGGTTACCAACCCAAGGATCTCATCGAGCGTTTCCCCGACATCGCTAAACTCTTAGTAGCTTTCAGCTTCCTTTCGTGGGTCTGGTCAATGGCACAGCTCTTCCAGTCCAACGCTTCTCAAACTCAGCCATTAAATTACGATCCAGCCAGACATGACTACGTGCCTAGACTCAAGTATGTTTTGCCCTTTGGACTGGCTACAATGTGGACCGTACTGTTTTATTCCTTGGGACATATATCGTTCTGAGACCTCACACAACCGTCATTCTCGACTCCGGTCGAGAATCCAGGGGGAGGAGTTGCAACGCAAAGCGCCTTAACGTCATTCCGAACAGAGCGAAGCGAAGTGAGGAATCTAAAGCCCCTGCTGGTAAAGCTGTGGGATTTTGGATGGACCGTCCTAGATTCCTCGCTTCGCTCGGAATGACGAGCGCGTACGACACCTCAGCAGCGCTCAGCTTGGCTCTGGCTGTGAGTTCTGATAATCTACTATTTACACTGACTACCTTGAATTGGTGACAATATGACCACAAAAGACCTGCAACAACGCCTGAATCAAGGCGAGATCATCATCCTGGACGGGGCCACGGCCACGGAGGGGGAGAAGCGCGGCGTGCAGCTCCACGACCTCACCTGGAGCGCGGCGTCCCTTCTGTCTCACCCGGACGTTGTGCGGGAGGTGCACCGTGTCTACATAGACGCGGGCGCAGACGTCATCACAACCAACACCTACGCCACCAACAGGAACGTGCTCGGCCCCGCAGGTATGGGCAACGAGGTGCAAAAGCTGAACGCCCTCGCCGTGCAGCTGTGCCTGGAGGCCCGCGAGCAGAGCGCGGCCTCAAGGCCGGTGTACATAGCCGGCTCCATCTCCACCGAAAACACCAGCGCCAGCTCCTACTTCGGGCGGGGTATTCCCGACCTGCAGCTCCCCAATGAGCAGCAGTCACGGGCCAACTACCGAGAGCAGGCGGAGGTTATGGCGGAGGCGGGCGCAGAGCTGATAGTCCTGGAGATGATGCGGGACATCCCCCAGACCACCTACGCCGTGGAAGCCTCACTCTCCACGGGGCTGCCGGTATGGGTGGGCTTCAGCACAAGAATGTCCGCCGACGGCTCTCAAGTCCTCCTGCAGGACAGCCCTGACGACGGCCCAACGCTCGCGGATGCGCTGGCGGCGATAGTGCCCCTAGGTCCCTCCGTGATATCGGTGATGCACACCACCGCCAGGGAGACGACGCCCGCTCTGGCGGAGCTTAAGCGACACTGGCAGGGGCCGACGGGCGCATACCCCAACTCCTCCGGAACCAAGGTGGCCTCCGTCTGGGACCTTGAGGACACCGAGTCACCGGAGAGCCTGCTGGCTGAGGCGCGGGAGTGGGTCAGTATGGGTGTGCAGATTCTTGGTGGCTGCTGCGGGATTGGCCCGGAGCACATCCGGGCGTTCAGGGCTGGACTACCGGCCCAGCTGCCGTAGGCTACGCCCCAACCTTGACCTTGGCTTTAGCCTTGGCCCTGGGCTTCTTCACCTTGGCCTTCGGCTTTGCGCCGTTCTCCCTGTCCAGGACGCCGTGCAGGTAGTAGCCGGTGTGGGATCCCTCCGTGGCTGCCACGTCCTCCGGCGTGCCTGTGGCTATGACGTTTCCGCCCCGGTCACCCGCGCCCGGCCCCAGGTCCACAATCCAGTCGGCGTTCTTTATCAGGTCAAGGTGGTGCTCAATGAGAACTACGGTGTTGCCGGAGTCCACCAGCCGGTGCAGCACACCCAGGAGGGCGGCGCAGTCCTGGAAGGAGAGGCCGGTGGTCGGCTCGTCCAGAATGTAGAGGGTCTTGCCGGTGGCGCGCCGCGATAGCTCCGTCGCCAGCTTCACGCGCTGGGCCTCGCCGCCGCTGAGGGTCGTGGCCGGCTGGCCCAGGCGGATGTAGCCCAGGCCCACGTCTCTCATGGTCTCCAGCTTGGAGCGCACCCGGGGGAAGTTCCAGAAGAACTCCAGCGCCTCGGACACCGTCATGTCCAGCACCTCTGAGATGTTCTTGCTCCTCAGCGTAATCTCCAAGGCCTCGCGGTTGTAGCGCTGGCCGTGGCACACCTCGCAGGGCATGGTGACGTTGGGCAGGAACTGCATCTCAATCTGGATGTAGCCTCCACCTGCGCACGCCTCGCACCGACCGCCCTTGACGTTGAAGGAGAACCGACCCGGCGCGTATCCCCTGACCCTGGCCTCCGGCACCGTGGCGAAGAGCTCGCGGATGGGCGTGAACGCGCCCGTGTAGGTGGCCGGATTGCTGCGCGGCGTACGGCCGATGGGCGACTGGTCGATGTTCACCACCTTGTCTATGTTCTCAATGCCGTAGACGGCGTCGCACTCGCCGGGCTTGTCGCGTGCGCCGTAGAGCATCTGGGCCAGCCGCTTGTACAGCACCTCGTAGATGAGGCTGCTCTTGCCTGAGCCGGACACCCCCGTAATGCACACCAGCATCCCCATGGGGATGGACAGGTCAACGCCCTTCAGGTTGTTCTCCCTCGCGCCCTTGACCACCAGCTCGCCGCCGTTGCCCGGACGCCGTTCCTCAGGCAGAGGAATCTTCCGCCGGCTGCTGAGGTACTGGCCCGTGATGGAGACGGGGTGCTCCGACACCTCTTCGACTGTGCCGGTAGCGACGACGTGGCCGCCGTGCTCACCCGCGCCCGGTCCTAGGTCGATGATGTGGTCCGCCGACCGCATTATGGCCTCGTCGTGCTCCACGATGATGACGGTGTTGCCCAGGTCTCGCAGCCGCTTGAGGGTGTCGATGAGCAGGTGGTCGTCGACGGGGTGCAGCCCGACGCTGGGCTCGTCGCACACGTAGAGGACACCCATCAGCCCAGAGCCGATCTGCGTCGCCAGACGGATGCGCTGCGCCTCGCCGCCGCTCAGGGTCGACGCCGTGCGGTCGAGGGTGAGGTAGTCCAGGCCCACGTCCTTGAGGAACTTGAGGCGGGACTGGATCTCCTTGAGTATCTGCCGGGCGATGGTCTGCTCCCGTACGGTCAGCGGCGACTCTTCGTTGTCGGCGTCCAGCCAGTCCACCCACTCCATCGACTGGCTGATGGTGGCGGATGTCATGTCTATGATGTTCTTGCCGGCCACCGTTACCGCCAGGGACTGGGGCTTGAGACGCTGCCCTTCGCAGGCGGGGCACGACCGCTGGGCCATATATCGCTCAATCTCCTGGCGAATGTAGTCCGAACCCGTCTCACGATAGCGGCGCTCAAGGTTGGGGATGACCCCCTCAAAGGTGGTGTCCCAAGAGTAGAGCCGGCCCCGCTGGGTGCGATGGCGCATCTCCACCACCTTGCCCTTGTTGCCGTACAGCACCAGGTCAATGTGCTCCTGCTTCAGGTCCCGCACCTTGGACTTGGTGGAGAAGCCGTGGGCCTGGGCCAGGGACTCCAGAAGGCTGGAGTACCAGGGGCTTGAGGAGCCCGACCTGCTCCAGGGCATGACCGCGCCGCCGGACAGAGGCAGGTCCTTGTTGGGGATGATAAGCTCAGGGTCGATCTCCAGCTTGTAGCCCAGCCCTGTGCAGGTGGCGCAGGCGCCGTGGGGACTGTTGAAGGAGAAGGTGCGCGGCTCTATCTCGCCCAGGCTCACGCCGCAGTGGACGCAGGCGAACCGCTCCGAGAAGAGAAGCTCCTCGCCGTCGACCACGGAGACCTGCACGACGCCGCTGCCCAGGTTGATGGCCTGTTCCACGGAGTCGGTAAAGCGATTGGCATCGGCATCGTCGTTCACCACCAGCCGGTCAACCACCACCTCGATGGTGTGCCACTTCTGGCGGTCAAGGACAATGTCCTCCGAGAGGTCACGTATCTCGCCGTTCACCCGCACCCTGACGTAGCCGGCGCTGCGGGCCTCCTCCAGGATGTCCTTGTGCTCACCCTTGCGGTGCACCACCAGGGGCGCCATGACCATAATACGGCTGTCCCGCGGCAGGCCCATGATGGCGTCGACTATCTGCTGGACGGTCTGCCGCTCCACCGGCCTGCCGCACTGGTGGCAGTGGGGACGACCGGCCCGGGCGTAGAGCAGGCGCAGGTAGTCGTAAATCTCCGTGACGGTGCCCACGGTTGAGCGCGGGTTGTGGGAGACGCCCTTCTGGTCGATGGATATGGCCGGGGAGAGGCCCTCAATGTACTCCACGTCCGGCTTCTCCATGCGGCCCAGGAACTGGCGCGCGTAGGCGGAGAGGGACTCCACGTAGCGGCGCTGCCCCTCGGCGTAAATGGTGTCGAATGCCAGGGAGCTCTTGCCAGAGCCGGACACCCCGGTAATGACCACAAGCTGGTTCCGGGGTATGGAGACGTCGATGTTCTTGAGGTTGTGCTCCCTGGCGCCTTTAACTACGATGCTGTCTTGAGACATAGGGATATTTTACCACCGCAGAGGGCTGTTGGGGCAGGGTGTAATCAAACTCTTGCTACGTTCAGCGCAGCCTCACAGTCTATTACTTGGACACCCTCAGCCGCCAAGAAGTTGACTACGGCATCAGTATAATCGGATTCTTCGGCTACCAGTCTGCCTTCTGAAGCGTGGGCCACGGCGACAAAGACGTGGTCATCTGAGTCAAAATGCAGCGAGTCGAGTCTGTCGGTTAAACGGTTGGTAAGCCTCCCAGACACGTAACGTATCTTGGCTTGATTGATAAAGTTCCTCAATAATCTGGATACCCACCCAAGAGGTTGGAGATTGTTGCGATACTGTTCTTCAATAGCGTCGTCGTAGTCCATCACAATGTAATGATCCGACTGCCGGATAATCCCTAGGAGATCATTTATGTTGAACCAGTGGTCATGGCGCTCATCAAACCCTTCAGCCCGCACCAACACGTCAGTGTCAATTACCCAATCCACTTTAGCTGATGGCTCCGCGCCCTAAGATCGGTCTTCCCGGGCCTTTCGTTTGCCGACTGCGCTTATGAGTTCAAACGTCTCCTCAAAGCCTTCCTCAAAGAACCCTTCTGGGGCTGTAGGAATCTGCCCATATTCATTGATACGCACTGACTCAATCTTTGAGCCATCTGCAGAGGGAGTCACATAGTAGAGGGCCACAGAATCAGGTACAAGCGTTTCTTCCGCAATTCTCCTCTGGAGGCGGTTGATGAGATGTTCACTATGCGTCTCTACAATTACTCCGACATCTCTCTTGGTGACCTCAATCAGGAAGTCGGCCAGATCAGCCTGCACTTTGGGATGAAGGTGTATCTCAGGTTGCTCAAGGAGGAAAGTTGCTCCAACCGGGGCAATAAGCCCCTGGATCAAAATCGGCAGAAGCTGGGACGTGCCAACGCCCACGTCAGGAAGGCTTACCTCCACTCCGCTATGCAGGTCTTCAATCATAATGCGGAAGAACCCCCCCGAGAGTTGGGCCAGGCTGACCTTGAACGCCAGACCCATTCTCCGGCACCATTCAGAAAGCTGCTCAGGATCCAGTTGACTGGATTGTGACGCGCTCCAAAGGACTGCCGGCCCCAACTCCCCGGCTGCGCCAACTTCTCTTGGAGTTTCCCCTGTAGATAGATACATCCGCCTGGGACTTTCGCGCAGCGGCCCGACATAATGAAGGCTGGAGAATTCCTGAGATGCAGTATCTCCAGCAACTCTGGCTTGAGAGGCTGCCCACATCCTTCTTTCGAAAGTCCGAGAAATCTTTGGGCCTTTCGCGCCTCCAAAGGTCGCGGCTGCATCAGGCACCTTGACCTGAGGGACTACGTTAAATTTTGCAATGTTGGAACTGGCTAGTGTTTCCGTAGTTAGAGAGCCCCCGAAAGGGGACTTAACGGTCGTCTGATAAGACTGGCCCAGCTGCCTGCCGCGCATACTCTTCTTGTCGAAAATTAGCCCTTCCGGACCCAGAACAATCTTTGAGTCTGCAAGATATATCCGGTCAATTGACGGAAACTTAGCCAATGCAAGAGAAACTGACATATCCACCCACTGTGGATTTGGGAGCGCTACCAAGTCTTCTGGACGGTCCGTACCAGAATACCACCGCGAAGCTATTTCTATACGGACGGAGGACTGCACGTCGTGCTTGAATGCAAAATCCTCAAACGTGCCCAGGTCCACGTAATCACCAGTTGGGACGAAAGCCGTGTTCATGTCGCGGTTCTCCACCGTCTGGCGGAGGGCCATCATCGCGCGAATGATGGCGCTCTTCCCAGAGCTATTGGGGCCTGTAAGAACCGTCAAGGGAGCAATGGAAATGTCGCCGGTATCCTTAAAGGCCTTGAAGTTTCTCAGGCGGATATTGGTGAGCATATTTTCAACACGTTAGAGTCCGGATTACTTTATTATACACGATACCGTCGGCACGCCCTAAGCAGGTCTTGAGCATCTTTAGCCCACGCCCCCATCCCCCCGCTCCCGCTCCTCCAAGGCCTCGCGCAGCGCCTCCACCTCCCGTCTCAGGTTGCGGTTCCTCTGGGACAGGTAGTACACGTACACAAAGAAGCCTATCCACGTCACGGAGTAGGCGGCAAAGAGGTAGGGCAGATTGGCCTCCGGGTCGCTGCTCTCGGACGCGGTTGCCTCCGGCGTGGCCTGCTGGGCCAGCGCTGTGTCGCCGTCCAGCGCGAGGACAACTACCGACAAGGCTATCAGCACAATCAGGGTTCCAGTGAGTGTTGCTTTCATATCGCCTCCTGTTAGGGAAGGGGTCGCTATACCAGACTGGCGACGCCCCTCATCGATTCGAACTCCTGCTCGCTGCGGCGCAGGGACAGCCTGTCCATCAGCAGGAACGCAAAGAGGAACGTGAAGGCCACGGTGCAGGCCATGAGCACCGTGCGCATCTCCGGCTCAAGGCTGCCTTCCGCCACCGGCCCTATGACCACGGGTGGGTGAACGGTGCGCCACCAGACCACGGACAGGTAGATGATGGGAATGTCGAAGAAGCCCACTATGCCCAGGATGGCGGCAAAGCGCGCGCCCTGGTCACCCCTGGGCGAGTACGCCCGCAGCATCAGGTAGGCGACGTAGATGAGCCACAAGATGAGGGACGTGGTGAGCTTGGGGTCCCACGTCCACCAGACGCCCCAGGCCGGCTTGGCCCAGAGCACGCCGGTGACCAGCATCAGGGTGGTGAACACCACGCCTATCTCCGCCGAGACGTAGGCCACCCGGTCCCACTTCTCGGAGCGCTTCCACAGGTAGCCCACGCTGCCCACCAGCACCCAGAAGAAGGCCAGGAACCCCACCCAGGCCATTGAGACGTGGAAGTAGAAGATGCGCTGGGAAATGCCCAGGTTCCGGTCGGTGGGGGCATAGAGGAAGACCAGGTAGAGGACGCCCACCATCGAGACCGCGCTGAGCAGCAGCAGGACGTTTCGCATCGGGCTGTTTGTGCTTGTCATATTCACTCCTGTATCACGTGTTCAAAAGCCAGGGCGCAGAAGACCAGGGCCAGCAGGTCGAAGACGACCATGAGCTGCACCCACCCGGCGATGTCTCCCCAGGGCCTGCCCTCCAGCGCGTAGCCGGAGGCCACTACAGACCCGATCACTATCGGCACGACGATGGGCAGGAAAAGCATCGGCAGCATTATCTCCCGCGACCGGGTGTTGACGGCGATGGCGGAGAAGAGGGTGCCGACCGACACGAAGCCCAGAGTCGCCAGCAGGACTATCAGCAGCAACGACGGCTGGAAGGGGGAGACGTTGAACAGCACGGCAAAGACGGGCAGAAGGACGGCTTCCGCCACCAGCATGAAGGCCAGGCTGCCCAGCATCTTGCCCACGTACAGCGCCTCCCGGCTGGTGGGCGTGACCAGCAGGCCCTCCAGGTTGCCCCGGTCCTTCTCGATGGCGAAGGCGCGGGTGAGGCCCAGGACGCCGGCGAAGGTGAAGGACACCCAAAGCACGCCGGGAGCGATGACGGGCGTCAGCCGCGGCGTCGAGTTCACGGCAAAGTTGAGTATCACCAAGGAGAGGATGGCGAATGCCAGGATGGCGGTCACCACGTCCCTGGCGCGCAGCTCCGTGAGCACGTCCTTCCACACCAGTGTCATGACCGTAGGCCAAAACCCCGTCACTCGGCCACCTGCGTATAGCTGCCGTACGTGCCCCGGAACATCTCCTCGTCCACAAGGGCGCGCTCCGACTGGTACGCAATCCTGCCGCCGGTGAGAATGGCCACGCGGTTCCCCAGGGCAAGGCCGCGCTCAAGGCTGTGGGTGGCCATGAGCACGGTGCGACGACCGCGGTCTCCGGCCGCGACCATCTCGCTGAGCATGGCAAGCGCCTCCTGGTCGAGGCCCGTCTCAGGCTCGTCCAGCAGCAGTATGGGCGGGTCGTGGAGGATGGCGCGGGCCAGGGAGGCGCGCTTCTGCATACCGTGGGAGAGGACGCTCACCCTGCGCGACAGGTGGGGACGCAGGCCAACCAGGTCGGCGGCCCGCTCGATGCGCTCCTCCAGCCGTGTCAGCCCGAACATCCTTCCGTGGAACCTCAGGTTCTCCCGGGCCGTCAGGTCGCCGTAGAGCAGGGGTTGATGCGTCACCACTCCTATGTTCCTCCTGATGGCCGTCGCTTCCTTCCTCAGGTCGTAGCCGGCGACCGTGACGTCGCCCTGATCGGGTCGGGACATGGTTGCCAGGACCTTGATGAGGGTGGTCTTGCCGGAGCCGTTTGGACCAAAGACGGTGAGGAAATCGCCCCAGGGCAGGCTGAGGTCAAGGCTCCTGAGCACCGCCTGCGGCCCGTAGCTCTTGCTCAGCCCCTTCACGTGTATGGCATGGGGGCCATAGCCATCCGCCTCTGCCATGCTGCTCCCCGCGTGCTCCCCTTTCTTGGCTCGCCCGACAGCCCCTTCCTTCAGGCACTCCATGATACAGCAATTGTGAATTAAGTAGCAAGCACAGGGCACGAGACCTCCTTTCGCCCCACATGCAGGTCTGTGTATTTCCACGCGAATGCCCATTGTCGAGGCCCTCTGCTCTAACCTCATGTTGGTCCACCTCCTAGGTCAATATGCTGTGACTCGTGCGCGGCTAACTGAGGGCCGTGTCTTATCTAACGGAATCTGCCCGCACAGCACTTACAATTCAGTGTGCCGTCGGCCAAGGCTTTTATGTCCGCAAATCGCCCGCATACGCCTTGACAGCCCTGGGATTTACATGTACAATTTGTTTTACAAATTGTTTTGGAGGTAGAATTGCCATGGTGGTGAAGCATCGAAGCCCCAATTATCCCGGTGTGGATCTAGAGGCCGCTATTGAAGCTGTGACAACGCTATATAGCAAAGTCAGGAGGGGTGAATTTACCCAAACTGACGCTGCCGAGGCGTGGGGCTACACAAGCACCAGTGGTCCCGTTCGCATTAAGATTGCAGCGCTACGCCAGTATGGAATGCTGGCTGGCAAGAAAGGCGAGAACCCAGCTCTATCTCGGACTGGACTCACCTTCGTGATCAGAAACAAGTCTTCACACGAGTACCTAGAGGCCCTTCGCTCTGCGGCGATAAACCCACCCCTCTTTGCCAAGGCAAGAGAGTACAAGCCCAATGCATCCGATAGGGCTTTAAGAGAGTGGCTATTGATGGACGAGAATTTTTCCGATGAGGGTGCAAGCCGTTTTGTCGAGGTGTTTCGCAGCACTATGAGACTTGCCGGATTGGACGGTGATGGTATAATATCAGGGCTAGAGGAAGATGAATCATTGAACGAAAGTGAGGATTCTCCAATGGTCTCTATGCATCATAACTCCGAGAATGATCCTGTCCCATCCTCTCCACAGGAATCGCCACGTCTCAATCCGGCACATACACGGGTTCCCCTGCAGTTGATGGGTGGTTCTATGGTCGTAGCAGTTGAGTTGCCCAACTCAATGACAGAAAGGGCCTGGCAGCAAATGATAAAGATGTTGGACGCACTGAAGCCTGGATATGTACCAGAGGCTAGCGATGAGTCCTCCGGCGAACAGGAGACTCAAGTGGCACTTGGCCTAGACAGCAGCAGCACCGCCTAAAATCAGTTTTTGCCAGTTCAACCTGCCTTACCCTAAGGACTTTCACCGCGGCTCCCCAAATTGACACCCCATCTCGCCTGTTGCTACAATTGGGAGTGCCGATAGGGTAAGAGATGGAAGGGAGGTCTTAAATGGCAGCAGCAACAGTCACAATGGACGAGATCAAGGAAGCCCTGAGAGACGTGTACGACCCGGAGATTCCGGTCAACGTCTACGACCTGGGCCTGATTTACGACATCCAGCTCAACGAGGGCAACGTCTACGTGCAGATGACCCTCACGGCCCCGGGCTGCGGCATGGGGCCATACATCGCGCAGAACGCCGAGTGGCGCATTGCCGAGATCGAGGGCGTGGAGGACGTTGAGGTGGAGATGACGTTCGATCCTCCGTGGAACCCGGAGATGATCACCGAGGACGGCAAGAAGCTGCTGGGGCTGGACTAACCCCTGTTCGCCCAGACGACTATTCGAGTGGCCCGGCCCGACCTTGGACACAAGGACGCGTAGCCGGGAGGAGTGAGGCCACATGACCCGACAAATGTCGCCCCAGGAGCAGGCGCGCCTGGAAGCCATGAAGCGCAACTGGCAGCAGCGGCGCGAGATAGCGGACAAGCTGGCGCGCATCAAGACCAAGATAGGCGTGTACAGCGGCAAGGGTGGAGTTGGCAAGACCACTGTGGCCGTCAACCTGGCCGTGACCCTCGCGCAGAAGGGGTACACCGTCGGCCTTATGGACACGGACATCGACTGCCCCAACGCCACCAGGGTGCTGGGCGTCTTCGACAAGCCGACCATGCAGGACGGCATGATTATTCCCCCGGAGAAGTACGGCGTAAAGATCCTGTCGATGGCCTTCTTCCAGGAGAACGAGGAGGAGGCGATCATCTGGCGCGGGCCTATGGTCCACAACGCCATCAACCAGTTCCTCCAGACCACCGCCTGGGGCGACCTTGACTACCTGGTGGTCGACCTGCCGCCGGGCACGTCCGACGCTCCCCTGACCGTGATGCAGACCCTGAGCCTGGACGGGTTTGTGGTGGTGACCTCCCCCCAGGAGCTTGCCAAGCTGGACGCCAAGCGCTCTATCAACATGATACGCAAGCTGAACGTGAACGTGCTGGGCGTGGTGGAGAACTTCAGCGGCGAGATCTTCGGCACAGGCGCAGGCCAGGAGCTGGCTTCTGAACTGGGACTGACATTCATGGGATCCCTGGGCCTGCGGGCGGAGTACATGGACATGTCGAAGCCCGCGTGCGTGGCCAGTCCGCTCATTGCAGCGGAGTACGAGAACATTGTGCAGGCGCTGGAGCCGGCGGTGGCCGCTAGTCAGTCGGCGTAGGGTTCAGGGCTTCCTACGCCCCTCACCACCTGGATTCCTGCTTCCGCAGGAATGGTCTGCAGGTGCGAGCCGTCCAGACTATCCGCCACCCAAGCCTGCGGCGTGTAGCCGCGTGTACACGGCACCGGATGGCTGCAGGTCGCTCTGCATAAGCGAGACCTCCCTGACCGGCAGCTTTATATCAGGTTGTACGCTCACTCCGCCAAGGGCCTCCGAAAAGGCCCTGCCCTGTGGAGGAGATATTCTGTCCCTGACCCTGCCCAGGGTCAGATGGGGCGTGAAGGCGCGCCGCTCCCTGGCGTAGCCAAGCGCCTCCAACTCCCCCTCAATGGACTGCTGAAGGGCCATCAGCGGCTCCAGCGCTCCGCCCAGGCCCACCCATACCACCCTTGGACGTCTTGCGTTGGGGAATGCGCCAACGCCCTCCAGGTAGAGGTCGAAGGGCGCGGCGGGCAAGGCGCACCGGGCAAGTGCTTGAGATATCGCGGGCACGGAGCCTGCGTCTATGTCGCCCAGGAACTTCAGGGTGAGGTGGACGCCCTCCAGCCTGACCCACCTCACGCCATCGCCTGCTCTGGCGCGCAGATCTCTGGTGACTCCCTCAATAGCCTCCCTGCCCGCGGGCGGCAGCTCAACGGCTATGAAGGCTCTGAGCCGTTCCATAATTACTACTCCAAGGCAACATTCTCAGACAGAGGAAGGGTAAAGGAGGCCCAACGGTTTGTCCACAATCGTAGATCATCGCGCAGCCAACATACTTTGCAGGCGCACCGCCGTGTAATAAAATCCCAGTAACCTACGCAGAAGGAACGGGTGAACAGTGCCAAAAATGAGTGGGGGCGAGGCCCTCGTGAAGTCGCTGGTGAGGGAAGGCGTTGAAGTCGTCTTCGGAATCCCTGGCATACAGATATACGGAATCATCGCTGCGCTGCGGGACGAGCCGGACATCCGCATGATAACCACCCGCCACGAGCAGGCCACGACGTATATGGCAGACGGCTATGCCCGCGCATCGGGCAAGCCGGGGGTGGCCCTGGTGGTCCCTGGCGCTGCCGTATACAACGCAGCCGCCGGCCTGACCAACGCATACTCCCGCTCCTCGCCTGTGCTCCTCATCGCTGGGCAAGTCCCGCGCGGCGCGATTGGCAAGAACCTCGGGGCAGTTCACGAAGTCGCGGACCAGGCCGGCGCTGTGCGCCCCGTTACCAAGTGGCAGCGCCAAGCGCTCAGGCCTCGAGAGATCCCGGGCGCCGTGTTCGAAGCGTTCAGGCAGATGCGCACCGGACGCCCCCGTCCCGTTCTGATCGAAATCCCGCCGGAGGCCGGTGTCGAGCAAGAGGATGTCGAGCTGCGGGACCCTGCCCGTATCTCCAGAATCGTGCCGAGCCCGGACAACCTCCGCGAGGCCGCCGGCGTCATAGCCCACTCCCGCTCGCCCCTGATATACGCCGGAGGCGGAGTGGCAAGATCAGACGCGGAGGAAGCCCTGGTCAAACTGGCCGAGGCGACAAACATTCCCGTCGTCACGTCCAGTGGAGGCAAGGGCACAATCCCGGACAGTCATCCGCTGTCCTACGGCTCCTGCTTCAGCCCCAGGGGCGAGAGGCAGGAGATGAACCAGCTATTTGAGGTGATGCAGTCCGCCGACGTTATGATTGGCATCGGCGCGCGCTTCTCCCTGGGCAATCCCGCCGGCGAGTCCTCCACGTTGGTGAACATCAACATAGACGATGCCGAACTCACGAGAGTCCAGGCCAACACCATCCCTCTGCACGGCGACGCCAGGGCGACCATCGAAGCCCTGCTGCCTTATCTGATTGAGGCCAAGGCGGGAGACCGCCCGTCACCCGTGGAAGCGGTCACCGCGGCCCGGCGCCTCATCGCATACTACGACATCCGGCTCAAGGAGCCCCAGTATTCCGTCCTGGAGGCAATACAGAGGGGCATCCCCGAGAGCGCTTTCATAGTCTGGGATGTCACGCAGCTCGGCTACTATGCCCGCACCCACTACCGGGTGACTCATCCGAAAACGTATATAGACTCCGGTTACTCATTCAACCTCGGCTACGCTTTCCCGACGGCGCTGGGCGTGAAGGTCGCAAAACCCGACGCGCCCGTGATGTGCATGGCGGGAGACGGCGGGTTCATGTTCAACTCCTCTGAGCTTTCAACGGCTGTCAGGTACGGCATCAACGTTGTCACCGTAGTTTTCAGAAACGACTCCTACGGCAACGTCGCCCGCGACCTGGAAGAGGTGTTTGGCGGCGCCTACGAGACGGACCTCCATAACCCGGATTTCGTCAAGTTTGCAGAGTCCTTCGGCGCAGTGGGCATGAGGGCAGATAGCCCTATGGAGCTGGAGACCCTGATCCCTCTGGCGCTGCAACGCCAGGCGCCGGTAGTCATCGACGCGCCATTCGGAGATATGCCGATACCCCGCGCGCCCCAGTTTGCGCCCTTCTACAACCTGCCCTGGACACATCCGCAGGAGGGTCTGATTACCTCCTGACCCGCGGCTCTCCGGCGCTATCTACGAAGGCTCTGAGCCGTTCAATACGGGCAGCCCCAGGAGGCTCGCGGCGTTGTTGTACAGAATGCCCTCCTTGGCCTCGTCGGAGATGGGCGAGTCCGTGACCTGCCGGATGAGCCGCTTCTGGTCGATGAGCGGGTAGTCGGTGCCCAGGAGCACCTTGTCTCCGCCAACCAGCCCCACGACTGTCTCGAACACCTGAGGCCTGTAGAGGAAGGGAGACGCGGCTGTGTCAAAGTAGACGTTTTGCAGGGATTTTCCCACCTCAGGCATGAGGGCGTAGAAGGGGAGACCCCCGCCCCAGTGGGCGCAGATTATGGCGGCGTCCGGGAAGTTACCTATGAAGCGGCAGAGCACCTCCGGCGTGGTGCGGCCCTTCCCCGCGTACTGGTGCCCGACAGGCTCCGAGGAGTGGGTAAGTACGGGCAGCCCCAGGCTTGCGGCCGCCTCCATGAGGGGAGCCATAACCGACCTGTCGCCCAGGTCAAAGCCCTGTGTGTCCGGGTGCAGCTCCCCAATGCCCACAAGGCCCGCCTGGGCGCACCGCTCCACCTCAGCCGCGGCCGCCGCGCCCCAGGCGGGGTTGACGGAGCAGAAGCCCTTGAGCTTCATGGGAAAGCGGCGCACCGACTCTATGACATAGTCGTTGGCCTCCTGTGCCAAGCCGATGTCGTTCCAGCCTATGCCCTGAGCTACGGACAGGTCTATGCCCGCGCCGGCCATGGTGGCCACAAGCTCCTCGGCGCTGGCCATGCGCGCGTCCGGGTTCGCGTAGAGGGTCTGGAGAGTGAGGTCACTTGGCAGGTACTCCTCGCGTCTGTCGCGAACCTCCGCGGGAAAGACGTGGGTGTGGAAGTCAATAATCATTGCTGTAAAATAGGCGGTCCAGACTAGGAGCTTCTTTTCCCGCTCATCCTGAGCCTGTCGAAGGAAATGAGCGGGAATACTATACCCAATATCTACCCGCTCAAATGGTTCGACAAGCTCACCATGAGCGGGTTAGTCTGCTACTCTACACATTTCGTTCCCTTGCCTAGACCGAACGCCGCCGCGTGAACAGCAGCCCCGACCACGTCTTGTCTATGGAGCACACCTTGTAGTCCACCAGCCCCGCGGCCAAGCCCACCTCCCGCACGATGTTCTGGTTGAGGTCCGTTACGACTCTGGAGGCCTTCTTGGGCGAGGCTATCCACAGGCTGCCGCCTTCCGCCAGAGACCGCACAGCCTCATCCAGCCGACCCTCCAACTCCTCCCTCGACCTTGTGAACCAGATGGCCAGGGGACACGGGCCGTCTGCCTGGGTGCGCAGCGTCGCGCCCTGGGGCAGCTCTCCCAGGGTCTCGCCGAAGTCCGCCGGAGGGTCTATCAGCAGAACACTGGAACCCTCTTTGATACCCAGCTTCTTTGGCAGGGGAGTGCCGGAGTAGGCCTCGAAGCTGGAGCGGGGTACAACAGGGTCCGCAGGGGCGTTGCTAATGGCATGTTCCAGGGCAGCGTCCATATCGTCCCAGGAGGCGTAGACGGCGTCCGGCAGAAGCTCCCTGATGCGGTCCACCTTCTGCGGGTCGCCGCCGGCGAAGACCAGAGGCACATGGCGGGTGGACTTGCGCTCCCTCAGCCACAAGGCGATGTCCCGGCCGTGAGAGGGCAGGCGGCCCAGGTCTATGACCACCACGTCCCCAAGGTCCTCCGCAAGCTCCTTCAGGTCGGCGGAGTTGCCCATGTCCCTGTAGACGACCTCGTAGCCGGCGGCCCGGAGCCGGTCAACACGCTCTTCGGCTTCTGCCGCCTTCCAGTGAATCAGGCGCACCCGGCTCATGGCTAGCGCATCGTTTCCTTGAGGTTCTTATGTAGCTCCAGCGTATTCTCAGCAAAGGCGGGTTCATTGTCATTCCGAAGGGAGCGCAGCGAACTGAGGAATCTAAAATCTCTGTCCACAAGACTACGGTGTCCTGCACCGAACACTTTGGATTCCTCGCTGCGCTCGGAATGACAGAAACTGGGCGTGGAACTTTGGAGCAAATTATGCAAGTGTCTCCTTATCGTGCTACTGGCAGCATTGGCTCCACCCGTTGCCAGATGAGGTCGGTGACCTCCTGTGGGGACAGCCGGGCGTCTATGGTGAGCCACCGCTCAGGCTCCCGACTGGCAAGCTCCAGGTACCCCTGGCGCACCCGCCGGTGAAAGTCCATGACCTCCTTGTCCTCGTATCCACCCTCGAACAGTGTGCCCTGCCTCGACCACTGGCTTGAGTCCAGCACGTCCTTCGGTTGATCTTCCCCTGAGAACAGCTGGCCCTGCCTCAACCCGTCGGAGAAGTCGATTACGGCCTTCCGCTCCATCTGGTCTTTGTACGACCAGTCGCCCCTCTTCAGCCTCTCCTCCGGCGGAAAGTCCAGCAGGACGGTCAGGTCCGGCTTGAGGCCCACCGTGCCCACGGCGTTCACCGCCTCCACCTGGTCCGGGGGAAGGCCCCTGCCGTATCCCTGGTAGGCGACCGTGGAGTCGGCGAAGCGGTCGGACACGACGACCTGGCCCCTCTCAAGAGCGGGGCGTATCACCTCCGACACCAGCTGCGCGCGGGAGGCGTTGAACAGCAGCAACTCGGCCTCCGAAGACCTGGGAGCGGTCGAGAACTTCAGCACCTGCCTAAGCAGGACACCCAGCTGAGTGCCGCCCGGCTCCCGGACGACGGTCAAGGGTATCTTGTGCTGCTCAAGGCGGCTAACAAGGGCCTGCACCTGGGTGCTCTTGCCGCTCCCGTCGCCGCCCTCAAGGGTGATGAAAAGACCGCCGGTCATCGCTTCCGGCCTACCTGCGGGAGATGGTCACCCGGCGGTAGGGCTCGCGCCCCACGCTCGTCGAGGCCAGGCTGCTCTCCTGGGCTATCTGGTGCTGAAGCCGCCGGATGTAGGCTATCTGGGGGGTCAGGGTGACCACGTCCTGTCCGCCTCGCACCTGCTCCGCGGCCTCCTGGGCCTCCCTGACGGCCCTTGCCACGGGGTCCTCCCACCCCCTGTCACGCGAGAGGTCCATGAGGAACTCCCTAATCTGGCCCAGGGTGTTCTTCCTCAGCACGAAGATGGACTTGCCCGTATCCTCGGCGCTCTTGAGCAGCTTGGGCATCTTGCGGAAGAACTGCTTGGTGGTGAGCAGCACCTCCGCCCGGTCAAGGTTGTCCACCACCTCTATGGGCATCCTGGTGGTGTGGACTATCTGCGACACCCGCCCCTTGCTGACTCCGAAGGGTAGTATCCTTATGCGACGAACGGAGGAGGGCGAACCGTCCTGCTCCTCAAAAACGTCCTCCACCTCGTCCTCCGGGAAGAGGGCGGGGGGAGCGCTCTCCGTCGACACCTGGACCTCCCCGCGCTCGTCCGCCGCGCGGACCTCAGGCGACAGGGGGAAGCCCCTGAGCATGGCGTCCACCACCTTGGCCACGTTGTCGTGGACGGCGACGCGGTCCCAGTCCTGTATCTCCACCACCACGTCGAAGGTTGGCGGGGACTTCCGCTCCAGGACGCTCTTCTGTGTGCGGCGGCGGCGGGCCTCCTCGTCTCCCAGGGTGACGGTCTGAATCCCGCCAACCAGGTCGGACAGGGTGGGGTTGAGCACCAGGTTGTTCAGGGTGTTGCCGTGAGCGGTGGCGATGAGCTGCACGCCCCTCTCAGCGATGGTGCGGGCGGCGGCGGCCTCAAGCTCCGTGCCCATCTCGTCGATGATGATGACCTCCGGCATGTGGTTCTCCACCGCCTCAATCATCACGGCGTGCTGAAGGGCGGGGGTGACCACCTGCATGCGCCGGGCGCGGCCAATGGCGGGGTGAGGAATGTCGCCGTCTCCGGCTATCTCGTTGGAGGTGTCCACGATGATGACGCGCTTGCGCACGTCGTCCGCCAGCACGCGGGCCACCTCCCTCAGCATTGTCGTCTTGCCCATGCCCGGGCGGCCCAGGAGCAGGATGCTCTTGCCGCTCCTCACAAGGTCATCGATGACGCGTATCGTCCCGAATACGGCGCGCCCTATGCGGCAGGTCAGGCCCACTATCTTCCCGCCCCGGTTGCGTATGGCGGATATTCGATGCAGGGTGCGCTCTATGCCGGCCCGGTTGTCGTCGCCGAAAGCGCCAATCCTGTCCACCACGTGCTGTATGTCGGCCTCGGTGACCTCCGTCTGGGCCAGCACGATCTCCCGGCCGGGGAACCTCGCCTCCGGGGAGCGCCCCATGTCCAGGACAACCTCCAGCAGCTCGCTCATGTCCGCCCGCTCCCTGAGGGGCGACTTGATGTGGGGAGGCAGCGCCTCTACCAGGGACTCCAGATCGTCAACGATGTACTTCTGCATAACTCCTTTCGCACCCTCAAACGGTTATGGCTATGCGCTCGCCGGGGCCAGCGCCGGCTCCTTGACCCGCGCGGCAGTGGACTTCACCATGAGGTAGTATCCGCCCGTGGGAATGAACCCCCTCTTCTCCAGCACCCGCGCCAGTATGGTCTGGTGGTCCGGCACAAGAGCCACGAAGGGCGTCCCGGTCCGTCCCTGGTGCAGCCCCCACGTCACCATGTCCTCCCAGGTGCCGGATTCCTCACCCTGGTGCACCATCACCTCAAGCCTGTTGGCCGTCTGCCTGCCGTAGGCCACCCGCACCCAGCCGCGCAGGCCGCCTTCGCCCTCGTAGATGCCACGCTGCTCCTCCCTTCCCGAAGGCTCCATCGCGTCGCTCCACTCGTCGAAGGTGTGGGCGTAAGACGACTTCGATTTCGACGGGGCGCACTCGCAGTAGAGGCGGAAGACGGCGTAGTCGTCGCTGAGCATGGGAGGGCGGATGAACTTGGTGGTGGGCGCAGCGTTGGACATGGGGGAGTCTCTCCGATAAAGCGTCTCCTGGGCGCAGGATACGAAGCCCGCCGCAGCCGCGATGCTCATCACCGGACTCCAGCCGGACAGCCGCAGGAAGACCTTCTGGCCTCCTTGCTCGCCCGCCATAGAGCACATCTTCTCCAGCAGCTCCACGCCCTCTCTCTCCAGGTCCGGCGACAGGTGGAAGCGGTCCACCTCCCAGGCGCGAGGCCCGGAGCGGGGGCGCACTGAGGCCAAACCCTGGAGCGATAGTCCCGCCGTCGAGACGCTGCACCGCTCGCCGTCTCCGTTCAGCATCAGGCCTCTGGCTACGGACACGGCGCTGAGCGCGTCTGGGGAGGCAACGCCCATCTTGTCCCAGGTCTGGGCGGAGTCCGCGCCCATACGCCCTGTGCCCATTAAGGCCCTCAGAACGTCGACGGAGCGGAGAGTGCGTATCGTCACTTCACTCCCCCGCGTCCATGCCCAGGAAGTAGGAGTGGAACCTGGTGTCGGTGGTCAGCTCCGGGTGGAAGGCCGTCACCAGCAGGTTGCCCTCCCGGGCCGCCACCACCTGGCCGTTCTCCAGACAGGCCAGAGGCTCCACCGACGGCCCGATCGATTCGATGGCGGGAGCGCGTATGAACACCGCCCTGAAGCGCTCCTCGCCCAGCGCGGGGACGGGGATCTCCGTCTCAAAGCTGTCTATCTGCCGGCCGTAGGCGTTGCGCTGGACCCGGATATCCATAAGACCCAGGGGCTGCGGCCTGTCCTCAACCAGGCTCCTGGCCAGGACTATCATGCCTGCGCAGGTGCCCCAGGTGGGCATCCCGTCCCTGACCCGCCCCTTGATGACTTTAGCCAGGTCAAAGACGTCCATAAGCCTCACAATGGTGGTGCTCTCCCCGCCGGGGATGATTAGGGCGTCAATATCGACCAAGTCGTCGGGCAGGCGCACCTCTGCCGGCTCTGCGCCTATGGTCTCAAGGGACTTCATGTGCTCGGCGAAGTCGCCCTGAAGGGCCAGGACTCCCACCTTCCGGGCCACTTTACCAGCCTCGTACAGCCAGGATCTCCTCCTGCTTCATAGTCCTCACGTCCATGCCTGGCATTGGCTCTCCCAGGTCCTCGGACGCCTTGGCTATGACGTCTGCGTCGTTGTAGTGGGTGGTGGCGGCCACAATGGCCTTGGCCCTGACCTCCGGGTTGCTGGACTTGTAGATGCCGGAGCCGACGAAGACGCCCTCGGCTCCAAGCTGCATCATCAGGGCGGCGTCTGCGGGGGTTGCGACGCCCCCGGCAGCGAAGTTGACGACGGGCAGACGGCCCGTGTCGTGTACCTCCTGCACCAGGGCGAAGGGCGCGCCCAAGTTCTTGGCCTCAGCCATAAGCTCGTCCTGGGACATGCCCATAATCTTCTTGATCTCGCCCGTGACCGCCCGGATGTGGCGCACGGCCTCCACGATGTTGCCGGTGCCGGCCTCGCCCTTGGTGCGGATCATGGCCGCGCCCTCGCCGATGCGCCGCAGGGCCTCACCCAGGTCGCGGCAGCCGCAGACGAAGGGCACCCTGAAGTCGTGCTTCCAGATGTGGTTGCTCTCGTCGGCGGGGGTCAGCACCTCCGACTCGTCGATGTAGTCCGCGCCCAGGGCCTCAAGCACCTGCGCCTCCACGAAGTGGCCTATTCGACACTTGGCCATGACGGGAATGGTGACCGCCTGCATTATTGCCGTGATGCGGGCCGGGTCTGCCATGCGCGCCACGCCGCCCGCGGCCCTGATGTCCGCCGGCACCCGCTCCAGGGCCATGACCGCGCACGCCCCCGCGTCCTCCGCTATCTTTGCCTGGTCCGCGGAGACCACGTCCATAATCACGCCGCCCTTGAGCATCTGGGCCAGTCCGGCCTTAACACGCCACGTTCCCTGATCCATAAACCACTCCTTCTCGCTTGCGGGGAAATGCCCCTGGTTAGGTCATTATACAACAGGGCAACGCCTGTTACCAATGAGGGGGCGCGACCAGCAGCAGGGACTTGTCCTTATTGGGATATGTCATTCTGAGCCAAAGGCGAAGAATCTAAAATCGCTCGGTAAGAAACTGGTCTTAGGTATACTCTGAATAAGTCAGAAACATGACCATCCCGCCTGATGACAACTTCACCCCCCCCCCCCCCCCCCCTTC
>DAOUJW010000001.1:0-105681 GCA_034422115.1 Dehalococcoidia bacterium | reverse complement strand
AGCTTCCCCCCCCCCCCCCCCGCATCAGGCTGCGACTGCCGGCCCTGTTGGCGGCCCTGGCAATAGCCCTGCTGGCGGTGACCCCCGCCGGCGGCCGGACGGTCTTGGCCCAGCCGGTGGACGATACCCTCCATCCTGCTCTCGATTTGTCAATAGTAGTTGAAAACTACGCCGACGCGAGAGTTACGGCCTGGCGCATCACCGTGGAGAACAACCCCGTGGGGCGGCATCCGGGAGCGGTCGCCCGCCGCGTGGAGGTGAAGATTGTCCTGACTGATCACGCCGGCGCTACCAGCGCCACCATGTGGACAATCCAAAGCCTGGGGCCCGGGGACAAGGTGACGAGGCGGGTCGACCGACCATCAACGTATCATCACCTCGACCCCTTGAAGATAGTGGGGCTCTATGCCGAAGTCATCGAATCGGACCCGGGGGAACCGCCGGGCTTTCAGTTCAACAACGCCAGTGAGCACTGGGGCAATACCAAGGTAGAATGGCTCACCGACGGAGACACGGCAGTCGGCGTCCGGATATCCGACCGGTTTCCGCCGGTGGGGGGAGGGACGACCTTCACGGTGGAGGCCGCGAATTTCCCGGGAGACCGCTATGGTTTCCCCGCCTCTTCCCTCGCTACTCATACTCAGCTTGACGTACAGCTCGAAATCAGCCTTTCGCCGGGCCTGGCCTTCGCCGGGACCCCGCAGGCGCCGGACGGCACGACGTTCGACCCGGCCACCGGGATCTGGGACGTGGGAACCCTGGAGCGGACCAGGGGAGCCGCAGATCGCCGGTCGCTTCCGGTGGCGGTCAACCTCACCGCCGACAGCCTCGCGGACCTGCCCCTGGAGGAGCGGTGCCTGACGGCGAAGGTGGTCAGGGCCGTGCCCTGGTTCGCCTTTGACCGCTCGAAGCGGGAGAACGACACCGCCACCGTGTGCCTGGGGGAAGACCCCAAGGTGTTGCTGACCAATGGTTATATTGAACTGTTCGATTTCTTTGACTGCGTCGGCCGCGATACATTCATCTGCACCGGCGAGGACACCCTGGAACTGGTGGCGGCGGCCTCCCGGAAGGAAATTGACCTGCCGGGCTTGGACCGTATTGATTTACTTGGTCACATCGGCCATGGCACGACTTTCCTTAAACCCGAAACAGTCGTCGTTCATATCCAGGACCCGTCGGGACGGCATGACGGGAAATGGAAGACCGGCAGGACACGGTATCATGATGATGAAGAAATTGACCCGATACCGGGAATCGGGGTCGCCTTCACTTGGCTCGGGTCCGGCTGGAGCGCATATATCACCGAAGTGAGTGACGTGGACCCGAAGCAAAGGCCCGGCAGCGTGTCGTTCAATGACGGCGACGACGCAAGCTATCTATCGCTGGACCCCGATGCAAGACCAAGTGACGGCCCGTGGAATCTTTCGGAAACCTTCACTTCGAAGCCAACGCCCACCCTGATAAGTTTCAGCACACTCGGCACTTACAAACTGGACATGACCATTGGAGCCACCGAGGCGGGCATACCCTACACCGACTCCGGTACCTACACCTTCCACGTCGGCCCGGTGGCGGAGCTGGAGGTGCGGGACGCCGGGGCCAACCCGGAAGTCGCCAGGGGCAAGCGCGCCTACACCATCACCGCCCTCAACAACGGGCCGGACGAAGCCCCCGTCGAAGTCCGGCTGTCGCCATTGCGAATACCGGCGCCCAGCATAGACAACGCCATCCCCAGCGAGGGCTCCTACCGCGACGGCGTGTGGACCATCGATGAACTGCAACCCAGGGAAGCGCGCCGGGCCAACGGCCGGAGCGAAGGCCCAACCCTGACCGTGTTCACCGAAAGCGACGTTCCCTTCCGGGCAGTCATCGCCCCCGCGCGGGAGTACTGCGTGCGCATCAAGACCGGCGCGACCGACCCCGCCAACGACCTGGAATGCTCGGGGGACCTGCCGACGGGCTACACGGAACACTCCGCCGTCTACTACGACCACATCCCCGGCAACAACTCGGCCCAGATCGAGGCGCACGCCGGGACGGGGAGCTACCCCGGCGCGCCCGCCGGGCTGACCGTCCTGGACATCCCCGTGGGCAACATCCTGCAATGGGAGCCGGTGGCAATGCTGCACGGCCACCCGGTGACCCACTACCAGGTGCAGCGCTTGGAGCCGGGCTGGGTGACCACGAATGACGTGACCGGGACCATCCACCTGGATAAGGACTTCGCCAGCGGTACGCCCCAGTACCGGGTGCGGGCCGTCAACCGGATGGGAGTGGCCGGCCCGTGGTCCACCACCCCCGCGCAGGAGGGCTTCGAAAGAGCGCAGGCGGCGGACCCGGCGCAGCCGCCGGACTCCGTAACCGGCCTGACCGCCAGGCCCGGAGACCGCGCCGTGGACCTGGAGTGGCGCTCCGGCTCGTCCGCCGGCCGGCCAGACGTCTGGCATCAGCTCTGGCGCTCAGATGATCAGACCTGGCGGGACATTGCGCCCCGGGCCGTGGGGTCCTCCAACCTGGGCTACACGGTCACGGGACTGGAGAACGGCAGGGAGTACATCTTCCGGGTGCGGGCGGTCACGCAGTCGGAGTACGGCGACCTTGTGCCCGGGGTGTCCTCCGGCTCGGTGCTGGCCACGCCCGTCGCGCCGCCGGAGCCGGAGCCCGGCCAACCGCCGCCGCCCGGCGTGCCTTCCGGGCCAAACAACCCGCCGGAGTTCGACCGGGACTCCGTATGGTACCCGGAGACGCCCTGGTGCGCGAACGCCGGCGCCCGGCGCGGCACAGAGGTGGCGCGGTTCAGCGCCACCGACCCGGACGGCGACTCGCTTCAGTACTTCCAAAGGACGGGTTTTGAGGAGATTGCGGACGCCTACTTCACGGTGACCACGGTCACCAGCGGAAACGTGGATTACGGCGTGGTGCGGGTGTCCCGGACTCTCCCCGCGGACCTCAGCCCTGACGATGGCTTCATTATCATTGACCTTGAGGTGATAGACGGCCGTGGCGGCCTGGACCAGATTGGCCTGTCCCTCCAGTACGACTCTACAGGCGGCAGCTGCCGGTAGTAGACAACCGCCTCCTGCCCGCTCGTGGTGAGCCTGCCCCGTACTTGATACGGGGGTGAGCGGGAAACACCCCCGCCGACCATTCCTGCTTCCGCAGGAATCCCCAGGGGCGGGGGATTCCCGTCCCCGGAGACACTTGCGTAGCCTGTGACCAGCCCGCACCAATGTCATTCTGAGCCGAAGGCGAAGAATCCAAGGTCTTTGCCTACGGACATCACAGCTTTGCAGACAAAGACCTTAGATTCTTCACTCCGCGGGGCTCCGTTCAGAATGACAGCAGCGTCGTCATTCCGGCGGAAGCATGCCCTCGTGCTCCGACACGGGGGCCGGAATCCAGGGGCGGGGCGGGATGTGGATTCCCGTCTGCACGGGAATGACAGGAAACGCGCTCCACTCCGTTCAGAATGACACCACCGCCGACCATTCCTGCGGAAGCAGGAATCCAGGGGCGGGACGGGGGCCTCGCGCGGACACCCCCTCCGTCATTCCTGCGGAAGCAGGAATCTGGAAACGCAGTCTGCAAGACCGGGATGCCTTTGAAGAAACCATTTAGATTCCCGCTTTCGCGGGAATGACGAAGAACGTAGCTCCGTTCAGGATGACACCCCCGCCGACCATTCCTGCGCAGGCAGGAATCCAGGGGCGGGGCTACGGGAAGGTGAGGTTCAGGATTACCGGCGTGAGGTTCCTGGTGTTGTACGTGGACGTCTCAGACGCCTGGCTCAGCGACTCGCCGTTGGCGTCCACCACGTGGAAGGTGATGGTCGCTCCGTTCAACGCCAGGTCGTTGGGGGCCACGGTCAAGCTGGCGTACCTCCCCTGGAACACCCTGACGGTGTCCGAGTGCCACCACTTCACCCTGGCCTGCAGCAGCACGCCCGTCTGCGCGGGCTGACCGCTCACCGTTACGGTCCCGGAGAAGTCAGTGAACAGAGGCGGCACCTGGCCCGGAGGAACCGGCAACGGCGTGGGTGTGGCCGTCGGCATTGGTGTGGGCGTGGGCGTAGCCGTCGGTTCTGGCGTGGGCGTAGGCGTGGCCGTTGGTTCTGGCGTGGGCGTAGGCGTGGCCGTCGGCGCCGGCGTGGGCGTTGGTATGGGAGTGGGCGTAGCCGTTGGCCGCGGCGTATCAGTTGGCTCGGGTGTAGCCGTCGGCTCCGGCGTGGGGGCCGGCGTCGACGTGGGTATAGACGTAGCCGTCGGCTCCGGGGTGTCCGTCGGAATTGGTGTAGGCGTTGGATCTGTACCGCAGGCTGCCACCAGCACAAGGGCTACGAGAAGCAGGCCCGCGACAATATTTGTCGTGCTCATTGCTCGAGTCATCAGTTACAGAGTGTAACATCAAGAATTCACTATTTCAAGCCCTTTTTATGCGCGCGGGCAACGAGTTTGAGATACGATGGAGCGAAGAGCCGGAGGGGAACTTTTGCAATGAGCTCACGGAGGAGACGAAGACGCGCCCGGCGGTGGGCGGGGCGGGCCGCCGGCAGCGGTGGCGGAGTGCCCTGGTGGGTCTTCCTGGCGCTGTTTGTCCTGGTGCTGATGGTAGGCTTGGCCCGGACGCTCAGATAGCCCGCGGCCCATCCATCTCCCTTTGCAAAATGCAACTCCCTGGGTTAGAATGATACAAGAGGCAAGGAACTTCTCAGAAGGCAATCTCCCGTGAACGATACCGTTGTAATCTACACCCACCCCGACTGCGGCTACTCGGCCAAGGCCAGGGACGAGCTGGCGCAGAACGAGATTGAGTTCACGGAGATAGACCTGAGCATTAAGCCGGAAGCGTGGGCGGAGGTGGAGCGTCTGACCGGCGGCGAACGCATTACGCCGGTCACGGTTGAGGGGGACTCCGTCACCGTAGGCTTCAACGGCATGGGTTGAAGCTTCTAGACGCGGAGGCCGTAGGCCTCCAGCAGCAAGACAGGAAACCTTAGCCTTGCCCCACACGCCCTTGGCGTGACGCTCTCGAACGCGGCCCGGTGGTGTAGCTTGGTTTAACACACCGCCCTGTCAAGGCGGAGATCGCCGGTTCAAATCCGGTCCGGGTCGCCAGCTTCTCCTACTCTATGGCGTACAGCGCCTGCACGCTCAGCTTCAGCTCCAGCTCGCCGCCGCTTATGGACGTCGATGCCGCGTCCGCCATCATCATCGCAGACTCCCGAAAGACGGCCCCGGACGACGGTGTAGCGCCACCCTCGCTCATGTATACCAGGTCGCCAAGCTCCACGTCCGACAGGCTTGCCAGGTGCTCGGCCTTGGCTCTGGCGTCGGCCACCGCCTCCTCCCGGAGCTGCGTCATGAAGGGCTTGGGGTCCTCGATGGTGAAGTCAATGCCGTGGATGCGCGTGGCGTCGCCGCCCGCCTCTGCCGCATCGTCGATTACGGATCCCACAACGTCCAGGTTGCGCACCTTTATCCGCGCCAGGTTGCTCACCGTGTACCCGACAAGCACCTGCTTCCTGGTGGTCATCTCACCGCTCATAACCTCCGGGTACTCGTACCTGGGCCAGATGTTGAAGGACTGGGTCTGGATGTCCTTGTCCTCCAGCCCATGAGCCTTGACTGCCTTCACCACGGCGTCCATTGCGCCTGCGGCCGCGGCCCGCGCCTCAGCCACCGTCTCGTCCATCGTCTCAACGCCGACGGTCAGCAGCGCCAGGTCCGGCTCAACGCTCACGCTCGCCTGCCCCGAGACGCTTATCCCGGCAGCTGCCGGCTCCGCTTCCTCAGTAATACAGGCGACTCCCGCCAGTAGCAGCACAATCATCCCCGCCATTGCTATGAGCAGCTTGTAACGTCTCAATCTGTATCCCCCCGTACAGAGATTTTCAGGAGCGGGCAAGCCCTTCCTTCAATATGGCTATAACCGCATCCACGTGTTCCGGCCCTATGATGTAGTCCGGGTGTGATGCCGACTGAGCTATTGGCACCTTATTCTTGCTCAGATAGGCTTCAAGCCGATGGGCATTGGGAAAGTTCTTCAACCGCCGCGAGTGAATACGCGCTTGATTCGGTCCAGAATTGGATTTACGGAAATATACGGTGGCCCCCTTGTATCCGCATGGCTCAAGGGCAAAAGTCTGATCCGATTTCTTCTCTGAATAAAGCTCTGGGAAAGCGTCTATGAACTTCAGGAACACAACCATATTCGCCTTCATTTCGTCCTTCATTACCTTGATACCCCGGCGATTCTCCGGAGTGAAGTCTTTAGTCAACTCTCTAAAAGGATGTCGTCCACTCATTCGATTAACCCCTCTCTCCGCAGTTCCTCCAGGTGTTCATCGTAAAGCCTGTCGGCTATAGGTATGTACTCCTCATAGAATCTCTGATTGCCAGTCTTGTCCCCGCCGATCAGGAGGATGGATGTCCGCCTGGGGTCCATCGCATAGAATATACGGATTGGCCTGCCGGCGCTTTGGATTCTCAACTCCCTCATGTGCCCGTGGCGTGACCCACTCACCCCCGATGAATATGGATAAGGTAAAATGGGGCCAAATTCTTCCAGCATATCAATGCCGGTAGTCACTGAACCTCTCTGATTTTCGGAAAGTTCGCGCCACCAGTGCACAAATTGGTCTGTACCTTCTACCTCCCATACCATTAACTCATTATACGCCATATGCCCCGCTTTCGCAGGCTGCCAAGCTCGTGGCATCTGCCCTTGACAAAGCACGCCCAATAGGTAATGCTCAGGGTGCAATAGAGTCGTCAGGAGGGTGCTATGAGCGACCTGAGACAAGCGGCAATTGTAGGCGTGTACATGACGGAACAGGGCGGCCTCCAGGACCGCACCACCGGCAGCCTCTACGCAGAGGCGGTGAACGGCGCGCTGGAGGACGCCGGGCTGAAGGCCCACGATATCGACGGCATCATTGGCGCAGGGCCGGAGGGCGCAGGCATTGTGGGCGACTTCACCGACGCCTTTGGCCCTCCACTGAGGTTCCACGCCCAGACCGGCGTGGGGGCGTCCTCGTCTTCGGCGGGCATGGGCATTGCGGCGATGGCCATTGCCCACGGCTACGCCGACGTGGTTATAGTGCCCACGGCGTCCGGCGGCGCGGTACACCCGAACGCCCCCCGCCGCGGCGGCGGGCCGGGCGGCAACCCCTTCGAGTACATCTGGGGCACCACCAGGGCCTCCGACTATGCCCTGGCCGCACGCCGCCACATGCACGACTACGGCACCACCAGTGAGCACCTGGCAGAGGTTGCGGTGGCAGCCCGGAAGCACGCAACCCTGAACCCAGCCTCCGTTATGGGAGCGCGAGGCGAGATAACCATTGAGGACGTGGTCAACTCCCGGGTCATCGCGGACCCGCTGCACCTCTTCGACTGCTGCCTGGTGAACAACGGCGGCGGCGCAATTGTTATGACCTCCCTGGAGCGGGCTAGGGACCTTCGCAAGACCCCTGTGGTGATGCTTGGCTGGGGCCAGGGCTTCACCTTCTACGACCCCATGTCGGCGCCCACCCTGACCTCCTTTGGCGGTGTCATGGCCGCCAACACGGCCTTCGGGGAGGCGGGCGTGCGCCGCGAGGACATAGACGTCGCCGGCATCTCAGACCACTTCTCCATCGACGTCATAATCGAGCTTGAGGACGCCGGCTTCTGCGCCAAGGGCGAGGGCGGCCCCTTCGTCGAGGGCGGCGCACTCCAGATAGGAGGCCGGCTACCCACTAACACGGACGGCGGATACCTGTCCGGCAGCCACGGAGCGGCCTGCGGGCTGTACACCGTCACCGAGCTGGTGCGACAGCTTCGAGGCGAAGCGGCCGACCACCAGGTACCCAACGTGGAGTTGGCCTACGCCCACGGAACGGGCGGCGCATTCCAGGGCCAGTACTCAGCCATTTTCGCCAGGGGGTAGTCATGACGCAATACAACAAGCCACTGCCTGAGATAACCCTTCTGAACGAGCCTTTCTGGGAGGGCACCAAGGCGCACAAGCTGCTTTTGCAGCGCTGCGACGACTGCCCTACGTACCGCTTCACCCCCAAGGACGTTTGCCAGGACTGTGCGTCGGTTAATGCAACCTGGACGCCCGTAAGCGGCGCCGGTACGGTGTACTCCTACTCTGTGGTGCACCGCGGCCCCGGCCCCGCGTTCCAGGAGGACGCTCCCTACATTGTGGTCATGGTGGACCTGGCGGAAGGCCCGCGCATCCTGAGCCACATGACCGGCTGTGAACCCGACGACATGCAGATAGGGATGCCGGTGACGGTCGTCTTTGAGGACGTCACCCCTGAGATCACCCTGTACAAGTTCAGGCCCGCGTAGGCAGGCACAAGCCTGCCGGGAGGTGTATACTGGTAGCAGCGCCATCAGCGAGTGGCTTGACTGAGGGGCGCTTCTCAATCGTATAATTTCCTAGAGTTGCTCAGGGTTTCCCACCGATGAGGACAGGGAGGTAAGGTAACATGACAACTCCATCAGAACCGGCGCCCGGATCCACGGCGTACCTGGAGGCCCTCGCGGCCCTGGAGACGTTCCGTCTCTACGTCAGAGACTGGATGAACGCGAACGCGGTGATACCCGACGACATCCCGGCCCCCGTGAGGGGGCAGCCCATGTCGCCCGAGGTGAAGCAGTGGGTTGTGGAGTTCCGCCGCAAGCTGGGGTCAATGGGCTGGATTGCCCCAAGCTGGCCTCGCAGGTACGGCGGAGCCAGTCTGCCCGCCGCCTACGCCCAGGTCGTCCAGCGTGAGCTTGCCAAGCAGTCCATCCCGCCCATATACGTGTCCATCATGCACGCCGCGGCCCTGCGGGTGTTCGGCACGGAGGAGCAGAAGACGACTCTGCTGAAGTCCCTGCTCCAGGGTGAGCTCACGATGTGCCACGCCTTCAACGAGAGGATGCACGGCTCCGACATCAGCGCCAACACCACAGAGGCCGTGAGGGACGGCGACGACTACATCATCACCGGCACCAAGGACTACATCACCAGCATCCTTGCCCCCGACGTGGTCCTCACCCTCGCGGTCACCAACCCGGACGCGCCCCGCAACCAGCGCATGAGCCTGATTGCCGTGAAGACGGACACGGAGGGTGTAGAGATAAGACCGGAAAACCTGCTCCTTGGTGGTCGGGAGCACAAGTTCCTCTACACGGACGCGTCGGTGTCCCGGGAGAACCTGGTCGGCGTTGAGGGACAGGGCATCGAGATCGCCGAGTTCATGGTCGACATAGAGCGCGGCGGTATGGCCACCGTGCCCTTGGACCGCCAGCAGGAGGTTGAGCAGCGGGAGGCCGAGTTCGAAGCTGCAGAGGCCAGCGAGGCCGCTCAGTAGTCCATCCAGTAACCCGATAACCGCAGGGAGGTCAACGGATGGCGGTAACGGATGCTGAAAGACGGCAGGAGTTGGAGCAAATCGATAGGGAGATAGAGACCTACGAGTCTCTGAGAGAGGAGTTGGAGGCCTCCCACTTGCACGAGTGGGTTGTTATCCGCGAGGGCAGGCTGGTAAATACATACCAGGACTTCCAGGATGCCGCCGCCGATGCCGTGAGGCGTTTTGGAAGGGGGCCTTACCTGATACGGCAGGTTGGCGCCGGCCCGGTAGCGCTCCCGGCATCCGTTCTGTACAGACCCGTCCATGCCGACGGCTGACATCAACCCCGGCGGGAGAGTTGCCCTAACGCGGACGGGGCCGACCCTACCTGTTCAGATTGGCTTTGACGCCGCCTTCGACCCCGTAAGCAGGCCGTACGTCTTCTTGGCGCCGGACTTGTATCCAGGGTTAATTGACACAGGCGCCTCGGAGAGTTGCATAGATTCTTCCCTGGCGTCCGACTTGGGACTGCCCGTTATTGATCGACGGCCCGTCGCCGGTGTGCATGGCGCTCAGCCGGTCAGCTTTCATCTTGCGCAGGTGTATGTTCCAGCCCTGGATTTTACTATTTTCGGAACGTTTGCCGGTGTAGACCTCGCAGCAGGCGGCCAACAGCACATGGCGCTGCTGGGTCGGACTTTTCTGGAATACCATACTATGACCTATGATGGGCCGAACGGCATGGTTACGTTGAGCCGACAGTAGGGAGATGCTTCATGGAAGAGGTAGGGAAATGGTGGGACGGTGGGGAGTTATAAGCAATGCTGGCGGCTGTGGTAATCTGGGCTGGATGTAGCAGCGCATACGAGGTTGTGCCACCGAAGCCTATGATTGAAGCGGAATGAACAGGCCGCAAGAGGAGAACATATTTTGACTACAAGCGAAGAGCGGCTGAACCGCTTGAGCGCTCACATCGGGGCCTTGAATGCAGGATAGAGGGGCCGCCGCGCCGGGATCCGAGGAGCTAACCGACGGTCAGCGACGCACCCTGCTTGTTGTAGCAGTTGCCGGCCACGGGCTGAAGCACCTCTTCAACGCAGCCTTCTTTGTGCTGCTCCCGGAGATCAAGACCGGCCTTGGGCTCACTAACTCCCAGATAGGCATCCTCTCCACCTTCCGCAACGTGCTGGGCGGCATTACCAACATCCCCGCGGGCTACGCCGGAGACAGGCTGAGCGCCTACCGCGCCGAGATCCTGGGCGCGTCCATCATCTTCCTTGGCATCTTTGCCCTGGCCCTGGGCCTGTCCACAACCTTCTGGATGGCCCTCGTCTTTGCCGCCCTGTTCAACGTAGCCATCACCTTCTGGCACCCATCGGCCATCTCCTCCCTATCAAGGGAGTTCGAGTCGCGCAGGGGATTCGCCATCTCACTGCACGGCACCGGCGGAAGCGTGGGCGAGACCCTGGGACCCGTCCTGGCCGGGACGTTGATAGGGATTGTGGGCTGGCAGATGGTGCTCCGGGGCGGTGTGGTCCCGGGAGTCATTGCCGGCATCCTCATCTGGGCGATACTCAAGACCATCCCGACCCGCTCCGGCGAGATACAGGGGCAAGAGAGCTACCTGACCTCTCTGAAGGGACTGCTGCGCAATCGCAGGTTGCTGCTGGTGCTCGCCTTTGCAGGCGGGTTCGTGGGCGGACAGACCACCTTCCTGACCTTCTTCCCAATCTACCTGAGGGAGAACCTGGAAGTCTCCAGCGTCACCGTGGGAATTTATCTGCTTTTTGCCAATGTGGGTGGTATAGTTTCCCAGCCCATTATGGGGTACGCCTCCGACCGCATGGGGCGCAAGGCCATTCTGGCCCCAAGCCTTGCCGTGCTGGGAGTGTGCTTCCTGCTGATTCCCCTTGTCCCCGGGGACTGGCCGATCACAAGTTGGGGCTTTCTGGTCGACAGATTCCCCACCCTGGGGGAGATCAGCTGGCCCCTGGCGGCCGTGGCCATAGTCATGGGCTCATTCCTCTTTCCCCTCATGGCCATCCTGCTGGCGGCGGGTGTGGACCTGGTGGAGCCGGGGGCCCAGGCCACGACCGTGTCCCTGGTCTTTGGCTCGGCCCTGATAGTCTCGGCCATTGCGCCTGCCGTAGCCGGGAGTCTGGCCGACTCCCAGGGGATAGAGGCAGCCATGGCCCTGGGCGCGGGGATAGTCCTGGCGACGTCGCTCCTGTGCACAGTTACCCAGTGGCGGCCCAGGATTCCTTCCGTGTAGGGAGAGACATCCTCTTTTCCGCTCATGGTGAGCTTGTCGAACCATTTGAGCGGACATCAAGCGACTGCTCGATCACCGCTCGCTCCCTTCGACAGGCTCAGGGCGAGCGGTGAGATGGTTTCTATGCGATAGTACCTTGCTGTACTGCTACGCGTCCGCGTAGGGAGGGCGCTGCTCTGCGTTCAGGCCGCCGTACCGGCGGCGATGCTCCCGCATAGTTCAATTGTTCATTATGACCTGGACACCGGCCTCCTCAGCCTTCCGGGCCGACTCCTCGTGCACCACGCCGTCCTGCATCCAGATGTACTTTGCGCCTATCTCTATGGCCTCGTCCACCACCGGCGGCACCGTGTCCGACCGCCTGAAAACGTCCACCATGTCCACCGGCACCGGGATGGACTTGAGGTCCGGGTAGCTCTTCTCGCCCAGAATCTCGTCCGCGGTGGGGTTGACGGGGATGATCCTGTAGCCCTGCTCCTGCAGGTACCTGGCGACGTCGTAGCTGTCCCTCTCCGGCCTCGGCGAGAGGCCCACGACGGCTATCACCTTGCTCTTTGTTAGCTGCTCCTCCACTGCGTCCATGTCTGCCTCCTTTCCTGTTCCAAGCCCCGCCTGGGTTCCAGCTTCCGCAGGAATGACGAGGTGGCGGGATGGCGGATTTATGCCTGTGAACTGCAATGCGCTTGCATACGCTTGTATGCGCGCGCAAGCGCACGGCCCTCTGCGGTCTACCTCTTGCGCCTGAACTTCTGCACCCGCTGGCCCTCCAGCACCTCGGAGACGTACAGGTCGCCGTGGGAGTCGGTCCAGATGCCGTGGGGCCCCCAGAAGAGGCCCGGCTCGTGGCTGCGCCTGTCGCCCCATCGGGCCAGAACGTTGCCCTGGAGGTCAAGGACGCTCACGCGGTCGCCAAGCTCCGCCACGTACATGATGTCGTCGCTGTCGATGTATATCTTGCACGGCTGGAGGAAGCCGGGCCAGATCGCCAGGTGCCTGCCGTCCGGCGTGAACACCTGGAGGCGGTTGTTCTGGCGGTCCGCCACGTACACCCTGCCCTTGTGCTCCCAAACGCTGTGCACAAGCTGGAACTGCCCGGGGCCGTCACCCGGCTCGCCCCAGGAGAAGAGCAGCTCCCCCTGCTGGGAGAACTTGTGGACGCGGCAGTTGCGATATCCGTCGGAGATGTACATGTCGCCCTCCGGCGTCAGCGAGAGGTCAGTGGGATGATGGAAGGGCGGGCCGGCGTAGAGGACGGTGCGGTTGTCGTCCGTGTAGCCCGTGTCCGATGGCTGGTCGCGGTTGCCCATTGTGAACAGAAGCTCGCCGTCATGGGTGAACTTCATGGCGACCTGGGGGCTGCGGTCCACCAGGTAGATGCTGTCGTCCGGCCCGATGCAGATGCCGTGGGCGTCCGTCAGAACGCCCTCACCCCAGGAGCGCAGAAAGTTGCCGTCCGTGTCGAAAACCATAAGGGGATGGTCGCTGCGTGTGAAAACGTGCACCTCGTCGTTGGAGTCGACTGCGACGCCGCCCACCTGCCCCCACTGCCACCCCTCCGGGAGTTTGCCCCAGCCCTCAACGACTTCGTACTCCAGCTGTCCGGTTGCTGCCATATCGATCAGCCTCCTTTCCAGTCTTGGATATGCGCCGACTTCCGGCTGCGGACATTATACCAGCAATGGAGTGGCACAGGCACTCGTGCAGAGCACCACCATTCCTGCGAAGGCAGGAATCCAGAGGGGTGGCGGGAAGCCACCCCCCACCCCTGGATGCCCGTCTACACGGGCATTACGATGACGGAAGCGTACAACAACCCACCGTCATTCCTGCGAAAGCAGGAATCTGGTAGGGGCGGTTCGCGAACCGCCATTACATAAGTAGCCCGCCTGTAGCGCCCAGCGCCCTCCACGCGTACAATAGAGCCGCAATGGACAGCGTCAACGTACTCGTCGGATGGGGCCTGCCGAGGGAGCAGATGGAGCGCATCAGCGCGATCGACCCGCGCATACGGCTCCTCAACGACCCCAACCAGGACCTCCCAAGGCCCGACGTCTGGCCCCCCTTCCCCTTCCCCGACCAGCTTCTGCCCCTTGTGCCGGAGGTCCAGGTGCTCCTAACCTCCCGGCTGCCCGCCAACCTCAAAGGGACCGCCCCACACCTGCGCTGGGTGCAGCTCATCAGCGCCGGCGCGGACGTGGCCGTAAGGGACGGGCTGGAGCGCAGCTCTCTTGTCTTCACCACCGCCAGCGGCATTCACGCCGTCCCCATATCGGAGTGGGCGCTGGGCAGCATGCTCGCCCTTGCCAAGGAGCTTCCGGCGGCCGTCCGCGCCCAGGACAGCGTCGACTACTGGAAGTTCATCGGCGGGGAGCTTGCGGGGCGCACGGCGGGAATCCTGGGGCTGGGCAATATTGGCTCGCGTGTGGCGAAGCTGTGCCGCGCCATGGACATGCGCGTCCTGGCGATGCGCAGGTCGATTACGGAGCCGGTCGCTGGCCAGGGGGACGTCGACCTGCTGCTGCCTCCGAGAGACCTGCCGCGCATCCTGCAGGAGAGCGACTTCCTTATAATCTGCCTTCCAGGAACGTCGGAGACCTTTGGCCTGCTGGGTGAGGCGGAGATACGGCAGATGAAGCGCGGCAGCTACGTCCTGAACGCGGGTCGAGGCGGAATCGTGGACGAGGAGGCCCTTGTCAGCGCCCTCCGGGACGGGCACCTGGCGGGAGCGGCCCTGGACGTCTTCGCCCGGGAGCCCCTGCCCCCGGACAGCCCCCTGTGGAGGGAGCCGCGCCTTCTGATGACCGCCCACGTCGCCGGAAACTCCCTCCTCTACGAGGAGCGGGCCGTCGACCTCTTCCTTGACAACCTGCGCCGCTACCTGGACGGCCGCGATCTGCTCAACGTCTACGACCCCGACAAGGGCTATTAGTCAACCGCACAGGGTGAGCTATGGGCCGTTTGCGGATTCCCTGGGGACGCTTGCTGGTATGGTTGACTCTGCTCGCGCTCATGCTCGCGGTAGCAGTGTGGACGGTGGTTTGCGTCCGTGGGCCGGCCGCCGACTCACCGCCACAGCCTGCTATAACCACTGAGGACTTGCTGGCAACTGCCGCCGCGTTTAGTGAAGCACAGGCAACCGCAAGGCCCACCTCAACGCCTGCGCCGGATGTAGTCGAACGCCCTTCAGCCGGCTCCTGCGCGCCTCCAGACCGTGAGCCTCCAGGCGATTCACCCCACTTCCTTCACTGGACGCCTGACGGCTCCCGGCTCATCTTCGACCTTTCGGATACCATCTGGGCCGTCGACAGCCAAGGTACTTATGTAGCCGTTGTGGTCGATGCCGACCCGGAAGCAGATTCCCGGTCGGTTTACGAGTTCTACGCCGACCTGTCGCCGGACGGCTCGCGGATAGTCTACTCCACCTGTGAATATCCCCTTGGTATATCAACTTCGGAAAGCTCCGGAACGCGCCACTTCTATGAGATTGCCACGGCCGACCTGGACGGCGGAGGACAGCAGCGGTTGACGGAAAGCCCGGCGTTCGATAGCTACCCCGTGTGGTCGCCTGACGGCGAAAGCATTGCCTTCATACGAAGCGGTGGGCGCGACGACGATACGTGGGTCTACCTCTTCGAGTACGGTTCCGTGCCGAGAAGGTGGTGGCTGGGAGGCCAGGATGTTGAAGCCGGTCTGTACCCACCGGCGTGGTCGCCGAATGGCGAGTCACTTGCCCTGGTTGGTTACGAGTCCACATCCGATGGTCACAGGCCGTGCTTGTACGCGGGCGGAGCAAGGGACCCGGGAGTGATCCAATTTCGGACTACCAGATCAGAAGTGTTCAGGGTAACGGAAGCCACCGGCCCTCCGTCCTGGTCTCCAGACGGCCAGTATCTCGCCTTTACCAGGAGCGGCGAGGAGGATGCGGGAGTCTACGTGATCCGTCCCGGCGGTACAGACCTCCGGCGTATCGTAGACGGGTCCAGCGAAGGGCCGCTCTGGCCCCCTGACGTGACGGAGCTACCGGAGAACGTGAATACGTTCAGAGGGAGTCCGGCCTGGACTTCGGACGGCAAAAGGCTGCTCTTCATCACCAGGGAGATTGACGCTGGTCTCATTGATGAATCAACCGGCTTCGTGCCCAGCCGCGTCTTCACAGTTGGCTTGGACGGCGGCGACGTTGTCGAGCTTGACCTCCCCCTACCTGAGTTCGTTAGAGTAACGGCGGCCGCCTGGTCGCCGGACGGGTCGAGAGTGGCCGTGTCAGGGGACATCCGGCAGTTCCCGGAGAGTGAGCACTCCGTAAGGAGGGTGATTCTCACGGCTGACCCGGACGGAGGGAATATGCGTATCCTGGCGGCCGGAGATACCGTCCTGAACCTGGTCAGTGGACACTATGACGAGTCTGTCGGAGGCCTGTTTGAGTGGAACCGGCCTGATCCCGGAAGCCCTGTTGACACCTCACCCTGTTCCGAAGGGTTCGTGGTCCCGATTCCCGGTGAGAACCCCGGGCTTGTTCAGGACTGCGAGACGCTGCTTACCATACGGGATACCCTTGCCGGGAGAGTCGACCTGAACTGGAATGCGCAGACCCCAATTGGCGAGTGGGAGGGAGTCACCACAGGCGGCGAGCCTTTTCGAGTGCAAAGTCTGAGGCTGAGCGAACAGGGGCTGACCGGTGTCCTTCCCCCTGAGCTTGGGCTGCTGTCCGGGTTGGTGGAGCTGGACTCTTCGGGAAACTGGCTCACCGGCCCAATTCCCCCCGAGCTTGGCAAGCTCGCGGAGCTTGAGGTGCTGGACCTCAGCTCCAACTTCCTGAGCGGAGGCATCCCGCCGGAGATGGGAATGTTGGAGCGCCTGTCCAGGCTGGCCCTGAGCGGGAACAGGCTGAGCGGAGGCATTCCTGGAGAGATATATGGGCTCGTCAGCTTGAGATCGCTGGAACTATGGGGCGACCGTCTGACGACTTGCTTTCCCGCAGAGTATCCGGAGATACAGGAGGAACAAGCCAACATGCACCAGTGCGAGCCCAAGGTCGAGGCTAAGGGCTGGCCCTTCGGCTGGGGCGTGCTACGTTAGCTATGAATTAGCGTCGACTCTCCCAAGACTGCTGATGGAGTGCTATCCCTCAACCCGCTGGGCTGCCATAATGATGTGGCTGCCACTGTCTACAAGTCCAGGCTTTGTGCTCAAATCACGCTCAAGCTGCACTGCAGTAGCCCATGCCTCCCGGTCTGCCGCTATTTCTTCTATGGCCGGTGAGTTCTCAGAAGTAGTCACATTGCTGCCAGCCAACTCCAAGACTTGGCAACCGGGCAACAGCCCGCGCAGCTCGTCACTTGTATACAGGTGCATTGCCGGGTGTTGCATATTCATCTTACGCGATAGGAAACCCGGTAGGTCGCCATATCGGGCCACGCGCCAGACGTGCATATTCTCGGGGTCCCTGAGCTCAGGTAACACGGAAGCCCTGACCAAGTTAGCCATAGCGCCGAACCGGCTCATCACACTTACTAGGAGGATTCCACCCGGCCGAACGACCCGAACGAGCTCAGAGGCCGCACTATACCGCAACTCGCATGCGTAAGAGAGAGCTCCGCCGTAGCAAACCACTGCATCAAAGCGTCCATCAGGGAACGAAGATAAGTCGGCGATGTCTCCTGTCACAAAGGCATCGACTGCCTCCATCAACCCCGTCTCCCGAACCTTCTCCTCAGCAAGCTCAAGTTGATGCCTAGACAAGTCTAAGGCAGTTACAAATGCTCCTAGCCTGGCTAGAGCAATGGTGAATCTTCCTGGCCCACAACCGGCATCAAGGACTCGGTCGCCTTGCCGTACATAGCGCCCGATAAAGTCATTGTGGATAATGGCTTGAAGCTGTCCATATGCCATTGATTCAAGCCTGTCCCACTCGAAGGTTCCATATGCGTCGAAGAACGCTCTGGTATAGGCCGCGTCGTACATACTTATCTACCGTCCTCTTACCAGAGGCAGCCCGCCCCTACCTTGCGTTCTTCCACGCCTCCAGGATGATGGGGTCCCTGGGGAAGGCCAGTGGCGGCAGGTCGTCCAGGAGGAAGAACCCAAGCTCCGAGACCTCCGGCCCCGGCTTGGCTTCTTCTTCTCCGACCTCCTGCGCGTTGAAGGCCGCCAGCACCACGGGGTGCCCCTCCTCCGAGAAGAGGCCCAGCAGCCCTGTGATGGTCACGTGCAGCCCCGTCTCCTCCAGCACCTCCCTGGCCGCCGCCACCTCCACCACCTCACCCCTGTCGACGTAGCCCCCGGGCAGGCTCCACAGGCCAATGCCCGGTTGGATGGCGCGACGCACCATCAGCACCCGGTCGTCGCGCTCCACCACCACCGTCGCCGCCAGCTTGGGGTCGTAGTAGATGACCCGGCCGCACTCCGGGCAGCGGGGCCGTTGCGCGCCGTTGACCTCCTTCATCTCCAGGCGCGCGCTGCATCGAGGACAGAACTTGGCTTCCTCCATCATGACAGGTGGAAGATACCACATATCCCCGCGCCTTGCACAAACGCCAGGGGTTGCGCCCGCATCGCCGCGAGGGGTATAAATAGGCAGGCCCAATCATCCCAGAGCGTTCCCCTTTTGACTCAGGGGACAGGAGGTATCAGATGAAGATAGGTTTCTACAACGACTTTCGACCGTGCATTCTGAAGGACAACGGCGTGGTGGACATCAGCAGCGAGGTGCAGCAGCTGCAGGGCGGCTCTCCGCAGCTCACCCTGGAGAACATCATCGTCAACTTCCAGTTTCTGAGGCCCAGGCTTGAGCGACTGGCGGAGCAGGGAGCGACCATCCCCCTGAGCGACGTGCGGCTGCGGCCACCCGTCCCGCGGCCGGGCAAGGTGCTCTGCGGCCGGGGAAACTTCATGGAGGGCGTCCCCGTCGAGCCGGTGCGGCCTCTGGCCACCTTCTTCAAGTCGCCGGACGCTGTCATTGGCCCGGGCGACACCATCGTCCTGCCGTCCTTCCGGCCTGTCATCTTCCACCACGAGGCGGAGCTGGCCTTCGTTATCGGAAAGGCGGCATCCAGCGTGCCTGTGGCCCAGGCCCTGGACTACGTCTTCGGCTACACCACCTCGGTGGACGTTTCTGCAAGGGCGCCCGTGGAGGGTGAGGCCACCCTGCCCGGGGAGTACGGCAAGTCCTTCGACACCTTCCTGCCAATTGGCCCGGCCATAACCACCGCCGACGAGATAAGCGACCCCAACAACCTGAACGTGAAGTACAGCGTCAACGGCCAGTTGCGCCAGGACTACAACACCAGCGACATGGAGCACAGCGTGGCCTACCTCATTGCGGCCCTCTCCGCCAACATGACCCTCAAGCCCGGCGACCTCATCCTGTGCGGCACCAACCACCAGGGCCTTGGCCCGCTCCAGGACGGCGACGTGGGGGAGATTGAGATCGAATGCGTTGGTCGCAGCCACAACAACGTTGTGGACTCGATGAAGCGCACCTGGTCCCGGGCCATCGACCCGGAGACGGGCACGCGCATCCGCGAGCGGCGGGAGTCCCAGATGGGCGTCCCCTCGACGGGCACCTGGCCCCTGACGGCGCCGACTTCATAGGCGAAAGGAAGAAGACCATTGGGAACCTTCAATATTGAGATTGGCATAGGCAACCCGGACCGCGGGCGCTGGAGGACGCTCAATGCCCTTGTGGATACTGGAGCGACCATTACGGCAGTTCCGGCGTCCGTCCTGCGGGACCTGGGAGTCGAGCCCTCATTCCGCCAGTCTTTCCGTTCTGCCCACGGCGAATCCAGGGAGATGGATGTCGGTCATACGTGGGTTAGGGTAGACGGGCGAGAAACGCTAACCCAGGTCCTGTTCAACGACGAGGGGTCTACGCCTCTGCTTGGAGCAATGACTCTGGAAGCCGTGTATATGGCGGTGGATCCGGTCGATGGGAAACTGATTCCGGTGGATGGGTTGATGTGAAGGCTTTTTCCTCTTGATAGGTGAAAGGAGCAAGGCATCATGCGCGCTATACGTGTTCACATCTCCGGTGATGACCGTAATCTTCTGATGGAGGACGTGCCGACACCGGAGCCCCGACCCGACCAGGTGCTGATCCGGGCCTCAGCCACCAGCGTGAACCATGCCGACCTGGGCAGAGGGCCCGTGGGCGGGTCCGCTACCGGCGGCCCCTTCATCCCCGGCCTGGACGTTGGCGGCATTATAGAGGCCGTCGGCTCCGACGTGAGCGGCTGGAATGTGGGCGACCCTGTTATCGCCCTGGCCAGAAGCGCCTACGCGGAATTCGTTCCGGCCCGCGCCGTACTCGCCTACCGGCCGCCTGAAGGAATGAGCATTGTGGACGCGGCCTCCATACCCTGTGCGGTTCTCACGGCCTGGTACGGCCTCAAGAAGCTGGGGAGAATGCAGCCCGGCGAGACGGTCGTGGTCCACGCCGCCGGAAGCGGTGTGGGCACAGCAGGCATTCAGATAGCCAAGGCGTCGGGCGCCCGCGTGATCGCGACGGCCGGGAGCGACGCCAGGGTGGCAATGGGCGTGGAGCTTGGCGCAGAGGCCGGAATCAACTACTCCACCCAGGACGTGACCGCGGAGCTTCAGCGACTCACGGACGGCCGGGGCGTGGACGTTGTCCTGGACTCCGTCGGAGGGGTCGTCTTTGACGCGACCATGAAGGCCCTTGCCGAGGGCGGGCGAGTGGTGAACGTCGGCTCACCTGCCGGGACACGCTCGGAGCAGGACCGGAGCGCTATGGAAGCGAAGGGACAGTCGTTGCACCAGTCGGGCGTCTTCAACGATGCGGCGGAGGACGCGGAGGGCGCGGGCTGGGCGCAGCTCAAGGCGTGGTACGAGGACGGCGCCATTCGGCAGATTGTGGACAGAGTGCTCCCCTGGGAGGAGGCGGCAGAGGCACAGCGGCTCTTGTCGGAGCGGGTCATCTTTGGCAAGATAGTTCTCACTGTGGGGGGCTAGACACCCATGCGTAAGGCAAGCTTCACCAAATTTGACCTGAAACGAAAGGGTAAGGCAGAAGGCTTAATGGGGACTTTCAGCGTAGAGATTGGCATAGGCGACACGGAACGCGAGCGCTGGACGCAGCTTGAGGCCCTTGTGGACACGGGCGCGACCATCACAGCAGTACCAGCCTCCGTTCTGCGGGAGTTGGGAGTACAGCCGTCAATGCGCCGCAGGTTCGAGTCCGCGCACGGCGTGTCTAGGGAGATGGACGTTGGCCAGACGTGGGTTAGAGTGGAGGGTGAAGAAGTAATTACTCTTGTTCTGTTCAACGATGAGGGCACTACGCCATTGCTTGGGGCAGTGACCCTCGAGGCGGCATTCTTGGGGGTAGACCCGGTACACCAGAAGCTTGTCTCGGTAGCCGGCCTCATTTGAAGGCTACCCGCTCATGCGATAGGACGAATTAGACATCCATGAAAAAGAGAGAATTCGGCAGCTTGGGACCGGTCAGCGCCCTCACCCTCGGCGGGGGCGGCATAGGCCAGGTGTGGGGGCCCACGACCCGCGAGGAGTCCGTAGCCACCGTGATAGAGGCGGTGGAGGTCGGCATCGACTTCCTGGACGTGGCCCCGGGCTACGGCAACGGTGAGGCTGAGCTTGTGGTTGGGGAGGCATTCCAGGGCCGGCTGCCCGCAGGCGTGAGGGTGTCCACCAAGTGCAGGCTGGGCAGCCCGGACGCCGGAGACGTGGCCGCTCTGCTGGAGCAAAGTCTGGACGAGAGCCTCGCCCGCATGAAGCTGGAGAGCATTGACCTGTTCTTCCTTCACAACATGATCATCCCGGACGATACGGCAGACCTGTACCAGGGAACGCCTCGCAGTCTGTTCATCCAGGCCGCGCGCCCTGCCCTCGTAGACCTGCAACGGCGCGGCCGGATCGGGGCCTGGGGCATAACCGGCATAGGTGTGCCGGACGCCGTCATAGATACCCTGAAGGAAGACCCGCCGCCCGCGGCCGTCCAGGCCATCTCCAACCTGCTCGATTCCCCGGGCGCGCTCAAGCGCTACGACGCGCCTGCAAGGCCCCGGGACATAATCGCCGCCGCCGTAGCCAGGGGCGTAGGCGTCATGGGCATACGGGCAGTCCAGGCCGGCGCCCTGACCGACGCCTTCGACCGGGATCTGCCGGATGACCACCCGGACATGGCGGACTACCGCCGCAGCGGCCCCTTCCGCGACCTGGCACGAGAGTTGGGCGAGTCGCCGGCATCCCTGGCCCACAGGTACGCCCTGTCCATGGAGGGAGTCTCCACGGTCGTACTTGGAGTGAAGAACCGCCTTGAGCTTCGCGAGTGCGTGGAGGCAGAGGCCAAAGGCCCTCTGTCAACGGAACTGGTTGCCCGGATAGATACCCTTGCGCTATAGTCTCGAATCTAAAGGCGCATTTGCGTCGTGTTGAGACGGCTTTTCGTCGAAAGACCTGCACAAAACGGCGACTTGACAGACTTCCTGTACAAACATTAGGATTAGGCAACCGCTTCGCGCGGCAATCCAATCTCAGAAAGGAGGTAATACTGACGTATGAGATATGTACGCGGAACGCAGATTGAGCACGCCCGTATGAGCCATCTGAGTGTCGATTGCTGCGGCTGTGCAGTTGGCTCAACTCTGTCCATTGGCCCCGTCAACCTTCGGAATCACCTGCTCCCTGGTTGGGGTTAGCTTCCCTCACCATCGCCGGATAGTTTTCTCCCGCCAGTAACCCCGGGCTCTCCCCCGGCCGAATTCCGGACTTCAAGGCAAGTCTCCGTGCTCGCGCCTTTTTTCCTCTTGAGACGGGCAACCGGCGGGTAGACACATCTCCATAGTTTGGCTATCAAGGCCATCCTGTGATTCCCGTCAACCCTTTGAGGAGGAGCGCTGTGAATCAACCGGACGTACGATACGTATCCTCGCTGTACGGCGGTTTCTGGAGTTTTGAGACAAAAGACTTCTGCTACATGACCAACCCCTACTTCCCGCCCCAGGAGTTCATAGACGCCCTGGGCTCCAGGCTGAGGCAGCTGGTCAAGTCTTACCCGTCCACCAACTGGTACATCTCCTCCCTGGCGGCAAAACCCCTTGGCCTGACCCACGAGGAGCTGGTGATAGCGAATGGGGCCAGTGAGCTCATCAGCGCCATCAGCGAGGAGTTCGTGGAGCGTCTGTCCGTCCCGATACCGACCTTCGACGAGTTCGTCAACCGCGCAGTGTCCCAAGGCAAGCAGGTCAGCCCCTACCAGCTGACCGGCGACTTCGAGCTGGACGTCGATGACTTCGTGCGGCACACCCTGAGCGTCAAAGCCAACGCCGCGCTCATCATAAACCCCAACAACCCAACGGGCACGCTCCTGTCACAGGACGCCATGTGGCATCTCCTTGAGTCTCTGCGCAGCCTTGACCTTGTCCTGGTTGACGAGTCCTTCATTGAGTTCTCCAGCCGCGCCCCTACCCCGACGGTGATGGGAAGGCTCTCAGACTTCCCCAACCTGGTGGTCCTGAAGAGCCTCTCCAAGAACTACGGCATCCCCGGCATTCGGCTGGGGTACGCCGCCTCCGCCAACAGGGAGATGGTGGCGACCCTGCGAAGGAGCGTACCCATCTGGAGCATCAACTCCCTGGCCCAGTTCTTCCTGGAGGAGATCGACAAGTACCAGGACGAGTACCTGGAGTCGTGCGCCAGGGTCCGGGAGGCGGCCCGGGTCCTCTATTCGGGCCTTGAGTCGCTGGACTACCTGACGCCGTACCCAACCCAGGGCAACTTCGTCCTGTGTCGAATGGAGAAGGGCCTCACCGGGTCGGAGTTGACGGAGCGCCTCTTCGCAGAGTGCAACATCCTGATAAACGACTGTAGTCGCAAGAAGGGACTCGGCAGCGAGTTCGTCAGATTCGCCTCGCGTACCGTCGAGGAAAACGCCCAGCTTATTGAGGCCATGCGGGAGCTTGGTTCAACCATGCCCGTGGCAGAGCGGGCGCACACGTAGGAGGGCTGAGGAATGAAAGCAGTTATTCTTGCCGCAGGCCAGGGAACAAGGCTGAGACCCCTCACCAACAGGGCGCCCAAGTGCCTTGTCAGGCTGCACGGCAAACCGATAATGCAGCGACAGCTGGAGTCCCTGGACAAGGCAGGCATCAAGGAGTGCGTCATTGTGCTGGGGTATAGGGGCGACCAGGTTGAGTACCAGTTCGGGCCGCGGTTCCGCAACCTGGAGATCACCTACGCCTACAACGAGCGTTACGAAGAGACCAACAACATCTACTCCCTCTGGATGGCCCGCAGCCTCCTGGACGACGATACCCTGCTGCTGGAGAGTGACCTGGTCTTTGAGCACGACCTGCTTGACGACCTTGCGCAAACAACGTACCCGGACGTCGCCGTGGTGGACTGGTTCAGGCCCCCGATGGACGGCACGGTCATACTAGCGGAGGACGGGCTGGCCGAGTCCATGTTGCTCAAGTCCCAGCAGTCGCAGGATTTCGACTACAGCCGGGCCCTGAAGACTGTCAACATCTACTCCCTCTCGCGGGACACCATGAGCCGCCGCTTCCTGCCGGCGGTTGAAGGGTACGTGGAGGCGGGCAACACAAACTCCTTCTATGAGGCGGCGCTGGCGGAGTTGGTCTCCCGGGGCGAACTCGATATGGCCGTCCACCTGACCGGCGACCGGAAGTGGACGGAGATAGACACGGTGGAGGACCTGCGCGAGGCGGAGGCCCTCTTCCCGGTCACTCCCTTCAACGGGGACAGAGCCGTCGTCCGCGAGACCCCTGAGAGCATTGCGCTGAGGAGAGACCCAGGCCACCCCGGCCACGCGCAGTACGACCAGAGGCGCCGGCAGCGAGAGGAGCGCCCATGAATGACCTAACGGCTGACAGCGCAAAGGCCTGGTCCCAGTCCACCGCCGTGGACTACTACGCCAAGCACCGGCACCAGGTGAAGGACCTCTATCCGTCAGAGAAGGTCTTCCTGCCCAGGGTGCTCTTCCCCGGGGCCAGGGTGCTGGACGTGGGCTGCGCCTCCGGCGGCTTCTTCAACATAATGCGCACCCTGGAGCCGGCAATCGAGTACACCGGCATCGACATAGCTGAGCCGTCCATCAACGCCGCGAGGCAGCTATACCCCGATGCCAACTTCATGGTGACGGACGGCCTCACCATTCCCTTTGACGACGACGAGTTTGACCTGGTCCACTGCACAAGCGTGCTTGTGGTTGAGCCTCGCTACCAGGACGTCATCAGGGAGATGTACCGCGTCTCCAAGCGGTTTGTGCTGGCCGACATGCGGCTCCTGAACGACCCGGACGCCGCGGGCAACCGGGGGGACTCCCTGTTCAAGATCCAGTTTGAGGGGGAGTTTGAGGGAACAACGGTGCCCTACGTGGTTTCAGACGCCGATGAGGTGGTCAACTTCATGCTGTCCCTGGACCCCAGGCCCCAGGCCCTCCGGGGCACCGGCTACTACCACGCCGTCTCGCCCATGGCCAGCACGCCCTTCTCGGAGGTGTGCATGACCATCTTCCTCGTCCAGAAGGGTGACGACGACATCGCCAAGACGGAGCTGGAGCTTTCGGACCTCCCACTGGAGTTCTCCATAGAGGAGCAGTACCTGTAGGTGGGCTGCAAAAACGCCCCTCGCGTTATTCCTGCGGAAGGAGACTTTTACGTAACTTGTGACCAAGCCCCGCACCAATGTCATTCCGAGCGAAGCGAGGAATCTAAAGACCTCCATACCAGACACATTGTAGTTTTGCATATAGAGACCTTAGATTCCTCACTCCGCTCCGCTCCGTTCGGAATGACAGCGATAACGCTTACCTTCGGAGAGAGACAGGACCAATAACTCCATAGAATTCAGCAACACGCCATGATAAGAGTTTATGCTGACCCCGTGGCCGACCTCTTCCACTACGGCCACATGGAGTTCCTCAGGAAGGCACGCGCCCTTGGCGACTACCTCCTCGTGGGCATCTACGCAGACGACGTGCTGGAGTCGTACAAGCGCAAGCCCATTCTCACCATGGAGGAGCGCGCCGCCTCGGTGGCCGCGTGCCGCTACGTGGACGAGGTTCTGCTTCACGCTCCCCTGCGCGTTGACGCCGAGTGGATAGCCAAGTACGACATACACTTGGTTGTACACGGTGACGACTTTGACCAGGAGCAGATGGAGGACTACTACGGCGTGCCAATGGAGATGGGCATCTTCCGCACCGTGCCGTACACGCCCGGCATCTCCACCTCTGAGATCATCCGCAGAATAAAGGAGAGGGGCTGACGCAACGCCGGGCAATTCAGGAGGCTTCGCCTGAGGAACCTATAGGCAACGGCTAATACTCCACTCCACTATTCCTCCGAAAGGAGACCTCTGCTTAACTCTAGTGGGTCTTTTGGAAATAGTTATCTTCTTCGTCATTCCCGTGAAAAGAGACCTTTGAATAACCCTTAGTTGGGGTGCTATCTCTTCGTCACCCCTGCGAAAGCAGGGGGCTAGGGCACTCGGAATAGAAGGAACTAGATTCCCGCTTTCGCGAGAATGACGAAAAGCGTACTCCCTGCGGGATGACGCCGTAGTTGTGCAAAGGTCTCTGAAAACGGGAATCTAAAGCGTTTCTTCCAAGGCATCGCAGACTTGCAGACAGCGGCTCTAGATTCCTGCTTCCGCAGGAATGACGATCAGCGCGCCCCTTCCACGATGACGCGATGGTTTATTCAAAGGTCTCCGAAAGCAGGAATCGAGGGGCGGGGATTCAGAGGTTGTCCAAGCCCTTCCGCGGCACTTCCAGGTGCAACTCACGGCCGGGGTTGACCAGCAGCGCGCCCCGCGCCATCGGGCCGTCCCCCAGCCTGACGATCGACGCCTTCAGCCGCTCGCTGTTCAAGTCCAGTATGCCCACGGTGCCCAGCCGCGTCGACTGGTGGTGGGGCAGCGTGGGGCTGCCCGGGTTCACCTCCACCACGCCGTTGGCGTACTCCAGTTGCTCGTAGTGGGTGTGGCCTGTGACCAGAATGTCCACCGGCCTGTCCAGCTGAACGCCGGATGTGATGTCGTGCAGCATGCCAAGCGTCCAGCCCTCCACCTCCAGGACCTGTGTGGGCTTAACGCGCGGGTCGTCCATGTCAAAGTCGTTGTTGCCCAGGGCCGCCAGCACCGGGGCGATGCGCTCCAGCCAGTCCAGAACCCGGTGGGACACGATGTCCCCGGAGTGAAGTATCAGTTCGACCCCGCGGAACGCCTCTGCCACCTCCGGCCAGGGGTCGCGGATTGAAGTGGGTAGGTGGGTATCCCCTAACACGCCTATAAGCATGAGTGAATATAGGAAGTACGCTTCCCGTCATTCCTGCTTTCGGAAACCTTTGAATAGCTCCAGTATTGTCCCAAAAAGAAGTACTCCAATTGTCATTCTGAACGGAGCGTAGCGAAGTGAAGAATCCAAAGTCTCTGTCTGAAAAGCTGCGACGTATTCGGTGAACGATTTTGGATTCTTCGCTGCGCTCAGAATGACACTTGCACGGGGCCTGGTCACAAGTTACGAAAAAGTCTCCCTTCGCAGAGACGGCGGGCGTTCAGAGATTTCCTAACCCGTTTCCTGCCAATCATGAAGAGAGAGCGGGGCCTGGTACAGGCCCCGCTCTTTCAAAGCCTTGCTTGTAACGCCTCAAAGGAGGCGTCAGCAGCGCCGTCTCTAGCTGCCGTGCTGGGTGGCCGTCGCCGGCGTGGGGGCAGCCCGCTCCTGGGTCCGGCTGATGCCGATCCGGCGAGCGATGATGACCTTCTGCACCTCTACGGTGCCGCCCGGGTGCAGGCCCTGGAGGCTGGTCCGCTGGTTGACCTCGGTGTGGCCGCCGAAGGGAGCGTCCGGTTCCTCGGTGCCCAGAAGGGCCTTGGGGCCCATGATGTCCAGCTGCCGCAGGGCGTTCTCCAGACGATACGTCTTGCCATACATGGAGCTCTGGGAGCCGTGGTAGCTCATCTCCTGGCGCGCCTGGTACATGGCGAAGTTGCGCTTCGCGAACAGCGTGTGGATATGGGAGGCGATGACGCTGTTCATGGTCTTCTGGCGCACTACGGGGTCGCTGGCGACCTTGCCGTCGCCGCAGTCCGTGTTCTTCACATAGGACATCAGGTTCTCAAGAGCCTCGTCCCGGGGGAACGCCTGACCCCTGCCGCCGTGCTCCTGCTCCAGGGTGGTCTGGGTTACCTGCCAGCCCTGGTGGTCGCCGCCGATGAGGTTCTCACCGGACACGCGGACGTTGTCCATGAAGATGCGGTTCTGGCGGCTGCCGCCCAGAAGCGCCATCCGGCCAATCTGCAGGCCGTCGGACGGGTTCTCAATCAGGAAGAATCCCAGGTTGCGGTGGCGAGGCGCGTCCGGGTCGGTCACCATGGGGCCGAAGAGGATGTCAGGGACGCCTGCGCCGCTGACAAACTGCTTCTGGCCGGAGATGATCCAGTCGTCGCCGTCGCGTACCGCACGGCTCTCAAGGCTGGCCAGGTCGGAACCGGCGTTGGGCTCGGTGAAGTTCTGGAAGGCAACCGTCTCAGCCTTCAGCAGGGGGGTGAGGAACTTCTGCTTCTGCTCCTCCGTGCCCCAAACCAGCAGGGTGGGGAATACCAGGCCGTTGGTGAAGCCGCGTACCACTCCGCCCTTGCTGAACTCCTCCTCAATGATGGTCTCGTGCTCACCGCTGAGGCCGCCGCCGCCGTACTCCTTGGGATAGGTGGGATACAGCCAGCCCTTGGCGGCCAGCTCCTTGTGCTTCTCCCTCCAGAAATAGTACAGGTCGGCGTTGTCGCCCTCCTGGCCTGCGGTCAGACCCTCGGGATCGACGGGAGACTTCTTCTCCTCCGGGATGTTCGCCGCAATCCAGTCCTGAACTTCCTTCCGGAATGCTTCCTGCTCCGCCGTATATTGGGTCGAAAAGTCCATGTTTCCCCTCCTTGCTTCCTTTCTTCTTTCTCTGCCAAATTCAACCAGTCAGGCATACCTCGACACCTGACAAAACCTGAATAACAATACACCATCCTGGCAATGGGGTCAAGAGCTTTTGGCGAATGACGGGCAATCCGCCTTTGGCGTATAATTTCCCCATGCCTGCCTATCCTCACATAGAGCGTTACCACGCCGACAAGCAGCGGCTCATCGGTTTTGGCGTCGACCGCACCATCCCCTCATCCCTCACGCAACGATAGGAGGCGCATGGCGGACTGGAAGAACAAGCTATACTTCGGCGACAACCTGGACATCCTGCGCGAGCATGTGCCCGACGAATCTGTGGACCTGATCTATCTTGACCCGCCATTCAACTCCAACGCCACCTACAACGTGCTGTTCCAAGAGGCGAGCGGCGAAGGCTCCGCCGCGCAGATTCATGCCTTCGGCGACACGTGGCACTGGGGTATCGAGTCGGAGCGAGCGTACCGAGAGGTAGTGACTTTAGGGCCAAAGCAGCTGGGAGACCTGCTGCAGGCGATGCGCTCGTTCCTGGGCCAGAACGACGTGATGGCCTACCTGACGATGATGGCGCAACGCATGGTGGAGTTGCACCGCGTCCTCAAGCCGACCGGCAGTATTTATCTCCATTGCGACCCAACGGCAGGGCATTACCTCCGCTTGTTGATGGATGCTGTGTGGGGTGTGAGCAACTTCCGCGGGGCGGTCATCTGGAAGCGCACTTCATCCCACAACGACGCGCGAACCATGGGTAAGATCTACGACATCATCCTCTATCACGTGAAGGATGGCAGGTTCGCGTGGAACAGGGTCTTTCAGCCATACGACGAGGAGTACATCAAAACGCATTACCGACGCCAGACTCCTGAAGGACGGCGCTACCGTACTGACAACGCGACTGCGACAGGCTTGTCTGGTGGTGGATACACATATGAATGGAACGGAGTCACCAAAGTCTGGCGTTACCCGAAGGAGCGTATGCAAGAGTTGCATGATGCGGGCCGCCTCCACTACACGTCTAGTGGCACAGCTGAATACATTCGTTATTTGGACGAGATGCCCGGTACTCCGTTGCAGAACGTCTGGACAGACATTCGCCCCATCAACTCGCAGTCGAAAGAGCGCCTCGGCTATCCCACACAGAAGCCGGAGGCGCTGCTGGAGCGCATCATCCAGGCAAGCAGCAACGAGGGCGACGTGGTGCTCGACCCCTTCTGCGGCTGCGGCACGGCTCTTGCGGTCGCGGAGCGTCTGGGGCGCAAGTGGATTGGCATCGACATCACGCACATTGCCGTTTCCCTGATGAAGTACCGTCTACGCGATACCTTCGGGACACAGCTGTCGGAATACGACGTGGTCGGCGCGCCGCAGGACCTTGAAAGCGCCCGTGCGCTCGCGACGGAGAGCGAGCATGACGGACGCTACCAGTTCGAGTACTGGGCGCTGGGGCTGGTCGACGCGCGCCCCGGCAACAATCGACGCAGAGGCGCGGACGCGGGCGTCGACGGCTACATCAACTTCTTCGACGACGACTCTGGCAAGGCCAAGACAGTGCTGGTGCAGGTGAAGAGCGGCCACGTGCAGCGGAACGTCATCGCAACGCTCAAGGGCGACATGGAGCGCGAGAAGGCGGAGATGGGGCTGCTGGTGACTTTGGAGCCGCCTACCGGCCCCATGGAGCAGGAGGCGGCTGCGGCCGGCCTCTACGTGCCGGAGCATTTCCCGGACCGTCAGTACCCGCGCGTGCAGATAGCGACCATCGAAGACCTGCTGAACGGCAGGGGGCCGGACGTGCCGCGTCTGGGACTCGCGGACGCGCCTACATTCCGCCGCGCCCCGCGCCGCCGCCGCTCGGCGGGGCGGTCACAGCAGATGTTGTAGGGAGTTGGATCCCCGCTTCCGCCGGGGGCAGGCGGGGCCCCTCACCGCTCCACTATGTGCACGCCCGTGGCCTTGAAGGAGGCGCTTATCTGCGCCCCCGGCCGGAGGCCCAGGTCCTCCGCCGACCTGCTGGTGATCAGCGCCACCAGAGGAAAGCCGCAGTCGATGCCCACCCGCACCAGCGGCCCGGACGACGCCATGCCCGTTATTGTCCCGGAGAAGGAGTTCCTGGCGCTGGTCGGCGACGGGTTCAGGGCTATGGTGACCTCCTCCGGCCTGATGCAGGCGGAGACCTGCGCCCCCGGCTCCAGGTTGGACACGCCCTCAATCATCGCCGCGCCGATGCTCACGTTGACAAGGCCCGCCTCCCGTGAGTCGATGACCCCCTCCAGAATGTTCTCCACGCCCACGAACCGGGCCACCTGGGTGTTGTGGGGCAGGTTGAATATCTCGCTGGGCGCGCCCACCTGGAGCATCTCGCCGCCTATCAGCACGCCAATGCGGTCGGCCAGGCGCTGGCCCTGGGCCATGTCGTGTGTGGTCATTATCACCGTTGTGCGCAGCTCCCCAATGACCCTGGCTATCAGCTCCTCCACCCTGGCAATGGACACCGGGTCAAGGTTGGCGGTAGGCTCGTCCAGCAGGAGCAGCTCAGGCTCCGTCACCATAGCGCGGGCCAGGGCGACGCGCTGAATCTCGCCGCCCGACAGGGTCTTCGCCCGCCTGCCCTCGTAGCCGGCCAAATCGACAGTCTCCAGGGCGCGGCGCACCCTCTCCTGAACGACGCCCCTCTCCCTGCCCCGCACCCTCAGCCCGTAGGCGACGTTCTCGTAGACCGTGGCGCTGAAGACCACCGGCTTCTGGAAGACGAAGACCATCCGCCGGCGCATCTCCAGGCGCGCCCTCTCCGACGCGCCCGCGTCCACGCCGTCGAAGAGAATGGAGCCGGAGGTCGGCTCCTCCAGCAGGTCGATGAGGCGCAGGAGGGTCGTCTTGCCGGAGCCGCTGGGACCTATCAGCGCCGTAACGCCGTTCCGGGGCGTCTCCAGGTTGATGCCCCTCAGGACGGTGTTGCCGTCGTATCGCTTGGACAGGTCTCGAATCTCTATCACGCGCTCACCTCTGCTGGAGCCGACCGGCCAGGACGTTGACCACCAGGGCCAGGAACACCAGGATTATACCCAGCGCCATCGCAAGCTCAAAGTTGCCGATGGACGTCTCCAGGGACATCGCCGTCGTCAGCGTTCTGGTGTACCCCCGGATGTTGCCGCCAACGATTATCGCCAGCCCTATCTCGGAAATTGCCCGCCCAAAGCCGAGCAGCGCCGCCGTGGACACTCCGTACTTCGCCTCCTTGACGATTGTGAAGATGGTCTGCATACGGTCCGCGCCCAGCGAGACGGCGGTGTCCCTGACCTCCGGCGCAACGCCCCTGAGCGCCGAGATGGTGAGGCCGGTGATGATGGGCGATATGAGCATCACGTGGCCCATGACGATGGCCCAGGGCGTGAAGAGTATTCCCAGGCCGCCCATCGGCCCGTCCTTGGACAGGGTGATGAACACCAGCAGCCCGACGAAGACCGTGGGCACGCTGTAGAGGGTCTGGATGACGTAGACCAGAGCGCCCTTGCCGGGGAAGTCGTGGAAGTAGATCAAACTTCCCACAGGTATGAATATCAGAGTGGCAATAAGCGTGGAAGTCCCAGCGATGAGGAGTGTCCTGCCCGCTATGCTGAACACCTCCCGGTCTCCCGTGAAGATGAGCCTCAGGGCCGTGAAGAAGCTGTCCAGCACCAGGTCCATGAGGTTAGACGCCTCCCCTGCCGGGTTCCCAAACTCTGGATTCCTGCCTTCGCAGGAACGGAGTGTGGCCTTGCCTTGCCAGGCAAGATGACGAAGATATGCAGTGTTCCGTCATTCCCGCGAAAGCGGGAATCCAGGAGGGGCAGAGTGTGGACTCCCGTCTGCACGGGAGTGACGGGGGACGTAGGCAAGCGCTCATCTCGGCTCCACGCCTCTGGTCGGAGTGAAGAGCGGCCTGCCGTACTCCCTCACGCCGTGTTCACCTATCAGGTCCTGCGCCTCCTCCGACGTAAGGAACTCAACCAGCCTCTCGGCCATGACCGAGTTGGCGTCCGGAAAGTGCTCCGGGTTTACGGCTATCACGGAGTACACGTTCAGGAGGGAGTCGCCCTCCTCCACCAGCACATTCAGGTCCATGTCCTTCCTGAAGGCCAGGAATGTGCCCGCGTCCGTCAGGGTGTAGGCGTCCTTCTCATCAGCCAGGAGCAGGACGGCGCCCATGCCCGCCCCGGACTCAAGGTACCAGTCGCCGGAGTCCCGCACCGCGTCGTAGTCGTGGCCCGCCCTCTGCCACAGCAGCTTCTCCCTGGCGTGCGTCCCCGACTCGTCGCCCCTGGACACAAACCACACCCTGTCACGGCTGTCCCGCCCCCTTCTCATTATCTCCGAGAGGGCCTCCTCCGGGGTCATTCCTTCGATTCCGGCAGGGTCGTTCTCCGGCCCCACCAACAGAAAGTGGTTGTAGGCTATGGAATGCCGCTCCACGCCGTAGCCCTCCGCAATGAACGTCTCCTCCCGGACGCGGTCGTGTATTGCAAGCACGTCCACCTCTCCCAGCCTGCCAAACTCCAACGCCTTGCCGGTCCCCCCGGTCAGGATGTCTAGATCCACGTCGTACATATCCTCAAAGCGGCTCTCCAGGGTGTCCCAAAGCCCCGTGTCGTAGAGGCTGGTGGTCGTGGCCAGTCTCAGCCTGCCGCCGTCGGACCCCGGTGCTGCCTCCCCTCCACAAGCGAGCAGCGCGCCCAGGGCGGCGAGCGTCACCAGAGACACCGATATTGTCTTAGAGACCCTCATAGCTTCTGCACGGATAGCGTAGCAAAGTGACGGGGAGATTGCATAGAGAGGCGAAGCCAGGGGCGTGAGACCGCGCTTGAGAATGGCGGAGAGGATGGGATTTGAACCCATGAGGGGATTGCTCCCCTACGCGATTTCCAGTCGCGCCTGTTCGGCCGCTCCAGCACCTCTCCGGAATCCCTGCTCATTGCGGGTCACGGCAGGACCCGTTGGCGGAGAGGGTGGGATTTGAACCCACGTCCCGATGCAATCGGGAACCGCTTTTCGAGAGCGGCGCCATAAGCCTCTCGGCCACCTCTCCTTCCGAAACAGCATTATATCACAGCCCAACGCCACAAGCGCATCTACCACGTCGACGTTGTCTCGGCGCCATCGCATCGCTACGGATTACGACCGGCAACGGTGTGCGCGTTACGCTTTGCAGACTGCGCCGACATTGACAGCCCACTTTCTACCGTGCTACTATGTGAGCAGAATGTGGATTTGTCCAGATCTTTCTCGATAGAGGGTAGCCGGTGTTCTTGTGCAGCAACAGGAGTGCGGTTGCCCTTTAGTTATTGGTGCAAAAAGTGGATGGTTGGCGAGCGATAATCCTGGCCGCGGGTAGAGGAACCCGCATGAAGTCCAGTATACCCAAGGTCATGCAGCCCATCTGCGGCCGCGAGATGGTGGGGCTGGTCGCGGACGCTCTGCGAGGGGCGGGCTTTGAGGACGTGGCCGCGGTTGTCCCGCCGGACTCGCCCCACCTGGCCGGCGTTCTCGGCCCCGACTGCCGCCTGGTGGAGCAGGCCGATCCCCTGGGGACGGGCCACGCCCTGGCCCAGGCCCGTGGCCTGCTGGGCGACCACCGGGGCAACATCCTGGTCGTCAACGGCGATGCTCCCCTCATAACCTCCGACACCCTGTGCGCCCTGATGCGCCAACACGAGTCCGCCCGGAGCTGCCTCACCATTCTGACGTGCAGCGAGCTCCCCACGGAAGACATGGGCCGCGTGGCGCGTGGAGAGGATGGCCGCGTGCTGTCCATTATCGAGAAGGCGGACGTGAAGGACGGCGACGTGACGGCCTGCGAGGGAAACGCGGGCGTCTACTGCTTCAGCTCTCCCTGGGTCTGGAGCGCACTGGAGCAGTTGACACCCTCCCCCAGCGGGGAGCTCTATCTGACAGGGCTGGTGTCTCTGGCCGCGGCCCAGGGCCATGCGGTTTCCACACTGACTTTGGACAACCCACTGGAGGCTCTCGGCGTGAACGACGGCGTCCAGCTTGCCCGGGCCAGGGACGCTATGCAGCGCAGGATAAACGAGCGCTGGCTTCTCCAGGGAGTTACCGTCATGGAGCCTGCATACATAGACGCATCAGTGTCCCTTGAGCCGGACACCGTGATCTACCCCAACACCTTCCTCAAGGGCAAGACAAGCATCGGGCGCGGGTGCCGGATAGGCCCCGGCTCCATGATAGAGGACACCGTCATTGCCGACGGCTGCCGAGTGTGGCACTCCGTGGTGGAGTCCGCCGTACTGGAGGAGGGCGTCGACATTGGCCCCTACAGCCACATCCGCCCTGAGACCCACATAGAGCGGGACGTGCACGTCGGCAACTTCGTTGAGGTGAAGAAGAGCAGCCTGGGCAGAGGGACGAAGATAGGCCACTTCACCTACGTGGGCGACTCCTGGGTTGGCCCGGATGTCAACGTGGGCGCGGGCACCGTAACCTGCAACTTCGACGGAGTGGACAAGCACCAGACCGTTATCGAGGAGGGCGCTTTCATAGGCAGCGACTCCATGCTGGTGGCGCCGGTCCGGGTTGGCGCAGGAGCCAGCACCGGCGCAGGCTCAGTGGTGACGAAGGACGTGCCGGCGGGCGCAAAGGTGGCGGGAGTCCCGGCCAGAATACTGCCCAACGGCAGACCAAATAAAGAACAATGACCTCTCTGCAAGAATCCTCAATATCGCGGCCTCATGTCATAGGAGCGTCCTACGTAGCGGAGGCGCTCTCTACCGACCCGCGGGAGGTGGTATGCATTGGACCCCGATAGTTCGTTAGCAGCAGCCATAGCCCTGGGCCTGTCCCTGGCCTTTTACGCCCTCCTGTCGCTGACGGAGGGATACCTGTCCCTCAGGCTTCGCAGCGGCCCCGGGGAGGAGGGCGCGCCCGTCCATCCCGCGCTGTGGGAGGACTCCGTCCGGTCGCTGATCCGGGCGGTCCTGGTGGCCGCGGCCGTCGTCTCAGGCGTATTCCTGTTGCTGGCCCTGGACGCGCTCTGGTGGGGCGTAGCCCTGGGGATGCTGGGGCCGCTCATCCTGCTGCCCCTGCTGCACGGCGTGCTGTCGGGCGCGGGAGCGCGCCTGGGCAGGAAGACGCGTTTCTTCGCCTTTCTTCTCTGGCCCTTGGCCGTGCCCGCGTCCCTGCTGTGCCGAATGCAGGGGTCTGCCGCGTCCGCCCTGTCCGGCGTAGGCGCGGTCGGCCCCGAGTCGTCAGACTCTTCCGGTTCGACCAACGCTATCACCCTCGCCGAGCTGCCGGAGGCCGACCTCAACGAGGAGCTGGAGCCCCACGAGGAGCAAATGATCAGGTCGATTCTGAAGCTGGACCAGACCACGGCCAGGGAGATTATGATCCCCCGGATGGACATTGTGGCTGCGGAGGCCACCTCCTCCCTGGGCGTGGTGGCGCAGCTGATGTGGGACAACGGCCACAGCCGCATCCCCATCTACGAGGAGACCATAGACAACATAGTCGGCGTGGTGCACTCCCGTGACCTGCTGCGCAACATGTCTACGGGGAATTCGGACGTGGACCTGGCAAGCATCGCCCGCCCGCCCCTCTTCATCCCCGTGTTCAAGCGCCTGGACGACCTGCTGCGTGACTTCCAGGAGCAGCACATCCAGCTTGCCCTTGTGGTGGACGAGTACGGCGGCACCACCGGCCTGGTCACCATTGAAGACCTGCTTGAGGAGATAGTGGGGGAGATTGAGGACGAATTCGACACGGCGGAGTCCCTCAGCGAGATGCTGAGCGATGACGAGGCGCTGATGGACGCCCGCATCTCCCTTGACGACGTGAACCAGGCCTTCGACACCGACCTGGAGGGCGACGGGTTCGACACCCTGGGCGGCCTGCTCTACCACCAGCTGGGCAGGATTCCCGTGCCGGGAGACGAGGCGCAGGTGGACGGCTTGACCATCAGGGTCATCACCACCATGGGGCGGCGCATCAAGAGGGTGCGAGTGGCCCGGACGGCCGCCACCGAGTCCCACGGCTCGCGGTAGCAGCCGCCCTCCTAATCTGTAAACGGTCCACTGCACACCCTACCCCACTCCCGGCTGCCCGTCGTCACGGGGGATGACATCCAGACCCTGTAGCGGCTGTTCGCGAACCGCCCTTACGCTGGGTTCGCCGCGCGGCTAATCCGTCCCGAATTCCTGCAAATGTGATGTATTTCTCAAAACTCCTGCTATAATTCACGCTTGGTGTCACGCCATACCTCGGCGCAGGAAGAGTATGGAAGAGGATTTTGTAAAGCAAGTAGAGTACCTGGTGATCCAGCTGGCGGTCATCCTTGTTGCCGCCAAGATCGGCGGGGAGATCTGCGAGCGGTTCCTGAAGATACCACCGGTCCTCGGTGAGCTGGGAATGGGCATACTGATAGGCCCCTTTGCCCTGGGTGGCATGGCCTTTTTTGGCCTGAGGCCTCTGTTCCCTGTCATCAACGGCCATGATACCCTGCCAGTCTCCCTGGAGCTATTCGCCATATCGCAGATTGCGGCCGTGGTCCTTCTCTTCGCCGCCGGGCTGGAGACGGACCTGAAGCAGTTCCGCCGATATGCCGCCCCGGCATCGCTGGTGGCGATTGGCGGAGTTGTAGCGCCCTTCGCTATGGGAGCGGGAATAACCATGCTCCTCAAGCCAGCCGGACTGGAGGGCGACCCCCTTCTCTACGCGGCCCTCTTCATGGGGGCGATTATGACGGCTACGTCCGTGGGCATCACCGCACGGGTGCTGGGCGACATCCACAGGCTGGACTCCCCGGAGGGCGTGACCATCATGGCCGCCGCCGTGGTGGACGACGTGCTGGGGATTCTGGTGCTGACCGTGGTGGTGGGAATAGCCACGCCGGGCGAGGAGGTCACGGTCTCCAGCATAGCCCTGATCGGCCTGAAGGCCGTGGGGTTCTGGCTGGTTCTAATGATAGGAGGAATCCTGGCCTCCAGGTACATATCCAACGCCTTTGAGTCGTTCAGGGTCTCCGGCGCCAGAGTCGGGCTTGCAATGGCCCTCGCCCTGCTGGCGTCCGGCCTGGCGGAGAGCTTTGGCCTGGCGATGATCATAGGCGCCTACTCCATCGGCCTTGCTCTCTCGGACACCCGCCTGAAGGAGAGGATAGAGCGGCCGATTATGGAGGGGCTGTACCCCGCGCTGGTGCCCATATTCTTCGTGGTAATGGGGATGCTGGTGGACGTGGGCGCTATGGGCGGGACCATAGTCTTCAGCCTGATACTGACCGCCCTGGCAATTGTGTCCAAGGTGGTTGGCAGCGGGCTCCCGGCCCTTGGTGTCGGGTTCACCAGGGCGGGTTCGCTGAGGGTCGGCATTGGAATGCTCCCCCGCGGCGAGGTGGCGCTGATCATCGCAGGGATAGGGCTGGCCCGGGGTGTAATCGGAACCGACTTGTTTGGCGTGTCCATCCTGATGACGGTGGTGACCACGTTCCTGGCGGCCATCCTGCTGGTCCCCTCCTTTGCCAGGGGCGGTCCCGGCCGCCGCGGCGACTCGCAGTAACGGCCCCCCACACGCGGCGGATATTGCCATTTAGCCGCGCCACTGCTATATTCCCCACTGAGACCGCAGCAAGGCAAGCCCCGCAAGCGGCCTTCCTCCGTCACGAGTGAACGCCGGTTAAGCCCCCGTAGCTCAGAGGATAGAGCACTGGCCTCCGGAGCCAGGTGCGTGGGTTCGAGTCCCGCCGGGGGTACCATTATCACGAACCAAAGGTGGTCCTTTCTTGGCTATGCACTACTGCGCGGAAGACGAGATCAGGGGCAGGATCAGACGGCTCGGCATTGTCGCGGTTGGAGTGGCGATGCTGGCATTGATGCTCGTCGCCGTAGCCTGCGACCTGGAAGACGCCCAGCCTACCGCCGAGCCGCCAACGGCGACCGTCGTCGCGCCGGTCCCCGCCTCTACGGAAGCGCCCACGGCAACCGCCGGGCCTACGTCTACGCCCACACCCAAGCCAACCGCGACACCATTATCAACGCCAACTCCCGGGCCCACACCTGAGCCTCCTTCCGTCCAGAAGATCCTGGCCGCGGCGGCCGCCGCTATGGCCGCAGTGGAGACCGGCTCCGTGATAATGGAGGGCACAGCCAAGCTGGAGGGTTCCTTGCCTATCGAGACTACATTGGTCTTGACCGGGGATTATCAGGCCCCCGACCGCAGCCGGTTCACGACTAAAATCGCGTCCGGCGGCTTCTCCTTCGAGTACGACTCCGTGGTCATTGGAACGGACGGCTACTAGGAGAACCCCTTCACCGGTGCATGGGAGAGGAGCGCGGATGCCGTGGCCTTACTGGGGGAAAGCGGATACCTGGGCGAGCTAAAGCTGGACCTCGAAGACGAGGTGAACCGGTTGATCAACCTGGTCGGCGTAGAAGAGGTGGACGGCGTCAGCGCATACCACCTGAACTCGTCTCTGCCTCCCTTCGCCGCCGCCTACATTGCAGGCGACTCATCCCTTGAACAGGACTCTCAGGGCGCTCCTGTTGATATGGAGATGTGGATTGGCGTTGAGGACTCCCTGGTCCGGAAGATGACGATGGGGTTCCAGCACACGGATGCACTCACCGGGGACAAAATTACCGCCCGGACTGTGATGACCTTCTCCGACTACGGCAAGAGCGTGGACATACAGGCGCCTGAGGCGGAGGACGTAGAGGACTTCACCTTCTGGCAGGGAGAGGATGACCATGGCAACGACCCGGCGTCCGCCACCCGGATGGCGGTCGGCGAAACGGCCGAGGGCGCGATTGACAACATCTTGGACTACGACTACTTTGTATTCCAGGCCACGGAGGGCCAACAGTACCGGATAGCAGTGGAGCTTGGCACCCTGCCCGACTCCGCCGTGGGCCTGTACGACTCGGACGGGTTTGATCTGGACTGGAACGACGACTATGGAGACACCCTGGCATCCCTGATAGAGTGGACTGCGCCCGCCTCCGGCGAGTACTATCTTGCCGTTGAGACCGCCGACGGCAGCGCCGGCACTTACACGCTGACCATAGGCGAAGTTCAGCCGGCGCAGCAGGTTTAACGAACTATGTTTACTGAAACGAACAACCGAAACTGGAGCAGGCGGTTTGCAGCAGCGCTCGGCGCAGTAGCCGCGCTGGCCTTGATGGTGTCTGCCGTCGCCTGCGAAGACGATGCCGGGCTCGTCCAGCCAACCGCCGCGCCGCCAACGGCTACCGCCGTTGCCCCCAGCCCCACGGCTACGTCCGCGCCCCATCCCACCGCTACTTCTGCGCCAACCGCTGCCCCGACCTCTACGCCCACCACTGAGCCTACCCCCGCGCCCACTGCGACGCCAACCCCGGAGCCGACCGCCACGCCCACACCTGCCCCCGTGCTGACGTCAGTCCAGGAGGTCCTGGACGCGGCTGTCGCGGCGATGGCGTCGGTGGAAAGCGGGGCCGTCATGATAGAGACCAAGTCAAAGCTGGAAGGCCCCTTTGTGTCTGAGAGCAAGATCGAAATGCACGGAGACTTCCAGGCCCCGGACCGCAGCCTCTTTACCGCGGTCGTAACCGCAGGCGGCTTCCCGGCGGAGTACGAGTACCTGGCCGTCGGCGCGGAGGGCTACCAGAAGAACCCCTCCAGCGGTGAGTGGGAGCCAAGCCCGGACCCGCTGAACATACTGGGCGACGCAGAACACCTGGGCAAGCTGGACCTTGGATTTGAAAGCGAAGTTGTTGAGCTAATCACGCTGGTTGGCGTGGTGGACCTGGACGGGATGAATGCCTACTATCTGAAGGGGGCATTGCCCGCGGGCGCTGCCGCAGACCTGGTTGGCGATCCGTCCATCGTTAACAAGTCCCCGGATGAACCCGTTGAGACGGAGATATGGATAGGCGCGCAGGACTTCCTGGCGCGGAGGGTTGCAGTCCGGTACTTCCAGACGGACCCCATTAGCAATACCAGCCTGTCCGGCCAGACCGTAATGACCTTCTCGGACTACGGCAAGTCCGTGGACATACAAGCGCCTTAGGCGGCGTAGCGCCCCTTCATCCCCTCTCCTTTGGATTCCCTACACATGTTGGTGATGCCGAAGCCCGCTAGAGTACACCTTCTTTCCCGCTCAAGGTGAGCTTGTCAAACCAGAGCGGGAAGACAGCGGGCGTAGTTATCACCGCTCATACTTCGACAAGCTCAGTATGAGCGGTGTCGTTCACCATAACCAACGCCTGCAGAGAACACCCTCCCCTTCTCCACATTGACGCCCCCATAGGGCCAATGGTATGCTCTAGCCGTTGGGCCGGACGCCTGCGGTCCTCTTGTTCGACACGTTGCTCAAGCCCTCGCAATGGTCCGGCGCTTCTGGAATCCCGAGTTGCGCAGTCTCAGTATTTCCAGAAAGGGGCACACATGAATAAAGTCCTCAAGATCGTTCCCGAAGCCTGTACCGGCTGTATGCGTTGTGAAATGGCCTGCTCCTACATGCAGACGGGCACCTACCAGCCGTCGAAGTCCGTCATACGGGTCTCACCCTTTGAGAGGCACACCAGCTACTCGCCCTACACCTGCTTCCAGTGCGAGGAGGCGTGGTGCCTCACGGCCTGCCCGGTGGAGGCCATCACCATATCGCCCGCCGGGGCAAAGGTGGTCATGGACGACCAGTGCGTTGGCTGCAAGCTGTGCACCATCGCTTGCCCCTACGGCACCATATTCTACGACGTGGATACTCACAAGGCGTTCAAGTGCAACCTGTGCGGTGGCGCTCCCGCGTGCGCCGAAGCGTGTCCCACCCAGGCAATCCAGTGGGTGGAGGCCGAGGTGCAGGACTGGCAGGGCGACTTCGCTGAGCAGCGCGGCAACGTCCACCTTGTGGGCTTCTCCGTCTAGGACAGGGGGTAGAATATGGCTGCAAAGCGACACGTAATTGTCGGCGGCGGCACCGCCGGCCTCAACGCCATGACCACCATCCGGGAGTACGACAAGGGTGAGTCCGAGGTGGTGCTGGTGTCCGGCGAGTGGCCCTACTCCCGCATGGTGCTGCCCTACTACCTGGGCCACACCATATCCGAGTCCCACGTGTACACGGCAACGGCCCCGCGCCTCGCGAACCTGGGCATCCAGTTCGCCAAGACGGACGCCGCTCCCCCACCGCCGTCGCCCTTGGGCCCGCCGCCTGACGAGTCTTCGGGCGACCTCATCGCCAACTTCATACCGCGCCGCGCCGCGTCCCTGGACACCGCCAACAACCAGCTCACCCTCGACGACGGCGTGACCATCGGCTACGACGACCTGCTCATCGCCACCGGCTCATCGGCCACGCGCCCTCCCATTTCCGGCGTGGACGGCGAGAACATCTACAACCTGTGGACCCTGGACGACGCCCGGGGCGTTCTTTCGCAGATCAAGGAGGGCATGGACGTGGCGATGGTGGGCGCGGGCTTCATCAGCTTCACCATCCTCAACTCCGTGCTCAGCCACGGCGTCAACCTGCACATCATTGAGATCATGCCCCAGATTCTGCCCCGCATGATAGACAGCCAGGGCGCTTCAATGGTGCACGGCTGGCTGGAGCAGAAGGGCGTCAAGCTTCACACCAACACCCGCGTCAACGCCATTGAGGACGTGGACGGCCGCAAGAAGCTGGTCGTTGAGGGCGGCGACGACATCACCGTCGACCTGGTCATCATGGGCACAGGCATCCGCACCAACCTGGAGTGGCTGGAGGGTTCCGGCATCGAGATTGACCAGGGCATCCTGGTGGACGACCACCTTCGCTCCAACGTGCCCAACGTATACGCCGCCGGGGACGTGGCCCAGGGCCGCGAGCTGATAACGGGCAACCGCGAGGTCCACGCCATCGAGCCCACGGCCATGGAGCACGGTCGCATTGTGGGCGCGAACATGGTGGGCCGCGACCTCGCCTATCGAGGCAGCCTGCTGATGAACATACTGGACGTGCAGGACCTGGACATCGCCAGCTTCGGCGACTGGGCCGGCAGCGACGACGTCACGGTCTTCCTGAGCGAGAGCGAGAACGTCTATCGCAAGCTGGTCTGGAACGACGACCGCATCACCGGGGCCATCATCATGGGCCCGGCCAGGTCTATCTGGACCACCAACGACGTGGGAATGCTCAAGGGCCTGATTCAGTCGGGCACGCGCCTGGGTGGGTGGAAGGCCTACCTCCAGGACAACCCCCGTGACATCAAGAGGCCCTTCGTCGCATCCCACATAACCAGGGACTTGCTTCCCGTGAAGACCCTTGACCATCCCTCAGTGCCGTCCCGGGAGGTGGTTGCAAGCAGCTAGGAGGCGTTTGCTTAACATGCAATGAGTAACCCCCTCTCTGACTCTCCCCCTTTAGGGGGAGAGAACTGCCCCTTCCCCCGCTTGCGGGGGAAGGCTGGGATGGGGGAACAGGAGGCGGCAGACTCACACCCAGGAGGTAATCCATGACAGAGCAATTGCCCGGCGGGTACGCCGGCAGAATACTAAGAATAGACCTCTCTACCGAGCGCATATGGACGGAGAGCATAGCACCAGAGGACTACCGCCACTATCTGGGCGCGGTTGGCATAGGCACCCGCATCCTGTGGGAGGAGGTCCCGGCGGAGGTCTCCTGGGACCACCCTGAGAACCGCCTAATCCTGGGCTCCGGGCCCCTGGCTGGCACGCCGGTGTGGGGCACGGGCAGCCTCACCGTCGTGACCAGGGGCGCAATGACCAACGGCGCAACGGTGACCAACGCCCAGGGCTTCTTCGGCGCAAACCTCAAGTACTGCGGCTACGACGCCATTGTCCTACAGGGCCAGGCCAAGAGGTGGGTGTACGTCTACATCAACGACGACCTGGTGGAGCTTCGCGACGCCTCCCACCTGCTGGGCAAGGACACCTGGGACATGCAGGACACCCTGTCGGAGGAGCACGGACGCACGGGCCACCAGCTGAGCGTCTACGGCGTGGGGCCCGCCGGTGAGAGCGTTGTGCGCTGGGCCATCATCGAGGGCGACTACGGCCACGTCGCCAGCAAGAACGGCTGCGGCGCGGTTATGGGCAAGAAGAAGGTGAAGTGCGTGGCCATCGCCCGGGGCACCCGCGGCGTGAAAGTCCACGACCCGGCCGGCCTCTTCCAGGCCGCGGACATGATCTCCCACGAGCTCAAGACGGACTCCATGTCCTCCAACCTGTACCGCTACGGCACCCTCGGCGGCGTGTACGGCGGCTCCTTCACCGGCACGCTGCCCACCAAGAACTACACCACCAACATCTTCCCGGACGCGGAGCGATTGGACGAGTGGCAGCCCGTCAACCTGAGGGCGCAGTTCCCGCACCGGGGCCACCAGTGCAACGGCTGCGGGATGCAGCACTGCCACATCAACGTGATACCCTCCGGGGAGCGCAAGGGCCAGCTCATCGACGAGTCCGAGTACGAAGGGCTGTCCGGCTGCGGCGCGCAGATAGGCATTGTCGACCCGCTGGACGCCCAGTGGCTCAACACCCAGGTGGACAAGGCCGGAGTGGACGTCAACGAGTTCGGCTGGGTCATCGGCTGGGTGATGGAGTGCTACGAGAAGGGGTACATCACCAAGGAGCAGCTAGGCGGCCTGGAGCCAAGGTGGGGCGACGCCGAGGCCGCCAACACCCTGCTTCAGATGATCTCCAACCGGGAGGGCTTTGGCAACGTGCTGGCGGAGGGCGTGAGGATTGCGGCGGAGTACGTGGGCGGCCCAGCCTACGACTGCGCCGTGTTCACCCACAAGGGAGTCAGCCCCCGGGGCCACGACCATCGCAGCCGATGGGCCGAGATGCTGGAGGGCGCCGTCCAGAGCGCGGGAACCATCGAGACCGGCCCCCTGGTGAAGCCGGAGGAGCACGGCCTTCCCGCAAGCCACAACGGCTTCGACCCCCAGGAGGTCGGCTACATGACCGGCGCTATGCTGGGCAGGCGTCACTTCGAGGACTCCCTGGGCACCTGCATGTTCACCACCCGCACGTTCCTCACCTCCGTTTGCCGCGCCCTGAACGCCGTGACGGGCTGGGACTACTCCAAGGAGGAGGCAATGGACTTTGGCAGGCGGTGCTCCCACCTGATGCGCCTCTTCAACCTGCGCAGCGGCGTGGGCATGGACCTGGAGAAGCCATCGGAGCGATACTGGTCGACTCCCGTAGACGGCCCCGCGGCGGGGCAGAGCGCCAAGGAGAACTGGGACACCCTGGTGGGCACCTACTACGACACCGTTGGATGGGACCGGGAGACGGGCAACCCCACCCCGGAGACCCTACGCAAGTACGGCCTGGAGCACCTCATCCCGGAGGTGTGGGGCCCGGAGGAGGCGATAATCCGTGGCTGAGGAGCAGGACAAGACGGTTACGGCGGAAAAGCCGAAGGTAAAGATTGAGGTCTTCGCCTGGCTCACTCGCTACGTCGGCGGCGACGGCGGGGGGCGCAAGTTCTACACGGAGGAGTTCACCCCCGGCGAGTCGCTGCGGACGGTGGTGAGGAGGCTGAGCAGAAGCTTTCCGGCCCTTGACCACATCCTATGGGACCCGGACACCGGGCAGCTTGGCGCGTCCGTGGAGATCATCGTCAACGACGCATTCCTGGGCATCACCCATACCATGGAAAGCGAGCTCCAGGACGGCGACACCATCACCCTGCTGCCCGCCTGGGACGGAGGATAGCCTAGACGAGGGGAGGCCAAGCCAATGACGCAACAGCTGCCCGGAGGATACACCGGAAGAATCCTTAGAGTAGACCTGACCACGGAAAGGGTGTGGGTGGAGACCCTGACCCCGGAGGAGTGCCGCTACTACCTTGGAGCGGCGGGCATAGGGTACAAGATTCTCTGGGAGGAGGTCCCGCCTGAGGTCACTTGGGACCACCCCGACAACCGCCTGATAATGGCCTCCGGCCCCCTGGCGGGGACTCCCGTGTGGGGTACGGGCAGCCTGAACGTGGTCACTCGCGGCGCTATGACCAACGGCGCGGTGATGACCAACGCCCAGGGCTTCTTCGGCTCCAACCTGAAGTACTGCGGCTACGATGCGCTGGTGCTCCAGGGCCAGGCCAACAGGTGGGTCTACGTCTACATCAACGACGACGTTGTTGAGCTGCGTGACGCCTCCCATCTCCTCGGCAAGGACACCTGGGAGATGCAGGACACCCTCCAGGAGGAGCACGGCCTGAGCGGTCACCAGATGAGCGTCTACGGCGTGGGGCCCGCCGGTGAGAAGGTCGTGCGCTTCGCCATCATCGAGGGGGACTACGGCCACGTCGCCAGCAAGAACGGCTGCGGCGCGGTGATGGGCAAGAAGAACGTGAAGTGCGTGGCGATTGCGCGCGGGACGAAGGGCGTGAGCGTCCATGACACGGCGGGGCTGTACCAGGTCTCGGACATGATAGCCCACGACCTGAAGCAGGGCACCACCTACTACTACGGCACCCTGGGCGGCCCATCGACGGGCACCCGCTCCGGGACACGCCCGACGCTCAACTACACCACCAACATCTATCCCGAGCCGGAGCGCGCCGACGAGTGGGACCCGCCCACCTATCGCGAGACCTTCCCCCATCGCGGCCACCAGTGCAGCGCCTGCGGGATGAAGGGCCACTGCCACATGATGGTGGTGCCGGAGGGCCCGCAAAAGGGCACTCTCATAGACGAGCCTGAGGCGGAGGGCATATCCGGCTGCGGCTCCCAGATAGGCGCAGTCGATCCCGTAGAGGTGTCGTGGCTGAACACCCAGGTGGACAAGGCGGGCGTGGACGTGAACGAGTGGGGCTGGCTGTGCGGCTGGGTCATGGAGTGCTACGAGAAGGGCTACATCACCAAAGAGCAGCTTGGCGGCCTGGAGATCAAGTGGGGCGACGTGGAGGCCGCAGACAAGCTCCTCTGGATGGTCGCCAACCGCGAGGGGTTCGGGGACGTGCTGGCGGAGGGCGTGAAGTACGCGGCGGAGTACGTCGGCGGAGAGGCCTACGACTGCGCCATCTTCATCCACAAGGGCGTCAGCCCCCGCAGCCACGACCATCGCGGCCGGTGGATGGAGATGCTGGAGGGCAGCGTCAGCGGCACGTCCACCATCGACACCCAGTCCAACGTGCACCCGGAGGAGTTCGGGCTGCCCGCGGCCTTCGATCCCTTCGATCCCAAGATGGTGGGCTATCACCTTGGCTCGATGGTCGGCAGGCTGCACTTCATCGACTCCCTGGGAATCTGCAAGTTCACGGCCAACACCTACCACGAGTTCATCTGCCAGGCGCTGAGCGCGGCGACGGGCTGGGACTACACCAAGGAGGAGGCTATGGCCTTCTGGAAGCGGTGCGCGGCCATGTTCCGCCTCTTCAACCTGCGCAACGGCATTGGCCCGGAGTCTGAGAAGCCGTCGGAGCGGTACTGGTCCACGCCGGTGGATGGGCCGGCGGCGGGTACAAGCGCCAAGGAGAACTGGGACACGATGGTCGCCGCCTACTACGACACCGTTGGCCTGGATAGAGTGTCCGGCAGGCCCTTCCCGGAGACACTGCGGAAGCTGGGCCTTGAGCACATGATCCCGGAGGTGTGGGGCGTGGAGGAGGCCAGGCTGGGGAGCTGATCTCTCCTCCGTCATGCCCGTGCAGCTTGCCCCGCACTTGATGCGGGGACAGGCATCCAGGGCGGGGGTGGGAGTGATGTCTTCTGGATTCCTGCCTCCGCAGGAATGGACTGTGCACTCCCGTCATTCCCGCCTCCGAGCGGGAATCCAGGGGTAGTGGGGTGTGGACACCAGCAGATGTCTTGGATTCCGGCCCCCGTGTCGGAGCACGAGGGCGTGCTTCCGCCGGAATGACGGAACCGGAGACTTGGGCAATGTACGCCAAGAACTGGTCAGAGAACCGGCTCGTCCTCTCTGCGCTGGTTGCGGAGCGCAAAGCAGAGGCGCAGGAATATCAGTGCCTCGCCCGCGGAGGCCTTTGACCTGCCGTTCTGCCTGTCCACAAAGGTGATGGGCGTTTCACGCACCCGCGCCCCGCGGCTCTTGGCCAGTATCTCCAGCAGCAGCTTGAAGCCCTTGGGATTCAGGTCCGGCAGCAGAGGCTCCATCCACCGGCGCCGGAACCCCCCAAAGCCGGAGGTCAGGTCTCTTACCGAAAGGCCCACTATCATGCGCCCCATGCCGGAGGCCCCGCGGCTGACGGCCTGACGCCACAGGGGCCAGTTCTGCACACCGCCGCCGGCCACGTACCGGGAGCCTATCACGATGTCGGCGTCGGAGAGGGCGTTGAGCATCCTGGGCAGCTCCTCCGGGCGGTGGGACAGGTCGGCGTCCATCATAATCCAGTAGTCGCCCTCCGCCAGGGCAAAGCCGTCGGCCACGGCCGTGCCAAGGCCCAGCTTGCCGGGTCTCTGCAACAGCCTTATGCGCGGGTCTTCCGACGCCATCTCGCGGACGGCGTCGGCGGTGCCGTCAGGGCTGTTGTCGTCCACAATGATGACCTCGTAGTCCCACGCGGAGCCGATGGCCTCGCGTATGCCGTCGCAGAGGGGCCGGACGTTGTCCCGCTCGTTGTACGTGGGAACTACAATAGAGACCTTCTCGCCGCCCGAGGTCATACGCGCCCGCCTTCATCCGTAGACCTTAGAGAAGCCTGTGTCCGGTTTACCCCCTCTCTGACTCTCCCCCTGAAGGGGGAGAGAGATGCCCCTTCCCCCGCGTGCGGGGGAAGGTTGGGATGGGGGTGCGGACAGCCGGAAATGCGGTAGCGGTTCCGGGCGAACCAGCCGTAGACCGCCTCGCCGGCCAGGTTCACGCCCGGAAACCACATCAGTGGAGCGAGGGGGAGCAGTAGCGGCAGCTTCAGGGTCAGCAGCCTCATGGCGTAGAAGCCCTTGCGGAGAGGCCCGCGGCCGGTGTCCATGTATGCATAGCGGTCAAGGTCTTCCCAGGACAGGCCGCCAGGCGGCTCGCTGAGCGTTTGGTATGGAGTCCACTCTATGCGGTTGAAGAAGTCCAGCCGGGACAGCCAGCGTCTTCCGCCGGAGCAAAAGCCGCAGGCCCCGTCGTAGTACAGGGTCCACCTGGAGCCGTGTTCGGTTCTGCTGGACATATGCCCTCCAAAGACCTCCGCCATATTATACCTCTTGGGCAAGCTCCGTTGAACAGCGAATGTAGCCAAGAACCGCAAATCAGACCGCTCGTTTCCTTCGACAAGCTCAGGACGAGCGGTTTATTAGTCGCCCTCACGGGTTACTCCCTGCGTCCAGCCTCCGCCACCTGCTGACCGGGCGGTAGACCAGCCACGCCCTTGCCACGATGGCGCTCCGGGGCACGGGGCCGAAGGCGCGGCTGTCCGTGCTGAACTCCGGGGCATCGCCCAGCAGGAAATACTCATCGGGCCCAAGGCGCCATTCTCCGCTCTGGTGAGAGCTGAGATCTTCAAGCAAGGGCGCGCCCTCCGGCGAAACTCCGTTGACCGTGATCGCCCCCCCGTCAAGCAGCACCACGTCGCCGGGAACTCCCGCCACTCGCTTGATGATCGACCGCCCATCGCCCAGGACGCCGCTCGCCAGCGCCACGTCGCCCCTTCTGGGGGCCTCCCCCCGGTAGGCCAGGCGGTCGAAGAGGAGGTACTCGCCCGGCGCGAGTGTCGGGTACATACTCCAGCCGTCGACCACCACTCGGATGGCGGTGACCAGAGCCAGCGCCCTGCGGCCCAGCCCCGTTATGACCAGCAATACGCCCTTCCTTCGTTATCGCAATTCGCCCAAAGGTCTGCTACACTATACCCAATTCAAGACCAACTTGTTAGGAGGTAGGTATGTCTCTACTCAAGCACACCTTCAGCTTGCTGAACAGGGTTCTTCCCACCGAGAGGGGCTACGCGCACTGCGACATCCCCTGCGGGATCTACGACCCTATTGCCGCCAAGATTGCGGCTCAGACCGTTCAGAAGATGGTGCTGCGCATGCAGGCGCTGCAGGAGGGCGACGACCACGTGGCCTACGCCAACACCATGTCCCGCTACATAGCGGTGAAGGAGGAGCACGCCGAGCTCTGCAAGCGCGAGCTTCGGATCCTCTGGGCCGACTACGGCTGGCCCAATCTGCCGGAGGGCTTCGACCTGCACGGCTCCTTCAACGCCGCTCTGAAGCTGGCCGGCCGCTGCCGCCAGTCGGTGGACATGGCGGCCTGCGAGGAGCTGGTGGCCGCGGTGGACAACATCGCCACCGCCTTCTGGGCCACCAAGGGCGTCGAGTACAGCGACCCCAACGCCGCCGCCCGCTACGGGACCTAGACCATCTATTGCCAGACAACCTGGAGAGGAGTGCAAGGAATCCTCTGAATAAGTACGTCGCTATTCTACTATCTCGTCATTCCTGCGGAAGCAGGAATCTAAACGTGGAGGGCAGAGGTTCCTGCTTTCGCAGGAACGACGGCTTTCAGAGGAGTGCAAGGCGAAATCCATCGCTCTTCCGGGGAGGTGGATTTCGCTTTGTGTCGCAGGGGCGGTCCATAAGCGCCCCCGCGCCCAACGGCAACTAGCCAATTAGAGAGGTACAGAGAATATGGACGTGCGAATTCTGGTTTTGTACGACAGCACAGGGCAGCAGGTGCAGGCGCTGGCCGAGGCCGTGAGCGAGGGCGTGAGCCGGATTCAGGGCGCTCAGGCTATGGTCATGGACATCGACCAAGCCGGGCCGGAAGACCTGCTGGACTGCGACGGAGTCATTCTTGGCTCACCCAACTGGAACGGCATCACGGGTCGGCTGAAGTCCTGGCTTGACCAGATGTCTGACCTGGGACAGGAGGGGCTGCTGGAGGGCAAGATGGGCGCAGCCTTCACCGCAGGCAGGGGCCGCTCGGCGGGCACGGAGTTCACCCTTCTGGCCCTGCTCCACTGGCTGCTCTCCTGGGGCTTCATAGTCGTCGGCCTTCCGTGGACGGACCGCATGATCACCTCCGGCTCCTTCTATGGCGCGACTGTTCACGGCAGCGTCACGGGCGACGACCTTGAGCAGGCCAGGTCCCTGGGCAGCCGCACGGCGCAGCTGGCCAACTACCTCAAGGAGGGAGGGATGCAGCCCAACTTCTAGGGCTTGACTTACACGCGTATAGGTGCCTTGGCTTAATACCAAGGCACCTATACGTAGACTTATCGACGCTAGAGCGACCGGGCTAGATCTTGGGCGAGGTTCCCTATATCAACATCATCATCAGAAAGAGCACGCTTCATCATTTCTGCCAAGTTTCTAGCACCAACACGCCCTCCGTGTCCTCTGGCAGTACCCTCCTTAGCATCCCAGTCAACGACCATTCGCGTTTGCCGGAGGTAGGCAATCATCTCTTCCTCCATCTGGGCGGATGCAACGCGACGAGCGACGCAACGGTCAATTATCTCTCCCCCAAGTATTGCCATGCACCAAATGCCAAAGCCACGAAGCAAAAGGTATTGGCGGGAATCACCCCACTCACGAGGGTAGGCTTTGGAGACGGCGTTCCAATAGATACGACTCATGGCATACTTCGGCTCTATCTCGGCAAAGGCACGCAGTTTGACGCTTTCCTTAAGCAACATATCACTCGCCGTACGTAGTGCTGCTAAATTGACTTTCCTTGCAAGCCCCTGCGACTTTTCCCCTCCCAAGTAGATAATGCCGTGAAACGGGCTCTCTGGATCATCTACAAGATGCTGGGCTATCCACAGTGACGGTTCTTCAATAGCGAGGACTTCTGACTCAGTCAGTCGCGTCTTGAGGTGGGCCAAATGACTTGTATTCATGGCCTTCTGATTATCATTAATGTCGATAAACAGAAAAGCTTCCTTCTCTGGAGCCAATCCCACCGTAAAGCAAAACGGAGTAGAAACATCAAGAGGTGGCCAGTCTTCTTCCTGGTTTCCAGCACCATGGTTCAGTCTGTGATTGCCGTCCGTACGGGAAATTTTTGGCCGAGTAAGTGACATATCCAAGCGATCCTCATGCACTATTATCTTCCAGAGGTCATAAGATTCGTCTATAGGAACAAGAGTGACCACCTCGGTGTCACGAATATTTAGAATTACCTCAGGCCAAAGTCTGGGGTGGTCCGGGACTGCCTTGCTACCCTCAGCATAGCGGTAGCTCTCTGCCGCGTGTTTTGCTGTAAGATCGCGCTGCAGCCCTTCCGGATTCGTGTCTTGATTGAACGGATCTGGTGCAGAAATGGCAGCAATGTCCTTAATTGGTGCAAAGCCACGATAGACTGTGGTATTCAGATTGGTACCCTTAAGTGTCACGAATTCCATTACTCTCCTCTGCAAGAATAGTCAGAAGTCTCGGACCCCTGCTAAGAGAGAGCATATCATCGCTTCTCAATAATGTCAATCATTTTATCTCATTTTTGCGAGATTGCTGCCCTCACTAGTGCGCGCAATGATTCCGCCATTCTGATATCCTCCTTGTTCTCTTCTTACAGCAGGGCGTGGAAGTGGTTCAAGGGCCCGTGGCCGCTCCCGACGGGGAACGACTTGCGGATGGCCTCGGTGACGTACTCTTTGGCCTGGCCTACCGCTTCCTCGACGGCCATGCCGTTGGCCAGCCCCGCGGCTATGGCTGAGGCGAAGGTGCATCCCGTGCCGTGGGTGCTGGTGGTCTCGATGCGGGGCGCTGAGAGCTCCCTGAACTCCCTGCCGTCGTAGAAGACGTCGACGGCGTCTCCCTCCAAGTGGCCGCCCTTTACCACCACGCTCCTGCTGCCCATAGCCACTATGTCCCTGGCCGCCTGCCGCGCCTGCTCCAGGCTCTCCACTGGGTATCCCACCAGCACGGAAGCCTCCGGCAGGTTGGGTGTCACCACAAGGGCCAGGGGCACAAGCAGAGTACGCAGGGCGTCCACCGCCTCCTCCTGCAATAGCGGATCGCCGCCCTTGGCTACCATCACCGGGTCGACCACCAGGTTGGGGAGGCCGTGCTCCGTCACCTTGTCGGCCACGACCTGGATGATGCGGGAGTTGGAGAGCATGCCCGTCTTCACGGCGTCCGCGCCGATGTCGGAGATCACGGCGTCTATCTGCGCGCCGACCATGTCCGGGGTAAGCTCCTGGACGCCCGTGACGCCAAGGGTGTTCTGTGCCGTTATAGCCGTCAGCGCCGAGGTTCCGTAGACGCCCAGGGCGGCAAAGGTCTTGAGGTCCGCCTGTATGCCGGCACCGCCGCCTGAATCGGAGCCGGCTATGGTCAATGCTCTCTTCATTGCACCCCCATCCTGACCTTCCCCCGCCTGTGGGGGAAGGGATTCTGTATACTCGAACTTAGACCCATCTCAACTTCCCTAGAGACTCTTGCCAACTCTGGGTTGGCCTAGAAGAAAGCGCAGCAAATGTCATTCTGAACGGAGCGTAGCGGAGTGAAGAATCCAGGGCCTCTGTCCGCAAAGATACGATGTGTTTTAACGAACGGCCTTAGATTCTTCGGCGTTTCACGACTCAGAATGACAGCGAAATGTGCCTCCATCTAAAGCTACAAAAAATTCTGCGTCACGGGAACCCGTCACGGCTGGAACTCTGCCGTGAACGCCTCTCCCGCGTCCACATCCTCTCCTAGCAGCCCTGAGTCCTTCATCCACTGCGCCAGGCTCTCCCAGCGCTCCGCCGTCTGGGAGCCGAACGGCGCGTCCCCCTCCTGCCACAGCGGGGCCAGCAGCCCTATGCCCTCCGTCTCCAACTCCTTGTCCGTCTCCGGGTTGGCCTCCACCAGGATGTCCACCGCGGCCTGTGGGTCGGCGATGGCGTCGGCAAAGCCCCTGGCCGTGGCCCGCACAAAGCGACTCACCGTGTCCGGGTGGCTGCTTATCATGTCCTCGCTGGCAACCAGCACCAGCTCGTAGAAGTCCGGCACGCCCCACTCCTCCATCCGCATGATTGTAATGGGGTAGCCCTGCATCTCCATTGCAATGGACTCGTGGGTCCAGTAGGCACCCACAATGGCGTCCACCTTCCTGCCAATCAGGGACGGCCCCAGGTCAAAGCCGACGTTCACGACAGTCACGTCGTCTATGCTCAGGCCCTCGTGCTCAAGCATCGCCTGGAACAGCGCCTCCTCGAAGGGGATTCCGGTCACGCCGACCTTCTTGCCCTTTAGCTCGCTTGGCCGGGTGATGCCCGACTCCTCCAGGACCATGATGGAGTTCAGGGGGTGCTGCACCATAGCAGCCACGGACACGACCGGCACGCCCTCGCCCCTGGCCAGGAGCACCTCAGCCTGATAGCTGACGCCAAAGTCGTCACGGCCCGCGCCGACGGTCTTTAGCACGTCCTCAGGGTTGGCGGGGACGTAGATGTTCACGTCCAGCCCCTCGTCCCGGTAGTAGCCCCGCTCCTGGGCCGCGTAGAACCCGGCGTGATTGGAGTTGGGGAACCAGTCCAGGGCAAGGCTCACCTCCTCCGGTGCGGGGGTGGGGGTTTGGGTCGGGGCCGGGGTCGGCTCCTCCTCGCAGGCGGCCAGGAGCATCGCCAGGATGAGCATCACTGCTGCAAGTACCGTCGTTCCGCGGTGGCGTAGTATCATGTTAACTCCTTTAAAATCTGCACAACGCTAGTCGCTCAAAATCGTTCACAGCTTCTCAAGGGCCCTGGCCCGCCGCTCCCACTGGTTCCAGGGCAGCGCAAGCCGCTCCGCCAGGACCACCAGCGCAAAGAGGGTCACGCCCATGACGGACAGGATGAAGATGGCGGCGAAGACCCGCTCGGTGAGGAATTGGGGCGCGGAGCGGGTCATGAGGTAGCCCAGGCCGGCGCTGGAGCCTACCCACTCCCCTATCACTGCGCCAATGACGCTCAGGGCGATTGCCACACGCACGCCGGAGAAGAGGAAGGGCAGCGAGGACGGCACCTGCACCTTGGTGAATATCTGCCGCCGCCCTGCGCCCAGGGAGCGCATCATGTTGAGCATGTCCGGGTCCACGGACTTGAGGCCGTCCACCATGTTGACCACTATGGGGAAGAAGGATATGAGCACTACCACGATTACCTTGGGCCAGATGCCGTAGCCTATCCAGACAAGCAGCAGCGGAGCTATGGCGATGATGGGTATGGTCTGCGACGCTATCACGAAGGGATACGCGGCCCGCTCCACGATGCGCGAGTAGGCGATGGCCATGGCCGCGGCTATCCCTACGATCAAGGCCAGCCCAAAGCCGATGACCACCTCCTCCAGGGTGACCAGGGTGTGCCTCAGAAGAAGCTCCCGGCTCTCCACCAGCTCCGCGCCAATGGCTGACGGCGACGGCAGTAGCCAGCGTTCTACCTGGAGCAGCCGGACGCCCACCTCCCACGCCGCCAAGGCGAGGAGGATGATCGCTCCCGGCGCGGCCCACTTGACCACCATCACCCCGTACCCTCCCCTTCCGTCCTGAGGGAACTGAGCAGCTCCGCCTTCATCCTCACAAAGGCGTCGTCGGTGATCATCTCGTAGCTCCTGGGCCTCGGCAGATGTACATTCAGCACCGTCTTCAGCCTGGCCGGACGCGGCGTCAGCACGTACACCCTGTCCGAGAGAAGTAACGCCTCGTCCACGTCGTGGGTCACCAGCACAACGGTCTTGCCCCAGGACTCCCATCGCTCAAGCAGCCATTCCTGCATATTCGCCCTGGTCAGGGCGTCCAGCGCGCCGAAAGGCTCGTCCAGCAGAATGATCTCCTGGTTGGCCAGCGCCGTCCGCAGGAAAGCCGCCCTCTGCCGCATCCCGCCCGACAGAAGGTGCGGGTAGCTATGCTCAAACCCCTTAAGCCCGAACTGCTCCGCCATGTCCAAGGCGCGCCTGCGAGCCTCGGCGCGGCCCACGCCCTGAATCTCCAGCCCCAGGATGGCGTTGTCCAGCACGGTGCGCCAGGGAAGAAGCAGGTCCTTCTGGTGCATGTAGCCCACCGCCCCCGGCCGCCCGGACGAAAGCCGGCCGTCGAAGCGTATCTCTCCGTGGGTCGGCTCCTCCAGCCCGGCGATGATGTTCAGCAGGGTGCTTTTGCCACAACCACTGGGGCCAATCAGGCTGACAAACTCGCCTGCGGACACGCTCAGGCTCACGTCCTCCAGCACAGGCAGAGTCTCCCCGTCAACGCGGAACGCCTTGCCAACACCCTCAAGCTCAATCCTGGGACGCGGGGCGGTCTCGCCGGTGGCAGGGCCGGACGCAGAGGTCATCTCCGTGATCATCGGCCCCAAAACAAAAGGCCGTTGGGTGTGTACCCACGGCCATGCAAATGCTTGTATCTAATGACGCTCTCCCTCCGCTGGCATTACCCAGATCAGGTTCGCAGGGTCGCCCCGATGCGTCGGAGCCTCTCAGCCTGGTTCACCAAGCTCCCCTTCAGCTTTGCCACAAGTGTATCGCGGATGGCGAGGGTAGTCAATGTCACCGAATTACGGAGAGACGGCAAAGCAGAGAGAGCGATTCATTCTTGTCGGTACGTCTCTCACTTAGTCATCTCTAAACAAAGCGTCAAGTTCCTCTTCGAGCCGTACATTCTCTACCGTATTCCACTCTCCACGTGCAACGTTCGTAAAGCGTGCATCCTTACTGAGATACGAACCGAGAGCATTAACCGGGTTAGTCCCGCCCACATAGATACCGCGCTCCTGAACCCTTCGCAACAACTCTGAACGATGCATGGGCCCATCCTCGTCCAAAATCTCATACATCGCGTTAGTCAAAACAGAAGCGTAAGTGCTCCTGTCAGGGGTGTCTTCTACGCTGTCCGTTTGTTCGAAGACGCGTATCGTGACATGAATAGCCTCCACTTGTTGGTCCAACTCTCTCTTGCGCGCTTCCAACTGCTTAAGCTTGGCACGCAAACCCTTCAGTGTCGCATTGTCACCCATTGTGTCCCTCCGCTGTGTTGCCAGTGTTTGCAGAATGGATTCTACACCAGAGCTATAGACGCGATTCGCGTGGTGTATATGATGATATACGGAGAGGAGGGGATTCGAACCCCTGAGGGTGCTTACTCACCCTACCTGATCCTAAATCAGGCACCATAAGCCGCTCGGACACCTCTCCATAGCTGAATATCCAGGCAAGGGATTGCACGTACAGCCGATGACGGTGCTGCAACACCGGGCTGCTACTCCTGTGAACTCAGGCCCCTTGCCTGGATGTATTATATCCAAGTTTATGAGCAGGTTTCAATAGATTCCAATATCATTAGTGTATTATTGTGGTGCATATCTCATCTTGTGTAGCTTCGTCACGCACCGCATTCTCCCACCACATCATCCTTTTAGCCCACTCGATTAGACTTTATTGCAAATGCGTACTACTTGAGGCCCTATTCCGCGGCGCTTCCCCCTCTTACGCCTGGAACGCCGAGGGGCAGCAGCCGCTTAGAACGCACCGGTCGCACAGGGGGCGGCGGGCCTTGCACACCTGCCGCCCGTGGGTGATAAGGTACACGTGGAAGCCGAATACCTGCTCCGGGGCCACTGACGCCTCAAGAATGTCGTGGGCCTGGTCCGCCGTGACCTTCTCGCCGATGAGGCCAAGCCTCTTGCTCACCCGGTAGATGTGGGTGTCGACGGGCATGGCGGGCATGCCCAGGGCAAAGCAGAGGACTATGGCCGCCGTCTTCGGCCCCACGCCCGGCAGCTCCTTCAGCCACGCCTTGGCCTCCTCCAGGGGCATCTCCCTCAGGAAGGAGATGTCCAGCCCGCCGCACTTGTCTTGAATCTCCTTTAGCACCGCCTGGATACGCGGGGCCTTGATGGTGGACAGCCCACCTATCCTGATGGCCTGGGCTATGTCCTCCGGGTCTCCCTCCATTATCCCGTCCCACGACCCAAAGGCCTCAATCAGCTTGTCGTAGGCCTTGAAGGCGTTGAGGTCGGAGGTGTGCTGGGAGAGGATGGTGAAGACAAGCTCCTCTATGGGGTCAAACCTTGGCTCCCACTGCGCGACGCCCTGCTCCTCCTCTAACAGGCGGTATGCCTCAAGGGAGGTTATCTGCTTTGACCTCCGCTTGGAAGTCGGCACGTGAACTCCTCAAGATGAATGAAATAGCTGAGAGAATGGAGCGGGAGATGGGGATCGAACCCACGACAACTTGCTTGGAAGGCAAGAGCTCTACCACTGAGCTACTCCCGCGGAACGCTGGAGGCCATTATAGCAGGGCGCTTCTTCAGAGTGCACCCCCTCACTGACTCTCCCCCTCAAGGGGGAGAGAAACCCCTTCCCCCACAGGGTGGGGGAAGGCCGGGATGGGGGCTACCGACGACCGGACGCTCACGGCGGGTATAGGCAACCGCGCCTCAAAGCGGGTACAATGTCGCTGACCATGCTTTACATCGACCAGCAGTACGCCCAGGAGATGATCGCCCACGCCCTGGAGGACGACCCCAACGAGTGCTGCGGCATCCTTGCCGGCAAGGGCGGCCAGATACTCAAGTTCTACCGCATGACCAACGTGGAGGCCAGCCCCTATCGCTACCGCATGGACCCCAAGGAACTGCTGGCCGTGTACCGGGAGATAGACGACAGCGGCATGGACATCATCGCCATATACCACTCCCACACCCACTCGGAGGCGTACCCCTCGGCCACAGACGTGCGCCTCGCCACCTGGCCGGAGGCCCGCTACGTGCTGCTCTCCCTGCTGGACAGGGAGAACCCGCCCATCCGCGCCTTCCGTATTGAGGACGGCGAAGTGACCGAAGAAGAGGTCACCCGCGCATAGCCCGCTGAACCCAACCTACACCCAGGAGAGCGCCCGTGAGCTTCCCAAACGCACACATCTTTCCCAAGACCGCCGACATCAACTCCGACAGCCACCTGACCCTGGGCGGCTGCGACGTCGTGGAGCTGGCCGAGGAGTTCGGCACGCCCCTCTACGTCTTTGACGAGGTCACCCTGCGAGACACCTGCCGCGAGTTCGTGAGCGAGTTCCGGGCGCGTCATGCCAACAGCACGGTGATCTACGCCTGCAAGGCCTTCGTCAACGTGCCACTGGCGCAGCTGCTGGAGGAGGAGGGCCTGGGGCTGGACGTGGTGTCCGGCGGCGAGCTTGCGGTGGCGCGCCGCATCGAGTTCCCGCCTGGCAAGGTCTACTTCCACGGCAACAACAAGAGCCGCGAGGAGCTTCAGATGGCCCTGGACTACGGCATAGGGCGGGTGGTGGTGGACAACTTCCACGAGCTTGCGCTGCTGGGCGAGATAGCGTCCGCCAGGAGCGTGGTGCAGGACATCATGCTGCGGGTCTCGCCCGGCGTTGACCCCCACACCCACGTCTACACCACAACCGGCGTGCTGGACAGCAAGTTCGGCTTTCCCATCCAGACCGGCCAGGCCAAAGAGGCCGTCCAGCAGGCGATGGCCCAGGACAGCCTGCGGCTCCTGGGTCTGCACTTCCACCTGGGTTCGCCCATATTTGAGCTTGAGCCGTACACCAAGGCGATGGAGGTCACCCTGGAGTTCGCCTCTGAGGTCGGCCTGACGCTGGAGGAGATAAGCCCCGGCGGAGGGTTCGCCATCGCCTACACCCGTGACCAGGAGCCTCCCTCCGTGGGTGAGTACGCCGACGCCATCACCTCCACCCTGAAGGGCGCGGAGGACGTACACCTGGTCATCGAGCCGGGAAGAAGGATAGTGGGCACGGCGGGCGTGGCCCTGTACAGCGTGGGCGCGTCCAAGGACGTGCCGGGCATCAGGAAGTACGTGTCCGTGGACGGCGGCATGGGAGACAACATACGCCCCGCCCTCTACGAGGCCCAGTACGAGGCGGTGCTTGCCAACCGCATGGACGCCCAGGGCGGCGACGTGGTGTCCATTGCCGGGAAGTTCTGCGAGTCCGGGGACGTGCTGCTCAGGGACGTTGAGTTCCCCACCCTGGACGCCGGCGACATCCTGGCGGTGCCTGCTTCGGGCGCATACGCCCCTTCCATGGCCAGCAACTACAACCTGGCCCCAAGGCCGGCCATCGTCATGGTGAAGGACGGCCAGGCGCGCCTCATCCGGCGCCGGGAGACCTACGACGACCTGATGCGGAACGACGTGGCCTGATCATGTGGCAGGTGGTGGGCCACGAGTCGGCCATTGCCCTGCTCTCCAGAAGCCTAGAGCGGGACATGCTCTCCCACGCCTACGTGTTCGTGGGGCCGTCCCGCGTCGGCAAGACGACCCTGGCGCTGAACCTGGCCCAGGGCGTCAACTGCCTCGAGGAACCGGCCAACTGGCCGTGCGGCGAGTGCAGCCAGTGCGTACGCATAGCCCAGGGCATTCATCCCGACGTGCAGCTAATCGACCGCGAGATGAACGCCTCCGGGACTCGCGCCCGGAGGGACATCGGCATAGACCAGGTGCGGGATGCGCAGCGGGCGGCCGTCCTCAAGCCCTACGAGGGCAGGTGGCGGGTGTTCATTTTCCAGGAGGCGCACTCCCTGTCGCAGGAGGCGTCCAACGCCCTGCTCAAGCTGCTGGAGGAGCCGCCGGAGTCGGTGCTGCTGATACTGCTCACCGGCAGCCGCGAGGCCATACCGGACACCATCCTGTCACGCTGCCAGCAGGTCGACTTCCGCACCCTGCCCATCGACACCATAGCCCGCCACCTGGAGGAGAGCCTGGATGTCCCCCGGGAGCAGGCGACGGATCTGGCCCGCCTCTCGGGCGGCAAGATTGGCTGGGCCATTGAGGCCGCCAAGGACCGCAGTCTGGTCGAGGAGTACACGGCTGAGCTAGAGGGCGTGTCGAACCTGCTGGACAACGGGCTGGAGGAGCGGTTCGCCTTCGCAGAGGAGGTCGCTTCCCTGTACTCCCGCGACTGGGAGAGGGCGCTGGGTCGCCTGAAAGTGGGCATGAACTGGTGGCGAGACGTGCTGCTCATCAAGAGCGGCCACGAGGAGCTGGTGTCCAGCGCGCCGGCAATGGAGGACCTGCGGCGCCACGCCGGGTGGCTCTCCACGCCCCAGGTTGTGCGGGCTATCAACGCCACCCGCGAGACCATGGAGCACCTGGAGTCCAACGTCAACCCGCGCCTGAGCCTGGACGTGCTGATGCTGTCCCTGCCCAGGAAAGAGGGTTAAAGGCAGTAGACGTTGACAAGAGACTAATCCCGCTCACCCTGAGCTTGTCGAAGGGTATGAGCGGGAGATGTAAGACCGTGGCACACCCGCTCATGGTTCGACAGGCTCACCATGAGCGGTAAGGAGCAAGTCAAATGCCAAGTGTGATAGGAGTCAGGTTTGAGAGGTCGGGCAAGGTGTTCTACTACGACCCGGGAGACCTGGAGGTTGGCCTGCTGGACCGGGTTGTGGTGGAGACGGACACCGGCCCGGAGACGGCGACGGTTGCCATTGCGCCTGAGCAAGTGGTCTACAGCGAGGTGAAGGGGCCTCTCAAGGCCGTACTGCGGAAGGCGGAGGAGGAGTCAGACTAGCTCCTTGATATTGCTGGCAGCGGCCAACCTGCTGGCTTCTTCATACTCCTGGCCGTCAAGCATATCCAGGTCTATGCCGTCAGACACGTACAGCAGGGAGACCCAAACAAGGTCGCCGTTGTCGTCGAGGCCGATACTTCTCTGCTCATCCAACTCTCTTGTCTCTGAGGATTGACCAGCCCTTAACCTTATGAAGATCGAATCGGTCTCTGGGTAGTGTTTGAAATCCATGACCTATCTCCATTCCAGCCTCTAAGGAAACCCCTTATTAGAACCGCCGCTCCTGCTAGCGGAGACATTAGCGTAATTGTGAGAAGTCCCTGAGTCAATGTCATTCTGAGCGCAGCGAAGAATCCAAGGAGGTTCATCAAAGACATTGTAGCTTTGTAGACAGAGACTTTGGATTCTTCACTTCGCTACGCTCTGTTCAGAATGACAGTGGTCGCGCTTCTCTCAGGATGACGGCTGAGTTATGCAAGGATATCCTTCCGCAGAAATGACGGAGGGGTTTGCTTTACAGTCGGCCACCGCCTACGGTAGTATTGCCGCCGTCGCGCCCTGTATGGCCTCAACCAGCGGGCCTGGATAGACGCCCAGGACGATGATGCCCAGCACCAGCAGCCCCAAGACGCCGCCGCTCACCACTGACACCTTCACCGGGCCATCCTCCAACGCAGGCTCCATGTACATCTGCTTGATGACCATCAGGTAGTAGTAGAGGGATATGAGGCTGTTGACTATAGCCAAGCCCACCAGCCATAGCAGCCCGCCCTCGGCGGCAGCGGTGAACAGGTAGAACTTGGTTATGAAGCCGGCGAAGAAGGGCAGGCCCGCCAGGGAGAATAGCGACACCGTGAGGGCCAGAGCCAGGTAGGGCGCCCTGTCCGCAAGCCCCGCAAAGTCGGAGATATCCTCCCGGTTGGTGGCGTTGTAGAAGATGATGACGCAGAGGAACGCGGCCAGGTTGGTCACGCCGTACCCGGCCAGGTGCAGGATGACCCCGTCGGAGGCCAGGGGCGAGAGGGCCGCGACGCCCAGCAGCAGGTACCCCACGTGCCCCACGCTGGAGTAGGCCAGCATCCTCTTGATGTTGTGCTGCGCCAGTGCCACCAGGTTGCCCACCGTCATGGTCAGCGCGGCCAGCACCACCAGGATTATCTGCCAGTCGTCAAAGGCGGGCATGAACGCCTGGGAGAACAGCCGCAGTATCAGGGCGAAGGCCGCGGCCTTGGAGCCGACGGCCAGGTACGCCGTGATGGGCGTGGGCGCGCCCTCGTACACGTCGGGGGCCCACATGTGGAAGGGCACGGCGGCGACCTTGAACCCCAGGCCCGCCACTATCAGCGCCAGGCCGACGAGCAACGCCGGGTTCATGGGCGACGGCTCGAAGCTCAGGGCCGTCGCTATCTCCGAGTACCGGGTCGTGCCCAGCATCCCGAACACCTGGCTGATGCCGAACAGCAGCAGCGCAGAGGCGAACGCGCCCAAGAGTATGTACTTGATGCCCGCCTCGTTGGACTTGGGGCTGTTCCGCCCGTAGGACACCAGCACGTACAGGCTGAAGCTGAGCAGCTCAAGGGAGATGTAGGCCGTCAGCAGCTCGCCGGAGGCCGCCATCAGCATCATCCCCAGAATGGAGAACATCAGAATGCCGTAGTACTCGCCCGGGTGGCTCAGGTGCTGCTTCACGTAATCGACTGACACGAGGACGACCAGCGCGCCCAGCACAAGGAAGAACGCCTTGAAGAACAGCGAGAAGTTGTCGATGAGGAACAGCCCGTCGTACAGGTCTGTGTCCTTGCCCCACAGGTAGCTCAACGACACCGCGAAAACGACCGCCAGCCCCGCCAGGCTCAGCCAAGGCAGGTATATCTTCCTCTCCCTGGACAGGAACAGGTCGATGCCCAGGACGCCAAAGGCCGCGCCCGTTATGAGGAACTCCGGCAGGAAGAGCATGAAGTTCATTACAACCCCACCACCCTTTCAAGCAGGGGCGCAACGCCGCTGTTGATCAGGTCCATCCAGGGCCGGGGGTACAGCCCAACGCCGACCAGGAAGACCACCAGGATGGCCATTGAGAACCCCTCAAGGCGCGTGGCGTCGGTGAGGTGCTCCCACTGGGGACTGATTGGCCCGAAGAACACCTTGCCCAAGAGCCGGAGAATGTAGACCGCGGTTATGGCCGCGCCAATCACGCCCAGCGCCCCGATGATCGGGTAGGACTGGAACGCGCCGATGAACACCATAAGCTCGGCCACGAACCCGCTCAGACCGGGCAGCCCGAGGGAGGTCAGGCCGGCCACCGCGAAGAAGGCGGAGGTCAGCCCCATGCGCTTGGTCAGCCCCTCCAGGATGCCGATGTCACGGACGTGGGCGCGGTCGTAGATTGCGCCCACAAGGGCGAAGAAGAGGGCCGTCATAATGCCGTGGGAGAACATCTGGAGCACCGCGCCGCCCATGCCCCAGGAGTTGAGGGTGGCAAATCCCACCAGCACGTACCCCATGTGGCTTACGCTGGAGTAGCCCACGACGTACTTGAGGTCCCGCTGGCCCATCGCGGCCACCGCGCCGTACACCACGTTGATTATGCCCAGGATAATGAGCACCAGCGCCCAATCTTCCATCCCCTGGGGCAGCAGATCCATGCCCAGCCGGATGATGCCGTAGGCCCCCAGCTTCATCAGCACCCCGGCGTGGAGCATGCTGACGGCCGTTGGCGCGGCCACGTGGCCGTCCGGCGACCAGGTGTGGAAGGGCCACAGGCCCGCCAGCACGCCGAAGCCCACCATGAACATCGGGAAGAAGACTCGCTGGAAGGCCTCGGAGAAGGTGGCTTCCTCCAGCTTGAGCAGCGAAAACGTCCCCATGCCACCCTCGACGTAGACTGCCAGGATCGCAACCCACACCAGTATGCTGCCCGCGACCAGGTAGAGCATGAGCTTCATCGCCCCGTACTCCTTGGGCCGCAGGAAGGTGCCGAAGTCGCTGCTGCTTCCCCACACGCCTATGAGCAGGTACATGGGCAGCACGGCAAGCTCGTAGAAGAAGAACAGGAAGAAGAGGTCCAGGGAGACGAAAACGCCGTAGACGCCGGACACCAGCAGGAAGAAGAGGACGAAGAAGTCCTTCATGCGCCGGGGCATGTCCGCCGAGATGTTCCAAGATATGAGGACGCCGGTGAAGGTCACTATGCCAGTCAGGAAGACCATCGGCACGGAGATGCCGTCCACGCCCATCGAGAGCGCGATGCCCAGAGACTCCAGCCACTGGAACTCCTGCATGAACTGGTAGTCGGCCGCGTCCTTGTCGTACCCCAGGAAGACGTAGGCGGAGAGCGCCAGGAGGACCAGAGACACCGCCGCCGACAGCACCCGCATCGCCTGGCGGCTCTCCGGGGGAAAGAAGGCCAGCGCGATGCCCCACACGAAGGGTATCGCCACCAGCGCAAACAGTACGGATGAATCCAGTCCGTCCAAGCTCATCCCCTTCTAACGTCAGACATGAGGCAGCGCCAGCCACCAAATCAGGGCTACCACCACCACCCCAACAGCCATTCCCAGGGCGTAGTTGTACACCTTGCCCGTCTCTATGTACCGCAGTCTCAGCCCCGACAGGAACACGGAGCGACCGGTACCGTTCACCCCTGTGTCGTTGACGACTATGCGGTCGAAGAGGGCCATGAAGTTGGCTAGTCCCAGCGCGACGCGGTCGATGCCCCACTGGTACAGGTCGTCAATGTAGAACTTGTTGACGACCAGCGTGTGCAGCCCCGACAGGCTCTGTCGGATGCTGTCCACCGAAATCGACCGCTTGACGTACATGGCCCAGCCCAGGGCGAAGCCGCCCACCGCGAGCGCGACGGAGAGCGCCATGACCATGACGTTCACCTTGTAGGGGTGAGGCTCGTCGTGGAACAGCCACGCTCCGAACCCCTGGTAGTCCGAAGTCCAGCCCGGGGCCAGGAGCCCGGCGGTCAGGGCGAGGGCCGCCAGCACCGCCAGGGGGAGCACCATGAGCAGCGGCGACTCGTGGGCGTGGTCGTTGTCGCGCTTCAGGTTGCCGTAGAACACCAGGAAGAATACCCGCGCCATGTACAGCGCGCTCATGAGCACGGCGACCAGGGTCAGCAGGAAGAATACCGGGTTTCTGCCGTCCAGCACGGCCACCAGTATCTCGTCCTTGCTGAAGAAGCCGCCAAGGGGCGGGATGCCCGCCAGGGCCAGCGCGCCGATCCCAAAGGTGATGTAGGTCAGGGGCATTTTACGTCGCAGGCCGCCCATGTCCCGGATGTCCGTCTTGTCGGTGCCGTGGGTGACGCTGCCCGCGCCCAGAAAGAGGAGTGCCTTGGCGAAGGCGTGGGCCAGCAGGTGGAAGATGGCGGCCGTGTAGCCGCCCGCGCCCAGGGCCAGCATCATGAACCCCAGGTGGCTGATGGTGGAGTAGGCCAGCACCCGCTTGAGGTCGGTCATCACCAGGGCCATTGCCGCGGCGATAAGGGCCGTGACAAGACCGACGGTCGCCACCACCAGCATCGCGTCCGGGGAGAGCACGAACAGGGGGAATATCCGCGCCACCAGGAACACGCCCGCGACCACCATCGTCGCCGCGTGGATGAGGGCGCTGACCGGCGTGGGGCCTTCCATAGCGTCGGGCAACCACACGTGGAGGGGGAACTGGGCGGACTTGCCCATTGCGCCCAGGAATATCAGCAGCAGCGACGCCGTCAGCATCCCGGAGTCTATTCCGCCCTGCTCAGCCACGTGGATTATGGTGGCGATGTCGAAGGTGCCCGTCTCGTTGAAGAGCAGCAGCATGCCTATGAGCAGCCCCACATCTCCTATTCGGGTGGTGACAAAGGCCTTCTTCGCGGCCTCAGCCGCCGACCGGCGCTCGTACCAGAAGCCGATTAGCAGATAGGAGCAGAGGCCCACAAGCTCCCAGGCGATGTACAGGAGCAGGAAGTTGTCCGCCAGTATCAGGGTGAGCATGGCGGCAGCGAAAAGGGAGTGAACGGCGAAGTACCACCCGAAGGGGCCGGGCTGGTCCTTCATGTAGCTCAGGGAGTACACCTGGACGGCCAGCGCGACAAAGGTCACAAGGCCCAGCATCACAATGGTCAGCTCGTCGACTATGATGCCCCAGGTGAGGGTGGTGTCGCCAACGGTGAACCAGTCGACCTGGTATATGCCCCCTCCTGTGGAGAGGAACTCGGTGAGGACGTACCAGAAGAGGACGAATCCCCCCAGGATGGCCAGGACGGAGAGGTGCGCTCCCTGTCTGGGGAGGTACCGGCCAAGCACTGCAATGACCGTAAAGGCGGCTACGCAAAAAGCGGGAGCCAGCCATGCCCACTGCACCGCCGATGTCATTGAGTCGCTCGTCTCCGGCATTGGTTAAGGGCGCCTACCATTTCATAAGATCCACCTCATCCACATCCACCGTGGTCCGGTTTCTGAACAGCCGCAGGATGATGGCCATTGCCAGTCCCACCTCTGCCGCCGCAACGGTTATGACGAATATAGCGATGACTTGCCCCGTGGCCCGGATTGGCTCCATGTACGCCGCGTAGGCTATCAGGTTGATGTTGACGGCGTTGAGCATAAGCTCAAGGGCCAGCAGAATGAGCACCGCGCTCCGACGCGCCAGCACCCCGTATATCCCTATCGAGAACAGGGCGGCGGCGAGCACCTGGAAGTGGAGCAGTGTGACCGTCACTCCTCTTCACCGCCTTCCCGCGCGATGACGATGGCCCCTATCAAGGCCACCAGCAGCACCAGGGACGCCACCTCAAAGGGTACCGCCCACTGCGCGAAGAGGCTGTCGCCAAGCTCCGCGAATCCCAACGATCCCCGCTCGCTTGCGAAGGGACTGCCCTCCCGCATGGCCAGGAACAGCACCACGAACACGGCGATGGAGATCAGCCCCGCCAGGGGCCACTGGGGATTGTCCGTCATTGTGCGGAACTCCTGCTGCCGCGTGAGCATTATGACAAAGAGCGCGACTATGATGATGGCGCCCCCGTAGATGAGCACCTGGACCAGGGCCAGGAACTCGGCCAGCAGCACCAGGTACAGGCCGGCCACTCCCAGCAGGGCCAGCAGCAGCAACAGGGCGGCGTAGACCACGTTGCGCGTCATCACCACGCCCAGCGCGCCCGCCAGGCATATCGCCGCCAGTATGTAGAACACTACCGGAGTCATACTTAGGTCTCGGCCTCCACGGCTTCCTCTTCCTCAGCAGCCCCCTTGCTGGGTTTCCAGCCCACCTCCACCTGGTAGTTCTTGCCCATATCGAGCAGCTTGTCCAGGTCCGCGCGGTTGCCGTTGCGGGCGAACTTGCTCATCTCGTGCTCGTGGCTCATCTCGATTGCGTCGAAGTTGCACACGTCCACGCATATCCCGCAGACAATGCACCGGCCAAGGTTAATCTCAAAGCTGTCGACTATCTTCCGCCGGGAGCTCTGGCCTTCGGCGTGGAGCGGGTTGTCCTTCATCACCGCGGACATGCACTGCGTGGGGCAGTACCGCACGCACACCATGCAGCCAGTGCAGAAGGGCTCGCCCACCTGCTCGTCCCAGGTCAGGACCGGGAAGCCCATGTAGCGAGGCTCGATGGGCTTGTGGGCGGCGGGGTACTGGTAAGTCACCGGCTTGCGAAACAACGTAGACAGAGTGACGAACAGCCCTTTGAGGTTACCTAGCATCGCCCACCTCCTGGGTTGGAGTGTACAGCCTCACGGTGTACTCGGGCGCGGGCAGCGTCTTCATGCGCCTGCTCAGGCCCCAGACCGTGCCCACCAGCACGCCGACTGACATAATCGACAGCGTCCAGGCGGGCCAGCCGTAGAACAGGTACACCCCTGTGATAACTATGTTGACGAAGGACAGCGGCACCAGCACCTTCCAGCCCAGGCTCATCAGCTGATCGATCCGCAGGCGCGGGTAGGTGCCGCGTATCCAGAATATGACCAGAATGACGAAGTAGGTCTTCACCAGGAACACCCCGACTCCGGCAATAGTGAGGTCGTCCGAGACGCCCGGGATGCGCCAGCCGCCCAGGAACAGCAGCACCGTCAGGGCAGCGATGGCAAAGGTGTTGATATACTCGGCCAGGAAGAAGACGGCCCAGTGCGCGCCGCTGTACTCCACGAATGGCCCGCCCACAACCTCCGACTCCGCCGGGTGTATGTCAAAGGGCGTGCGGCCAAGCTCAGCCAGCCCCGCAATGAGGAATATCACCAGGCCCAGGGGCTGAAGCAGGACATAGGGCACCGGCGACTGGTTCTCCACGACCTCTTCTATGTTCAGGGTCTGGCCCAGCATAGCCACGCCCAGGACGGCCAGTATCAGGGGAATCTCGTAGCTGATGAGCTGCGCCGCCGCCCGGAACCCGCCCAGCACGGAGTACTTGTTGGCGGAGGCCCAGCCCGCGGCCACAAGACCCACTATGGACAGCACGGAAAGCGCCACTATGTAGAACAGGCCCATGTCCAGGTTGCGTATGACCACGTCCCTGGCAAAGGGGATGGTCACCCATATCATGAAGGTGGGCACAAACACCGCCAGGGGCGCAACCCAGTACACCACGCGGTTCACCTCTCCCGGCAGTATGTCCTCCTTGGACATCAGCTTTATGGCGTCTGCCACCGGCTGGAGGAGCCCGTGGGGGCCGACGCGCATGGGGCCCAACCGCATCTGTATGCGGCCCAGGAACTTCCTCTCCAGGTACGTCAGGGAGAGCACCACGACGGACAGGGCCGTCAGCAGCCCCAGGACAAGCGCGACCAGTATGCCCACGTCAAGGAGGCTCACCGGTCCACCGTCAAGGAGGTTCACCGGTCCACCTCGCCGAGGACCACGTCCAGGGAGCCGAGTATCACCACGGAGTCGGCGACGTAGGCGTCCCGGAGCAGGTGCTTCAGGGACATCAGGTTACAGAAGGATGGCGGCCGCACCTTAACGCGGTAGGGCCTGTCCGCGCCCTTGCTCACCAGGTACACGCCAATCTCGCCCCGGGGGTTCTCAGCCCGCACGTACACCTCGCCCTCAGGGGGTCGCAGCACAATCCTCACGGGCACCGACACCGGCCCGGCCTCAATCTGGTCCATCGCCTGCTCAATGATGCGGAGCGACTGGCGCATCTCCTCAACCCGCACGTAGTACCTGTCCCAGCAGTCGCCCCTCTCGCCGATGGGTATGCCGAAGTCGAAGCGGTCGTAGACGGAGTACGGTTCGTCCTTGCGCACGTCCATGGGCACGCCGCAGGCCCTGAGCGACGGGCCGCTCATGCCGTTGGCGATGGCCGTCTCCGCGTCGATGACCCCTATGCCCTTGGTGCGCGCCAGGAATATCTCGCTGAAGCTCAGCAGCCTGTCCGCCTCGTCTATGCCCTGCTTGATCTCCGGGATGAGCCTGGCCATCTGCTGCGGGAAGTCGTCCGGCAGGTCGTTCTTGACGCCCCCGATGCGGATGTAGTTGTGCATCATCCGCGCGCCGCTCACAGCTTCGAAAAGGGACTGTATCTTCTCCCTGTCACGGAAGGTGTACATGACGGGGGTCATGGCCCCAACGTCCAGGCCCATTGTGCCGAAGAAGAGGAGGTGGCTGGCCACGCGGTTCAGCTCGCACATGAGGACGCGGATGTACTCCGCCCGCTCCGGTATCTCAAGGCCCATGAGCTTCTCCGTAGCCATGCAGAAGGCCAGCTCATTGTTGAAGTTGGAGATGTAGTCCAGGCGGTCAAAGAGGGTGACTATCTGGGCGTAAAGCTCACCCTCGCACAGCTTCTCCGCGCCCCGGTGCAGGTATCCGATGTGCGGCTCCACGTCCACAATGCGCTCCCCGTCCACCCACAGCAGCATGCGGAACACGCCGTGAGTGCTGGGGTGCTGAGGCCCCATGTTGACCATCATCTGGACCATGTCCAGTTGCTGCTCAGTGCTCACTGCCTACCACTCCGTGTAGTCGTTGAAGTCATAGCTCTTCCGACCAGGGTATCCCTCGAACCCCTCGTACAGCAGCAGGGGCGTCATGTTGGGATGGCCCTCGAAGGCCACGCCGAAGAGGTCGTGGGCCTCCCGCTCGTACCAGTCCGCGCCCGACCACACCGACATCACCGAGGGCATGGTGGGCGCTTCCGTGGGGACGCTGGCCTTGAGCGCCATCTTGTGCTTCTTGACGGTGCTGTACAGGTGATAGACCACCTGCATCTCCTCCTCGTAGTCCACAACGCACAGGCACAGGAGGAAGTCGAAGGCCAGGTCGGGGTTGTCTTTCAGGGTCGAACACACGGCGGGGACGATTTCGGGCTTGACCGCGGCCTCCACCATGTCAAAGGAAGACGTTACCTCAGGCTCGTACTCCCTGAGCGCCTCGGGGAGCAGCCCTTCCAGGATGCGGCCCTTTTCGTCCAGCGTGACCTGGGCCTGAGGGGCCTGCTCCCGCCTACGCCTTTCGACCACGCTCTTTGGCGTCCTGGGAGATCTTGTCCTGGAGCTTCAAGATGCCCTCCATCAGGGCCTCCGGCCTGGGGGGACACCCGGGCACGTACACGTCCACAGGCACAATGTGGTCCACCCCCATGACCACGGAGTAGGACCTGTAGTACGGCCCCCCGTTGGTGGCGCAGCTGCCCATAGCAATTACCCACTTGGGCTCCGGCATTTGCTCGTAGAGAATCTTTATCGGCTCCGCCATCTTCTTGACGACTGTGCCCGCCACAATCATCACGTCGGACTGTCGCGGCGAAGGCCAGGTGACTATCCCGAAGCGGTCAAGGTCGTGGTGAGCCATGTAGGTGCTTATCATCTCGATGGCGCAGCAGGCCAGGCCAAATGTCATGGGCCACAGGGACGACTTCCGGGCCAGGGCGATAAGCTCCTCCGACCTGCCCGTCACAATCCCGGGAGCGGCCCTGTTTAGAATGCTCCTTGGCTCCTGGTTGCCGCTTCCTGTGCTTATCTCCATTGCAGCACCCCCTTCTTCCAGCCGTAAATTATCCCAAAGAAGAGAATGGCGATGAACAGGAGCATCTCGTAGAACACCGCGTCAATGCTGGTTAGGAAGACCACGGCCCAGGGGAAGAGGAAGACGGCCTCAACGTCGAAAATGAGGAAGAGGATGGCGAAGATGTAGTACCGCATGTGGAGCTGGGACCAGGAGTAAGGCTCCGGCGGGATGCCGCACTCGTAGGGCATGTCCTTGAGCGTGGAGCGCCTCTTGGGGGACAACAGGAAGGACGCGGCAAACATGATGCCCATCGCAATGGCGCCCACAATTGCTGTGATCACCACCGCGGTGTAGTTTATTGTGAATCCTTCAGGCGCCACTTACAGCCCCCAAAGCAATAACTGTATACGGGAACAATGCCCGTAGAATCGTTGACCGCAACCAGAATATACTACCGCTTCATAGCTATGTCAATGAAGGGGAGGAGGGTATGGTCATTGTCTGGCCGCGCGCTCTTATTCCGCTCGTACCCTTCGACAAGCTCAGAGCTTGCCCCGTACTTGATACGGGGGCGAGCGGAATAAGATTCTCAACGGTGTCAAACAAGCTGCCAAATAGCGTGTCAAATAAATACCCCGACAGCCTATAGAACCATATAACTCAGATACGAATTGCGCCCGTAAAAGCCGTCAAATAGTGGGTCAAACAGTGTGCCAACTAACCACCCCAATCCTTGCCTTGGAATCCCTGTGTGGCTTAATATTTAGATATAGACATTTGCACCGCAGGACCAGTTATGGTCGGCGCTCGCACGAGACTCCCGCGCCTGCGTGAGCAGGCAGCGGCCCGATTGCCCAACAAAGGGTTGGTCTGCAAGACCCGGTTTGAGGTGATCGCCATGACCGTCAGAGTCCTGATGAAGCGCGTAGTCAGGGATGAGGACCGCTCCATTCTCCAGGAGAAGCTGCGGGACCTGCGCAGGCTGGCCCTCAGGAGTCCGGGCTACATATCCGGCGAGACCCTCTTTTCGGTGGAGCAGCCCGGCGCCTGCCTGGTGATAAGCACCTGGATTAGCCTTGGGGCCTGGAGGGCCTACGACAACGACCCGGACAGGGTGCAGGTGCTGGAACAGATTGGCAAGCTGCTGGTGGAGCCGCAGGAGACCTCCATCTGGATAATGGAGGGAGAGCACTAGGGGGAATCGGGGATAAGGCTATCTTATTGGCTCAGAGTGTATTAGAATCCCCGTTGGGGTTTTTTCCAGGCCAAAAGGCAGGCGCCCTTGAGAGGCGCGAGAGTAATCGAAACAAAGCAGAATCGCAGAAGGAGAGGTTATATGACATCAGGATCCAGGATCGTACCCACATTTGAGGGATTCCCGAAGCAATTCACCCTTGACGACGGCACCGCCGTCGAGGTGAGGCCCCTGGCGGAGCAGGACCACGAGTCCCTGCACGGCTTCTTCAGCAGGATACCGGAGGAGGACCTCTACTACCTCAAGGACAACGTTACGGACCTAGAGGTAATCCGGGAGTGGACCCACAACATCAACCACGAGCGCGTGATTGCCCTTGAGGCCGTTGTGGACGGCGAGATCGTCTGCGACGCCACCATACACCGCACCCGCGCCTTCTCACGTCGCCACATCGGAGAGCTGAGAGTGGTGGTAGACCCGGAGTACAGGCAGAGAGGGCTGGGTTCCATCGTCATCCGGGAGCTCCTGGACATTGCCAAGGAGATAAACCTCTACAAGGTGTACATAGACCTGGTGCCCCGCCGGGAGGAGGCCGCCATCAGATTCGCAGAGCGCATGGGCTTCGAGCGAGTGGCTACCCTTCCCGCCCGCATCATGGACTACTACGGCGGCTACCTGGACGTGGTTGTGATGGAGGTCTCCCTCTCCGACCGCAGCACCTGGTGGAGACCTTAGGAGCGGCCTGAGTGGACTTTCGCTTTAGCGCCGAGGAGTCGGCCTTCCGGGACGAGGTGCGGGAGTTCATTCTCGCCGAAATCCCCCCGGAGATACGCTGGCAGGACAGGACCGCCTACAGCGACGACCTCTGGCCCACGGTGCTGGAGGCGCGCAGGAAGGTGGCCCAGAGGGGCTGGGCGACCATGCACTGGCCCGCAGAGCACGGCGGCCAGGACTGCTCACCCGTAATTCACATGCTCTTTCGAGAGGAGATGGCCTACCGGGGCGTCCCCGAGGCCATCTCCTACGACGACGGCCCCAACCTGATAGGCCCCGCCATTATCGAGTACGGCTCCGACCACCTGAAGAGCGCCCATCTGCCGGCCATCGCCGCGGCGGAGACCTTCTGGTGCCAGGGGTACACCGAGCCCGGCGGCGGAACGGACCTGGCGTCAGTTCGGACCACGGCCGTCCAGAACGGCGACCACTACGTGGTCAACGGCCAGAAGGACTACGTGGGCGGAGGGGCCAGGGCGGACTGGATACACATTCTGGCCCGCACCAACCCGGAGGCCCCCAGGCACCGGGACGTAAGCTACTTTGTGATAAACATGAACACCGACGATATCAGCCTGCGCGCCCTGGACGAGGTGGACGGCAGAAGCGGAATGCTCAACGAGGTGTTCTTTGACGACCTGCCAGCGCCCGCGGAGTGGATGGTGGGGGAGCCGGGCATGGGGTGGCAGATAGCCATGAGCGTCCTGAACCGCCAGCGCGTGGGCATAGAGCTGGTGGGTCGCGCCCGCGCCCTCCTGGACGACCTCGCGGCCTACACCAGGGAGACGTCGGCAGGAGGCAAGGCCCTCTTCGACCATTCCCACGTACGCAGCAAGCTGGGCGAGATGGCCATGAGCATCGAGGCCTGCCGCGTGGCCGCGTACCGGGTGGCATGGATGCAGCTTGAAGGCGCGGACTCCAGCCACGCGGCCTCCATGAGCCGGCTCCTGAGCACGGAGATGTGGCGGCAGTTCACGGGAGACGCCCTGCAGGTGCTGGGCCTCTACGGCTCCCTTGAGCCTGGCTCCAAGGCCGCTCCCCTGATGGGCAGGCTGGAGGAGGCCTACATAAGCTCCGTGGCCACGACCCTCCACATGGGATCATCGGAGATACAGAGAACCATTATCGCCCAGCGGGGCCTGGGAATGCCTAAAGAGTAGATCGTGGCAACTGTCACTGCTATGAAAGCAAGATTGTCCAGGGAAACCCCTCTTACCGCTCATCCTGAGCCTGTCGAAGGAAATGAGCGGGTGGACTACGGACGTGCGGCTCCCGCTCGCGCCCTTCGACAAGCTCAGGGCGAGCGGATTGACACGCTGCTTAGAGTCTACCCTGTACTTGATACGAAGATGGGGGACAACTAGATGGACCTGTCATTCACAGAAGAGCAGCAGATGCTCAGCCCCCTGGCCAGGGAGTTCCTGGAGGCGGAGTGCCCCAAGTCCCTGGTGCGGGCAATGGAGGCCGACGAAACGGGCCACTCGCCGGAGCTTTGGCAGAAGATGGCCGAGCTTGGCTGGCTTGGACTCACCTTCCCGGAGCAGTACGGAGGGGCGGAGTTCAGCTTCCTGGACATGGCAATCCTCCTTGAGGAGATGGGGCGGGCGCTTCTTCCCGGTCCCTTCTTCTCGACCGTGGTGCTGTGCGGACAGGCCATTCTGGACGCCGGTAGCGACGAGCAGAAGGACGCCTACCTGGAGCGCATTGCGATGGGCGAGCTGGTCATGGCCTTGGCGCTGACGGAGGCGAGCGGCCAGTACGACGCCGACGACATCGCTGTTCGTTGCGAGCCGTCCGCCGACAGCTACACCCTCAACGGCGTCAAGATGTTCGTGTCCGACGGCCAGGCCGCCGACTCCTTCATCGTGGCAGCGCGTTCCGCCGACACGGCGGATCCCAGGGATGGTGTCTCTCTCATCCTGGTTGACGCCTCAACCCCGGGCGTCACAGTCACCCCGCTGCGGGTCATGGGCATCGACAAGCAGGCGGAGGTCGCTTTCGAGAACGTCCAGGTTCCAGCGGACAACCTACTGGGGCCCCTGAACGGCGGCTGGCCGCTTATAGAGAAGCTACTGGTGTGGGGCGCTATAGGCAAGTGCGCGGAGTCGGTCGGTGGCGCTCAGGCGGCAATGGAGCTGGCCGTGAGCTACGTCAACACCCGCCCCGCCTTTGGCCGGTCCATCGGCAGCTTCCAGGCCATACAGCACCACGCCGCCAACATGCTAACGGACATCGACACCTCCCGCTACCTCACCTACCAGGCCGCCGGGCTTGTGTCCCAGGGCGACTTCACCGCCCCGGAGATATCCAAGGCCAAAGCCTGGGCCAGCAACGCCTACGGCAGGGTCACGACCCGGGCGCACCAGTGCCACGGGGGGATCTCCTTCACCAAGGAGATGGACATCCACCTGTACCACAAGAAGGCCAGGGTCAACCAGGCCCTCTTCGGCGACGCCCGGTTCCACTGGGACAGGATTGCCGCCGCGCTTTAGGCAAGACGCCTCACCAACAACCCCGGCTGGCAATTGACATCGGGTGGACTTTCGGATATGCTGTCGTGTAACAGAAGGGAAACTGATGTTCGCACACATGGCACTGGACGCCCTTGGAGAGGCATGGTATGGACGCCTTTAGTGAAGCCAAGTTTCGAGAGTTGGTCCTATACATATCAGAGAAGAGCGGTAACGACCCCCGGTTTGGGGCCGTAAAGCTAAACAAGATCCTCTATTTTTCTGACTTTGAGGCTTACCGTCGGCTTGGACAATCCATCACCGGCGCAACCTACAGGAGGCTCAACGAAGGTCCCGCTCCGCGCGAGATGCTTCCTCAACGGGACGTGATGCTCGACGCAGGTGATATCGCCATGGAGCACCGACCTTACTTTGCCGGGATCCAGCAGCGAGTTGTGCCACAGCGCGAGGCCAGGACCGACCTGTTCACTACCGAGGAGTTGGCCGTTGTTGACGAGACCATTGAGGCATTGTGGCACATGACCGCTCGCGAGGCCTCTGACTTCTCCCACCGGGAGTTGGGTTGGCTCGCGGCGGCTCCCGGCGAGACTATAACCTACGATTCTGCATGGCTGAGTTCCGAGCCGGTTCCACAGGAAGTGGAGGAGTACGCTATCGAGGTGGCCAGGAACCATGGAGGAGCGTAGGCCGCCTGATACTTACTACCAGGTAATTGAGACTACTGAGTTTGAGCACTTGGTCCGCACCAAGCTCGGCGGCCTTTTACAGTGGTATCAATACAGATGGTCAGTCACCGGCCGCTGGCTGTTGAGCAGGGTGCCACATCAAGGAAACCACCTGCCTCATCTTGACCTCTGGGTCTTGATGCTTCGGACCAAGCCCCCGGTTGCAGTCTACTACCGGATCAACGAGTCGCTAAAGCAAGTGACGATGCTGGACCTGATTGTGCTCTCCTCTTAACTCCCCAGGCCCCCTTGATGCCCGTGTCGGTGGGCATGACAAAGAGGCCTACAGCTGCCGGCCGTCCTGTGTGGTCACCACGTAGGTGGACTCCCGGCCAAGCACCTCATCCTGGTGCATGCGGTCGTGCCTGTAGAGGGACTTGAGAAACTGGTGTACGCTCAGGTCGCCGAAGGGGGTGTTGCGCCCCGCGCGCTCCATCTCCGAGTCGGCGGTCTCAGCAATGAAACGGTACGTCATCTGGCGCTCCTGCTCCAGCCGCTCCAGCAACTCAGCCAGAGGAATCTCGTTGGCGTGGTCGAAGAGGGGCGCCTCGCCGGTTGCGCCCGGGTCCGGGAGGCCCGCCAAGTCAGGGGAGTCCTCGTCCCGGGAGCGGCGCGCCCACACCCAGACGTAGTGGCGCTCCGCCTCCGCCAGGTGCATAAGCTGCCCCTTGGGAGAGCGGTCGCCGGCCTTCTGCGGGGTCTCGGCCTGCTTCTCGTCCAGCGTGGCCACAACCTCCAGCAGCGTCTTGCGGTTCTCCTCCAGCTTCTGGATGAGGTCGCGTCGGTCCTGTATGCCGAACATAGCGTCTCCCTTCCCGGCGTTCTCGCGCCAGTCTACCCCACTGCGTGCCCCGTGTCGAGTGGACGCGTCGATGCTCTGCGATGGTACAATTCCGGGGTGTTCAGGATTACGCGCATAGTGAGGCCACCGCTGCTGGCCGCCGCCCTGGTCGCGTTCGCACTGTCGTCCACAGGCTGTGAGGACGCTTCAGACCGGGCGGACGCTCACTTCAAGGCCGGGGTGGAGCTGGAGAGCCAGGGGCAGGTGGAGGAGGCGATAGCCCAGTACGACGAGGCGCTCCAGATCAATCCCGCCAACGCCGACTACTACTTTCGCAGGGGAGGCTCCTACGGCCGGTTGGGGCAATACGACCAGGCGCTCCGGGACCTGAGCGAGGCCGTCCGGCTGGACTCGGGGCACGTGGGGGCGTACAGCACACGGGGCATCACCTACTTCCTGCTGGGCGAGTACCAGAAGGCAATAGACGACTACAACCAGGCCATTGAGCGTCTGCCGGAGATAGGCGAGTTCTACGTGAACCGGGCCAGGGCCTACACCCGCCTGGGAGACGACGAGGCCGCCGCGCGGGACGTGGACAAGGCCATTGAGCTGGGCTTTGACGAGGATGAGCTGCGGGCGGACATAGAGAAGCAGAGGACACTGCGGTAGGGCGCGGTTCCGGGGGCCCTCTCTAACGAAGACCCTTGAATTTCTTGTGGTCGGAGTGTTCCCTCTTCGTCATTCCGGCGGAAGCCGGAATAAGGCACAAAAAGAGAGGGGGCAGGCTTGAGCCTGCCCCCTCGCCACTTCTGCGGTTAGCAGAGCGGTGGGTTAACCACCTGGATTATCCTAGTTGGAGTCAGCGACGTTGGCGCATATGGCGTAGGCAGTGATTCCCCAACTGGCCGTTCCGTCGCCTGCGTAGGCAGCTGCCACCCTCCATCCTGCGGGCACCTCACCGGCCAGCCCGTTGGGACGGTTTTCCGAAACCATCACGTCGTCCGATGCTCCGGTGATTATGAAGCCGCCGCCGACGGCGAACAGGTCCTCACCGGCAGACTCACAGAGAACGACAGCCGACTTACTATCGGCGGTGGTGGCGCCCTCTACTTTTGTGACAATCTGCAGGTTGCTGACACCCGGGTTACCCGGTCGGCCCTGAGGCCCGAACGGTCCCTCAATTCCCTGCGGTCCAGCAGCGCCGCGCTGTCCTGCAGGTCCCTGGGGTCCCTCTGGGCCCTGGATGCCCTGCGGCCCCATGGGTCCTTCCGGTCCTCGCTCGCCGGGCTCACCACGCGGTCCCTGAGGTCCAATGGGTCCCAACGGGCCCCTGGGTCCCTCTGGGCCCTGGGGTCCGGTCTCGCCTGCCGGTCCCTGAGGACCAACCGGCCCTTCCGGTCCCTGCTCGCCGACCTCACCCTGAATGCCCTGGGGTCCCTGCGGTCCGGTGTCGCCCTTCACGCCGCGAGCTCCGATGGGTCCCTGAGGTCCCACTGGCCCCTGCGGCCCAATCGGTCCAGGAGGTCCGCCCGGAATGCCGGGCTCGCCCTGAGGACCACGCGGCCCCTGCGGCCCTTCCGGTCCTGTATCACCCGTGGGGCCTTCCGGGCCCTCCGGGCCTTCCGGCCCTACAGGTCCGCCCGGATCGCCTTTGTCACCCTTGGGGCCGGCTGGCCCCTGTGGCCCCTGGTTGCCTGAGGGTCCTGCGGGACCCTCAGGCCCCTCTGGGCCGGCCGGGCCAACTGCTCCCTGTGGGCCTGTGGGGCCTTGCGGGCCGGCTGCTCCGTCCCGACCATCCTCGCCCGCGGGGCCTGAACAGGCCGCTATAAGCAGGACTCCGACTGTTAATAGCGTAATGATCCATAGCCGACGTCCAATGGACCCAGCTAAACGATTATTCCTAGAAGTAGACTTCATGAAATACCCCCTTTCTTCTCCCGTTAAGGCTACTATTATAGCCCTACGCTGTCAAGCAGAAATTCCCCTAAATGATACCAAGTATAACGATACCGCGCATAACGATACCAAGTACAGCAAGGTATTACAAGTGTAATTTAGAGACGGCGCGATTCCCGTCCTTGACACGAGCGGGGTTAGATTATAGGCTGATGGTGCTAAGTCCGTGCAGTCCATTCCGCGCGGGCAGGAGACGGAATAACTCAATAAGGAGGTGGACTCCATGACCATCACAACCGACAGAGAGAGCGCCGATGCCGGCCAGTTCAACGTGGTGGGCACAAGGCCCATTCGCCACGACGCCCTGGACAAGGTTACGGGCCGCGCCAAGTACGGCGCAGACGTGAACATGCCCGGGATGCTGCACGGCAAGATACTCCGCAGCCCCCACGCGCACGCCCGCATCCTGTCCATAGACACCAGCAAGGCCGAGGCCCTGCCAGGGGTGAAGGCCGTGCTCACGTCCAAGGACTTCCCGCTCATTGAGAACCGCGTCCTGGACTTCACGGAGACAATGGGCAACGTAAGGCTCCTGGCGGAGAACGTCCTGGCCACCAAGAAGGCGATGTACAAGGGCCATGCGATTGCGGCCGTGGCCGCCACCGACGCCCACATCGCTGAGGAGGCCCTTGACCTCATTGAGGTGGAGTACGAGGTGCTCAAGCCCATCCTCAACGTGAAGGACTCCCTTGCCGAGGACGCGCCCCTGCTCCACGACAACCTGACAACCGTCTTCCGCGTCGAGCGATTCGGCCCGGGCGAGAACACCGGCGTCAAGAGCAACGTTGCCGGGCATATCCAGTTCAAGCGCGGCGACCTTGAGCAGGGCTTCAATGAGGCCGACGTCATCGTGGAGCGGGAGTTCACCACCCAGCCCGTTCACCAGGGCTACATTGAGCCGCACACCTCCACGGGCCACTGGTCGGCGGACGGCCACCTGACCATCTGGACCAGCACCCAGGGTTCTTTCACCATCCGGGACTCAACGGCCGCCATCATCGACCTGCCACCCTCCATGATCAAGGTCATCCCCATGGAGATTGGCGGAGGATTCGGCGGCAAGACCATCACATACCTGGACCCCGTGGTGGCGCTGCTCTCCAAGAAGTCCGGCAGCCCCGTGAAGATCTCCATGACCCGCAAGGAGGTCTTCGAGGGCACAGGCCCCACGTCAGGCAGCTTCATGCGATGCAAGATTGGCGCGACCAATGACGGAAGGATCACGGCCGCGGAGCTGTACCTGGCCTTTGAGTCCGGCGGCTTCCCCGGCTCGCCCGTGGGCGGCGGAGCCATGAGCGGCCTTGGCCCCTACAAGATAGACAACCTGCTGGTGGACGGCTACGACGTGGTGGTAAACAAGCAGAAGACGGCGGCCTACCGCGCCCCCGGCCAGCCCCAGGCGGCCTTCGCGGTTGAGCCGGTCATCGACGAGCTGGCGGAGAAGCTGGGCATGGACCCCTTGGACTTCCGCATCAAGAACTCCGTCCACGAGGGCGACCGCGCCCCCAGCGGTGTGCCTCACCTGCGCTTCGGCTGCGAGGAGGTGGAGCAGGCCATGAAGGCCCACCCCCACTACAACGCTCCACTGGAAGGCCCCAACAGAGGCCGCGGCGTGGCCGTGGGCTACAGGCTGAACGGCGGCGGAAGCGGCTCTTCGGCCACCATCCACGTCAACGCCAACGGCACCATCAACCTCATCACCGGCTCAGTGGACATCGGCGGCACCCGCACGGCGGTCGCCATGCAGGCCGCAGAGGTGCTGGGCATCCCCGCAGAGGACGTGAACCCCACCGTCGTTGATACGGACGCTGTCGGATGGACGGGCGGGACTGGCGGAAGCCGCATCGCTTTCGATACCGGCCGCGCCGCCATCAACACGGCCCAGGAGGTGGTCAGGCAGATGAGCGCACGGGCCGCGATCCTGTGGGAGGTGCAGCCGGACGACGTGGACTTTGCGGACGGCGTGTTTGTCTGCAAGCAGAACCCGGAGGACAGGATTACCTTCAAGGAGCTTGCCGCCAAGCTGATGGACACCGGCGGCCCCGTGACCTGCTCCGGCCAGGACAAGCAGGGCGGAGTCGGCGCGCAGCTGGCCGGCCACATCGCGGACGTGGAGGTTGACCCGGAGACGGGCAAGGTGGACATCCTTCGCTACACCACCTTCATCGACGCCGGCAAGGCGGCCCACCCCAGCTACGTGGAGGGCCAGATGCAGGGCGGCGCGCTCCAGGGCATTGGCTGGGCGCTCAACGAGGAGTACTACATGACGGAGGACGGCACTATGGCCAACTCCAGCTTCCTCGACTACCGGATGCCCACCAGCCTGGACCTGCCCATGATCGACTGCGAGATCATTGAGGTGGCCAATGCCCGCCACCCCTTTGGGCTGCGCGGCGTGGGAGAGACGGTGCTCATCCCGCCCCTGGCCGCCATGGCCAACGCCATCTACGACGCGGTGGGCGTGCGGATGCAGCGGCTGCCCATGTCCCCCGGGGCCATTCTTGAGGCCCTGGAGGAGAAGAACGCCGCGGGCTAGGCCCTTCGCAAGGATGGTTGAAGTGAGCGACCACAACGCCGGTACGACTCAGACGGCAAGCCGGTACGTGTACCTTCTGACGCTGGACGGAGGGGACTTCTACATGGGGCTGACGGACAACCTGGCGCGCCAGGTGAGGCAGCACCACGACGGGGAGTTCCCCTCCACCGCGGGCCGCAACCCGCAGCTCGTATGGTCTGAGCAGTGGGTCGGCGACGAGTCCAAGCTGCAGGGGCGCATGGACCACCTGGCCCGGCTCTACAGCGAGAACCCCAACGCCATGCTCTACCGGCTCCAGGCCCGCCTCCCCCTGGGCGGGATACAGTGGGGTTAAGCCAAAAGTTGTGGGCTGGGCGGAGTCCCCATGTTTCGGGAAGGGGATTATGTTCAATGCTAGCCAAAGGCGAAGGGGGTTTTTGCTATGGGGCGCACTGACATCGTACGTGCCGCTCAAGAGCTTGATGACGAGGGTAAGCTCAACATCATACGTGCAATCGTGGGTGAAGAAGCGCAAGGGAGCAGGGACGGGGGTAAGCTCGACATCATACGCGCCCTCTTGGAGGTAGAAGGCAACGATTGGGATATGTGGCAAGGAGAAGACTGGAAGTATGGCGGGGAGAAGAACGTCCTGGTCAGGATAACCATACCGGACTGGTGGGATTGGATAGAAGGCTAGCCTTGGATAGAATCTTAGCCGACAAATCAGAGCAGGTAGAGACTAAATAGCCCGCCGTGTCTAGTCTTCCTCTTCTTCATCTTCTATCTGCTCAGTACTTGGAGTGAAGCCCCATAGATTGGCAATGTACTCCTGAACGAGTCTGCCGCGCTCACTGATAAAGCTGTAGAAGTCAGCAGTGCTCTTTACCGGTTTCTCCATTATCTCCAGACAACGTTCATTGATGAAGAAGGGCTTGTATTGTTGGAGATACCCTGAAGGCCAATAATTCTTGACGTCTGCAACCTGATCCAGGGGGTTCATCCTGCTCCAGCGTTTATTTGTCTCTTGTGTGAGAGGCATGACGTTCAATGCCAAGTTAGACAACCCCCCTGCGCTACGCCAGTCCGAAATGTACTGGTCACAAAAGGCCTTCGGAAATATGTGATGGGACTGTGAGGAAGCTATGGCCCCACCACTTCCCCCAACTGGCACATTGTTCAACGGATCTTTCGGATTCTCACGGCTGATCATGCAGGTAATGACTTTGCCGATTGCGCTGGTTGGAACAACCCGATCCAGTGATGGAACATGTACATCGTTCAACCAGCCTGGCTCAGATTCATGCCCATCTTCTATCCACTTAAGCAGTTCCTCAGTGTCGCTCTTCTGTGTAGCGGGCTGGGACTCCCTGTATCGCTCTTTGAGTACTGAACCAACAAACCAGCGTTCCAGGTTCCGTTCCCAATGCGCTTTGTCTGGGCTAGGACTAGTGAATCTTCTTTCGATCTCTGCTAGTGCAATGCCGAGCGGCGGGAGCATAGCCGGATACGGTATCAACTTACCGTCTTCGTCCACCCCAGCACCAAAGCGGTCAGAGAGGAATCTGCCAGCTTGCTCCAGACACTCCACTGCGTGGTTCTTGAAGCTTCTGTAGTTGTGTGAGTCTATCGTCTTTGGAAGCGTGGTCCTCTTGGAGTCTTTGCGATCCAGCAAGGCTATGGTCTGCAGGAAAAGTTCACCTGTTGTCTCAATGTGCCGATAGTGATCTTTGGAATCGCGAAATTCCTCGAGCTCTTGCCGCAGATGTATGCCTCTTGCATATAGGACGGCTACGACGATCTCAACGGGTGTCAGTTGCTGCCCAGAAGTGTTCAACGTTCCAAACACCCGCGTAATAGCTTCGATAGGCATATCGGAATCCAACACTGTAACTGGCACTGTGGGGTCGCGACCGATCTTGAAGTAAGGCCACACCAGCCGATCCATGAATCTGGTCTTGTCTGGATTGTACTTCAGGTAGGTCTCTTTGGCATTTGAGAACTCAATGTCGTCGGTCAAACACGGTGTCCAGAGCAGGCCGTCCTCCAGCAGTTTCATTGGATCATTAGATCGCGGACGAGCCGTGATGTACTTGTCCTCCTCATCCAAATCGTTGGCAAAACTCTCTAAACAACTCTTGTCATCGTAATCAAGATTCGCATCAACCGCCAACATCCACAACGTCTTGAGATTCAGGAAGTAATGAGACCCTCCGGTCCCCTTGTATAACGCCAGCCCAGCTGTGATTCTCTGCTGGCCGTCCAGTACATAAGATCCCATGCTCTCTTTACCGGGCTCATTTACACCTTCGAACAGGCGTGGAGAAAGGTTGAGCTTGTTTGACGCCTCCAGAGTAAGGAATCCACCAATCGGGTAGTCCTTTCGAACGGAGTCGAACAGCCGAACTACTCTGGCTCGATTCCACTTCCAGCCACGCTGGAACTCTGGAAGCCTAAGCTTTCCAGAATACGCATCTTCCACAAGGTCGCCGAAGCCTTGCTGTTGTGCTATCATCTTAATTCCTCTTATTTCGGCTAGCCGTCCAATAGTGCACGAGGACGCGGCAACGGAGAGCCAGTGTTACGTGGTGCTAATGGCCTAGCAATTGAATGTAGTATACAACAGACCAATCGAATACCAACCCCTAATAGAAAGATTCTCTCCTAGACCCAATTATGTCCACTGTCCACCCGTACCAAGAGGGATACAAATCGTCGTCGCGGGCCTCATCAAATTTTGGGAATGCTCCCTCAAACTGTACGTAGTTCTCGTCGCTGTCCTCAGGGTTGGTATAGCCTCGTTCGGAATGGCTTTCGCAGAATGCTCGATAAGTGGGGTATTGGATCTGCATCAAACTCTGTTCCGTATTGTAAAGGTGTCGCAGCATATAGAATACCGTTGCTTTCTCTGCACACCCCGACTGCGCGCAGTAGTCCTGGTTTTTGGGCATATCAACGCCTTCCGTTTCCCTCACTATGGCCACTCCCCAAGGCACCCACGCAGCAGCTTCAGCCATAGTGTTGAACTCCTTGCTATACAGGACGTGATCCTTGCGGACTAGCGAGACCTCCACGGTTTTCCTCCACTCGTTCCAAGGCCTACTAGCAGCAAATTTTGGAATCGTCCTGATGCGAATTTCATCCCACCACTCATCGTGTTCTAGCGGTCGATATGTCGGCTCTTCGCTCATGGCAATCACCTTAGCTATAGTTTAGCCCTCTGCTGGAGTGAAAAGTCCCGTGGGCCGCACTTAGAATATCCGGTAGCGTGTACGCTGTCAATGTCCCGTACTCTGACTCGAAGGACTTAAGCGCAAGATCAATCACGTGGCTTGCTCGTATGGGTAGCTCAGCACTACCAACATAGACGCGCAGGAGGCGCGGACTGAAGTCCGCGCCTCCTGAATCTGTCAGTCTATTTGCCAGACCGCGCCAAGCGCGCCACCTACCCCCTGGAAGGCAGGGTGCCCACCACGGGCCCGGGGCCCACGCTGGTGCCCTTGGGCGTCTCGGTCCACATCTCCAGCTCCACGTAGTTCTTGCCGTCCTCCTGCCACTTCTTGGCCACCTTGCCCCGCACAACCGACGGCTCGCCAACCACGTTGAAGATGCGCATCCTGAAGGGCCCCACCTTCTGTATCCAGCCATCCGCGCCGAAGAACTCGCGGTACGCCCGCTCCCACATGCCCTGGATGAAGCCGTTGTTGGCGTACATCGCCGGCGCGCGGCCGGCCCGGGCTATCTCGTCGTTGTGGTGGATGGGAGCGAAGTCCCGGTTGCCGCCCGCCTCGTAGACCAGGCGCTGGACGGTCAGGTGGAAGGTCACCGGCTCAGTGAGGTCGCCGACCTCCACGTCCTCGTAGTGGCGCTGCTTGCTCCAGTCCACGTAGCTCGCCCTCGCCTCCGGCGCCTCAAAGGGCGGCCTCCCCTCGGCCTGACGAGCGGTGCCGCCTCCGCCTGGGAGATTGGGGGCGTAGCCCTCCGGATGGGGGTTGTACTGGTATCCGCCGCTCCGGGACAGGGCCACAACCTCACCCTTCTGGTTCACCCACTCCGTCTCGGAGACGGTGAATGCGCCGTGGCCCACGCTGGTCTCGCGCACCACCACGGAGATGAGCTTCCGGCCCCTTGCGCCCAGGTGGTCGCCCACGTGGACCGGCTTGAGGTACTCCACCTCCCGGTCCGTGGCGAAGCCCGCCGTGGTCTTGGGAGCGGGCCAGGGTCTGCCTCCGCCTCCGGCCGCGTTGCTGGCCACAAAGTTGCGCTCCGACACGGGCCAGCGAGTGTTGTCGCCGGGCCTCCAAAGCCCCTGGCCGGTGTGGTTCTGGATGTGGCTGGCGGGACAGATGATGCCCTCGTAGCCATGCTTCTTTGCCTCTTCGGCGCTATGGAAGAGCGGGAAATCCGACTCTATCGCTTCGCAGTAGCGACGGATGGACGTCCACTCAATCGGTTCAACAGCCCAGCGTATCTCTCCGTCGGAGAAGTCCTGCCCGACTGCGTTTTCCAGGTCCTCCCAAGTGTGCTCCTGGGTCGCCATATCCACCCTCCGTTCTGGGGACGCTGCCCTCTCTGGTGATGGCCTTAAACTACTTCTCGCGCCCTGATGATGTCAAGTCCGCGGGGGCTTCGGTTTTCTCGGGGCGTGTTGGTGTTAGTGGACAATCCCGCTCATCCTGAGCTTGTCGAAGGGTGAGCGGGGACGCACAACCTGCGCTATCTTCCCGCTCTGGTTCGACGGGCTCACCATGAGCGGGAATAAGAAGGTATTCTGACCGGTGTTGGCATGATGAGCGGAGCAATAAATGGAAGCGGCCCTGGAGAGTTCCAAGGCCGCTTGAGTAGTCTATGCTGAAGACAGGCGACTTGCGCCGTCTACCCCCTTGAAGGCAGTGTGCCCACCACGGGCCCGGGGCCTACGCTGGTGCCCTTGGGCGTCTCGCTCCACATCTCAATCTCCACGTAGTTCTTGCCGTCCTCCTGCCACTTCTTCGCCACCTTGCCCCGCACGACCGACGGCTCCCCGACCACGTTGAAGATGCGCATCCTGAAAGGGCCTACCTTCTGGATCCAGCCGTCCACTCCAAAGAACTCGCGGTACGCCCTCTCCCACATGCCCTGGATGAAGCCGTTGTTGGCGTACATCGCCGGCGCGCGCCCGGCTTGGGCGACCTCATCGTTGTGGTGGATGGCGTTGAAGTCGCGGTTGGCGCCCGCCTCGTAGACCAGGCGCTGAACGGTGATGTTGAACGTTACCGGCTCAATGAGGTCGCCGACCTCCACGTCCTCGTAGTGGCGCTGCCTGCTCCAGTCCACATAGCTCGCCTTCGCCTCCGGCGCCTCAAAGGGTGGCCGCTCCTCTGAAGGACGAACGCTCCCGCCGCCCGGCAGGTCGGGCGAGTAGCCCTCCGGATGGGGGTTGTACTGGTAGCCTCCGCTGCGGGACAGGGCCACAACCTCACCCTTCTGGTTCACCCACTCGCTCTCGGTGATGGTGAATGCGCCGTAGCCCACGCTGGTCTCCCGCACGGCCACGGAGATGAGCTTCCTGCCCCTCGATCCCAGGTGGTCGCCAACGTAGACCGGCTTGATGTACTCCACCTCCCGGTCTGTGGCGAAGGCCGCTGAAGTCTTGGGGGCTGGCAGGGGCCTGCCTCCGCCCTGGGGCACGCCGCTCGACGTATAGTTGCGCTCGGACACGGGCCAGCGCGTCGGGTCGCCGGGCCTCCACAGCCCCTGGCCGGTGTGGTTCTGGATGTGGCTGGCGGGACAGATGATGCCCTCGTAGCCGTGCTTCTTCGCCTCTTCAACGCTGTGGAAGAGCGGGAAGTCCGACTCTATCGCCTCGCAGTAGCGGCGGATGGACGTCCACTCCACGGGTTCAAGCGCCCAGCGCGTCTCTCCATCGGAAAAGTCCTGCCCAACTGCGTTTTCCAGGTCCTCCCAGGTGTACTCGGTTGCCATAGCCACCCTCCGTTCCGGGGACTCTGCCCTCTGTGGTGATGGGCCTAAACTACTTTGCGTGCCCCGAGATGTCAAGTCCGCGAGGGGGTTCCCGCTATTCGACTACCCTCACTTTGCCATCTGCGTCGGCCTCCAGAAGCACGCGGAAATCGTAGCCGCGACTCCGCAGCTCTTCGCCCCCGCCCTGGCTGCGGTCGAGTATCGCCAGCACCCGTTCGACCGTGCAGCCCGCCGCCTCCACAGCCTCTATCGCCATGAACAGCGAACCTCCCGACGAGCATACGTCGTCCAGAATGGCCACGCGGCTGCCGGCCTGGAGCCTGCCCTCCACCTGCTTGCCCATGCCGTACCCCTTGGCCTCCGCCCTCACGAAGAAGGCCTCCAGCGGAACGCCCTCAAGCTGGCTCACCAGAGCAACCGACGTGACGATGGGAATGGCCGCCGTCGCCGGCCCGCCGATTGCGACCACGCCGGACCCCTCCAGGATCTGCAGGAACGCCCTGCCCAGGAGGTATGCGCCCTCCGGGTGAAGGCTCATCAGCCGCCCGTCGAAGTAGTAGCTGCTCTTCGCGCCGGAAGACAGGGTGAAGTCGCCGTACTGCAGAGCCCCCACCTGCTCCGATAGCTCAAGGACCTTTTTGGAAATCTCACTGCTCAACGCCAGCCTCCTGATAGAGTCCGTGCTCTTGGATGTATCTCTCGACCGCCGAAGGAACCCAGTAGGCGATGGGCAGCCCCTGGCTCACCCGGCGGCGTATCTCGGCCCCGCTTATGCCGATGTCAGGCCCCTCCAGAAAGACCACCTCCGCCGAGGCGTTGGGCCGTATGCCCTCCAGGGACGTCCTATCGAAGTCCACGTGGCCCGGCCTGGACACCGCCACCAGGGTGCACATGTCGAAGAGGCGGTGGGGCTCCTTCCAGCGATGCAGCGTCTCCAGGGAGTCCATGCCTAGGATGAAGAACAGCGACGCGCCCTCGGCCTCTCCCTCAAGCAGGGCCGGCAAGGTATCGACGGTGTAGGACAGCCCCGGGCGGTCCGCCTCCAGCGTGGACACCCTGAAAGCCGGGTTGCACTCCACCGCTAGGCGCAGCATCTCCACACGGTGCTCGGTAGCCGTGACGTCGGTTCCCTCCTTCATCCAGGGTCGGCCCGTGGGCATGAACAGCACCTCGTCCAGGGCAAGGACAGCGGCCGCCTCCTGAGCAATGATCAGGTGCCCCGTGTGCACCGGGTCAAAGGTCCCGCCAAGGATGCCGAGCCTCACGCTACTTCCACTCCAGCTCGTGTTCACCTATCCTCACCACCGACCCGGACCGTGCGCCCGCCTTCTCCAGCGCCCTCACTATGCCCTTGCGGCGGAACTCCTGCCAGAGCTGTATCTGCACCTGCCAGTCTCCCAGGTCGACGCGGCGCACCAGGCGCTCTGCCTGTTGGGAGTGCAGCACAAATACGTCGCCGTCCCGCTCCACCCGCGGCCTGTTGCGGCGGGGCCTGGGGGTCAGCACCGGTACCGGGCGCTCCTCCAGTTGAGGGGCCGCGGGCTGCTCAGCAAGCATCCTCAGCGCCCCGTCGAGAACTGCATCAACGCCCTCATGGGTCGCCGCCGAGATGCAGTAGGCGTCAATGCCCATTGCCTTCAGGTCAGCGAGCAGCTGCGCCCGCCGCTCCTGTACCTCCGGCAGATCCAGCTTGTTCAGTGCAACTATCTCCGGCCTCTCAACCAGGCTGGAGTCGTACAGCCGCATCTCCTCCCGCACTTGGCGATAGTCCCAGAGGGGGTCTTCCGATGCGCCATCAAGCAGATGAATGACGGCACGCGTGCGGCCCATGTGTCTCAGGAAGTCATCCCCCAGGCCAACACCGGTGTGCGCGCCCTCCAAGAGGCCCGGAATCTCCACCACCACGAACTCCCTGCCGCGCCGCTCGACAAAGCCCAGAACAGGTTCCAGCGTAGTGAAGGGATAACCAGCGATGTCCGGCCGGGCGCGGGAGCACGCCTGCAGGAAGGAGGACTTCCCGGCGTTCGGCACTCCAATGACGGCAACGTCCGCCAGCAACTGTAACTCCAGTTCCAACTCAACTTCGGCTACAACCTCTCCCGCCTCGGCCAAGAGAGGTACCCTGTTCTGGGAGTACCCAAACTTCGCGTTGCCTCTACCACCCTCTCCGCCTGCGGCGGCAGTCCAAGCGGAGCCGGCGTCCACCAAGTCAGCCACCAACTGCCTTTCTTCGCCAGTGGCACACGCGTATACCTGTGTACCTTGAGGGACATCAATTACACATTCGTCACCATTTCTACCAGTGCGGTCGTTTCCACCCCCGGGAGCACCATCCCCGGCACTGAAGTGCCGCTTATACCGGAAGGCGCGAAGCATGTGCTCTCCTTCGCGCACTCTCAGAACCACATCGCCTCCACGACCTCCATCACCCCCATCTGGGCCTCCCTTCGGAACAAACTTCTCCCTGCGCAGGCTAATGGCTCCAGAGCCTCCATTCCCTGCTTTCACTGTTATCTTTGCTCTATCATACATATCAGTATGATTATATTAGATAATGGTAGTAATAGTCGCTGATTGTGAAAACGACGTGGAGAAGTATCAGAAGGTGCTTCGGAACGAGTATGGTAGCCGTCAGCTAGCCAGTCGCGCTAATCCGTTGTGTAATGGAAGTGATCTCGGACGAGAGAGATGCGTCAGTGTCCCTTGTCTGGGTTATCTTTGTCCAAGCATATCTCACGGTTGCGTGATCCCTATGCCCAACGAGGGTGCCAATCTCGCGGAGGTTCTTCAGCGACAGTTCCTTCAGCAGGTAGATGGCAACCTGTCGGGCCCTTGTCACCGACTTGTCCCGGCGTCGGCTGCATAGAGCCTCAACTGAGGTCTCGTAGAAGGAGCACACGGCAGTCATCACAGTCTCAGGAGGAGGGACTGTCGAGCCGGTTGTGGCGACAAGGTCGCCAAGGGCCTCGTACGCCAGGGGGAGGTCTAACTGCCGCCCCGTGAAGTCAGCATAAGCGCAGACGCGGTTCAACGCTCCCTCAAGCTCCCGGATGTTGGAGGTGAAGCTCTCGGCAATCAGATCCTGGACATCCTGGGGGATGCTTGCCCCGTGGCTTCCGGCCTTGGCCTGGAGGATCGCCAGCCGCGTCTCCTGGTCGGGAGTCTGGATATCCGCGCTGAGGCCCCACTCGAACCTTGACCGGAGCCGGTCCTCAATGGGCAGCAACGCCGACGACGGCCTGTCGCTTGCGATGACAATCTGCCGGTTGGTGTTGTGGAGATCGTTGAAAGTGTGGAAAAACCCCTCCTGGGTGGCCTCGCGGCCGCGCATGAACTGGATGTCGTCCATCAGGAGCACGTCGACCCCGTGGTACTTCTCACGGAACTCCCGCGTCTTGCGGGTCTGGATGGAGGTCACAAAGTCGTTGGTGAACTGCTCAGAGCTTACGTACAGGTAGCTCAGGCCCTTGGAGGCGCAGGCGTGGCCGATGGCGTGGAGCAGGTGGGTCTTGCCAAGGCCAACCCCGGCGTAGAGGAAGAGGGGGTTGTACGCCTCTCCCGGCCGGGAGGACACTGCCAACGCGGCAGCGTAGGCCAGCTGGTTGGAGGCCCCAACCACAAATGAGCTCAGGGTGTACTTCTGATTGAGCCTGGGGCGGCCAGCGGCAGTACCGCGAGCCTGCACGGCAGCGGGCGCCGTGGCGCCGGGCTCGGGGCTATTCGAGGCGATGGGCATGGCCGGGGCCGGTACCGGTTGCTCCGTCAGGATATGGAAGCGCGCCTCCGTCCTCTGGCCCATGACCTGGGACAGCGCGCTCTCGATGAGAGAGGACATGCGCTTCTCCAGCCACTCCGCCACAAAAGCGGACGGCGTCCCGACAACTATGCGGTTGTCCTCAAGGGACAGCCCGACGGTGTCCTTGAGCCAGGTTCTGTAGATGGGCCGGCTGACCTGCAGCTCCAGGCTTGACAGCACGGCTTCCCACGCCTGCGCGGGGCTTCTAAATCTCATACTGAATGCGCCGCTCCCTTGGTGTATCGTATCTGGGGCCGGAGGGTTGCCTGGGCAAACCCTCCGGCGGATAGATAGCGCCGATGGCACTAAAAAGAGCCTGGCATTCAGGCTAGGTGGGGGCCAACTCCCCGCTATGGTTCGGACTGGTGGCATTTGGCCGAGGACAACTATATCAGAGTCGTCGAATAGGGGATGCAAGGGGTTGGCCGAGGAATTTGGCGGGAGTTTTTCACCATTTTTTGATGAATTTAAGGGGCTGTTGTTTTGGCTTTTCCACACCTCTATAATCCCACAAAGAGCAAGCTATGAGAGTGGTCTTCATGGGAACTCCGGCCTACGCCGTCCCGCCGCTGGAGGAACTTCTGGCGAACGGGTATGAAGTCGTTGGCGTCTACACGCAGCCGGACAGGCCCGCGGGAAGAGGCAGAAGCCTGGAGGCCCCTCCGGTAAAGACCTTCGCCCTTGAGCGAGGGCTGAAGGTGCTGCAGCCCACCACCCTGAGAACCCCGGAGGCCCACAGCCTGCTGGCCGACCTGGCCCCGGACCTCATCACCATCGCCGCCTACGGCAGAATCCTCCCTGAGGAAGTAGTCCAGATGCCTCCGGCGGGGTGTGTCAACGTGCACCCTTCGCTCCTGCCCCGCCATCGCGGGCCTTCACCGGTGGCCTTCACAATCCTGGAGGGTGACCCCGCGGCGGGCGTGAGCATCATGCTGCTGGACGAGGGGATGGACTCAGGCCCCGTAATCGCCCAGCAGGAGGAGCCGATTCTGCCGGAGGACACGACGGAGTCGCTCACGGACAGGCTGTTTCGCAAGGGAGCGAAGCTGCTGGTCGAAAGCCTGCCGCGGTTCCTGCAGGGCGACCTTGCGCCTCAGCCCCAGGACGACGCGCAGGCGACCTACGCCCCCAGGCTGACCAAGGAGGACGGCGAAATCCGATGGGAGCTTCCGGCGGAGACCCTGTGGCGTCAGGTGCGGGCCTATCACCCCTGGCCCGGTTCCTTCACCCGATGGGAGGGCAGGCTGCTCAAGGTGCTGGAGGCCGTGCCCATGTCTCACGTCGTCACCGCTCCTGGCGAGGTGATCCCTCTGGACGGAGATAGCCCGGCGCCGGTGGGGGTGGCCGCGGGCGCGGGCGTCCTGGGCCTCAAGCGGGTGCAGCTTGAAGGACGCCGCGCGGTCGACGCCGCGGACTTCCTCAAGGGCCACGAGGCCTTCCTGGAGTCTACCCTGCCCAGCTAGGGACTTAAATCACCCCTTCCCCCATGTGTGGGGGAAGGTCGGGATGGGGGTGAGATGCCTTCTCACGCGTCCGAAGGGCCGGGCTGCCAGCCCGCGTCCTGGGACCAGCGGTCCGCCCGGTGCATCACCTCCCAGATGAAGGGGCCTTTGGCCTCTGTGTAGGCCCGCCGGTCGTCGGCGTGCTCCTGGGCCAGGCGGCGCTTCAGCTCCGCGTAGAGCCGGGCGTCTTCCTCGTGGGTCCTGATGTAGTCTCGGAACAGGAGGGCGAACTGCTCTGCCCAGCTTCCCGCCCGCCGCACGTGGACGTGGGTCCTTCTGCTGCCGGGCGGCTCGCGGAAGTACCTCTTGGTCAGCTCCGGGTTGTCCGCCCTGAAGACGAACCCCAGCCCCTCCAGTGGAAGGCGGTACAGCTCCACAGGCTCAAGGGCTGCAACGGAAACCTGGACGTCGATGATGGGCTTGGCGGCCAGGCCGGGCACGGCGGTCGAGCCTATGTGGTCGATGCGGATGACGACGTCGCCAAGGGCCGCCCGCAGCCCGGCGCCCAAGTCTCTGAACAGACGCGGCCACTCGTCGTCGTAGGGGACAACCTCTATCCTGTCCGGGGTCACGGCGTTAGTCCCTGGTAGAGGGCTAGTCGGACTCCTCTTCCTGCGGCTCCTCGGCAGGCGCGCTCGCCGCTTCCACAGCCTCCTCAGCCTGGTCGACAGGCGCGGCGGCTACCGGCTCTTCGGCCACCCTGGGAGCGTTGATCCTGACCACAAGCTCCTCGGCGTCCGTGAGGATGGTGATGGCCTGGTCCACGGCGATGTCGGAGACGCGGACGTCCTGGTCCAACTCCTCGATGTGGGAGATGTCCACTTCGATTCTCTCCGGCATGTCCATGGGCAGGGCCTCCACCGCGAGCACGTACAGGGCCTGCATCAGCACGCCCCTGTGGACGCGCACGGCGGGGGCCTCGCCGGCCAGGACTACGGGCACCTCGCCCCGCACTCGCTGGGTCGCCTCAACCCGGTAGAAGTCCACGTGGAGTATCTGGTTAGTGATGGGGTGGCGCTGGACCTCCCGCACAAAGACCAGGTCCTGCTCCCTGGTGTCGCTCACCTTCAGGTACAGGGGGATGTTCTGCCCAACCTGGCTCACCACCCTTGCGACGGTGGCGGTGTCGCCCTGGAGGGCCCTGGAATCGACTCCCTTTCCGTAGAGGTGTACCGGGGTCATGCCGGCGCGGCGCAGGGCGCTTACCTTCTTGCCCAGCACGTCCCTTGGCGTAACTTCAAGTGATATGGCGTCCATGGGTTCTCCTTGCAGGTTTATGTTGGTTGAATTTGCCCGCCTATAATATGAGGCTCTTGCAAAATAAGCAACCCCTCAAGTCAATTGGCAGAATTTGGAAATGAAACGGAAATGGAGTTGAAATGAAATTGAGTGTTCTATATGATTACGTGCGTAGAAACTTGAAATGAGACGGGAAATGAGGAGCGAATGGTATCTACCTCCATCAGTCACTACACTGTCCCGCGGCAGTGGGTACGCTATGACAGCGCAATTGTAACAGATTTGTTGGTCGACGCTAAGACTGCTGCCGGCGTATTGAACCGTCTGCCTTACCTGCCACGATGGATTGAACAGGTCCATGAGGAGCAACTGCGCTTGGAGGCGGTCGGAACGTCACGCATAGAAGGCGCTGAGTTCACTCCGCGAGAGCAGGAAGAAGCGCTCACCTCTGACGCGGACGCGCTTAGCGGCCTCACCCATTCTCAGCGGCAGCTGCGAGCCGCCTCAGATACCTACCGGTGGATTCGCTCTCTTTCCCCTGATACGCCGGTCACGGGAGAGCTGATATTTGGTATCCATCGGCGCATTGTAAAAGATTGTGACGATGATCATTGCGAGCCTGGCGCGCTGCGCCGCGATGGAGCGAACGTTACCTTTGGCCGCCCGCGCTGCCGAGGTACGGAAGGAGGGCTTGAACTGGCTGGGGCATTTGAGGGCCTTTTGCAGGCCATATCCACAGAATTCCCAGGGCATGACCGCATCATACAGGCCATGGCGACTCACTACCATATTGGGGCTATGCACCCATTCGGTGACGGCAACGGGCGTAGCGCACGCGCGTTGGAAGCGTTCATGTTAAGAAGAGCCGGCGTTAATGATATGGTGATGGTAAGCCTATCCAACTACTATTACGAACATCAAGAAGAGTACCTGGCGGCGTTGTATCAGTCTCGAATCAACGGTCATGATATCACGCCGTTCTTGAGATTCGCCTTGCCGGCGGTCACTGAGAGGTGTGATGCGCTCGCCACAGAGATAGTTACTCACAGCAAGCGGATACTCTATCGAGAGTTCGCCCAATCGCTTTTCGGGCGGTTGCGCAGCCCACGCCGCCGTGCGCTGGCGGAGCGGCAGATGGAGATCATAAATGTATTACTGGACGCCGACTCCATGTTGCTGAGTGATCTGGCAGACCGGGTCAGGATGTATTACAGAGACCTCAAATTCCCAGTTCGCGCCCTTGTGAGGGACATTGTTGGACTGATGGATATGGCCGCTATCACGCTTGACGATGGCCAAGTCACCGCCGACCTGGACTGGCCGCAGAAGTTCTCCGAGTCAGAATTACTGGAGAAGTACGAGCAAATGCCATCCGCCGCCCGGCATCCGGCTGCGGCAGAGCTATCGCGACTGCTGGGAGGCCGCGTAACCTGATTCCTCAAACAGATAGGAAGGCCCAAGATGAAGCGTTACTATAAGTGCAATCGTACTTGAAGCTGTACAGGGGGCGTGCTATACTTTTTGAACGGATAGAACAGAGGAGGTGGGGGGAATGAAGGTACCCATGAAGGTAGACTACGGGGTGCGGGCGCTGATTGAGCTGGCGCAGCGTTACGGCAACGGGTCCGTTCAGACGGTGGAGATAGCGGAGCGCCAGAGCATTCCAGAGCCCTACCTGGAGCAGCTTCTGCCCACGCTCAGCAGGTTCGGGTTCATACGCAGCCGCAGGGGACCCCAGGGCGGCCACGTGCTTGCCAAGGCTCCCCAGGAGATAAGCCTGGGGATGGTTATGGCCGGCCTTGAGGGTACGGCAGCGCCCCTGGAGTGCATCGACGAGCCGGCCGAGTGTAACCTCTCAAACATCTGCGCCCAGCGCGAGGTCTGGAGGTCGGTGGAAGACGCAGTGCAGAGCGTGCTGAACTCCACCACCATTGCGGACCTGGCTAATCGCCAGGAGCGGCTGCAGAACCGGGGGATGTACCACATCTAGCCCCGGCACGATAATCGGAAAGGCGCAGGCCCCGTTTGGAAACACCCCTCGGCCCTGGCCGAGCGTGGAGAGCGGGGTCTTTATTTTACAGGTAGTCCTTGGGGTATAATGTATGCCCAGGACAGCTTAGGAGGAGTTACAAGTTATGGTTCAGGCGCTTACACCGCAGCAGGTCAACCGATACAGCCGTCACATCATCATGCCCCAGGTTGGAAGCAAGGGGCAGCGCAGTCTCATCGACGCAAAGGTGCTCATAGTCGGAGCGGGTGGCCTTGGCTCGCCTGTCGCCGTGTACCTGACACTGGCGGGCGTGGGCACAGTGGGCATCGTCGACTTCGATACCGTCGACCTGAGCAACCTCCAGCGACAGATACTCCACCAGCAGAGCGACGTGGGCAGACCCAAGGTAGAGTCGGCCCGGGAGACCCTCGAAAACTACAACTCCGACGTTAACGTGGTGGTGCACGAAGCGCCGCTCACCTCCGAAAACGCAATGGAGATCATCTCCCAGTACGACGTGATAGTGAACGGGGCGGACAATTTCCCGGCCCGGTACTTGGTGAACGACGCCGCATACCTGTGCGGCAAGCCCCTGGTGGACGGCAGCATCCTCCTCTTCGATGGCCAGGCCAGCGTGTTCATCCCCGGGCAGGGGTGCTATCGCTGCCTCTTCCCGGCCCCTCCGCCTCCGGGCGCGGTGCCCAGCTGCGCCGAGGCCGGTGTGCTGGGCGCGCTGCCGGGCATGGTCGGCAGCATACAGGCCGTCGAGACCATCAAGCTGATAATCGGCGCCGGCGAGCCTCTGGCGGGCCGCCTGCTCATCATCGACGCTCTCAGCATGGACTTTCGCTCCGTGAAGCTGCGACGGAACAAGGAGTGCCCCCTCTGCGGAGACAACCCCTCCATCGACGAGCTTATCGATTACGTGGCCTTCTGCGGCCTGCAGGAGCAGCCCGTCACCGCCATCCAGGGCTAGGGGCTTGCGCTCCAGGGAAGGGTTGGACAGCCGGCCATGACGAAGCGAGACATCCTGGACACCATAGGCAACACGCCTATGGTTGAGTTGACGCGGATGAGTCCTAAGGAGGACGTCCACATCTTCGCCAAGCTGGAGGGGAGCAACCCCACGGGCAGCCTCAAGGACCGAATTGCCAAGTACATGATTGAGAAGGCGGAGGCCGACGGGTCGCTCACCCGCGACAAGATAATCCTGGAGCCCACCAGCGGCAACACCGGCATAGCGCTGGCCTTCATCGCCAAGCGGAAGGGCTACCGGGTGAAGGTGGTCATGCCGGAGAACGTCAGCCAGGAGCGGGCGCAGCTGCTGGAGGCCTACGGCGCGGAGATAGTGGTCAGCGACGGGGCCAAGGGCACCAACGGCTCCATTGTGGTGGCCCAGGAGATGGCGGCCGAAGACCCCACCTACTTCATGCCCTACCAGTACGGCAACGAGGCCAACCCCCGCGCCCACTACGAGACGACCGGCCAGGAGATTATCCGCGACCTGCCGGAGGTGGACATGTTCGTGGCGGGGCTGGGGACCGGTGGCACGCTGATGGGCGTGGGCAGACGCCTCAACGAGTACAACCCCGACATCAAGATAGTGGCGGTGGTACCCCACCCGGACGACGTTATCCAGGGTCTCAGGAGCCTGGAGGAGGGCTTCATCCCGCCCATCCTGGACCTCTCGCTGCTGGACAGCCGGATAATGGTCGAGAGCCGGGATGCCTTCCGCACCACGCGGGAGCTGATGCAGCAGGAGGGGATATTCGCCGGAATATCCTCCGGCTCGGTGGTGTGCTGCGCCGTGCGTCTGGCCGAGCGGATGGAGAGCGGCAACATCGTCTGCCTGCTGGCCGACGGTGGCTGGAAGTACCTCAGTACCTCCCTCTGGACCAGGGACTTCACGGAGCTGCAGGACAGCGTAGAGAACAAGATCTGGTGGTAGCTAGTTGTACTAAACTACCGCCGCTCACTCCCATCTTAGGAGAAGAGTATGCAGACAAAAGCCACTTTCAAGATCATAAGTTGGGATGAGGAGCCGTTTGACGAACCAGAGGACGGGCCGAAGCTAACCCGGGCGCACATTAAGAGGTCTTTCCACGGTGACCTGTCAGGCACAGGCAACCTCATGTACGTAATGACGTATCTCGGGAGTGGGGCCGCGTCGTTCACAGGTTTCGAGAAGGTTGTGGGCAGCTTAGGTGGGAGGACAGGCAGCTTCGTGCTACGGCACACGGGGTCTTACGCAGAAAAAGCCACGGCGGAGTACGAAGTGGTTCCAGGGTCGGGCACCAGCGAACTCACCGGGCTTTCGGGTACTGGCGGGTTCTCTGCTGGACATGCCGAGGAGTACGACATGACGTTGGATTATGAAGTGTAACTTGCACCGAGACGTCCGCTGACTCCCGGAATGCCTGCACAGCCCAGATACTACTCTTTATAAACAATGAACCAGTTGGTGCGGTTGTCTCAGAAGCTGACAGGGTCCTCCTGGTTCGAGTACTTCATCATCGCGGTAATCCTGGCCAACGGCGCGATGCTGGGACTCGGCACGTCTCCGGAGATTGAGGAGACCTACGGCGACTGGCTGGAGCTGGGCTACAATGTGGCCCTGGGCGTCTTCATTGTCGAGGCGCTGCTCAAGATGACGGCGCTGGCCCCGCGGCCTCAGAGGTACTTCCGTGACGGGTGGAACGTCTTCGACTTTGCGGTGATAGTGTTCGCACTGGTTCCTTCCACCGGCCAGTTTGCCATGATAGCCCGGCTCGCCCGCCTGCTGCGCATTGTGAGGCTCATCTCCGCCGTCCGAGAGTTGAGGCTCATCGTCTCGGCGCTGGTGCGCTCCATCCCCAGCGTGGGCCACGTGATGATGCTGATGAGCATTGTGGTCTACATCTACGCCATCATGGGCTACTACCTCTTCCATGAGCACGACCCGGTCCACTGGCGCAACCTGGGGATTTCGCTATTGTCCCTCTTCCGGGTTTTAACGCTGGAAGACTGGACCGACATCATGTACACGGCCATGGAGGCGCACCCGTGGGCGTGGTTGTACTTTGTCAGCTTCGTCGTCGTGGGCACCTTTGTGGTGATAAACATGTTCATAGCCATAATCATCAACAGCCTGGACGATGCGAAGGCTGAGCGGATGCGGGAAATGGAGCAGCCGGCGTCCAGGGAGGAGTTGCTGAGGGAGCTGCGGGAAACCCAGGCCGCTCTTCAACGCCTGGAGAGGAGGCTCAACGACGAGGAGAGGCGGTAGCCCCACGCGCTTCCCCGTCTTGATAAGCGCTTGACAAGTCTGATAGCATTCTTGTAAGCGCTAATTTAGAGGTATGCAATGAAGATTTCTCAGATAATGACCTCCTCGGGACCTGCAGAGGAGGACCTTCCGCCCCTCCAGTCCATGATTCTGGAGGAACTGATCAAGCGTCCGGACGAGGTGTTCGAGTACAACGACCAGGGTTTACTGCGCATCTTCCCCCGCATGAAGCCGTCTGCCCTCAGCTGGTCCTTCTGGTCCCTGCACAAGAAGGGGCTGATATCCAAGCAGAGGGTTCGCGTCAACGGCAAGCTGTCGACTTTGTTCGGCTGCCACGAGGCCATCGAGGCCTTGAAGGAGCAGATGCAGGACGCTTCCAAGGCCTCCTAGCTCTGCCGAATTTGAGACGCTCTTCTTCTCCGGCTGAGGCTCCGGGCCAGCCCCGAATGGCTCAGGGCGCATCCGCATGATGGGCTTTCTGCTCCAGCTGCTCTACCTTCCGGTCAGGCTTGTGCTTCTGCCCTTCAAGCTGGCGCAGACGGCCTCGACCTTCGTCACCTGCGTTGTGCCCCTGCTGGCAGCCCTGGGGATAGCCGGCGCAATTGTCTGGTTCCTCTTCATCAGGTAACGGAAACAGCCGCGAGCGCGGAGGTTTTGGGCGCATCCAGGTTGTATAGCCGTTGTCCAAGTGGTAATATCCGCCCATATGATTGAATCAGAGGCTACGACTTCCATGTCGGCCCGCCAATGGCGGGCTTTTGCAATATTGTGGTTTGCAATGTTTGTCATTGCGGCCGGGTTTGGCATGGTGGTCCCCATACTGCCGGTTTTCGCCAGGGACCTGGGAGCGTCGGGCCTCTGGCTGGGGCTGGCCTTCTCCGGCTTCGCCATCACCCAGACGCCCCTCACCCCGGTCATGGGGAGGCTGGGCGACAAATGGGGGCGCCGCCCGTTCATCGTGACGGGTCTGGGCATCTACGTGGTGGTCGGCGTGGGGCTTTCTCTGGCCGACACCTTCCAGGCGGTGGCTGTATTGCGAATGGTCATGGGTGTTGGAGGGGCCTGCATGTTCACCTCCGCCCTGGCAACCGTGGGAGAGCTGTCGCCGCGGGGCCAGGAGGGGCGGTACATGGGGATGTTCATGGTCTCCTTCACTTCCGGGTTCGGCATTGGGCCGCTGATAGGCGGGTACCTCAAGGACACGGTGGGCGTGGACGCCACGTTCCTGACCCTCGCCGGAGCCGCCGTCCTGGCCCTGCTGCTGGTGGGCGTGGCCATGCCCAGCCAGAGCGCGACAAGTCGCTCCGATGAGGATGCGGCGATTGCGCCGGTCCGGGATATGCTGAGGGACTTCCGTGTGCTGGGGCTGTTCGCCTTCAACTTCAACTTCGGCCTGGGCATAGGGGCCGTGATGACCTTTATAGCCATATTCATGACCGACGTGCTCATTGCCAGCGCGACTATGGTTGGCCTGGTTGTGGGGTCCCGGGCGGTCCTGTCCAGCGTGTTCCAGCCCATCTTCGGGCGGTTGGCCGACCGCGTGCCTCGGCACTTGATGGCTGCGGTGAGCGGCGTGATCCTGGCCGCGGCGACCGCGGGCATTCCTCTGTCTCCGAACGTGATGGTGCTGCTGGCGCTCTTTCTGCTGCTGGGACTGGGGGAGAGCGCTGCGATGCCGTCTTCACTGGCCATCACTACGGACCTTGGCAGGATATACGGCTACGGCACTCTCATGGGAGTGACCAACGCCGTTCTGGTCTTCGGTCTGCTTGTGGGATCTGTGGGAAGCAGCGTCATTGAAACGCTTTGGGGCATTGAGAACATGTTCAGGGTGACGGCCCTGGTTATGGCGCTTCTGGTCGTGGTGTTCCTGGGCGTATGGAGCAGGACACCCCGCCTGCGGGTTCGGGTTCCTGTGGTCGACTAGGGTGTGGGCCACCAGACGCTCCGCTTGTAGACTGGGAGAGGCAGGTCTGATAAATTGATGGTGTGGACTGCGACAAAATAGCGCTCTTTAGCGAGGTAGACGGTGTCTGAGACGGCTGACAGAATGCAAGACCTGATGGACGAAGCCTACGTGTCGTCCGTCATAGAGGATCTGGGGGGCGCCCAGGCATTGGTAGATGGGATACGCGAATACCGCCATATCGTCAAACGTATGTGGTCGGAGCGAGCCTCCCTGATGGAGAAATACCCGGACATGTGGGTTGCAATGGGCAAGGAAGGGGTCTTGGCAATAGGGAGCTCCATGGACGAAGTGCTTGAGAAAGTAGAGAGCCAGGGTTATCGTGGCTCGGAAGTCGTAATTGAGTTTCTGGATACAGACCCTCCCATTCTCATTCTATGATACTAGGTGAGTTCGACGAACGCGGCCGCCCATACATTGAGGGTCGGCTCATTATTCCACGACTGCGAGTAGACCATTGGATGTTCTTCCTCCTGGACACGGGGGCTGAGAGGACATGCCTTCATCCCAGGGATGTGAGCAGGGCGCGAATACCCCTTGAGGAGTTGGGCGGCGCTATGCAATCCAGAGGTGTTGGCGGACTATCGCCATATTATCGCGAATCTGCCCTGCTCTCCTTCGATGATCAACTGTACACAAGGGTATACGCAATAGAACTGCTTATCGCCAGTCCGCATGAAGGTAACGAAGGCCTGCCGTCCCTGCTTGGACGGGATGTCATAAACAACTGGAATATCAGGTACGACCCGACAAACGAAGCACTTGAATGTGTCGTTCATTACGCTGACTATAGCCTGGCAGTCAACTGAAGTCCCGCTCTTGCGCTTCAACCCCGCTTGTGTCATACTGATATAGAAGCGCATTGCTGATTGCGCAACGGAAGGAGGATACGCCAATGTGCGATTCATGCGGATGCACCGCACCCGAGCCTAAGGACAAGCCGAAGCCGTAACGCCTGAGGAAGAAGCTTCAGGCCTGGAGGGGAGAGCCTCGATAAGGGGTTCTCCCCTCTGCTCGTTTACGGCCTAGCCGCGTTGAGGGATGTCTGGCTTCTTGATGAAGAAGACCAGCACCGCCCCAATGAGGTTGATCACTGAGATGACGAAGAACACCATCTGATAGCTGCCCTGCGCGTCGTAGGCGAAACCGGCGGCTATGGGCCCGAAGAAGGAGCCTATGACCATGATGGGCTGTGAGAGGCCCATAATGGTGGCGAAGTTCCTGGGGCCGAAGAACTCGGCGCGAATGGCGATGAGAATGGGCGCTCTAGCCCCGTAGCCCAGGCCGTACAGGACTGCGAACAGCATTGCCTGTGGGACCGTCTGGGCAGTCGCCAGCACCACAACTCCTGCGGACATCAGCAGGAAGCAGACCACCAGGATCAACTTTCGGCCCAGCTGGTCGCCCAGCCAGCCGCCTGCAACCCGCCCCACCATCGCCACCATCGTCATGAACGCCAGAATCGACGCCGCGGTCTCGAAGGATATGCCAGCGTCCACCAGCAGGGGTATCTGGTGAATGGACACGGACCCGACGATGAACAGCGAGAAGCCATGGGCGGAGGCTATGAACCAGAAGGCGGGCGTCTTGAGCGCCTGCATGGGCGTGAAGTCCGGGGTCTCCTCTGCGCCGGACGCCCCTCCGCCGGCGGATGAGCCGGGCGGCGCGTGCGGGTCGTCGCCGTCGGGCAGGTAGCCGTATGGCTGGGGCTTGTGTCGCATCATGGCAGTCAGAGGGAATCCAAGCAGCCATATCACCAGCCCAATCAACACCGCAGTCGTCCGCCAGCCGTAGATGGAGATGGAAAAGGCCACCACAGCCACCAGCACGCCGCCCACGTTGACCCCCGCGGAGCAGATCCCCGTGGCCAGGCCCCTCCTGCGTGAGAACCAGTTGTTGACCGCCGTGATGACGGGCAGGAACCCGGACAGGCTGGCCCCCAGCGCGATTATGGGGAACACCAGGTAGAACCCCAGCAGGGAGTTGACGAAGCTGAACAGGATGAAGCTCAGCCCCAGCAGCGCAAAGCCGATGTACATGATGCCCCTGGGCCCAAAGCGGTCTATCATAAACCCCTCGATGGGGCCCAGGAGGCTGCTCTCAAGCCGTGTGAAGGAGAAGGCCAGGGACAGGGCGCCGCGGCTGGTGCCCAGGGTCGCGGCCAGTGGCACGAAGAAGGCGGGGAAGCCGTAGGCGTAGAGGCCTCCCTGCATAACCATCACCACGGTGCCGGCTCCCAGGAGCCACCAGCCAAAGAAAACGCCGCGGTTTTTACTTGTTACAGCCACGGTGTTCTGCTCACTCTCCGCAATCGCATTCTTCCGACGGGCATGACGCCCGCCGTATTCTATATTGACGAGGGGCTGGCAACAAGGGCGGGCTAAGCCGGGCGCTCGCAGGGCTTGATACTCCGGTTGACGCTACAAGGATAGAGTGATACTATTATGCCAAATAGTATCCTGTATTGTAACTTAAGATACTGGAGTTTCCAAAAAGCATGGAGCAGTTAAATCATAGTCCCTGTGGCCGTCTTGTACCAACCTTGAGAGGGCAGAGAGCGTTTGTTCCTGATCCCCTGCCGCGCCACGTTGAGCCGAGCATGCCACTGATGCGCTCGCTTGACCGGGCTTCACGGGCGGTGGCGACCCTGGCCGGAGTGGGCGAGACTATCCAGAACCCGCACCTACTTATCCGGCCCTTTGTGCGCAGGGAGGCCGTCCTCTCCTCAAGGATTGAAGGTACTCAGGCGTCCATTTCCGACCTCCTCCGGTACGAAGCATCGGGATCGCGCCGTTCTGAAGGGGATGTTGAAGAAGTCGCCAACTATGTCCAAGCCCTGGATTATGGCTTGTCCCTGCTGGATGAGCTGCCAATCTCGGTCCGGCTGGTCAATCAGGTGCATTCGGTCCTGATGAGAGGTGTGCGCGGTGGAGATAGGCGCCCCGGGGAACTGAGGGATGAGCAGGTGTGGATTGGGCCGGCCAACGCGCTTATAGAAGAGGCGACCTACATTCCGCCGCCGCCGGACTTCATCCGCGATCTGCTCTTCGACTGGGAGCGGTTTGTCAACGATGGAGACACCCTGCTGCCCCTGCTGCAATGCGCAATGATGCACTACCAGTTTGAGGCTGTTCACCCATACCTGGACGGCAACGGGCGGGTGGGCCGGCTTTTGATTACACTGTTTCTGTGTGCCAAGAAGATATTGCCCACACCCCTGCTGTACCTGAGCGCGTACTTTGAGCGGGACCGCAGCGCCTACTACGACCAGCTGTTCCGAATGAGCGCGACGGGCGATTGGGAGACCTGGATTATCTACTTTCTTGAAGGGGTAGCTGAACAGGCCAGCGATGCCCTGACACGGGTCAGCCGCATCAGGAAATTGCAGGAGCAGAAGAGGCAGACTTTGCTCGAAAGGCGGGAGTCTGGAAATGCCCTGAGGCTACTCGACGAGCTGTTTGCCAGGCCCGTTATGACCGTGGCTGAGGCGGCCCGGTTGCTTGGTGTAACTGCCGCAGGAGCGAGGCGCATCCTGGAGAGAATGGAACAGGCGGGTATTCTGGTCGGAGACATCGGGAACAGGGGGCCAAGGTTGTACATCGTTACTGACCTCTTGCACGTCATAGAGGCGCCTACTGCGTTGGACTAGAGGGGGTTTCTTTGCAGACACGGAATCTAGCTGGGTGGGGCCGCGCGGCGGTTGTAGCGGCGGTGGTATTTGCAGCCGTGTTGGTCTTTGTGTCGCTGCCCTCCGGCCAGGAGCTTGACCGGGACTCGGGTAAGGTCACGGAAGTGCGCTCCTTTCACACCACATCAAAGGGCACTGTGATTATGAGCAACGGGGATGTTCACCAATGGTCCGGCCAGGGGGACATCGTGTACACGGGTGACTCACAGGGCTACATTGAGTACGAAGGATGCTCTTTTCCTTTTGGAAAGGACGTCTATCTGTGCAGAACGGAGTGGGTGGAGGTGGATGGCATAAGGTACGAGAAGGAGGATACTTCGGAAGGCCCCGGGGAGTGGGAGGTGGTGGATAACGTTGCACCATCGGACCCCAATACGGGAACGCCATTTGACCCGGCCAAGGCTCTCGAAAGCTTTATACAGCGCTACGACCTGCTGGAGTTGAAAGGGGGATTCGTCGGTGGAGTTGCATATAACCGATTTCGGGGTGACTTCAGTCCCAGCAGGCGGATGTTGGAGCGTATAAAGGCCGGAGAGTGGGAGCCTCCGAAGGAGTCAAAGATATCACTAGAGGATTTCATAGGGATACTCGAAGAGCAGGCCGAGGCGGAGACCGGCTCTATAGAGCTATGGGCGCGGGAGGACGACAGCACAATGAGGAGAATCATCACTGAGAGAGATAACCTGGATGTAATCGACTCAAGGGCAGATAGGTCCACTATCACCAAGAGCACCTACGATGTCCTGGAGTACTCCCGTTACAATGAGCCGGTGGTAATCAATCCGCCCATCTAGAGGCTTTGTACGCCAAGGTCTTTTCATTGTCACCCTGAGCGACAGCGAAGGGTCTAAAATCGTTGCCTGAATTCCCCTTCTTCAATACTAAGAATAGTCTGAACAAGTCCAATCCACCCCCGCGAAGGCGGGAGTCCACGCCCCTCCCCTCCTGGATTCCTGCCTACGCAGGAATGGGGGGGGGGGGGGGGGGGGGTG